>NZ_CP108677.1:4276440-5701920 GCF_035994945.1 Streptomyces sp. NBC_01216
TCCCCGCGATGCTGTTCACCGCGGCCCTGATCATCGCCCTGGGGTTCTGGCTGCTGGTCCTGTGCGGGGCGGCCGGGCGGGACAGCTTCGACTCCGACGTGGACGCCGAGGCATGGCACCTCGCCGGGGTGCCGGTCGCCGTGTCCGTCTCGGTGTTCCTGGTGACCGGCTGGTCCCTGAGCCTGCTGGGCTCCGTGGCGCTCGACCGGGCGGGCCTGCCCGGAGCCGTCGACCTGCTCCTCTCCCTGCTTCTGCTTCTCCTCGCGCCCTTCGTCTCCTGGCGCGTGACGCGCCGGATCGTCAGGCCGCTGGCGAAGCTGTTCCCGGACGAACCCGGGCTGCCCGCGCGGCCTTCACCCGAACCACGCGGCACGGCGGCGCACCGCTGAGCGGTGGCGCTCCCGCGCACCGGCCGGTACCCGGCGACCGCCTTCGGCGCGACGCCCGCACCGCCGGGGGCCGGCCGCGCCCTCGTTCCCCCACCTTCCTTCCTCACCTACGGGGTTTCTCATGAATTCCATCACCGTGGGCATCGGCGTGCTCGTCGTCGTTGTCCTGCTCGTCGCCGCGACGCTGCTGTTCGCGGTCAGCCGGCTCTTCCGGAAGGTGGAACAGGGCAAGGCGCTGATCGTCTCGAAGATGCGCAAGGTCGACGTCACCTTCACCGGCCAGGTCGTGCTGCCCGTGCTGCACAAGGCCGAGGTGATGGACATCTCGGTCAAGACCATCGAGATCTCCCGGACCGGACGGGACGGGCTGATCTGCCGGGACAACATCCGCGCCGACATCCGCATCTCGTTCTTCGTCCGGGTCAACAAGACCGTCGAGGACGTCGTCAAGGTGGCCCAGGCCATCGGGACCCACCGGGCCTCCGACAAGGAGACCCTGCAGGAGCTGTTCAACGCCAAGTTCTCCGAGGCGCTGAAGACGGTCGGCAAGCAGATGGACTTCACCGACCTCTACACCAAGCGCGAGGAGCTTCGGTTCCGGATCATCGAGATCATCGGCATCGACCTCAACGGCTACAGCCTCGAGGACGCCGCCATCGACTACCTGGAGCAGACGCCGCTGGCCCAGCTGGACGCCGGCAACATCCTCGACGCCCAGGGCATCCGCAAGATCACCGAGTTGACGGCGGTCGAGAACGTCCGGACGAACGAGCTGCGCCAGCACGAGAAGAAGGAGATCACCCGGCAGAACGTCGACGCCCGCGAGGCCATCCTGGAGCTGGAGCGGCGGCAGGCCGACGCGGAGATCAAGCAGCGCCGCGAGGTCGACACCGTCCGGGCCAGGGAGGAGGCCGAGACGGCCCGGGTGGTCGAGGAGGAGCGGCTCCGGTCCCAGGGCGCCTTCCTCAAGACGGAGGAGCAGCTCGGCATCCAGCGGGAGAACCAGGCGCGTGAGGTCGCCGTGGCGCAGAAGAACCGCGAGCGCGTGATCGCCGTCGAGAACGAGCGGATCGAGAAGGACCGGATGCTGGAGGTCATCGCCCGCGACCGGGAGACCGAACTGACCCGCATCTCCGCGGAGAAGGAGGTCGAGTCCCAGCGCCGGGACATCGCCGAGGTCATCCGCGAGCGGATCGCGGTGGACCGTACGGTCGCCGAGCAGGAGGAGTCGATCAAGCGGCTGCGGGCGGTCGAGGAGGCCGAGCGCGAGCGGCAGGCGATCATCATCGCGGCGGAGGCCGAGGCGCAGGAGAAACTGGTCAAGGACATCAAGGCGGCCGAGGCGGCCGAGCAGTCGGCGGTGCACCGGGCCGCGGAGGAGCTCACCCTGGCCGAGGCCCGGCACAAGGCCGCCGACATGGACGCGCGGGCCAAGGTCAGGCTCGCCGAGGGCATCCAGGCCGAGGCCGCGGCCGAGGGCCTGGCGTCCGTGCAGGTCCGCGAGAAGGAGGCCGACGCGATCGAGAAGGCGGGCCGAGCCGAGGCCGGGGCCACCGAGGCCCGGCTGCGTGCCGAGGCGGTCGGCACCCGCGAGAAGGCGCTCGCCGAGGCGACCGCGATCGGCGAGAAGCTGAAGGCCGAGGCGGCCGGCCTGACGGAGAAGGCGGCGGCGATGGCGGCACTCGACGAGGCATCACGCACGCACGAGGAGTTCCGGCTGCGGCTGGAGGCGGAGAAGGACATCCGTATCGCCGGGCTCGACGTCCAGCGTCAGGTCGCGGAGGCGCAGGCCACCGTCCTGGCGACCGGTCTGGAGCACGCCGACATCAGCATCGTCGGAGGCGAGTCCGTCTTCCTCGACCGGCTGGTGCGGTCGGTCGCGCTCGGCAAGTCGGTCGACGGCTTCATGGACTCCTCGCAGACCGCGCAGACGCTCGCGGGCCCGTGGCTGGACGGCTCGGGTTCCTTCACCGAGGACCTCACGCGGGTGCTCGGCTCGCTCTCCAGCTCCGACGTGCAGAACCTGAGCGTGTCCGCGCTGCTGGCGAAGGTCATGAAGTCCGGGGTGCTCGACGCGAAGACCATCGACAAGGCCGTGCTGAACGGAACGGCCGCCACGAGCTGACCGCCCCGGGGGAGTGGTCAGAAGGAGGTCCGGTGCCGGACACGGGGGAACGCCGGCACCGGACCTCAGTTGAATACTGTACTAGGGAGTGGGACGGTATGAGCACGGGCATCGACCAGGACACCTACGCCGTGCTGCGCGATCGCCTCGCCGCGCAGGCGACCGAACTGGCCCGGCGGGCCGAGGCCCTCAACGAGGCCCGGATCGCCGCCTTCGGGGGCGGAGAGCTCAGCCTCACCCGCACCGACCGCGTCCGCACGGAGCACGCCTGCCTGCCCCGGGACGTCGTCGCCGTCGGCGACCTGCTGCTCCTCGGGCACCACACCCCCTCCACGGGCCGCCCCGAGGCCGCGGTCGCCGACGTGTTCACCCTCTACGACCGAGACCTGAACCCGCTGCCCGAGGACGCGGTGCCCGGTCTCCTCGACGACCCCGCCTTCGTCCGCGAGTTCGCCGCGCTGCACCGCTACTTCCGCGGTGCCCGGCTGCTGCGGCTGCGCCGTGTCGAAGGCCGCCTGCTGGCCGTCTTCCGTACCGGGGAGAAGGCCGACGACCTCCGCGTGCTGCGCTGGTCGCTCGGCCCGTCGGGCGAGACGCGCTTCCTCGACGCCCGAGGGGAGCGCGACCACGTCCTCCCCGCCTCGCAGGACGTCGACTGGGTGGACACGACCCGCGACGACCACGTTCCGGGCCGCCACCCGCACATCTCGCTGGACGGCCGGGTCTACGTCTCCACCGTCGGCGGCACGCTGACCCTCAAGACCGAGAACGACACCGAGACCGGCGAAGGCGTCTACTCCGAGCCCGTCGACGAGCCGCTGCAGTCCCTGGCCGACGCCGCCGTCTCCTACGCGGTCGTGGGCCCCCTGGTCCTGGTGCGCGTCCACCCGTACAAGGAGGAGACCCGACGCCACCTGGTCTTCCACACACTGACCGGCGAGGCGGTGCGGCTCGACGGCATCGGACAGGCGTGCCTGCGGCTGCCCGAGGACCAGGGCATCGTGTTCCCCGGCGGCTACTGCCTCGCCTCCGGCGCCGTGAAGACCTTCGACACCGACCCGGCGGGCGCGGAGTTCGAGCGGACCGTCCGCTCCCCCAACGGAGAGGACCTCCTCTTCGTCTTCCACGACAGCAACCGGAGCCGCACCCTCCTCCTGCCCTACAACGTGATCCGCAAGGAGACCACCAGCCCCGTCTCCTGCCGCGGCCACGCACTCCTCGACGACGGGACGATGGTGGTCCTGCGCGCCGAGGACGAGGAGCCCGGCCGGGCCCATCTCGCGCAGATCTGGCGGACCCCTTACACCGCAGACACCCACGCGGCCCCGCCGGCCGCGGGACCGCTGGCCCGCATCGGCAACCCGGATCTCGTCCGCGGCGTCTCCGACTGCCTGTCCATCGCCCGCCAGGCCGCCGAACCGGCGGCCGCGGCGGGGATGTACGAGGCGCTGGCCGCCGCGTGCGTCCGGGCGACCGACGTCCACCACTGGCTGGGCGACCCGGAGACCGGAGACCTGCTCACCCCGCTCACCGCGCTGCGGACCACGGCCGCGCAGGTGCTCGACGAGTTCGAGACGGTGACCACACTCACCCGGCAGGCGGCCGAGGCCCTGGAGACGTCCACCCGGCAGATCGCCGGCCTGGTGCGGCGGGTCCGCGGCGAGGCGCCCGCCACGGCCGAGGAGTGGATCTCCCGGATCACCGAACTCCGCCGGGCCCAGGGACACCTGGTCACCCTGAAGGAGATGCGCTACGCCGACACCGAGGCCATCGACACCCTGACCGCGGACGTCGAGGCCGACATCGCCGCCGCGGCCCGGCGGGCCGTCGACTTCCTCCGCCGGGACGACGCCTTCCACCCGCACCACGCCGAGGCCGAACGCCTCGCGGGGGAGGCGGCCGGACTGGCGACCGCCGCCGAGGCGGGCCCGGTCCGCGACCGGCTCGACGAGCACACCCTCGGGCTGCGGACGCTCACCGAGATCGTCGCCGGCCTGGACATCGGCGACGCCACCGTACGCACGGCGATCCTGGAGAGCGTCGCCGACGTCCTGGCCACGGTGAACCGCGCCCGCGCCGTCCTCGACGCCCGCCGTGCCGAACTCCTCGACCAGGAGGGACGGGCGGAGTTCGCCGCCGAACTCGCGCTGCTCGGCCAGGCCGTCACCGCGGCCCTGGCCGCCGCGGACACCCCCGAGCACTGCGACGACCAGCTCGGCCACCTCCTGCTGCGGCTGGAGAACCTCGAGTCCCGCTTCGCCGAGCACGACGGCTTCCTCGCCGGCGTCGACGACAAGCGCGCCGAGATCCACGACGCCTTCGCCGCCCGCAGACAGGCCCTCCAGGACGCCCGCGCCCGGCGCACCGAGCGCGTCGCCGAGTCCGCCGGACGCATCCTCGAATCCATCGCCCGGCGGGTCGCGACCCTGACGGGCCTCGACGAGGTGCACACCTACTTCGCCTCCGACCCGATGGTCGCCAAGGTGCGCCGCGCCGTCGCGGAACTGCGCGAACTGGGCGACCAGGTACGCGCCGAGGAGCTCGACGGACGGCTCGCCGCCGCCCGGCAGGAGGCCGGACGGGCGCTGCGCGACCGCACCGAGCTGTTCGCCGACGGCGGCGACACGATCCGGCTGGGCCGGCACCGGTTCGCCGTCCACCACCAGGTCCCCGAACTGACCCTCGTCCCCCACGAGGACACCCTCGTGTTCGCGCTGACCGGCACCGACTTCCGGCAGCCCGTCACGGCAGCGGACTTCGCCGCCACCCGCCCGTACTGGGGACGCACCCTGCCCTCGGAGTCGGCCGAGGTCTACCGCGGCGAGTACCTGGCCGCCCGCCTGCTCGCCGAGCACGGCGCCGACGCCCTGGCCGGCGCCGACCTGCCCGCGCTCGCGCGCCGGGCGGCGGAGTCCGCCTACGACGAGGGCTACGAGCGCGGGGTCCACGACCACGACGCGGCGGCGATCCTCGACACCCTGCTGCGGCTGCGCGACGGCGCGGGCCTGCTGCGCTACGCGCCGGAGGCGCGGGCCGCCGCCCAGGTCTTCTGGGAGCAGGCCACCACCGCCGAGACCCGTGACCTGTGGAGCCGCCGCGCGGTCTTCCTGAACCAGGCCCGCGACACCTTCGGCGTCGCGACGGCCGTGGACGGGCTGTGCGCGGAACTCGCGGAGGAGATCGGAGACCGCGCGGCGGCCGAGTACCTCGTGGAGGAACTGGTGTCCGGGCCGCCGGGATTCGCCGTCTCGGACACGGCCCGCACCTTCCTGGACAAATTCCGCCGGGCCGTCGGGACGTCCGCCTACGACGACGGCCTCGCGGCCTTCACGGACCCGTCCGCGCGGCGGCAGCTCGTCGAGAGCTGGCTCACCTCCTACGCGGCGGGGTCCGGGGAGCGGCCCGACGACGGAGCGCTCGCCGAGGCCGTCGCCGTCGAGCTGTGCCCCGGACTCGACCGCTACGACCTGGGAGTGACGACCGCCGCGACGGTCACCGGGCTCCTCGGCGCCCACCCCCGCATCGAGAACCGCGCGCTGCCCCTGCGCCTCGACGAGTTCCTCGACCGGACCGGGAGCTTCGCCGAGCACGACGCCCCCGGCTTCCGCGCCTACCAGCAGCGCCGCACCGCGCTCGTCGCCACCGAACGCGCCCGCCTGCGGATCGACGAGTACCGCCCGCGGGTCATGTCGTCCTTCGTCCGCAACCGGCTCGTCGACGAGGTCTACCTGCCGCTGATCGGAGACAACCTCGCCAAGCAGCTCGGCGCCACCGGCGACGCCAAGCGGACCGACTCGCACGGCCTCCTGCTGCTCCTGTCCCCTCCCGGATACGGCAAGACGACGCTCGTCGAGTACGTCGCCGACCGTCTCGGCCTCCTGCTGGTCAAGGTGGACGGGCCCGCCCTCGGCCACGACACCACCTCGCTCGACCCCGAGGACGCGCCGAACTCCGCCGCCCGCCGGGAGCTGGAGAAGATCGCCTTCGCGCTCCGCGCGGGCAACAACGTGATGCTGTACGTCGACGACATCCAGCACACCGCGCCGGAGTTCCTGCAGAAGTTCATCCCGCTGTGCGACGCCACCCGGACCCTGGACGGGCACGACCTGCGCGGCAAGCGCTTCGCGGTCTGCATGGCCGGAAACCCGTACACGGAGTCGGGCCGGCGCTTCCGCGTGCCGGACATGCTCGCCAACCGCGCCGACGTGTGGAACCTGGGCGACGTGCTGACCGGCAAGGAGGAGGTCTTCGCGCTCAGCTTCGTCGAGAACGCCCTCACCTCCCACCCGGTCCTCGCGCCCCTGGCCGGCCGCGACCGCGACGACCTCGAACTCCTCGTGCGGCTGGCGGCCGGCGACCCGACCGCCCGCCGGGACCGACTCGTCCACCCCTACGCCGCCGCCGAACTCGACCGTCTCCTCGCCGTGTTGCGCCACGTCCTGACCGCGCGGGCGACCGTCCTCGCCGTCAACGAGGCGTACATCGCCTCGGCCGCCCGGTCCGACGACGCCCGAACCGAGCCGCCCTTCCGCCTCCAGGGCTCCTACCGCAACATGAACAAGATCGTGGCGCGCGTCTCGCCGGCCATGAACGACGCCGAACTCGCCGCCGTCATCGACGACCACTACACCGCCGAGGCGCAGACCCTGACCGCCGAGGCCGAGGCCAACCTCCTCAAGCTCGGCGACCTGCGCGGCACCCTCACCGCCGCGCAGCGGGACCGCTGGACGGAGATCCTCACCGCCCACGCGCGCGTCCGGGCCCTCGGCGGCTCCGGCGACGATCCGCTGGACCGCGCGGTCGCCGCCCTGGGACTGCTCGCCGATCGCATCACGGCCGTCGAGTCGGCGATCACCCGGGCGACGGACCCGCGAAACGTGCTCGCGCGTCCCACGGGACGGCACGCCTCGCGGGACGCCGGCCGGCCGTGACGGGGAACGGGGCGACCGGTCCCGTGCTCATCCGGCGCTCGTGAGGCCCGGCGCGCCCCACACCGGGAACCACCGCCCCAGATCGGCTTCCATCCGCAGGTCGTCCGCGAGGAGCGACCGGACCTGCAGTTCCAGCGGGTTGTCACGCTTCTCGGCCCCACCGGGGAGCGGCGCGAAGGGATAGAAGGTGCCGCGCTTGTAGAGATAGACGAGCGCAAGGGAGCGTCCGCCCGCCGCCGGGCGGAAGCCGATCAGCGAACAGAGCAGCTGCGGGCCGAAGCCGGCGTCCTGGAGCAGGGTGTTGACGGCGTGCAGGTCGTTGACCAGCCCGACGGTGTCCTCGGCGGGGTGGCGGGTGAGGAGCCAGGTGTAGCCGTAGGCGTCCCGGCTGAACTCCACCGGCGTGCCGCCGCGCCCGGTGTCCGCGTCGAGCAGGTCGCGTACGTCCTGCCGGAGCCGGGCGAAGGCGCCTCCCTCGACGCTCGCGAAGCACACCGAGCCGGTACCGGTCGGGGCCAGCCCCGTCCCCGCCTCCAGGGTGATCGCGGCGGAGGGCAGGCCGAAGAGCCGGTCGAGGTCGGGACGGACCGGCTTGCTGCGGCCGAGGATGGCGTCGAGAAATCCCACGGCACGAACCTCCGTCGGTCGTCAGCGGCCGAGCTGCGCCGAGATCCGGCCCAGCTGGTCGAGGCGCTGTTCAAGGGTGGGGTGGGAGGAGAGCAGCCGGCTCAGGCTCTCCTTGGAGGAGAACGCGGGGGCGAACCAGAACGCGTTGAACGGCTCGGCCTTCCGCAGGTCCCGGGTCGGGATCCGGGCCATCTGGCCGGTCACCTTGGTGAGCGCGGAGGCGAGTGCGGACGGCCGGCCGGTGAGCAGCGCCGCCGCGCGGTCGGCGGACAGTTCGCGGTAGCGGGAGAGGACCCGGGTGAGCAGGAAACTGATCACGTAGATGACGGCGCTGACCACGGGGACCAGGATGACCGCGATGGCGGTGTTGCTGTCGCGGCTGCGTCCGAGGCCGCTGTAGAGCGCGACGCGGGTCATCACGCCCGCGAGGACGCCGAGGAACGACGCGATCGTCATCACGGCGACGTCGCGATGGGCGACGTGCGACAACTCGTGGGCGAGGACGCCTTCCAGTTCCTCCGGTTCCAGTCGCCGGAGGAGGCCGGTGGTGGCGCACACGAGGGCGGTCTTCTCGCTGCGTCCGGTGGCGAAGGCGTTCGGTACGTCGCTGTCGGCGATCGCCACCCGGGGTTTGGGCATGTCGGCGAGCGCGCAGATGCGGTCCACGGCGCCGTGCAGCTCGGGTGCCTGCTCGGGTGTGACCTCGCGGGCACCCATGCTGTAGGCGGCGATCCGGTCGCTGAACCAGAACTGCGCGACGAAGAGAGCGCCCGCGATCAGCAGGATGACGGGCCAGGAGCCGCGCAGGAGGACCATCAGGACGCCGACGAAGACCACGTAGAGCAGCCCGATCAGGAACATCGTCGTCACCATGCGGGTGGTGAGCCCCCGATCCGGGGCGTAGCGCGAACGGGACAGGGACCTGGCCATCCGAATCAGCCTCCAGCGAAGACGCCGCACGAGCCCTGCTGCCAGTGTGCTCCTTTCGCGCCGATCCGCTCAGTTCTGGTTACATTCGCTCGGTGACCGGCCGTCCGGGGTTCCCGTAGGGCCCGCACGACATGCGCGTCCGCGGATTACGCTCCTGACCTGCGGAGATAAGTGCCCGGTGAACGGATGTAGGTGTCCGGATAACGGTCGCGTCACGCTCGCTGGGGTTTTCGTAGATCACCTTCCGTAGTGTGACATGCGCCACACACCATTCTGGCGGTGACGTGGTAGGAATGCCCAACTCCGCAGGTGGCACCACCCCTCGCCACCTCGCGCAGCGGCCGGCCGAAGCCGGTCAGCACGACCAGGATGATCACGGTCCGAGTCCACGGGCCAGCACACCCTGGCCCGCCGCTCGGACAAACGGCATTCGCTCAGAGACCGCACATCCACTGGCGCACCCTCCCAGGCGCCGGTCCTGCGTCACGAGGTACTCACCGTGTCACTCGACTCCATGACCCAGTCCGTTGACGAAGCCGTCAGCGGAGTCTTCAAGCCCGTCGCCCAATGGCTCGGGGACGTCGTCTTCTACTCCGTCCCTGTCGCCGGTACGCAACTCCCCCTGATCGTGGCCTGGCTCGTCGTGGCCGGTCTGGTCTTCACGGGCTGGTTCGGGTTCGTCCAGTTGCGCAAGTTCCGCCTGGCCATCGACGTGGTGCGCGGTAAGTACGACGAGAAGGGCGCGACCGGCGAGGTCAACCACTTCCAGGCCCTGACCGCCGCCGTCTCCGGCACGGTCGGCCTCGGCAACATCGCGGGTGTGGCCGTCGCCGTCTCCATCGGTGGCCCCGGCGCCACCTTCTGGATGATCCTGTGCGGCCTGCTGGGCATGGCCACCAAGTTCGTCGAGGTCACGCTCGGCGTGAAGTACCGCGAGGTGCACGCCGACGGCACCGTCTCCGGCGGCCCGATGCACTACCTGCCCAAGGGTCTCGCCGAGCGCTTCGGCAAGAACGGCCTGCGCTTCGGCAAGGTGCTCGCCTTCCTGGCCGCCTTCATGGTCCTGTTCTTCGGTCTGTTCGGCGGCAACCTCTTCCAGGTCAACCAGTCCTACGAGCTGCTCGTCAACGTCACGGGAAGCGACACCCTGGGCTCGTCGACCGGTGCCCTCTTCTTCGGCATCCTGATCGCCTCGCTCGTCGGCCTGGTGCTGCTCGGCGGCATCCGCTCCATCGCCTCGGTCACCAGCCGCCTGGTTCCGGCCATGGCCGCCATGTACATCGTCGCCTGCCTCGTCGTCATCCTGGTCAACGTCACGGCCGTGCCCGCCGCGGTCTCCACGATCATCGAGGGCGCGTTCAACCCCCAGGGCGTCGCGGGCGGTGTCATCGGTGCCCTGATCGTCGGCTTCAAGCGGGCCGCCTTCTCCAACGAGGCCGGTCTCGGCTCCGCGCCGATCGCCCACTCCGCGGTCAAGACCAAGCACCCCGCGAGCGAGGGCCTGGTCGCGCTGCTGGAGCCGTTCATCGACACGGTCGTCATCTGCACCATGACGGCGCTGACCATCGTCATCGCCAACCCGGCCAGCTGGGTCGAGGCCCGCGCGGGCCAGTCCATCGGCGGTGTCACGATCACCTCCGACGCCTTCAGCTCCGTGATGCCGTGGTTCAAGTACGCCCTGGCCGTGGCGGTCCTGCTGTTCGCCTTCTCCACGCTGATCACCTGGGGCTACTACGGCCTCAAGGCATGGTCGTACATGTTCGGCCGCAGCCGCGCCAGTGAGACCGTCTACAAGCTGCTCTACACGATCGTCGCGGTCGCCGGCTCGCTGCTGACGCTCCAGACCCTGATCGACATGGCCGACGCGGTGCTGTTCATGCTCGCGGTCATCAACATCATCGGTCTCTACCTCCTGGCCCCGGTCGTCAAGCGGGAACTCAACTCCTTCCTGGAGTTCGTCCGTGCCCGCAAGGCCGGCGAGTCCACCGACGATGACGACGACGCGGACGAGGAGCCGGTGAAGGCCGGCGTCGGCGTCTGACCGTTCCTTTCGGAGACCTCCCCGAGGGGGTCCGTTCCCGCCACCCACAACGGCGGGAACGGACCCCCTCGGGTGCGTTTCAGCAGGTGAGAACTGATCTGGTGAGATCGGAACAGGGTCGATAGGGTGAAAGAACGCGTCAGTCGACGCTGGTGTGCCGGGAAGTCTGGTCGGCGTCCGAGGGCCCGTGCGCCCATCAGTCGAACCGCCCCGGAGGCCCACCCGTGACGCCCACCCGCCAGCGAGACCCCCTCTTCGGCGTCCTGCCGTGGCCCGAACGGCAGGCCCTTTCCGAAGCCCTCCGCACCGAGACCGTCGGAGGACTGGTCCTCCTCGGCGCGGCCGTCGTCGCGCTCTTCTGGGCGAACAGCCCGTGGAGCGAGGCATACGAGCAGATACGGCACTTCCACTTCGGCATCCCCGCCCTGGGGCTCGACCTGTCCGTCGCGCACTGGACCGCCGACGGACTGCTCGCGGTGTTCTTCCTGATCGCCGGCATCGAGCTGAAACGCGAACTCGTCGTCGGCGAACTGCGCACCCCCGCCACCGCGGCCCTGCCCGTCATCGCCGCGCTGTGCGGCATGGCCGTCCCCGCGGCCCTGTACACCCTGACCGCCAGCGCGGGCGGCGGGAGCCTCGACGGCTGGGCCGTGCCGATGGCCACCGACATCGCCTTCGCGCTCGCCGTCCTCGCGGTCATCAGCACCCACCTGCCGTCCGCGCTGCGGGCGTTCCTGCTCACCCTGGCCGTCGTCGACGACCTCGGCGCCATCCTGATCATCGCCGTCTTCTTCACCTCCGGCCTCAACTTCTGGGCCCTCGGCGGAGCCGTCGCCGGACTCGTCCTCTTCTACTTCCTCCAGCGCTTCCGCGTCCGGGGCTGGTGGTGGTACGTCCCGCTCGGCGTGGCCGTCTGGGCGCTGATGTACAACTCCGGCGTCCACGCCACGGTCGCCGGCGTCGCCATGGGCCTCATCCTGCGCACCACCCGCGACAAGGGCGAGGAGACCACTCCCGCCGCCCGGGTCTCGCACCGCGTCCACCCCTTCTCGGCGGGCGTCGCGGTACCGCTGTTCGCACTCTTCGCCGCCGGGGTCAGCGTCTCCGGCGACGCCCTGAAGCACGTGTTCGCGGACCCGGAGCCGCTCGCGGTCCTCGTCGGCCTGGTCGCCGGCAAGATCCTCGGGGTCTTCCTCGGCACCTATCTCGCCGCCCGGTACACCAAGGCCAGACTCAACCCCGACCTGGCCTGGGCCGATGTGTTCAGCCTCGCCACACTGGCCGGCATCGGCTTCACCGTCTCGCTCCTCATCGGCGAACTCGCCTTCCCGGACCCCGCCGAGGCCGAGCACGTCAAGACGGCCGTGCTCGTCGGCTCCTTCGTCGCCGCCACCCTGGCCGCCGTGCTGCTGCGCCGGCGCAACCGCGTCTACCGGCGCCTGTGCGAGGAGGAGAACCGGGACGAGGACGCGGACGGCATACCCGATATCTACCAGACCGGGGCACGGGCCGACGGGGCCGCGCGGGGCTGACCGCCGTACGGTGCCGTGCCGTGCCCGCGGGGCGGGCGGCGCGGTGCCACCGGCGTGCGATTGCCGTGGACCGGCAAGAACGGCCCCTTCCGGTTGCACGTCAGGGGGCTGTCGATGCCGCGTAGGGAACCTATAAAGTCGGTACCGGTGTGCCGGGAAGCCTGGTCGGCGAACAGGGGACACGTCTCTTCGCCGATCGGAGGATTCCTGACATGGTGCTCGTCGCCGTCTTCGGGGCCGCGCTGCTTGTCGCCGTCCTGCTGTCCGGGCTCGCCGCCCGTACCGTCCTGTCGACCTCGCTGCTCTTCCTGCTCGGAGGGGCGCTGGTCAGCGACGGCTTCCTCGGGCTGATCCACATCACGCCCGACAGCGAGATCGTGTCGGTCACCGCCGACCTCGCGCTGTTCGCGGTGCTCTTCACCGACGGCATGCACGTCTCCTTCGCCAAGCTGCGGGCCAACTGGCGCAACCCGGCCCGCGCGCTGGGCCTGGGCATGCCGCTCGCCTGCGTCGGCATGGCCCTCCTCACCCACTACCTGGTCGGTCTGGACTGGACGACGTCCTTCCTGGTGGGCGCGGTCCTCGCACCGACCGACCCGGTGTTCGCCTCCGCGATCGTGGGGCGCAAGGAGGTTCCGGCCCGGCTGCGGGAGCTCCTGAACGTCGAGAGCGGTATCAACGACGGACTCGCGCTCCCGGTCGTCCTGATCCTGATCGCCGCCGCCGGCCCGACCTCCCCCCACGCCGAGGCGTCCCTCGGGAAGATCGGCCTGGAGCTGGGCCTCGGCCTCGCGTTCGGCGTGCTGATGCCGCTGCTGCTCAACCTGCTCGTACGGGTGCGGTTCCTGGGCGCCGAGCCCAAACTCCAGCCCCTGCTGCCGCTGGCCACCGGCATCATCCTCTACGCCGCCTGTCACCTCACCCACGCCAACCCCTACCTCGCCGCGTTCTCCGCGGGCGCGGTCCTCATGGCCGTCTCACCGGAGTCCCAGAAGGCGTTCGAGCCGCTGGGCGAGTCGCTCGCCGAGCTCGCGAAGTTCGCCGCGCTGCTGGTCTTCGGGGCGCTGCTCACCCCGCGGCTCTTCTCGGACCTGTCCCTCGGCGGCTACGTGGCGGTGATCCTGGCGATCGTCCTGATCAGGCCCGCGTCCCTGCTCATCTCGCTGGTCGGGACCCGGATCGACCGGCGGGAGAAGCTGGTCGGCGCCTGGTTCGGCCCGAAGGGCTTCGCCTCGGTCGTCTACGGGCTGCTGGTGCTCCAGGCGGGAATCCCGCAGGGGCAGGAGGCGTACACCCTCATCGCCGTGTGCATCGCCTTCTCGATCATCGCCCACAGCAGCACGGATGTCCCCATCGCGCGTCTGTTCCACGTCGAGGACATCGTCACCCCGCCGAGCGGCCGGGAGGCTACGGCCGACGCGGCCGGGGGGACGCCCGAGGCCCGGGACACCTCCGACGCGCGCGTGTGACCCGGCTCCCCGCGCCGCCGTGACCGTCACGGCTCGGAGGCCGGCGAGCCGCCGCCGTCCTTCCGCACGCCGTCCCGCCGACCCCGGCGGATCCCCGCGCGGAACCCGCCGCCGGGGGCACCCGTGCCCCGCGGCCGCTCCGACGGCTCCGGAACGCCCGCGCCGCCCCCCGACCGCCCACAGGCACCGCACCGTGCACCCACGCCACCCCTCGACCCACGCATCCACATCGCCCCGAGGCACATCCGCAACCACCGAGGCCGGTCAGGCCGACGCCGCACCGGGTTCCACCGGTACGGCGAGAACGCGACGAAGAACGACGAAGAACGAGGTCAGCCGTATGACGTTCCCCACCCTCGCCCGCACCCCCGCCACACTCCGCCGCCTCGCCGCGCTGGCGGCCGGCGTCGCCCTCACGGCCGGCTGCGCCGCCGGCGGCGTGTCGGTCGACAAGGCCAACGACGAACTGCGCTCGACGTCCTTCCACGGGCGCGGCTCGACGACCGCGCTCGGCGGCGGGTCGCAGGAGATCTGGTCGGATCCGGACCAGGGGCTACGCATCAAGGCGTCCGGAGCGAGCGCGACCGGCGAGATGTACTGCAAGGACGGGAAGACCTACACCAGCGCGCCGATGTTCGCCGACGCCCTCAAGCAGCGGGGACAGGCCATCGACCTGCCTGAGCGGCTGGCCGACGTCTTCGTGACGACCGAGACCGGTCAGGGCTGCGACGTCTACTTCGTGATCTCCGACAGCGCGGAGCACGCGCCGGAGAGCGACAAGACCTTCGACGGCAGGCGGACGACCGCCTTCTCGGTCTCCTCGGGCGCGGCCACCGACACGTACTACCTGGAGAGCGAGAGCTCACGCCTCGTACGCCTGGAGGCTGAGCGCGACGGGCGGACGAGCACCACGCGGTACGACTCCTTCGGGGAGAAGTTCACGATCACGATGCCGGACGAGGACAAGACCATGCCGATGGACGACTTCCGCCGCGAGGTCATGGGCGGCTGACGGCGACCGCGTCCCGGTTCCCGCACGGACGCCGATAGGCGCCGGAACCGGGACGGGGGTCAGCCGAGGAACAGCAGGGCAGCCGCCCACAGAACAGCGGCCGTGACCAGCAGCGGGCCCAGCGGCAGGCCGTGACCGGGCGCGGCGGCCGGGCCGACCGGGCGCAGGTGCGGATGACGGATCAGGACCCCGAGGGTCTCCGCCGCCTCCCGGGCCGCCGGGCGCCGGCCCGAACGCCGGTCGAGCCAGGACCAGCCGGTCGGGGCGAGCCGCAGCTCGTCTCCGTCGGACGTGGCGACGCGGATGCCGTCGCCGACGTGCGAGACCGCCCGGACCGCGTCCCAGGGGACGTGTCGCACCCGCCACGCGCCGCAGACCCACAGACCGGCGCTGTCGGCGGTGACCCGCCAGTTCAGGGCGGTGGCGGCGACATGGGCGAACCAGAGGACGGAGACGGCGGTGAGCCCCCATCGCCAGGAGACGTCGTCCTCGAGCGCGCCCCAGACGCCGCCGGCCCCGATCGCCAGGAAGAAGAGCCCCACCAGCCGTGAGCCCTCGTCCGCCGACCAGGTCAGCGGTGCGCGTGACAGCGGCAGGCCGGCCACGATCCCGGCGGTGGAGCGGCCCGGCCCGGACGCCTCGGCCGCCCAGGCCCGTGCGGGCGGCAGCGTCCGCGCCGGGGCGACGGTGCACTCCGTCAGCGGGCCGCCGTCCTCGTCCGCGGAGAGCAGCACCAGCTCCGCGCCCGTGTGCGGAGTGCCGAAGAGCACCGCCTCGCGCATCCGCCACGCCCCGTCCGGCGCCCCCGCGTCGTACCCCCCGTCCGCGAGACCGGTGTCCTCCTCCGGTACCCGCTCCTCCTCGAAGGCGTACCGGGTGCCCAGCGAGAGCAACGGCCGTTCACCCGCCGCGTCGTCCGCCGCGTACACCCGTGTGCGGGTACCGTCGCGTTCCGTGCCGAGGAGGACCCGCAGGACGGGCAGCGGAGCCGACCGCAGGCGCTCGGTCCGGCGGCGGGCCACCAGACCGCCCGCCAGCAGGGCCAGACCGGACGCGGCGGCCACCAGCAGCGACAACTCCCAGCCGAAGGTGTCGTACGGCTGGGCGGGCAGGCCGGTCCAGCCGCCGTCCACCAGCACGTCCACGTGCGAACCCACGGGGTGGTCCTCGGGGAACGCCACCTTCACCGCGCGGGTCCCGAGCTCCTCCGAGCGCAGGGTCAGGGTCCACGTGTCGGCGTGTCCCACGACCCGCATCGTGGCGGGCGTCGCCCGCGCCGCCCGCTCCTCGTACCCGGCGGCGACCTGCTCCGCCTGCCACCAGGCGAAGACCGCCGCCGCGAGCAGCAGCGAGGACAGTACGAGGGGCGCCCGTCCGCGGCGGAAGGTCCGGGCGGGGCCGGGCAGCGGGGCGCGCGCCTGGCCGGCCGCCGTCAGTACCAGCAACTGCTGCTGCCGCACGCACACCAGACGGTGGAGGAGTGTGGCGCAGGCGTACAGAGCGGCGAGCAGCAGGGCCACGTTCGGCGCGGCCAGCGGGTCGGCGGAGCCGTCCGGCGCCGCTTCGAGGACCAGGGACGCGGCGGACACCACCACACCGGCCAGGGAGAGGGCCGGGTGGCGCCACAGCATCACCAGGGTGAGCACCTGGACCACCGCGAAGGCCAGCCCCGGCCAGTCGGCGGCGCAGGGCGTGGCGGTGGCGCACACGGGGTAGGGAGTCTCGGCGACGGCCCAGACGGCCGTCGCCGACAGAGCGAGGAACGGCCACAGCGGCCGGGCCCAGCGCCCGGGGGCGGCGGCGCGCCAGCGTTCGGCGTCGGACGAGCGCCAGGCGTGCGTGCCCGGCGGTATCCGTTCGGGGGCCAGAGGCAGGGGAAGGTCGCTCACTCGCGCATTATGTGTGCAGTCCGGGATCGACCGGCCGGGCGGGTGGGCATGACGTCCGGCCCGGACCGGGCAGGCAGTGGGAAAGGAACGACGATCGTGGTCGCGTCGCACACCGAGCCGTCCGCGGCGAAGACGACACCCGCCTCGGCGGCGGAACGCCCGGCGGTGAGCGTGGCCGCCGAGGCGGTGGCCGCGCGGCTCTCCGCACCCGGCGCGCCGTTCGCCGTCGAGGAGGGGGTGTACCGCGAGGGGCCCCGGACGCTGCGGGAGTTCGTCGAGGCGACCTGGGCCTACGGCGACCGGCCGTTCCTCCTCTCCGAGGACGGGGTGCTGAGCTACCGGGAGTTCTTCGACGCCGCGTGCGGCCTGGCCCGGCTGCTGACCGACACCTACGGCCTGCGGCCGGGCGACCGGGCGGTCGTCGCCATGCGCAACCACCCCGAGTGGCAGATCGCCTTCTGGGCGGCCCAGCTCGCGGGGCTCGTCGCGGTGCCGCTCAACGCCTGGTGGACGGAGGAGGAGTTCGCGTACGCCCTCGACGACTGCCGGCCCCGCGTGCTCCTCGTGGACGGCGAGCGCGTCGAACGGGTACGCGCCTGGGCCCAGGCGCACCACGTGCCCGGCATCGTGTTCCGCGGGGAGCCCACCGAGGGGTTCCGGGCGTACGTCCGCGCCACGGACTCCCTGCTCGGACCGCCCCTCGTCGACGTGCTGCCCGAGCACGACGCCACGCTGATCTACACCTCGGGCACCACCGGCCGTCCCAAGGGCGCCGTCGCCACCCACCTCGCCCAGGCCGGGGCGGCGATGCACCCGCGCTACTTCGCCGCCGCCTCCGCCGTCGGCCGCGGCACTGTACCCGGGTGCGGTGTCACTCCCGTCTCGCTCACCACCTTCCCGTTCTTCCACGTCGCCGCCTTCACGTCCTTCTACTCCGTCATGGCCGCCGGCGGCTCGCTCGTCCTCATGCGCAAGTGGGACGCGGCCCGCGCGCTGGACCTGATCCGCGAGCACGGTGTCACCCACTACGCGGGCGTGCCGGCGACCGCGCTCCAGCTGCTCGACCTCGCCGAGCGCACCGGCGACCCGCTGCGCACCCTCGTCATGTTCAACACCGGTGGCGCCGCCGCTCCGGCCGGGATCGTCACCCGGCTCACCGCCCGCTTCGGGGAGCGTGTCGAACCGCGCAACGGGTACGGGCTCACCGAGACCTGCGGCGGTGTCCTGGCCAACTTCGGCGCCGAGTACCGGAGGTGGCCCGAGTCCGTGGGCCGGCCCGCGCCCGCCATCGAGGTCCGCGTCGACCGGCCGGACGCGCGGGGCGTGGGCGAGTTGCTGCTGCGCGGCCAGTCCCTGTTCCGCGGCTACTGGGGCGACGAGGCCGCCACCGGGGACGCCTTCACCGAGGACGGATGGTTCCGCACCGGAGACCTCGCCCGGGTCCGCGACGGGCGGGTCACCGTCGTCGACCGGCTCAGGGACATGGTGATCCGGGGCGGTGAGAACGTGTACTGCGCCGAGGTGGAGGCCGTGCTGCACGCGCACCCGGAGGTCGCCGACGCGGCCGTCCTGGGCGTCCCGCACCCGGTTCTCGGCGAGGAGGTGGCCGCCGTGGTGCGGCTGCGCGCGGGCGCCACGGTGACGCCGGACGGACTGCGGGCCCATGTGGGCCGGCGGCTGGCCGCGTTCAAGGTCCCGGCGAGGGTCGTCGTACGGGAGGACGAGCTGCCGCGCAATCCCACCGGGAAGATCCTCAAGCGGGAGCTGAGGGACCGGTTTTCCGCCGGCTGAGCGACCGGCGGTCGGCGTGCGGCCGCGGCCGGGGTCAGGAGCGGGTGATGCGGACGCGGTACGCGCCCGACGCGTCCTCGTCCAGCACCGAGATCCGGATGCCGTTCGCCCGGTCCGTGAAGGTCTCGCCCGGCCGGAAGGGGGCGTCCGACAGCTCCGCGTGGACGTTGGGCCGGCGGGTGCAGCCGCCGCTCTCCCGGTCGCTGTCCGCCACGGTCACGGGGCCGTGGCCGGTGTCCACGTCGGACTCGACGCGGTAGATGAGGACGCCCGGTTCGCAGACGGCCTCGTCGTTGCCGTCCCGGGTACGGACCTCGACCGCGTATCCGGACTTCTCGCCGAGGGGCGCGAAGGCGAGCTTGGGCCCGCCCGCCGTGGCCAGCGGGGTCAGCGTGTGCTCGCTCGTGCCCGGGGCCGACGCGCAGCTCACCTGGTCGTTGTCGAGCCAGCCCAGCTTCCACTTGTGCCAGCCGAGGAAGTCGTTGTTGGCCCCCCAGTCCTCGGACATGATGTCCCAGTGCCCGACGGTGCCGCCGCCGTCCAGGGTGTAGAGGTCGGGCAGGCCGAAGACGTGGCCGTTCTCGTGCGGCAGGACCCGGTAGCCGGTGTCCGCGTACGTGCCGGAGCCGTCGTCCTGCCGGCTGTAGACGAAGGACGTGTTGGCGAGCGGGACGCCGTCGGCGTACGGGGCGTCGTCGTTGCCGGAGAAGGTCACGGACAGGACGGTGTCCAGGGCCGAGGGGCCGGCGTTCGGTGTGACCAGGATGTTCACGAGGTCGTAGGCGCTGAAGTCGACCAGCGGGTCGGCGGACTTCACGACGTCCTCGACGAGCCCTCGGTAGCCCGGTTCGTACGGGGAGCCGCGCTCGATCCCGTACGAGGAGAACGGCCGGGGCATCCGCAGCCAGTCGGTGAGGGGGGCCTCGGGGAGGTAGTGGAGACGCCCGTAGGAGCTGGTGCGGAACCACTCGGCGGTCTGCGGGAAGAACTCCTCGTAGCGCGCCGTCGCCGTACCGGCCGCGGGCGCGTCCGGGAAGTCGACCATCAGGTTGAGGGCCCTGACGCGGCCCGTGGAGCGGGCGTATCCGGGGGCGGTGGGCAGTCCCTCCGACATCTGCACACCCAGCGTCGTCGCGATCCTGCACGGACCGAGTGGCGCCTCTCCCGGACCCGTGGCCACCGGTCCGGCCGAGGCCGGAGCGGGTTCGGGGAGGTTCGCGCTGGCGGAGAGCAGAGCGGCGAACGTGAGAGCCGACGCCGCTGCCAGCACGGCGGGTCTGCGTATCCGCCGGGGGGTCTGCTCCATGCGTCGCCCTCTCTGATCTGCGGATCGTCTGCGGCTCCGCGTTTCGATCAGCCTGTGTCGGGAGGCGCGGGGGCGCGCGCCGGATTGGCCCGATCAGGGGGTGCACGCCCCCGCCCATCGATGTGGTCCAGGTCATACGGGACAGCGGAACATCCGGGGAGTCCTTCCCCGTTTACGCTTGTGTCCGAGCGAAACGGGGACCTGGTCCCCGGATGTTTCCGGCTCGGCGGAAGATCGAAGACATCCGAAGTGGCCGAGGAGGCAGGGCGTGACCAATACCGCCGACACCGCGCCCGTCCGTCGCGCACCCCGCCCGCGGGCCGACGCCCTGCGCAACCGCGAGCGGATCGTGACGGCGGCCCGCGAGATGTTCGTCGAGTTCGGGCCCCAGGTCCCGTTCGACGAGATCGCGCGCCGCGCCGGAGTCGGCAACGCCACGCTCTACCGCAACTTCCCCGAGCGCGCCGACCTCATCCAGGAGGTCGTCGTCTCGGTCATGTCCCGCACCACGGACCTGGCGGAGTCGGCGGCCGAGGAGGGCGACACTCTCGACGCGCTCCGCCGCTTCACCCACGCCGCCGCCGACGAACGCATCGGCGCCCTGTGTCCGGTGCTCGACGGCGCCTTCGACCGGGAGCATCCCGAGCTTCTCGCCGCGCGCGAGCGCCTGGAGGAGGCCGTGCAGAGCCTCGTCCACCGCGCGCAGCGGGCGGGCCGGCTCCGCGCCGACGTCGGTGCGGGCGACCTGATGATCGCCGTCTCCCAGCTCACCCGCCCGCTGCCCGGTACCGCCTGTCCTGACATGGACCGGTTCGTCCACCGTCATCTGCAGCTCTTCCTGGACGGCCTGGAAGCGCCCGCGCGCTCCGAGCTGCCCGGATCGGCCGCCACTCTGGAGGATCTGCGGGGTGGCTCCGGCCGGTCGTGACCACCTCGGACACGGCCGTCCGCACCCCACTGCACTCGTGAACCGTCGCGCCTCGAGCGCTCAGTAAGTCCGTTTTCTCCTCGTACGCACCAAGAGGTGGCTCGTCCATGCCGAAAATCACCGAGACCGCTCCGCCGGTCCAGGCCGACCCCAGCCGCTGGAAGGCGCTGGTCTTCATCGCCCTCGCCCAGCTGATGGTCGTGCTCGACGCGACCATCGTGAACATCGCGCTGCCCTCCGCCCAGCAGGACCTGGGGATATCGGACGGCAACCGGCAGTGGGTCATCACGGCCTACGCGCTGGCCTTCGGCGGTCTGCTTCTCTTCGGCGGACGCATCGCCGACCTCTGGGGCCGCAAGCGCACCTTCGTCGTCGGTCTGATCGGCTTCGCCGCCGCCTCCGCGCTCGGCGGTGCGGCCGGCGGTGAGGGCATGATGCTCGGAGCCCGCGCGCTCCAGGGTGCCTTCGGCGCGCTGCTCGCCCCCGCCGCGCTCTCGTTGCTCGCCGTCATGTTCACCGACGCCAAGGAACGCGCCAAGGCGTTCGGCATCTACGGTGCGATCGCCGGCGGCGGCGGCGCCGTGGGTCTGATCCTCGGCGGCTTCCTCACCGAGTACCTGAACTGGCGCTGGACCTTCTTCGTCAACATCCCGTTCGCGGTCATCGCCGCCGCCGGCGCCTACCTCGTGATCCGCGAGCCGGCCGGTGGCCGCAACCGCTCGTCGCTGGACATCCCCGGTGTCGTCCTGTCGACCCTGGGTCTGGTCGCGCTCGTCTACGGCTTCACCCGCGCCGAGTCCGAGGGCTGGTCGGACGCCACCACGATCGGCCTGTTCGTCGCCTCGGCCGTGCTGCTCCTCGCCTTCGTGGTCACCGAGGCCCGGGTGAAGTCCCCGCTGCTGCCGCTGCGCGTGCTCACCGACCGCAACCGGGGCGGTGTCTACCTCTCCCTCGGTCTCGCGGTCATCGCGATGTTCGGCCTGTTCCTCTTCCTGACCTACTACCTGCAGGTCGTGAAGGGGTACTCGCCGGTCAAGACGGGCTTCGCGTTCCTCCCGATGATCGCGGGAATGATCGCCGGCTCCACCCAGATCGGCGCCCGGCTGATGACCCGGGTCCCGCCGCGCCTGCTGATGGGGCCGGGCTTCCTCACCGCCGCCGTCGGCATGCTGCTGCTGACCCAGCTGGAGATCGGCTCCTCCTACGCCGGGCTGATCCTGCCCGCGCAGCTGTTGCTCGGCCTCGGCATGGGCACGGCGTTCATGCCGGCGATGTCGCTGGCGACCCACGGTGTGGACCCGCGGGACGCGGGTGTGGCCTCGGCGATGGTCAACACCTCCCAGCAGGTCGGCGGCGCGATCGGCACGGCGCTGCTGAACACGATCGCGGCCTCGGCCACGACCGCGTACATCGCCGACCGCGCCGCCGGGGCGACCACCCCGGGCGCCCAGAAGCTGCTCCAGCTCCAGGGCATGGTCGAGGGCTACTCGGCGGCCATCTGGTGGGCGGTCGGCATCCTGGCCGTCTCGGCCGCGATCGCCGTCACCCTCATCACCACCGGCAAGCCCGGTTCCGGTGTGGTGGCCGCCTCCGGCGAAGGGGCCGAGGAGGAGCCGAGGATTCCCGTCGTCGCCCACTGACCCCGACCGCGTCCCCGTACCCGCCGCGTGTGCGCCCGAGCCGTCCGACCGGCCCGTGCGCACGCGCGGCGCGGCCGTGGAGCGGTCGGGGTGGTGAGACGGCCACGGCTGCTGTCGATCCACCGCTGGGCGTTCTGGTAGCCCTGGGCCTTGTACTCGATGCCTGCAGCATGCACTCCAGTTTGTCGACGTCACGGGCGCGGACGGCCTCGGCGGACTCCTTGGTCTGGTGCTCCGAAACCAACTCCCGGATGGTGGAGGCGAGCGGCTCCGGCATGACCTGCGTCTGGTCGGCGGTGGCGGCCTCCGGGTCGGCCCCCTCGGCGTACTTCTTGCCCAGGTGGTTCACATCTCCGGTGCGGGTCTCCTGGGAGTCGTGCCACACCGCGAGGAACGCCGCCCGCGCCGGTCCGCGCCTTCCAGCTTGGCGATGGCCGATGCGATCAGCGAGGTGCGCCAGGAATGCTCGGCCACGCTCTCGGGGTCGCGGACACCGGCCATCCACCAGCCGGTGCGCCTGGCCTGCTTGAGCGTCCCTGCCTCGTACAGGAGTCGGGCCACCGTGGACAGATCGTCTGTCACCGTCCGTCTCCTCTCCTCACGCCTCAGCGAGGCGCATCGCGTACCGGACGCTCTCCGGCTTCTACATCGCGAAGCGTGGAGAACGGCCGTCCCCGCCGTCCCGTGAAGATCCGCAGGTCAGCAGGACGAGTGACCTGCGAGGTTTCGCCGAGCTCAGCGCAGCCAGGGCAGGTCCGCGTGCGGGTCCGCCGGCTGGAGTCCCTCCGCCATCACCCGCATGATCTCGCCGAGCTGCCGCACCTGTGCGGGCGTGAGCCGGTCGAACATGGCCTGCCGGACGGCCGCGACATGGCCCGGCGCGGTCCGCTCCAGTACGGCGAAACCCTCCTCCGTCAGCCGGGCGAACTGGCCCCGCTTGTCGGAGGGGCAGTCCTCGCGCACCACCCAGCCGTTCCTCTCCAGTCGGGCGACGGCGTGCGAGAGGCGGGAGCGGGTGATCTTGGCGTCCTTGGCCAGCTCGGTCATCCGCAGCCGGCGGCGGGGCGCCTGGGAGAGCTGGACGAGCAGGCCGTAGTAGGTGTGCGGCATCCCGGCGTCGCGCTGCAACTGGCGATCGAGGTGGTCCTCGAGGAGGGTGGTGGCGTGGAGGTAGGCGCGCCAGACGTGCTGTTCCTCGTCGCTGAGCCAGCGGGGTTCTTCCGTGGATGCGGTGGTCATGCGTCCATCGTACGACCCATCCTTGAAAGTTGAACTATATCCGGGTAGGCTCGCCCTCCTTGAGCTTGAACTTTCAAAGAAAGCCCTGGAGCCGGAACGGAGGCGGTCACCATGGACGCCACGCTCGAACGGATGCCCGCCCTCTTCCTGTCGCACGGCGCGCCCCCGCTCGCCGACGACCCGGTCTGGCCCGGCCAGCTCGCCGCCTGGGCCGCCGTGCTGCCCCGGCCCACGGCGATCCTGATGGTCTCCGCCCACTGGGAGGAGGCTCCGCTCGCGCTCGGCGCGACCGACACCGTGCCGCTCGTCCACGACTTCTGGGGCTTCCCCGAGCACTACTATCGCGTGCGGTACCCGGCTCCGGGCGCCCCCGGCCTGGCCGCCTCCGTACGCGCGCTGCTCCAGGCCCCCGGCATGCCGGTGCGGGACGTTCCCGGGCGGGGTCTCGACCACGGCGCGTACGTGCCGCTGGTGGAGATGTTCCCCGACGCCCGTCTGCCCGTCCTCCAGATCTCGCTGCCCACCCTGGAACCGCGCCGGCTGATGGACATCGGGCGCCGTCTCGCGCCCCTGCGCGACGAGGGGGTGCTGATCGTCGGCAGCGGCTTCTTCACCCACAACCTCGCGGCGCTGCGGCACACCGACGCCGGGGTGCCGGGCTGGTCGGCGGAGTTCGACGACTGGGGGCACCGCGCCCTCCTCGGCCGCGACGTCGACGCCCTCCTCGACTTCGAGCACGCCGCGCCGGCGGGCCGGCTCGCCCACCCGCGCACCGAGCACTTCGCACCGCTCTTCGTGACGCTGGGCGCCGCCGATGCGGCCGGCGACCTGGACGGCGGCCGGAGCGTCATCGACGGATTCTGGATGGGGCTCGCGAAGCGCTCGGTGCAGTTCGGCTGACGCCCGGACCGGCACGTCCCGGACCCGCTCTCGCGCACCCGCCTCCTCCTGGGCAACCAGGAGGAGGCGGGTGCCGTCCTCATGAGGGGAGCGGGGTCGGGGGAGAGGCGCCGCCGGACGGAAGAGGGGGAGTGTCGACGTGATCGTCGCCTCGGGGGCGTAGCGGCCGCACGGCGCGGGGAGCGGCGCCGGATCGCCTCTCTGACCAGCCTGACCTGCGTTTCCGCGGTAGGCGACGGCGTAAGGACCCCCTCGGCGGCGGCGCAGGATACTGCATGATCGCGAAAATCAATGCGTCGTGTGGGAATTCTGTCCTGATTCCAGTCGTTGTTTCCGTCGGATGCAGGGCACTCGAAAGGGTGTCGCTACCTACTCAGCAAGGGAGCACGCATGGCAACCCGTGCCGTCGCCCGCCGTTCGTCCGCCACGCGCGGAAGCAGCCGGGCAAGCAGCGTTCGCGCCGTGGGCGGGGAGATCGCCGACCGCGACCTGGTCGGCATGTACCTCGACGAGATCGCCCGCACGCCCCTGCTCGACGCCGCCAAGGAGGTCGAGCTGTCCCAGACCATCGAGGCCGGCGTGTACGCCCGGCAGATCCTGGACGGCGAGGTGGAGAGCGAGGCGGGCGGGGCGACGCGCGAGGAGCTCGAAGCGCTGGTCGCCGAGAGCGAGCGGGCCAAGGACGTCTTCATCAAGTCCAACCTCCGGCTCGTCGTGGCCGTCGCCCGCCGCTACCCGCGCAGCGGGCTGCCGCTGCTCGACCTGATCCAGGAGGGGAACGCGGGCCTGGTGCGCGCGGTCGAGAAGTTCGACTACGCCAAGGGCTTCAAGTTCTCCACCTACGCCACGTGGTGGATACGTCAGGCCATCACACGGTCCATAGCCGACCAGTCCCGCACCATCCGGCTTCCCGTGCACCTCGTCGAGGAACTCGGACGGATCCGGCGCGTCCAGCGCGAGTTCAACCGCGAACACGGCCGGGAGCCGGAGCCGGCGGAGATCGCGGCGGAGCTGGACTCGAAGCCCGAGCGCGTGGTGGACGTCCTCGACTGGGCGCGCGACCCCGTCTCGCTGAACATGTCGGTGGACGACGAGGGCGAGACGCAGTTCGGCGACCTGCTGGAGGACACGTCGGCGGTGTCGCCCGAGCAGTCGGTGCTCACGCTGTTGCGCAGCGAGGAGCTCGACGACCTGATCGACAAGCTCGACCACCGCACCGCGTCGATCATCCGCATGCGGTACGGCATCGAGGACGGCCGGGAGCGGACCCTGACGGAGGTCGGCAAGGAACACGGCCTGACCCGCGAGCGGATCCGCCAGATCGAGAAGCACGCGCTGCTGGAACTCAAGAAGATGGCGCGGGACACCGGCTTCGACGCCGTGGCCTGAGGGCCTCTCGGGTGCCCCGCGCGGCGGCGGCGGGCTCCGGGTCGCCTGAGAGCCAGGCTCTCAGGCCCCGGTCGCCGCACCCAGGCGGGCCGAGAGTTCCCGCACGTGGGTGATCAGCGGGTCCGGGGCGTGGATTCTGAAGGGGCAGTCGACCAGGGCCAGGCGCAGCGCGATCCATTCCAGCGAGTCCGCGCAGCGGGCGCGGAGCCGACAGGTCCGCGGGGAGGTGGACTCCGGGGCGAGATGGGCGGGCAGGCGTGCCGCCACGACGTCCGCCGGAGCGTCGAACTCCACGTCCAGCGCGAGGTCCGACGCCGTCCGCGCCATCGACCGGGCCATGTACGCGACCGCACCCCCTTCCGGCAGCTCCCGCGGACCGAAGCGGGCCCCCGTCGCGAAGGGATCGCTCACCCGGTCCACCCGGAACGTCCGCCAGTCCTCGCGCCCCAGGTCGTACGCCACCAGGTACCAGCGCATGCCGGTCGACACGAGCCGGTACGGCTCCACCAGCCGCCGGCTCTCCGTGCCGTCGCCCGCCCGGTAGCCGAACCGCAGTCGTTCCTGACCCGTCACCGCGCCCGCGAGCGTCGTCAGCGTCTGCGGCGCGACCGTCGCGCCGTCCCCGCGTGTCAGCGGGATCGTCGCGTTCTGCAGCGTGGAGACCCGGTGCCGCAGCCGCGACGGGAGCACCTGCTCCAGCTTGGCCAGCGCCCGTACCGACGCCTCCTCCACGCCCTCGATCGCGTGACCCGCTCCCGCCCGCAGCCCGACCGCGATCGCCACCGCCTCCTCGTCGTCGAGGAGCAGCGGAGGCATCGCCGAACCCGCGACCAGGCGGTACCCGCCCACCGCGCCCTTGGTCGCCTCGACGGGATAGCCCAGCTCCCGCAATCGGTCGACGTCCCGCCGGATCGTCCGCGCCGAGACCAGGAGCCGTGCCGCCAGCTCGCTGCCCGGCCATTCGCGCGGAGTCTGAAGCAGGGAGAGCAGATTCAGAAGTCGTGCCGGAGTGTCCGTCATGCCCTCCAGGATGCGGTGCATCTAGGACATGTACTGACCTATTTGGCCTCTAACTTTCTCGTATGAGTTCACACGACGCCACCGACAGAAGGCGCTGGATCGCCCTCGCCATCGTCATGACCGCCGCCTTCATGGACCTGGTCGACGCCACGATCGTCAACATCGCGATCCCCAGCATCGAGCGCGGTCTCGGCGCCTCGTTCGGGGCGATCCAGTGGATCACCGCCGGCTACGCACTGGCGTTCGCCGCCGGTCTGATCACCGGTGGCCGACTCGGTGACATCTACGGCCGCAAGCGCCTCTTCCTCCTCGGCACCGCCGGCTTCACCCTCGCCTCGGCGCTCTGCGGCTTCGCCGCCAACCCGGAGATGCTGGTCGCCTCCCGCCTCCTCCAGGGCGCCGCGGCGGCGATGATGGTCCCGCAGGTCCTGTCGATCATCCACGTCACCTTCCCCGCGCACGAGCGCGGCAAGGTCTTCGGCATGTTCGGCGCGGTCATCGGGCTCGGCGCCGTCTCCGGACCGCTGCTCGGTGCCCTGCTGACCCAGTGGAACCTCTTCGGCCTGGAGTGGCGGCCGATCTTCCTCATCAACCTGCCGGTCGGCATCGCGGGACTGATCCTGGGCCGCAGGTTCATCACCGAGTCCAAGGCACCCAAGGCGCTCCGCCTCGACCTCGTCGGCGTCCTGCTCGTGACGCTGGCGCTGCTGATGCTGGTCTACCCGCTCACACGCGGCCGCGAGCTGGGCTGGCCGCTGTGGGGGCACCTCTGCATGGCCGGCAGCGTCCTCGTCTTCGCCGCCCTCGTCGCCTACGAGAAGTACAAGACGAGGAAGGACGGATCGCCGCTGGTCGAGCTGTCGCTGTTCAAGGTGAAGAGCTTCGCCGCCGGTATCGCCGTGCAGCTGACCTTCGGCGTCGTGCTCGGCATCTTCTTCCTGGTCTGGACGCTCTACATGCAGATCGGGCTCGGCTGGAGCCCGATCAAGGCCGGTCTGACCGGTGTGCCGTTCTCGGTCTCCGTCTCGCTGGCGGCCGGCATGTCGGTGCAGAAGCTGGTGCCGCGCTTCGGCCGCAAGGTACTGCAGGCGGGCGCCCTGACGATGGTCGCCGGAGTGCTGTTCTACCTCTGGGAGGCCGGCCGCTACGGCGACGGCATCCACCCCTGGCAGATGATCCCGCCGCTGGTCGTGATGGGCCTGGGCATGGGTCTGATCGTGGCCCCGCTGACCGACGCCGTGCTCTCCGAGGTCCCGCGTGAGCATGCGGGCTCGGCCTCCGGCCTGATCAACACGACCGGGCAGATGGGCAACGCCCTCGGGCTCGGCCTCGTCTCCGTGGTCTTCTTCGGATCGATCGACGAACGACGGCTGGGGGAGCTGCCGGAGCAGGTCGGCACGGCGTACGCGGGCGCCTTCCAGAACGCCCTGTGGTGCGTGGCCGCCGTGCTCGTCGCGATCTTCCTGGTGATGTTCGCGCTCCCGGCGAAGCCGAAGCAGCACGTGGAGGGTGCGGGGGACGAGGCCGACGGGAACCCGGGCGGGCCGGCCGTCTCCACGGGGGTCCCCGAGCACGGGGAACGCTCCGACGAGAGCTCCGGCCTGCAGGACCGGCCGGTGCTCACGCACTGAGGCGAGTGGTGGGGCGGTGTGGGCCCCGGGGGTACACCCCCGGGGCCCACACCTCTTTCGCACCCTCCCGGTCTCGTCGCACCCCCGGTGCCCCGGCACCACGCTCCGCCGGGGGCGACCAGGAAAGGGGGCGTGTGACGGCGAAATGTCCGCACGTCGTCGGCGTGCCGCCCCCGGGCTGCCTGGTCCCGTGCGTAGCGTCGCCTCCGACCTCCCCCGGAAGCGGTGTCGCCGTGAAGCCGTCCTTCTGCCTGTGCATGATCGTCAAGAACGAGGCCGCAGTCATCGAGCGCTGCCTCGCCTCCGTCCGCGGCCTGGTGGACACCTGGGTCATCTCCGACACCGGTTCCACGGACGGCACGCAGGACCTGATCCGCGACACGCTCGACGGCATCCCCGGAGAGCTGCGCGAGGAGCCCTGGGCGAACTTCGGCCACAACCGGAGCCTGAACATCGCCCACGCCCGCGAAAAGGCCGACTACCTGCTGCTCCTCGACGCCGACCACGTGATCCGCCGGGCCGGAGCCCTGCCCGAACTGACCGCCGACGCCTACCTGCTGCGGCACGCCGGCACCCTGGAGTACCGAAGCAAGCGCCTGGTCAGGGGAGACGTCCCCTGGCGCTACGAGGGTGTCACCCACGCGTACCTCACCGCCGACCGGCACCAGGCCCAGGAGGACCTCGACGCGCTCGTCATCGAGCACTTCGCCGACGGCGGCTCCCGCCACGACAAGTTCGACCGCGACGCCCGACTGCTCGGCGCCGAACTCGACCGCGACCCCGGCAACACCCGCACGGTCTTCCACCTCGCCCGGACCATGCGCGACATGGGCCGCACCGCCGAGGCGATCGCCCTCTACGAGCGCCGCGCCCGGATGGGCGGCTGGGGCGAGGAGGTCTACCACGCGCTGCTCCAGTGCGGCATCCTCAAGGCCGACTCCGACGACCGGCCCGGGGCGATGGACGCCTTCACCCGCGCCTGGGAAACCCGCCCGCAGCGCCTCGACGCCTGCTACGAACTGGCCGCGCGACTGCGCACGATGAGCCGGCAGCACACGGCACACGCCCTGGTCTCCACGCTCCCGGACCGGGAACAGCCGGACGACCTGCTGTTCATGCGGCCCTGGGTGGACCGCTGGGGCCTGCTGTTCGAGTTCTCGGTCACCGCCTCCTGGGTCGGGGACCTCACCGGCGCGCTCGCCGCCTGCGACCGGCTCCTCGCCCTGCCGGACCTGCCGGAACCGTACCGCGAGCAGACCCGATCCCACCGGGAGTTCGCCGTCCGGCGCCTCGCGCCCGTCCCGCACCCCGCCGGGCGCGCGAGCACACCGTCGCGGGTCTGAGCGCCCGCACGGGTGGCCTCCGACCGGTCGAAGGCCACCCGTGCGGGCGCTGACGCCCCGGTGGGCCGGCCGCCGGGCCCCGGCCCGGCACCCGCCGCCGGAGTACCCGGAGACGGGTGCCGGCCGTGGACCGGGCGGGCGTCCGAGGTCAGCCGACCCGCGCGCGGTGCTCCATCGCCTGGCGCGCCGCGCCTTCGTCGGCGTACACCTCGCACATGTGGCGGCCGTCGGGCGTGGCCGTGTGCTCCACCTCCCACAGACTCATCTCACTGCCGTCGATCAGCAGGAACGCGTGCTCGTAGAGGGTGAAACCGGCGTCCCGGCCGCTGCGCACCGGGCAGCGGCGCCCGAACGCCCGCGTGATGTGGTGCGCGAACGCCGTCCGCAGCCGGCGTGCCGTCTCCTCGTCCGGGCGGTCCGCGTTCTCCGCCCTTCGCAGCACCCGGCGCGCGTGGTCCGCGGAGTTGTCCGGCGCGTACGCCCGGGGCCGCGCGGGTATCGACCGGGACAACAGCGCGCTCAGCAGCTCGAGTTCACCGTCCTCGTCGGAGCCCCGGCGCTCGGAGCGCTCCGTGTCGCGGTCGGGCCCCGTATCGGTGGGCAGCCGGGACGCGGCCAGCCGGGCCTCGCCCTCCTCCGCGTACAGCTCGTGGTGCCGGCTGCCGCCCCGGCCGGAGTTGTGCACCAGCTCCCACAGGCTGAGCGCGGTGCCGTCGGCGAGCAGATACGCGTGGCGGTAGGTGGCGCGACGCAGCGACGCGCTGTGGTGCGAGGAGTACAGCGTGCTGGAGTGGGCGAGCGCCGTCTGCAGGCGCTCGACCGTGGTGTCGGGCAGATCGAAGGAGTTGAGCGCCCGTCCGAGGAGCCGCTCAAGGTGCGTCTCGGTGGTCTCGTATGGATCGTGAGGATCCTGCGGATCGTTCAAGAGGGTCTCCAGGCCGTCGCCGCATGTCACTCGGTGCTTGCTTAACGTAGCCCCTGGGTCTGACACCGTGTCCGGGGTTCGGCAAAACGAAGGGCGCGCGGGGGAAGTTCCCGCCCCCCTGGAGGGGCTTGCGCGGGGGATCGCGTAACTCCCCTGCGTGTCAAGGGAGTCGAGCGTGGCGGCTGGTCTCCGAGGGGGTGCGGAGACGCCCGGGGCGGGCCCTCAAACGCCGTCCCCGTACAGCTCGCGGTAGGCCGGAAAGGTACCCCCCGGACCCGAGGAGCCCTCGGTCGTCGCGAGGACCGCCTGGACGATCGCCCGGGTCACCGTGTCCGCGCCCGCGGCCAGCACGTCGTTGAGGGCGAGCGGCCCCGGCCCGGGAGGCAGCGCCCGCTCCCCGGTCGCGAGAGCGAAGACCGTGTCCCCGTCGTTCATCAGGTGCACGGGGCGGATCGCGCGGGCGATCCCGTCGTGCGCCGTTCCCGCCAGCTTCTGGGCCTGCGCGCGGGTGAGGGCGGCGTCGGTGGCGACGACCGCGAGCGTGGTGTTCAGCGGCGGCGCGGTGCTCGTCGCGCGGGCCTCCGCGAGGCGGCGCCGTGCCGCCTCGTGCACCGCCGGTTCGGGGTAGTGCGGCCGGCCCTGGAGGTACGCGCCGTAGAGGACACCGGTCTCCGGATCGACCGCCGAGCCGACCGCGTTGACGACGACGAGGGCGCCGACCGTGAGGCCCGACTCCAGGCGGGTTCCGGCCGTGCCGACCCCGCCCCTGAGGCCGCCGACGACGGCTCCGGTGCCCGCGCCGACGGCTCCCGTCTCCACCCGCGCGTGCGGCTCGGTCGCCGCGGCGGCCTCCACCGCGGCCCGGCCTGTCCCGGCGTCGGGGCGGGCCCGGAAGTCCCCGCCCCGTCCGAGGTCGAAGACACAGGCGGCGGGAACGACCGGCACGACGTGCGCGGGGTCCGGACCGACCCGCACGCCGCGGTGCCGCTCCTCCAGCCAGGCCATCACGCCGGCGGCCGACTCCAGGCCGTAGGCGCTGCCACCGGTCAGGACCACGGCCTCGACCCGCTCGACCACGTTGCGCGGGTCGAGCGCGTCCGTCTCCCGGGTGCCGGGGCCGCCCCCGCGTACGTCCACGGCCGCCACCACCCCACCCTCGGGGGCGAGGACGACGGTGGTGCCGCTGAGGGTGTTCGGCCCCGCCAGGCGCGCGTGGCCGACGCGTAGCCCGGCCACGTCCGTGAGGGCGTCGTGCGGTGCGGATCGCTTCGCCATGTTTCCCTGGGTACCACGCCGGTCGGCTCCGTGCCGAGCCCCGGGCACCCGCGGCACCGGCCGGCCAAGACGCTCCCCGCTCCGGTGCCGCGGTCCTCGTCGCTCAGGAGGCTTCTCCCGGGCCGGTCGCGGGCCGGCGCGTGCTCAGCGTCACGCCGACGGCGACCGTCGCCGCCGCGACCAGACCGGCCGCGAGCACCGCCCAATGGCCGGCGAACGAGCACATCAACAGGGCGAACGCCGATACCGGCAGCACGAGTTGCTGGGCGATGCCGATCTTGTAGTAGCGGGCGTGCAGGACCCAGACACAGAGCAGGAAGAGCGCCGACGGGATCGTCACCGCCGAGGAGGCGGCGAGCCTGGAGATGTGTGCCTCGCCCACGGCCTGCTCCACGGCGATCTCGATACCGGCGCCGATGGCGGCGGCGGAGGCGAAGATCAGGTAGTGGCCGTAGCCCCACAGGAAGCCCTGGCGGTTGGAGGTGAGGCGGTCGTGAGCGGGGACGACGAAGTAGATCCACCATGCCGAGAACACGATGAGCAGTCCGCCTGCGGCGATCGGGAGCAGTTCGCCGAGGGCGTCGTTCTCCTTGACCCCGGACTTCACGGCGACGGTGGACGCCGCGATCGTCTCGCCCAGGACGATGATGGTGAACAGGCCGTAGCGTTCGGCGATGTGGTGGGGGTGCCAGTGCGTCGGGGACCTCCGCTCCGCGTACACCGGTACGGCCATCTCGGCGATCGCCATGACGAGGAAGACCCAGGGCAGGGCGGGCTCGGGCGCGAAGAGGAGAGCGGTCCAGCCGACCTGGCAGAGGGCGACCCCGCCCGCGTACCGAAGGCAGGTCGCGCGCTCGGCGGGACTCGTGCCGTGGTGGGCCGCGCGCAGCCACTGGGAGGCCAGCGCGAGCCGCATGACGACGTAGCCCAACCAGACGACGAAGAAGTCGTGGTCCTCGAAGGCGCGCGAGATCCCGGCGGCCAGGATGAGGACACCGGTGATCTGGACGAAGGTGACGACGCGGTAGAGGACGTCGTCGTTGTCGTAGGCGGAGGCGAACCAGGTGAAGTTCATCCAGGCCCACCAGATCGCGAAGAAGACCATCGCGTAGTCGAGGATCCCCTCCCCGGCGTGGCCCCCGGCGACCGCGTGCACGAGTTCCGCGCCCGCCTGGGCGACGGCGACGACGAAGCAGAGGTCGAAGAAGAGCTCGAGCGGGGTGGCGGCGCGGTGGGACTCGCCGCGGGAACGCGCGATGAGCGGCAGGAACGGTTGCGTCATGTGCTCCAGGACACCAGAGCGCGGCCTTGCGCCGCTTCCACGGCGCGCGGAGCCGTGCCCGCGGCCCGCCTTGCGTCCACTCCGCCGCCGGCCGCCCCGCGGGCGTACCCTGAAAGCATGAGCACCGCCCCCGCCCACGGACCGCGAGACGCGAAGCAGTCCGACGACGCACCGTCTTCCCGACCCAGGCCGGCACTGATCTTCGACGATCCACTGGACCGGCAGTCAGCGGACGATACGGACCGCGGGTGGGGCGAGCGGCCCGCAGGTGGCGGCGGCGCCGCGGATCTCGCGCGCTTCCTCGACGAGAAGCCGCCGCACCACCTCTGACACCGGCGCGGCCCGGTTCGGGCGGTGGGCGCGACCGGCCCGCGGGATCGGTGGGGACTACCCGGCCTACAGCGTCTTGGGCGGGCTCCCCGCGCCGCCGGCCTCCGGGCCCGAGTTCGGTCCACGCTGGGCGACCAGCGCGTCGCGGATCTCCTTGAGCACCTCCAGTTCGCTGATCTCCAGCGTCTCCTGGACGCCTTCCTTCGCCTTCTCGTGGGCGGCCCGCTTGGCGAGGAACCTCGCCATCGGCAGGACCATCAGGAAGTAGACGACGGCCGCGGTGATCAGGAAGCTCAGCACGGCGCTGAGGACCAGGCCCCACGCGATCGGGATTCCGGAGACCACGTTGCCGGCGTCGTCCACCTCGCAGGGGCCCTTGAGACAGGACGAGTAGCTCTCCAGGTCCTTCGTCCCGAAGGCGCCGACCAGCGGGTTGATGACACCCCTGACCACCGCGTTCACGATGTTCGTGAACGCGGCGCCCACGACCACCGCGACCGCCAGATCGATCACGTTGCCGCGTGTCAGGAAGGCCTTGAAGCCAGCCAGCACGCTTTCGTTCTTCGGGCTCACCCGGATGCCTTTCGCCGTATGTGTGGGGGGTGTTGCCATTACGCCGCGATCGGCGCGAAAAGGTCCAATCCGTACACACGTATCGGTTACTTGACAGATCGTCAGTGCGAATCAGCACAGGATCACCGCCAGTGGGGACGACATCCCGGCGCCCGCCAGGGCGGTCGCCGTCGGCCGGGGGACGGACAGCACGACCAGCGCCCCGCGCCCCGTGGCGTCCGGGCCACCATCCCTGTCCGGCCCCGGGCGGGGGACCTCGGCGACCCGCACGCCCGTGGCGACGACCCGCGCCTCGCCGTCCTGGTGCGGGCCGGGCGGCGCGGCGATCACGTCCACCCGGTCTCCCGGGCGCAGTAGCCGTACCGTCGCCGCGTCCGCGATCCGTACCGGAGCCGACACCAACCGCACCGCGGGCGGTTTCCGCTGCGCGGGCGGGGCGTGCGGCGTCGGCGGTCCGGCGGGCACCGCCCCCGCCCCCGCCCCGGTCGCCCCGCTGACCGCGAGCGCCGCCGCCGCCAGGGCGAGCACCCCGGACGGTGTCCCGCGCCCGCGCCGCAGCAGGCGCCGCACGCGCAGCCGCCCCCGCCCTCGGACCCGGAGCGGTTCGAAGTGCGGTACCCCGCGGGTCTCGGGAACGGCGGAGAAGGTGAGAGGGGACGGGTACGCCGGAGAGGGAGGAGGCGGCGAAGAGACCGCCGGGTACGGCGCGGCCGGGAAGGGCGGGGGTGGCGCCGTGTACGGAGCCACCGGGCCCGAGGGCGAGGGCGCGGTCGAGGAATCGGAGGGGGGGAAGGCGGCGAAGGGAGGGGGAGCGGCCGAGGGAGAAGCGGCATGGGGGGAAGCGGCCGAGGGGGAGGAAGGCGAAGGCGTCATGGTGGGCACCACCCGTCAGGCGTCGAGTTCCCCGGACCGTCCGGGGAACGTCCACCGTCCCGTCTCCGCCGGAATCCCGCTCCGGCCTGTGGACGGCCCGCCGCCTGTGGACAACTCCCTCACCCCCTCGGGCGCTTTACGGCAGTTCGATCCCCAGGTCCCAGCCGTCGTGCGCATGGGTGCACAGGCAGTCCCGGTCCGCCGTGTCCGGCAGCGCCCCCACCGCGTCGAAGAGGACCTCGCGCAGTCGGCCGACGTTCGCGCCGAACACCCGGAGCACCTCCGTGTGGGAGACGCCCTCGCCGGTCTCCGCGCCCGCGTCCAGGTCGGTGACCAGCGCCAGCGAGGTGTAGCAGAGTCCCAGTTCACGGGCGAGGACGGCCTCCGGGTGTCCGGTCATCCCGACGACCGACCAGCCGGCTGCCGCGTGCCAGCGGGACTCCGCCCGTGTCGAGAACCTCGGCCCCTCCACCACGACCATCGTGCCGCCGTCCACCGGCTCCCAGCCCTTCCCGCGTGCCGCCTTCAGGGCCACCCGCCGGCCGTCGGGGCAGTAGGGGTCGGCGAACGTGGTGTGCACGACGTTCGGTGTGGCGCCGCCCCAGGCCGTCGGGAGCGGCTCCCCGTCGAAGTAGGTCTGCGCCCGTGTCTTCGTCCGGTCGACGAGCTGGTCCGGGACGACCAGGGTCCCCGGACCGTACTCCTCGCGCAGTCCGCCCACCGCGCACGGCCCGAGCACCTGTCGTACGCCGAGGGAGCGCAGTGCCCACAGGTTGGCGCGGTAGTTGATCCGGTGTGGCGGCAGTGTGTGGCCGCGGCCGTGCCGGGGCAGGAACGCCACCCGCCGGTCGGCGATCTCGCCGAGGAAGAGGGAGTCGCTCGGGTTGCCGTACGGGGTGTCCACGGACACCTCCGTCACGTCCTCCAGGAAGGAGTAGAAGCCGGAGCCGCCGATCACGCCGATATCCGCGAAAGCCTTGGTCGCCATGAAGGTCAGATTAACTGCCGGCGACAGGGCGAAAGCCCCGCCGCGGTGCGCGGCAGGGCTTTCGTGAGTACGGGGCCGGATCCGGCTCAGGCGGCCGAGCTTGTGCTCGACGCGCCGGACGAGCCGGAGCCCGAGGACGTGCTCGACGAAGCGGCGGGCTTCGCGTCGGACGACGAGGGCGAGGCGGACGACGTGTTCGCCGAGGGCGACTTCGAGGCGGCCGGCGAGCTGCTGGACGACGAGCCGCGGCTGTCGTTCCGGTAGAAGCCGGAACCCTTGAAGACGATGCCGACGGCGGAGAACACCTTCTTCAGGCGCCCCTGGCAGCCGGGGCACTCGGTCAGCGCGTCATCGGTGAACTTCTGCACCGCCTCGAGGCCCTCGCCGCACTCGGTGCACTGGTACTGGTAGGTCGGCACTTGTCTTCCTCCTGGCACTCACACTCATCGAGTGCTAACGACGATCCATAGTGACCTATTCCGCGGGTTCAGTCCACCGTCACCGGCACTCGGTGACCGATACCACGCGCGGTCACCCGTCCCGGCACCCGGGGCCTCAGCCGCGAGCGCAGGGCCACCAGGGTGACGAGCGCCAGCGCCGTGCCCCCCAGCGGCACCAGGAATCCGGTGCTCGCGCCGTGTGCGTCGGCGAGCCGGCCGGCGACCGTGACGGCGGCGGCCTGGCCCAGTGCGACCGCGCCCGTGAGCCAGGTGAATGCCTCGGTGCGGGCGGTCGCCGGGACGAGCGTCTCGACGATGGTGTAGCCGGTGATCAGGGCCGGGGCGATGCACAGGCCGACGACGAGGCCGAGCGCGCCGAGCAGGAGCACGGAGTGCGCGGACCACAGCAACGAGGCCGCCACGGTCAGCCCCGTGTAGCCCAGCAGCAGGCGCTTGCGCGGGCCGGTCTTCCAGGCCACGGCCCCCGTCGCGATGCCCGCGAGCATGTTGCCCGCGGCGAAGGTCCCGTACAGCAGGCCGTTTGCGCCGGGGTTGCCGATCTCCTCGGAGAACGCGGTCAGCGAGACCTGCATGCCGCCGAAGACCGAGCCGATCCCCAGGAAGGCGACGGCCAGGACACGGACGCCGGGGATGGACAGGGCCGAGACGCGGGGCCCGGCGGAGGCCGCCGCGATCAGCCCGTGGGCGGGCTGGGTGCGCCGCTGGGCGGCGAAGAACAGGCCGCCGAAGAGGGTCAGGGCGGCCTCGGCGATCAGGCCGGCCGCCGGGTGGACGCCGGTGCACAGCGCGGTGGCGAGCACGGGGCCGACGACGAAGGTGAACTCGTCGGTGACCGACTCGAAGGCCGCGGCCGTCGGCAGCAGCCGTGCCCCGCTGCCGCCGGGGGAGCCGGAGCCGAGGACGGCGGCCCAACGGGCCCGGACCATGGGGCCGACCTGCGGGACGGAGGCGCCGGCCGGGACGGCCGCCAGGAAGAGTCCCCACAGCGGGGCGCCCGCCAGGGCCAGGACGACCAGCAGGGAGACGGAGAAGGTGTGGACGAGCACGCCGGGGACCAGCACGGCACGCTGGCCGAAGCGGTCCGCCAGCTTGCCGCTCTGCGGAGCGAACAGCGCCATGGAGACGCCGGTGACGGCGGCGACGGCGCCCGCGCTGCCGTAGGAGCCGCTGGTGTGCTGGACGAGCAGGACGATGCCGATGGTCAGCATCGCGAACGGCTGCCGCGCGGCGAATCCGGGCAGCAGGAAGGACAGGGCTCCGGGGGTGCGGAGAAGCCGCCCGTAACCGGCCTTCCCGCCGGTTTCGCCGGTCGCCTCGGTGGGCACAGGCGCGTCAGAAGTGACCGTGGATGCCACGGCCCTTGCCTTTCCGCCGCCTGGTAGCGCCCCCGAGCACGGTGGTGCGGGTCGCCGAGAGCTGTCCTCATGCGCGGAACTGCGGTAGATGCCGTGCCCCACTGCGGAGGGGGCCACGGCCGCCATACGGTCGCGCCAGCTCTGCGTCAGGCAGAGTTGGTTCGATCAAGTGTGCCTTCATGATACAGGGAGCGGCGGGTGCCTGCCTGGGAAACTCCCGGCTCGGGCAATCGGCGCCTGCGATCAACCAGATGTTCGCTTGTGCTCGGCGTCGCCGTGCGCCGCGTCCCGGCGGCCGAAACCCTGCCGGCCGGTGATCCGGTGCCCGGAGCCGCGGTGCCCGGAGACCGCGGTCGCGCCGCCCGTTCCCAGCCAGCCGGCCAGCTTGCCGCCCTGCCCGACCGCCCGCAGCCGCCGCTCGGCGGTGTCCCGCACCGGATCGGTGGCGACCACGAGCAGCTCGTCGCCGCGGCGCAGCACCGTCGTCGGCCCCGGCACGAAACTCCTGTCGTCCCGTACGACGAGCGTGACGGCGGCCCCGGCGGGCAGTCGCAGCTCCGCCACCTCCACGCCGTGCATCTTGGAGCCCTCCGGGATCGCGACCGAGAGCAGGTGTCCGCGCAGCCGCTCCAGGGGGGCGGACTCGACCCCGAGGTCGGCCGCCTCCGAGGAGTCCCCGAGCTTGAGGGCCCGCGCGAGCCAGGGCAGCGTCGGCCCCTGGACCAGCGTGTAGACGACGACGAGCACGAAGACGATGTTGAAGATGCGCTCACTGCCCGCGATCCCGGACACCATCGGGATCGTGGCGAGGATGATGGGGACGGCTCCGCGCAGGCCGGCCCAGGACATCAGGGCCTGCTCCTGCCAGGGGATGCGGAACGGCAACAGGCTGAGGAGGACCTCCAGGGGCCGGGCCACCACCGTCAGGACCAGTCCGATGATCACCGCGGGCCAGAAGTCGGCGAGCAGCTTGGACGGCGTCACCAGCAGCCCGAGCAGGACGAACATGCCGATCTGGGCGATCCAGCCGAGTCCCTCGGCGAAGCCGCGGTTGGCCGGCGCGTGCGGCAGCCTGGCGTTGCCCAGGACCATCGAGGCCAGGTAGACGGCGAGGAAGCCCGAGCCGTGCGCCATGGCGCCGGCCGCGTACGCCACCACCGCGATCGCCATGACGGCGATCGGGTAGAGGCCGGAGGCGGGCAGGGCGACATGGCGCAGGCCGTAGGCGCCGAGGAAGCCGACCGCCAGGCCGATGGCCGCGCCGATGGCGAGTTCCAGGGCGATCGTGCCGACCAGGACGTACCAGGCGTCGACGGGGCCGACCGCCGAGAAGGCGACGACGAGGATGACCACCGGGGCGTCGTTGAATCCGGACTCGGCCTCGAGGACTCCGGTGACCCGCGCGGGAAGCGGCACCTTGCGCAGCACGGAGAAGACGGCGGCGGCGTCCGTGGAGGAGACGACCGCGCCGATGATCAGGGCCTGGCGCCATTCCAGGCCGACGAGGTAGTGCGCGGCCGAGGCCGTGACCCCCACGCTCACCGCGATGCCGACGGTCGACAGCACGACCGCCGCGGGCAACGCGGGTTTGATCTCCTTCCACTTCGTGCCCAGGCCGCCCTCGGCCAGGATCACCACGAGTGCGGCATAGCCGATCACCTGGGTCAGCTCGGCGTTGTCGAACGCGACGTTGCCGATCCCGTCCTGCCCTATGGCGACCCCGATCCCGAGGTACAGCAGCAGGCTGGGGAGCCCGCTCCGGGACGAGATCCGTACCGCCGCGACGGCGATGAGCAGCACGAGCGAGCAGATGAGCAGGAGCTCGTTGAGCTGGTGGACAGTCAGTGGCCGTTCCTTCCCCTCACGTGCGGCCGGATCGTTCCTCCCGCAACCGACACTTCGTTACCTTACCTAATCTTTAACGCTTTCTTGACGCCGCTCCGCGCTTCGTTCGTTCACCAGTGCGCTCCGCTTACCGGCACCGCGTCCAGGCGGGTGAGGCGCTGCGCCTAAGGTTGCTCCCGTACTCCAGGACCACCCTGCCCCTCGAAGGACAGCGATGCCCTCCAACACGACCGCGCCTCCCGCCAAGAAGAGGGGGCGCCGCGCCCGCCTGATCGTCTTCGTCCTGGTCCTTGCGCTGGTCGCGGGCTTCGGTTACGGCGGTTACTGGGGCGTCAGCACCGTCCGGGCCTCGTTCCCGCAGACGACCGGCACGATCCGGCTCGACAGCCTCTCCGGGCAGGTCGAGGTCAAGCGGGACGCCTACGGGGTTCCGCAGATCTACGCGGACACCGAGGCCGACCTCTTCCGCGCCCAGGGCTTCGTCCAGGCCCAGGACCGCTTCTACGAGATGGACGTACGACGGCACATGACGTCGGGCCGTCTGTCCGAGATGTTCGGCAAGAGCCAGGTCGACACCGACGCCTTCCTCCGCACGCTGGGCTGGCGTCATGTCGCGCAGCAGGAGTACGACAAGCTCCTGTCGCCGGAGACGAAGAAGAACCTCCAGGCGTACGCGGAGGGCGTCAACGCCTACCTCAAGGGCCGGAGCCCCTCCGGCATCTCGGTCGAGTACGCGGCGCTGGCCTTCACCAACGACTACACCATCGAGCCCTGGACGCCGGTCGACTCGGTGGCCTGGCTCAAGGCGATGGCCTGGGACCTGCGCGGCAACATGCAGGACGAGATCGACCGCTCGCTGATGACGAGCCGGCTGACCACGCGGCAGATCAAGGACCTCTACCCGAGCTACCCGTACGACCTCCACCAGCCGATCGTCCAGAGCGGCGCCGTCGACGAGGACAAGGGCGCCTTCGACCCCGCGGGCACCGCCTCGGACGCCGACGGCTCGACCACGAACCCGGTCGGCGGCGCGCTGCGGGGCATGCAGTCCCAGCTCGGCGCCCTCTCCGACTCGCTCGACGAGATCCCGGCGCTGCTCGGCCCGAACGGCAACGGCATCGGATCGAACTCCTGGGTCGTCTCGGGCGCGTACACGACCTCCGGCAAGCCGCTGCTGGCCAACGACCCGCACCTGGCGCCGATGCTGCCGTCCCTCTGGTACCAGATGGGCCTGCACTGCCGTTCCGTCTCCGCGACCTGCCGCTACGACGTCGCCGGCTACACCTTCTCCGGTATGCCCGGCGTGATCATCGGCCACAACGACACCATCGCCTGGGGCTTCACCAACCTCGGCGCCGACGTCAGCGACCTCTACCTGGAGAAGATCAGCGACGCCGGATTCCTCGTGGACGGCAAGACCAAGGCGTTCACCACCCGCGAGGAGATCATCAAGATCGCGGGCGGCGGAAGCCGGAAGATCACGGTCCGTTCGACCGGGCACGGTCCGCTCGTCTCCGACCGCTCCTCCGAACTGGAGAAGGTCGGCCGGAAGGCCCCCGTCGGCAACGCCGCCCCCGACCGGGGCAACGGCTACGGCGTCTCCCTCCAGTGGACCGCGCTGCAGCCCGGCAAGTCCATGGACGCGGTGTTCGAGCTCAACCGCGCGCAGAACTTCGAGCAGTTCCGTGCCGCGGCCGAGCACTTCGAGGTCCCCTCGCAGAACCTGATCTACGCCGACGCCGAGAACATCGGCTACCAGGCACCCGGCAAGATCCCGCGGCGCGCGAAGGGCGACGGCACCCTGCCGGCCCCCGGATGGGACTCCTCGTACGCGTGGAAGGACTACATCCCCTACGACGAACTGCCCTACGAGAAGAACCCCAAGCGCGGCTACATCGTCACCGCCAACCAGGCCGTGGTCGACGCGGACAAGTACCCCCACCTCCTGACGAAGGACTGGGGCTACGGCTCGCGCAGCCAGCGGATCAACGACCTCATCGAGGCGAAGACCAAGGACGGCGGCAAGATCTCGCCCGACGACATGCGGACCATGCAGATGGACAACCGCAGCGAGATCGCCACCCTGCTGAACCCGCTGCTGCTGAAGATCGACATCTCGGACCCCTACGTCCGCGAGGCGCAGAAGCTGCTGGAGGGCTGGGACTACACGCAGGACTCCGACTCGGCCGCCGCCGCGTACTTCAACGCGGTCTGGCGCAACCTCCTCAAGCTCGCCTTCGGCGACAAGCTGCCCAAGGAGCTCCGCGCCGAGGGCGACTGCATCAACGTCCGCCCGGCGGACTTCACCGGCCCGGCCGACGAGCAGAACAAGCTCGTCCGGGAGTGCGGCCAGCGCGACGGTGACTCCGCGCAGCCCGATGGCGGGGACCGCTGGTACGAGGTCGTCCGCCCCCTGCTGAAGCAGGAGGACAGCGCCTGGTGGAAGACCGAGGCCAACCGCACCGACCAGGCCACCGAGACCCGTGACCAGCTGCTCGCCCGGGCGATGAAGGACGCCCGCTGGGAGCTGACGGCCAAGCTCGGCAAGGACGTCTCCACCTGGAGCTGGGGCCGCCTGCACCAGCTGACCCTGCAGAACCAGACTCTCGGCACCGCAGGACCCGGCTTCGTCCGGACACTGCTCAACCGCGGCCCGTGGAACCTGGGCGGCGGCGAGGCGGCGGTCGACGCGACCGGCTGGAACGCGGCCGGCGGCTACAAGGTCGTCTGGGTCCCCTCGATGCGGATGGTCGTCAACGTCGGAGACTGGGACAAGTCCCGCTGGATCAACCTGAGCGGCGCCTCGGGACACGCGTACCACGGCAACTACACCGACCAGACCGACAAGTGGGCCAAGGGAGAGCTGCTCGACTGGTCCTTCGGAAAGGCCGCGGTCGACGCCTCGACACAGGACACCCTGGTCCTGAAGCCATAGCCGAGCCGGGGCCGCCGGGCAGGCTCTCAGGCCGGTTCGAAACGGCTGACCCCCGCCGGGGTCACCACCGCGTGCACGGGGTGGTCGTGCGGTTCCTCCGGGACCCGCGCGACCACCTCGTGCGCGTAGAGGAGCACCACCAGCGCCGGATGCGCGCCGGCCCGCCCGAGCCGGGCGAGCACCCGGTCGTAGGAGCCGCCGCCGCGGCCGAGCCGCATCCCCCGCCCGTCGACGGCCAAGCCGGGCAGCAGCACCACGTCCGCATCGCACACGGCGTCCGGCCCGAGGCGCGGCCCCGTCGGCTCCAGGAGACCCCGGCCCGCCTTCGCCAGGCCCTCCCCGCCCTCGTACACGGCCCAGTCGAGGTCGTTGTCGGGCAGCAGGACCGGCAGCAGGACCCGGACGCCCCGTGCCCGCAGCACGTCGAGCAGGGCGCGCGTGCCGGGCTCGCGCCCCACGGACACATAGGCGGCGACGGTCGACGCCCGCGCCATCTCGGCCAGCTCCAGCGCGGTCACGGCGATCCGCTCCGCCGCGGCCCCGACGTCCCGGGCGTCCAGCGTGGCACGGGCGGCGAGGAGTTCGCGGCGCACCGCGGACTTCTCGGACGGATCGCCGGAGGACCCGGCGGTCGCCCCGGCGGAAGATCCGGCGGAGGGGCCGGTGGACGGATCACCGGATGGTTCAACGGTCACTGTGGCCTCACCCTGCATTCACGAACCTCTCGTACGCGTCTTTATACGGAGGAAGTCAATGGGAGTCACATCTTCCTCTCATACCCAACGGCTAAGGTGCTCCGCATGACTCAGTCGCTCCCCAGGATCAACAAGGCTGTCATCCCGGCCGCGGGCCTCGGCACCCGGTTCCTCCCGGCCACCAAGGCGACGCCGAAGGAGATGCTTCCGGTCGTCGACAAACCGGCGATCCAGTACGTCGTCGAAGAGGCCGTGGAAGCCGGACTCTCCGACGTCCTGATGATCACCGGACGCAACAAGCGTCCCCTGGAGGACCACTTCGACCGGAACTACGAGCTGGAGGAGGCGCTGACCCGCAAGGGAGACGCCGAACGCCTCTCCAAGGTCCGGGAGTCCAACGAACTCGCCACCATGCACTACGTCCGTCAGGGCGACCCGCGCGGCCTCGGTCACGCCGTTCTGTGCGCCGCTCCGCACGTCGGCGAGCAGCCCTTCGCCGTCCTCCTCGGCGACGACCTGATCGACCCGCGCGACCCGCTGCTCGCCCGCATGGTCGAGGTACGGGAACGCGAGGGCGGCAGCGTCATCGCCCTGATGGAGGTCGAGCCCTCGCAGATCGGCCTCTACGGCTGCGCCGCGGTCGAGCCCACCGCCGACTCCGACGTCGTCAAGGTGACGAACCTGGTGGAGAAGCCCGACCCGTCGGAGGCGCCCAGCAACTACGCGATCATCGGACGCTATGTGCTGGACCCCGCCGTGTTCGGGATACTGCGGGAGACCGAGCCGGGCCGCGGCGGTGAGATCCAGCTGACCGACGCCCTGCAGAAGCTCGCCATGGACGAGAAGGCCGGCGGCCCGGTGCACGGAGTCGTCTTCAAGGGCCGCCGGTACGACACCGGCGACCGGGGGGACTACCTGCGTGCCATCGTCAGGCTCGCGTGCGAACGTGAGGACCTGGGCCCGGACTTCCGGACCTGGCTGCGCAGTTACGTCGACAAGGAGTTGTAACACCGTGAGCAGCAGTACGGCAGCGTCGCCCGGTGACCCCTGCACGGGTCCGTCCCGTGATCTGTGGTCCGTGGACGCACACCTGGAGGACGTCCTCGCGGCGGTCTCGCCGCTCGAGCCGATCGAGCTGCAGCTGCCCGACGCCCAGGGCTGTGTCCTGGTCGAGGACGTCACGGTGCCCGTCGCGCTGCCGCCGTTCGACAACAGCTCGATGGACGGATACGCGGTGCGCGTCGCGGACGTCGCCGGGGCCTCCGAGGAGTTCCCGGCCGTCCTGACCGTGATCGGCGACGTGGCGGCCGGAGCCCGGAGCCTGCCCGAGGTCGGCCCCGGCCAGGCCGCCCGGATCATGACCGGCGCCCCGCTGCCGCCCGGCGCCGAGGCCGTCGTGCCGGTCGAGTGGACCGACGGCGGCGGTGGCGGCGGAGCGGCCGGCGGCATGCGCGCCGCGAGCGACGCCCCCGAAGGCGCGCGGGGTCAGGTCCGGGTCCACCGCTCCGCCGAGGCCCGCGCCCATGTGCGTGCCCGGGGCAGCGACGTCCGGGCCGGCGACCTGGCCCTGGCGGCCGGCACGGTCCTCGGCCCGCCGCAGATCGGACTGCTGGCCGCGATCGGCCGCGGCACCGTCCGGGTCCGGCCCCGCCCCCGGGTGGTCGTGATGTCCACCGGCAGCGAGCTGGTCCAGCCCGGCGAGGCGCTGGGCGAGGGGGAGATCTACGACTCCAACAGCTTCGCGCTCGCCGCCGCGGCCCGCGACGCCGGCGCGCTCGCCTACCGCGTCGGCGCCGTCACCGACGACGCCGAGACGCTCCGCGCCACCATCGAGGACCAGCTGATCCGTGCCGACCTGCTGGTCACCACGGGAGGCGTGAGCGTCGGAGCGTACGACGTCGTCAAGGAGGCACTGAGCGCCGACGGCCAGGTCGACTTCCGCAAGCTGGCCATGCAGCCGGGCAAACCGCAGGGCTTCGGCACGGTCGGCCCCGAGCAGACCCCGCTGCTCGCCCTGCCCGGCAACCCGGTCTCCTCGTACGTCTCCTTCGAGCTGTTCGTACGTCCCGTGATCCGGACCCTGATGGGCCTCCGCGAGCTGCACCGCCCGCGGGTGCGGGCCGAGGTCGTCGCCGACAAGGCGCTGACCTCCCCGGCCGGTCGCCGCCAGTTCCTGCGCGCGACGTACGACGCCCGGTCCGGCACGGTCACTCCGGTGGGTGGCTCCGGCTCCCACCTGATCGCCGCGCTCGCGCACGCCGACGCCCTGCTCGTCGTGCCCGAGGACGCCACGTCGGTGGAGCCGGGCAGCACACTGGAAGTGGTCCTCCTCGGCTGAGGAGGCCCTGGTGGCGGTACCGTGTCGTCCCACACAGCGACCGGGAGTGTCACGGCCATGAGCACGCAGCAAGGACTCACGCACATCGACGAGGCGGGTGCGGCCCGCATGGTCGACGTCTCCGCGAAGGACGTCACCGCGCGGACCGCACGCGCCAGCGGCCGTGTCCTCGTGGCGCCGCGCGTGATCGAACTGCTGCGGGGCGAAGGCGTGCCCAAGGGCGACGCGCTCGCCACGGCCCGGATCGCGGGGATCATGGGCGCGAAGAAGACCCCCGACCTCATCCCGCTCTGCCACCCGCTGTCCGTCTCCGGCGTCACGCTCGACCTGAGGGTCGCGGACGACGCCGTCGAGATCCTCGCGACCGTGAAGACCACGGACCGCACAGGCGTCGAGATGGAGGCCCTGACCGCCGTCTCGGTGGCCGCGCTGACCGTCGTCGACATGGTCAAGGCGGTCGACAAGGGCGCGGTCATCTCCGACGTGCGAGTGGAGGAGAAGACCGGCGGCAAGTCGGGCACCTGGTCGAGGACCGGCCTCGGGGCGGAGGAACCGGCATGACGGCCGCCGCCCCGCGGGTGCGTGCGGGCCGTGTGCCGGAGCCGCACCACGGCCACGACGGACCGCACCGTTCCCCCGGCGGGCCCGGCGAGTCCCCGGCAGGGGAAGGGCACACCGCCCACCCGGACCCCCGCGCGAAGGACGGCCTCGGGGGCGCGCTCACGGCCCCGTACGCGGCACTGGTCGTCACCGCCTCCAACCGCGCGGCGGCCGGCGTGTACGAGGACCGGGGCGGCCCGCTGCTCGTCGAGGGCCTCACCCGGATGGGTTTCGCCGTCGACGGACCTCAGGTCGTCCCGGACGGCGAGCCCGTCGCGGCGGCCCTGCGGGCCGGTGCCGCGGCCGGCTACGACGTCATCCTCACCACCGGCGGCACGGGCATCTCGCCCACCGACGCCACACCCGAGGCCACCCGGCCGCTCCTGGAACGGGAGATCCCCGGCATCCCCGAGGCGATCCGCGCCCACGGACGCCGGAACGTTCCCACCGCCGCGCTCTCCCGGGGACTCGCCGGAGTCGCCGGAGGCACCCTGATCGTGAACCTGCCCGGCTCCACCGGCGGTGTCCGCGACGGCCTGGCCGTCCTGGAGGAACTCCTCGTCCACGCCGTCGACCAGATCCGCGGCGGTGACCATCCCCGACCCGGCCCGGGACAAGGATCATGATCCCGTCCTGGCCGGTGGTCCTCGTCGACGGAGACGTCGTACTCCGCCCGATAAAACTCCGCGACCAGCGGACCTGGCGCGAGGTGAACCGCCGCAACCGCGACTGGCTGCGCCCCTGGGAGGCGACGGTACCGCCGTACGCCCCCGGCGCCCCGGTCGCGCAGCGGCCCACCTACCGCCAGATGGTCCGCCACCTGAGGGCGGAGGCGAACGCGGGGCGGATGCTGCCGTTCGTGATCGAGTACCGAGGCGAGCTGGTGGGCCAGCTCACTGTGGCCGGCATCACCTGGGGATCGATGTGCTCCGGTCACGTCGGCTACTGGGTGGACAGCGCCGTGGCCGGCCGGGGCGTCATGCCGACGGCGGTCGCGCTCGCCGTCGACCACTGCTTCCGCACGGTGGGACTGCACCGTATGGAAGTCTGTATTCGGCCCGAGAACGGCCCTTCCCGGAGGGTCGTGGAGAAACTGGGATTCCGCGAGGAGGGTGTGCGCCCCCGCTATCTCCACATCGACGGCGCCTGGCGGGACCATCTCGTCTTCGCGCTCACGGTGGAAGAGGTCCCGGAGGGGCTGCTGCGGCGCTGGCACCGGGCGCGACCGCCCCACCCCGCACAATGAAATAGATGTTCGAATTCTCTCGACGGTCGATCGACGGTCGGTCGCCAATCGATCCGAACAATCACAAAAAAGTTCAGTGATATCAGCCAGATCGTGCGACACACCGGGCCAATTGGCCGATGCCCTCACCTGAACCCCTCTACGGTGAGAGGCGTGAGCAGCAGCGGCCTCATCTACGCAGTCATCGTCGGGGCCTGGGCCGCCTACTTGGTACCGATGTGGCTCCGCAGGCAGGACGAGCTGAACGAGGCTCGTCCGACGGAACGCTTCAGCACCGCCATCCGGCTGCTTTCCGGACGGGCGGGCATGGAGCGCCGGTACGCCAAGGAGCTGAAGGACCGGGACCGTACGGCGGACCACGCGGAACCCGACGTCGACCCGGACGCCGAGACGGAGCATTTGAGCTCGGTCGACGTCCGGGCCTTTTCCGCGCCTCCGGCCAGGACGGAAGCCCGGCTCGAACTCCCGGCCCCGGCCCCCGCGCCGGCCCCCCGCCGGCCCTCGAAGACGTCGGCCGAGCGGGCCCGCCGGAGCAAGGTGCTCGCACGGCGCCGGCGCACCACCGTCGTCCTCTTCCTCGCCTTCACCCTCGGCGCGGTCGTCGCTGCCGTGGGCGGCCTCACGTTCCTGTGGGCGCCGGCCGTCCCCGCGGTGCTGCTGAGCACGTACATCGTGCATCTGCGGGTGCAGGAGCGGCGGCGTTTCGTCTACGTGATGGACCGCCGCCGCGCCGAGGCGGCGGCGGCCCGGCTCCGCGAGAGCCGGCCGCAGCGCCGGCAGCCCACGTCCTCCTCGTCGTCGGCGTCCTCCGCCGACGACGAGTCGAGCCACCCGGAACCGGCGCCCTCACCCGAGCTCTCCCCGCAGGAGGCCGGCCGCCGCGCGCTCGTCGAGCAGACCGACCACGCGGAGTGGGTGGACCAGCAGCGCGAGCGCGGCCCGGCCCGGGGGGACAGCTGGGAACCGGTCCCGGTGCCACTCCCCACCTACGTCACCGCCCCGGTCGCGCCTCGCGCCACGAGCGGGATCGACATCACGGACCCGGACACCTGGAGCGCCGCCCGCTCCTCCACGGCCGCGGACCCCGCCCCGGCCGCCGCCCCGTCCCCCCGCCGCCGCGGCACCCCCCAGCGCGGCGCCCGCGACCACGGCCGTACCCCGCTCTTCGACCAGTACGCGGACGAGGACCGCCCGCGCGCCGCCAACGAATGAGACCCGTCGACTGACCTGCGGGGAGCGGATTTCCGAGTATCCCGATCGGGGTGCTAATGTTTCACACGTCGCAAGGGCCTGTGGCGCAGTCTGGTAGCGCACCTCGTTCGCATCGAGGGGGTCTGGGGTTCAAATCCCCACAGGTCCACAAGCGACTGTTCTTGAGTTCGCTCAGGGAGAGTTCACGAGATCCCGTCCGATCTGATTGATCGGGCGGGATCTCGGCGTTTCCTGGGTCTGTTCGAGGTGCGTCCGAACGAGGTCGATGCTGGGGACGGGTGTCTGGCGGTCGTCGGCCTGAAGTTTCGGGGTGATTCCGGTGCGTCTGGCGTTTTGGGGCCGTCGGTGGGCGCGTGTGATCCCCGCTTGTGGTGCTGAGGTCTCAGGTGGTCGTGCAGATCTCCGGACCCTTGGGTGGAGGCAGGCCGGCCGCGTCGGGTGGCCGTGCGGCAGGTCCGGCGGTGGGGGCGACTTCATGCATCCAGGCGACTTCCCGGGCCGTGGCGCGGGCCGCTCTCAGCGAAGCGAGTGCGGCCTCGTCGGTGTCGGCGAGCAACCGCCAGGCCGTGGGCGTGGAGGCGACCGGGCCGAACACCCCTGCCTGGTCCCGCGGCACGGCCAGATCCGTATTGGCCTCGCCGCCGTCGGCGAGCATCACCGCCAAATCGGTGGCGATCCGGCCCGGATCATGCCCGGTCCCGCGCGGCCGGAGCGGCCTGAGCGCGGTGAAGTACGCGGCGGTGAGCCCGGTGGCATCAGCGAGATCAGCCAGCAACCGTGCCCCGGCATGACCGACCACCCCCGAACCATCGGCACTGACCTGAACCCTGGACGCAACCCGATAGCCCGCACGTAGAAAGTGCCCTCCGCCTGGACCGACAGAACCCCTCAGCAAGGTTCATCGTTCCAGGTCAGGAAGGCACTTTCGCGTTTCCGCCCCACAGCCAGTCGTCCCCAAGTGAAACGGCGAGGTTAACCGCAGGTTCCTCACGTACACCTTCTGGCCTCGCTTGCCGGACCCGCACCGTCTGGCAGTACCGGCGCGTCCCGTCGTTGTCGGGGCTGCTTCCCGCCCTCCCCGGCATCCCCCGGGTCGGACTGCCCCCAGCTTCTACCGGACCGCTGCGACGGCCCGGCGGTAGTGGTCTTTCACCACCACTCGGTCACACAGAACTTCGTGGCGCACCCATGCATCGCTTGAAGACATCACGCTCCATCTCCAGCTCCCGGATCCGCTTGTTCTTCTCCCCGATCTCCCGGCGCAGCCGCTCCAGCTCGGCCCGCTCGGCCTCCCGCACCCGACCGCCACCGCCACTGGCGGCTGTCGGTTGTACGGGCCGGTCCGAGGACGTCGTCCCGTTGCGCCGCCACCGCGACACCCAGCTGTGCGGCGTGCCCGGGTTGATCCCGAGCTCCTCGGCCACGTCGCCGACCGGCTTCCCGGTCTCGACCACGATGCGCACCGCGCCCTCACGGAACTCGGCGTCGTACGGCGGCTTCTTCTTGGACCCCATGAACCCCAACTTCCCCTGCAATCACGGGCTCCACGCTACGAGGGGATGGTCACCTGGCCGCATAGGGAAGGTCTCTACGTTTCCAGGAGATTGACAATGCCGAGTTCCCCCACGGCTTGTAGATGTCGCACAGCCGCGTCGGGCAATGGAAGGCTCGCTTATCCAGGGCATCGCGAACGGCGTACCGACGCCTGTGGCGATGATGCTGGGTGGCGCGCGGATCAATTTCTCCTCGCCTCAGGAGGTCATCGACTCCGGCTTCGGTACCGACTGGGCCTCGAAGGTCCGGACGGTGCCCACGCGCGCATTCAACATGATCCGTGCCGACGTGCCGGACGACGGCACGCTGGTTCAGGGGACCGGCGGGAATTCTCCCGTCGCGGCGATCATCGGTGGCGCGCGGGTCAACTTCTCCTCGCCTCAGGAGGTCATCGACTCCGGCTTCGGTACCGACTGGGGCTCGAAGGTCCGCGCGCTCCCCGCCCGGGCGTTCAGCCTGATCCCCGACCGGATCGGGGACGGTACGCGGGTGAAGAAGGCCGGTGCCGCGTCGCAGGCCGGCATCGTCGGGGGCGCCAAGGTGCCGTTCGCGTCGATGGACGAGCTGATCGCCTGCGGGTTCGGGGACAAGCGGATGTGGACCGTCCCCGACCGCGTGTGGGAAGCGCTCACGACCAAGATCGAGGACGGCACCCGGCTGAAGAAGGCGGGGTGGTCGTCGGAGGCCGCGGTCGTCGGTGGCGCGAGGGTGGACTTCCACACGGAAGCCGAACGTAACGACGCCGGATACGGCGGCGTCATGCTCCAGTACATCCCGGCCCGGGTGTGGGACGCGATGACGACGAGGATCGCGGACGGCACGCGCATCGCGAAGAGCGGGTGGTCGTCGGAGGCCGCGGTCGTCGGTGGTGCGAGGGTGGACTTCCACACGGAAGCCGAACGTAACGACGCCGGATACGGCGCCAAGCCTCGCCAGGTCGTCCCGGTCCGGGTGTGGGACGCGCTCCCCCGCCAGATCGCGGACGGTACGCGGGTGAAGAAGGCCAGTGCCACGTCACAGGCAGGGATCATCGGAGGGGCGAAGGTGCCGTTCGCGTCGATGGAGGAGCTGATCGCGTCCGGGTTCGGGGACAAGCCGATGTGGACCGTCCCCGACCGGGTCTGGGACGCCCTTCCGACCCGGTTCGCGGACGGCACCCTGCTCAAGGCGCGTGACTCGTCGACGGTTTGGCGAATGCTCGACGGCAAGAAGGCCGGGATCACCGGTCCGGCCGGAACCGTATGGGTCGTTCCCCAGCGCATTCTGGATGCCATTCCACAGGGCTGACCAGCACGTGGCGGCATGGCGGGGCAGGGAGGGTGTTGCTTCCCTGCCCCGCTTCGTTCTCGATGACGGGCCGGTTCCGCATTCCGTTGCCGGGTTGATCACTATCAGGTTCCGAGACGAGCTGTGGAGGCCGCTGGGATCACGCCGTGCGTCCTCTGACAGCTGAGGAAGCCTGGACCTCGGAGAGGTGGGAAACGATCTTCGTCGTTTCGGGGATCGTTCGATGCCTGTTCGGGGGGCGGGTTGATGTGAGATACGGCTTCTGGCCTTGCTCCCAGCCAGGTCACGGTGACTGTGTGTGGTGATCGGCTTCTCGATGGTCAGCGACTGACGACCCGCCCGTAGGCGGGTCCGGCGCGAGAGCGGACACTGATGGCTGATTCGAGTGTCTCGTCCACGCCGTCGCGCTGGCAATCGGCGGGGCGGCGTGCTGCGAGGTGTCTGCGGCGGGCTCGTGCTGGGGGTCGGTCTTCGCGAGGCGGTGGTGGCGGGGCACGCACGCACGACGGCCTTTGACTCGTCCCAACCTCCTGCCCCTGAACGTCGATTGGCTTGTCATGGGGTCGTGATGCAATGGCGTGATGGCATGGGATGAATGGGACCGCGCGAAAGCGGACGTGACCGCCCAACGGCAAGCCTCGATGCGACTCAATCAACTGCCGGGCGGTCCAGGGGGTGGCGGGCAGGCCGATCTCGTCGTGAACCAGGACGACCTCGGCGGCGTCGGCCATGAAGCCTTCGTCCTGCACAGCCAACTGCATAGGGCGGCTGACATCGCCGGTGCCGGTGCCGACAAGGAGGGGGCCGGCTCCACGATGCAGGCGGCATCGGCCTTGAAGGGCAGCGGTTTCGCCCTCGGGGATGAGCTGCAGACGACGGTGTCCATATGGACTTCGCAGGTCAAGAGCGTCCTTCAGGCATGTGCGCATATCTCGAACCACCTGGACTACTCGAAGAAGGCGCACGCGGAGGAGGACGCCGCGATCGCCGCGTCCCTCCGGAACCGGGACGGCTCGGCCGTGCCTGTTTCCCGGCTCACCGAGCACTTCAAGTAGGGGAGGTTCATCATGAACTACACCGAGCTCATGGAAGTCGACCTCGGTAAATTGGGGACGGCGGTCGCCGACTGGAAGCGCGTGGCCGGGGAGATGCAGCGGCTCGGCGGCGAGGCCCGCGACGGTATGAAGGCGAAGGCTGACAAGGCACGGTGGGAGGGCGTAAACGCGGGTGTGACCCGGGACTTCGTCGGCAAGACGGTGAAGGAGTTCGCGGACCTCCACGTGGAGGCGCAGAGCATCTTCAGTGTCCTCGATGATGCGCACACCGAGCTGAAGAGCATCCAGCAGCATGCCAGGAGCGTGACCGCCGAGGCCAAGGAGAAGGGCTTCAGCGTCACCGGACGCGAGGACGGCACCGTAGTGATCGCGGACGCCCTCATCTGCGAGGTGGATGGGCCCGGGCAGAGGAAACGCGACATGATGCAGTGGTACGCCGACACGCTGACCGGGATCGTGAGCCATGCCTCCGAGGTCGACGCGGCTGCGGTACGGGCGCTGCGCGCGAGCCACGGCGGTGATCCGAACAATGCCGGCCACGCGGCGTACACGTCGCTCGACCAGGACATGCTGCCCCGCGCCGTGAAACTCGCCGGTCTGGGCGAAGACGCCAACGACAAGCAGCGCGCGGAGCTGCGGCGGCTGTGGCAGTCCCTGAGTCCCGAGGCCCGGGCGCAGCTGTGGACCCAGAGCAAGGACGACCTGCTGGCCGCCGGCCTGTTGACCCCGACGGTGAAGCGGGTGGCCGCTGACGACGGGGCCGGACCGTACGACGCCGATTCACCCGGTCTCGGGGACTACTGGAAGGAGTTCCAGGCCAACGGGATCTCGAACAGCGGTGACTTCATCGGCAAGACGGATGCGGCCCGGCACATGGATCACTATCTGAACGGGACTGGCAAGACCCTCGACCTTGACGTCGACAGGATGCTGACAGACGACGGGAAGCTGCGAGATGCGGCGGCGAAGGCGCGCGCCGCAGAGCAGGATGAGTGGCGCCGCCAGGCGTTGGATGCCTTCGCGCAGTCGGGCGGCAAGGCCGTCGCGATCCCCGTGGAATCCTTGGGCCAGTCGTATACCCACGAGGACCGCAACTGGTACCTGGCTGTGGGTAGTGCAATGTCGAACACAACGGGTGTGGTGACAGCCGTGCCCGGTCCGGACGGCAAGCCGCAGGTGACCATCGACTACCAGGTGAACGTGTGGGACCGGTACAACTGGGACCCAGGCAAGGCAACCCCCATTGGTCCGACCACGGTGACCGACTCCGACATGGCCCGGATGCACACCACTGGGCTTGCGAGGGAGTTCGACATGAGAGGCAGCAGTTCGGTGCAGCAGCACGAGATGAGTTCGGGCGACGCCTGGCCCGACCCGAAGGAACCGGGGCGGGACGGTACGCGCACGGATATCGGTCGGAACGGGGACGCCCGTTGAGCTCGACACGAGCACGGACACGGCGCCCGCTGCTCATCGCCGGTGCGGGATTGCTTGCTTGTCTGCTGGCCGGCTGCATGGGGTCGACAGCCGAACACGGGAGTCAGAAGGAGAGCCGCTCACCGGGACGGCAGGTTCCGTACTGGGTGGACGGGGCCACCGTGGAGTCGGTCGCCAAGACGCTGCGGGTGCAGATTCCCTCGACAGCGACCGAGGCCAAGTCCGCTTACCAGAAGGGCTTGCAGGACGACGGCCTGCTCTTGTCCTTCGTTCTGCCCACCGACGCGGTGGACGGATTCCTCACACAGCTGAAGCCGGAGCGGCCCCTGCGTCTACGGGAACAGCCATTCGTGGGGGAGGGGAAGACGACGCCGTTCTCGCACCTGGGCCTGCCGGAGCCGGATTCGCTCGCCGGCGTTCGCGAAGGCATGGTGTGCGCACCCTGCAAGGGTGACCTGAACGCGCTGGAGGTCGCCGTGGCAAGGATCGATGACCACAGCAGCCGCGTGTACCTGAGCGGCGTGGACTGACGAGCGGTATACGGCGTGCCGTCGGGGTTGCGGTCTCATGATCGTTTCGCTGTTCCGCGTGATCGCGGCATCATCCGCTGACAGGTCACGACGGAGCTCCGCACCGGAGGCGTCCCTCGGGGCGGGTCCTGGTGGGGGCGGGTGCCGGGAGGTTTGGGTCCGATCGTGGAGCGACTTCGCGTCGTCGCCGATGTACTGCCGAACGCGCGGTTCGGCAGTATGGCGCATCCGAAGTCGTTCGAGGGGACCTGGAAGCCCGTTCCGGTGGACTGGTCTCAGCGGGGAACCGCCGGCCGTCGCTGGAACCGCCGGTCATGTCTTAGGTCAGGCTGTGGTCCCGCGAGGGGAGGGCGTCCTTCGGGGAGTTCACGGGGCGGTGGATCAGCCTGCTGCCGTCAGGGGACGAGGCGGCCGGGAGCCGAGGCGTACATCGGTCCGTCGGCTTGTCGTCGCCGTCGTTGAAGCGGACGCCCTGGGCTCCGGCGGCCGAGGTGAGGGTTCGGCCGTTCGGCAGGGCGCAGACCGCCGACGAGAGGGCTGCGGCTGTGCGATGGCGTCTCGCGCATGTCTTCTTCTGCCGGGGCGGGTCGGGAGGGGGCGGTGCGGATCGACGTGCGTGAGAAGGGTGCCGGAGAAGCCCCCGAATGTCAGGGGCGTGTCAGGCTCTTGGCGTAGCAGCGACTGCTCTCGTACTCCCGGTAGTGGCCGAACTTGGCGCAGGGCGCGTAGCCGCTGGACTCGTAGAGGGTGATGGCCTCCGGCTGCATGGTCCCGGTCTCCAGGACCATGCGGGTCCGCCCCGCGGCGCGGGCGTCGTCCTCCAGGGCCGCCAGGATGCGGCGCGCCAGGCCGAGGCCGCGGGCCTCCGGGATCACGTACATGCGCTTGAGCTCGGCGTCGCCGTCCGAGTAGCCCTCGTCGTTCTCGTCCTGGGTGCGCCAGCCGCCGGTGGCCACCGGGCGGTCCTCGGTGTCGTACGCGAGGAGGTAGAGGCCGAGCGGCGGCGCGAACATCGCCGCGTCGAGGGGCGTGGCGTCGCCCTCGTCGCCGTATCGGGCGATGTACTCCAGCTGGACGGCGTCGTCGAGTTTGACCGCGTCGGGGTGGTCGTACGGGGTGGGGTGGATATTCATGCGAGCCATCGTACATGTATGCGCCACCCGTCGTCGGGTGGCTCGTGTCGGTATTCTCCCGGGATGCTCACTGTGACGAGTGCGAATGTCAATGGTCTCCGTGCCGCCGCGAAGAAGGGGTTCGTCCCGTGGCTGGCCGGAACCGCCGCCGACGTGGTCTGCCTTCAGGAGGTGCGCGCCGAGGAAGCCCAGCTTCCGGTGGAGGTCCGGTCGCCCGAGGGGTGGTTCACCGCCCACGCGCCGGCCGCCGCCAAGGGGCGGGCCGGGGTGTCCCTCTACACCCGCCGCGAGCCGGACCGCGTCCAGGTCGGCTTCGGGTCGAGCGAGTTCGACGGCAGTGGCCGGTACATCGAGGCCGACCTGCCCGGTGTCACCGTGGCCAGCCTCTATCTGCCCTCCGGCGAGGTCGGCACCGACCGGCAGGACGAGAAGGTCCGCTTCATGGACGCCTTCCTGCCCTACCTGTGCGAGCTCAAGGCGCGTGCGGCGGCCGACGGCCGCGAGGTCGTCGTCTGTGGCGACTGGAACATCGCCCATCGCGAAGCCGACCTGAAGAACTGGAAGAGCAACCGGAAGAACTCCGGCTTCCTCCCCGAGGAGCGGGCCTGGCTCGATCGCGTCTTCGGAGAGGCCGAGTACGTCGACGTCGTCCGTGCCCTCCATCCCGACCAGGAGGGTCCGTATTCGTGGTGGTCCTACCGTGGACGCGCCTTCGACAACGACAGCGGGTGGCGCATCGACCTGATCGTCGGTTCGCCTCGCCTGGCCGAGCGCTGCGTGAAGGCGTATGTGGAGCGGGCGGCGAGCCACGCGGAACGGTGGAGTGACCATGCGCCCGTGACGGCTGTCTTCGACCTGTAGTCAGCGACGGCGGAAAGCCCCGCCCGGCCGTGTTGCTCGGCGTCGCCGGACGGGGCCACGCCGGCGCGCTCGGCGCGCTTCACGCTGTCGGGCGGACCGGCCACTCGGGCCCCCCGCCCCCACCCTCGACCGCGGGGACGCCGTAGGGCGCTTCCATCGCCTGCTCGCCTGCTCGCCTGTTCGGCAGCTCGGTGGCCTGGCGGCTCGGCGGGGCGCGCGGGTCGTCAGGGCAGGTCGCGGAGTCTCCGGTCGAGGGCCAGGGACAGTTCGGACTCCACGACGCTCTTGGCCAGCGGGCGCAGCCGCTCGATGTCCTTCTCCTCGGCGTGGCTGCGCAGCAGGTCCGTGAAGAGCGCGGCCAGGGCGTCGGCGTGCTCGCGGACCCGGCCGCCCGCTTCCAGTACAGCGGCCAGCGGCACGCCCTCCCGGACCAGGGTGGCCGAGACGTCGAGCAGTCGGCGGCTGATGTGGATGAGCTCCTCGCCGTCGGTCGCCAGGTAGCCGAGGTCGAGTGCCGCGGCGAGGTTCTCCGGGGTCACCTCGCCCGCGAAGTGGTCGGCCAGCTCCCCCGGCGTGAGCCGGACCGGCTCCTCCTCGGTGGGTTCGCCCAGGCTCAGCACCTCGCCGACGTCCCGGCCGCTCTCGAAGGCGGCGGTGAGGTCGGCGATGCCGTTGAGGGTGTGGCCGCGTTCCAGCAGGGCGGCGATGGTGCGCAGCCGGGCCAGGTGGTGCTCGTCGTACCAGGCGATGCGGCCCTCGCGACGGGGCGGCGGGATCAGGCCGCGTTCGCGGTAGAAGCGCAGGGTGCGCACGGTGATGCCGGCCGCCGCGGCCAGTTCCTCCCTGCGGTACTCGCGGACGCCGTCCGTCCGGTCCGTCCGCTGCGTGCGGTCCGCCCCGTCCCGGTTCCCCCTCGTCCGCCCCGCCGACTGATCCGTCACGTGATCCGATCCTTCCGCCACGCCCGCCAGCCTATGTTGTACCGCCGGTAACTTTCCCTTGTCGTACCCCTACCGCCCGGTAGCGGGCTGCTCTACCCTCCCAATCGTGCCAGTGATTGCTGGCGGAGTCTTGGGTGCGGCGGAGGCGGCATGACGAACCACGAGCACGTTCGGGTGGCGGTGATCGGATCGGGCTTCGGTGGCCTCGGCGCGGCGGTGCGGCTGCGTCGCGAGGGGATCACCGACTTCGTCGTTCTGGAGCGGGCGGACTCCGTGGGCGGCACCTGGCGGGACAACAGCTACCCCGGCTGCGCCTGCGACGTCCCCTCGCACCTCTACTCCTTCTCCTTCGCGCCGAACCCGGACTGGCCGCGGACGTTCTCGGGCCAGCGCCACATCCGCGCGTACCTGGAGCACGTCACCGACACCTTCCGGCTCCGCCCGCACCTGCGGCTGGGACACGAGGTGCTGATGATGCGATGGGACACCGACGCGCTGCGCTGGGAGATCGAGACCTCCCAGGGCTCCTTCACCGCCGACGTGGTCGTCTCCGCGACCGGCCCGCTCTCCGACCCGAAGATCCCGGAGATCCCCGGCCTCGCGGACTTCCCGGGCAAGGTCTTCCACTCGGCGCGCTGGGACCACGACTACGACCTCGCGGGCAAGCGGGTCGCCATGATCGGCACCGGCGCCTCCGCCATCCAGATCGTGCCCGCGATCCAGCCCCGGGTGGGTTCGCTCACCCTCTTCCAGCGCACGCCCCCGTGGGTGATGCCGCGTATGGACCGCGCCATCACCGCCCCGGAGCGCTGGCTGCACCGCAGGCTGCCGGCCACCGGGACGATGCGCCGCGGACTGCTCTGGGGTATCCGGGAACTCCAGGTCAGCGCCTTCACCAAGCGTCCGACCGAGCTGGGCCTGGTCGAGTCCCTCGCCAAGGCCAACATCGCCAGGGCGGTCAAGGACCCGGTGCTGCGCGCCAAGCTGACCCCCTCGTACCGCATCGGCTGCAAGCGGATCCTGCTCTCCAGCGAGTACTACCCGGCCGTCGTACGTCCCAATGTGGACGTGGTCGCCTCCGGGCTGCGCGAGGTCCGCGGCAGCACGCTCGTCGCCGCCGACGGCACCGAGACCGAGGCCGACGCGATCATCTTCGGTACGGGCTTCCACGTCACCGACATGCCGATCGCCGAGCGCGTCGTCGGCGCCGACGGCCACACGCTCGCCGAGGCGTGGAAGGACGGCATGGAGTCGCTGCGCGGCGCCACCGCCGCCGGCTTCCCCAACTGGATGACGATCATCGGTCCCAACACCGGACTCGGGAACTCCTCCATGATCCTCATGATCGAGTCCCAGCTGAACTACCTCGCCGACTACCTGCGGCAGCTCGACGTGCTGACCCGCGACGGCGCCGAGGGCCGCGCCGCCCTGGCCGCCAGGCCCTCCGCCGTCGGCGCCTGGAACCGCAAGGTGCAGTCCCGGATGGAACGCACCGTGTGGAAGGCCGGCGGCTGCGACAGCTGGTACCTCGACGCAGGCGGCCGCAACACCACGCTGTGGCCCGGCACGACGAGCGAGTTCCGGCGGGAGACGCGGCAGCTCGACCTCGCGGAGTACGAGGTGCTGCGGGTCCCCGGCCCGGCGGCGTCCGCCCCCGCCCGGCGGCCCGCCAGGAAGAAGGAGACGGCCAAGTGAGCCGCCCCGCCGCCCCGCGGCCCGTCCGCGAGCTGACCGCCGTCTCGGCCGACGGCTCGACGGTCCACGTCGAGGTGTCCGGGCCCGAGGACGCCCCGCCCGTCGTGCTCGCCCACGGCTGGACCTGCTCGATCGCCTTCTGGGCCGAGCAGATACGCGACCTGTCCGCCGACCACCGGGTCATCGCCTACGACCAGCGCGGTCATGGCCGTACGCCGCCGGCCGGCCGGTACGGGTACTCGACCACGGCCCTCGCCGACGACCTGGAGGCCGTGCTCGCCGCGACCCTCGCACCCGGCGAGAAGGCGGTCCTGGCGGGCCATTCCATGGGTGGCATGACGATCATGGCCGCCGCGGACCGTCCCGGGCTGCGGGAACACGCCGCCGCCGTCCTGCTCTGCTCCACCGGCCCGGCGCGGCTGACGGCGGAGTCCCTCGTCGTGCCGATCCGGGCCGGCGGCCTGCGGACCCGGCTGACCCGGTGGATCCTGGGGGCGAGGGCGCCGCTGGGGCCGGTGACGCCCGTCTCCCGGCGGATCCTCGAGTACGCCACGATGGGGCCCCGTTCCGCTCCGGAGCGGGTCGACGCCTGCGCCCGGATCGTGCACGCCTGCCCGCGGGCCTCCCGGGTGGCCTGGTCGCGTGTCCTGGCGGAACTCGACCTGGAGGCGGGGCTCGCCCGGCTCACCCCGCCGGCGGCCGTGCTCGTGGGCTCGGCCGACCGGCTGACCCCGCCCGTCCACGCCCGCACCCTCGCGGCGGCGCTGCCACGGTGCGTGGGGCTCGTCGAACTGCCGGGCATGGGCCACATGACACCGGTGGAGGCCCCGGAGGCCGTCACCGCGCAGATCCGCGAACTGACCGCCACGTACCTGGGTGTGAAGGAGGACACATGAGCAGGGTGAGCCTGGAGGGACAGGTCGCGGTCGTCACGGGCGCGGCCCGTGGTGTCGGCGAGCTGCTCGCCCGCAAGCTGTCCGCGCGCGGCGCGCGGATCGCGCTGGTCGGCCTGGAGCCGGAGGAGCTGAAGCAGGTCGCCGGGCGGCTGCACACCGAGGCCGACTGGTGGCACGCGGACGTCACGGACCACGAGGCGATGACCCGGGTCGCGCGGGAGGTCAAGGAACGCTTCGGCAAGGTCGACATCGTCGTCGCCAACGCGGGGGTCGCGTCGGGCGGGCCCTTCGTGGACTCCGACCCGGTCGCCTGGCGCCGGGTCGTCGAGGTCAACCTGATCGGCGGAGCGGTCACCGCCCGGTCCTTCCTGCCGGTCCTGATGGAGTCGCGCGGCTACTTCCTCCAGATCGCCTCGCTCGCGGCGATCACCCCGGCGCCGATGATGACGGCGTACTGCGCCTCGAAGTCGGGTGTCGAGGCATTCGCGCACAGCCTGCGGGCGGAGGTCGGGTACAAGGGGGTGCGGGTCGGCGTCGGCTATCTGTCCTGGACCGACACCGACATGGTCCGGGGGGCGGACCAGAACGACGTGATGCGGGAGCTGAGGTCCCGGCTGCCCTGGCCGTCGAACCGCACCTACCCGCTGGGCCCGGCCGTCGACCGGATCGTGGCCGGCATCGAGCGGCGCTCGCCGCATGTGTACGCGCAGTGGTGGCTGCGCGGGATGCAGTCCGTGCGGGGCGCTCTGCCGGGGCTCATCGCCACCGTCGGGCAGCGTGAGATGAAGCGCTTCGAACCACGGCTCTCCGGGGTCTCCCGGGGGCTGGTGGGGGCGGGCGGAGCGGCCGACGAGCAGGCCCGTGGAAGGGGCGACGCGGCCCGGTAGCTCGCCCCGTCTGATCGAAATGCGTGGATTGTCCTGCCGTGCCACGCTGGTCGAGGCCCCAGGGGCGACACGCCCCGTATCCCTCACCCACCCAGGAGTGAACGTTCATGGGCAAGGCAGAACAGTTCAGGGACAAGGCGCAGGACCTCGCCGGTCAGGCGAAGGCGAAGATGGGCAACGCGAAGGACGAGGCGTCCGAGCGCGCTTCCCAGGCCAAGGACCGCTCCGACGAGGAGCGCCGGGCCCAGACGGAGGCGCAGGACCGTTTCGACCAGGACTACGACGTCTGACGGCCGTTCCCTGAGGAAGGCGCACCCGGGACGCCGGGTGCGCCTTCGCGTGGTCCGCCCGCGCCGTGACGCCGCGATGCCGCCGTCCCCGGTCCGTCCCCGTCCGTCACCGCGCGGTCGGGCCGTCGGGCGCCCGCGGGTCTGTTCGCCGCGCCGCCGGGGCGGCAATCCGGATGCCTCCGCCCGCCGTGGCGCGTAGCGTCCCCCCATGCCCGGACTCGAAGCCCTCCGCCCCGACCACGCGCCCGCCCTGCTCGCCTTCGAGCGGGAGAACCGGGCGTACTTCGCCGCGTCCGTACCCGATCGCGGGGACGCCTACTTCGCCGCGTTCGACGACCGGCACCGGGCGCTGCTCGAGGAGCAGCGGACCGGCGCGATCCTCTTCCACGTGCGGGTCGGGGACGACGGGGAGATCCTCGGGCGGTTCAATCTCGTCGACGTGGCGGACGGCTCGGCCGAACTCGGCTACCGCGTCGCGGAGAAGGCCGCCGGGCGGGGTCTGGCCACCGCCGGTGTACAGGAGCTTTGCGGGCTGGCGGCCCACGTGTACGGGCTGCGGACGCTGCGCGCCGCGACGACCCTCGACAACGCGGGCTCGCGCGCGGTGCTCGCCCGGACCGGTTTCCGGCCGGTCCGGGACGAGCGCTTCGACGGCCGGCCGGGCGCCGCCTACCTGCTGGACCTCGGCGGCAGCTTCGGGCGCGAACGGTCGGGCACCGAGTCGTAGTCCGGCGGGCTGGCTGCGGGGTTCCCGGCCAGCAGCGACAGCGCCAGGGCGACCGCGTCGTCCAGCTGCGCGTGCCGGCCCTCCGCCCAGTCCAGGGGGGTGCGGAGGATCTCCAGGTCCGGTTCCACGCCGTGGTTCTCGACGGACCAGCCGTACTCGGGGAACCACGCGGCGTTCATCGGCACCGTGATCTGCGTTCCGTCCACCAGGCGGTGACGGCCCGTCATGCCGACGACGCCGCCCCAGGTCCGCTGTCCCACCACCGGGCCGAGGCCGAGCAGCTTGAAGGCGACCGTGATCATGTCGCCGTCCGAGGACGTGGCCTCGTCGGCGAGGGCCACGACAGGCCCGCGCGGCGCGTTCGAGGCGTAGCTGACGGGCTGCGCGTTCCGGGTCAGGTCCCAGCCCAGGATTCTGCGGGTGAGCTTCTCCACGACGAGCTCGCTGATGTGGCCGCCGGCGTTGCCGCGCACGTCCACGATCAGGGCCGGCCGGGAGACCTCCATCCGCAGGTCGCGGTTGAACTGGGCCCAGCCCGAACCGCCCATGTCCGGGATGTGCAGGTAGCCGCACGCGCCGCCGCTGATCCTCCGGACCACGGCACGTCGTTTCGCCACCCAGTCCTGGTAGCGCAGCGGCCGTTCGTCGACCAGCGGGACGACCGCCACCCGCCGCGCGGGCCCCTCGCCCTCGGCCGGCCGGAAGGTGAGTTCGACCGTGGTGCCGCCGCAGGACGAGAGCAACGGGTACGGGCCGCACACGGGGTCCACCGGGCGGCCGTCCACATGGGTGAGGACCGCGCCCTCCCGGATGCCGGTGCCGGCCAGCGGAGAGCGGGCCTTGGAGTCGGAGGAGTCGCCGGGCAGGATGCGCTTGACCGTCCAGCCCTCGTCGCGCCGCACCAGGTTCGCGCCCAGCAGCCCCATCGGCCGCTGGTAGTGGGGCGGGCCCTCGTTGCGCCGGGCGGGGGTGACATACGCGTGCGAGGTCCCGAGTTCACCCATGACCTCGCGCAGCAGATCGGCGAACTCGTCCGGCGAGGCGACCCGTTCGACGAGCGGGCGGTACTGGTCGAGCACCGCGGTCCAGTCGACACCGCCCAGATCGGGCTCCCAGAAGTAGGAGCGGACGATCCGGCCCGCCTCGTCGAACGCCTGACGCCACTCCGCCTTCGGGTCGACCTCGTGCAGGATCCGCCGCAGGTCGATGTAGACGGTCGAGTCGCCGTCGCCGGGCTCCGTCGCCGGTACCGCCCGTAGTTCGCTCTCGTCGGCCACGACGAGCCGTGAGCCGTCCCCGCTGACCGCGAACCAGTCGAGGTGCTGGACGAGTTCGGTCTTGCGGGCCTTGGTGATGCCGAAGTGCTCCAGGGTGGGGCGTCCGGAGGTGTCGGAGGGGTTGGCGAAGGTCTCGCCGAGCGCCCCCGAGATGGGCCAGCGCAGCCAGACCAGGCCGCCGCCGCTCACCGGCTGGAGCGCCGAGTACTTGGAGGCCGTCACCGGGAAGGGCGTCACCCGGCTCTCCAGCCCTTCGGCCTCCACGGTCACCGTGCCGTCGCCCGCCTCACCGGTGTCCTCGACCGGGTCGAGGCCGCCCGCCACGGGGCGGCCGTCCGGCAGCAGCGCGAAGGGGGAGGGGGTGGCCGAGGACAGCGGGACGAGATAGGGACGGCAGCCCAGCGGGAAGGACAGGTCGCCGGTGTGCACGTCGTACACCGGGTCGAAGCCCCGCCAGGAGAGGAAGGCGAGATAGCGGCCGTCGCGGGTGAAGACCGGGTTCTCGTCCTCGAAGCGGCCGTTGGTGACGTCGACGATCGTGGGGGCACCGGGGCCCGCGATCCTGGCCATCTTGATCTGCCGCAGGGAGCGGCCGATGCCTGGATGGGACCAGGTCAGCCAGGCGCCGTCGGGCGAGAAGGCGAGGTCGCGCACCGGTCCGTTGAGCGAGCGGATCAGCTCGGTGACCTCGGCTCGCCCGGACTCCTCGGGCGGGGAGGCGTCCCCGGGGTCCTCGGCGGTGTCGACGAGCAGCAGCCGGCCGTCGTCGGAGGCGATGGCGAGGCGTTCGCCGTCGGGGTCGGCGACCAGTTCCTCGACCCGGCCGAGTTCCCCGGCGGCGAGCCGACGCGGGGGCCGGGCGCCGCTGGCCCGCGGGAGGTAGGCGAGCTCCACGGCGTCGTCGCCCTCGGCGTCGGTGACGTAGGCGATCCGGCCGCTGCTGCCCAGCATCTCGGGCAGCCGGACCCGGACGCCCGGGGTGTCGGTGATCGTGCGGGCGGGCCCGTCGCGATGAGTCAGCCAGTAGAGACTGCCCCGGACCGAGACGGCGCCGGCGCGCCCGGTCTCGTCGACGGAGAGCGCGTCCACGTGGTGGGAGGCGGGGACGTGATAGCGGCGGCGCCCGGCGCGCGGGCCGCCGAGCCGGACGTCGAGCCTGCGGGGCGTGGCGTCCGGGGAGGTCAGGTCCTCCACGATCCACAGGTCGCCGGCGCACTGGTACACGACCCGGCGTCCGTCGCTGGAGGCGTGCCGGGCGTAGAAGGCGTCGTGGTCGGTGTGGCGGCGCAGGTCGGTGCCGTCGGGGAGGCAGGAGTAGAGGTTGCCGACGCCCTCGTGGTCCGAGAGGAACGCGATCCGGCCGGCGACGAACATCGGCGCCGCCAGGTGGCCGCCGATGTCCGGGAGCAGTCGCCTGCCGTGCATCCACAGCCGTCCCGTCGCGCCGCCCCGGTACCGCTTCCAGGCCGCCGGTTCGTGCGGCGGTTTGCCGGTGAGCAGCAGGGTGCGCCGTTCGCCCTCGATGTCGGCGACCGCGATGTCGGAGACCGGACCCCAGGGCATCCGGCCGCCGGGGGAGCCGTCGGTGGGGACGGTGTACGCCCAGGAGTAGTACGAGAAGGGCTGTCCGTGCGAGGAGACGGCGAGGATGTCGCCGTCGGGTGACCAGCCGCAGACCCGGGTGTCGGTCGAGCCCCAGAAGCCGAGCCGGCGCGAGGGTCCGCCGGCGACCGGGGCGAGGTGGATCTCCGGGTCGAGACTGCGCCAGCTCGTGTAGGCGATCTGGCGCCCGTCGCCCGAGAAGCGCGGGTGGCCGACCCGGGTCCGGTCGACGGTGATCCGCCAGGCCCGGCCGGACGGTTCCCCCTCGGGGGCGAGGGGCGCGACCCAGAGATCGTCCTCGGCCGCGAAGCACAGCAGGTCGTCGTGGAGGTGCGGGAAGCGGAGATACGCGAGGTCGTCACTCACTCCCCAATGCTTTCCGCGGGGAGGGGGCGCGGCAACTCGGGAACGTGACTCTTTCGGGCGGAGTTCCGCCTTCCGTGGCCGGGCCGGTGTGGGACACGACACGTACGAAACGGTTTCGTTTCGCAGTGGGGTCGGGTAGCGTCATGCCGTACGAAACGGTTTCGTTCGGAAGGAGGGTCCCATGGCCCGCAGCAGGCTCACCCCGGAGCGGGAGGCCGAGCTGTACGAAGCCGTGCTCGACCTTCTGCGCGAGGTCGGATACGACGCCCTCACCATGGACGCCGTCGCCGCCCGCACCCGCTCCAGCAAGGCCACCCTCTACCGCCAGTGGGGGAGCAAGGCCGAACTCGTCGCCAGGGCCCTGCGCCACAACAAGCCCGTCAGCCTCGCCGACATCGACACCGGCACCCTGCGCGGCGACTTCCACGCGATGCTGGAGCGGACCGACGACTGCCAGATGGAGAAGGACTCCGCGCTGATGCGGGGTCTGGCCCATGCCGTCCACAACAACCCCGAACTGCTCCAGGCACTGCGCGAGCTGCTCGTCGAACCCGAGATGACCGGACTCGACGAGGTGCTGAGGCGAGCGGTGGACCGGGGCGAGGTCAGTGCCGGGAACCCGGCTCTCAAGCTCGTGCCCCACCTCCTGATCGGGGCGTTCATCGCCCGCCCGCTGATCGAGGATCAGCCGGTGGACCACGCCTTCCTCACCGGCTACGTCGACGCCGTCGTGCTCCCCGCACTCGGCGTCTGACCCGGAGGCCCCGGCCTCCGACCCGGCCCCGTCACGACGCCGAGGTGCCCCCTCACCCGGCGTCCGGCGCCCCTTCGACCGCAGTACCTGACGTCGCACCGCTCACGCCGTCGGGCCGGCTCCCCATGCCCTTGTCCCCCTCACCAATGGGAGTACGCCCCCGTGGCCACGTTCCTCTACAAGCTGGGTCGCTCCGCCTTCCGGCGCCGACGGCTCGTCGCCCTGCTCTGGGTCGCGCTGCTCGCGCTCGCCGGGGTCGGCGCCGCGTCCGCGCCCGCCGCGACCTCCGGCTCCTTCTCGATCCCCGGCACCGAGGCCCAGCGCGCCTTCGACCTCCTGGAAGAGCGTTTCCCCGGCGGCAGCGCCGACGGCGCCACCGCCCGGGTCGTCTTCAAGGCCCCCGAAGGGCAGAAGATGACCGACCCGGCCCCCAAGGCCGAGGTCCAGGAGACCGTAGCCGCGCTGAAGTCCGGTTCGGACCAGGTCGCCTCGGTCAACGACCCCTACGAGGCCAAGGCCGTCTCCGAGGACGGCTCCACCGCCTACGTCTCCGTCAGCTACAAGGTCTCCGCCATGGAGCTGACCGACGAGACCCGCGAGGCGCTGAAGGAGACGGCGCACGACGCCCAGGGCAAGGGCATGACCGTCGAGATCGGCGGTGACGCGCTCCAGGCCATGCCCGAGACGGGTGCCGGCGAGATCGTCGGCGTCGTCATCGCCGGCATCGTCCTCGTCATCACCTTCGGCTCGCTGGTCGCCGCCGGACTTCCGCTGCTGACCGCGATCATCGGCGTCGGCATCGGCGTCTCCACGATCACCGCGCTCGCCAGTGTGCTGGACCTCGGCTCCACGACGTCCACCCTCGCGATGATGATCGGCCTCGCCGTCGGCATCGACTACGCCCTCTTCATCGTCTCCCGCTACCGCGCGGAGCTCGCCGAGGGCCGCGAGCCCGAGGAGGCTGCCGGCCGGGCGACCGGAACCGCGGGCTCCGCCGTGGTCTTCGCGGGCCTCACCGTCGTCATCGCACTCGTCGGTCTCGCCGTCGTCAACATCCCGATGCTGACGAAGATGGGCTTCGCCGCCGCCGGCACGGTCCTGATCGCCGTGCTGATCGCGCTCACCCTGATCCCCGCCCTCCTGGGCTTCGCCGGTTCCCTGGTCGTGGGCCGCAAGCAGCGCAAGGGAACCCGGAAGGACGACGGCACGCCCAACATGGGCACCCGCTGGGCCCGGTTCGTCATCCGCCGCCCCGTCATGGTGCTGCTGGCCGGTGTGATCGGCCTGGGCGCGATCGCGGTGCCGGTCTCCTCGCTGGAGATGGGCCTGCCCGACGAGGGCTCCCAGCCGACCTCCACCACCCAGCGCCGCGCCTACGACCTGCTGTCGGACGGCTTCGGTCCGGGCTTCAACGGGCCGCTGCTGGTGGTCGTCGACGGCGACGAGGGCGCCGCCGAGTCCACCGCCGACACGATCGAGGGCCTGGAGGGAGTCGTGGCGGTCACCCCGCCGACCCCCAACAAGGCCGGCGACACCGCGACGATCACCGTGATCCCGAAGGACCGGCCGTCCTCGGTCGCGACCGAGGAGCTGGTTCACGACATCCGGGACGCCACCGGCGACGACGTCCTGGTGACCGGCGCCACCGCGATGAACATCGACTTCTCGCAGAAGATGAACGACGCGCTGGTGCCCTATCTCGCGCTGGTCGTCGGGCTCGCGTTCCTGCTCCTGATGGTGGTCTTCCGCTCGCTGCTGGTCCCCCTGAAGGCGGCTCTCGGCTTCCTGCTGTCGGTCGTCGCCGCCCTCGGCGCGGTGGTCGCGGTCTTCCAGTGGGGCTGGCTCGGCGACCTCTTCGGGGTCGAGCAGACCGGCCCGATCATGTCGATGATGCCGATCTTCATGGTGGGCGTGGTCTTCGGCCTGGCCATGGACTACGAGGTCTTCCTGGTCACCCGGATGCGCGAGGCGTACGTCCACGGGGAGCGGCCCGGCGAGGCGATCGTGACCGGCTTCCGGCACGGCGCCCGGGTCGTCACCGCCGCCGCGGTGATCATGATGGCCGTCTTCGCCGGCTTCATCGGCTCCAGCGAGCAGATGGTGAAGATGATCGGCTTCGGGCTGGCCGTCGCCGTCCTCTTCGACGCCTTCGTCGTCCGGATGGCGATCGTGCCCGCGGTGCTCGCCCTGCTCGCGCACAAGGCGTGGTGGCTGCCGAAGTGGCTGGACCGGCTGCTGCCGAACGTGGACGTCGAGGGCGAGGGCCTGGCCCGGCCCGCCGGGTCCCCGGGCGACCCCGGCGCGGACACGGACCGCAGGCTCGTGAAGGTCTGACCCCCGGTACGTCTGAGACCCCCCGTACTCCGGGGCCGCGAAGAGCGGTCGCGCCCCGGATCGCGCCGGAACCCGTGGGGACGGGGAACCGACGCCGCCCTACGCCGTCATCGTGTCGAGCTCGACGCGGTGACGGCGTAGGTGTGTCTGAGGAAGCGCAGCAGGGCGGTGGTGTCGAACTGCACGACGGCGACGCCGTCCGCCGTGTGGAACTCCACGACCGTCTGCACCCGGCCGCACGGCCAGATGCCGATGTCGCCGCGACGGGCGGGGGCGCGCACCCCGGACTCGAGCAGCGTGCGCGGGAAGGACCATTCGACGTTTCCGGGGAAGGCGAAGCGCACGGCGTCGGGAGCGGCGTCGGGGTCGTAGCGCAGGGCGACCGGCACGGGCCGGGAGAGCGGGGCGTCGGTGATGATCCGGCCTTTGGCGTGATCCTCGACGCCGTGGTCGTCGACAGGGTGCATCGGTCGACTCCTCACGCTTGACTCATTTATTACCTAATGTCCCATATTTCACGGCGTACGCGCGCTGCGACTTCTGTATCAAGTGCGCTCTTGCAAGCTCTTTGCAGGTACCGCCTATCATCAATGCCGTGCATGTACCTGATGGATTCATCAACGCTCCGGTCTCGGCCGCCGCCGGAGTCCTCGCCGCGGGCGCCGTCGCGGTCAGCCTGCGCGGTGCCCGCCGCGAGCTGGCCGGCGACGGCGCCGGAGGCCACGGCGACGACCGGACCGTCCCGCTCGCCGGTCTCGTCGCGGCCTTCGTCTTCGCCGTCCAGATGCTGAACTTCCCGGTCGCCGCCGGAACCAGCGGGCATCTGCTCGGCGGCGCGCTGGCGGCCATCCTCGTCGGTCCCTACACCGGCGTGCTCTGCATCGCCGTCGTGCTGCTGATCCAGGGCATCCTCTTCGCCGACGGCGGCCTCACCGCGCTCGGTGTGAACATCTCCGTCATGGGTGTCGTCACGGTCGTGGTCGCCTACGCGCTCTTCCGCGGCCTCGTCCTCGTCCTGCCGCGCACCCGCCGCTCGGTGACCGTGGCCTCCTTCGTGGCCGCGCTCGTCTCCGTGCCCGCCGCGGCCGTCGCCTTCACCCTCGTCTACGCGGTCGGCGGCACCACCGACGTGCCGCTGCCCAAGGTCCTGACCGCCATGGTCGGCGTCCACGTGCTGATCGGCCTCGGCGAGGCCGTGATCACCATGCTGACCGTCGGCGCGGTCATCGCCGTCCGCCCCGACCTCGTCCACGGAGCCCGCGGTCTGCGTACGCCGCTCAAGCTGCGCATCGCCGGTGAACTGGTCGACGCCGCCCCGTCCCGGGAGACCGCCCCCGCCGGCGGCCCCTCGCCGCGGAAGCTGTGGGCCGGCGGCCTGGTCACCGCCCTCGTACTGGCCGGCTTCGTCTCCTTCTACGCCTCCGCGAGCCCGGACGGACTGGAGAAGGTCGCCGCCGACAAGGGCATCGACCGGAAGGTCGAGGAGCACGCCGCAGCGGGCTCCCCGCTCGCCGACTACGGCGTCGAGGGCATCGAGACGACCCGGCTCTCCGGCGGCCTCGCGGGCATGATCGGCGTGGGAGCGACCCTGGCGGTCGGCTCCGGCGCCTTCTGGCTCGTCAGGCGTCGCAGGGACACGGCCGAGGCGCCGCACGAGGCCCGGGTCTGAGGTGGGGGCGGGACACGCGCACACGCTCTACCGGCGGGGGGACTCGCCGGTCCACGCGCTGCCCGCGCACACCAAACTGGCCGCTGTCCTCGCCTTCGTGCTGGTCGTGGTCTCCACGCCGCGCGAGGCTGTCTGGGCCTTCGGCCTCTACGCCCTCCTGCTCGGCGCGGTGGCGGCACGGGCCCGCGTGCCGGTCGGCTTCCTGCTGCGGCGGCTCGTGATCGAGGTCCCCTTCGTGGCCTTCGCGTTCCTCATGCCCTTCGTGGTCCCCGGCGAGCAGACCGGGTTCCTCGGCCTCCAGCTCTCCGTCCCGGGCCTGTGGGGCGCCTGGAACGTCCTGGCCAAGGGCACCCTGGGCGTCGCCGCCTCGGTGCTCCTCGCCTCCACCACCGAACTGCGCGCCCTGCTGCTCGGACTCCAGCGGCTCGGCCTCCCGCCGCTGCTTGTCCAGATCGCCGCCTTCATGATCCGGTACGGCGACGTGATCGGCGACGAGATGCGCCGGATGTCGATCGCCCGCCGCTCCCGGGGCTTCGAAGCGAAGGGCCTCCGCCACTGGGGCGTCCTCGCCAAGTCCGCAGGCGCGCTCTTCATCCGCTCCTACGAGCGGGGCGAACGCGTCCACCTCGCCATGGTCAGCCGCGGGTACGCGGGGACCATGCCGGTCATCGACGAGGTGACCGCCTCCCGGGCCCAGTGGGCGGGAGCCGCCTCGCTCCCGCTCGCCGCCCTCGTGATCTGCCTCCTCGGATGGACGCTATGACCTCCCCCTCGACGGCCTCGCCCGGCTCCGTGCCCCCTTCGCTGGAGGTGCGCGGCCTCGCGTACGCCTACCCGGACGGCCACCAGGCCCTCTTCGGCGTCGACCTGACCGTCGGCCGGGGCGAGCGCGTCGCTCTGCTCGGCCCCAACGGCGCCGGCAAGACCACCCTCGTACTGCACCTCAACGGCATCCTCACCGGCGGCGCCGGCACGGTCGCCGTCGCCGGGCTGCCCGTCGAGAAGCGGAACCTCGCCGAGATCCGGCGCCGGGTCGGGATCGTCTTCCAGGACCCTGACGACCAGCTCTTCATGCCGACCGTGCGCGAGGACGTCGCCTTCGGTCCCGCCGCGGCCGGTGTCCGCGGCGCCGCGCTGGAGTCGGCCGTCCGCACCGCACTGGAGCGCGTGGGCATGGCGGAGTACGCTGACCGGCCGCCGCACCACCTCTCCTTCGGGCAGCGCAGGCGGGTGGCGGTGGCGACGGTGCTCGCGATGGAACCGGAGATCCTCGTCCTGGACGAGCCCTCCTCCAACCTGGACCCCGCCTCACGCCGCGAACTCGCCGACGTCCTGCGCTCCCTGGACGTCACCGTCCTGATGGTCACCCACGACCTGCCCTACGCCCTGGAACTCTGCCCGCGCTCGGTGATCCTCAGCGACGGCGTGATCGCGGGCGACGGGCGGACCCCGGACGTGCTGGGCGACGCCGCGTTGATGGCGCGCCACCGCCTCGAACTGCCCTTCGGATTCTCGCCGCAGACCGTCTGACGCCGACTCCGCCGGGAACCCGCGGTTCCCGGTCGCGGCAGCATGAGCCGGCATTCGCGCGACGGGCGTCCCTCACCCTTCCGGGACCTCGCCGAGCTTCCGGCACCCGCGCACGCCGTGTGCCGTCCTCACGATGCGCGCTGCTCCGTCCACGCCCGCGGCGGCGAGTACATCGACCTGGCCTCCCGTGCGCGGCGTCCTCCTGCCCCCGACCCCTGGCAGACGTTCACGACGCGGGCCGTGAGCGGGGCTGCCTCCGGGCGCGGGGCCGTGCGCTCGGGCAGGATGAGGGGATGCGACCTGTGCTCGTCTACGACGGTGACTGCGCGTTCTGCACGGCATCGGTGACCTACCTCAAGCGGCGACTGCGGCCGGCCTGCGTCGTGACGCCGTGGCAGTTCGCGGATCTGGCCACCCTCGGCGTCACCCAGCAGCGGGCCGAGCACGAACTGCTGTGGGTCTCGCGGGCCGGCACGGTGTACGGCGGCGCGCAGGCCGTCGCCAGGATCCTGTTGAGCGTCGGTGGGCTCTGGGCGTGGCTGGGCGGCCTGCTCACCCTGCCTCCTCTGCGGTGGATCGCCCATGGCGTGTACCGGATCGTCGCCACCAACCGCACCCGCCTGCCCGGCGGCTCGCCGGCCTGCGCGTTGCCGCCGGACCGCAGGCCCGGCGTCCGGCCCCCCGCGGCTTAGTGCCGCGTCAGGCACGGTCGCTCGTCGAGGAGCGGCGTCCGGCGCGGTGGATCGCCAGGCGCCGCATCCACCTCCTCGTGGGCCCGCTCGGCTGACGCGCCGACGCCGTGGGACGCCGTGCCGGGCGTCGCGACGGGGCGAACGTCGCCTGACAGGTCCTCAGGGGCGACCGCGGAGCAGGGATGCGGGGTTTCCCTGCTTCGGCATGGACCCCGTGCGTGCTCCTGACGCGGTCCGGGCCGTCCGCAGCCGCCGGACCGGCCGTCGGCACAGGTCTGCCACCGCGGTGTAGAAGCGGTCCGGCAGGAACACGGCGTCGGCGATGATCATCGCACCGGAGAACAGGGGAAGTCCCATGAGTACGGCGATGCCGACGTGCATGCCGAGCAGCATGGTCAGTACCGGGTACTTGAGCCTGCCGAACAGCACGAAAGGGAAGGCGACCTGGAGGAGCACGGTCAGGTAGCCGGCCACCGCGATGGCGACCGCGTGGCCGTCCAGCCAATGGGAGAGCGCGGGCCACGGCTGGAAAAGTTCAAGGTTCAGCACGTAGTGCAGCGCGGTTCCGGCACCCCAGGTGCCGCCCTGCACCTTGTACAGGCCCGCCGCGCCGTAGAGGAAGCACACCTGGAACGCGATCACGAGGAGCCCGCAGTTGTGCACCGTCGTGACCAGAGTGCGCCGTGCCTCACGGAGTCGCGGTACCGCGCCGGACCGCCAACGGCCCCGCGTACGAGTGGCGGACCTGCGGCGGAGCCTTCGGGCGTCCAGGGACCAGCGGCGGCCGGATGCGGTGAGGACCAGGTAGAGCGCCATCAGGAGAACGAGGTTGTCGCCTCCGTCCGTCATGAAGATCGACCGCGCGTGGAACGAGGTCACCACGACGGCGAAGAGCACGGACAGGGCACGGGTCCGCCAGCCCAGCGCGAACAACGCGCAGACGACGAGAGCCGCCGCGTAGCAGCACTCGAAGTAGACCCGGCCGTCCGACAGCGTGAGCATGCTGACCCAGCCCGTCTGGTCGAAGAGCTGCCGCGCCAGTGCCGGCGTCCATGGTGAACCGGGGCCCCAGATCTCGTCGCGGTACGGGAATTCGCGCAGCAGGTAGACCAGGTAGAGCAGGCCGTACCCGATGCGCAGGACCGACACCGCGTAGAGCGAGAGGGGGCGTGCGGTCAGCAGCGTCCACGCGCGATGTGCCGAGACGGACAGACGGGCGGGCGCCCGGCGCCCGGACGCTTCGCCAGGGGACGCGGAGGAACGGATCAGGTCATTTCCCGTCAGGGGCATCGGAGTCAACCTTCCACCAGGGCAGCAGCCGTGTTTCGGCTTTCGTGGCAGAGGCACGGCGGTCAGCGGCCACAGTGCCTGGAGCGGAGACGGGCAGGGTGACCACCCGGAGCTGGATGTACTCGAACGGCTTGCCGTGCAGATCGGTCATGCGGTCGGCGGCGATGTTGCGCAGGTACTGGCGCATCATCACGGCCCGGTCCGAACGCGCGACGTCGTCGCCCCCGTGGAGTTCGACGTAGGACGTCCAGGACCGACGCAGAAGGTTCTGGGAGGTGTGGCTCGGGAAGACGCTGTGGTCGATGGCTGTTTCGTCGACCGTGGTCAGTTCGGTCCAGGGGCCGACCTGTACGGAACCGTTCCGAGCCGTGTGCGCGGTTCGTGCGGAGATTCTCCGGTTGACTGAATCCGGGTCCGGGGCGAAGAGCCGCCAGTTCTGTTCGAAGAGGGGGTAGATCCAGGCGTTCACCTGTTTGCCGTAGGTCCGGGAGACGACATTCGAGGGTGCGACGTGCAGGAACACCAGGGCGACGTGCGTCAGGGCGGTGACCAGGCAGAGGACCACCACGGTGTTCAGGGCCCTCCTCCCCGCCCGCCAGGCTCCCCGCTGCCCGGCTTCCTCTTCTCCGCGCGTGGCGTCCACGACTGGTTCCGGAGTCTCGGTCCGCCCCATGGCCCGCCCTCGCTCCTGCCTTTGCCCTGCCGCGACTTCGTCCAGCACTGCCTCGCCCTGTTCGTCTCGTCGTCCGTCTCGTGGAAGCGCGCGGCGGGCGCCCGAAGAGGCGCTCCGCCGCTCGCTGTCAGCCTTCAGCGCGCGGGCCGCGCTGCCGGCTAGCCTTCGTAGCCGCCGTGTCCCTGAGGCTTGTCGCCGTAACCGGCGTGCGCGTCGGGCTTCTCGCCGTAGCCGTATCCGCCGTGGTCGTGGCCCGGCTTGCCGCCGTGGTCGTGGCCCGGCTTGCCGCCGTCGTGACCGCCGGTCATACCTCCCTTGCCGCCCCCCGTGGTGTTGCCGGCGATGTTCCCGGCGGTGTTTCCGACGGTGTTCCCCGTGGTGGCCCCGGTGGTGCCGCCGGTGGTGCCGCCGGTCACGACCCCGCCGAGCACGCCGCCCAGCACGCCGCCGAGGACACCGCCAGTGCCGCCGCCGGTGCCGGCGGTGGTGCCGCCGGTGGTGCCGCCGGTCACGACCCCGCCGAGCACGCCGCCCAGCACGCCGCCCGTCGTGCCGGTGGTGGTGCCCGTCGTTGTGCCGGTCGTGGTGCCGGTCGTCGTGCCCGTCGTGGTTCCACCGGTGCAGGTGGCGCGGGTGATGCGGTTGGTGTCCAGAGTGACCGAGCCATTACGGGCCAGTGCCCGGCCGTCGATGCTCGCGCCGGTGGTGGCGCTGATCGAAGTCAGGGCCAGAATGTTGCCCACGAAGGTCGAGTTGGTGCCGAGCGTGGCCGAACTGCCGATCTCCCAGAACACGTTGCACGGCTGCGCACCGTTGATGAGGGCGACGCGGCTGGCCGACGCCGTCGTCAGCTCCGAGCCGACCTGGAAGACCCAGACCGCGTTGGGGTCGCCCAGGGCGTCGAGGGTGAGGGTGCCGGTCAGACCCAGGGCCGAGGAGGCGGTGTAGACGCCCGGGACCAGCGTCAGGCCCCCGGCGTTCGGCGGAAGCGCCGCGTCGGTGGCCTGGCCCGCGGCGTTGTCGAACGCCGCCACGAGGTCGGACTTGGCCTGGAGCGCGACAGCGTCCGCGGAGTGAAAGACCCCGTTCACGATCCCCGGCGGAAATCCACTGATGGCCGTACCCGGACTGACGCCGACGTCCCCGGTGATCACGGACGGGCCGGTGTTGGTGACCGACTGGCCGGCCAGGACAGCGAAACTGTCCGCGGTACCCAGCGGCACGGGAGTGGCAAGGGCGAATGCCTGGGACGGCGCCACGGCCACCAGCGCGGCGGCGACCGTGGTGGTGAGAGCCGCGGCGAGCCAGGACGAAGCGGTGCGCCGTTGCGCGGCGCGAGTGGATTTGAGCTTCATCAGAAACCGTCTTTCCTGTGTGAGGCGTCGGCTCCCGGGTGGTTCACGTCCCCGGAAGCACCCATGTTGGTCGCCAGCACACTACGCACGAAAAGGGACGCCAATCCCGGATAAACAGGGCACGTCGAAGCCTATTCTCGAATAGGAATTCAGGATCATGGGAATTGATTCTTGTTACAATTCCCCTCTGCGGGTCCATTCTGAATCGCGGAAAACGTTTCTTCGTGATGCCGAATTGTTTCTTCGGAAGTGGGTTCCTCGAACGGAAATGAAATGTGTCACATGTTCTCCTGTCGAGGCATGAGACGCGTCGACGCGCTCTTGGCCGAGGGGCCTGTCGGGTGGCCTGCCGTCGGACGGACCGGTCTCCGGCCCGCCCCGGCGCCTCGGCGCCCCGCCGTCCGGACGGCCCCGGAAGCGGACCCCGGGGGGCGGGCGTTGCACCATGGGAGGACGCGGGCGGCGCGCGGCAACGAACGAGGGAGTGGGGAACGTGGACCTCAGGGGCACGGTGGCGGCGGGGTTCGAGCCGGTCGGGGACGCGTTCCAGCGCAACTTCGAGCAGCGCGGCGAACGAGGCGCGGCGCTCGCCGTCTACCGCGACGGCGTGAAGGTCGTGGACCTCTGGGCGGGCGCCAGGGACGTCGACGGGAACGCCGCGGAAGCACCCTGGGCCGTGGACACCGCGCAGGTGGTCCGCTCGGCGACCAAAGGCGTCGCCGCAGCCGTGCCCCTGCTGCTCCACCAGCGCGGTCAGCTCGACCTGGACGCACCCGTCGGCACGTACTGGCCCGAGTTCAAGGCGGCGGGCAAGGAACGGGTGACCGTACGCCAGTCACTCGCGCACCAGGCGGGCGTACCCGTCCTGGACCGCCCGCTGACCCTCGCCGAGGCCGCCGACCGGGAGACCGCCCTGGCGGCGATCGCCGCCCAGGCTCCCGCCTGGGAACCCGGCACCGCCCACGGCTACCACGCCCACACCTTCAGCTGGCTGCTCGCCGGGCTCGTCCACCGGGTCACCGGCCGGACCATCGGCCGCTGGGTCGCCGAGGAGATCGCCCGCCCGCTCGGCCTCGACCTGTGGATAGGTCTGCCGGACGACGAGGCGTACCGCGTCGGCCGCCTCGGTCCCGTCGAGGAGACCGAACCCCCCGGCGGCGGAGCCCTGCGGCTGCGCGCCAAGCGCTCGGTCACCGAGGCATACCGCGACCCCGACTCGCTCACCCGGCGCGCCTTCGGAGCGATCGATCCCCAGCCCGACGAGAACGACCCCGCCTACCGGGCCGCCGAACTGCCCGGTTCGAGCGGCGTCTCGACCGCCCGCGCGCTGGCGCGCTTCTACGCCGCCACGCTGGGTCCCGTCGACGGAGTCCGGCTCTTCGCCCCCGCGACCCTCACCCTCGCCCGCACCGAGGAGTCCGCGGGTGGCGACCGCGTGCTCATGGTCGGCACCCGCTTCGGTCTCGGCCACATGCTCCACGGGCCGGCCTCCCCGCTGCTCGGCCCCACCTCCTTCGGACACCCCGGACGGGGCGGGTCGCTGGGCTTCGCCGACCAGGAGTCGGGCATCGCCTTCGGGTACGTGACCAACGGCATGCGCCCGACGGTGACCGCGGACCCCCGTGCCCAGGCACTGGTGCGGGCGGTGCGTTCGGTGCTGTGATCCCTCCACGAACCGCGCCCCGCGTACTTCCCCGGCCGCTTCGAGGGGCACACGGCGCTGATCACCGGCGCGGCCCGCGGCATCGGTGAGGCCACGGCCCGCCGGCTGGCCGCGGAGGGCGCCCGGGTGCTGGTGACGGCCTGGACGAGGAGGCGGTGCACGCCGCGGCCGGGACGATCCCCGCGGCCGGGAGGGCCGCGAGGCCGGGCCGGCGGCGCCGGCCGAGCGCGTCTATCCGCTCGGCCGGGGCACACCGCGGGACATCGCCGCAGCGGTCGCCTTCCTGGCCTCGGCGGACGCCTCGTGGATCACGGGCACGGTGCTGCGCGTCGACGGCGGCCTGCTCGCCGTGAACACCCATTTCCGTGAGGTGCTGGACGGGTCCGGCGGCTGAAACTCCCCTCACCCCGCATCCTTTCGTACGGGTCCGTCCGCGCTCCGGCCCATCCCGTCCTGTCGGGACCGTCTTGTCCGGCAGATGCCGGTATCCGGCGATCACGGTCCGGCAAAGGACCGGGCCCCGCCGTCGAGGGCGCGAAGGGCGCCTGATAGAGATTCAGGTCTGGCCGTCGTCCACCGCGCAGGAGCGATGACACCGCCGGGGGGATCACCGAAGTCGGGTCCCGGGCCGGGCCCGGACCCAGGAACGCATCCGCACGTGTCTCATCGTGCCCGTACAGCCGCACGGTCACGCCCTCCCGCGGTCTCACCCCGCCCGTACACCGGGACGACGGGAACGCGAAAAGGGGAGTGTGCATGGGTCGAAACGCCCGTGAGAAGGCATTCAGATGGGGTGCGGCGACGGTCGCCGCCCTCGCCGTGACCGCCGCCGGCATACCGGCGGCACAGGCCGCCACCACAGAGGAGCCCGGTCCGAAGCGGGTCGGCTCGGCTCCGAAGATCCCGCGGGGCGCCGTCCGTACGGCGGACCCGGCCGCGGGCGAGAAGCTCGACCTGAACGTCGTGCTGGAACCCCGCGACCAGGCCGCGCTGAACCGTTTCGTCGCGGCGGTCTCCGACCCCACGTCGCCGCAGTACCGCCAGTACCTCGGCACCGGCGAGTTCGCCGCCACCTTCGGCGCCGCGCCGCGGACGGTCGCGAAGGTCAGGGCCGAACTGGAGGCCAAGGGCCTCACGGTCGGCGAGCTGGAGGCAGACGGCCTCACCCTGCCGGTGACCACGACGGTCGGCGGCGCGGCGAAGGCGTTCCGGACCGACTTCGACGGCTACCGCCTGAAGGACGGCAAGAAAGGCGTCGCCAACACCGCGGCGCCGCAGTTCGACGGCGCGACGGCCGACGCCGTCCGCGGTGTCGTGGGACTGAGCAGCCTGGCCTCCTTCGAACCCCGGAACACCGGCGCGCGGCGCGCGGCCCGGGTGCAGAAGGAGAGCGACGGCAGCGGCACGGCGGCCCGCCAGCCGCGTCTGACGGGAACGACCCCGGCGCTCTGCTCCGGCATCGTGGACCTGTTCGCGGACGACTCGGACCCGAACTACCCGCCGATGCACGACAAGCAGGACTACTGGAGCGCCCGGTCGCTCGCGTCCGCCTACAACATGGCGAACCAGCCCAACGTGCAGACCGGCACCACGGTCGCCGTCTACTCGCTGGAGAACTACGACCCGAAGGACATCGCGAGCTACCAGGCGTGCCACGGCACCAAGGTGCCCGTGACGTCCGTCAAGGTCAACGGCGGCCCCACGGTCCCGGCGGGCCTCGACACCGGCGCCGGCATGGAGACCGCGCTGGACGTCCAGACCATCATCGGTCTCGCCCCGCAGTCCAAGATCCTCGTCTACCAGGGCCCCAACACCTGGGACGACGGCACGGACGTCTTCCGCAAGATCGTCACGGAGAACCGCGCCAAGGTCGTCTCCGTCAGCTGGGGCAGCTGTGAGATGAACACCCCGACCGAGGTCATGGACGCCGAGAACCTGGCGTTCCAGCAGGCCGCGGCGCAGGGGCAGACCATCGTCGCCGCGTCCGGCGACAGCGGTTCGACCGGCTGCTACTCCGACTACGACGGCAACGGCGTCCCGGACCAGCCGAACAGCGACAAGCTCGTGACCGACAACCCGGCCTCCTCGCCGTACGTCCTCGGCGTCGGCGGCACCACCATGCGGGGCTCGGTCGCCAACCAGACCACCTGGAACGGCTCCGGCGGCGGTGTCTCGCGGCACCACGCCGTGGCGGCCGACGGGTTCCAGAACGGGAGGACCGGCCCCGGCTACGGCGACGCCTGCGTCGCCGGCCCCGGCATGAAGTGCCGTCAGGTCCCGGACGTCGCCGCGGTCGGCGACGGGAACACCGGATACCCGGTCGCCTTCGGCCAGGACGGCGGCCAGTGGTGGTGGATCATCGGCGGCACCAGCGGCGCCGCCCCGGTCTGGGCCGCGCTCCTCGCCCAGGCCGACCAGGACCTCGCCTGCCAGGCCAACGGCGCGGTCGGCTACGTCCACCCGGCGCTGTACGAACTCCCGGCCGGCGCCTTCCGTGACGTGACGACCGGTCACAACAACATGACCGCGTCCGGCAACAGCAGCGGTCTCTACCAGGCCGCCGCCGGCTACGACCTCGCCACCGGCCTCGGCACGCCGAACGGCCGCGAGATCGTCAAGGGTCTGTGCCAGGCCGTCCCGCGGTCCCCGGCGACCACGTTCCACGCGCTCGCCCCGGCCCGCGTCCTCGACACCCGCGCCGGCGTCGGCCGCGCCGGCACCGCGCCCGTCGGCGCGAACGGCACGGTCAAGCTCAAGGTCACGGGCGTCGGCGGCGTCCCGGCCACCGGCGTCACCTCGGTCGTCATGAACGTCACGGTCACCGCACCGACCGCGCCCGGTTACCTGACCGCGTACCCGACCGGCACCACCCGTCCGACCGCGTCGAACATCAACTGGCTGAAGGGCCAGACCAACCCGAACCTGGTGACCGTCCCGGTCGGCAAGGACGGCTCGGTCGACCTCTACGCCGCGAGTTCCGGCACCAGCCACCTGGTCGCGGACGTGTCCGGCTACTACTCCGTCGACGAGGGGGGCAGCACCTACGTCGCCGCGGGCCCGGCCCGCGTCCTCGACACCCGTGCGGGCGTCGGCCGCGCCGGCACCTCGCCGGTCGCGGGCAAGGGCACTCTCACCCTCACCGTCGCGGGCGCCGGCGGCGTCCCGGCGAGCGGGGTCACCGCCGTCGTCCTCAACGTCACGGAGACCGCGCCGACCTCGGACGGCTACCTGGTCGTGTACCCGAGCGACACCAGCCGTCCGACCGCGTCGAACATCAACTGGCTGAAGGGCCAGACCCGGCCGAACATGGTCGTGGTGCCGGTCGGTGCGGACGGCAAGGTGAAGCTGTACAACGCCGGCGGCGGCACCGTGCACCTCATCGCCGACGTCTTCGGCTACTTCACCGACGAGACCGCGGGCGTGTCCTTCCACACCGCGGGCCCGAGCCGGCTGCTCGACACCCGCTCCGCCCTGGGCACGGGTTCGACCGCGCCGCTGGGCGCCGGCACCAACCTGGTGCTGGACCTCAACGACGGTCACACCCTGGCCAACGCCAAGGCGGTCGTCCTCAACGTGACGATCACGGCGCCGTCCACCGCCGGTTTCCTGACCGTGTGGCCCGACGGGACGTCGCTGCCGACCGCGTCCAACCTCAACTGGACGGCCGGTCAGACCACGGCCAACCTGGTGACCGTGCCCGTCGTCAACGGAAAGATCGACTTCCGTTCGAAGAGCGGCACCGTGCATGTGATCGCCGACCTGTTCGGCTACTACATGTAGGACGCCCCGGCGTCACGAAGGAGGCCCCGCCCCACCGCGTAAGCGGTGGGGCGGGGCCTCCTTCGTGACGGGGCCCGGCGCCGGGCCCCGTACGGTCAGGCGTCGCGCGGTGCCTGACCGATGCCGGCGGCCTTCGGCGCCGCCGTGGGGACCACGGGACCGTCGGCCCCGCCACGTACGAGGCTCCCGTGCCGCCGCCACGCGAGGTGCTCCGTGGGGCGGGGGAGGCGGTCACCGGGCGTTGAGGACCTGCGCCACGATCGGGCCCGCGGCGGTACCGCCGTGCCCGCCGGCCTGGACGACCGCCGCCGCGGCGAGGTCGTCGGCGAAGCCGGTGAACCAGCTGTTGGAGGTCTCCTGCCCGCCCACCTCGGCCGAGCCGGTCTTCGCGCCCTTGTCGCCGCGGACCGAGGCCATCGCCTTCGCGCCGGTGCCGCCGGTGGCCGTCAGGCGCATCATGTCGCGCAACTGGCGGGCCACCGAGAGGGGCAGGGACCGCCGGGCGGTGGCGATGGGCCGGTCGTCCAGGCCCTTGCTCACGAGGACCGGCTGCCGGAAGGTCCCGTCCTTGGCGGTGGCGGTGATCGAGGCCATGTTGAGCGCGTTCATCTGCACGGTGCCCTGCCCGATGTACTGGGCGGCGGCCTCGCCGCCCGTCTCGGCGGGGATGCTGCCGTCGTAGCTGTCCACGCCCGTCTGCCAGTCCAGGCCGATCCCGAAGACCTCCTCGGCCTCCTTGCCCAGCGCCGCGTCGTCGTGGACGTCGTCGATCTTCTTGATGAAGGCGGTGTTGCAGGACTGCGCGAAGCTCCGCGAGAAGGGCACGTCGCCGAGCGCGAAGTGGTCCAGGTTGTGGAAGCTCCGGCCGTAGTACATCGCGTCGCGCGGGCACTCGGTGGGCCGGTCGGCCTTCACCAGGCCCTTCTCCAGGAGCAGGGCCGCGGTGACGATCTTCAGGGTGGAGCCGGGGGCCTGCTTGCCGAGGAAGGCCGTGTTGTAGCCGGTGGCGGGGTTGTTGGCGACGGCCCGGATCTCGCCCGTGGACGGCTTCACCGCGACCACCGAGGACTGCGCGTGCTGCCGTACCGCCCGCTCGGCCGCGGCCTGCACGCCGGCGTCGATGGTCGTCTTCAGCAGTCCGGGCTCGCCCTCGCGGAGCGTCAGCAGGGTGGAGTCGGGGACGTTCTCGTCGCGGGACTCCAGCCAGGTCTCGACGCCCGTGGTGCCGCCGGCCGCGGCGCCGTACTTCTCGCGGAGCTTGTCGAGGAGCGGGCCGAGCGAGGGGTACTTCTCCTTGGTCAGTTCGACGCCCTCGCGGTCGACGGTCCTGACGGCGGCGGCCTTCGCGGTGCCCGTGCGCAGCCGGGTCTCCGCGGTCAGCCTCGGATGCAGGACGGAGGGTTTCCAGTCGACCAGGGGCCGCCCGGTGCTCAGCCCCCGGACGACGGTCAGCCGTGAGGCGTAGGTCCAGGACTTCGACCGGCCCTCGTACGTCACGGTGGCGTCGACCGTGAACGGGACGGTGGTGCCCTCGGGCTCGCCCGGGGTGATGACCGCCTTGGAGACCAGCGCGCCCTCGCGGTAGTCGAGCACGGCCGGGCCGGCCGCGACGGGGTCGTTGGTCAGCTGTGCCGCCCGGTCCGATTCCCCGGCCGCCCAGGCGGCGAGGAAGCTCTCCGCCGTGGAGGCGATCTCGTCGGCCCCGAGACGGCCGGATCGTTTCTCCTCGGAACCGGATTTCGACGACAGGCCGGAATCGTTTCCCCCGGTTATTCCGGACCAGAGATTATAGCCGCCGTATCCGACGCCGCTCGCCACCACGGCGAACACCCCTCCGACGATCGCGACCTTGGCTCCACTGCGCATGACTGCGAATCCCCTCCCCAGGTGGTCGCCGCAGTCAACCATCGGCCCGGTCCGCGTGTCGAGCGGGATCCGGTCACACAGGAACCCCCGAGGCCGGTCGTGGCGCGGGCTCCGCCTCCCTTCTCGCGCCTCGCCCGCGCGGCGCCGAGGGTTTGCGGGGAATCAAGGTCCCGCTTCCCCGTAAGCCCTCAGATCCAGGTGTCCAGCCACATCCTGTTCCGCCACTGGTCCATCGGAATCGCCGTTCCGGTGTACAGCGGCCAGAAATACACGAAATTCCAGATGATGAGGAGAACCAGCACCCCGGCACCGGCCGCGCCGAATGTCCGGCGCCTTTCCGAGGAGCCCGGCGGTCCGATGATCGCGCCGATCATCATCGTCACCGCGAGGCACAGGAAAGGCACGAACACCACCGCGTAGAAGAGGAAGATGGTGCGTTCCTGGTAGAGGAACCACGGCAACCAGCCCGCCGCGATCCCGCAGGCGATCGCGCCCGCCCGCCAGTCCCGGCGGAAGAACCAGCGCCACAGCACGTAGAGGATCGCGAAGCAGGCCGCCCACCACAGCAACGGCGTGCCGATGGCCAGGACCTCCTGCGCGCACTTCTCCGTCGCGGTCGGGGGACAGCCGGCCTCACCGGGCGCCGGACTCTCGTAGAAGTACGAGACGGGGCGCCCCAGGACGATCCAGCTCCACGGGTTCGACTGGTACGTGTGGTGCGAGGTCAGGTGCACGTGGAACTGGTAGACCTCGCTCTCGTAGTGCCACAGGCTCCGCAGCCACTCCGGCAGCCACGACCAGAAGCCGCCCCCGTTCACCTTGTCCTGCTCGGCCGCCCAGTGACGGAAGTACCCCTTGTCCGTGCTGATCCAGCCCGTCCAGGTGGCCAGGTAGGTCAGCACCGAGACCGGGACCACCGAGACGAAGGCCGGAAGCAGATCCCGGCGGGCCACCGCCGCGTACGGGCGGAACGCTCCGGCCGTACGCCGGGCGCCCGCGTCCCACAACACCGCCATCAGGCCGAACGCGGCCATGACGTAGAGCCCGTTCCACTTCGTCGCGAACGCCAGGCCCAGCATCACCCCGCCCGCCAGCCGCCACGGCCGCAGACCCAGCCGCAGGGTCGCCGCGACCGTGTCGTCGGGGCGCAGCACCCCTTCCTCGTCCTCCGGCAGGGCAGCGGCCAGCCGGAGGCGCGCCCAGTCGCGGTCGATCAGGAGACAGCCGAAGGCGCCGAGCACGAAGAACATCAGCACCTGGTCGAGCAGCGCCGTGCGGCTCATCACGAAGTGCAGGCCGTCCACGGCGAGCAGCGTTCCCGCCAGACAGCCGAGGAACGTCGAACGGAACAGCCGGCGGCCGATCCGGCAGAGCATCAGCACCGACAGCGTGCCGAGCAGAGCCACCATGAACCGCCAGCCGAAGGGCGTGAAGTCGAAGATCTTCTCGCCCAGGCCGATGACCCACTTGCCCATCGGCGGGTGCACCACGTAGCCGGGATCCGTCGGCACGATCACGCTCGACGGATCGCTCAGGATCGTCTTGTCGATGTCCTTCGGCCAGGCCCCCTCGTACCCCTGGTTGATCAGGGCCCAGGAGTCCTTGGCGTAGTACGTCTCGTCGAATATCACCGCGTGCGGCTTGCCCAGGTTCCAGAACCGGAGCAGCCCGGCGAAGGCCGCGACCAGCAGCGGGCCGCCCCAGGCCGACAGCCGCCACAGCCGCTCGCCCGCGCCCGGTGACACCCCGAGCAGCGCCCACAGCCCCTGCGAGGGCCGGGTGTACGGCGGCACGAGGCGCTCCCGCAGCCCCGGCCCCTTCGCCCCGCGTGCCGGGGGTGTGTAGCCGAAGCGCCGCAGACGGTGCTGCCATGCCGGCGTCGTCGAGACCGATGAGGGCTCTTCCACGGCGCGTTGACCCTCCGGGGCCTCAGGTGCGGTACTGGTCACGGCGCCATCGTAGGGAACGTGTCTGTGCGAGTCGCCTCCGAAGGGCTGCGAGGATGGGCCATGTGACAGGAACGGTGACCGGAACGCTCGTACTCGCAGGCACTCCCATCGGTGACATCGCGGACGCCCCGCCACGGCTCGCCGCCGAACTCCAGGCGGCCGACATCGTGGCCGCGGAGGACACCCGCAGGCTGCGCGGCCTGACCCGCGCCCTCGGGGTACACACCTCCGGGCGCGTCGTCTCCTACTTCGAGGGCAACGAGGCCGCCCGCACGCCCGAGCTGGTCGAGGCGCTCGCCGGCGGTGCCCGGGTCCTGCTCGTCACCGACGCCGGCATGCCCTCCGTCTCCGACCCGGGGTACCGGCTGGTCGCCGCCGCGGTGGAGCGGGACATCAAGGTCACCGCCGTCCCCGGCCCCTCCGCCGTACTCACCGCGCTCGCCCTGTCCGGGCTGCCCGTGGACCGGTTCTGCTTCGAGGGCTTCCTGCCCCGCAAGGCCGGTGAGCGGCTCGGCCGGCTCCGTGAGGTCGCCGGGGAGCGCCGGACCCTCGTCTACTTCGAGGCCCCGCACCGGCTCGACGACACCCTCGCCGCGATGGCCGAGGTCTTCGGGGCGGAGCGCCGTGCCGCCGTCTGCCGTGAGCTGACCAAGACGTACGAGGAGGTCAGGCGCGGCGGTCTCGGGGAGCTCGCGGCGTGGGCGGCCGAAGGCGTCCGGGGTGAGATCACCGTGGTCGTCGAGGGTGCCCCGGAGACCGGGCCGGCGGAGTTCGGAGCCGAGGAGCTGGTGCGCAGGGTGCGGGTGCGGGAGGAGGCGGGGGAGCGGCGCAAGGAGGCCATCGCCGCCGTCGCCGCGGAGGCGGGGCTTCCCAAGCGGGAGGTGTTCGATGCCGTCGTCGCGGCAAAGAACGCGGCTGCGCAGAGCCCCGTGAACGGTAAAGGACTATCGTGAAAGGCAAAGCGAAACCCGCGCGGCGGGCCCGCTGAGGGCCTCAGGGCAAGGGAAGACCAAAGAGCCTTCCATTGTTGCACCGGCGCTGATGCGCTCCGGCCCTGAAAGGCGTCCACTGGATCAGTGGAGAGGAGCTGGCATGAGTGAGATCACCGGCACCGGCGCACCCGTCGCGCACGAGGCGTACGCCTTCGCCTGCATGCGCTGCGGATACGGCTGGGAGCAGGAGTACGACATCGAGCACCATGTCGACGCGACCGGTCAGACAATGGTCGTCTACAAGGCGGGCGGCGCACGCGTACCGTCCCCGCTGTCCAGCCCGACCTGCATGAACTGCGGCGGGCACGTCGTCCGCATCATGCGGGCCGGACAGGTTTCCTCGGTCCTCGACCTGATGGCCGCGACCGAACAGCACCGGCGCGGAGCCCGGGCGACGAAGCCGGTGTCGCCGGCCGGACCCATCGGACAGGAACTCACCGAAGGCCCCACCGAGGAGAACGCGCGCCCCGAGAAGCCCGACCACCACTGGCACCTCTCGGACCTGCTGCACCCCTTCCAGCACCGTAAGTGAGCCACCCCGTCGCGCCCGGACGCCCGGCCCCGGGCCACTCTCCGACCGTCCGGCCCCTCGTACCATCGGGGCCATGAGTTCCAAGGACACCCCGCCGCCGCTGCCCGAGCCCCTTCCGGTGCCGGTGGCGGACTCCCACACCCATCTGGACATGCAGTCCGGCACCGTCGAGGAGGCCCTGACCAAGGCCGCCGCCGTGGGGGTCACGACCGTCGTCCAGGTCGGCTGCGACCTCAAGGGCTCACAGTGGGCCGCCGAGACCGCCGCCGCCCACGAGCAGGTGCACGCGGCCGTCGCCCTGCACCCGAACGAGGCCCCCCGGATCGTCCTCGGGGTGCCGGAGGACCCCTCCATGCCCGCCGGGACGGACGCCGGCCCGTCCCGCCGCGCGGCCCGCGAGGCCGGCGGCGACGCGGCACTCGAGGAGGCGCTCGCCGAGATCGACCGGCTGGCTTCCCTTCCGCACGTCCGGGCCGTCGGGGAGACCGGACTGGACTGCTTCCGCACCGGCCCCGAGGGCATGGCCGCCCAGGAACGCTCCTTCCGCGCCCACATCGAGATCGCCAAGCGGCACGGCAAGGCGCTCGTGATCCACGACCGGGACGCCCACGCCGACGTGCTGCGGGTCCTCGAGGAGGAGGGCGCGCCGGAGCGGACCGTCTTCCACTGCTACTCCGGTGACGCCGAGATGGCCCGGATCTGCGGGGCCAGGGGCTACTACCTGTCCTTCGCCGGGAACATGACCTTCAAGAACGCCCAGCCGCTGCGCGACGCCCTCGCCGTCGCCCCGCTGGAACGCGTGCTGGTCGAGACGGACGCCCCCTTCCTCACCCCCGCCCCGTACCGAGGCCGCCCCAACGCGCCCTACCTGATCCCCGTCACCGTCCGCGCCATGGCCGCCGTGCGCGGTATCGGCGAGGAGGAGCTCTGCGAAGCCCTCGCCCACAACACCGCGCAGGCATTCGACTACTGATCCATAATGGTTACGTCACGCAGTCGAGTAGTCATCGAGAGTCACCACCCTCCGGGATAGGGTCCCGGCCTCGTGAGCACTTCCCAGGGCGGTCACCGCGCCCTACGCGGGCAGCCGGCGGGCACACCGCCCCTCCGGCAGCAGACCCCGGCCACGCCGCCCGTCGTCCCGGGGCAGGCCGGCCGGGCCCCGGCCCGGCGGGCCGCACGCCGCCGCCGGACGTCCCCCTTCGCCGTCCAGGGCCTGCGGCGCATCGTCCCGCAGGCCCTCGTCGTCGCGTTCCTGGCCGGCGGCACCAGCGCCTTCGTCGCCGACGACAAGACCGTCCGGCTCTCCGTCGACGGCGTCCCGCGTACCCTGCACACCTTCGCCGACGACGTGGGCGAGCTCCTCGCCCACGAGGGTCTGGCGATCGGGGCGCACGACCTCGTCGCCCCCGCCCCCGACGGCCGGCTGACGAGCGGCGTCGACGTCGTCGTCCGCTACGGCCGGCTCGTGCGGCTGACCCTCGACGGGCAGCGCCGCGAAGTCTGGACCACCGCCAGGACCGTCGACGACGTCCTGCGCCGGCTCGGCGTCCGCGCCGAGGGCGCCTACCTCTCCGTCTCCCGCTCGACCACCGTCTCCCGCCACGGCCTCGCCCTCGACGTCCGCACCGAACGGACGGTCACCCTCCTCGCCGACGGCCGCGAGCGCGTCCTGCGCACCAACGCCGCCACCGTCCGCGAGGCCGTCGAGGAGGCCGGCATCACGCTCTCCGGCCAGGACACCACCTCCGTGCCGCTCGACTCCTTCCCGGGTGACGGCCAGACGATCACCGTCCTGCGCGTCACCGGCACCCGGGAGGTCCGCGAGGAACCGGTCCCGTACGCCGTCGAGCGGACCCGCGACCCCCGGCTGTTCGCCGGCACCGAGGTCGTCGAACGGCAGGGCCGGGCGGGCGTGCGCCGCGTCGTCTACGCGCTGCGGACCGTCGACGGCGTCCCGCAGCGCCCGCGGCGGATCGGCGAGGAGATCGTCCGCGAACCCGTGACCAGGAAGGTCCGGGTCGGCATCCGGCGACCGCCCTCCTCGGTGGCCGGAGCCGACGGCCTCGATTGGGGCGCGCTGGCCGCGTGCGAGTCCGGCGGCCGGCCCGACGCCGTCGATCCGTCGGGCACCTACGGCGGGCTGTACCAGTTCGATCCCGCCACCTGGCGCGCGCTCGGCGGCAGCGGCGCCGCCCAGAACGCGCCGGCCACGGAACAGACGTACCGGGCGAAGAAGCTCTACGTGCAGCGGGGGGCGAGTCCCTGGCCCCACTGCGGCCGTAGGCTGTACCGGTGAGCAACACCGATCCCGACGCCCTCCTCGGCCCCGCCGACATCCGCGAACTGGCGGCGGCGCTTGGCGTCCGCCCGACCAAACAGCGCGGCCAGAACTTCGTCATCGACGCCAACACGGTCCGGCGGATCGTCCGCACGGCCGACGTGCGCCCCGACGACGTGGTCGTGGAGGTGGGACCGGGACTCGGGTCCCTCACCCTGGCCCTGCTGGAGGCCGCGGACCGGGTGACGGCCGTCGAGATCGACGACGTCCTCGCCGGCGCGCTGCCCGCGACGATCGCGGCCCGGATGCCCGGCCGGAAGGACCGCTTCGCGCTCGTGCACTCCGACGCGATGCACGTCCGGGAGCTGCCGGGCCCGCCGCCGACGGCGCTGGTCGCCAACCTGCCCTACAACGTGGCCGTCCCGGTCCTGCTGCACATGCTGGACCGCTTCCCGACGATCGAGCGGACCCTGGTCATGGTCCAGGCCGAGGTCGCCGACCGGCTCGCCGCCCGGCCCGGGAACAAGGTCTACGGCGTGCCCTCGGTCAAGGCCAACTGGTACGCCGAGGTCAAGCGGGCCGGCGCGATCGGCCGGAACGTCTTCTGGCCGGCCCCGAACGTCGACTCCGGACTGGTCTCCCTGGTCCGCCGGACCGAACCGGTCGCCACCACCGCGTCCAAGGCCGAGGTCTTCGCGGTCGTGGACGCGGCCTTCGCCCAGCGCCGCAAGACCCTGCGGGCCGCGCTGGCCGGCTGGGCCGGCTCGCCCGCCGCGGCCGAGGAGGCCCTGGTGGCGGCGGGCGTCTCGCCGCAGGCCCGCGGCGAGGCACTGACGGTGGAGCAGTTCGCGCGGATCGCGGAGGCGAAGAAGTGAGCACCGTCGAAGAGGACACCGCCCCGGACACGGGCGCGCCGGCCGGCGGCGTCACCGTACGCGTCCCCGCCAAGGTCAACGTGCAGCTCGCCGTCGGCGCGGCGCGCCCCGACGGATTCCACGACCTGGCCAACGTCTTCCTCGCCGTCTCCCTGTACGACGAGGTGACGGCCACCCCGGCGACCGGCCTGACCGTCACCTGCGAGGGACCGGACGCCGGCCAGGTCCCCCTGGACCGGACGAACCTGGCCGCCCGCGCCGCCGTCCTCCTCGCCGCCCGGCACGGCATCACCCCGGACGTCCACCTCCACATCGTCAAGGACATCCCGGTGGCCGGCGGCATGGCCGGCGGCAGCGCCGACGCCGCCGGGGCCCTGCTCGCCTGCGACACCCTCTGGGGCCTGCGCTCCTCGCGCGCCGAACTCCTGGAGATCTGCGCCGAACTCGGCAGCGACGTGCCGTTCAGCCTTGTCGGAGGCGCCGCCCTCGGCACCGGCCGCGGCGAGCGACTGACCGGGGCGGAGGTCGGCGGCACCTTCCACTGGGTGTTCGCCGTCGCCGACGGCGGCCTGTCCACCCCGGCCGTCTACGGAGAGTTCGACCGCCTCAACGAAGGCGTCGACGTGCCCGAACCCGTGGCCTCCCCGACGCTCCTGGAGGCCCTGCGCACCGGGGACGCCGGCGCGCTCGCCGGGGCCCTGGCCAACGGCCTCCAGCCGGCGGCCCTCTCCCTGCGGCCCTCGCTGTCCGCGACCCTGGAGGCCGGACTGACGGCCGGTGCGCTCGCCGCCCTCGTCTCCGGCTCGGGCCCGACGACCGCGTTCCTGGTGAAGGACGCCGAGTCCGCCGCGTCCGTCGCGGCGGCCCTCGTCTCCTCGGGCACCTGCCGCACGGCGCGCACGGCCACCTCACCGGCACCCGGCGCCACCGTCCGGTAGGCACACCCGGCGCCGCACAGTGGCGGAGTTCTCCGCGGCTCTGTCGTGACGCTCAGGTAGGCCGCCCCTGGCCGGCCGGCTCCTCGTCGAACGGGCCGGGCCGGACCGGGGGAAGGGCGGGGGATCGGTCGCGTCGCGCGGGCGTCCGGCGTGCGGCCCCAGTGGGCCGGTACCCGGTCGCCTGCGACTACCCTGGGGGATCGGTCCGTCCCAGCCCTATGGAGCACAGCGCCTGTGGCAGTCAATTTGGTCAATGTCGAGGCCGTCAGCAAGGTGTACGGCACCCGTGCCCTGCTCGACGGCGTCTCGCTCGGCGTCTCCGAGGGGGAGCGGATCGGTGTCGTCGGCCGCAACGGCGACGGCAAGACCACCCTCATCCGGATGCTCGCCAAGCTGGAGGAGGCCGACAGCGGCCGGGTCACGCACAGCGGCGGCCTGCGGCTCGGCGTGCTCACGCAGCACGACTCGCTCGACCCCGCGGCGACCATCCGCCACGAGGTCATCGGTGTCATGGCCGACCACGAGTGGGCCGGCAGCGCCAAGATCCGCGACGTGCTCACCGGCCTCTTCGGCGGGCTCGACCTGCCCGGGTTCGACCAGGGGCTCGACACCGTCATCGGGCCGCTCTCCGGTGGCGAACGGCGCCGGATCGCGCTCGCCAAGCTGCTCATCGAGGACCAGGACCTGCTCGTCCTCGACGAGCCCACCAACCACCTCGACGTCGAGGGCATCGCGTGGCTCGCGGGCCACCTCCAGCAGCGCCGCTCCGCGCTGGTCTGCGTCACCCACGACCGTTGGTTCCTCGACCAGGTCTGCACCCGGATGTGGGACGTGCAGCGCGGCGCCGTCCACGAGTACGAGGGCGGCTACTCCGATTACGTCTTCGCCCGCGCCGAGCGCGAACGCATCGCCGCCACCGAGGAGACCAAGCGCCAGAACCTGATGCGCAAGGAGCTGGCCTGGCTGCGACGCGGCGCCCCCGCCCGTACCTCCAAGCCGCGCTACCGCATCGAGGCCGCCAACGAGCTGATCGCCGACGTGCCGCCGCCCCGCGACACCTCCGAGCTGATGAAGTTCGCCAACGCCCGGCTCGGCAAGACGGTCTTCGACCTGGAAGACGTCACCGTCACCGCCGGGCCGAAGGAACTGCTCCGACACCTCACCTGGCAGCTCGGTCCCGGCGACCGGATCGGTCTCGTCGGCGTCAACGGGGCCGGCAAGACCTCGCTGTTGCGCGCCCTCACGGACGCCGCCGTCAGCCACGGCGAGACGCAGCCCGCCGAGGGCAGGATCGTGGTCGGCAAGACCGTACGCCTCGCCTACCTCTCCCAGGACGTCACCGAACTCCCCGCCTCCCTGCGGGTCCTGGAGGCTGTGCAGCAGATCCGCGACCGGGTCGACCTCGGCAAGGGCCGGGAGATGACCGCCGGCCAGCTCTGCGAGCAGTTCGGCTTCGCCAAGGAGAAGCAGTGGACGCCGGTCGGCGACCTCTCCGGCGGCGAGCGGCGCCGGCTGCAGCTGCTGCGCCTTCTGATGGACGAGCCGAACGTCCTGTTCCTCGACGAGCCCACCAACGACCTCGACATCGAGACCCTGACCCAGCTGGAGGACCTCCTCGACGGCTGGCCGGGCTCCATGGTCGTCATCTCCCACGACCGCTTCTTCCTCGAGCGCACCACGGACCGGACGTTCGCCCTGCTCGGCGACAGGACCCTGCGGATGCTGCCACGGGGGATCGAGGAGTACCTGGAGCGGCGGCAGCGGATGATCGAGGCGTCGGTCCCGGCTCCGGCCGCTCCCACCGCGCAGCAGAAGCCGGGAGTCTCGGCGGCCGACGCCCGCGCCGCGAAGAAGGAACTCCAGAAGGTGGAGCGCCGGCTGGACAAGCTCGCCGAGAAGGAGAGCACGCTGCACGCGCGGATCGCGGAGAACGCCACGGACTTCGAGAAGGTCGCCGGGCTGGACGCGGAACTCCGTGAACTCGCCGAGGAGCGCGAGGAACTGGAGATGCGCTGGCTGGAACTCGCCGAGGACGCGTAACGACGACATCACGGACCGGTCCTCCGTTGGGAACAGTGGACGGACCGGTCGCTTTTGCGCCATCACGTGAGTGGTAGAAAGAAAACCCGCTCACACCAAGGGGGAAGCGCTGATGACCCAGCCGCCCAGCAATCAGCCACCGGGCTTCGGCGCTCCGGAAGACCCGCGGTACCCAGGCCAGGGTGACCCGGCCGTGCCGCCGATGCCTCCGGCCCCGCCCGCCGCCCCGCCGTCCGCCGCGCCCGGCCCCTTCGACAAGGCCCCGCAGACGCCGCCGGCCGCGCCGGGTCCGTACGGCCAGCCACCGCAGCCGGGTGACGGCCACCCCCAGCAGGCGCCCCAGCCCGGCTACGGCTACCCCGCCCAGCAGTCCCCGCAGCCCGGCTACGGCTATCCGGCGCAGGACCAGCCCGGCCCGTACGGCCGGCCGCCGCAGCCCGGTCCCTACGGTCAGCCCGGTCCGTACGGTCAGCCCGGTTCGTACGGTCAGCCGCCGCAGCCCGCTTACGGCTATCCCGGTCAACCGCAGTATCCCGGTCAACCGCAGTACCCCGGTCAGCCGCAGTACCCCGCTCCGTCCGGCGGCTCGAACCCGTTCAAGGGGAAGCCCGGCGTCGTCGTCGCCGCGGCCGTCGTCGGCCTGCTGCTCGTCGGCGGCGGTACCTGGTTCGCCCTGAGCGGCGACGGCGAGAAGACGCCGGTGGCTCAGCCGACCGCCTCCTCCAGCGACAGCCCGAAGCCGAGCGAGTCCGTCGACCAGGGCGACGGCGACGGAGACGGCGACAAGGGCCAGGAGGACCTCAACGCCGGCCGGCAGCCCGGCGAGGCGAAGGTCGACTGGCTGCTGAAGAACGACGTCGACCTGCCCAAGAACGGCTCCGCCGTCCTCGGACCGTGGATCGTCGGCGACGTCGTCGTGAAGGCCATGTACAAGAGCGTCGACGCCTACAGCCTGAGCGACGGCTCGCCGAAGTGGCACCTGGACGTCCCCTTCGAGCTGTGCGGCGCGCCGCCGGAGCCCGCGGCCGACGGCACCATCGTCTTCGCGCACGAGGACAAGGCCGGTGACCGTGCCAAGTGCACGGAGCTGCAGAAGGTCGACCTCAAGATCGGCAAGGCGGGCTGGAAGAAGGCGGTGCCCAAGGCGCAGGGACTGTTCGCCTTCGACGACAACACCCTCGCCATCAGCGGCGACACGGTGACCGCCGCCGGGACCAGCAGTTCCTACGGCTTCTCGCTGACCGACGGCAAGCAGCTCTTCGCCGGGCCCGGCAGCGGCTGCAAGCCCTACGCGTACGCGGGCGGCGAGAAGCTGATCGCCGCCTCCTCCTGCCCCACCGGCGACGTGAACAAGAAGCAGCAGCAGATCGGGGAGGTGGACCCGACCACCGGCAAGGCCCGGTGGAACTACAAGCTCCCGGCCGGCTGGGAGGTCGACAGGGTCTACTCGGTCGTCCCGCTGGTCGTCTCCGCCACGCAGCGGGACGAGAAGAAGTGGATGGTCTTCGCGCTCACCGCCGACGGCCGGATGCGCTCACAGATCAAGGGCGGCGACGACAAGTTCGCCCCCAAGTGCGGCGGTTCCTTCGTCGTCTTCGGCAAGAACCTCCAGGGATGCGTCGGTGTCGCGGCCGACGCGAACACCTTCTACATGGCCACCGAGACGAGCTACGGCACCCCGAACGAGATCGTCGCCTTCGACCTGAACACCGGCAAGGCCAGATGGCGATCCAAGGCGCCCGGAGAGCGGAAGATGCTCCCGCTGCGCATGGAGGGCTCCCAGGTCCTCGTCTACATCGACGCGGCCTACGACAAGGGCGGGGCGGTCGCCACCGTCGCACCGGCCGGTGGCGCGCCGAAGGTCCTGCTCCAGCACCCGGCGTCGACCGCCCGGGTCGAGAACACCTTCTACAACCCCGGTTACGCCTACGGCAACGGCACCTTCGTGATCAGCAGCGGGCGTGTGTCGGCGCTGAACGACAAGGCGGAGATGGAAGTCAAGACGATGATGGCCTTCAGCAAGTGAGGTACGAAGACCGATGACCCAGCCCCCTCCGCCGCCGAACCAGCCCCCGGGCCCGCCGCCGGGCGGTTTCGGTGCGCCCCAGGACCCGGGGCCGCAGGACGGACACGGCGTGCCCCAGGGCCCGCCCCCGGGCGGTTTCGGTGCTCCGCAGGATGGTTTCGGCGCGCCCCAGGACCCCCCGCCGGGCGGCTTCGGCGCGCCCCAGGACCCCCCGCCGGGCGGCTTCGGCGCCCCGGCGCCCTCGCCGCAGGGGCAGCCCTACGGCTACCCGCAACAGCCGCAGCCGCAGTACCCCCCGTACGGCTACCCGCAGCAGGCCCCGCCGGCGTACGGGTACCCGGCGCCGCCGCAGTACCCGCAGGCGCAGCCGGGACCGCAGGGCCCGGCGGCTCCCTCCGGCGGCCGGATCTCCGCCCAGCTGTGGATCGTCATCGCGGCGGTGATCACCGTGGTGCTGCTGATCGGCGGCAGCGTCTGGTACGTGAACTCCGGCGGTGACAACGGCCGGAACGACACCGCCAAGGGCGAGTCCGGCGGAGCGCAGGGCACCGGCGGCACCACCGGTGCGGGTGCCGGGGGGAAGGAGAAGCCGCCCGCGAACACCCGGTCGCAGGTGGCGTTCCAGCTTCCCGTCCCCAAGGTCCCGGACATCACGGACGTCTCGGGGTCCTGGCTCACCGGCAAGGCGTACGTGAAGCCGGGCGTCGACTCGGTCGTCGGCTACGACCTCGACAAGGGCACCCCGCTCTGGACGCTGTCGCTCCCCGGCCAGGTCTGCGGCGCCTCACGGCACGTCACGCCGGACAACAGGACGGCGATCCTCTTCGAGGCGGCCAAGCGCGTCCCGCCGAAGTACTACGAGAAGTGCACCGAGGTCGGTGTCATCGACCTGGACACCGGAAAGCTGGTGTGGTCCACCTCGGTCACCGGCGGCTCGGCAGGCGACGGCAAGGCCCGGTTCAGCGAGGTCACGCTGAGCGGCTCCACGGTCGCGGTCGGCGGTCTGGACGGCGGCGCGGCCTTCGACCTGGCCAACGGCAACCCCCGCTGGAAGCCCCAGACGAAGACGGACAACTGCTACGACATGGGCTACGGCGGCGGTCCGGCCCTGGCCGTCGCGCGCAAGTGCGGCCCCTACGGCTCCCAGACCGTCACGATCCAGAACATCAACCCGACGACCGGCGCGCCGATCTCGGAGTACAAGATGCCCAAGGGCGTCGACTACGCCTCGATCGTGTCCACCAAGCCGCTGGTCGTGGCCGCCGACGTCGGTGACACCGCGGGCGACGGCAGCGGCATCTCGGACTTCTTCTCGATCGACGAGCAGACCGGCAAGCTGAAGGCCAAGATCACCGCTGACGCGGACCGGTACGCGGCCCGCTGCCGCTCCACCAAGGTCGAGTCCTGCACCCAGGCGCTCGTCGGCAACGGCCGGCTGTACCTGCCGACCGAGGAGCACGACGGCAGTACCGGCGAGTACGGGGACGAGACGAACGAGATCGTCTCCTTCGACCTGGCCACCGGGAAGATGGGCAGCGGCAAGGCGGACGCGGGCGACCGCTACACGCTGATGCCGCTGCGCATGGACGGCGGCAACCTCATCGCGTACAAGCAGCCGCCGTACGACAAGGGCGGTCGGATCGTCTCCATCGACGGCACCTCGTTCAAGGAGACGCTGCTGCTGGAGAACCCGTCCGACAAGGCCGTGCGGAACGCGGAGACGGGCTTCACCGAGAACGGCTCCGAGTACCGCTACGCGGACGGCCGGTTCTTCGTCTCCCAGACGCTGCTGAGCAAGCCGCGGGAATCCTCCTCGACGGACGACAAGGAGTACCTGGCGGTCGCCTTCCGCGCCGCGCCGTGATCCCCTGCGCGGCGCTCGGGTGTGGGCCTCTCCGGGCGACCGGAGGGGCCCACACCCGTCCGGGGGTCCCAGGGACGACGGTCAGGCCCACCCGGACGCGGTCCGGTCGCCGAAGCGCGGCAATTTGCCCTCAGCCGGGGTGGTTTCGGCCTGTCGGCGGTCTTCCGTGGGAGTTCGGGGCACGTCGGGCCGGAGGACCGTGTAACTTGCCGGGGCATCAGGGACGCTGGGACCGGGGGACGGTTCCAGGGGGATAAGGGGTTGCTCGATGGGCGTGCGGCTCATGGTGGTCGACGACCACCGTCTGCTTGCCGAGGCGCTCGCCTCGGCGCTGAAGCTGCGTGGGCACAGGGTGCTCGCGGCGGCGGCACCGGTCGCGGGCGCGGCGGAGCTGGTCGTGAGCCGGGCGCCGGAGGTGTGTCTGCTCGGCACGGCGGCGCCGGCCGAACCGGGTACCTTCGACCCGGTCGTCAGGATCAAGAGGGAGCGGCCCCAGATCGCGGTGGTCGTGCTGGGCCCGGTGCCCTCGCCGCGCGGGATCGCGGCGGCGTTCGCGGCGGGTGCCTCGGGCTACGTCCGGCACGACGAGCGGATCGAGGGTGTCGAACGGGCCCTGATGAAGGCGCGGGCCGGGGAGGCGGCGGTGGCGCCGCAGCTCCTCCAGGGCGCGTTCGCGGAGCTGCTGAACCCAGTGGCGCAGCCCGACGACGAGGGGCGGCGGCTGTTGCGCATGCTCACCCCGCGCGAGGTCGAGGTCCTGGTCCGGGTGGCCGAGGGGGAGGACACCCGGCTGATCGCGGCGGGAATGGGGATCGCGTCGAGCACGGCGCGGACCCATGTGCAGCGGGTGCTCATGAAGCTGGGCGTCGGGTCGCGGCTGGAGGCCGCCGCGCTCGCCGCACGGACGGGTCTGCTGGACCACGCGCCCGTGCCGGCGCCTCGGGGGGAGCGGCGGTAGCGCCGTCCCGCGAGTCCGCCGCCCTCCCGCGGAGCGGGCTTCCCGCGGTGCCGCCCGGCCCCCGCGCCCGCGTCCGGCTCCGGTGCCCGCCGCCCGGTCGGGGCCGTGTCGGCTCCGGGCGCCCGGTGACGGGACGCACCGCGCGCCGGGGGGCCCGGCGGCGCATGGTGCTTCGCTGTGACGTTGACGTTGACGTTGACACGAATGTTTGATTATGGTTCCTTGTGTGTGATTATGTTTGACTGTCGGCGGAGGCGCGCTTGTGAAGAAGACCGTCACCACCCTGGCCGACGGACGTGAGCTCATCTACTACGACTCCCGTGCCGACACGGTTCGGGACGCCGTGGACACCCGTCCGCTCGCGCCGGTCTCGTCCCGTGCCGAGATCCGCCACGACGCGCTCCTCGGGGACAGTGTCGTCGTCGCCTCGCACCGCCAGGGCCGCACCTTCCACCCGCCCGCCGACGCGTGCCCGCTCTGCCCCTCCCGTGAGGGGCGGCTCAGCGAGATCCCGGCCGCCGACTACGAGGTCGTCGTCTTCGAGAACCGCTTCCCCTCCCTGGTCGGCGAGTCGGGCCGCTGCGAGGTCGTCTGCTTCACCTCCGACCACGACACCTCCTTCGCCGGTCTCACGCCCGGTCGGGCCGCGCTCGTCCTCGACGCCTGGACCGACCGCACCGCCGCGCTCGCCCGGCGTCCGGGCATCGAGCAGGTCTACTGCTTCGAGAACCGCGGCGCCGAGGTCGGTGTCACGCTCGGACATCCCCACGGCCAGATCTACGCCTTCCCGTTCGCCACGCCCCGGACCGCTCTCATGCGGGGCAACGCCGCCGCGCACCGTGCCCGCACCGGACGCAACCTCTTCGACGACGTCGTCGTCCGGGAACGCGCGGACGGCGTACGGATCGTCCTGACGGGTGAGCACTGGATCGCCTTCGTGCCCTACGCCGCGCACTGGCCGTACGAGGTGCACCTCTACCCGGTCCGTCGGGTGCCCGACCTGCGGGACCTCGACGACGCGTCCCGCGCGGAGTTCCCGGGCGTCTACCTGGAACTCCTGCGGCGCTTCGACCGGCTCTTCGGCCCGGACGCGCCGCCGACCCCGTACATCGCCGCCTGGCACCAGGCGCCCTTCACGGCCGACGGGCGGGAGGAGTTCGCGCTCCACCTGGAGCTTTTCACCGTGCGCCGGGCCTCTGACAAGCTGAAGTACCTCGCGGGCACCGAGTCCGGCATGGACGCGTTCATGAACGACGTGCCGCCGGAGTCCGCGGCCGACAGAATCCGAGAGGTAGCGAGCAAGTGAGCAAGTATCTGGTGACGGGCGGGGCCGGCTACGTGGGCGGCACGGTCGCGCAGCACCTGCTGGAAGCGGGCCACGAGGTCACCGTCCTCGACGACCTCTCCACCGGCTTCCGCGAGGGCGTCCCGTCGGGGGCGGCCTTCGTGGAAGGCCGCATCCAGGACGCGGCCCGGTGGCTGGACCACTCCTACGACGGTGTCCTGCACTTCGCCGCCTTCTCGCAGGTGGGCGAGTCGGTGGCGAACCCGGCGAAGTACTGGGAGAACAACGTCGGCGGCACGATGGCGCTGCTCTCCGCCATGCGCGAGGCCGGCGTGCGCCGGCTCGTCTTCTCCTCGACGGCCGCCACCTACGGGGAGCCGCGGAGCGTACCGATCACCGAGTCCGCGCCGACCGCGCCGACCAACCCGTACGGCGCCACCAAGCTGGCCGTCGACCACATGATCAGCGGCGAATGCGCCGCACACGGCCTGGCCGCGGTCTCCCTGCGGTACTTCAACGTGGCCGGCGCCTACGGGGAGTGCGGCGAGCGCCACGACCCCGAGTCGCACCTCATCCCGCTGGTCCTGCAGGTGGCCCAGGGCACGCGCGAGGCGATCAACGTCTACGGCGACGACTACTCGACGCCCGACGGCACCTGTGTGCGCGACTACATCCACGTCGCCGACCTCGCCGAGGCCCATCTGCTCGCCCTGGGTGCCATGACCTCCGGCGAGCACCTGATCTGCAATCTCGGCAACGGGAACGGCTTCTCGGTGCGCGAGGTCGTCGAGACCGTGCGCAAGGTCACCGGTCACCCGGTCCCCGAGGTCACGGCCGCGCGCAGGGCCGGTGACCCGGCCGTCCTGGTCGCCTCGGCCGACACCGCGCGCGAGCGGCTCGGCTGGAACCCGTCCCGCCCGGACCTGGCGGACATCGTGCGGGACGCGTGGGCGTTCGCGAACAGGACGGAGCGGGGACGGGCATGAGTGTGGCGGGAGAGTTCACGGCCCTCTACGGAGCGCGCCCGGAGGGACTCTGGGCGGCTCCGGGACGAGTCAACCTGATCGGCGAGTACACCGACTTCAACGAGGGTCTCGTCCTGCCGCTGGCCCTCCCGCACACCACGGTGGCCGCCGCCTCGCGCCGTACCGACGGCGTGCTGCGGCTCCATTCGGCGGACGCCGACGGCGGAGTCGTCACACTCTCCGTCGAGGGGCTCGCACCGGGCTCCGTCGAGGGGTGGGCCGCCTATCCGGCCGGTGTGGCCTGGGCCCTGCGTGAGACGGGGCACCCGGTCACCGGCGCGGACGTCCACCTCGCCTCGACGGTCCCGGCGGGCGCCGGGCTGTCCTCCTCGGCCGCCCTGGAGGTCGTCACCGCCCTCGCCCTCGACGACCTGTTCTCCCTGGGCCTGAGCCGCCCCGAGCTCGCCGTGGCCGCCCAGCGCGCCGAGAACGCCTTCGTCGGGGTGCCCTGCGGGGTGATGGACCAGATGGTGTCGGCGTGCGCGGCCGACGCGCACGCCCTGTTCCTGGACACCCGGGACCTCTCGTACCGGCAGGTGCCCTTCGACCTCGCCGCTATGGGTCTGCGGCTGCTGGTGGTGGACACCCGCGTGCGGCACGCACTCGGGGACGGCGCTTACGCGGAGCGGCGCGCCGGCTGTGAAGCCGGTGCGCGGGCGCTCGGGGTATGCGCGCTGCGCGAGGTCAGCGCCGCGCAACTGTCCGATTCCCTCGCGCGTTTGACCGACGAAACGGTTCGTCGGTATGTCCGGCACGTCGTCACCGACAACGACCGGGTGGAGCGCACCGTCGCCCTCCTCGACGCCGGCGACGTCCGGGCCGTCGGCCCGGTCCTCGGTGAGGGGCACCGGTCCCTCCGGGACGACCTGCGCGTCTCCTGCCCGGAACTGGATCTCGCCGTCGAGGCCGCCGAGGCGGCCGGGGCGCTCGGTGCGCGGATGACGGGCGGCGGCTTCGGGGGCTCGGCGGTGGTGCTGGTCGAGGAGGCCGCGGCGGAACCGGTCGCCGCCGCTGTCGTGGGGGCCTTCGCCGAGGCCGGGTACAGGACTCCGCGGGTCTTCCCCGCCGTCCCCGCCACCGGCGCCCGACGCCTCTGAAGCTGTCGACTTCTGTCGGTATTCGGCCCATGTGGCCCACGTGTCACACCTGTGACGACCACTTCTGTGAATCGGCTTGCCCCTCCGGGCGCCGCCCGTACTCTGATGCACAGCGCCGGTGGGGGCCGGCGCCGTTCAGGGGGCGTGACCAGCAGGGTACGGCGCCCGGGGTGGGGTAGAAGTCACCGCACGGCGGCGGCCGCGCGTACGACGGGCCCGCCCCCGGCGCCGTATCCGCGTTGGTCCTTTCCTCGACACTTGGGGGTGTCCGTGGTCCGCATCCGGGTCCTGGTGGTGGACGACCACCGCATCTTCGCCGAGTCGCTGGCAGCCGCCCTCGCGGCCGAGCCCGACGTCGACGTCTCCGCCGCGGGCAGCGGCCCGGCCGCCCTGCGGTGCCTGGACCGTGGCGCCGCCGAGGGGCGACGCTACGACGTGCTGCTGGTCGACGCCGACCTCGGCGCGGTTCCCGGGGCGCCCCCGGCCGCCCGCGCGGTGCCGGACGACGCGGAGGCCGTGGTGGACGGCATCTCGCTGGTCGCCGGGGTCCGCGAGGCCCGGCCGGCCATCCGCTCGATCGTGCTCGCCGAGAAGGACGACCCGCACCGGGCCGCTCTCGCCCTCCAGGCCGGTGCCTCGGGGTGGGTGGCCAAGGACTGCTCGCTGCAGCGGCTCCTCGCCGTGATCCGCGGGGTCCTGAGGGACGAGACCCATCTGCCGCCCGCGCTGCTGACCGGGGTGCTGCGGGAGCTGACGGCGGCCCGCAAGCACCGCACCGAGAGCGAGCGGCTCGTGGAGTCGCTGACCCCGCGCGAGCGGGAGGTGCTGCGCTGCATGGTGGCCGGCCTGGGGCGCAAGGCGGTCGCCGAGCGTCTGTTCCTGTCGCCGCACACCGTCCGCACGCACATGCAGAACGTGCTCGGGAAGCTCGGTGTGCACTCCACGCTGGCCGCCGTGGCGCTGGCGCGCCGGGCGGGTGTGGGTCCGGCCGAGCTAGCCGGGGGTGTTGTCGAACGGGGCGGTCAACTGGCGTAGCAGGGCTGCCAGTTCGCCGCGCTGGCCCCGGGAGAGCTGGGCGAGGATGGCCCGCTCCTGGGCGAGCAGTCCGGCGAGCGCCTGGTCGGCCCGGTCACGGCCCTCGGGGGTGAGCCGGACCAGGACCCCGCGCCGGTCGCTCGGGTCGGGGAGCCGTTCGACCAGTCCCTTCTTGGTGAGCCGGTCGATGCGGTTGGTCATGGTGCCCGAGGTGACCAGGGTCTGGGTGAGCAGTTGGCCCGGGGAGAGCTGGTAGGGGGCGCCGGCGCGGCGCAGCGACGTGAGGACGTCGAACTCCCAGGGCTCCAGCTGGTGCTCGGAGAAGGCGAGCCGACGGGCGCGGTCGAGGTGCCGGGCGAGCCGCGAGACGCGGCTCAGCACCTCGAGCGGTTCCACGTCGAGGTCCGGGCGCTCGCGGCGCCATGCAGCGACCAGTCGGTCGACCTCGTCCTCCATGACGATCAGTGTAGAGGGTCTGTTGACATAAAGTCTCTTGACATCAAGATATATTCGCCTGGACTATGGGGAAGGACCGGGGCCGGACCACCGTTCCGCTTCGGTAGCTCGTTCCAGCAAGGGGGCTCGAACATGCATTCCGCACCAACTTCTGCTTCTGCCGCACCGATATGGGATCCCCAGCAGTACCTTCGCCACGCCGGCCTGCGCGCCCGTCCGTTCCTCGACCTGCTCGCCCGCATCCCGCACCTGCCCACCGAGGGCCGGCCCGCCCGGATCGCCGACCTGGGCTGCGGTCCGGGCAACGTGACCGCCCTGCTCGCCGACCGCTGGCCCGACGCCCACATCACCGGCTTCGACCTGTCCGCCGACATGCTTGAGCGTGCCGAGAAGGACTACGCGGGGACCACCGCCGGCGGCGGATGGCTCGACTTCCGTCCCGCCGACGCCGCGCACTGGAGTCCCGACGAGCCCTACGACCTGATCGTCTCGAACGCGGCCCTGCAGTGGGTACCCGGCCATCCCGAGTCCTTCGCTCCCTGGGTCGAGGGGCTGACGCCCGGCGGCACGCTCGCCTTCCAGGTCCCCGGCAACTTCACCTCGCCCAGCCACGCCCTGCTCGGGGAGCTCTGTGACGCACCGCAGTGGCGGGAACGCCTCGCCGGGCAGGGCCGCCGCTTCGTCCACGTCCTGGACCCGGCCGACTATCTCCGGCGGCTCGCCGACCTCGGCTGCGCGACCGACGTCTGGGAGACCGTGTACTCGCAGCTCCTGCCGGGCGAGGACCCGATCCTCGACTGGGTCAAGGGCACCGCGCTGCGACCTGTCCTGACCGCGCTCGAAGGCGACCCGCAGGCGACGGACGCCTTCCTCGCCGCCTACCGCGACCTGCTGCACGCGGCCTACCCGCCAGGCCCGCACGGCACGGTCTTCCCGTTCCGCCGTATCTTCGCCGTCGCCACGAAGAGGCTGTGACGCGCACCGCCGTCCGACCTGCCCGGTTCACGCCGTCGTACCGGGCCGGTCGGCTCCGCCTGTTCCCGGCTCCGCCGCGGTGACAGGCCGGACGGGGGCGCCGCGTCCGCGGCACCCCCGTCCGGCTCTCAGCTCTTGCGGTGGCCTATCAGGCGGGGCTTCTGCTCCAGGCCGTCCAGACCGTGCCAGGCCAGGTTCACCAGGTGCGCCGCGACCTCCGCCTTCTTCGGCCTGCGCACGTCCAGCCACCACTGCCCGGTCAGCGCCACGCTGCCGACCAGCGCCTGCGCGTACAGCGGCGCGAGCTTCGGGTCGAAACCGCGGTTCTTGAACTCCAGGCCCAGGATGTCCTCGACCTGGGTGGCGATGTCGCTGATCAGCGACGCGAACGTGCCGGTCGACTGTGCCACCGGAGAGTCGCGTACCAGGATCCGGAAGCCGTCCGTGTAGTTCTCGATGTAGTCCAGGAGGGCGAACGCCGCCTGTTCCAGCAGTTCGCGCGGGTGCCCGGCCGTCAGCGCGCCCGTCACCCCGTCGAGGAGCTGGCGCATCTCCCGGTCCACCACGACCGCGTACAGCCCTTCCTTGCCGCCGAAGTGCTCGTACACCACCGGCTTGGACACCCCGGCCTTCGCCGCGATCTCCTCCACCGACGTGCCCTCGAAGCCCTTCTCGGCGAAGAGCGCGCGGCCGATGTCCAGCAGCTGTTCCCGGCGCTCCGCCCCCGTCATGCGGACCCTGCGACCCCTGCGGGGCTTACCCGGTCCACTGCTGCCGGTAGTCGTACTGCCATCGATCGCCACGTCCTCCATCATGCCGCTTTCGTGGCCCTGTCCTGGCGGCGGGCCTCGATCCGGGACGCGTTCGGCCAGCGCACGTCGTAGGCCCAGCCGAGCTGCTCGAACCAGCGGATCAGGCGGGCGCTGGAGTCGACCTGGCCGCGCAGCACCCCGTGCCGCGCCGACGTCGGGTCCGCGTGGTGCAGGTTGTGCCAGGACTCGCCGCAGGACAGCACCGCCAGCCACCAGACGTTGCCCGAGCGGTCACGCGACTTGAAGGGCCGCTTGCCGACGGCGTGGCAGATCGAGTTGATCGACCAGGTCACGTGGTGCAGCAGGGCCACCCGCACCAGCGAGCCCCAGAAGAAGGCGGTGAACGCACCCCACCACGACATCGTGACCAGACCGCCCACCAGCGGCGGAATCGCCAGCGACACCACCGTCCAGAGGACGAACTGGCGGGAGACCGCCCGGAGCGCAGGATCCTTGATCAGGTCCGGCGCGTACTTGTGCTGGGGCGTCTGCTCCTCGTCGAACATCCAGCCGATGTGCGCCCACCACAGGCCCTTCATCAGGGCCGGGACCGTCTCGCCGAACCGCCACGGCGAATGCGGGTCGCCGTCGGCGTCGGAGAACTTGTGGTGCTTGCGGTGGTCCGCCACCCAGCGCACCAGCGGTCCCTCCACGGCCAGCGAACCCATGACCGCCAGCGCGATGCGCAGCGGACGTTTCGCCTTGAAGGAGCCGTGCGTGAAGTACCGGTGGAAGCCGATCGTGATGCCGTGGCAGCCGATGTAGTACATCGCCACCAGCAGCCCCAGATCGAGCCAGCTCAGTCCCCAGCCCCAGGCCAGCGGCACCGCCGCGAGCAGCGCCAGGAACGGGACCGTGATGAACAGCAGCAGCATGATCTGCTCGATCGACCGCTTGCTGTCACCGCCGAGCGTGGCGGAGGGTAGATCCGGATCGGTGACCCGCGCCTCGGGTTGCGAGGTCACCTCGGGGGTTGTGGTCATGGGGGTCCCCTGGGGGTGAAGGGATGAAAAGGGAGAGAAAGGGGCGCGTGGCTACGCCTCCGTAACCTACGGCGACGTAAGTATGGCAGCGCGATGCCGCGCGGCAAGAGGGCGCAAGGAGGGGCATGCGAGGCGTCTCTGAACGGGACACCTATCCTGGGTGCGTCGGACAGCGCGGTCCGCAAGCCTCCAGTTCCCCTCCAGACGTGCCCAAACACTGCAAGGAGCCGCACCTGTGAGCAGTGCCGACCAGACCCCCACCGCCAGCGCCGAGCTGCGTTCCGACATCCGCCGACTGGGTGACCTGCTGGGCGAGACCCTCGTCCGCCAGGAAGGACCCGAGCTTCTCGAACTCGTCGAGAAGGTTCGCCGGCTCACCCGTGAGGACGGCGAAGCCGCCGCCGAGCTGCTTGGTGACACCGACCTCGAGACCGCGGCCAAGCTCGTACGCGCGTTCTCCACCTACTTCCATCTGGCGAACGTCACCGAGCAGGTCCACCGTGGCCGCGAGATGCGAGAGAAGCGCGCCGCCGACGGCGGCCTGATCGCCCGGACCGCCGACATGCTCAAGGACGGCGACCCCGAGCACGTCCGCGCCACGGTGCGGAACCTCAACGTACGGCCCGTCTTCACCGCGCACCCGACCGAGGCGGCCCGCCGCTCCGTCCTCAACAAGCTGCGCCGCGTCGCCGCCCTCCTGGAGACCCCGGTCATCGCCTCCGACCGGCGCCGTCACGACCTGCGCCTCGCCGAGAGCATCGACCTCATCTGGCAGACCGACGAACTCCGGGTCGTCCGGCCCGAGCCCGCCGACGAGGCACGCAACGCCATCTACTACCTCGACGAGCTGCACGCCGGCGCCGTCGGCGACGTCCTGGAGGACCTCGCCGCAGAGCTCGAACGCGTGGGCATCGAGCTGCCCGCCGGCACCCGCCCGCTCACCTTCGGTACCTGGATCGGCGGCGACCGCGACGGCAACCCCAACGTCACCCCCGCGGTGACCTGGGAGGTGCTCATCCTCCAGCACGAGCACGGCATCAACGACGCCCTCGACCTGATCGACGAGCTGCGCGGATTCCTCTCCAACTCGATCCGCTACGCGGGGGCCACCGAGGAACTCCTCACCTCCCTCCAGGCCGACCTGGAGCGGCTGCCCGAGATCAGCCCCCGCTACAAGCGCCTCAACGCCGAGGAGCCCTACCGGCTCAAGGCGACCTGCGTCCGCCAGAAGCTCGTCAACACCCGCGAGCGCCTCGCCAAGGGCACCACCCACCAGGAAGGCCGCGACTACCTCGGCACCTCCGAGCTGGTCCACGACCTCGCCCTGATCCAGGAGTCGCTGCGCGCGCACCGCGGCGGCCTGTTCGCCGACGGCCGGATGGACCGCACCATCCGCACCCTGGCCGCCTTCGGCCTCCAGCTCGCCACCATGGACGTCCGGGAACACGCCGACGCGCACCACCACGCGCTCGGCCAGCTCTTCGACCGCCTCGGCGAGGAGTCCTGGCGGTACGCGGACATGCCGCGTGACTACCGGCAGAAGCTGCTCGCCAAGGAACTGCGCTCCCGCCGGCCGCTCGCGCCCACGCCCGCCCCACTGGACGCCGCGGGCGAGAAGACCCTGGGTGTCTTCCACACCATCAAGGAAGCCTTCGAGCGTTTCGGCCCCGAGGTCATCGAGTCGTACATCATCTCGATGTGCCAGGGGGCCGACGACGTCTTCGCCGCCGCCGTCCTCGCCCGCGAGGCCGGACTGATCGACCTGCACGCCGGCTGGGCCAAGATCGGCATCGTGCCGCTCCTGGAGACCACCGACGAGCTCAAGGCCGCCGACGTCATCCTCGACGGCATGCTCGCCGACCCGTCCTACCGCCGGCTCGTCTCCCTTCGCGGAGACGTCCAGGAGGTCATGCTCGGCTACTCCGACTCCTCCAAGTTCGGCGGCATCACCACCTCGCAGTGGGAGATCCACCGCGCCCAGCGTCGGCTGCGCGACGTCGCCCACCGCTACGGCGTCCGCCTGCGGCTCTTCCACGGCCGTGGCGGAACCGTCGGCCGCGGCGGCGGCCCCTCGCACGACGCGATCCTCGCCCAGCCCTGGGGAACCCTGGAGGGCGAGATCAAGGTGACCGAGCAGGGCGAGGTCATCTCCGACAAGTACCTCATCCCGTCGCTGGCCCGCGAGAACCTCGAACTGACCGTCGCGGCGACGCTCCAGGCATCCGCCCTGCACACCGCGCCCCGGCAGTCCGACGAGTCGTTGTCCCGCTGGGACGCGGCCATGGACACGGTCTCGGACGCCGCCCACACCGCCTACCGGGCGCTGGTCGAGGACCCGGACCTGCCCGCGTACTTCTTCGCCGCCACACCGGTCGACCAGTTGGCCGACCTGCACCTCGGCTCCCGGCCCTCGCGGCGCCCGGACAGCGGCGCCGGCCTCGACGGACTGCGGGCCATCCCGTGGGTGTTCGGCTGGACCCAGTCCCGCCAGATCGTCCCCGGCTGGTTCGGCGTCGGCTCGGGCCTCAAGGCCCTGCGCGAGGCCGGCCTCGACCCGGTGCTCGGCGAGATGTACGAGAAGTGGCACTTCTTCCGCAACTTCCTCTCCAACGTCGAGATGACGCTGGCCAAGACGGACCTGCGGATCGCCCGCCACTACGTCGACACCCTGGTCCCGCAGGAGCTGAAGCACGTCTTCGACGTGATCGAGGCCGAGCACGCGCTGACCGTCGCCGAGGTCCTGAAGGTGACGGGCGGACAGCAGCTGCTCGACTCCAACCCGGAGCTCCAGCAGACCTTCGCCATCCGTGACGCCTACCTGGACCCCATCTCCTACCTCCAGGTGGCCCTGCTGGCCCGCCAGCGCGAGGCGGCCGAGCGGAACGAGCCGGCGGACCCGCTGCTGTCCCGCGCGCTGCTGCTCACGGTGAACGGTGTGGCGGCCGGCCTGCGCAACACCGGCTGATCCCCGGAACGTACGAGGGTGTCCCCGCCGGCCCGGCGGGGGCACCCTCGTTCTCGAACTCCGCCGCCGTCAGCGGGAGCTTCCGTCGCAGGGTCGGATGATCAGGGTCGCCAGCGGCGGAGGCGGCCGGAGCGAGGTCGAGAGAGCCCGCCATGGCGGCGACGAGCGCGGCCGCGGGGATGAAGGATCGTCGCATGCGCAGTCGTTCAGCTGGGATGAGGGGGGCCGTGGGGAGTGGCGACGGCAGCTTGGACACACCATCGAGCCACTCCGAACCCACTGGTCGATAGCGATCCCACGGGAACGCGTCAGTCTGTCCTGAACAGGTCAGAGCGCGAAGAAGGCCGCCAGCAGCAGCGCGCCCCCCGTCCCCGCCAGAGCCCAGGCGGTACGCGTCATCCGCAGACCGCCCCCTACGAGCGGCGCCGCCAGCAACAGCGCTCCGCCCAACGGCAGCCAGGCGTGCAGCCCGCCGCCCCAGCCGGCCCGCACCGCCTCCTGCGTCCCCGGCTTCACCACCACCGGCAGCGTCTGTCCCCGGGACGCCGCGACCGAGTGCGCGATCGTCAGGGAAGGGTGCGGCTGCGCCGGGTCCTCCGGCACGTACCGGCCGCTGCACGTCTTCTCGTCGCAGCCGGTCACCGTCAGAGTGCCGTGTTCACGGCCCTTGGACAGCAGGACGTGCTGGGCGGTCCCCCAGGAGGACCAGGCACCCGCGACGACGAGCAGCAGGGCGACCAGTGCCAGGGCGGCGTTACGGGCATGCGTCATGACCCGCGATCGTACAGTCGTACTGATTCGGCGTGTCGGTCAGGAGTTGTAGGCCGACTGCGCCCGCTCCAGACCTTCCGCCACCAGGCACTCGACCGCGTCGGCCGCCCGGTCCACGAAATAGTCGAGTTCCTTGCGCTCGCCCGAGGAGAAGTCCTTCAGCACGAAGTCGGCGACCTGCATCCGGCCGGGCGGACGCCCGATCCCGAACCGCACCCGGTGGTACTCGGCACCCATGGACTTCGTCATCGACTTCAGGCCGTTGTGGCCGTTGTCGCCCCCGCCGATCTTCAGGCGCAGCACGCCGTAGTCGATGTCCAGCTCGTCGTGGATCGCCACGACGTGCGCCGTCGGCACCTTGTAGAAGTCGCGCAGCGCCGTGACCGGTCCGCCGGAGAGATTCATGTACGACATCGGCTTCGCGAGGACCACCCGGCGGTTCGCCGGACCGATCGGCCCCATCCGGCCCTCGACCACCTGCGCCTGTGCCTTCTGCGCCCGCTTGAACTTCCCACCGATCCGCTCGGCCAGCAGGTCCGCGACCATGAAGCCCACGTTGTGCCGGTTGGCGGCGTACTCGGGGCCCGGGTTGCCGAGTCCGACGATCAGCCAGGGGGCGTTCGCGTCGTCCGTCATGTGCGTCACGTCTCCTCGTGTGGGTACTCGCGTGCGTGCAGAAAGAAACGGGGTGGCGGACCCTGCGGCCCGTCACCCCGTCACCCGACAGGCTCTCAGGCCTCGGCGCCCTCGGCCGCGGTCTCGGCCTCGGCGGACGGCTCCTCGGCCTGCGCGGCCAGGATCTGCAGCACGACGGCGTCGGCGTCGGTCGCCAGGGCGACGCCCTTCGGCAGGGTGATGTCCTTGGCGAGGATGGAGGCGCCGGCCTCCAGGCCCTCCACGGAGACCGTGACGGCCTCGGGGATGTGGGTGGCCTCGGCCTCGACGGACAGCGTGTTGAGGACGTGCTCCAGCAGGTTGCCACCGGCGGCCAGCTCGCCCTCGGCGTGGACCGGAATCTCGACCGTGACCGTCTCGCCGCGCTTCACGAGGAGCAGGTCGACGTGCTCGAGGAAGCCCTTCAGCGGGTCGCGCTGCACGGCCTTCGGGATCGCGAGCTCGTCGCGGCCCTCGATGTCCAGCGCCAGCAGGACGTTCGGCGTACGCAGGGCGAGCAGCAGCTCGTGGCCCGGCAGGGTGATGTGGACCGGGTCCGAACCGTGGCCGTACAGGACACCCGGAACCTTGCTGTCACGGCGGATCCTGCGGGCGGCGCCCTTGCCGAACTCCGAGCGGAGGCTCGCGGCGATCTTGACCTCGGACATGTGCACTCCTCGTAATGTGGTGACGGGACGACTGTCACCCGGCCACGACTGGCGATGGCCTGCTACGAAGAGCGCGTCGATAACGGACCGCCGCACCACACCGGGTACGGCCTCCCTCGCCGAGCAACGACGGCAGTCTACTCGGTGCGCCCCCGGCGACCCAATCGGATCTCCCCGGCACCCCCGCAGGGCCCGTACCGCCCCGCACCCGCACCACTGGGCGGGAGCCCGGCGCACCTATCCTTGCCGCCCATGGACCTGCTCCTGCACCTGCGGTACTTCCGGACCGTCGCAGAGGAACAGCACTTCGGACGCGCCGCCGAACGCCTGCGCATGGCCCAGCCCTCCCTCTCCCAGCGCATCCGGCGCCTCGAACGCGAATTCGGCGTCCGCCTCCTCGACCGCGACAGCCGCGGCACCACCCTCACACCCGCCGGCCGCCTCGTCCTCACCGAGACCGAACACCTTCTCGCCGCCGCCGACCGGCTCACCGCCGTCGTCGCACGCGTCCACGACGGCCAGGCCGGCACCCTCCGGGCGGCCGTGCCGCCCCACCTCGGCGCCACCGCCGTCGGCGCCCTCCTCATCGCCTTCCGCGACCGGTCGCCCGGCGGCGACCTCGCGCTGCGCGAACTCACCAGCGCCGAACAGGCCGCCGAACTCACCGCCGGCACGCTCGACGCCGGTGTCGTCCGCCATCCCTGCCCCGCCCCGGGACTCGCCTTCGGCCCCGTCCTCCACCAGCCCCTCGGCGTCCTCCTCGCCGGCACCGATCCCCTCGCCGCCCTCCCCGAGATCCCCACCGCCGCGCTCACTGGCCGTGACCTCGTCCTCTTCCCCCGGGCCGAGGCGCCCGCCCTGCACGACGAGACCCTCACCGCCGCCGCCCGGCACGGCTGCACCCCGGGCACCGTGCAGGAAGCCGCCGGAGCCGACTTCCTGCACGGCCTCGTCCTCTCCGGCCGTGCCGTCGCCCTCGTCCCCCGGACCCCCGCAGGGACCGGCACCCTCTGGCGTCCCCTCCGCGGCAACCCCCTCGCCTGGCGCACTTCCACGGCCTGGCCCCAGGGCCGCGACGGACCCGCCCTCCGGCTCTTCGCCGACACCGTCCACCAGACCCTGCGCGACCACGCCGGCATGCTCACCGCGGCCACCCCCCGGATGGTCTTCCCCCGCCCCGCATCGGAGTTCCCCCTGTGACGCCCGAGCCCACCGCGCCCTCCGGCCCCGGGTGCACCCCCGCCGTCCACGACCGGATCACGGCCGCCTTCACCGACGCCGGGGTCACCGGACAGCTCTACGCCACCGACATCGACACCGGTGCCGGTTGCGCCGTCGCCGCCGACACCCCCACACCCACCGCCAGCGTCCACAAGCTGTGCCTCGTGGCCACCCTGTATCACGAGGCCGCACACGGCCGCGTCGACCTCGGTCACCCCCTCGACATCCCCGCCGAAGGCCGCTCACCCGGCTCCACCGGACTCGCCGTCATGCGCGACGCGGCCCGCCTCTCGCTGCGCGACCTCGCCTCCCTCGCCATCGCCGTCAGCGACAACACCGCGGCCGACCTCCTCTTCGACACACTGGGCCTCGACACCGTCAACGCCTGCATGCGCCGCCTCGGCCTGACGGGCACCATCGCCGTGCAGACCATGCGCCGGCTCTACGCCACCCTCCGCGAGGACGCCGGACCAGGTCCCGCCGCCCTCACCGACCCCGCGGCCGTCGGCCGGCTCCGTGCCCTCGACCCCCGACACACCAACCACTCCACCCCCCGCGAGACCGCCGCCCTGCTCACCGCCGTCTGGCGCGACGAGGTCTGTGCCGGCGGCTACGGCGAGGAACTGCGCGCCCTCCTCGGACTCCAGGCGTGGAGCCACCGCCTCGCCGCCGGATTCCCCTTCGACGACGTACGCGTCAGTGGCAAGACCGGCACCCTGCCCACCCTGCGCCACGAGGCCGGCGTCGTCGAATACCCCGACGGCGGCCGGTACGCCGTCGCCGTCTTCACCCGCGCCGCCACGACCACCGTCACCCTGCCCGCGGCCGACGCCGCCATCGGCCACGCCGCCCGGATCGCCGTCGACGCCCTGCGCGCCTGAGGGCCTGTCCGTCGAAGGTCACCCGACAGGCCGACGGGCTCTGAGCGGACCCGCGGGCACGAGAAAGGCCGCCTCCCCGAAGGAAAGCGGCCTGCCCCGGAATCGCCCGAGGCTCAGTGCTCCTCGAAAAGGCTCGTCACCGAACCGTCCTCGAACACCTCACGCACGGCGCGCGCGATCGTCGGAGCGATCGACAGCACCGTGATCTTGTCCAGCTCCAGAGCACTCGGGTCCGGCAGCGTGTCCGTGAACACGAACTCGCTCACCTTGGAGTTCTTCAGACGGTCCGCCGCCGGCCCGGACAGGATGCCGTGCGTCGCCGTCACGATCACGTCCTCCGCGCCGTGCGCGAACAGCGCCTCGGCCGCGGCGCAGATCGTGCCACCCGTGTCGATCATGTCGTCGACCAGGACGCACACCCGGCCCTTCACGTCACCGACGACCTCGTGCACCGTCACCTGGTTGGCGACGTCCTTGTCACGGCGCTTGTGCACGATCGCCAGCGGTGCGTCCAGACGGTCGCACCAGCGGTCGGCCACCCGCACCCGGCCCGCGTCCGGGGACACGATCGTCAGCTTGTCCCGGTCGACCTTCGCACCCACGTAGTCCGCCAGCACCGGCAGCGCCGACAGGTGGTCCACCGGGCCGTCGAAGAAGCCCTGGATCTGGTCGGTGTGCAGGTCCACCGTCAGAATCCGGTCCGCGCCCGCCGTCTTCAGCAGGTCCGCGATCAGACGGGCCGAGATCGGCTCACGGCCGCGGTGCTTCTTGTCCTGACGGGCGTACCCGTACGAGGGGATGATCACGGTGATGCTGCGCGCGGACGCCCGCTTCAGGGCGTCCAGCATGATGAGCTGCTCCATGATCCACTTGTTGATCGGAGCCGTGTGGCTCTGGATCAGGAAGCAGTCCGCGCCGCGCGCCGACTCCTGGAAGCGGACGTAGATCTCGCCGTTGGCGAAGTCGAAAGCCTTGGTCGGCACGAGGCCGACACCCAGCTGGTGCGCGACCTCCTCGGCCAGCTCGGGGTGGGCGCGGCCGGAGAAGAGCATCAGCTTCTTCTCGCCGGTCGTCTTGATCCCGGTCACAGCACTGTCTCCTCGGACGTGTTGTCTGGCCGCGAATCCCGCGCTCCCGTGCGCGTGTGCGGGCCAGCCGAATTTGTGTGCACGTATCACGGTACGCCGAGTTCGACGCACTCGTTTCCGGTCAGCTTTCGCCGGTGGAAGCCCCGGTGGTCGACTGGGCGGCCTGCGCGGCGGCGCTTCCGGGCCGCTTCCGGGCCACCCAACCCTCGATATTCCGCTGCTGGCCCCGGGCGACGGCGAGTGAACCGGCCGGGACGTCCTTGGTGATCACGGACCCGGCCGCGGTGTAGGCGCCGTCCCCGATGGTGATGGGCGCCACAAACATGTTGTCCGAGCCGGTCCGGCAGTGTGAACCGATCGTGGTGTGGTGCTTCGCCTCGCCGTCGTAGTTCACGAACACGCTCGCGGCGCCGATGTTCGTGAAGTCGCCGATGGTCGCGTCACCCACGTAGGAGAGGTGCGGGACCTTCGTGCCCTCGCCGATCGTGGCGTTCTTCATCTCCACGTACGTGCCGGCCTTCGCCTTCGGCCCGAGGGTCGTCCCCGGACGCAGGTAGGCGAAGGGGCCCGCCAGGGCGCCGTCACCGATCACGGCCGAATCCGCGACCGTGTTGTCCACCCGCGCCCCCCGGCCGACGCGCGTGTCCTTCAGCCGGGAGTTCGGGCCGACCTCGGCGTCCTCGCCGAGGTGCGTCGTGCCGAGCAGCTGCGTACCCGGGTGGATCACGGCGTCCCGCTCGAAGGTCACGGTCACGTCCACCAGGACCGAGGACGGGTCGACCACCGTCACGCCCGCCGTCATCGCGCGCTCCAGCAGGTGCCGGTTCAGCAGCGTGCGGGCCTCGGCCAGCTGGACCCGGTTGTTGATGCCCAGGATCTCCCGGTGGTCACCGGCCGGCGACGCGCCGACCCGGTGACCCGCCTCGCGCAGGATGGACAGGACGTCGGTGAGGTACTCCTCGCCCTGGCTGTTGTCCGTCCGCACCTTGCCGAGCGCGTCGGCGAGCAGCCGCCCGTCGAAGGCGAACACGCCGGAGTTGATCTCCTTCACGGCGCGCTGCGCCTCGGAGGCGTCCTTGTGCTCCACGATCGCGGTCACGGCGCCGGTGGCCTCGTCCCGCACGATCCGCCCGTAGCCGGTGGCGTCCGGCACCTCGGCGGTCAGCACGGTGACGGCGTTGGCGTCGGCCGTATGGGTGGCGGCGAGGCCGCGCAGCGTCTCGCCGGACAGCAGCGGCGTGTCGCCGCAGACGACGACGACCGTGCCGTCGGGGGTCTGCTCCAGCTCTTCGAGCGCGATGCGGACGGCGTGCCCGGTGCCGTTCTGCTCGTACTGCACGGCGGTGCGGGTGCCGGCGTAGTGCGCGTCGAGATGGGCGGTGACCTGCTCGCGTGCGTGGCCGACGACCACGACGAGGTGCTCGGGCTCCAGCTCCCGCGCGGCGGAGACCACGTGTCCGACGAGCGAGCGCCCGGCGATTTCGTGCAGGACCTTGGGGGTCTTCGACTTCATGCGGGTGCCCTCACCCGCTGCGAGGACGACGACGGCTGCCGGGCGGTTGGCGCTCACGGGTGTGCCCTTCGGCTTCGGTGGGTGGACCACCGAAGGATACCGGGGGGGTCCGGGGCGGACATGAGTAAGGGTCCCGACCGGCGAGGTCGGGACCCGGAGCGCCGCCATGGGCGAAATGGCTCCCCCGCCAGGACTCGAACCCGGACATAAGGCACCAAAAGCCTCAGTGCTGCCAATTACACCACAGGGGATCAAAGCCGACAGAGCCGGACATCTGGTCAGGTCGTCGGATGGCCACCCCACACTATGCCGTACCGAGCCCGTTCCACGCGACGGTGAAACCTGCCACCCCGGACCGGGCCCCGCCGCGTCCCCGCGCACCGTCCGCACCGCGCCGGGCGCCGCGCGGCCCCTACCTCCCCAGCCCGGACGCGGCCCTGACCGGGGGAGCACCGCGGCCCTCGCTCACCGGAAAACGGGTCGCGGGCGCCCGTAGGGTGGATGGCATGACCGCAACGGGGGCACACCGGGACGCGGCGGGCACGCCCGCCCGCGGCTGGTGGTGGTGGGGAAGACGGCGCAGCGCGGTGCTCGACATCGGGCTCGCTCTGATGTCGGCGCTGGAGTGCGCGCTCGAGGGTGTCGGCTTCGCCGGCAAGGCCGGGCTGCCCGTGCCGCTGGGGGTGCTGTTCGGGCTGTCCGTGGGGTCCGTGCTGCTGGTGCGGCGGAAGTGGCCGATCGCCGTCGTGCTCGTCTCGATCGCCGTCGCGCCGGCGGAGATGGGCTACCTGATGGGGATGGTCGGCCTGTACACGCTCGCCGCCTCGGAGGTGCCCCGCCGGATCACGGCGGCGCTGGCGGGTATGTCGACGGTCGCCGTGTTCCTCGTGACCATGGTGCGGCTGCGCCAGGACATCACACAGGCCGACGCCGGCCGGCAGGACTTCGATCCCAGTGGCTGGTACGTCCCGGTCGTGTCCCTCTTCATGACGCTGGGGCTCAACGCCCCGCCGGTGCTGACCGGCCTCTACGTCGGCGCTCGGCGGCGGCTCATGGAGAGCCTGCGGGAGCGGGCCGACAGCCTGGAGCAGGAGCTGTCGTCGTTGGCGGACCGGGCCGAGCAGCGGGCGCAGTGGGCGCGGCAGGAGGAGCGGACGAGGATCGCGCGGGAGATGCACGACGTGGTGGCCCACCGGGTGTCGCTGATGGTGGTGCACGCGGCGGCCCTGCAGGCGGTGGCGTTGAAGGACCCGCAGAAGGCGGTGAGGAACGCGGCGCTGGTGGGGGACATGGGCCGACAGGCGTTGAGCGAGCTGAGGGAGATGCTCGGGGTGCTGCGGGAGGACGTTCCCGCGGGGGCGCCGTCGGCCGTTCCGCTGGCCGCGGTGGGGCGGGCCGCCGCGGCGGCCGCGGAGGCGGCTTCGGAGGACGGTCCGTGTCTGGACGCCCTGGAGGCACTGGTGGAGCAGTCCCGGGCGGCGGGCGTCGTCGTGGAGCTCACGGTGCTGGGCGAGGCGCGGGCGTACGGGGCGGAGGTCGAGCGGACCGCGTACCGGGTGGTGCAGGAGGCGCTCACCAATGTGCACAAGCACGCGGCGGGCGCGAAGGTCGTGGTGCGGCTCGCCCATCGCGAGGCGGAGGTGGCCATGCAGGTGGAGAACGGTCCTTGCGACGCGGCGGTGGCCGACGCGCGGCTGCCGAGCGGGGGGAACGGTCTGGTGGGGATGCGGGAGCGGGTGACGCGTCTGGGGGGTGTGTTCGTGTCGGGTCCCACGGACGCGGGGGGCTTCCGGGTGTCGGCGGTGCTGCCCGCGACGGGGCGGGCGGCGTGACATCACCGGTGTGACATCACCTGCGTGGCATGACGTGAGGCGGCGTGACGTGCGGCGGCATGAGGTGACGGCGCCGGGGAGGCGCGCGCGGACGGCTCGGAGGCACCCACACCCGTGACCCGGTGCGGGCCGGACGCTGTTGGTGCGTCCGGGCCGCACCGGGTCACGGGTGGTCAGCCCGTGGTGAGCCGGGCCGGCTGGGAGCCGGTGACGAGGGTCGCGAGGGCGGCGTCGACGTCCTGGCCGAGGAACCAGTCCCCGGTGTGGTCGAGGCTGTAGACCCGGCCTTCCTGGTCTATCGCGAGGACGGCGCGGTGCTCGTCCTCCTCGCCCAGGGGGGAGATCTCGGTGTCCAGGGCGCGCCCCAGGTCGGAGAGCGTGCGGGCGAGGTGCAGGCCGGCCAGGGGGTCGAAGCTGACGGTCGCGGGGGCGATCTGGCGGCCGCTGCCGGGCGCGGTGAGGCGCAGGCCGCCGAATTCGGCCCATGCCTCGACGGCCGCGGGGAAGACGCTGTGCCGGTGTCCGGCGGGCGAGGTGTGGGCGCGCAGCGCGTCGGCCCACTCTTCGGCGATCTTGATGTCCCAGCGGCCGGGCCGCCAGCCGGCTTCGCGGAGCGCGGCGTCGACGTTGACCGGGAATCGGGTGGTGCTCAGATGGTCGGGCATTTCAGGTGCAGTCAGCCGTTCTCGACGGTCGAGGTGGGATCGACGGTGCGCACGCCGAAGTGGGCGAGCAGCGCCGTGCAGGAGCGGCAGGGCGCCGCGTAGCTGCCGTGCAGCGGGTCGCCGTCCTCGCGGATGCGGCGGGCGGTGAGTTTGGCCTGTTTGAGTGAGCGGCGTGCCTCGCCGGCGGTGAGCGGCTTGCGCTGGGCGCGTCTGGAGCGGCCGGTCTCGGTGGCGGTCAGGTGACGGGAGAGCAGGATCGCTTCCGGGCAGCGGCCCGTGAAGCGTTCGCGCTGTCCGCTGGTGAGGGTGTCCAGGAAGTCCTGGACGAGCGGGTGCAGGACGGGCGGCTGGTCACCCCGGCCCGCGGTGCAGGTCAGGGTCTCGCCGCGCACGGAGAGCGCGGCACCGACCGTGGGGAGGATTCCGTCGCGGCGGAAACGCAGTATCGGTGTCCGGGCGGGCTCGGTGCTGCTCCAGTTGAGGCGTGGATCACCCTGGGTGGGTGGTGGTGCTGCGTGCATGGTGCCTGTCTTCCCCTCCGCGCAATCCCCCGAGTTGCTGGACCAGAGTGCCAAACACGGTGCCTCATGTGGAAGCTGGGTAGCGGAAAGGTGCCTTCGGTGTGTCGGAACCATCGCCGTTGTGTCATGCGGACGTGACACGTGGTCACGGTGGCCGCCGGGACGGATCGGGCCGGGTCACGGGCTCGCGGCACCGCTTAGTCTGTGCGGAAGCAGCCAGCAGCCAGCGCAGGGGGCAACCGCCATGACGACAGGTCGGCTCGGGCAGTCAGCCGCGCCACCGAACGCGGCCTACGCCGGGCAGGTCGTGCATTTCCCGGACCCGGTCCGGGCCTCCCGGCACCCCAGAGGGGTGCGGGTGGACGAGCAGGGCTACCCGGACTTCTCGCCGTACGCGCGGGCGGCGGCGGAGATCGCCGAACCGCCCGAGGGATTCGGTGTCGACGAGCTGCGGCTGACGGACTACGTGTCGGCGAACGCGACGCTGGCCGCCACCGGCCACGCGTTGTGGGACACGGTCCCCTCCGTGGCGACGCCGCACGGCTGGACCTGGCATCACGTGGCGGGCAGCCGTCGTATGGAGCTGATCCCGGTCGAGGTGAAGGCGCTGCTGCGCCATCACGGCGGGGTCGCGACGGCGGCGGTCGACCAGGGCAAGCGGGGCACCCGTCCGCTCCAGGAGACGCGGCCGGTGCACTTCGGGCTCCCGAAGGGCCGGATGTCGGTGACCGAGCAGCAACTGCTGGGCGTGGAGGAGGATCTGGGCTACCGCCTGCCGGGCGCGTACCGGTCCTTCCTGAAGGCGGCGGGTGGCTGCGCGCCGGTCGGGGCGGCACTCGACGCGGAGCTCGGCCTGCTGGTGGACCAGCCGTTCTTCACGGTGCGCGAGGAGGCGGGGGTCAACGACCTCGTCTACGTCAACAAGTGTCTGCGGGATCACCTGACGAAGGACTACCTGGGGGTGGCGTTCGTCCAGGGCGGCATTCTCGCGGTGAAGGTGAAGGGAACGGCCGTGGGCACGGTCTGGTTCTGCGCCTACGACGACGCGCGGGACCAGGACGGCTGGAGCGTGAACGAGCGGGTGGAGCGTCTGCTGCTGCCGTGCGGTGACGACTTCGACGGGTTCCTGCAGCGGCTGGCGGGCAATCCGCCGGAGCTGGAGACCGTCGCGAACCTGATGGTGGACGGCGGCTTCGCGCGCGTCGTGTCCGCCGTTCCGGTGGGGGAGTGAGCTGACTGTGGTGACGTTCGCGCAGGCGCAGGAGCGCGCCGAGGAGTGGATCAACGCGGATCTGCCCGCCTACCAGCATCGCGAGGTGCGGGTCAGGGAGTTCGAGCTGGGCTTCGTCGTCTGGGCGGAGGACCGCGAGGACGGACCGAGGTCGGACGGCGGCCGGCAGCGGCTGGTGATCGCGCGGGACAGCGGTGAGGCGACGCTGTGGCCGGGGCTGCCGGTCGGTGAGGTGATCCGCCGTTACGAGGAGGAGTACGGCGCGCCGGCCGACGCGGGCCGGGGAGCGGCCCCCGCACCGCCGGAGCGCATCGATCTCAACCAGACGTCGTTCCTGCTCAGTCCGCCCGAGTGGCTGCAGGACGCGGCGGACCGGATGGGTCTGCCGAAGACGCCGGACACCTCCGGGGCGGGCGGCGGTCCGTCCGCACCCGGGCCGGCGGACGAGGCCGGGACGGCGGAGCCTCTGGGCCGCCCCGACGCGGCGGACCGGCCGGAGCCCGATCGCGAGCCGACGGCGCGGGACGGCGTGCCCGCGAGGACCCCGGCGGACAGCCCGTGGGCCGACGCGAACGCCGGCTCGGGCGGCGTGGACGGAGTGCCCCTGCCGGCGACGGTCTTCGCACCGCCGCTCTCGGGCGCGGACGACGAGGACACGCCACTCCCCATGGTGGGCGCCGACACCCCCACCGCGCTGATGTCCGGCGGCAGCGCGCTGCCGCCGACGGCGGTGGCTCCCCGGCTCGAACCCTCGCCCCCCGGCCCGGACGGTCCGGCGGACCGCGCCGCGCCCCCGGCCGCTCCCGGCACGCCGCCGCCCGCACCCGCGCCTCCCGGCGCTCCCGGGGCCGCGGACATCGCGGACGCGGCCACCAGCAAGGCGTCCGCGGCGCCGCGGACGCCCCGCGGCGGCACCGGGAACCCCCCGCCGCCGCCTCAGGCCCCCGGTACGCCCGGACGGCCCGCCGCGCCCTCCGGCGGCGGCGGTTACATCCCCACGCAACTCGTGCCGCAGCTCGGACCCGACGGGCCCCAGCCGCCCGGACCGCCCGCCCCGCCCACGCCCGAACAGCCGGTACACCAGGCGGCGACGATGCTCGCGCGCCCGCCCCAGGGCGGCCCCGGTGGGCCCCCGCCCCCGCCCCCGCCGCCGGGCGTGCCCGGCACGCCCCCGGGCGGGGTACCGCACGCGGCGACGGTGCTGGCCCAGCCCGGCCCCGGCGACACACCGGCCCCGCCCGGACCCCCCGGTGCGCCGGCCCCGCCCGGACCCGCCGGCGCCCACCACGCGGCGACGGTGCTGGCCCCGCCCGGCCCCGGGACGCCTCCGCCGCCCGCACCGGCGCCCGGCGCGCCCCCGGCGTACGGATACCCGCAGCAGCCGGCCGGCCCGCCGACCGTGGGCCCCGGCTACCAGGCCGTGCTGCGTTACCGCGCGCCGGACGGCTCCGAGGCGCAGATCATCCGGCGGTCCGCGCCGGGGACGCCGCACCCGGAGTGGCAGATCCTGCACGAGTTGCGCGCGATGAACGTGCCGCCGCAACAGGTGCTGGAACTGCACACCGAGCTGGAGTCCTGCGAGCTGCCCGGCGGTTACTGCGCGCGGATGATCCGGGAGACCTGGCCGCAGGCCCGGATCACCAACATCGCGCCGTACGGCCGTGACCACGCGGGCCGCCGCCAGGGCGTGCAGCAACTGCTCACTCATCAGGGCGAGTTGCATCAGGTCGCGGACGGTCCGGCCAGGCCCGCGCCGGTCCGTGCCCCGCTGCCGCAGGTGCAGCCGCTGCCGCCGGTCCCCCCGGAGGGAGTCGCTCAGGAGATGGCCGGCGCCTTCGGTCCGGGGATCTGCCGGTTCGACCAGCGGGCCGTGTCCCGGCAGGGCGTTCCGGAGATCGTGGCACTCACTCTCGTGTGGGCGGGCCTGCCGGCCGACTTCGGGCCGTTCTTCTGGGCGCAGCCGGCGCACCCGGTGGTGCCGACGCTGGCCGAACTCGCCGCCCAGCGGCAGATCCAGCCGGCCTCGGACGCGGGCTCGTACCTGGTGATCGGCTCGGACTTCGGGCGGGCGATCTGTGTGCAGTACGGGACCGCGCACATCGTCGCCGTGCCGGTCGAGGCCGGTCCGGGCGGGCAGCCGGTGCCGCCGCAGTTCGTGAACAGCGGCCTGCCGGAGTTCGCCCGCTGCATGGCACTGCTCGGCCGGATGTGGCGGCTGCGGTTCGGACTGAACCCGGAGCAGGCGGGCCGCTGGACAGTCGATTTCCAGGCGCAGTTGGCCATGCTGGATCCGGCCGCTCTGTCGTCGCCGGACACCTGGTGGTCGGTGCTCCTGGAGCAGATGTGGGACGGCCTCCTGTAGCGCGCGCGGACCGTGTCCGCTGGTGGCGGGCCGTGACGCGCGGAGTTCGCCGGACCGGCGGGGTCCACGGGCTCCGGCCCCGCGCCGCCGTTCCGGTGTGACCCTGGGCGCCCGACGTGTTCGTCACGCCGGGCGCCTTTTGTCCTTTCCCTGGTGTTCCGTGACGCATCCTTGGTCTGCGGGCCGTTCAGGAGGAAGGGGCGTCAGGGATGGATTTCGCCGTCGTACGGGGTGGCCGCGGGTACCGCCCCGAGCAGGTCGACCGCTTTCTGACCGCTCTCACCGTCGAACGGGACGCGGCCCGGGAACGTGTGGAGCGCCTGGCCGCCCTCGCCGAGGAGGCCGGGGCCGAGGCGGCGCGCCTGCGTGAGGCGGTCGCGGGCCTCGCGCCGCAGCGGTACGAGTCCCTCGGCGTGCGGGCCCGGCGCCTCCTCCTCCTGGCGGAGGAGGAGGCCGAGGCGCTGCCGGCGGCCGCGGCGGAGGCGGCGCGGGTGCTCGACGAGGAGGCCCGGACGGCGGGCGCCGCGGCGGCGGAGGCGGCGTGGGCGTACGCGGCCGAGACCGGGAAGGCCGCCGATTCGGCCGCCGGCGCGGTCTTGGCGGCGGCCCGCGCGGAGGCCGAGGCGCGGTGCGCGGAGGCCCGCCGGGAGGCGCGGGAACACGTGGGCCAGGCGCGGGCCGGCCTGGAGGAGACGGTGCGCCGGACCACGGCCCTGCTGGAGGGGCAGCGCGCCGAGCAGGCGTCGGTGCGGGAGCGGACCGAGCGGGCCGAGTCGGCGCGGGCGGCGGAGGCCGACGCCCGGCACGCCGAGCTCGACGCGGGCGCGCAGGCACGGCTGGCCGAGGCGCGGCGGGCCCTTGCCGAGGCCGAGGAGAACGCCCGGCACGGGCAGGAGGACGCGGCGGCGCGGGCGGCGGAACTGCTGGCAGGGGCCCGGACGCACCGGGAGCGCACCGAGCGCGAGACCGCGCGGACGCTGCGGGCGCACGAGGAGGCCCGCGAGGAGATCCAGGCGCACATGGAACACATCCGTAGTTCGCTGGCGACCCTGACGGGCCGATCCGGACCACGGGTGCCGGAGGGCGACGCGCCCCGCGACGGCACTCCGGGGCCGCGCGACGCAGAGCCGGCCGGCTGAGCTCCGGCCGGGTGGCGGCGCCCCGGTACGCCCGCCTCCGGCATGGCCGTCCCGGCGGCCGGAATGCCCGTACCGGCCCGCGTCCGTCTTCCGGCCCAGGCCACCCGGCAGGCGCCGGGCACCCCTTTCCCGGTCCCGCCTTTCCCGGCCCCCTCACGCAGGGCCGCCGCGCCTGCCTGGTTCCGCCCCGCCGCGCCCGTCCGCCCGCGGTCCGATGGGTCGTACATCCATGCCGCCCGTGCGTCCTCCCTCCTCCCTCTGCGGGGGGAGGACCCCTAAGGGGCTCTCCCCCAGAGAGGGCAGGGACCGGTCGTTCCGGCGGAGGACGAGAAGCGGTTCCCCCCGTCCTTAGCTTGTTCCTACGGGAAACCCCCGGGCGAAGACTGCGCCAGGCACCAGTGACCCGGCCACCCCGCACCTCGCAGACTCGTGGACGAGTCGGATCTGAACCAGGCATAGGAGACATACCGTGACTTCGGCTGTGACCATCCCCAAGCACGAGGGCGCCGCGAGGCGCACGGCGGTGGCCGCGCGGGCGCGGCAGGTCGTCAAGGCGTACGGAGCCGGTGAGACGCGGGTCGTCGCGCTGGACCACGTCGACGTGGACATCGCCCGCGGGCGGTTCACCGCCATCATGGGCCCGTCCGGGTCCGGCAAATCGACCCTGATGCACTGCCTCGCCGGCCTCGACACCGTCACCAGCGGACAGATCTTCCTCGACGAGACCGAGATCACCGGCCTGAAGGACAAGAAGCTCACCCGGCTGCGACGCGACCGGATCGGATTCATCTTCCAGTCGTTCAACCTGCTGCCGACACTGAACGCGCTCGAGAACATCACGTTGCCGATGGACATCGCCGGCCGCCGCGCGGACCGGGAATGGCTCGACCGGGTCGTCTCCACCGTCGGCCTGGCCGACCGCCTCGGACACCGGCCCACCCAGCTCTCCGGCGGCCAGCAGCAGCGCGTCGCGGTGGCCCGCGCACTCGCCGCCCGCCCCGAGATCATCTTCGGGGACGAGCCGACCGGCAACCTCGACTCCCGCGCCGGCGCCGAAGTCCTCGGCTTCCTGCGCCGGTCCGTGGACGAGCTCGGCCAGACCATCGTCATGGTCACCCACGACCCGGTGGCCGCCGGCTACGCCGACCGCGTCCTCTACCTCGCGGACGGCCGGATCGTCGACGAGATGCTGCGTCCCACCGCCGAGGCCGTCCTGGACCGCATGAAGGACTTCGACGCCCGGGGGCGCACGTCATGACCGTCCTGAAGACCTCACTGCGCAACTTCCTCGCGCACAAGGGCCGTATGGCACTGTCCGCCGTCGCCGTCCTGCTGTCCGTGGCGTTCGTGAGCGGCACGCTCGTGTTCACGGACACCATGAACACCACCTTCGACAAGCTCTTCGCGACGACCGCCTCGGACGTCACGCTGAGCCCGAAGACCGCCGACGGAGACGACACGCCGGGCACCGGCAGACCCGAGTCCTTCCCGGCCTCCGTCGTCGAGCGGGTCAGGAAGGCCGAGGGAGTCAAGGACGCCCAGGGGGCCGTGGTATCGCAGAGCGTGACCGTCGTCGACGGCCACGGCGAGAACGTCGGCCCCACCAGCGGCGCGCCGACCATCGCCGTCGGCTGGCGCGCCGACGAACTGCGCTCGGTGGAGATCACCTCCGGTCACGAGCCGCGCGGACCCACCGACGTGATGGTCGACGGAGGCACCGCCGGGAAGCACGGACTGAAGATCGGCGACGAGCTGCGCACCATCGCCGTCACCGGCGACTTCACCGCGAAGGTCTCCGGGATCGTCGACTTCAAGGTCACCAACCCCGGTGCCACCGTCGTCTACTTCGACACCGCCACCGCCCAGCGCGAACTGCTCGGCAAGGAGGGCCTGTTCACCCAGGTCACCGCCGACGCCCAGTCCGGTGTCACGCACGAGCGGCTGAAACGGAACATCGCCGCCGTGGTCGGCTCCGACTACAAGCTCCAGACCGCCGCCGAGGCCGCCGACGAGGGCCGCAAGGAGGTCGCGAGCTTCCTCGACGTCATGAAGTACGCCATGCTCGGCTTCGCCGGCGTCGCCTTCCTCGTCGGCATCTTCCTCATCGTCAACACCTTCTCGATGCTGGTCGCCCAGCGCACCCGCGAGATCGGCCTGATGCGCGCCATCGGAGCCGGCCGCGAGCAGGTCAACCGGTCCGTGCTGGTCGAGGCGCTGCTGCTCGGCATCGTCGGCTCGGTCGCCGGTGTCGCGGCGGGCGTGGGCCTCGCCGTCGGCCTGATGGAGTTCATGTCCTCCCTGGGCATGGAGCTTTCCACCCAGGACCTCACCGTGGCGTGGACGACCCCCGCCGTCGGTCTCCTCCTGGGGATCGTCGTCACCGTCGTCGCCGCCTACATCCCGGCCCGCCGGGCAGGCAAGATCTCCCCGATGGCCGCGCTGCGCGACGCCGGCACCCCGGCGGACGGCGCCGCGGGCCGGGTCCGCGGCGGGATCGGCCTGCTGCTCACGACGGCCGGCGCGGCGTGCCTGTGGACCGCGACCCAGGCCGAGAAGGCCGGCGTCGGCTCGCTGTGGCTCGGCGCGGGGATCGTGCTCTCCCTCGTCGGCTTCATCGTGATCGGCCCGCTGCTCTCCGGCGGGATCGTCCGGGCCGTCAGCCTCGTCGTGCTGCGGGTCTTCGGCCCCGTCGGCCGGATGGCCGAGCGCAACGCGTTGCGCAACCCGCGCCGTACGGGTGCCACCGGCGCCGCCCTGATGATCGGCCTGGCGTTGGTCGCGTGCCTGTCCGTGGTCGGCTCCTCGATGGTCGCCTCGGCCACCGAGGAACTGGACCGCTCGGTGGGCGCCGACTTCATCGTCCAGTCGGCCAACGGGCAGCCGATCGTCCCGCAGGCGCAGGCGGCCCTGGAGAAGACCCCGGGCCTGGACCACGTCACCGAGTACAAGTGGCTCGCGGTGAAGGTCACCGACCCGCGCGGCACCTCCGCCGAAGAAGAACTGGTCGCCGCCGACCCGACGTACGCGCAGGACGTGCGGCGCGCCACCACGTCAGGCCGGCTCGCCGACGCCTACGGCACGGCCGCCATGTCAGTCGGCAGCGACTACGCGGCCGAGCACGGCGTGCGGGTCGGCGACGAGCTGACCGTCGCCTTCACGGGCGGCCGGAGCGCGAAGCTGCGGGTCGCGGCGATCACCTCGGACACGAACAACATCGACAGGGGCGTGATGTACACGAACATCACGACTGCGGCCCGCTACCTGCCGGCCGAGCGGATGCCGCAGAGCGTGGTCATGTTCGCCGAGGCGCGCGACGGCGAGGAGACGGAGGCGTACGCCGCGCTCAAGAAGTCGCTCCAGCCGTACCCGCAGTACCAGGTGAGCAACCAGGCCGACTACAAGCAGGCGCTGAAGGACCAGGTCGGCCAGCTCCTGAACATCGTGTACGGGCTCCTCGCCCTGGCGATCATCGTCGCGATCCTGGGTGTGGTGAACACCCTGGCCCTGTCGGTGGTCGAGCGGACCCGGGAGATCGGCCTCCTGCGGGCCGTCGGGCTGTCGCGCCGCCAGCTGCGCCGCATGATCCGCCTGGAGTCGGTGGTCATCGCCCTGTTCGGGGCCCTGCTGGGGCTCGGCCTGGGCATGGGCTGGGGCACGGCGGCCCAGAAGCTGCTGGCTCTGGAGGGCCTGGGGGTGCTGGAGATCCCGTGGCCGACGATCCTGACGGTCTTCGTGGGGTCGGCCTTCGTGGGCCTGTTCGCGGCGCTCGTCCCGGCCTTCCGGGCCGGCCGGATGAACGTCCTGAACGCGATCGCCGCCGAGTAGCCGGCGGGCGCGTCTCGGGGCACGGGGGAGAGGAACGGGGGTACGGCCCCGGCGGGCATCGGTGAGACGCCCGCCGGGGCCGTCCGCCGTGCGCGCCCCGGACCCGCCTTCGTTCGCCTCATCGACCGGCCACCGGCCCCGGACCGCGGCCTTCCCCGGCGCCGCTCGTCGCGCGGCGGTCGGGTGACCGGCGGGCGTAGGCTGGAACCTCCCCCGGCCCGTGAGAGACGTGTCGGGCTGTCCGCGTTGCCCGTTCTGCCAGCCACCCCCGGGATGGAAGTCCATGAGCCTGCACGGTCTGCTCGACGTCGTCGTCAAGGACGCGGCCCTCGCCGAAGCGGTGAAGGCCGCAGCCGACGGCAACCGCTCCCATGTGGACCTGGTCGGCCCGCCCGCCGCGCGGCCCTTCGCGGTGGCCGCGCTCGCCCGCGAGACCGGCCGGCCGGTGCTCGCCGTGACCGCCACCGGCCGCGAGGCGGAGGACCTGGCGGCGGCCCTGCGCAGCGTTCTCGACCCGGACCGGGTCGTCGAGTACCCCGCGTGGGAGACACTCCCGCACGAGCGGCTCTCGCCGCGCTCCGACACCGTCGGCCGGCGCCTCGCCGTGCTGCGGCGCCTCGCCCACCCCTCGCCCGACGACCCCGCCGCCGGCCCGGTCTCGGTGGTCGTCGCGCCCATCAGGTCGGTGCTCCAGCCACAGGTCAAGGGCCTGGGCGACGTGGAACCCGTGGCCCTGCGGACCGGTCGGCAGGCCGATCTGAACGAGGTCGTCGAAGGGCTCGCGGCGGCTGCCTACGCCCGGGTGGAGCTGGTCGAGAAGCGCGGCGAGTTCGCCGTGCGCGGCGGCATCCTGGACGTTTTCCCGCCGACCGAGGAACACCCGCTCCGGATCGAGTTCTGGGGCGACGACATCGAGGAGATCCGCTACTTCAAGGTCGCCGACCAGCGCTCCCTCGAAGTCGCCGAACACGGTCTGTGGGCGCCGCCCTGCCGCGAGCTGCTGCTGACCGAGGACGTCCGGCACCGGGCGGCGGCGCTCGCCGAGCGCCACCCCGAGCTCGGCGACTTGCTCGGCAGGATCGCCGAGGGCATCGCGGTCGAGGGCATGGAGTCCCTGGCGCCCGTCCTGGTCGACGACATGGAACTGTTGATCGACGTCCTGCCGGAGGGCTCGATGGCCGTGGTCTGCGACCCGGAACGGGTCCGCACCCGGGCCGCGGACCTGGTGGCGACCTCCCAGGAGTTCCTCCAGGCGTCCTGGGCGGCCACGGCCGGCGGCGGCGAGGCGCCGATCGACGTCGGCGCCGCCTCCCTGTGGGGCATCGCCGACGTCCGCGACCGGGCGCGCGAGATCGGCATGATGTGGTGGTCGGTCTCCCCGTTCGCGGCGGACGCGACGGCCGACGACGGTGACACGCTGACGCTGGGCATGCGCGCCCCGGAGGCGTACCGGGGCGACACCGCCCGCGCGCTCGCCGACACCAAGGGCTGGCTGGCCGGCGGCTGGAGCACGGTCTACGTGACGGAGGCGCACGGTCCGGCCTCCCGGACCGCGGAGGTCCTCGGCGGCGAGGGCATCCCGGCACGGCTCGCCGCGGACCTCGCCGAGATCACGCCGTCCGTGGTGAACGTGTCCTGCGGCTCGATCGACTACGGCTTCGTCGACCCGGCGCTGAGGCTCGCCGTGCTGACCGAGACCGATCTGTCCGGGCAGAAGGCGGCGGGCAAGGACGGCCGGCGGATGCCCGCCAAGCGCCGCAAGACCATCGACCCGCTGACCCTGGAGGTCGGCGACTACATCGTCCACGAGCAGCACGGCGTCGGCCGGTACATCGAGATGGTCCAGCGCACGGTGCAGGGCGCCACCCGCGAGTACCTCCTCGTGGAGTACGCCCCGGCCAAGCGCGGCCAGCCCGGTGACCGGCTCTACATCCCCACCGACCAGCTGGAGCAGGTCACCAAGTACGTGGGTGGCGAGGCGCCGACCCTGCACCGGCTGGGCGGTGCGGACTGGACGAAGACCAAGGCGCGGGCGAAGAAGGCCGTCAAGGAGATCGCCGCCGACCTGATCAAGCTCTACAGCGCCCGGATGGCGGCGCCCGGCCACGCCTTCGGCGCGGACACCCCCTGGCAGCGGGAGCTGGAGGACGCCTTCCCGTACGCCGAGACGCCCGACCAGCTGTCCACCATCGCCGAGGTGAAGGAGGACATGGAGAAGACGGTCCCGATGGACCGGCTGATCTGCGGCGACGTCGGCTACGGCAAGACCGAGATCGCGGTGCGCGCCGCGTTCAAGGCCGTGCAGGACGGCAAGCAGGTCGCCGTCCTCGTCCCGACGACCCTGCTCGTGCAGCAGCACTTCGGCACGTTCTCGGAGCGGTACGCGCAGTTCCCCGTCGTCACACGGGCACTCAGCCGCTTCCAGACGGAGACCGAGTCGAAGGCGACGATGGAGGGCCTGAAGGACGGCTCGGTCGACATCGTCATCGGAACGCACCGGCTGTTCTCGTCCGAGACGAAGTTCAAGGACCTCGGTCTCGTCATCGTCGACGAGGAGCAGCGCTTCGGCGTCGAGCACAAGGAACAGCTGAAGAAGCTGCGGGCCGACGTCGACGTCCTGACGATGTCCGCCACTCCCATCCCGCGCACCCTGGAGATGGCGGTCACCGGCATCCGGGAGATGTCCACGATCACCACGCCGCCGGAGGAGCGGCACCCGGTGCTGACCTTCGTCGGTCCGTACGAGGAGAAGCAGATCGGCGCGGCGGTCCGCCGCGAGCTGCTCCGCGAGGGGCAGGTCTTCTACATCCACAACCGGGTCGAGTCGATCGACCGGGCGGCGGCGCGGCTGCGGGAGATCGTCCCGGAGGCGCGGATCGCGACCGCGCACGGCCAGATGGGCGAGAGCGCCCTGGAGCAGGTGGTGGTCGACTTCTGGGAGAAGAAGTTCGACGTGCTGGTCTCCACGACGATCGTCGAGTCCGGCATCGACATCTCCAACGCCAACACGCTGATCGTCGAACGCGGGGACAACTTCGGACTGTCGCAGCTGCACCAGCTGCGGGGCCGGGTCGGGCGTGGCCGCGAGCGCGGGTACGCCTACTTCCTGTACCCGCCGGAGAAGCCGCTGACCGAGACGGCGCACGAGCGGCTCGCGACCATCGCCCAGCACACCGAGATGGGCGCGGGCATGTACGTGGCCATGAAGGACCTGGAGATCCGCGGCGCGGGCAACCTGCTGGGCGGGGAGCAGTCCGGCCACATCGCGGGGGTGGGTTTCGACCTGTACGTACGGATGGTGGGCGAGGCGGTCGCGGACTACCGGGCACAGATGGAGGGCGGGGCGGAGGAGGAGCCCCCGCTGGAGGTCAAGATCGAGCTGCCGGTCGACGCGCACGTCCCGCACGCGTACGCGCCGGGCGAGCGACTGCGGCTCCAGGCGTACCGGGCGATCGCCTCCGCCGATTCCGAGGAGGACATCAGGGCGGTGCGGGAGGAGCTCACCGACCGCTACGGCAAGCTGCCGGAGCCCGTGGAGAACCTCCTCCTGGTCGCCGGTCTGCGGATGCTGGCCCGTGCCTGCGGGGTGGGCGAGATCGTGCTCCAGGGACCGAACATCCGCTTCGCGCCGGTGGAACTGCGCGAGTCCCAGGAACTGCGGCTGAAGCGTCTCCACCCGCGTACCGTGATCAAGCCCGCGGCGCACCAGATCCTGGTGCCGCGCCCGACGTCCGGCAAGATCGGCGGCAAGCCGGTGGTCGGGCGCGAACTGCTGGCGTGGACAGGAGAGTTCCTCACCACGATCCTGGGATCCTGACGCGGCGCCGGGCTGTCCCCCGGCCGTCGGCTCGCCCGGGGGCCCGCGGTCGCCCGCCTCGGAGTCGGCCGCCCGGTCGGAGGCCACCCGACAGGCTCTGAGGCGTGAGTGGTGTGTGTGGCCGGGGCGGAGCCTAGCGCCGGGCCGGGGCCGTGCGCCCTCGTGCGTCAACGCCGTTCGGGGGCCTTCAGCGCTGTCCCGCCCTCAGGGAAGGGCTCCGTCGTCCGGTGCGGGCCGGGCGTCGGCGGTGCCCGGACCCGGTGGACCGCCCTGGAAGAGCAGGCGGGTGAGGCTCCGGAACAGGTCCTCCGGATCGTCCGGATGCCCCGGGGGCGCGTGCCCTCGGCGGCGTCGTCCAGGTTGTGGGCCAGGAGCAGGGTGGCGAAGCCGTGGGCCAGGGACCAGGCGGCGATGCCCGCGGTGCGCGCGCCCGCGCGCCGCCCCGGGGTGTGGGCACCCGGGGCCGGCGCGCGGGGAGGGAATCAGCTCGGCGGCCGCTCCGGCTTGTCCGGCATGCCGAGCGAGCCCTCGACCCTCCGCTGTGCCTCGTCGACCTGGCCGGTGTGCTTGTCGTCGGTTCTCTCGTTCACCTTCTTCTCCGCTGCGTCGGAGGCATGGCGGGCCTTGTCGGGATGCTGGCCCATCATGTCCTTCAGCTTGTCCATGATCCCCATGGTCGTCGCGCTCCTTCGGGAAGGGGACATACGGCGCTTTCGACGCTACGCGCCCAGGGAGCGATCCGCGCGCCGGGAACGCCGCCGGGCTGGGTAGGGTCCGGGGGAGGCGCACACGCGCGAAGAGCGGGGGACCGGATGACCGGGGAACGTACGGGCAAGGGTCGGGAAGCCGGCGAGCGGGCGGGCGGCGCCGGGCGGCGACGGACCGCGCGGGCGACCGCCGGCGTCATGGCGGGCGCCGCCGTGATGGCGGGCGCGCTGACGGGCTGCACGGGTGACGGGATCGGCGGCGCGGGAAGTCCCGGCGTGTCGTCCGCACCCGCGGGGGGTGGCCCAGGAGCCAGTCCCCTCCGCAACCCGGACGGCACCGAACCGGGACTCGCCGCCCTCACCACGGAGGCGGACAGGGCCGACGCGCGCGAGCTCATCGAATCGCTCACCACGAAGGGGCGCGGGCCCAAGACGGGTTACGCGCGGGGGAAGTTCGGTTACGCGTGGATGGACACGGCGGACGGGGTACCGCTGGCGCGGAACGGCTGTGACACCCGGAACGACCTGCTGAAGCTCCATGGGCGCACTGTCCGGTTCCGCGACGGTTCCGACTGTGTGGTCGTGTCGATGGACCTGTACGACCCTTACACCGGCAAGGACATTTCCTGGAAGAAGGCGGAGGCCGCCGAGGTCCAGATAGACCACGTCGTCCCGCTCTCCTACAGCTGGCAGTTGGGCTCCGCCCGCTGGCCGGAGAGCAAGCGGAAGCAGCTCGCCAACGACGTCCTCAACCTGCTCCCGGTCGAGGGGCGGGCCAACGCGGCCAAGGGAGACTCCGGCCCCGCGACCTGGCTGCCGCCGAACAAGCCGATCCGGTGTGCCTACGCGGTCCGGTTCGCCCAGGTCGCCCTGAAGTACGAGCTGCCGGTGACGGTGGCGGACAAGCAGGCGATGCTGCGTCAGTGCGGCGGCTGACCCGCCCCTCCGGGCCGCGGTTTCCGGCGGGCGGGGCCTGCGAAAACCGGTGGGGTTTCCGTTCGGAGATCGTTAGCCTGCGCCCATGAACGTGACCGTGACCACGCTTGCCGAGCGCCCCGCGCTGCGGGAGGCCCTGTGGGCGATGAAGGACCTCTGGCCGGAGTTCACGCTGCACGACCCTGTCAGTTGGGCCTACATGGGGAGGATCGTCACCGAACTGCCGGAGTACGTGCTGGTGGCGACCGACGAGGCGGACGAGGTCGTCGCCCGTGCCGTCAGCGTGCCCTTCCGGCTCGACGCCGAAGGCCGCGGCGAGCTGCCGGACCGTGGCTGGGACGAGGTGATGCTCTGGGCGTTCTCCGACCTGCGGCACGGCCGCACCCCCGACACGGTCAGCGCGATCGAGGTGTGCGTGGCCACGGAGGCGCTCGGGCGGGGGCTGTCGGGACGGATGCTCGCCGCGATGCGGGACAACGCCCGCCGGCTCGGCTTCTCCGAGGTCGTCGCCCCGGTCCGGCCCAACGCCAAGCACCTGGACGCCGTTTCGTCCTTCCACGCGTACGTCCTCCGCACCCGGACGGAGGACGGTCTGCCGTACGATCCCTGGCTCCGTGTCCACGTCCGAGCGGGCGGCACGATCGAGTCGGTCGCCCCGGCCTCGATGACGGTGTCCGGCTCCCTGGAGCAGTGGCGCCGGTGGACCGGACTGCCGTTCGACACGGACGGTCCGGTGGCGGTTCCCGGCGCGCTGGTGCCGGTCCGGTGCGACACCGCGCGGGACCACGCCGTCTACGTCGAGCCGAACGTGTGGGTGCGCCACCGGCTGTGAACACCCGGGCGGCGGGTGGGGAAGCGCCCCGCGAGGGAGGCGCGGCGGGGGCACCGCCCCCTGTCACGGTCCCTCGTCACGCCTCCCTCACGGGGGCGCCGCCGGTACGGGCGGTCCCGGCCCGTTCACGGCCGGCCGGACGTCAGCCCAGTGCCTTCTCGTCGAGGACGTCCTCGGCCGGCGGGGCCTTCGCGTCGACCGGCTCGCCGTAGTCGGCGAAGGTGACGGTCCCGGGCTCGTCGCCGCCCGCCGTCACGACCTTCAGCAGGTAGGGCGTGCCCTCGGTGGCCACGTAGAGGGTGGTCTTCTCCTCGTCGAGCGCCTGCGTGAGCATGAGCGCCTTCTTCCCGCCGACCGTGGTCTCCCCGCCCTTCACGGCGAGGTTGACCCCCGTCTCGAACTGGCCGAGCAGCGCCTTCAGATCGCAGAGTTCGAGACTGTCGGCGGCCTCCGGGTCCGTCACCGGCGTCTTCATCCACCGCCCTCTGAGCTGCTTGACCACGGCCTCCTGGACCGCCGCGTCCTCGCCCTCCGCCTGCTCCCGCAGGAGCGCCTCGTCGAAGCGGAGGTAGGCGTCCTTCGCGTCGGGCTTGATCAGCTCGACGGTGCCCGTGGTCCCGAAGGTGAGGGTGCCGGCGCACCTGCCCTCGGTGTCCAGCGTGAGGTGTGCCTTCAGCGGGCCGTCGGCCGTCTTCGTCGCGACGTCCAGGGAGAGGGAGTCGGCGGTCTTCGTCGCGGCTATCGCCTTGTTGGCGATCTGTGGTCCGGTCAGGCTCCCGAAGGGGCCTTCGGCCCGTGTGCCGCCGGAGAACGGTCCGCAGGCGGTGACGCCCAGGGCGGTCGAGGCGCAGAGCGTGGCGGCGAGGGCCGCGTGGCGCGTGCGGCGGCGGGGGGTGGCGGGCATGGTGCGTTCTCCGGGATGCGAGGCGGTGGGTTCGACAGGTGCCGCGAGGCGGCGGGTGCGACACCCGCGCGGGGGCCTGCGGTGCGGGTGTGGGCGCGGGCGGTGCGGGTCGCGCGGTGCGGTGCGTGGTCCGGGGTGCCGGTGAGGTGTGCGGGCGGCCGGGCCGTGCCCGACAGGGGAGGGGGGCCTGAAGGCCCCCTCGGGGCGGCCGTGGTCAGCCGACCTTCAGCTCCCACTGGGAGGCGTTGTGCTCCAGTCCGGGGGACACCTCGACCGTGAGGTCGCCGGCGTCGGCCGGGGCGTCGAAGGCGAAGACGGCGGTGGCCTTCTTGCCGGGCAGGATCGTGCCGCTGAAGCCGCTGCCGACCTTCTCGTCGAAGATCTCCTCGGCGGTGACGCCGTCCTCGCCTGCGCGGGCGTCGGCCGTCACGAGTCCGGCGTCGAACTTCTCCTTGCCGCCGTTCTCGATCACCACGGTGACCTGGTACGCCTTGTTGCCCTTGGTGTGACCGACCGCGAACTCGCCGGGGGAGTAGGGCGTCGCCTTGGAGACCGTGACCTTCAGCTCGTCGTCGTAGACGGAGGTGTCGCCGGCCGCGAGGCCCTTGCCCTGCTCGCCCTGGTCGCCCGGGTCGTCGGCCGTCCCGGCGGCGGGCGTCTTGCCGGACGGGTCCTTGGGCGCGGCGTCCTCGACGGCCTTGTTGATCTCGTCGACCGCGTCGCTCACCGCCGTGAACGTGATCACGGCGCCGACGACCGAGAGGACCAGGGCCGCCAGGCCCAGCACGGCACCGGTCGTCGTCACGCCCTTGTTGTTCGCCTCGCCCCGCTTGACGCGGCCCCGTCCCACCAGGCCGAGGATCAGCGCGATCACGCCGAGGATTCCGGCCAGCCAGAAGAAGAGTGGAATGAGGCCGGAGACGGTGCCGATGATGCCGAGGATCAGGGCGGTGGTGCCGAGCCCGTTGCGCAGGGCGGCCGGCGAGGGCTGAGGCGCCTGCGGAGTCTGGGTGTCGTACGACATGCGTGTCCTCCCGGACATGGGGATGCGCGGAATGGGTGACCAAGGCTCCTTCCGGAGCCGGTTGTTCGATGGATCAATCACAACAGAGCCTGTGAACCGAGTCAACATCGTTCACATGAATTGAGTCGGATCACGACGTGAAGAGGTGAGTCTTGCGTTCATCAGTAAGATCGGGGCCACGACAGCGAGGCGAGCGGTACGAAGGGAGTCGGCCAGGTGCCGGAGAGCGCAGCAGAGGTGACCGCCGCCGGAATCGCCCGGCTCGCGGGAGTCGGCCGGGCCGCGGTGAGCAACTGGCGGCGCAGACACCCCGACTTCCCCCGCCCGGTGGGCGGCACGGAGACCAGTCCGTCCTTCGTGCTCGCCGACGTCGAACAGTGGCTGCGTGCCCAGGGCAAGCTCGCCGAAGTGCCGTTGCGCGAACGCGTCTGGCAGCAGGTCGCGGGCCACCCGTCCGGTGTGGTGACCGCGCTCGTGCGGGCCGGCGCGGTGCTGCTGCTCCTGCGGGAGCGGTCCGCGGCCTGGCTGGAGCTCGCCGCCGCCTCGGACGAGCGGCTCGCCGAGACCCTGCCGGCCGCCCTGGAGGAGACCCTCACTCGCCGCTTCGGCGCCGAACGGGCCGTCCGCACCCCCCCCGCCGCCGAACTGGCCGGCTCCGTCCCCCTACTGCGCGGGGCCGCCGAACTCGCCGCGGAGGCGGGCGCCCGGCAGGTCTTCGAGTTCCTGCTCGGACGTCACCTCGACGCCAACCCGCGGCAGTACACGCTCACCCCGCCCGGCCCCGCCGCGCTGATGGCCGCCCTCGCCGCCACCTCCTCCGACGCCCGCCCCACCGTGCTCGACCCCGCCTCGGGCTCCGGCACACTCCTGCGCGCGGTCCGGACCCCGAGCGTGCTCTGCGCCCAGGACACCGACCCCGACCTGGCCGCCCTCGCCGCCCTGCGCCTGGCCCTGGCCTCCGGAGCCGAGGTCCGCGTACGTACCGGTGACAGCCTGCGCGCCGACGCCTTCCCGGGGCTCGCCGCGGACGCGGTGCTGTGCCACCCGCCGTTCAACGAGCGCAACTGGGGTCACGAGGAACTCGCCTACGACCCGCGCTGGGAGTACGGCTTCCCGGCCCGGACCGAGTCCGAGCTGGCCTGGGTCCAGCACGCCCTGGCCCGGCTCCGCCCCGGCGGGACAGCCGTCCTCCTGATGCCTCCGGCCGCCGCCTCACGACGCTCCGGCCGCCGTATCCGCGCCGACCTGCTCCGCAAGGGCGCCCTGCGGGCCGTCGTCGCGCTGCCCGCGGGCGCCGCGCCCCCGTACGGCATCCCGCTCCACCTGTGGGTGCTGCGCAGGCCCGCCACCGGAGTCGCCGCCTCCCCCGAACTGCTGCTCGTCGACGCCACCGGCGACGGTCGGCCCGGTGCCGCGGGACGCGACCGGCTCGACTGGCCGGCCGTGCACACCGCCGTCCTCGACGCCTGGCTGCCGTTCGACAAGCACGGCACCGTCGCCGAGACCCCCGGCGCGAGCAGGGCGGTGCCCGTCATCGAACTCCTCGACGACGACGTCGACCTGGCCCCCGCCCGTCATCTGCCGCCGCCGGCCGCCGGCGGCGGGGCCACCGAACTGGCCGAGGTCCGCGAGCGGCTGTCCGCCACGCTGAGCCGGACCGTCGCCCTCACACCGCCGCCCGCCGCGCCGCCCCGCACCGACCCGGCCGGGGCGGCCCGGCCGACCGGCGTCACCGTCGGCGAACTCGCCCGTGCCGGGGCACTCGAACTGCGCGCCGGCGGGGCGAGCAGCGCGGGCGCCTCGGCCGGCCCGGTCCGCGTCCTCACCGAGCACGACGTGCTCGCCACCCAGCAGGCATCCGGCACGCTCCCCGAGGAAGCCGCCGAGGACGCCGTCCTGCTGCGCGCCGGCGACGTCGTCGTCCCGGTCCTGGGCGGCGGCTCGGTCGCCCGGGTCGTCGACGAGACCACCGCCGGAGCGGCCCTCGGCCGCAACCTCCAGCTCCTGCGGCCCGACCCGGCCGCGCTCGACCCCTGGTTCCTGGCCGGCTTCCTGCGCGGGACCGCCAACCACCGCCAGGCCAGCAGCTACGCCTCCACCGCCACCCGGCTCGACGTCCGCCGCCTCCAGCTTCCGCGCCTCCCTCTCGCCGAACAGCAGCGGTACGGCGAGAGGTTCCGCGCGCTGGCGGTGTTCGAGGAGGCGCTGCGGCTCGCGGGGCGCCTCGGCGAACGACTGGTCCGGGGCATGTACGACGGACTCGCGGACGGCACCGTCGAGCCGTGACGACCCCGAGGGGACCGGCGGCCCGGCGGGCCGGCCACCGGGCGTGATCGGTTCGGCAACGGTTCCGTACAACCGGCGGGAAGCCGTCGGTGCCGGTGTATACGCTCGACTCCCCAAGCGACCCTTCCGAGCAGGAGCAGGAATGTACGGCCCTGGCTACGTGCCCCCGCCACCTCCGCGCGGCGTTCCGACATCGGTCATCGTGCTCCGCGTGCTCTTCGCGCTGCTTCCGCTCTTCAGCATCGGTTTCCTCACCTGGGCCACCATGATCCGCCTCGCCGTGGTGACCCGCCGTGCCCTCGACTGGGTCCTCTGCGCCGTCTCCGCGGCGATCATGCTGACCGGGCTGCTCCTGATGCCCGAGGACACCGAGAGCACCCGGGCCGATGTGGCGATGAGTCTGGTCCTGCTCAACGCCGCCGCGTTCACCGCCTACTTCCTGGTCGCCGACATCCGGCACGACAGGCTCCGCGTCGGGGCCGCGCCGTACCCGCCCTACGCGACGACGGTCCCGCGGCACCGGTCCGGCTACGTCCCCCCGGTGCCCGCCCCCGCCCCGACACCCGCCCCGCGGCCCCGGCTCGCGCCGCAGCGGCCCCCGCGGCAGCCGGAACCCCCCGTCGTGCCGCCCGCGCCGCACGAACCGCCCGCGCCGCACCCCGGGGCCCGCCCCCGGATCGACCGGGTCCGCGCTGAACTGGACGAGCTCAGCCACCTCCTGCGCAAGGACGAGGAGAAGTGAACGGACGCGTCATCGGGAGCCGTTACGAACTCTCCACGCTCATCGGGCAGGGCGGCATGGGGCAGGTCTGGACGGCGTACGACGGACGGCTCGACCGCCGGGTCGCGGTCAAACTCCTGCGTCCCGACTACCTGGCGGCGGCGACCGCCGCGGACGAGATCCGGCGCCGCTTCGTCCGTGAGTGCCGGGTCACCGCCCAGGTCGACCATCCGGGCCTGGTCACCGTCCACGACGCCGGCAGCGACGGCGACGACCTGTACCTGGTGATGCAGTACGTCGAGGGGGCCGACCTCGCCGACCACCTCGCCGAGCACGACCCCTACCCGTGGGAGTGGGCCGTCTCGGTCGCCGCCCAGCTGTGCGCGGTGCTCGCCGCCGTCCACGCGGTCCCGATCGTCCACCGCGACCTCAAGCCCCGCAACGTGATGGTCCGCCCCGACGGCACCGTCACCGTCCTCGACCTCGGCGTCGCCTCCGTCCTGGACACCGACACCACCCGCCTCACCCACACCGGCTCACCCATCGGCAGCCCCGCCTACATGGCGCCCGAGCAGGCCATGGGCGGCGCCGTCGGCCCGTACACGGACCTGTACGCGCTCGGCATCCTGCTCCACGAACTCCTCAGCGGAAACGTGCCGTTCGCCGGCTCCACCGCGCTGGGCGTGCTGCACCGGCACCTCTACGAACCGCCACCGCCGGTCAGCCAGGTGCGGCCCGGGGTCCCGAAGGCCCTGGAGGCGCTCGTGCTGCGTCTGCTCGCGAAGGACCCCCAGCACCGCCCGTCCGGCGCGCACGAGGTGTACGAACAACTGCTGCCCCTGCTCCCGGCGCGCGGGACGCCCGTCGGGCCGCTCGATCCGACCCGCCCCTTCCTGCGCCCGCACGCGCCCTGGCCCGACCGCGCCGCTCCGCCCCCGCCGCCCGCCCCGCCGAACGCCCCCGCGCGGACCGACGTCGCCGCCGCCGTCGACGAGGCGAAGCGACTGCTCGGGGAGGGCTCCCTCACCCAGGCCGTCGACATCCTCGGCGGCATCCTGCCGGTCGCCGCGTCCGAGCACGGCGAGCACTCGCCGGTCGTCCGCATCCTGCGCAGGCAGTACGCCGCGACCCTGCTGGACGACGGCCAGTACCGCCGCGCCCTGCCGGAGTTGCGCCGGCTCGCCGACGACCGCGCGGTGGAGGCCGGACCGTCCGACGAGGAGGCCCTCCAGTTCCGCTACGACGCGGCGCAGTGCCTGGAGCAGCTCGGCGAGACCGCGGCGGCGCTCGCGGAGTACCGGGCCCTCCTGCCGTACCACGAGAACGGGGCGCCCGGCGCGGACCAGAGCAGGGCCTTCGACATCCGCCGCCGGACCGGGAACCTGCTGCTGGCGATGGGGGACCACACGGCCGCGAGCCGGCAACTCCAGGCGCTGCTCTACGACACGGAGCGGGCGTACGGCCCCTACCACCCGTTGCCGACGGATCTCCGGCGCGCACTGGACCGGCAGCGTCAGATGGGGCGCCTGGGGTGACAATGCCCGTGTGATGATGATCAAAGGCAAGTTCAGAACGGCCGCCACCTCGCTCGCGCTGGGAGGTCTGCTCCTGGCCACACCGGCGGCCGGGGCGGCCGAGCCGGTGCCGACGGTCACCACCGGCCCCGTGTTCAACGACCCCTCGGGAGACACGGCCGCCGAGGGGCGGATCCTGTCCCATCTGGGACGCCTGGTCGACGGCGCGGAAGCGGGATCGTCCATCCGGATATCCCTGTACCTCTACGGGTCGCAGTGGCTCACCGACCGGCTGCTCGCCGCCCACGCGCGCGGCGTGACGGTCCAGATGATCCTCGACCACGACACCGCCGGATACCCGGCCGTGTCGAACCTGCGGAACGGGCTGACGGGGGACTCCTGGGTGCGGGTCTGCGAGGCGGAGGAGGCGTGTCTCGCCAAGGACCCGGGCACCACGGCCGCGGACCCCGACGGCTGGTACGACAACGTCAACCACAACAAGACCTTCCTGTTCTCCCGCACCCGGGGCAACGGCGCGGTCGCCGTGGACGACGTGGTGGTGCAGTCCTCCGGCAACCTCGTCGAGTGGGACCGCACGTCGGGCTGGAACGACGCGATGACGGTCGTCGGCAACAAGGCGCTGTTCGACGCGTACACGGCGTACTTCACCGACCAGGCCAGGGCCGCCGCCGGTGAGGTGCCCCGGGTCGCCGACTACGCCCACGACACGCAGGCGGGCCCGGCCAAGGTGTACTTCTTCCCGCGCTCGGACACCGACGTGATCGTGAACGTCCTCAGGACGGTGGCCAGGCCGGTCGGCACCGCGCCGCCCTGCCACGGCAACGACGCGGGCTTCGGCACCTCCGACGGGCGGACGAGGATCCGCATCGCCCAGGGTCACATCACCCGCCCCGAGGTGGCCGAGCAGCTGTGGCGGCTCGCCGACGCCGGCTGCCTGGTCGAGATCGTCTACCGCAAGCTCGACAACTGGCCGCTCAATCCGGACACCGCGGCGCGGGTGGCGGACTGGCTGACCCGGCCGACCGCGCGGGGCCGCATCGCACTGCACCAGCTCGGCAACGACGTGCGCGGCGGCACCGGTACCCACACCAAGTACCTGCTGGTGGAGGGCACGTACTACGGAGGAGCGAACAAGAAGATCGTCTTCACGGGCAGCCACACCTACACCGTCACGGCGCTCAAGTACAACGACGAGACGCTGCTCAAGTACGAGGACCCGGCGGTCTTCGACGCCTACGTGGCGAACTTCGAGGCCCAGCGGACAGCGGCCGAGGGGGAGGGCCGGTAGGGCGCCGGGGGGGGACGGGAGGAAGGGCTGACGGGGCGACAGGATCACGACTCCGTATCTGATTGGCCAACGGAGCGCAGCCCGTCCCTTTTGGGTGTTCCGCGACCGGTAGCGTACGCGCGTTCGATCATGTACACGTCCCCAAGGAACCCTTCATGACCACGCCTCCCGCGCCGCAGGACCCTGAGCTGCCCGTCGCCCCCGCCGCGCCGGCCGAGCCCGAGAAGAAGAAGGGCGGCCTGGGCAAGAAGATCCTCGGCGTCCTCGTGGCGATCGCCGTCATCCTGTTCTGGCGCGTGGGCCTCCCGCACCTCACGGGCGAGGCCCCCGTGCACGCGGAGGCCGGGGACTGCGTCGTCGTGACCGGTCCGAACGACGACCCCGACGTCGAGACCAAGGGCTGCACCGAGAAGGTCGCCGACCTCTACAAGGTCGTCAAGGTCGTCGACAACACCTTCGACCTCGACAAGTGCGAGGGCGTGGCCGAGGTCGCCCTCGCGCAGCAGCTCGACATGGACAAGTTCGTCCTCTGCCTGGATCCCGTCAAGAACTGACGCGGCCCTGCGGCGCCCCGGAGGGGGCCGGACCCGGGTCACCCGACCCGGGTCCGGCCCCCTTTGGCGTGAGCGCCCCCCCGGGGAGGGGCCGCGGCCGACGGCACGGTGCGCACCGGGGGCCAGTTCACGCGATGTCCGTCTCGCCGTCATGTGGCGAATCCGCCCACGCCATCCCGCTCCGTTGTCGTTGCCGTGTGCTGCTCTCGATTGTGGTCCCGTGTTTCGACGAAGAGGAGATCATCGGTCGTTTCCACGACCATGTCACCACCGAACTCGCGCGATTCGACGGTGAGTTCGAGCTGGTCTACGTGGACGACGGAAGCCAGGACCGTACGCTCCCGCTCCTGGAGGAGATCGCCGCCTCCGACCCCCGCGCCCGCTACGTCTCCTTCAGCCGCAACTTCGGCAAGGAGGCGGCGATGCTGGCCGGCCTCCAGCATGCCGAGGGCGACGCCGTCGTGATCATGGACGCCGACCTCCAGCATCCGCCGGAGCTCGTGCACCGCATGGTGGCCCTGCACGCCGAGGGATACGACCAGGTCATCGCCCGCCGGACCCGCACCGGCGACCGGGTGACCCGGACCGTTACCGCCCGCGCCTACTACTGGGCGGTCAACCGCCTGGTGGACGTCGAGCTGGTCGACGGCGTCGGCGACTTCCGACTCCTCTCCCGCCGCACGGTCGACTCGATCCTCGAACTGACCGAGTACAACCGCTTCTCCAAGGGCCTCTTCGCCTGGGTCGGATTCCGCACCACCACCTTCGCGTACGAGAACGAGACGCGCGAGGACGGCCGCTCGAAATGGAGCTTCGGGAAACTGCTCAACTACGGTCTCGACGGGCTGCTCTCGTTCAACAACAAGCCGCTGCGGGCGGCCGTCTACCTGGGCATGGCCCTGGTATCCGTCGCCCTGGCCTACGCGGCCTGGATCGTCGGAGTCGCCCTGGTGAACGGCGTGGACACGCCCGGATACGTCACGCTGATCGTCACGGTCACGGCACTGGCGGGCGTCCAGATGGTGATGCTCGGACTGGTCGGCGAGTACGTGGGCCGTATCTACTACGAGGTGAAGCGGCGCCCCCACTTCCTCGTGAAGGCGACGAACGCGGGCGTCCCGCGGCAGCACCGGCGCCCCGAGGAGCTCGCACGACGATGACGGTGACCTGGCAGGTGGTGCGCTTCGCACTGGTCGGGGTCGTGAACACGGCCACCTACTACGGCCTCTACCTGATCCTCACGCTGTGGCTGCCCTACCTCGCGGCCCATGTGCTCGCCTTCGCGTTCTCCATGGTCGGCTCCTTCTTCCTCACCTCCTACTTCACCTACCGCACCCGTCCCACCTGGCGGAAGTTCCTGCTCTTCCCGCTCACCAACGCGGCGAACTTCGTGATCACCACGGTCGGCGTCTACCTCCTCGTCGACGTCGCGGGGCTCGACAGCCGCCCCGCCCCGCTGATCGCCGCCGCCGCGGCGATCCCGGTGACCTTCCTGCTCTCCCGAACGATCATGCTGCGACCCGACACCACCCGAACATCCGACTCGTTGGTCGGGACAGTCGCCCCGAAGTAGTGACCGCGAAGTAGTGGCCTCGATCACGGCGACTGCCTAACATCGATCACCGCAAGGTCGTTCTACTGACGCACGACCCACGCCGGGAGGCTCCTTTGCACCGCCGCACCGCGCTCGCCGTCTCCGCCGCGTTCCTCGCCGCGGCCCCGCTGCTCACCGCCTGCGGCGGTGCGGCCCACCCAGGTGCCGCGGCCGTCGTCGGCGGCGAGCGGATCGAGGTGTCCAGTCTCCAAGCGCAGGTGGCGGACGTCCGGACCGCCCAACAGAATTCACCCCAGGCCGCCCAGCTGATCCAGGCGACCGGGGACCTCAGCCGTGAGAAGCTCAACGTGATGATCTTCGACCGGGTGGTGGACCGGGTCGCCGAGGACAACGGCCTCGGCGCCGACCGCGGCGAGATCCAGCGGGCCCGTGCCGAGTTCGCCCGGCAGAGCGGCGGTGAGGACCAGCTCGCCGCGATGCTGCTCCAGCAGCAGGGCGTCGCCCCGGACCAGATCGACGGGGTGGTCCGCCGCACGGTCCTGATGAACAAGATCGCCGAGAAGCTGGGAATCGCGAACACTCCCGAGGGCCAGCAGAAGCTCACCCGGGTGTTCACCGACGCCTCCACCGCGCTGGAGATCGACGTCAATCCGCGCTTCGGTGCCTGGGACGACGACAAGATCCAGCTCGGCACCTTCACCGCACCGTGGCTGCGGCAGATCAGCAAGGCCCCGGAGCCGGTCGAGGCCGGCGCCTGATCCGGTACGCGACGCCGCGTAAGGTCGAGGGGTGAACGCTGAAGCACCCCTCGGCACCGGCCGCATCGTCCTGCTCACCACCAGCCACCGGGTCGCCCCGGGACTGCTGTCCTGGCCGGCCTGGCAGGTGCTGCGCGGAGCCGACCGGGTGCTGTGCGCCGACGAGCACCACCCGCAGCTGCCGTACCTCCGCGAAGCCGGGGTCGCCGTGGAGCACACCTCGCTCGCCGCGCCGGAACTCGTCGACGCCTGCGCCGGCGGCCGGACCGTCGTCGTCCTGCCCTCCGGCGAGGGCGACCGGGCCCTGACCGACGGGCTCGCCCGGCTGGCCGGCTCCGGCCGGATCGCGATGCCCGACCTGGAACTCCTCCCCGGTTCCTACGACCTGCCCGGCTCCCGGCTCCTCGACCTCGTCCAGGTCATGGACCGCATTCGCCGCGAGTGCCCCTGGTCCTCGCGCCAGACCCACGCGGGGCTCGCCAAGTACGGCATCGAGGAGGCGTACGAACTCGTCGAGGCCATCGAGGACGGGAACCGCGAGGACCTGCGCGAGGAACTCGGTGACGTCCTGCTCCAGGTCGTCTTCCACGCCCGGATCGCCGAAGAGGACGAGGAGGCACCCTTCTCGGTCGACGACGTCGCAGGCACCATCGTCGAGAAACTGATCCACCGCCACCCGCACGTCTTCGGTGACGCGAGCGCGAGCACCCCCGAGGACGTCAAGGCGCACTGGCTTCGCACCAAGGCCGTGGAGAAGCAGCGTGACTCGGTGACCGACGGAGTGCCCCTCGGTCAGCCCGGTCTGGCGCTCGCCGCCAAGCTGGCGGGCCGGGTCCGGACCGCCGGCCTGGACGTGAAGCCGCCCCTGGGGGAGGGCGTCGGCTACGAACTGCTGCACCTCGCCGCCCGCGCGGAGGCGCAGGGAGTGGACCCGGAGGCGGCCCTGCGGGCCGCCGCCCGGGTATACCGGGACACCATCCGCGCGGCGGAGGGACACGGCCCCGGCACCGAGGGCTGATCCCGCCGGCTCCCGAGCCGCAGCGGCCCGCGCCCGTGACCCCGGTGCGGCGGTCCGTCCGGCGGGACTCAGCGGGACCGGGGTGCCCGACCCTCGGGGTTGTGCCATTCCGGGGTCGGCGGGTCGAGCAGACGCTCCGCCGGGGTGGCCGGGCGCACGAGGAACCGGCCCACGGCCGGCAGCACGTCGTGCAGGACCCGGCCGGGATCGGCGCCGAGGTGCTCCAGTACGGGCACGGTCTCGTCGAGGAGGCGGGCCGGCCCGGCGAGGTACACGTCGTGCGCGGGCCAGTGGCCGCACATCCCCAGGGCCTGGTGCAACCGCTCGGTGGCCTGGGCGCGGCGACCGCGCGGCGCCGCGGTGATGCAGCTCAGCCGCAGGCCGGGAATCCGCTCCCCGAGCCGCTCGGCCTCCGCGCGCCCGTAGAGGTACTCCCGGGCCCGCGCGACGAGGAAGAGGCGCGCCTCGGTGTCCCCGGGGGCCTCGGCCAGCTCTTCGAGGAGCGCCTTCACCGGCGCCCACCCGGTGCCGGCGGCTATGTAGGTGCGCGGCTTCCCGAGTGGGGTCCGCGCGGTCAGCCCGCCGCCGGGCGGGCTCAGCCGCAGCGTCTCTCCCACCCGCACCCCGTCGACCAGTGCCGTGCTCATCAGCCCGCCGCGGATGAGACTGACGTGCAGGTCCAGTGTCCCGTCCGGGCGGGGCGCGTTGGCGACCGAGTAGGTACGCCAGATCCGAGGGACCCGGGGCGAGCTCACGCCGACGTACTGTCCCGGCCGGTAGGGGTACGGCTGCCGGGGCCGCAGCGTCAGGACCGCCAGGTCGTCCCCGAGCCGCTCGTGCCGCACCACCTCGGCGTCCCACCAGACCGGCTCCCCGGACTCCCGCGCCCGCTCGGCGCCCGTCATCATCAGGTCCGCGACGAAGCCGTACGCCTCGGTCCACGCCTTCTCGGCCTCGACGCTCCAGGAGGCCCCGGCGGCGTGCGCGAAGGCCGCGACCAGGCTGGCCCCGACCGCGGCGTAGAGCGCGGGCGCGGCGAGGTACTTGCGGTGGTCGCGCCCCAGATGCGCGAGGTACTCCGCCAGGCCGGGGTCCTCCAGCCGGGTCACGACCTCGGTGAGCGCGGCGAACAGCCGGTCGCGTTGCGGGCGCATGTCCTCGGGGAACAGCTCCCGCACACCGGGGTTGTTCCAGAAGAGATGCGAGTAGAAGTACGTCACGGCGTGCTCGGCGCGTCTCTCGACGACCGCGAACGTACTCCTGAGCAACTGAGGGTCCACGCGGGAGAATCTAGGGCACCTGCCTTCACGTGACCGACACACCTTCTCCCCAAGGGGGCTTCGCACGGCGGGAATCGCTCGTGGCCGGGCCGCCCGGCGGCGGGCTGTCCGCTCCCCGTCCGGGCCGCCGACCGGGGCGGACGTGCCCGTCCGGACAGCCGGGCCCGCGCGGGCCCGGCGGCGGGGCGCACGGCCGACGGGTCCGGATAGTGTCGGGGCCATGCACGACCAGCTCCCCGCGTCCGCGCCGGAACTCTTCACCTGGGAGTTCGCGACCGACCCCTATCCCGCCTACGCGTGGCTGCGCGAGCACGCGCCCGTGCACCGCGCGAAGCTGCCGAGCGGCGTCGAGGCATGGCTGGTGACACGCTACGCGGACGCCCGGCAGGCCCTCGCCGACCAGCGGCTCTCCAAGAACCCGGCGCACCACGACGAGCCCGTGCACGCCAAGGGGAAGACCAGGATCCCCGGGGAGCGCAAGGCCGAGCTGATGACCCACCTGCTCAACATCGACCCGCCGGACCACACCCGGCTGCGCGGACTCGTCTCGAAGGCGTTCACCCCGCGCCGGGTCGCCGAGTTCGCCCCGCGCGTGCGGGAACTGACCGACCAGCTCATCGACCGGTTCGCGCGGGAGGGCAGCGCCGACCTCATCCACGACTTCGCCTTCCCACTCCCCATCTACGCCATCTGCGACCTGCTCGGCGTACCGCCCGAGGACCAGGACGACTTCCGGGACTGGGCCGGAATGATGATCCGGCACGGCGGCGGGCCGCGGGGCGGGGTCGCCCGCTCGGTGAAGAAGATGCGCGGATATCTCGCGGAGCTGATCCACCGCAAGCGTGAGGATCCGGGCGACGACCTCATCTCCGGTCTCATCCGGGCCTCCGACCACGGTGAGCACCTCACCGAGAACGAGGCGGCGGCGATGGCCTTCATCCTGCTCTTCGCGGGCTTCGAGACCACCGTCAACCTGATCGGCAACGGGATGTACGCGCTGCTGCGCCATCCCGGGCAGCGCGAGCGGCTCCAGACCTCGCTCGCGGCGGGCGACCGGGGGTTGCTGGAGACCGGCGTCGAGGAACTGCTCCGCTACGACGGGCCGGTGGAACTGGCGACCTGGCGGTACGCCAGGGAACCGCTGGCCCTCGGCGGCCGGGACATCCCGGCCGGGGACCCGGTGCTCGTCGTGCTCGCCGCCGCCGACCGGGACCCGGCGCGGTTCGACGAGCCGGACACGCTCGACCTGTCCCGGCGCGACAACCAGCACCTCGGCTACGGGCACGGCATCCACTACTGCATCGGTGCCCCGCTGGCCCGGCTGGAGGGCCAGACGGCGCTGGCCGCACTGCTGACCCGACTGCCCGATCTGCGACTTGCGTGCGATCCGGCCGATTTGCGCTGGCGGGGCGGGCTCATCATGCGCGGATTGCGCACGCTTCCGGTGGAGTTCACCCCTCTTGCGAACTGACCTCTCGTCAAAACTGTGACTTTTATGTGATCTCCGCTGCATCGACTTGTGACTGACGTTCGAATGCGGCTACGTTCACCGTCGTCTCAAGCAGTCAGGCGAAAGGCACTCCGTATGCGCTCCGGGAACGGACGACACCGCAGACCACGACAGGCCCCCGCGATCGTCGTGGCGGCAGGCGTGACCGGCTCGGCCCTCGCCCTGCCGCTGCTCGCGACCGGCTCGGCCTCCGCCGCCGACGCCGCCACCTGGGACCGGGTCGCCGAGTGCGAGTCGGGCGGCCTGTGGAGCGCCGACTTCGGCAACGGTCTCTACGGCGGACTCCAGTTCACCCAGGAGACCTGGGAGACGTACGGCGGAACGGCCTACGCGTCCCGCGCCGATCTGGCCAGCCGTTCCCAGCAGATCGCGGTCGCCGAGCAGGCGCTCGCCGCGCAGGGCACCCAGGTGTGGGCCACCTGCGCCCCCATCGCCAAGCTGACCAACGACGGCGCCGCGCCCGAGGTCGACCCCGGTACGAGCCCGGCGCCGGCCGCCCCCTCCGCGCAGGCCGAGCCCGGCCGGCCCGCCTCGAAGCCGGCCGGCCCGGCGGACCCCGGCGCGTCGGCCGCGAGCCCGGCCGGCCCGGGAGCGTCCGGCGCGGCCGAGCCGCAGGAGACGGCGGAGCGGTCGGTCCTGCCGGACGCCTCCGCCGGGACGTCGGTGCCGGACGAGACCGGCGCGCCGGTCACCGGCGGCGCGCCGGCCTCCGGTATCGGCAAGCATCGGGGCGAGGCCGCGCCCGAAGGGGCGGGCGACGCGGGTACGGGGCAGGAGGGCGGGCGGCACGCCTCGCCCGCTGACGGGCAGGCAGGTGGACCGGCTCCCGGCGACGGTTCGGAGGATTCGGGCACTGTGGACACTTCGGGCGAATACACCGTCCAGCCTGGCGACAGTCTTTCCGAGATCGCTCGGGAGAAGGAGCTGTCCGGCGGCTGGACCGCGCTCTACGAGACCAACCGTCGCACGGTCGGTGCCGATCCGGATCTCATCCTCCCTGGTCAGAGCCTCGATCTGAGCGAAGAACCGATCGTCGACCAGGGGTAGTTCAGGGCTTTATGTCCGTTCTGTCCAAATGAGACATGAGTCTCTTCGGCCCTCGGGGCGTGTCACGTCCGCAAAGTTTGCTCCAATCGCTCCTCACCTGCATAAACACCCCTCATAGGGACGCAGGGAGGGGCGATTTGGCCGTTTTGGCCTTCTTTGAACTTCGTGCGGTCTGTGTCTACGGTCGTGACCGCTCGCCACCGCGGGCCCCGTCGACCGGTAACGCCGAATCCTGCCGCCGGCCGAGGGGAACAGTCGTCGCGCAAGCGCCGCAGGCAGGAGCGGGGGACCCAAGGTAAGTGCCGTTCCCGGCCGTTGAGACAGACGGCCGCAGGACCGGCTTGGGGTGAAGCCACGTGCTCGTCACGCGGCCGGGCAACTCACATGGCCCGAACCCGACAGCTCACCTCGCAGGCGTCGGTGAGGAGAATCCCCATGCTGTTTTCCGCCAAGGGCAAGCACCGTCGTCCTTCCAAGGCCACCCGTGCCCTCGCCCTCGCCGGCGTGGCCGGTGTCGCCGTCGCCGCTCCGCTGATGGCGGCCGGCTCCGCCTCCGCCGCGACCGCCGCCGAGTGGGACACCGTCGCCCAGTGCGAGTCCGGCGGCAACTGGTCCATCAACACCGGCAACGGCTACTACGGCGGCCTGCAGTTCTCGGCCTCCACCTGGGCGGCCTACGGCGGCACCGCCTACGCGGCCACCGCGAACCAGGCGTCGAAGTCCCAGCAGATCGCGATCGCCGAGAAGGTCCTGGCCGGCCAGGGCAAGGGTGCCTGGCCGAGCTGTGGCGTGGGCCTGTCCGGCGCCGCCTACACCGGTGGCGTCACCGCGACCGCCCCGCAGCCGGAGCGGAAGGCCGAGCGGCCGACCACCCGCAGCGAGCAGCGCACGGCCCCGAAGGCGACGCCGAAGAAGGCCGAGTCGAAGACCGTCACCACCCCGACCGGCAAGAAGGTCGAGAAGGGCGACGGCGAGTACAAGGTCGTCGCCGGCGACTCCCTGAGCAAGATCGCCGCCGCCCACGACGTCAAGGGTGGCTGGGCGAAGCTCTTCGAGCTGAACAAGGACGTCGTCCAGGACGCCGACCTGATCTACCCGGGCCAGCAGCTCCACCTGAAGTGAGCCCGACAGACTGAGAGCCTGTCGGGTGGCCTTCGGTCGACAGGCTCCTCCCCGGGTCTCCCGACCCTCCCGCGGTGACCACCCCGTCCCGGCGCGCCCTCCCCCGTGCGCGCCGGGACGGGGTTTCCGCGTTACCGCCCGGTAGCTTCGAGGTGCTTCGCCCCTTTATGCATGCCCTTGGGTCCTTTTTCGTCCCAGGGGGCGGGCGCCCGGCTGGCCGGGGCTCCGGAGCCGGTTAGGCTCTTGTCGCAAGGCCAAGCGACCCTGCACGGCTCTTGCGTCACATCCCGCGTCACATCCCAGAAGGAGATGCTCGTGCCGTCCATCGACGTCGTCGTAGCCCGGGAAATCCTGGACTCCCGAGGCAACCCCACGGTCGAGGTCGAGGTCGGCCTCGACGACGGCAGCACCGGCCGTGCTGCCGTTCCGTCCGGCGCATCCACCGGTGCGTTCGAGGCCCTCGAGCTCCGCGACGGTGACCCGAACCGTTACCAGGGCAAGGGTGTCGAGAAGGCCGTCCTCGCCGTCATCGAGCAGATCGGCCCGGAGCTCGTCGGCTACGACGCCACCGAGCAGCGACTGATCGACCAGGCGATGTTCGACCTGGACGCCACCCCGGACAAGTCCTCGCTCGGCGCCAACGCCATCCTCGGTGTCTCCCTCGCCGTGGCGCACGCCGCCTCCGAGGCATCCGACCTGCCGCTCTTCCGCTACCTCGGCGGCCCGAACGCGCACCTGCTGCCCGTTCCGATGATGAACATCCTGAACGGCGGCTCGCACGCCGACTCCAACGTGGACATCCAGGAGTTCATGATCGCCCCGATCGGCGCGGAGTCCTTCTCCGAGGCCCTGCGCTGGGGCACCGAGGTCTACCACACCCTCAAGTCCGTCCTGAAGACCAAGGGCCTGTCCACCGGCCTGGGCGACGAGGGCGGCTTCGCCCCCAACCTGGACTCCAACCGCGCCGCGCTCGACCTCATCCTCGAGGCCATCAAGCAGGCCGGCTACGTCCCGGGCAAGGACATCGCGCTCGCGCTCGACTGCGCCGCCTCCGAGTTCTACAAGGACGGCGCCTACGAGTTCGAGGGCAAGTCCCGCTCGGCCGCCGAGATGACCGAGTACTACGAGGAGCTCGTCTCCGCGTACCCGCTCGTCTCCATCGAGGACCCGCTGTTCGAGGACGACTGGGCCGGCTGGAAGGTCATCACCGACAAGCTCGGCTCCAAGGTGCAGCTGGTCGGTGACGACCTGTTCGTCACCAACCCCGAGCGCCTGGCCCGTGGCATCGAGGAGGGCTCCGCGAACGCCCTCCTGGTCAAGGTCAACCAGATCGGCTCGCTGACCGAGACGCTGGACGCCGTCGAGCTGGCCCAGCGCAGCGGCTTCAAGTGCATGATGTCCCACCGCTCCGGCGAGACCGAGGACGTCACCATCGCCGACCTGGCCGTCGCCACCAACTGCGGCCAGATCAAGACCGGCGCCCCGGCCCGCTCCGAGCGGGTGGCCAAGTACAACCAGCTGCTGCGCATCGAGGAGATCCTCGACGACGCGGCCGTGTACGCCGGCCGCAGCGCCTTCCCGCGCTTCAAGGGCTGACGGCTTCACCCCCGGCGGTTCCGTCCGTCCCCGCACCCGGTCCCGTACCGTGTGCGGGGACGGCTCCGCTTCCACGACCGGGAGCGCGTCCGGGCAGCGAGCGTGGACACAGGGGAGGCGCCCGACCATGGCAGCGAAGGACCGCGACCGGTTCTCGACCACGACCCGGATCAGGCTGCTCGGCGAACAGACCGCCGCCCGCGTCTACCGGTCCCAGACCCGCCGCCAGGCCCGCCGCTCCCGGCTCACCGGCCGCGCGGCCTTCCTCGCCCTGATCGTCTGCTCGCTGGTGGTGGCGCTCGCCTACCCGATGCGCCAGTACGTCTCCCAGCGCGGCGAGATCGCCGGGCAGGAACGCCAGGCCGCCGAGACCGCCGACCGGGTCGAGCGCCTGCGCGACGAGAAGGCCCGGCTCCAGGACCCGGCCTACATCCGCCGCCTCGCCCGCGAGCACCTGCACTACGTCGTCCCCGGCGAGACCGGCTTCACCGTGAACGACCCCGACGCGGCCCGCGGCCCGCGCGGCGAGCAGGGCGAGGCCGGCCATCCCTGGTACTCCCACCTCTGGGACGGCGTCGACCAGGCCGACGCGGCCCGCTGACACGGCGACGCGAGACAATGGCCCCGGGCCGCCACGCCCGTGGAGGTCCGCGCACCGGTTCGCCGGCCGCGCGGCCACCGCACGCACGACCACCGCACCGAACCGCCCCCGACGAGAAGACAAGACGCAGGCATGCAAACGCCCCCTCCGCAGACCGCACGCACCGAGCCCACCGAGGCGGACGTCGCCGCCTTCCAGGACCAGCTCGGCCGCCCGCCCCGGGGGCTGCGCGCCATCGCGCACCGCTGCCCCTGCGGCAACCCGGACGTCGTCGAGACCGCGCCCCGGCTCCCGGACGGCACCCCCTTCCCCACCACCTACTACCTCACCTGCCCCCGTGCGGCCTCGGCCATCGGCACCCTGGAGGCCAACGGGGTCATGAAGGAGATGCAGGCCCGGCTGGGGACCGATCCCGAGCTGGCCGCCGCCTACCGGGCCGCGCACGAGGACTACCTCGCCCGCCGTGACGCCATCGAGGTCCTGGAGGGCTTCCCGAGCGCCGGCGGAATGCCGGACCGGGTGAAGTGCCTGCACGTCCTCGTCGGCCACTCGCTCGCGGCCGGCCCCGGGGTGAACCCCCTGGGCGACGAGGCCCTCGCGATGCTGCCCGAGTGGTGGGCCAAGGGCCCCTGCGTCACCCCGTGCGCCGACCGGGTCGCGGAAGAGGGGGAGGAGAAGTGACGCGGGTCGCGGGCATCGACTGCGGTACGAACTCCATCCGCCTGCTGGTCGCCGACGTCCACCCCGAGACAGGCGAACTGACCGAGCTGGACCGGCGGATGACGATCGTGCGGCTCGGTCAGGGCGTCGACCGCACCGGGCAGCTCGCCCCGGAGGCCCTGGAGCGCACCTTCGCGGCCTGCCGCGCCTACGCCGACGTGATCAAGGAGTTCGACGTCGAGCGGGTCCGTTTCGTGGCCACCTCGGCCTCCCGCGACGCCCGCAACCGCGACACGTTCGTCGCCGGCGTCCTGGACATCCTCGGCGTCGAACCCGAGGTGATCACCGGCGACCAGGAGGCCGAGTTCTCCTTCACCGGGGCCACCGGCGAGCTGAACGGCGCCGAGAAGTACCTCGTCGTGGACATCGGAGGCGGCTCCACCGAGTTCGTCGTCGGCGGGCGGCACGTCGAAGCCGCCAGGTCCGTCGACATCGGCTGCGTCCGCCTCACCGAGCGGCACGTCCGCAGTGACCCGCCCGCCGCCGAGGAGGTCGCCGCGATCCGTGCCGACGTCCGGGCCGCCCTGGCGCTGGCCGAGGAGACCGTCCCCGTCACCGAGGCCGACATCCTGGTCGGCCTCGCCGGTTCGGTGACCACGGTCGCCGCGATCGCGCTGGGCCTGGAGGAGTACGACTCGGAGCGCATCCACCACGCGCGGATCTCCCGCCGGCAGGTCGCCGAGGTGGTCGACCGGCTGCTCGTCTCCACCCACGAGCAGCGCGCCGCGATCCCGGTGATCCACCCGGGCCGGGTCGACGTCATCGTCGCCGGGGCCCTGGTCCTGCTGGAGATCATGGAGCGGACCGGGGCCCGTGAGGTCGTCGTCAGCGAGCACGACATCCTCGACGGGATCGCTCACTTCACGGCGAGCCAGTCGCGTTGAGCGGCGGTGCCCGGCGGTCTCGGTGTCGGGTGGGGCGGCACAGGTTGCGGTGGACGTCCCGCCGGTCGCCCACCCCGACGACCAGGACGACGAGTTCGCCGTCGTTGATCCGGTAGGCGATCCGGAATCTTCTGCCCCGGAGCCGGTAGAGCCCGGACGGGCCGGTGAGCTTCTTGACGTCGGCGTCCAGTCGGTACGGGTCGCCGCCGCGCGGGCGGTGGAGACGGAGGCGTGCGGGCCCTGACCGGGCGGAGCGCCGGGTGGCGGCGGTCGCCGTGCGGCGCGCGGGCCGGTGGGCGGCCGGGCGATCGTGACGGGAGCGCGCCCTCCGCGGCATACCGGGCACCACGCGAACCGCTCGGGGGCCCGCCGCCGGGAAAGTTCGTGAAGTTCTTCACAAGGAAAAGAGGCCCGATGGGGGCCGCGGAGGGCCTTTCGGGCCCTTGTGGGCCCCATCGGGGCTCTATCGCAGCCGTGAGGGTCCCTTCACGCCATGTTTCCCACGGGTGACCGCACTCGGTGGTCCGGCGTTAACGAGAGCTCTCCGGTCCAGTTCACATGGGGTGAGCAACGTCCGCCGCGAACCGGTGGTTCCTCCTCCGCCCATGACGTGGGTCACGTGGGGCGCGGAGTGTAGCAGAGGACCCCCAGGACCTTGTGAAGGGGCGCACGAGCGACCCCTGTCCGAGGGGTGGATACTCGATGGCATGAGCACCACGGAGCGTCCCAGGATCCTCGTAGTAGGCGGTGGGTACGTAGGCCTGTACGCAGCTCGACGCATTCTCAAGAAGATGCGTTACGGAGAGGCGACCGTCACGGTCGTCGACCCGCGCTCGTACATGACGTACCAGCCCTTCCTCCCCGAAGCCGCCGCCGGCAGCATCTCGCCGCGCCACGTCGTCGTCCCGCTGCGACGCGTCGTGCGCGGAGCCGAGGTGCTCACCGGTCGCGTCACCACCATCGATCAGGACCGCAAGGTCGCCACGGTCGCGCCGCTCGTCGGCGAGGCATACGAGCTGCCCTTCGACTACCTGGTCGTCGCGATGGGCGCGGTCTCCCGCACCTTCCCGATCCCCGGCCTCGCCGAGCAGGGCATCGGCATGAAGGGCGTGGAGGAGGCCATCGGCCTCCGGAACCACGTTCTGGAGCAGCTCGACAAGGCCGACTCGACGACCGACGAGGACGTCCGCCGCAAGGCGCTGACCTTCGTCTTCGTCGGCGGTGGCTTCGCCGGCGCGGAGACCATCGGCGAGGTCGAGGACATGGCCCGCGACGCCGCGAAGTACTACACCAACGTGAGGCGCGAGGACATGCGCTTCATCCTGGTCGACGCCGCGGACAAGATCCTTCCCGAGGTGGGTCCGGAGCTGGGCCGCTGGGGCAAGGAGCACCTCGAGGGCCGAGGCGTCGAGATCTACCTCTCGACCTCCATGGACTCCTGCGTCGACGGCCACGTGGTGCTGAAGAACGGCCTCGAGGTCGACTCCAACACGATCGTGTGGACCGCCGGCGTGAAGCCCAACCCGGCGCTCGCCCGCTTCGGCCTCCCGCTCGGCCCGCGCGGCCACGTGGACGCCCAGCCGACCCTCCAGGTCACCGGCACCGACCACATCTGGACCGCGGGCGACAACGCCCAGGTGCCGGACCTCGCCGCCCGCAAGGCCGGCGTGGAGAACGCCTGGTGCCCGCCGAACGCACAGCACGCGCTGCGCCAGTCGAAGGTCCTCGGGGACAACGTGGTCGCCGGCATGCGGGGCTTCCCGCAGAAGCCGTACAGCCACGCGAACAAGGGCGCGGTGGCGGGCCTCGGCCTCCACAAGGGCGTCGCGATGATCGTCATGGGCAAGATGAAGATCAAGCTCAAGGGCCGTCTCGCCTGGTACATGCACCGTGGCTACCACGGTCTGGCCGTGCCGACCTGGAACCGCAAGATCCGCGTCTTCGCCGACTGGACCCTCGCGATGTTCCTGAAGCGCGAGGTCGTCTCCCTCGGTGCCATGGAGACGCCGCGCGAGGAGTTCTACGAGGCCGCCAAGCCCGCCCCCGCCCCGGCCACCGCCGCGGCGAGCCAGGAGAAGGCCAAGGCCTCCTAGCCCCCCAGCGGGAACCGCAGGACCTTAGATGTCGAAGGGCCGTCCGCCATCCGTGGTGCGGACGGTCCTTCGGCATGTCCGGCCGGGTGTTTTGCCGACTCGTTGCGTGGGTCCGGGACTGTAATCGCCTACAGAGGGTGTTTACGTGGTGACGAGCGTTTCCGGGGCACGACATCACGGAGGTGTGCACCATGGCCGACGCCGCATCGCGGCTGACGACTCTCGCCGAGGACCTGCTCGGCACCCCGTTCCCCGTCCGTCTGCGGGCCTGGGACGGCAGCGAGGCCGGCCCCGAGGGCGGCCCCGTCCTCATCGTCCGCCGGCGCCGCGCCCTGCGCCGACTGCTCTGGAAGCCCGGCGAACTCGGCCTGGCCCGCGCCTGGGTGGCCGGGGAGGTCGACGTCGAGGGCGACCTCTACGAGGTGCTGGACCGGCTCACCGGACTGCTCTGGGAACGCGAAGAGGAGACCAGGAGCGCCCTGGGGTCCGTACGCGACCCGAAGCTCCGCGCCGCGGCCCTCGCCCTCCTCGGACTTGCCGGGCCCCTGCCGCCCCCGCCCCCGCCCGCCGAGGAACTCCGCCGGCGCAGCGGCTCCCGCCACAGCAAGCGGCGGGACAAGCAGGCCGTCAGCCACCACTACGACGTGGGCAACGACTTCTACGCCCTGGTCCTCGGCCCCTCCATGGTCTACTCCTGCGCCTACTGGACCGAGGGCGGCACCCTGGAGGACGCCCAGCGCGACAAGCTGGACCTCATCTCCCGCAAACTCGGCCTGAAGGAGGGCGTCCGGCTCCTCGACGTCGGCTGCGGCTGGGGCTCCATGGCCATCCACGCGGCCCGCGCCTACGGCGCCCGGGTCGTCGGTGTCACCCTCTCCCGCGAGCAGGCCGCCTACGCCCGCAAGCGGATCGCCGAGGAGGGCCTGGCCGACCGGATCGAGATCAGGGTCCAGGACTACCGGGACGTCTCGGACGGCCCGTACGACGCGATCTCCTCGATCGGCATGGCCGAGCACGTCGGCGCCGTCCGCTACCGCGAGTACGCCGACACCCTGTACGCCCTCCTGAAGCCCGGCGGCCGGCTGCTCAACCACCAGATCTCCCGCCGCCCGGAACCGGACGAATCCGCCTACCGTGTCGACGCGTTCATCGACGCCTACGTCTTCCCCGACGGCGAGCTGGCCCCGATGGGCCGCACCCTCACCCTGCTGGAGGACGCCGGCTTCGAGGTCCGCGACGTGGAGGCGCTGCGCGAGCACTACGCCCTGACGCTCCGCCGCTGGGTGGCCAACCTGGAGGGCGACTGGGCCCGCGCGGTGCGCGGCACCTCGCCCGGCCGGGCGAGGATCTGGCGGCTCTACATGGCCGCCTCGGCCGTCTCCTTCGAGCGCAACCGGATCGGCGTGAACCAGTTCCTGGCGGTCCGGACGCCGGTGTCCGGACCGTCGGGCGTCGGGCTGCGCCCGCGGGTCTGGAACGAGGCGCGTTAGCGCGCTGAGACCCTGCCCACCGGGAAGGGCCGGCACCCCCGGTACGGGGAGCCGGCCCTTCCTCCTGCTCGCCTCCTGCTCCCGGCCTTCCGGCCGGACGGCCCTACTCGGCCTTGATCGCGGTCAGCATGTTCAGCTTCGCCGCGCTGCGCGCGGGCCACAGCGAGGCCAGCACACCGACCAGTCCGGCCAGGAGGAGGAAGACGCCGATCCGGTCCCAGGGCAGCACCAGGGAATAGCCGGGCATGGTGTCCCGCAGGGTCTCGCCGATCGCCCAGCCGAGGAACGAGCCGAGCCCGATGCCGACCACCGCGCCGAACAGCGAGATGACCACGGCCTCCAGACGCACCATCCGCTTCACCCGGCGCCGGTCGAGGCCGATCGCCCTCAGCATGCCGATCTCCTGCTGACGCTCGAAGACCGACATCGCCAGGGTGTTCACGACCCCCAGCACCGCGATGATCAGGGCCATCGCCAGCAGGCCGTACATGATGTTCAGCATCGTGTTGATGATGCCGCCGAAGGATTCCCGGATGTCCTGCTGGTCCATGACCGTCATGGCCGGGTTGTCGCCGAGGGCCTTCGTCAGGGCCTTCTCCCCGGCGTCCGAGGCGCCGCGGTCCATCTTCACGAAGATCTGCGGGATGTACGGTTCGGCGCCGTGCGCGTCGAGGATCGCGCTGTCGAGGACGACCGGGGAGACGAACTCGCTGTCCTCGAAGACGGCGCCGACGGTCAGTTCGCCCTTCTTGCCGTCGGAGAACTCCACCGGGAGGGTCGTGCCGGCCTTCCAGCCCCGCATCCGTGCCGTCGTGTCGGCGACGGCGATCCGGCCGTCGGCCAGCGAGGCGAGCGATCCGCTCGTGACCTTCAGGTTGAGCACCTGCTCCACGGCGCCGGGGGTGACACCCGAGGCCGAGGCGAAGTCGCCCTTGATCTCCAGGGAGCCGGCCTGCTGCGGCGAGACGGCCGCGACGCCGGGAGCGTTCTCCAGGGCCGTCAGCGCTTCCCGGTTCAGTCCGTCGCCGCTGGCCATGGTGACCATGTAGTCGGCCTTGATCTGATCCGTCGTCATCCGGTCGACGGCCGAGCCGACCGTGACGCCCAGCACCGACAGTCCGGTGACCAGCGTCAGCCCGATGGCGAGCGCGGACGCGGTGGCACCGGTACGCCGGGGGTTGCGGACCGCGTTCCGGCCGGCCAGCTCGCCCGCCACGCCGAAGGACCTCAGGACCGGTCGCGCCAGCGCGATCACGGGGCGGGACAGCAGCGGGATCAACACGATCACGCCGACCAGGGCGAGGAAGGCGCCACCGCCGATCAGCATCCGTCCGTTGTCGCCGCCGGCGCCCGCACCGGCGACGATGCCGAGGGCGCCGAGGGCGGTGAGGACCGCGCCGACCGAGTTGCGCAGGACCAGGGACTTGGTGGTGGCCACCGCGTGGACGCTGCTCATCGCGGCCACCGGCGGGATCTTCGCGGCACGGCGGCCGGGCAGCCACGCGGCCAACATCGTGACCAGCACGCCGACGGCCAGCGCCGAGATCAGCGGGGTGGTGCCGATGACCAGACCGCCTTCCGGGATCCGCATGCCGAAGGAGGCCATGCCGGCCCGCAGGCCGACGGCCAGCAGCACGCCCAGACCGAACCCGGCGAGCGAGGCGACCAGGCCGACCAGACCGGCCTCGGCCAGCACCGAGCGGGTGATCTGCCGACGGGAGGCACCGACCGCGCGCATCAGGGCCAGTTCCTTGGTGCGCTGCGCGACCAGCATCGCGAAGGTGTTGGAGATCAGGAAGACGCCGACGAAGAGCGCGATGCCGGCGAAGGCGAGGAGCATCTGGTTGAGCGCGCTCAGCCCGGACTCGATCTGACGGGCCTGCTCGTCGGCGAGCGCCTGCCCGGTCTGGGCATCGGCCTCCTCGCCCACCAGCGGCTTCACCGCGGCCAGGATCGTGTCGGCGTCGGCGCCGGGCTCTGCGACGACCGAGACGTCCGAGAAGAATCCGGGCTTCAGGTAGAGCTTCTGGGCCACGGCGGTGTCGAAGAGGACCAGGCTGCCGCCGGCGTTCACGGCCCCGTCCTCGGTGGTGAAGACGCCGGAGAGGGCGTACTCCTTCACCGGGCCGTTGGTGGCGACACGGACGGTGTCGCCCACCTGGTAGCCGCCCTGCTCGGCGGTGTCCTTGTCGAGGGCGATCTGTCCGGCCTCGGCCGGGCCGCCGCCCGCGGTGAAGCGGTACGCGGGATCCCGGCCGTCCTCGCCGGGCGCGAAGTTGGCACCCCGGTTGGACCAGCCGACGCCGATCAGCTTGCCGTCCCGGTCGGGCACTCCCGCGAAACCGCCGACCCGGCCGGTCGCGGAGGCGACGCCGTCGAGGCCCGCGATCTTCTCCCGGACCTGCTCGGAGAGGCCCGGTGTCCCGGTCGGGTCGTCTCCGGTCGGACGGGCGGAGACGGCGACGGCCACGTCGCGGTAGCTCTTGGCGGACTGGTTGCGGAAGGCGTCGGAAAGCGTGTCGGTGAAGACCAGCGTGCCGGAGACGAAGGCCACGCCGAGCATCACGGCGAGCACGGTCATCAGCAGCCTGGCCTTGTGCGCGAGCACGTTACGCAAGGCGGTACGGAACATGGTGGGTGTCCTGGGGTGGGGCCGGCGCGAGGCGCCTGGGGCGCGTCGGGCGGGGAGGAGAAGGGCAAGGGGAGGGCGATGGGGAGGGCCCGCGCCGCCGGGCGTCGCCGGGACGGCCGGTGCGGGAGGGCGTCGCCCGGTCGGCCCGCGCGGACCCGGCTCCCGGGGGCGGGTGCCAGGGGGCGGGCGGCAGACGGCTGGGATGCCCGGGGCGGGCGGTTCAGGGCGGCGGCGCGGCCTCAGCTCGTGCGGCCCTTGGCGTCGAACGCCTTCATACGGTCGAGGACACCGTCCGCCGTCGGGCTGATCATCTCGTCGACGATCCGTCCGTCGGCGAGGAAGACGACCCGGTCCGCGTAGGAGGCGGCCGCCGGGTCGTGGGTGACCATGACGACGGTCTGGCCCAGCTCACGCACCGAGTTGCGCAGGAAGCCCAGCACCTCCGCGCCCGAGCGCGAGTCCAGGTTTCCGGTCGGCTCGTCACCGAAGATGATCTCGGGGCGGGAGGCCAGCGCGCGGGCCACGGCGACCCGCTGCTGCTGACCGCCGGAGAGCTGCGCGGGGCGGTGGCTCAGCCGGTCGGAGAGGCCGATCATGTCGATGACCCGCTCCACCCACTGCTTGTCGGGCTTGCGGCCCGCGATGTCCATCGGGAGCGTGATGTTCTCCAGCGCGGTCAGCGTCGGCAGCAGGTTGAACGCCTGGAAGATGAAGCCGATCTTGTCCCGGCGCAGCTGGGTCAGCTGCCTGTCCTTCAGCGTGCCGAGTTCGGTGTCGCCGATCCGGGCCGACCCGGAGCTGAAGGAGTCCAGGCCCGCGACGCAGTGCATCAGCGTGGACTTGCCGGAACCGGAGGGCCCCATGATGGCGGTGAACTCGGCCTGCCTGAAGTCCACGGAGACCCGGTCGAGGGCGACCACCTGGGTCTCGCCCTGTCCGTATACCTTCGAGAGATCCTGGGCACGGGCGGCCACCGCGGTGGCGCGGGGCACGGTGGTGGTGGTCTGCACGAGGGGGACTCCTGTCACTGCGGCTTGCGGGAACCACTCCATCGTGTCGGTCGTTCCGGAGCCGGTCGTCCGTCCACATGCCCGTTCCCGGGGCCGCCTGGAGTCGCATCGGGGAGCAGCACCCTCCTCCTGAGGTATGACGGAAACCCCGAGCCGTCCCGGTGGGTGCTCCCGCGCCGGACGCCCCGCGACGCGTGCGCCACCGGGCGGCGACTTTCCGTCAATCCGAAGCGCGCGTCTTTGCGCCTGCGAGCCCCGTCACCGTTTGCCCGGGGGGCCTCCCACCTGCGCTGACACACCCTCAGGCCCCAATAAAATAAGACAACATCGGGACGGCGTTCGGCTGAACGGGGGAAGCGCCCCGATAGGCTCATGTGCCAACGCGGAGACGCGCACCACGCCCGGATGGTGGAACGCAGACACGGCGAGCTTAAACCTCGCTGGCCTTCGGGCCGTACCGGTTCGAGTCCGGTTCCGGGCACAGCTCCCCCTCCTCGCACCCTCGCTCTCACCGGGATCACACAAAAGATCCTCCCCGAGCACTAGGGTGATTCTTTTGCTCGCGCATTACTCTTGACGCGAGGCTGCGCCGTGCGGCCATGGAGGAGTGAGATGAGGAGCAGTAACCCGGTCTTCTCGCGACGGGGGTTCAGCCGCGACAACGGCCCCGCCGGCTTCGACGGGCAGCAGCCGCAGGCCGGGGGCCCCGCCGTCGGGACGAACCCGTATGCCCAGGGCACCGGTCATCCCTACGCGACCAACCCGTACGCGACGCAGGACACGCAGTACGCCACCCCGCCGCAGGCCCGCGGCGACGTGATGACGATCGACGACGTGGTGAGCCGTACGGCCATCACGCTCGGCACGGTCGTCGTGACCGCGGCCCTCGCGTGGATCGTGATGCCGGTCGACCCGGCGAACCTCGGCAAGTCGTACGGCATCGCCATCGGTGCCGCGCTGGTCGCCTTCGTCCTCGCGATGGTCCAGTCGTTCAAGCGCACGCCGTCCCCGGCGCTCATCCTGGCCTACGCGGCGTTCGAGGGCTTCTTCCTCGGTGTCATCTCCGCCGCGGTCTCCACCTATATCTCGCCTGGTGTGGTGGTGCAGGCCGTCCTCGGCACGATGGCGGTCTTCGCCGGCGTGCTGATCGCCTACAAGATGCGCTGGATCCGCGTCACCCGCCGCTTCTACGGCTTCGTGATGGCCGCGGCGATGGGCTTCGTCCTGCTGATGGCCGTCAACATGCTCTTCTCGCTCTTCGACGGAGCCGGTGACGGCCTCGGCTTCCGCAGCGGCGGCCTGGGCATCCTCTTCGGCGTCATCGGCATCATCCTCGGCGCCTGCTTCCTGGCCCTGGACTTCAAGCAGGTCGAGGACGGCGTGACCTACGGCGCCCCGCGCCAGGAGTCCTGGCTGGCTGCCTTCGGTCTCACCATGACCCTGGTGTGGATCTACCTGGAGATGCTGCGTCTGCTGTCGATCCTTCAGGGCGACGACTGACACTTCCGCGCGGGCGACCGCGTGACGGAGTGAGAAGGGCCTGCCCGGCCGGGCAGGCCCTTCCGCGTGCCCGGAGGGGCGACGGTGCGCCGCCCCTCCGGTTCGGACGCCGCCGGTGCCCGCGTGTCAGAGCAGCCGACGGGCCGCTCTGCGCAGGTCGTACTCGTGGACGATCGCCTTCGCGTGGCCGTACGCGAGGTCGTGCGCGCCGCGGAGCCAGCTGACCTTCTCCTCGAAACGGACGAGGGAGGGGCCTTCCTCCACGGTGCGGAGCCAGTCGGACACTTCACGACCGGTGCAGTGGGGGATGCGGGCGAGCAGGTTGCGGTGGGTCTCTTCGGAGAAGACGTGGGACATCGGCGCCTCCGGACGCGTGTTGCCGTGTGCTTCTTCCCGTCACCGTGCCTGACCGTTCCCCCGTTGGCAACAGTCCCTCGAGGGCGCGTAGGGTCGCGGCGTGCTTGATACGACTGAACTGACCTCGGCCGTCGAGCGCTTCGCCGACCGGCTGCGGACCGCCCCGCAGAGCCGACTCCAGCGCGGAGCCGCCGCCGAAGGACTCGAACTGGCAAGGGAGTTGGCGCTGCGCGCGCAGCGCATCGAGGAGCCGCGGCACCCCGGCCGGATCATCCCGGACGCCGGAGTCTTCGCGGTCGCGGACCAACTCGTCGTCGCCGGTCGCGATCTGGCCGAAATCCTGCGAGCGGCCCCGGCCGATTCCCCGGAGCGGGAACGGGACGAGGCCGTGAGGCTGGTGCGTGAGGCTGAGGGCCGGTCGGGACTGTAGTCACCCGCGGAGCCGCGGGCGCCGGCCGGGACCCCGGCCCCGCTGACCGTACGGTCAGAGCGAGGCGATGACGCGGTCCGCCAGAATGTAGACGCTCCCGGAGTCGCCACAGGAGAACGTCAGGGCGTAGGCGCCCGAGACGCCCGAACCGCCCAGCAGCACCGGGGCGTGGCCCGCGCGCAGCGCCTCCGCGAGGCGTTCGGCGGTCTCGCGGTGACCGGGGGTCATGCAGAGCGTGGTGCCGTCGGCGAACACGTACACGTCGAGCGTGCCGAGCGGGCCGGGACGGACGTCGGTCAGCGCGGTGGCCGTGTCGGCCAGGTCCTCGAGGCGGGCCACCGTGCGCTCGTGGTCCGTCACGACGGGAGTCTGGACCGGCACGAAGTCCGGGTGCGACGGGTGTCTGCGGCGGGCCGCGGCGAGCTCCGGGGAGTCCTCGGTGTACTCGGTCAGCTCGGGGAACTCCTCCAGGACGCTCTCCGTGGCGACCCCGTCGAGAGCGGCGGCCTCCGCCTCCATCGCCTCCAGCGCCATCGCCTCCAGACCCACGAAGTCGGCCTGGCGCGGGACGAAGAACGGACCCTCCTCGCCGGACCCCGGCAGGCCGCCGGGCAGAGAGGGCGCGTCGGCCGAATCCCGCACCTCCTGCGCCGCCCAGAAGGCACGCGCCTCGGCGAGCTCCCGCTCCCGCTCCTCGGCCAGCGCCTCGGCGACCGCGGCGCGTATCTCGGCGGCCGGCGTCTGACGGGCCGCAGGGACGGACACGCCCTGTGGGGCGGCGAGTTCACTACGGAGAGCAACGACCTGCTTACGGAGACCGTGGGCAGCGTGCAGGGCGGCGGCGCCCACGGCCGTGGCGGCAGCCGTGGTCACCAGCAGGGCAAGAGACATGGCGCTCACTGACGTACTCCCGATTCCGAGTCGATCCCCCGACTTCCTACATCAGCTTGGCGTGGGAGTGCGCCTCCTGTCAGTGCATTACGTCACGAATTGGACAGGTATTTATGCCCGATGTTTAGTCCCGATGTGCCCGTGACCTGCGAAAACGACTCTCCCCCGGGATATAGGTCACATCCTGGGGGAGATTCGGTCACGGCTGGGACGCGGAGCGGTTCGATCCGGCGCCGTCAGGCCGTGGGAGCGCTGTCGGCCGAACCCCGCACAGGCCGGCGGACGCGCGCCGCGCGCCGCCCGGCCGCCGGAGCCGCCGCCCCACGAGACGCTCACCCTCCGCTACGGCTCAGAGCCTGTCGGGTGGCCTTCGGTCGACAGGCTCTCAGCCCGACCGCCGGGCCGTGCCGTTCGCGTGGTGCCTCGCCACCGCGGCTCAGCTCAGTCGCTCGATCACCATCGCCATGCCCTGCCCGCCGCCCACGCACATCGTCTCCAGGCCGAACTGCTTGTCGTGGAACTGCAGGCTGTTGATCAGCGTGCCCGTGATGCGGGCACCGGTCATGCCGAAGGGGTGGCCGACGGCGATCGCGCCGCCGTTGACGTTCACCTTGTCCAGATCCAGTCCCAGCTCCTGGTACGAGGGGATGACCTGCGCGGCGAACGCCTCGTTGATCTCCGCCAGATCGATGTCCCCGACGCCCAGCCCGGCGCGCCGCAGTGCCTGCTTCGACGCCTCGACCGGACCGAGGCCCATGATCTCGGGAGACAGGCCCGAGACGCCGGTCGAGACGATGCGGGCGAGCGGCGTCAGACCCAGCTCGCGCGCCTTCGTGTCCGACATGATGACGAGCGCGGCGGCACCGTCGTTGAGCGGACAGCAGTTGCCCGCCGTCACCAGACCGTCGGGACGGAAGACCGGCTTGAGGCCCTGGACGCCCTCCAGGGTGACCCCCGCGCGCGGGCCGTCGTCCGCCGAGACGACCGTGCCGTCCGGCGTCGTCACCGGCGTGATCTCGCGCTCCCAGAAGCCGTTCTTGATGGCCTGCTCGGCGAGGTTCTGCGACCGTACGCCGAACTCGTCCATCTCCCGGCGCGAGATGCCCTTCAGGCGCGCCAGGTTCTCGGCCGTCTGCCCCATCGCGATGTACGCGTCCGGGACGACGCCGTCCTCGCGCGGGTCGTGCCAGGTGGAACCCTCGGACGCGGCGACGGCGGCCGTCCGGGCCTCCGCCTCGGCGAAGAACGGGTTGTGCGTGTCGGGCAGCGAGTCGGAGTTGCCCTTCGCGAAGCGGGAGACCATCTCGACACCGGCCGAGACGAAGACGTCGCCCTCTCCGGCCTTGATGGCGTGCAGCGCCATGCGGGAGGTCTGCAGGGAGGACGAGCAGTAGCGGGTGATCGTGCAGCCGGGCAGGTGGTCCATTCCCATCTGCACCGCCACGATGCGGCCCAGGTTGTTGCCCTGCTCGCCGCCCGGCAGACCGCACCCGAGCATCAGGTCGTCGATGTCCCGCGGGTCCAGCTCGGGAACCTTCGCGAGAGCGGCCTGGATGATGGTCGCGGTGAGGTCGTCGGGCCGCAGGTCCTTCAGGGAGCCCTTGAAGGCCCGGCCGATGGGGGAGCGGGCGGTCGAGACGATGACGGCTTCGGGCATCACGGCTCCATGAGGGGTACGCGGTTCTGGCAGGACTGAAGGGGAAGTTACCTGTACGTATCGCATCGGTCACCGTGCAGACGGTGTGATGCCGGACTCTTTTCTAAGCGAGCGCTCACTTTTCTCCTGGAGGACTCCTCCCCCTCCGGCCCCTCCCCGAACCCTCCGCGCCCCGAACCCTCGCCGGTCCGGGGCGCGGCACATCCCGCACCGGCGGCTCTGGGCGCCCCGTGAGCCGCCCGCTGCCCGGCGGGGGCCCGCCGGGCCCCCGCCGGGCAGCGGGCGGCTGGGTGCCCGCCCTCAGGGGCGGCGGGCGTCCGCCTGGGAATCGGCCGGCTCCGGTGCGGCCTCGGGCAGACGCCGCCGCCTGCGGTGCTTGAGCAGTGCCCAGGGGGCCCGGGCGCCCGTGACCTCCGTGCCCGCCTCCCGCACGGCCTCCGCCGCGGCCTTCGCCACCGGGAGCATGTCCTCGTGGCGGTCGGGCTCCAGCCGGTCCGTGCCCGGCCACACGCCCAGCGCCGCGCACAGCGTGGGCAGCACCGCCATCGCGGCCGTCGCGTACCCCTCCGCCGACGGGTGGAAGTTGTCCACCCCGAACATCTCCCGCGGGTTCGCCGCGAACTCCGGGCCCAGCAGATCGCCCAGCGACACCGTCCGGCCGCCCTGCTCGACCACCACGATCGTCTGCGCCGCCGCCAGCTGCCGCGACACCCGCCGGGCCAGCCAGCGCAACGGCTGGTACACCGGCTCGATCGTGCCCAGGTCCGGGCAGGTGCCGACGATCACCTCCGCGCCCGCCGTCCGCAGCCGCCGCACCGCCGCCGCGAGAGACCGCACGGACTCCGTCGGCGGCATCCGGTGCGTCACGTCGTTCGCCCCGATCATGATCACGCAGACGTCCGGCGGTCCCGCCGGCGTCGCCAGCAGCAGGGAGACCTGGCGCTCCAGGTCGTCCGAGCGGGCTCCCGGCAGCGCCACGTTCCGCAGCACCACCGGACGCTCCGCCACCGCCGCCAGCCCCGAGGCCAGCAGTGCGCCCGGTGTCTGGCCCGCCCGGCGGACCCCCTGGCCCGCCGCCGTCGAATCACCCAGAAGGGCCAGCCGCAGCGGGACGGAGGCGGGGTCCGAGGACGCGAACGAGCGCCCGTAGAGCCCGTCGGCCCCGGGAGGCAGCGGCGCGACCCCGCCGCCGACCGACCTCTTCGCCAGCTGGACCTCGGCCAGCAGGACGCCGACGGCCGCCACTCCCAGCAGCCCGATGCTCCCGCCGCCGAACGCGGCACCCGCCGCGATCCGCCGTGCCACCCTCGCCCTCGACATGGGGGCAGTCACCTCCTTCACGCTGTTCAGGATGTAACTGCCCCGTAACCGGCTCCGACTACGCATACGCTGGCTCCACCATTACGGAGACCCCGGAGATTACGGTGCAATTCCACGACTCGATGATCAGCCTCGTCGGCAACACCCCGCTGGTGAAGCTCAACAGCGTCACAACGGGCATTCAGGCAACCGTCCTGGCCAAGGTCGAGTACTTCAACCCGGGCGGCTCGGTCAAGGACCGCATCGCCATCCGCATGATCGAGGCCGCCGAAGAGAGCGGCGCGCTCAAGCCCGGCGGCACGATCGTCGAGCCGACGTCCGGCAACACCGGCGTCGGTCTCGCCATCGTGGCCCAGCAGAAGGGCTACAAGTGCATCTTCGTCTGCCCCGACAAGGTGTCCACGGACAAGATCAACGTGCTGCGGGCGTACGGCGCCGAGGTCGTCGTCTGCCCCACCGCCGTCGACCCCGAGCACCCCGACTCGTACTACAACGTCTCGGACCGACTCGTCCGTGAGACCCCGGGAGCCTGGAAGCCCGACCAGTACTCGAACCCGAACAACCCGCGCTCGCACTACGAGACCACCGGTCCCGAACTGTGGGAGCAGACCGACGGGAAGATCACCCATTTCGTCGCGGGCGTCGGTACCGGCGGCACCATCTCGGGCACCGGCAAGTACCTGAAGGAGGCCAGTGGCGGCCGTGTCGAGGTCGTCGGCGCGGACCCCGAGGGCTCGGTCTACTCAGGCGGCTCCGGCCGTCCGTACCTGGTCGAGGGTGTCGGTGAGGACTTCTGGCCCACCGCCTACGACGCGACGGTCACCGACCGCATCGTCGCCGTGTCCGACAAGGACTCCTTCCAGATGACCCGCCGCCTCGCCAAGGAGGAGGGCCTCCTGGTGGGCGGCTCCTGCGGCATGGCGGTCGTCGCCGCGCTCGAGGTCGCCAAGGACCTCGGGCCCGACGACGTCGTGGTCGTCCTGCTCCCGGACTCGGGCCGCGGCTACCTCTCCAAGATCTTCAACGACGAGTGGATGGCGGACTACGGCTTCCTGGAGGACACCGACTCCGCCACCGTCGCCGACGTGCTGCGCCACAAGTCCGGCGGCCTTCCCTCGCTGGTCCACATGCACCCCGAGGAGACGGTCGGCCAGGCCATCGAGGTGCTGCGCGAGTACGGCGTCTCGCAGATGCCCATCGTCAAGCCCGGCGCCGGTCACCCCGACGTCATGGCCGCCGAGGTCGTCGGCTCCGTCGTCGAGCGCGAGCTCCTCGACGCGCTGTTCACCAAGCGCGCCTCCCTGGAGGACCCGCTGGAGCGTCACATGAGCGCCCCGCTCCCGCAGGTCGGCTCCGGCGAGCCGGTCGCGGACCTGATGACCGTGCTCGGCGCGGCGGACGCCGCGATCGTGCTGGTGGAGGGCAAGCCGACCGGTGTCGTCAGCCGCCAGGACCTGCTCGCCTTCCTCGCGAACGGCGGCGTCAAGCACCCCGTGAAGTAGCGGTTCGCCGCTCGCGCGGGTGTTCGCGAAACCGGTACGAGGGCGACACGTACCCGCAGCACCCGCTTAACACGCGTCCGGCACATTGGTGGATGTCGGCGTCAAGGACAACGGAGCGGCTCCCGGACCTCCTGACGACGCCGCGGACGCGGCGGCCGGCCCTGACCCGGGCCCGTGTCCCTCGCGGGGACCGCCGTCGTCCCGCCCCCCAGTGATGGGGGTGCGGCGGTCCCCGCCATACCTCCCCCGAGGGCCGGGTCCTCCTGGTGAAGCCGGCGGGACCCGGCCCTCGGGGCACGCCGTACCCGCGGTCAGAAGGCGTCTTCCCGGGCCTCTCGGCCCTCGGTGCGACCGGGTAGGCGGTCGCGGAGGGCGTGGAGGGCGTTCACGCCGACGATGCCCGTCCAGGCGACGAGCAGCCCCGGGAGGTGCGCCTCGGACGCCGCGATCGCCGACAGCGGGACGGCCAGGACCAGCGAGACGATCCCGAAGCCGAAACGTTCCCCGAAGCCCTCGATCCGACCGCTGGACGGCGAGCGGCCGTCCCGGGCCGACGCGGTCCGGGACTCGGCCAGACGGCGGCGGACCCGGCGGTCGACCGCGGAGTCGAGGCTTTCCTCGAACCTGGCGAGGAAGGACTCGATCAGCGCGGTCTCGTACTCCGTGCCCAGCTCCCGGCGGACCCGCAGGGTGGCGTCGAGCCCGGTCCTGAGTTCTTCGTGACGGGTGGGGTCGTGGGAATCCATGGGCGCCACCGTACGGAGAGCACCGGCTTCCGTCAGTGGGGACAACCCCCGGTTCTTCTTGCTCTGCTGCATATCCTCATGCAGAGTTCGGGGTGGATGAATAGCAGGAAGGGGGACGGCGTGAGCGACAGCCCGGCCGGACGGCTGCAGGTGCTCTTCGAAGGGCATCGGCTGACACCGACGCAGCGGCGGATCGCGCACTGCATGGTGCGCCGAGCCGCCGACGTCCCGTTCCTGTCCAGCGTGGAGCTGGCCGAGCTCGCCGGGGTGAGCCAGCCGTCCGTCACGCGTTTCGCCGTCGCGCTCGGCTTCGACGGGTACCCCGCGCTCCGCCGTCATCTGCGCGAGGTCGCGCCGGCCGAGCGGAAGGCCGAGGAGCGCGCGGAGCACAACGAGTACCAGCAGGCCGTCCTCGCCGAGATCGAGAACCTGCGCCATCTCGCCGGGCTGCTAGCCGACCCCGAGCCCGTCGCACGCGCCGGGCGACTGCTCGCCGCGTCCCGGCCGCTGCCGGTGCTCGGACTGCGCGCCGCGTCGTCCCAGGCGCGCGGGTTCGCCTACTTCGCGGCCAAGGTCCACCCCGACGTCCGCCTCCTCGACGAGGGCGGCTCGATGCTCACCGACCGGATCGACGCGGCCGTGCGGGCCGGGTCCACGGCCCTGCTCTGCTTCGCGCTGCCCCGCCACCCCCGGGAGGTCGTGGAGGCGCTGGAGCACGCGCGTGGCATCGGACTGACCGTGGTGACGGTCGCCGAATCGGCCTTCGCCCCCGTCGCCGCCCACAGCGACCTGCTCATCCCGGCCGCCGTCGGCACCGGCCTCGCCTTCGACACGGCCTGTGCGCCGATGCTGCTCGGGCGGGTCCTGCTGGAGGCGATGGCGGACGAACTGCCGGACGCCCAGGCGCGGCTGGAGGAGTTCGACACCAAGGCGGCGGCGCGGGGTCTGTTCGTGGAATGACCCCGCGGACGCCGGCTCAGATGTCCAGCTCGGCCTCGATCTTCCTCAGCTGGTGACGGGCCATGGCGAGGTTCGCCCGGTCCTTGCTCAGCGCCAGGTAGAGGAACAGGCCGTTGGTGCCCCGGCCCTTGAGCAGGCGGATCAGGTGGTACTGGCCGCTGAGCGTGATGAGGATGTCCTCGATGTCGTCGTTCAGGCCGAGCATCTCCATCGTCCGGACCTTGGCGCGGACCACGTCCGTGTTGCCCGCCGCCGCGACGTTGAGGTCGAGATCCTTGCTCCCCCCGATCGTGCCCAGGGCCATGCCGCTGGTGTAGTCGACCAGGGCGGCGCCGATGGCGCCTTCGATCGTGGCGGCTTCCTTCAAGGACGTCTCGGTGTTCGCCATGGGTGTCGCACTTCCTTTTCGTGTTCGTCTTCTGTGGTGTGTTCGTACGGGTGGTCTTGTCGGGGATCAGGGCAGGTCTTTGCGTTCCAGTGCCTCGTCGACGAGTTCCCCTATCCGGGCGCTGGAACGGCGTGCCTCCAGGTGGAGCCGCCCCACGTTGATGCGAGGTTCCGCGAGGAGCGTGAGGACCGCAGAGCCACCCGCGGCGTAGGTGGCGACATAGCCGTGGTCGCCGCGGACGAGCAGTTCGCGGAAGCCGCCCTGCCCGGTGGAGTCGGTCAGCCGCAGTGCCACGCCCAGGGCCGCCGCCGTCAGTGCCGCCACGCTCTCCGCCTCGCCGTCGACCGTGTCCTGGGCGAGCACCAGGCCGTCGGCGCTCGCCGCGAGGGCTCCGGTGAGCTGGGGCAGCCGGGCGCGCAGCCGTCTCAGCTCACCGAGCACCTCGGCTTCTGCGGTCATCAACTGTCTCCTCTCGGCGCGCATGCGCAGGGCACGCCTCATCACAGACTTGCCTCCAGGGCGTCACGGAGCCGGCGCAGCAGGGCGATGTCCGGGTCGGCCGTCATCTCGCCGACCCAGGGCGGCAGGGTCGGCACGGGTTCCGGTAGCGGGTCCAGCGGGGTCACGACGAGTCCGGCGGCTGCGAGGCGCCGGACGTCGAGCAGGGTGTGGAAGGCCGGCCGGCCGAGCAGCCGGGCGATGTCCGCCGGAGTCCGGGTGCCGTCGGCGACGGACAGCAGGGAGCGCTGACGCGCGCTCACGGTCTGGCCGGGGGCGGCCGGGCGCGGGAGGACCGGGGCGCCGTCCACGGACGCGTACGGCCAGACCTGGTCGAGCAGCTCACGGCGGCGTACGGTCTCGCGCTCGACGGCCTCGGTGGAGACCGGCCGCACCGAGCCGAACCAGTGGCCGACCCCGTAGCGGAAGCGGGTCGGCCCGCTGCCGGGCGCGAGGGCGAAGAAGGCGGCGTCGAACACGGCTCCGAGATGGCAGATCTCCAGCTCGCCGCCGTGCAGCCGGCCGCTGTCGACGAGGAACCGGCCGACCGCCCGACTGGCCCCGGCCCGGTCCACGGCCTCGTCCCAGCGCTCCCGGGGCAGCCGCCCGCCGGTGGTCAGCAACACGTCGAGACCGGGCGCGGCGGGGCTCTCGGCGTGGACCACCCGTCCGTCGACGAGGTACAGCGTGCCGTGGTCGCGCAGCAGGGCCCCGGTGGCGCGTTCCTCGGCCAGCCGGACGAGCATGGGGGAAACGGTCATCCGAGAACCAGTCTCTCGGCCAGGTCGCGCAGCCGTATCCGGGCCAGCGCCAGGTTCCCCGTCTCGCGGTCGAGCCACAGGTGCAGGAAGACGCTGCTGTCGAAGGCCGTCTCCACGAAGCGCAGCACGTGGTAGCCGCCGCGGCAGGTGACGATCAGGTCCTCGACCGGCGGGCCCTTGGGTAACTCCGCCGCGCCCTGCGGGCCCTCGCCGGCGGCGAAGGAGTCGTACTCCGCTGCCGCGCGGGCCAGTTCGGCCGTCTCGGCGGCGGTGGTCTCGTGGTCGCCGACCGGCGAGTCGCCTGCCGTGCCGAGCGCGAGGCCGCTGGTCCAGTCGACCAGGGAGGCCCCGAGCGCGCCCGGCAGGGTCATCGCCTCCATCAGGCACTCGTCGATTCCGGGCACGCGGGTTCCCCTCCCGATGCGGCGTGCGGGTGTACGGCAGTGACGGAGACGTTACTCAACGTTCCTGCCGTGGGGAGGAGTTCTGGCATTTTCCATCGGAACATGCCTCAGGCTGATTGAATGCGCTCCGCTTCTGAGCGGAGTCGCCCGCGCGCGCCCCGCGCGCCGGGTCCCGCGCCGTGCTCCGCGCCCCCGTAGGGTCAGCCGTGGCGCTGCACCGCGACCGCGACGTCCGCCAGGTCCCGGGCCACCGCCCTGCGGACCGCCCGCGACCCGAGGTCGCCGAGCAGCCGGGCGAGCAGGCCGGACGCAGCGCCGCCGGCGGGGGTCGCCGAGAAGGTCATTCGTACCATCGTCGCGCCCGGCCCCGCGGGCCGGAGGGTGAACTCCGTCACGTAGTGCATGCCGTGCGAGTCCGCCTCGACGACATACCGGTCCGGCGGCTCGCTCACCGTCACGCGCATCTCCTCGGTGGCCTCCCGGCCCAGCATCCGCCGGGTCTCGCGCCAGCGGGTGCCGACCCCGAAGCCGCCCTCGGTGAGCACCTCGACGCGGTCGACCCCGCCGAGGACCCGTTCCAGGCCCTTCAGATCGGTCAGTGTCTCCCACACCGGCCCGGGGGTGGCCTCGATCCGGCGCTCGACGACGACGTTCTTGGTGGTCATGGGGTCATCGAACCACCGGGATGGCACTCGCGCCCCCGGTACTACGTCAGCAGGGCGTCCGGCCACCCGCCGCCGGACTCGGCGACGATCTCGTCGAGGGTCTGCGCCGGGCGGACGGTCGTGAAGACCACCTCCGCGCCGGCCGTCCCCTCGCCCGTGACGGTGAAGCCGTGCACGGAGGGCCGGGGAAGGCTGTTGTACGCGTAGTGATGGGCGAAGTAGTACGCGCCGGTGTCCGGCACGGCGACCACGTCACCCGGGCGGAGCAGCGGCAGGGTGCGGGCGGTGACCAGCAGATCACCGGCGAAGCAGGCGGGTCCGGCCACGTCCTGGACGGTCTCCTCGCCGGTGCTGGGCCGCCCTCCGGCGTCGTAGGCGAGGACGCGCAGCGGCCAGGACTCCGGGGCGTACACCGTCCGGGTGGCCACCTGGACCCCCGCGTGGGTGACGGCGATGGGACGGGAGCCGGAGGTCTTGGTGTACTCGACGCGGGTCAGGATCGTGCCGTGCTTGGCGAGCAGGGAGCGGCCGAACTCGGTGACCAGGGCGTAGCGCCCGTCGAACAGCCCCGGAACGGTCGAGGCGAGCAGTTCCGCGTAGGCGGCGTACGTCGGGGTCTCCTCGTCGGAGGCGAAGTTCACCGGCAGCCCGCCGCCGATGTCGATCGTGTCGATCTGCCGGCGTCCGGCCTTGGTGTCGATCTCCTCGGCGAGGACGTAGGCCGCCTTGACGCCCTCGGCCATCAGGGTCGGCGGCACCCCCTGGGAGCCGGAGTGGGTGTGCAGCCGGCGGAGCCAGGGGCGGTCGAGGAAGAGCCGGACGACGGCCTCCCGCGCTCCCGGGTCGCGCAGGGCGACGCCGAACTTCGAGGTCCCGGTCGCGGTCGAGAGAGCGCCGATCGCACCGGCTCCCAGCTGCGGGTTCACCCGCAGTCCCAGAGGGCTCGCGGTCGGCGCCCCGGCGACCAGGGCGTCGATCCTGGCGAGTTCCTGGAGGTTGTCGGCGTTGACGGCGATCCCGAGGGCCAGCGCCCGGCGCAGTTCCTCGTGGGTCTTCGCGGGGGAGTCGAGCACGGTGCGGTCCGGCGGGACTCCGGCCGCGCGGGCCAGTGCCAGTTCGCCGGGGCTGGCGACCTCGGCTCCGAGTCCGCACGCGTCCAGCAGCCGCAGGACCGGCACGAGGGGAGCGGCCTTGACGGCGAAGGCGTGCAGTACCCGGGTGTCGGTCACCGCGGCGAAGGCGGCGGTGAGGGCGGCGGCGGACGCGCGGATGCCGGCCGTGTCGAGGAGCGCCACGACCGGCTCGGCGGCGGACAGGAGTCCTTGTGCGACGGCCGCGCGGACGGCCTGATCGCGACGATCGGAAGCCATGTCCTCCATCCCAGCACCGCGACGCGTGCCCCGCACTGTTGACTACAAGTATTCAGCAGTCCAGGATGTGAATATCTACTTCACATGAGCGTGATCGCCCGCATGGGGTGTGATCGTCTCGGAGTTGTGCCGGAGGAGGCATTCCCATGTCAGGACCCCGCCCCGTACGGGCAGCGCGCGGTACGGAACTGAGCGCCCTGGGATGGCAGCAGGAGGCCGCCCTCCGGATGCTGCAGAACAACCTCGACCCCGAGGTCGCCGAGCACCCCGACAAGCTCGTGGTCTACGGCGGCACCGGCAAGGCGGCCCGCGACTGGCGCTCCTACGACGCGATGGTGCGCACCCTGCGGACGCTGAAGCAGGACGAGACGATGCTCGTCCAGTCGGGCCGCCCCGTCGGCGTCATGCAGACCCACGAATGGGCGCCGCGCGTGCTCATCGCCAACTCCAACCTGGTCGGCGACTGGGCGAACTGGGAGGAGTTCCGCCGCCTGGAGCAGCTCGGACTCACCATGTACGGCCAGATGACGGCCGGTTCGTGGATCTACATCGGCACCCAGGGCATCCTCCAGGGCACCTACGAGACCTTCGCCGCAGTCGCCGCGAAGAAGTTCGGCGGGACCCTCGCGGGCACCATCACCCTGACCGCCGGCCTCGGCGGCATGGGCGGCGCCCAGCCGCTCGCCGTCACCATGAACGACGGCGTCGCGATCTGCGTCGACGTCGACCCCCGCGCCATCGAGCGCCGCATCGAGCACCGCTACCTGGACGTGAGGGCCGACGACCTCGCCCACGCCCTCCGGCTGGCGGTCGAGGCCCGCGACGCCCGCCGCCCGCTCTCCATCGGTCTGCTCGGCAACGCCGCCGAACTGCTCCCGCGGATGCTCGCCGAGGGCGCCCCGGTCGACATCGTGACCGACCAGACCTCGGCCCACGACCCGCTCTCGTACCTCCCGGTCGGCGTCGACTTCGACGACATGGCGACATACGCGGCGAAGGACCCGGCCGGCTTCACCACCCGCGCCCGCGAGTCGATGGCCCGGCACGTCGAGGCCATGGTCGGCTTCATGGACGCCGGCGCCGAGGTCTTCGACTACGGCAACTCCATCCGCGGCGAGGCGCAGCTGGCCGGCTACGACCGCGCCTTCGCCTTCCCCGGCTTCGTGCCGGCGTACATCCGGCCGCTGTTCTGCGAGGGCAAGGGCCCGTTCCGCTGGGCGGCGCTCTCGGGCGAACCCTCCGACATCGCCAAGACCGACCGGGCGATGCTGGAGCTCTTCCCGGAGAACGAGTCCCTCCACCGCTGGATCAAGCTGGCCGGCGAGCGGGTCCACTTCCAGGGCCTGCCGGCCCGGATCTGCTGGCTGGGCTACGGCGAGCGGGACAAGGCCGGCGAGCGCTTCAACGACATGGTCGCGAGCGGCGAGCTGGCCGCGCCGCTGGCGATCGGCCGCGACCACCTCGACTGCGGCTCGGTGGCCTCGCCCTACCGCGAGACCGAGGCCATGCTCGACGGCTCCGACGCGATCGCCGACTGGCCGCTGCTGAACGCCATGGTCAACGTCGCCTCCGGCGCCTCGTGGGTCTCGCTGCACCACGGCGGCGGCGTCGGCATGGGCCGCTCCCTCCACGCGGGCCAGGTGACGGTCGCCGACGGCACCCCGCTGGCCGGCGAGAAGATCCGCCGCGTCCTGACGAACGACCCGGGCATGGGCGTCATCCGACACGTCGACGCGGGGTACGACATCGCCGAGGAGGTCGCGGAAGAGAAGGACGTCCGCGTCCCGATGCGCGAGGACGGCCTCGCGTGAGCGACTCCTTCCACGCCATGTGGCGGTCGCTGCGGCCCATCGGCCGCAGCGCCGCCTCGGGCGGCTACCGCCGCTACGCCTGGACCGAGGCCGACGCCGACTGCCGGCTCTGGTTCCGCATGCAGGCCGAGGCCCGCCGCCTGGACTACGAGGTCGACCGGAACGGCAACCAGTGGGCCTGGCTCGGCGACCCCACCGCAGGCGACGCCGTCGTCACCGGCTCCCACCTGGACTCCGTACCCGACGGCGGAGCCTTCGACGGCCCGCTCGGCGTCGTGTCCTCCTTCGCCGCGCTCGACGAACTCCGCTCCCGCGAGGTCCGCTTCACCCGCCCGCTCGCCATCGTCAACTTCGGCGACGAGGAGGGCGCCCGCTTCGGTCTCGCCTGCGTCGGCTCCCGGCTCACCGCCGGGCAGCTGACCAAGGAGAACGCCTTCGCACTGCGCGACGGCGACGGCACCAGTCTGCCGCGTGCGATGGAGGCGGCAGGCTACGACCCCGAGACCATCGGGCCCGACCCCGAGCGCCTCGCCCGGATCGGCGCCTTCGTCGAACTCCACGTCGAACAGGGCCGCGCCCTGGACCTGTCCGGGGATGCCGTCGGCCTCGCCTCCGCGATCTGGCCGCACGGCCGCTGGCGGTACGACTTCGCCGGTGAGGCCAACCACGCCGGCACCACCCGCCTCGTCGACCGCCGCGACCCCATGCTCGGTTACGCGGAGACCGTTCTCGCCGCCCGGCGCGAGGCCGAACTCGCGGGCGCCGTGGCCACCTTCGGCAAGATCGCGGTCGAACCCAACGGCGTCAACGCCATCCCGTCCCTGGTCCGCGGCTGGCTCGACGCCCGAGCCGCCGACCAGGAGTCGCTCGACACGGTGATCGCCGGCATCGAGAGCGCCTCCCGCGCCCACGCCGCCCGGCACGGCGTCGACCTCACCGTCGTCCGGGAGTCCTTCACCCCGGTCGTCGAGTTCGCCCACGCGCTGCGCGACGAGATGGCGGCCATCCTCGGGGAGAAGACCCCGGTCCTCGGCACGGGTGCGGGACACGACGCCGGAATCCTCTCCGGTTCGATCCCGACCGCCATGTTGTTCGTACGGAACCCCACCGGCGTCTCGCACTCTCCGGCCGAGTCCGCGGCCGAGGACGACTGCGTGGCCGGCGTCCTCGCACTCGCCGACGTACTGGAAGGGCTGGCGTGCAGCTGACGACCTACTGGGCGGAGTACGCCTGGCTCGACCAGCGGGTCGAGCCAGGCGTGGCCCTCGACGTGGCGGCCGGCCGGCTCGCAGCCGTGCGCACGGGGGTCGCGGAGCCCCCGCCGGGCGCCGTCGTCCTGCGCGGCCTGACCCTCCCCGGCCTCGCCAACGCCCACTCGCACGCCTTCCACCGCGCCCTGCGCGGCACGGTCCAGGTCGGCTCGGGCACCTTCTGGACCTGGCGCGACGTGATGTACGGCGTCGCCTCCCGGCTGACCCCGGACACGTACCACGCGCTCGCCCGGGCGGTGTACGCCGAGATGGCGCTGGCCGGCATCACGGCCGTGGGCGAGTTCCACTACCTCCACCACGCTCCCGACGGCACTCCCTACACCGACCCCAACGCGATGGGCGAGGCGCTGATCGCGGCGGCGGCCGAGGCCGGTATCCGGATCACCCTCCTCGACACGGCCTACCTCTCCTCGGGCTTCGGAGCCGCCCCCGAGCGGCACCAGCTCCGCTTCTCGGACGGGACCGCGGACGCCTGGGCGCGGCGGGTCTCGCTGCTCGATGAGCACCGCACCGGCGGGGACGAGTCCGCCGTACGCGTCGGCGCGGCGATCCACTCCGTACGGGCCGTCCCCGCGGACCAGTTGGCCACGGTCGCCTCCTGGGCGGCCGAGCGCGGTGCCCCGCTGCACGTCCACCTCTCCGAGCAGACGGCGGAGAACGACGCCTGCCTCGCCGCCCACGGACGCACCCCGACCCAGCTCCTCGCCGACCACGGGGTGCTCGGCCCCCGGACGACCGGCGTCCACAGCACCCACCTCACGGACACCGACATCGCGCTGATCGGGTCGTCGGCCACCGGCACCTGTATGTGCCCCACGACGGAACGCGACCTCGCGGACGGTATCGGCCCGGCCGTCGCCCTCCAGCGGGCCGGCTCCCCCCTGTCGCTCGGCAGCGACAGCCACGCCGTCGTCGACCTGCTGGAGGAGGCCCGCGCGATGGAACTGAACGAACGCCTCCGCACCCGGACCCGCGGCCACTGGACGGCCGCCGCCCTGCTGACGGCCGCCACCGCCGACGGTCACGACGCGCTCGGCCGGCCCGACGCGGGCCGCATCGAGGCCGGAGCGCTCGCCGACCTGACGACGATCTCGCTGGACTCGGTCAGGACAGCGGGAGCGCTGCCGCGTCTGGCAGCCGAGACGGTGGTATTCGCAGCGTCGGCGCCGGACGTCCGGCACACGGTCGTGGGCGGCCGTCACGTCGTACGGGACGGGGCCCACCGGTCCGTACCGGACGTGCCCCGGGCCCTCGCGGACTCGATCGCCGCCCTGCGCGGCTGAAGGAGACAGCTCTGACCATGAACGGCCCCGTGGCAACGAACAGTCCGGTGGCGACCTCCGCCCCCGCCCACGCGAAGAGCACCGTGGCGACGCCCGCCACGGCCATCGTCAACATCGCGAGTCTGGTCACCAACGATCCCTCCCTCGGTGATGGAACGCCCCTGGGCCTGATCCAGGACGCGGCCGTCGTCATCGAAGGCGACCGTGTCGTCTGGGTCGGTGGATCCAGCAAAGCACCGGCCACTGACAACCGGGTCGACGCGGCCGGCCGGGCGGTGATCCCCGGATTCGTCGACTCCCACTCGCACCTGGTGTTCGCCGGCGACCGCACGGCCGAGTTCAACGCCCGGATGTCGGGCCAGGCGTACGCGGCCGGCGGCATCCGCACCACGGTCGCCGCGACCCGGGCGGCCTCGGACGCGGACCTGGAACGCAACGTCACCCGCTACCTGGCGGAGGCCCTGCGCCAGGGGACGACCACCTTCGAGACCAAGTCCGGCTACGGCCTCACGGTCGAGCACGAGGCACGCGCTCTGCGGATCGCCGCCGCCCACACCGACGAGGTGACCTACCTCGGCGCCCACATCGTCTCGCCGGACTACGCCGACGATCCGGCCGGATACGTGGCCCTGGTCACCGGTGAGATGCTCGACGCCTGCGCTCCGTACGCCCGTTGGATCGACGTGTTCTGCGAGAAGGGCGCCTTCGACGGGGACCAGGCCCGCGCGGTCCTGGCCGCGGGCAAGGCGAAGGGCCTGCACCCCCGGGTGCACGCCAACCAGCTCTCCTACGGCCCCGGTGTCCAGCTCGCCGTGGAACTGGACGCGGCGAGCGCCGATCACTGCACACACCTGACCGACGCGGACGTCGACGCGCTGGCCGACTCCGCGACCGTGGCCACGCTGCTGCCCGGCGCCGAGTTCTCCACCCGCGCCGCGTGGCCGGACGCCCGCCGCCTCCTGGACGCGGGCGTGACGGTGGCCCTGTCCACCGACTGCAACCCGGGCTCGTCGTTCACCTCCTCCGTCCCGTTCTGCGTCGCGCTGGCGGTACGGGACATGCGGATGACCCCGGACGAGGCCGTCTGGTCCGCCACCGCGGGCGGTGCGGCGGCACTCCGCCGTACCGACGTCGGCCGGCTGTCACCGGGCGCGTACGCGGACCTCACCGTCCTGGACGCTCCGTCGCACGTCCATCTGGCCTACCGGCCGGGCGTGCCCCTGGTGGACCAGGTCTGGCGCCGCGGCGTCCGCGCGGTCTGAACGGGACGCCCCGGGCCCGGGACGGTCAGCGGTGCCCCAGGACGTTCACCACCCGGCCCGCGGGGTCCCGCACGAAGAACCGCCGCACACCCCACTCCTCGTCACGGAGCGGGTGGACGATCTCGGCGCCGCGAGCGCGCAGCAGCGCGTACGCGGCGTCGACGTCGTCCACCTCCACGCTGAGATCCGGGTCGACGGGCGCCGTCCGGTCGCCGCTCATGAGACTGATCTGAGCGGTGGGCGCCTCGGGCGGGGCGAGGGTCACGATCCAGCCGTGGTCCATGACCGGCCGGAACCCCAGCAGTCCGTAGAACTCGGCGCTCGCGGGGAGGTCTTCGCTCCGGAGGTTGGGGACGACGCGTCGGACGGTCATGGCGTACTCCTGGCGGGGGAAGGGAAGGGAAGGGGAGGCGGATGCCGATAGGCCCCACTCTGCCGCCGCTCGCGTGACGTGCCGGCCGTTTTCCCCGGAACTCCCGGCCGCGCCCCCCCCCGCGCGTGTGCCGGAGGGGGGGGGGGACCGGGCCCGATGCCTCCGGGGGCCGCGCGCCGTGTCCGTCCGCACGGAAGGGCCCGTCCGCGCGGACGGGCCCTTTCCCGTGTCCTTCGGTGGCGGCCGGGGCAGGACGGTGCCCGGTCCGCCCGGGGTCATTCCTCCAGGGTCAGACCCTTGCGCAGCCTGCCGAGGGTGCGGGTGAGCAGGCGGGAGACGTGCATCTGCGAGATGCCGAGTTCCTCACCGATCTCGGACTGGGTCCGGCCGGCGACGAAGCGGAGCGAGAGGATGCGCCGCTCACGCGCGGGCAGCGCGGCGATCATCGGCTTGAGGGACTCGACGTACTCGACGCCCTCGATGGCGTGGTCCTCGTAACCGATCCGGTCGGCGAGCGCGCCCTCGCTGTCGTCCTCGTCCGCCTGGGCGTCCAGCGAGCTCGCCGTGTAGGCGTTGCCCGCCGTCATGCCCTCGACGATCTCCTCGCGGCTGAGGCCGAGCTCCTGGGCGAGTTCTCCGACGGTGGGCGCGCGGTCGAGCTTCTGGGCCAGCTCGTCGCCGGCCTTCGCGAGGTCGAGGCGGAGTTCCTGGAGCCTTCGCGGGACGCGCACGGACCACGAGGTGTCGCGGAAGAAGCGCTTGATCTCGCCGACGATCGTCGGCATCGCGAAGGTGGGGAACTCGACGCCCCGGGAGAGCTCGAAACGGTCGATGGCCTTGATCAGGCCGATCGTGCCCACCTGGACGATGTCCTCCATCGGTTCGCTGCGGGTGCGGTACCGGGAGGCGGCGAACTTCACCAGGGCGAGGTTGAGTTCGACCAGGGTGTTGCGGACGTAGGCGTACTCGTGGGTGCCCTCCTCAAGCGTGTCGAGGCGGGCGAAGAGGGTCTTGGAGAGGGCCCGCGCGTTGACGGGTCCGACCTCGTCGAAGGGCGGGATCTCGGGCAGGTCCTCGGGAAGGCCGAGAGCGGGGGCCGGAGTTGCTGCCGACGGCGCGTCGGGGGTACGCGTGGCGTCGAGCCGGGGTGACATGGTCTCCTCCATCAGTTCGTCTCGCTGCGGTTTGCGGCGCCTCCAAAGCCGGCCGTGTCGGATGTTCCTTACTAGCCCTACCCGCTCGACAGGGTCGGTCGCAAGTGCCAATTGTCTGATTTGTATGACTATGTGGCGGAGTTCGGGTACCGTAGAGGGCTTTGAACTTGTATGGTTCTTCGCACGTCAACGGGCATCCGCGACAGCGAGAAGAGGCACGGACATGGACCGCCAGAGCGTCGGCAGCGCGCAGCCGGGACGGCTGCGGGTCGAGGTCCGGACCGAGGGGGTGAGCGAGATCCTGACGCCGGTGGGTGAGCTCGATCACCACACCGCCGAACTGTTGAGTACGCCACTCGACAGGGCGCTCGCCGCCGGTCGCTCACGGCTCGTGGTCGACTGCTCACGGCTCGACTTCTGCGACTCCACCGGGCTCAACGTGCTCCTCGGGGCCCGCCTGAAGGCCGAAGCCGCGGGGGGCAGCGTCCACCTGGCCGGGATGCGGCCGGTCGTCGCCCGGGTCTTCGAGATCACCGGTGCGGATGTCGTCTTCACCGTGCACGACTCGCTCGCGGCGGCCCTCCCCGGTTGAGCGGGTGTTTTCAGGAAGAGATCGGGCAGGAGAGCCCCGATCGGGTGCGTTGTCGGTGATATCGGTCGAATCGGTGAGGTGAAGCGCTGATGGACACTGCCGCTGGGGGCAGGAAGGTCGAGGACGTCGTGGGCCCGGTCGCGGGCACCGCCGCCGATCTCGACGTACGGACGCTCGCGCTCGGCGCGACCAGCGGCACCGTCCCGCTCGCCCGTGACTTCACGCGGTCCGCCCTCTACACGTGGGGCTGGCTGCCGGCCGTCACCGCGGACGCGCGCGCCGCCGCCGAGGACGTCCTGCTCGTCGTCTCCGAGCTCGTCACCAACGCCTGCCTGCACGCCGGCGGCCCCGAGGAGCTGCGCGTCCGGCGCCGCCCCAAGGTGCTGCGCCTGGAGGTCACCGACCGCGGGGCCGGTCAGCCCGCGCCCCGTTCCCCGCAGCGGGTGGGGCGCCCCGGCGGCCACGGCATGTTCATCGTGCAGCGGCTCTGCCTCGACTGGGGCATCCAGCGCACCCCGGGAGCCCCCGGGAAGACCGTCTGGGCCGAACTGGCCGCTCCCGCGTAGACGCGGCGGGAAGCGGCCGGGTGGCGGGCCCCGGCACTGCCGGACGACCCGCCATCGGGGCTCCCTCAGAAGTGTCGCGGCGCGCCGATGAGCGGCGTGCGTACCGGGGTGGCCACCCCGATGAAGACCACCATCTCGTGGCCCCCCGGGTTGGTCTGCACGGGAACGGTCCGCCAGTTGTTGGCCAGCCACACGTTGCCGGAGGGGTCCACCTGGATTCCCGTGTTCCGGTCGAGCCCGTCGCTGGTGTAACCGGTGTCGGCCGGCGAGATCGGATCGCCGGTCCGCACACCGGGCGGGCAGGCCGACGTCCTGGCGCCGCAGAGGTGGGCGATGCGATGCCCTCCGAAGTTGGCCACCCAGACGTTGTCACTGCCGTCGACGGCGATGCCCCACGGCAGGAAGAGGCCGTCGTTGACGAACGGCCGGGCCGGCGTCGTGCCGTCGGAGCGGATCATGGTCACCGAGGCGTCGACGTGCCGGGTGACGATCTGCGCCACCGCCTCCGCCAGCATCGCCGGCGTGGTCCCCTCGCAGGGAGCCACCACCGCACCGCCGTTGGACACCCAGACGTTGCCGAGGCTGTCGGTGGCGACGCCCATCGGACGCTTGATGCCGCCGCCGCTGACCGTGCGCCGGGGTTCGCCCGTCGGGGACAGCATCGTCACGTTGTCGCTGCCGTTCCCGGTGACCCAGGCCCGGCCCGAGGTGTCGACGGCGATGCCGAACGGTTTGACCAGCGAGTCGCCGCCCGGGGCGATGTTCCGGGCCCCCTCGGGCCGGCCGTGCGGAATGCGCGTGACGCTGCGGCCACCGCAGTTGGCCACCCAGACGTTGCCCCGCCGGTCCGTGGCGAGTCCCTGAGGCTGGAGGATGTCGCCCTGCCGCCAGCCGCGCCGCGGCGAGAGGGCCCGGCCGTCCGGGGCGAACTGGGACACGCTGCGGTAGAGGCGGTCCGCGTCCAGCGCGCACCCGGTGCCCTGGAAGCCGAAGTTGCCGACCCAGACGCTTCCGCGGGGGTCCTGCGCGATGCCGAAGCCCGCCCCGTAGAGCCCCCCGCCACTGAAGGGCGCCCCGGGGGCGCTCCGGCCGGTGGGGGTGAGTTTCGAGAGGACGCGTGAGCCGCAGGCGGTGTTCCGCGGGTCCGGATCGTACACGTAGTTGTTGGGGATCCAGGCGTTGCCCTGGGCGTCGAACGCGATGTTGCCGGGACCGTCCAGTTCGTGGCCGTTGCCGACGTACCGCAGCGCGATGGTCCACGCGTCGGGAGCCGACCTCAGCGCCGGCCGGTAGCGCGGCGCGGCGGACGACAGCGCGAACAGGGCCGCCACGTCGTGCCCGGGGGCGCGGGCGATGTCCGCCGCCGCCTGGAAGGTGTCCCGTGGCGCGGGCTGTCCGGGGCGCCGGGCCAGCCGGAACAGCTCGTCGCAGGTCCGGCCCTCGGTACAGCCCGCCAGGATGTCGGACAGAGTGTTGAACGTGCGCAGTGCCGAGGTCCGGTCCCCGTTCGGGGGGGTGGACAGGGTCTTGGCGACCTTCCCGGTCGTGATGTCGGCCAGGTTGTGCGCGACGGCGGCGGCGTTCTGCAGCCCGGGGTGGGGCCCGGACACCTCCGCGCCCTCGGTGAACTGCGCCAGCGCGAAGCCGGCCGCCACCGTGGTCCGCTCGTTGAGCACCACCTTCCCGGCCCCGCCGCGGTGCTCGCGCGCCGTGCCGAGCACGGTCACCAGGCGGACCGGCGGCGTCCGGTGCGCGCCCGTGCCGCGGCGCGGGGGGCGTCCGGAGTCGGCGGTCAGGTACAGCACGGCCGACGGGTCGTCCGGGCGCCGGTACGCGACGTGGAAGCGGCCCCGGCCGTCGCTGCGGGTCCGGGCGAGGCGCCGGGGGGCGGAGCCCTTCTCGTCGCCCGCCTGGTAGACGCTCACCTCGGCCGACGGGACCGGGGTGTCTCCGCTCAGCACGGTTCCGCTCTGTCCGGTCATGCCGTGGCCGGGCGGGTCGCCGGTCACTTCCGCCAGGGAGGAACCCGCCGACAGGGACATCAGGGCGGCTACGGCCACGAGGGTGAGGGTGCGACGGCGCACGGCTACTCCGTTTCTCGCGCGGGGGCGGGCCGCCCCGTCCGCCGTGGCGGCCCTCGGCTCCGCAAGGAACCCTCATGTTTCCGGCGTCGCGTCGGCGCGGGACCGCGCGACGCGGACCGGCGTCCCGCGTGCCCCCAACGGGTGACCGGAACAGCGCGTCCGGAGTACGTTCCCGGTCACGTGCTCCGGGCGGCCGGCCCTCCGGCGCGCCTGTCCCGCACTCCGCCCGTCCCTCGGTCTTCCCTCCTCGACGCCCCGGGCGTACCTTGAGCGCCCGATCTGATAAACCGTCAGTAATGTTGCGGTGAGGGGTGCTTGGGGTGCCGTACCGGAGGAGAACGGCTGCCGCGCTGGCAGCGGCGGCGGGCTCGGTGGCGCTGGTCTCCGCGCCCGCCGCACAGGCCGCCGTCGTGGACGTCGACTACGCCTGCGAGACGAAGATCGGGCCCAAGAACGCCGTGTCGCCCGTCGACATCACCGCCGTGCGCAGCGGCGGCGGCTACACGGTCACCATGTCCTTCGAGAAGGGCGTCTCCGACAGCCCCGTCGAGCTGCCCAAGGGCGTCATGACCCCGCGCGCGGAACTCGTCCTGGGCGGCGCGGAACAAGGGAGAGTGAAGGTCACGGGAACGCCGAACACCGCGGCGATACCGCCCGACACCCCTATCGCCATCGGCAGGCTGACGGGCACCTACACACCGAAGAAGAGCGGCAAGGTCACTTTCACGGCCGGTGTGCTCACCGTCCACGCGCTCGGGATGGACGCGGCCGTCTGCACGCCGGGGAACACCCCCGCACCGGCGCTGGAACTCCAGGTGACCGCCCCCGGCGGAGCCTCCCCCGCCCCCGGCGGAGCCTCCGCCGGAACCCAGTCCTCCGCCGGCGGGGAGCTGCCCAGGACCGGCCCGCTCGACTCCGCTCCGGCCCTCGCCACCCTCGGCGGCACCGTGCTGCTGACCGGTGTGGCCGGGGTGCTCTGGCTCACGCGCCGTACGGCGCGCTGATGCGCGGCGCGTGGGCCGGGCTCGGAGCGGCCGTCACGCTGCTGGGAGCGGTGGCGGCGGCCCCCGCCCCGAGATGGAGCGCCGGACCCGCCGAGGGGCGGCCCTACGTCTACCTGGAGGGCGCCGCGGGCAGCGTCCTTCAGGACACCCTGTCCGTGACCAACCCGGGAGCGAAGCCGCTCACGGTCCGGCTGAGCGGCCGGGGCATGCCCGTCGCCTTCGCCGCGCGGACCGTGACCATACCGGCCAGGACCCGCGCCGACGTGCCCTTCGCCGTGACGGTGAGCGCCGCCACCCCGCCCGGCGAGCACACGGGCGCCCTGCTCGCCACGGCCGGCGGGCGGGAGGCCCGGGTGCCGGTGCACCTGCGGGTGAGCGGGCCGAGGCTGGCGGCGCTCACCGTCGAGAACGTGCGGATGGACCGCTCCGGCACGCTGCACTACACGCTCGTCAACCGCGGCAACACCGTCCTGAGGCCGCACCTCGCCGTCAGGGCCGAAGGGGTCTTCGGCACCGTCCTCGACCGGGCCGCCCGCACGGTGCCGGCCACCCTGGGACCCGGCGAACGAGCCACCCGCGCCGAGCCCTGGCCCGATCCGCCCGCTCTCGACTCCGTCACCGTCCGGCTGAGCGCCACGGCCGCCGGCGCCCCGCCCGCGACCGCCGCCGCCGAGGGGATCTTCGTCTCGGGCCCGGCCCTCGCCGCCGCGTCGGCGGCACCGCTCGCGGTGGCGGGCGCCCTCGCATACGCCGTCCGCAGACGCCGGGCCCGGCCGCCCGCGGACCCGGCGGGGGAACACCCGCGGGCGGCGGCGACGGGAGAAGGACGATGACCCGGAGGCCGCACGCCTGCCGGGCCACGGCGGTTGCGGGGCGGTCCGACTCCCCTCGGGGCGTGGCCTTCTGCCTGCTGCTCACCGCGCTGGTCCTGGCCCTCCTCCCCGCCCTCCGGGCGGGCGCCGCGCCCGCGCCCGGACCCACCGTCGCCCTCTCGCGCGGCGAGGGAGGCACCGGTGGGGAGATCACCGTCAGCGGCGCCGGCTGGAAGCCCGGTGCCCTGCTCATGCTGCTGATCTGCGGTCAGGCGGAGCCCGGCAAGGGGGTCATCGGCGGGACCAACTCCTGCGCCAACACCGAGGGCCGGGCCGCCACCGTCGACGCCGAAGGAGCCTTCAGCCGGCGGATGCCGGTCGCCGAACCGCCCCGTCCCTGCCCGTGCGTGGTCCACGTGGCCGGGGTGACGGGCCGGCAGGACGTCGTCGACGTGGCGTTCACCGTCGCGGGCCACCCCGTCGCCCCGCTGCCCGAGGCCACCGGCGACGGCCGGCTCGCCGTGCTCGCCTCGGCACGCCTCGACGGGTCCAGCGGCGTACTCGTCTGGTTCGGCGCTCCCGCAGCGCGGGAGGTCGTCTTCACGGTCGGCAACCTCGGCCGGACCGCCGTGAAGAACCCGGTCTTCCAGGTCGGTACGAGCCACGGCGTCTTCTCGGCGCAGTACGAGGAACGCCGGTGGCGTGGCACCGTCGGACCGGGCGGGAAGGCCCGGATCCGGCTGCCCGTCGAGCTGCCCGCGGGCGCGCACGGCGACTACCGGGTCTCGGTGCGGTACGCGGGCGAGGTCCTCGTCGAACAGCCCTGGGGCGTCGGCCGGCCCTGGGGCGTGACGCTGTTCTGGGTGCTGCTCGCCCTGGTCGTCCCGGCCGCGCTCTTCCGCGCCGGCATGGCGGTGGTGGACCGGACGCGGCCGTCCGGCGACGTCCGTGCCGCCGGCCGACCGCGGCCCGGCCCGGTCCCCGGGCACCGCCGGCGCCGCGCCCGCCTCCACGTCTTCCCCCGCTCCCGCCGGCCCGTCCCCGCGGCGGACGACGCCCCCACCACGGCTCTGCCGTGGTTCGCCCCGGACTCCGCACCGTCGGAGAACAGCCCCACGACGAAGGGACAGGCGTGAACACGCAACGGAGGATGAGCGCGGCGGGAGTCGTGCTGATGCTCGGCGGCGCGGGGATCCTGCCGGCCGCCGGACCCGCCCGGGCCGCCGAGGTCGCCTACGACACCGAGTGCCTTCCGCCGCCCATCTCCGGCCTTCCGCCGGTGCGGGGCACGACGAAGGCACTGATCACCGCGCCGGCGGAGGCGAAGGTCGGCGACGAGGTCGAGATCGTGTGGAAGACGGTCGAGGCCGCGTCCAGGAACCCCGACGTCCTCGACCTGGGCGAGGACACGGTCAAACCCACCGGCACGATCACCCTGGGCGGCGCGGCGAGCGGGACGCTGACCGTGACCGGCCCGCGGCAGAACCCGCCGATCCCGAAGAACAGCCCGATGGTCCTGCCGGACATGAAGGGGAGGCTGAAGCTGGAGAAGGCGGGTGAGATCACGCTGACGCCGGGCGCCTACACGATCAACGTCTCGAAGCCGTTGTCGACGGATACGAAGTGCACGCCGAAGGAGACGCCGGCGGCCGGCGCGACGATCAGGGTCTCGGCGGACGGCGGTTCGTCCGGCGGCACGAGCGCCGCGGGCGGCACGAGTACGTCGGGGGGCTCCGGTTCCTCGGGCGGGACGACCACCTCCGGCGGGACGACCACCTCCGGCGGCTCCACCGGTGGCGGCGGACAGACGGACTTCACCGGGAAGGAGGTCGCGGTCCGTTTCTCCTGCCGGTCACCCGGCCCCGCGACCATCGCCTCCAAGGTGACCGTCGACGCCAGGAGGAACGGCGGCTCCTTCGCCCTGACCGTCAGGACCGCCAAGGGCGTCATGGACAGCCCCGCCCCGCTTCCGGCGGGGGCCCTCAAGCCCAGCATGGCGATCGGGATCGGCGGCGCCGACAGCGGCACCGTGACGGTCACGGGGCCCGCGAACTCCGCCCCGCTGGAGCAGGGCAAGCCGGTCGACCTGCCGGACATGAAGGGCACCTACCGCCCCGGAGCGAGCGGCAGGTCCACCCTCACCCCCGGCGCGCTGACGATCAGCGTCTCGCTCGGCGGCTCGCCGATCGTGATCCCCTGCCGGGTCGAGGGCGTTGTCGAGGCGTCCCTGGAGCTGGACACGACCCGGCAGGAGGGCGGCGCGGCGGGTGGCGGCGGCGCCGCGGCAGGAGGCGGCTCCGGCGGACTCGCGGCCACCGGAGCGGAGGACGAGGGCGCCCTGCGCGCGCTCGCCCTGGTCGCCGGAACGGTGATCCTGCTCGGCGGAGCGGTCTTCACCCTCACCCCGTGGGCGCGCCTGCGGAGGTGAGGCCCGGGAGCGCGGCGGAGGGCCGCCGCACCGGTTCCGGTGCGGCGGCCCTCCGTGGGTACGGCGCGGTCCGCGGGTGCGTCAGTGCACGCCGCCCATGAGGGCCTGGACCTTCTTGCGGTACATGTAGATCGCGAAGCCCGCCAGGGCGGCCAGTGCCGCCTGCATCGCGATGATCCCGGTGCCGTTGAGGTCCACGCCGGCCAGCGACAGCAGGCCCGTGGTGCAGTCGCCGGCGGTGACGGCGAGGAACCAGACGCCCATCATCTGGGAGGCGTACTTCTGTGGCGCCATCTTCGTCGTGACGGAGAGGCCGACCGGGGAGAGGCACAGCTCGCCGATGGTCTGGATCATGTAGATCGTGACCAGCCACATCGGGGACACCTTGGTGCCGTCGCCCGCCATGTTCATCGGGACGATGAACACGAAGAAGGACGCGCCGATGAGGACCAGACCCATCGCGAACTTCACGATGGTGTTCGGCTCCTGGTTCTTGCGCGCCAGCCACAGCCACAGCCAGGCGAAGACCGGGGCCAGCGCCATCACGAAGAGCGGGTTCAGCGACTGGTACCAGGTGGCCGGGAACCCGAAGCCGAAGACGGTGTCCGCGGTCTTGTCGTCCGCGAACAGCGATAGGGTCGAACCACCCTGGTCGTAGATCATCCAGAAGATGGCGGCGGCGACGAAGAACCAGATGTAGCCGGTCATCTTCGACTGCTCGGTCCGGTCGAGGTCGCGGTCGCGCTTGATGCGGACCAGGACGGCGATCGGGATGACCAGACCGGCGAGGGTGATGGGGACGAGGGCCCAGTTCAGGGTGTACACGCCCAGGGCGACGACGACGCCGTAGAACGCGGCGGCGAGGGCGAAGACCAGGGCGGCCTTGACCAGGACGCCCCTGCGCTCGGCCGGGGAGAGCGGGTTCGGGACGAGGCTGCTCTTCGGGTTCAGGTTCTTCGTGCCGACGAGGAACTGGACGAGGCCCAGGCCCATGCCCAGCGCGGCGAGCGCGAAGCCGAGGTGCCAGTTGACCTTCTCGCCGACGGTGCCGACCACGAAGGGGGCCACGAAGGCGCCGAGGTTGATGCCGACGTAGAAGAGTGTGAAGCCACCGTCACGGCGCGGGTCGTCCGGGCCGTCGTACAGGTGGCCGACCATCGTGGAGATGTTGGCCTTGAGCAGGCCGGAACCGGCGGCGACCAAGGCCAGGCCGACGAAGAACATCGCCTGCCCGGGCAGGGCCAGCGAAGCGTGGCCCGCCATGATCACGAATCCGGCGATGGTGACGGTCTTGCGGGCGCCCCAGACGCGGTCGCCGAACCAGCCGCCCGGCATGGCCATCAGGTAGACCATCGAGACGTACACCGAGTAGATGGCCGTCGCCGTGGCCGCCGTCATGGCGAGGCCGCCGCCCTGGCTGCCCGTGGCGGCGTCCGCGCCGCCGGAGACCAGGTACAGAACGAGAAGGGCACGCATGCCGTAGTAGGAGAAGCGCTCCCACATCTCGGTCATGAAGAGGGTGGCCAGGCCGCGGGGGTGGCCGAAGAACGTCTTCTCGGAACCAGAGGCTCCGGTGGAAGCCGTCGTCAGGCTGGACGCCATGTCGATCCTTGCTCTGTCGGGACGCGCGCTGGGTTGAGCGATGTGCGCCCGGTGGGGGAGGCCGGCACCGGGGGGAGCGTTCGCGTCCCACCGGGATCCACGCCCAGGGAGCGCCGGTACGCGCTTCCGGGACCCGGCCCACAGGTCGTTCGCCGTCGTCGAGAGGGCCGGGGCCCGCCTCGTGCAGAAAAGAGACCCTTGGCGTGTGAAGCGAGCCAAAGGTCCACGATTACCGCTACTGACGTCTCGCCACCATACGGCACGACACCGCATGAAATAAAAGGACTTGAGATATGGATCACAGGTGAAGTTGGAACCAGGGTGCGCTGTTCGAAGGTCATAAGTCGTTCGCAAGCACTGAACCAGAGGGGATGGGGCCGGGGGGGGCGATCATGCCCCGGGGTGTCGCCCGTCCGGACTACCATCACCTCATGACCCGTGTACTGCTGGCCGAGGACGACGCATCCATCTCGGAACCGCTGGCCCGTGCGCTGCGGCGAGAGGGATACGAGGTCGAGGTGCGCGAGGACGGGCCCACCGCCCTCGACGCCGGGCTCCAGGGTGGGGTCGACCTCGTCGTACTGGACCTGGGGCTGCCCGGCATGGACGGCCTGGAGGTCGCCAGGCGGCTGCGTTCCGAGGGCCACGCGGTGCCCATCCTCGTGCTGACGGCCCGCGCCGACGAGGTGGACACGGTGGTCGGCCTGGACGCGGGCGCCGACGACTACGTCACCAAGCCGTTCCGCCTCGCCGAGCTGCTCGCCCGGGTCCGGGCCCTGCTCCGGCGCGGCGCGACCGAGCCGGCCGTGGCGCCCACCACGCACGGCGTCCGTATCGACGTCGAGTCGCACCGCGCCTGGATGGGCGAGGAGGAGCTCCAGCTCACGGCCAAGGAGTTCGACCTGCTCCGCGTCCTCGTGCGCGACGCGGGCCGCGTGGTGACGCGCGACCAGCTGATGCGGGAGGTCTGGGACACCACCTGGTGGTCGTCGACGAAGACGCTCGACATGCACATCTCTTGGCTCCGCAAGAAGCTCGGCGACGACGCGGCGAACCCGCGGTACATCGCCACGGTCCGCGGCGTCGGCTTCCGCTTCGAGAAGAGCTGACCGGCCTCGTAGCCCCCCGGCCGGGAACGGCCTGTCGCGGCCCGGCCCGGCCGCCCGCCGGCGCGTCGTAGGCTCCACGGGTACCGGTACCCCGTACTCCCCGGCCCGGAGGGCAACGTGCGCCGCCGTCTGATCAACTCCACGCTCGCCGTGGTGCTCGTCGTCATCGCCGTGTTCGGGGTGTCCCTCGTCATCGTCGAGACCCGCACCATCTCCGACAGCGCCCAGGAGAGCGTGGACTCCGAGGCACTGCGGCTCGTCTCCATCGTCGACAGCCGGCTGATCGGCGGGGAGCCCGTCAATCCCGACATCCTCGCCGAGCAGATCGACCCCAACCGGTTCGCCGAGATCCTGATCCCCGGCCGCGAGGCCATCGAGATCGGCACCCGGCCCGAGGGAAGCGTCATCCGCTCCTCGGCCGAGGGCGAGCGCGGCGAGACCGTGAACGTCGAGGAGTCCCGGTCCACCGTCACCGCCGAGGTCGGCCGCACCCTGCTGATCATCGGTGCCGTGGCCCTGCTCGCCGTCGTGGCCGCGGTGCTGCTCGCCCTGCGCCAGGCCAACAGGCTGGCGTCCCCGCTCACCGACCTCGCCGAGACCGCCGAACGCCTCGGCTCCGGCGACCCGCGCCCCCGCCACAAGCGCTACGGGGTGCCCGAACTCGACCGGGTCGCGGACGTCCTGGACGCCTCCGCCGAACGGATCGCGCGGATGCTCACCGCCGAGCGCCGACTCGCCGCCGACGCCTCCCACCAGCTCCGCACACCGCTCACGGCCCTCTCGATGCGCCTGGAGGAAGTGGCCCTCTCCGACGACCTCGACACCGTCAAGGAGGAGGCGACGATCGCGCTCACCCAGGTCGAGCGCCTCACGGACGTCGTGGAGCGGCTCCTCACGAACTCCCGCGACCCCCGCACGGGCTCCGCCATCGCCTTCGACCTCGACGAGGTGGTCAAGCAGCAGCTGGAGGAGTGGCGGCCCGCCTACCGCAGCGCGGGTCGGGCCATTGTCCACTCCGGCAAGCAGCGGATGCGGGCCGTCGGCACGCCCGGGGCCGTGGCCCAGGTGCTCGCCGCCCTGATCGAGAACTCGCTCATGCACGGCGGCGGAACCGTCGCCCTGCGCACCCGGGTCACCGGCAACCAGTCCGTCATCGAGGTCACCGACGAGGGGCCCGGCGTCCCGGCCGACCTCGGCGCGCGGATCTTCGAGCGGGCGGTCAGCGGTCGCAGCTCCACGGGCATCGGCCTCGCCGTCGCGCGCGATCTCGCGGAGGCCGACGGCGGGCGGCTCGAACTGCTCCAGCAGCATCCCCCGGTGTTCGCGCTGTTCCTGGGCCGCGAGGTCCACGGCGGCCGGGACGAGCCGGAGCGCCCCGTCCGCTGAGGGCTGTCCCCTGAGGCCGGGTCGCGGCGGAGCCGGCGGCCGACGCCGGGACCCGAGCCTGTCGGGTGTCTTCGGTCGCACGTGTCTTCGGCCGCACGGTCAGAGGCCGCCCAGCAGGCTCTCAGACGCGGTCGGGCTGCCTGCGGGACGCCTGCCGCGGCGCGTGCTCCAGGAACGATTCCGCGGTCTGTACGGCCTCCCGGGCCGGCAGCGTACGGAACACCCAGGTCCGGTAGGACCAGAAGCGGAACAGCGTCGCGACGCCGATACCGAGGAACTTGAAGACGTTGCTCTGCAGCGGCGTGTCCCACCCGAAGCCGTAGGTCGCCGCGTAGAGGATCCCGTTCTGGACGACCAGGCCGATCACACTGAACAGGAAGAAGAGCGACAGCTCCTTGGCCCGGCTGCTCTTGTCCCGGTCCCGGTAGGTGAAGTAGCGGAAGCCGACGTAGTTGAAGGCGATCGCGACGACGGTCGCGATGATGCTCGCCCGGACGACCGGCACCTCCGTCAGATGCCGTACGAGGTTGAACACGCCGAGGTCCACCAGGAGCCCCAAACCACCGACCGCGCCGAACTTGGCGAACTCACGCGTGAGCCGGTCGAGCCGCGCGCGCAGTGCGCTTCGTTCACCCATAGTGATCGTTCAGCCCCGTCCGTTCGGATGTGTCGACCCAGCCATGCTAACCAGCGCCCCTGTCGACTGCCCGAGGACGTGGGATTCCACGGGAAACGGCGGCCCGTCTGTGCCAAAGCACAGGCGGATGGGCCTCCGCGCCTCGTGCGGATACCCTAAGAGGGTGACGTTCCCGGTAGTAGGCATGGTCGGCGGCGGCCAGCTCGCCCGTATGACCCACGAGGCAGGCATCCCCCTCGGCATCAGGTTCAAGCTCCTCAGTGACACCCCGCAGGACTCGGCGGCGCAGGTGGTGAGCGAGGTCGTCGTCGGCGACTATCGCGATCTGGCTACGCTCCGTGAATTCGCGCGTGGCTGCGACGTGATCACCTTCGATCACGAGCACGTCCCGACCGAACACCTGCGGGCCCTGGAGGCGGACGGCATCCCCGTCCGCCCGGGGCCCGACGCGCTGGTGCACGCCCAGGACAAGGGGGTGATGCGCGCCCGGCTCGACGAGATCGGCGTGCCGAGCCCCCGGCACCGCATCGTGGCCGGTCCGGCCGACGCGGCGGCCTTCGCGGAGGAGGTGGGCGGATTCCCGATCATCCTCAAGACCGTGCGCGGCGGCTACGACGGCAAGGGTGTCTGGTTCGTCCGCGCCGAGGAGGACGCCCGGGACCCCTTCCTGGCGGGCGTCCCCGTCCTCGCCGAGGAGAAGGTCGACTTCGCCCGTGAGCTCGCCGCGAACATCGTCCGCTCCCCGCACGGGCAGGCCGTCGCCTACCCGGTCGTCGAGTCCCGGCAGGTGGACGGCGTCTGCGACACCGTCGTCGCGCCCGCGCCCGACCTGTCCGACGAACTGTCGGGCCAGGCCCAGGAGCTGGCCCTGCGGATCGCCGAGGAACTCGACGTCGTCGGCCACCTGGCCGTCGAGCTCTTCGAGACCACCGACGGACGCATCCTCGTGAACGAGCTCGCGATGCGCCCCCACAACTCCGGTCACTGGACGCAGGACGGCGCGATCACCTCGCAGTTCGCCAACCACGTCCGGGCCGTCCTCGACCTCCCCCTGGGCGACCCGCGCCCGCGTGCGCGGTGGACGGTCATGTGCAACGTGCTGGGCGGTGACTACCCCGACATGTACTACGCGTACCTGCACTGCATGGCCCGGGACCCCCAGCTCAAGATCCACATGTACGGCAAGGACGTGAAGCCCGGCCGCAAGGTCGGCCACGTCAACACCTACGGCGACGACCTCGACGACGTGCTGGAGCGCGCCCGTCACGCCGCCGGCTACCTGCGAGGAACGATCACCGAATGAGCAGCAGTCCCGACACCACGCCCGTCGTCGGCATCGTCATGGGTTCGGACTCCGACTGGCCGGTCATGGAGGCCGCGGCGCAGGCCCTCGACGAGTTCGAGATCGCCTACGAGGTCGACGTCGTCTCCGCGCACCGGATGCCGCACGAGATGATCGCCTACGGCGAGCAGGCCGCCGCCCGCGGTCTCAAGGCGATCATCGCGGGCGCGGGAGGCGCCGCCCACCTGCCCGGCATGCTCGCCTCCGTCACCCCGCTCCCGGTGATCGGCGTGCCCGTGCCGCTCAAGTACCTCGACGGCATGGACTCGCTCCTTTCGATCGTGCAGATGCCGGCCGGTGTGCCGGTGGCCACCGTCTCCGTCGGCGGCGCGCGCAACGCGGGCCTGCTCGCGGCCCGCGTCCTGGCCGCGCACGATCCCGGTCTGCTCGACCGGATGCGGGCGTTCCAGCAGGAACTCAACGCCCAGGCGACCGAGAAGGGCAAGCGGCTGCGGGCCAAGGTCGAAGGCGCGGACTCGTTCGGCTTCGCCAAGTGAGCGCGGCGGGCGCGACCGGGACGCGGCCGGCGGCGGAGCGTCTGGCGGAGGCGCTCGACCTGCTCGCCGGGCACCCGGTCGTGGACGGGCACAACGACCTGCCGTGGGCGCTGCGGCAGCAGGCCCGCTACGACCTGGACCGGCTGGACATCGGTGCCGACCAGACCGCGTCGCTCCACACGGACCTCGCCCGGCTGCGGGCCGGCCGGGTGGGTGCCCAGTTCTGGTCGGTCTACGTGCCCTGCGCGCTCACCGGGGACGACGCGGTCAGCGCCACCCTGGAACAGATCGACGCGGTCGACCAACTGCTCGTGAGGTACGCGGCGGACCTGGCCCCGGCACTGACCGCCGACGACATGGAGGCGGCCCGACAGCAGGGCCGTATCGCCTCGCTGAAGGGCGCCGAGGGCGGCCACTCCATCAACGACTCGCTCGCCACCCTGCGGGCCCTGCACGCGCTGGGCGTGCGGTACATGACACTCACCCACAACGACAACACCGCGTGGGCGGACTCGGCGACGGACGAGCCGCGCGCCGGAGGGCTCACCGCCTTCGGGCACGAGGTCGTCCGGGAGATGAACCGTGTCGGCATGCTCGTCGACCTCTCGCACGTCGCCGCCACCACGATGCGGGCCGCGCTCGCCACGTCCGTCGCACCGGTGATCTTCTCGCACTCCTCCGCGCTGGCCGTCTGCGACCACCCGCGGAACATCCCCGACGACGTGCTGGCCCAGCTCCCGGCCAACGGGGGCGTGGCGATGGCGACCTTCGTGCCGAAGTTCGTCCTCCCCGCCGCGGTCGAGTGGACGGCGCGGGCGGACGAGAACATGCGGGCGCACGGGCTGCACCCCCTCGACACCACCCCACGGGCGATGAAGATCCACCGCGCCTTCCAGGAGGAGAACCCACAGCCGGTCGCCACCGTCGCGACGGTCGCCGACCACCTCGACCACATGCGCGAGGTCGCCGGCATCGACCACATCGGCATCGGCGGCGACTACGACGGAACGGCGTTCACCCCGAGCGGCCTCGACGACGTGGCGGGTTATCCGAACCTCGTCGCGGAACTGCTCACGCGCGGCTGGTCGCACGCCGACCTCGCCCGGCTCACGTGGTCGAACGCGGTCCGCGCGCTGCGGGACGCGGAGGCCGTCTCGCGTGATCTGCGGGCCGCGCGAGGCCCGTCGAACGCGACCATCGAAGCGCTGGACGGTCCCGACTCGCCCGAGGGCGACCGGCCCTGACGGTGCGACACGGGAAGGCCCCGCCTCGGCGGGGCCTTCCCGCCGTCCGGGCCGGGTCCCCCGGACGGAGCAATCCGCCGCGACCGGGAAGGACGGCGATGGCACGGTGGAGCGTACCGCCCCGCCGCCCACGGCCGGGCGGTACTGCATCGCCGAATTCGGAGTAACACATGGCAGGTCTGCTCGACGATCCCCACACCCTCTCCGCCGTTCCTGCCGCCGCCGGCGAGACCGACCCCCCTGAACCACCTCCACCACTCGACGAGTCGGCGCGTGCGCGGGCACTGCTCGCGGCGCAGCCGGTGGTCGAGGGGCGCGTGGAGTTCCCGACGGGACTCGACCCCGAGGACTTCCCCCCGGTAAGGGCACCGGAGGCGGGGGCCCAGTTCTGGTCCGTGCACGTCGGCCCCGGGGAGGGCGTGGTGGGCGCCCTGCGCCGGATCGACGCGATCCGCGCGCTGGTGGCCGCCTGCCCCGAGGACCTGCGCCTCGCCCACGGCACCACGGAGATGGCCCAGGCCCTCAACCACGGGCGGGTGGCGGCGCTGCTCGGTCCCGTCAGTGCGAACGCCCTCGGCGGCTCGCTCGCCACGCTCCGGGCCTACCACGCGCTCGGGGTACGGGCGGTGACGCTCACCGGCTTCGACCGCTTCGTCCGGGACGCGGTACGCGAGATGAACCGCCTCGGCCTGGCCGTGGACCTCTCGGGCGCGGCCCCCGACACGGTCCGCGAGGTCCTGGCGGTGGCGAAGGCCCCCGTCCTGATGACCGAGGGCGACCCCGCGTCGCTGCCGGACGAGGTGCTCCGCCTGCTGGGCGGCAACGAAGGCGTCTGCATGGTCCCGGTCGCCGAGGACCCGGCGGCCACGGCCGACGTCCTGGACCGCGTCCACACTCTCGCGGGCTCCCACTCCGTGGGCCTCTCCCACGCGAAGGACCCGGTCGACGGCTACGTCCCGCTCTTCGCGGAACTCCTCCGCCGCGGTTGGCCGGCCCAGGACCTGGTCCTCCTCGCCCACGCGAACACCACGCGGGCCCTGCGCCAGACGGAGTTCCGCTCGCGGGCCACCCGGCTCCGCACCGCCGCCTGACCCGCACGCACCGGGGCCCGCGCTCCGGTGCGGGGTACGCCCCGGGTACCGCGCCGGCACGGCGCCGCACCCGGGGCGTCGTGCCGCCGCGCCGGCGCGTGACCGCCCGGTCAGAGGCCACCCGCCAGGCGCTCAGGCCCGCGGGCGCCCCATGGCCCGGTACAGCCAGCCCGCCTCGCGCCAGCGCTCCGCGTCCAGCGCGTTGCGGCCGTCGAGGATCACCCGCTCGCGCACCGCGGCGCCCAGCTCCGCCGGGTCCAGCTCCTCGCGGAACTCGCGCCACTCCGTCAGGTGCAGCACCGCGTCCGCGCCCCGTACCGCCTCCAGCACCGACCCGGCGTACGCCAGCGTCGGGAACAGCCGGCGCGCGTTGTCCATGCCCTTCGGGTCGTAGACCGTCACCTGGCCGCCCTGGAGATGGATCTGGCCCGCCACGTTCAGCGCCGGCGAGTCCCGTACGTCGTCGGAGTCCGGTTTGAACGTCGCGCCCAGCACCGCCACCCGCTTGCCCAGGAACGAACCGCCGCCCAGCGCCTCGCGCGCCATCTCGACCATCTGGCCGCGCCGCCGCATGTTGATCGAGTCGATCTCGCGCAGGAACGTCAGTGCCTGGTCCGCGCCCAGCTCGCCGGCCCGCGCCATGAAGGCGCGGATGTCCTTCGGTAGACAGCCGCCGCCGAAGCCGATCCCGGCCCGCAGGAACTTGGACCCGATCCGCTCGTCGTAGCCGATCGCCTCCGCCAGCTTCACGACGTCGCCGCCCGCCGCCTCGCACACCTCCGCCATCGCGTTGATGAAGGAGATCTTCGTCGCGAGGAAGGAGTTCGCCGCCGTCTTCACCAGTTCCGCCGTCGGGAAGTCGGTCACCACGAACGGCGAGCCCTCCCCGACCGGCCCCGCGTACACCTCGCGCAGCAGCTTCTCCGCTCGCTCGCCGCGCACACCGACCACCACCCGGTCCGGGTGCAGGGTGTCCCGGACGGCGAAGCCCTCACGCAGGAACTCGGGGTTCCAGGCGAGCTCGACCCCCTCCGGCAGCAGCTTCGCCAGTCGCTCCGCCGAGCCGACCGGAACGGTCGACTTGCCGACGACCAGCGCGCCCGAGCGCGCCACGGTGGCCAGCGAGGCGAAGGCCGCGTCCACGTAGGACATGTCGCAGGCGTACTCGCCGTGCTTCTGCGGAGTGTTCACACAGACGAAGTGGACGTCGCCGAAGGCGCCGACCTCCTCCCAGGAGGTCGTGAAGCGCAGCCGGCCGGTCGAGCCCTCGATCCCCGCCACGTGCCGGGCGAGCAGGTCCTCCAGGCCCGGCTCGTACATCGGCACCCGGCCGGTCGCGAGCATCTCGACCTTCTCGGGCACGACGTCCAGGCCGAGGACCTCGAAGCCCAGTTCCGCCATGGCCGCCGCGTGTGTCGCGCCGAGGTAGCCGGTGCCGATCACGGTGATCTTGAGGGCCATGCGGGACTCCATGTGCGTACGGGCGGGAAAATGCCTGCCCGAGCATAGTCGGGCCCGGTGGGCGGGGCTCCGGCCGTGTCGGGAACACCCTCGCCCGGGGCCGCGCCCGGTTCCCCTCCCCGGAGCGGCCGACGGGCCCCCGCCGTCGAGGCGGGGGCCCGGTCCCGCGGCCCCGGGTGTCCGGGGCGGCGGTGCTCAGCGGTCCGAGGTGACGGTGACCTTCTCGTCGTTCTGGATCTGCCGCACGAGCTCCTTCACCTTCGGCATGTCCCACTTCAGGGAACCCTGCGGCGCCGTACCCGCGAGCGGCATGTTCATCGACGTGCCGTCGCCGCCGCTGATGCCCTTCATCGCGAAGAACATCCTGCCGAGGTCGTACAGCGACATGTCCTTGTCCACGATCAGGGTGTCCAGGCCCGCGCCCAGCGTCGGGTAGAGCGTGAACGGGTCGAGGATGGTGCCGGGCGTCGCCGCCTGGTTGGCGAGCGTCGAGAGGAACTTCTGCTGGTTCTTCGTCCGGGCCAGGTCCGACTCCGCGAAGGCGTACCGGGTACGGACGAAGGCCAGGGCCTGCTCTCCGTCGAGGGTCTGCTTGCCGGCCTTGAAGTCGGCGCCGGAGTTCTTGTCCTTGAAGCCCTTCTCGATGTCCATCTCCACGCCGCCGAGCGCGTCCACGATGTTCGCGAAACCGGCGAAGCCGATCTCGGCGTAGTGGTCGATGCGCAGCCCGGTGTTGAACTCGACCGTGCGGACCAGCAGTTCGGCGCCGTCCATCGCGTAGGCGGCGTTCAGCTTGGTCGCGCCGCGGGCCGGGTACTTCTTGCCGGACTCCGAGCCGACGAAGGAGGGGATGGTGACCCAGGAGTCGCGGGGGAGGGAGACCATCGTGTTGCCGCTGCCGCACGCCGCGAGGATCATCATCGAGTCGGTCCGCTTGCCCTCCGCGGAGCCGGTGTGCAGCTTCTTCTTGTCCTCGGCGGACAGCCCCTCACGGCTGTCCGAGCCGACGATCAGGTATGTCGTGCAGTCGCCCTCGGACGGCCGCTCGATGACCTTCGCGAGGTCGACCTCGTTGCGCATCCGGGAGGCGGCCCAGGCGTAGGTGCCGATGCTCCACCCGAGCAGCGCCACCACCAGCACGATGGAGCCGATCTTGATCCGGCGACGCCAGTCGGGCGCCGGACGGCCCGGCTGGGGCGCCGGGTGGCCGGGGCCGGCCGGGGGCTGCTGCTGGCCGCCGCCGTAGCCGCGCTGGCCGTAGACCTGCCCCGTGTTGTAGCCGGAGCCGTACCCCTGGCCCGGGGCCTGCCCGGGCACCCGGCCGTGGCCGTCGTCGTACACGGGAGGCTGCTGCGGTTGCTGAGGGACCTGCGGGCGCTGCACATGACGCATCACGCGGGCCCCCTCGGGCTCGCTGCTTCCGCCGTAGCCGCGGTCGCGATCGTTGCTCCGCCCATCGGGCCAGTCATTCATGCGGTCCAGTGTGCAGTTCGGTGCCGGAGCCCCGACAGGGGTGGTGGGGTATCGGGTCGAGGCCGTTGCGAAGCTGATGCAAAGGGGACCGTGCCGGTACCCGTCACGGAGGGCGCGGGCAACCCGGCATAAGGTGGAGGCCATGACAGATCAGGGCGATATTCCGGGCAAGCCCACCTCCGCGTCGCGCACCACTCTCAGCCACATCATGACGAGCCACGACACCAACCTGCTGGGCACGGTCCACGGTGGCGTGATCATGAAGCTGGTCGACGACGCGGCGGGGGCCGTCGCCGGACGCCATTCGGGCGGCCCGGCCGTCACCGCCTCCATGGACGAGATGGTGTTCCTGGAGCCGGTGAGGGTCGGCGACCTGCTCCATGTGAAGGCCCAGGTCAACTGGACCGGCCGGTCTTCCATGGAGGTCGGTGTCCGGGTCATGGCCGAGCGCTGGAACGAGTCCACTCCGGCACAGCAGGTCGGGTCCGCCTATCTGGTGTTCGCGGCGGTCGACGCGGACGGCAAGCCGCGCGCGGTCCCGCCGGTGGTCCCCGAGACCGACCGCGACCGGCGCCGCTACCAGGAGGCCCAGATCCGCCGCACCCACCGGCTGGCCCGCCGGCGCGCGATCAAGGAGCTGCGGGAGCGCCGCGCGGCGGAGGGCTACGAGCACTGACCGCCCGGTACGGGCACGGACGGCAGCCGGTTCGGACACCGAGGTCCGCCGCCACGAGCGCCCAGGCCCACGGGCCCGGCCGGACGGCGGCCGGGCAGCCGCCCGCCTCCTACGGACACACCACCTGGTCCCCGGTCACCGCCTCGAAGCGGCCCGAGGGCTTCTCCTCGGCCCGGACCGGAGTCACCCCCCGGTAGTCCGTGCCCGCCGTCACCCTCAGCGTCGCGCCGCGTCCCTTCACCGCCCGTAGCTCCGCTCCCGGCAGTGCCGCCGCCAGTGACTTCGCCGACCGGTCCCAGCGCGGGTCGTACTCCACCCGCGTGCGGGTGACCTCCGGCCCGTCGCCGGTGCGCGGCGCGCGGGTGGTGTCGAAGCCCGTCGCCCGCAGCGCGTCGTCCACCCTGCCGCCCAGGCCGTCCGTCCGTGTGCCGTTGTACACCTGCACACGGATCGTCTTCGGGGCCACCTCGACCGTGACCGTCTCGGGCTTCCCGGCCGCCTTGGCGTCGGCCTTCGGCTCGGCCAGCGGCCTGTCCTCACGCAGGGCCTCGAAGAGCCGCTGTGCCCTGGGCGCGTCCCATTTGACGGTCGAGCCGATGCCCTTGACCGGGAAGCTCATGTCACCGACCGGTACGGAGACGAACTCCGACGACGCGGGGGTGAACCCCCGCATCGCCTTGGCGAGGGCCAGCATCTGCTGTGTACCGAAGCCGCGGTCGGCGCGCACCGAACCGAGCATCGTGGTGGCGACCTCGCGGAACCGCACGGGATTGAGCAGGACCCCGCTGCTCGTCGTCCGGTGGATCAGCGCCGCGAGGAAGCGCTGCTGGCGCTGCATCCGGGCGATGTCCGCCGCCCCGTCGACATGGCGTGAGCGCACGTACTGGAGGGCCTGCCCGCCGTTCAGGTCGTGGGAGCCGGCCGCGAGGTCGAGCCCGGTGTACGGGTCCTTCATGGGGCGGGTCGTGCAGATCCGTACCCCGCCGACGGCGTCGACGGTCTTCATGAAGCTGGTGAAGTCGACCTCCAGATAATGGTCGATCTTGACCCCCGTCATCCCCTCGACGGTCCGCACGGTCAGGCCCGGCCCGCCCTCCGCGTAGGCGGCGTTCAGTTTCACCGGGTGCGCGTGGTGGCGTTTGCCGGTGGTCCCGTCGACGTGTTCGGGCAGCTCGGCGTAGGAGTCGCGGGGGAGGCTCACCACGCTCGCCCGTTCCCGGTCCTCGGAGATGTGCACCAGCATCACGGTGTCGGTGCAGTGACAGGGCGCCCCGCCGAGCCGGTAGGCGCGCCGCTGCTCCGGAGTGATCTTGTCGCGCCCGTCGGTGCCCACCACCAGGACGTTCATGCCGTGCCCGGCCCGCGGCCGGTTCTTCATGTCCCGGAAGGGGTCGACCCGGTCGATCCCGGTGTCCAGGCCGGTCACCAGGGCGTGCCCGAGTCCGCCGGCCCCGAGGACCAGGACGGACAGGGTCGTCGCCATCCGCAGGCCCCACCGTGGCCGGGCGGCCCGTCTCGCGCGGCGGGCCGGTGCGGGACGCGTCGCCACCGGTCGGGGACGGCGCGGTCGGGGCGGTGGGGGCACCGGGGGACACCTCCGCGGGTGTGACGAGGGGACCGTGAGCACGGTAGGCCCATACGATCAGCGCCAGCGCGCACCGGACCCCGCGGCGCGCGAAGCTGTCCCCCGTTCGCGGTAACGTGGCGCGCGTACCGCTGTCCCCTGGGGGCCACCCCCGGACCCCGAGGAAGTCATGACCGCCTCCCTGCCGCCCGTCTCCGTGATCATGCCGGTCCTCAACGAGGAGAGGCACCTGCGCGACTCGGTCCGCCACATCCTGGAACAGGATTACGCGGGCGAGATGGAGGTGGTGGTCGCGCTCGGACCGTCCACGGACCGTACCGACGAGATCGCCGCGGCACTCGTCCGCGAGGACCCGCGCGTCCACACCGTGCCGAATCCCACGGGCCGCACGCCCGCCGCCCTCAACGCGGCGATCAAGGCGTCCCGTCACCCGATCGTGGTACGCGTCGACGGGCACGGCATGCTCTCGCCGGACTACATCGCCACGGCGGTCCGTCTCCTGGAGGAGACCGGCGCGCAGAACGTCGGCGGCATCATGCACGCCGAGGGGGAGAACGCCTGGGAGGACGCGGTCGCCGCCGCGATGACCTCGAAGGTCGGCGTCGGCAACGCGGCGTTCCACACGGGGGGCGCGGCGGGCCCGGCCGAGACCGTGTACCTCGGCGTCTTCCGGCGCGAGGCGCTGGAGCGGCAGGGCGGCTACAACGAGGAGTTCATCCGCGCCCAGGACTGGGAGCTGAACTTCCGGATACGCGAGGCGGGCGGGCTGATCTGGTTCTCGCCGGAGCTTCGGGTCCAGTACCGGCCGCGCCCGAGCGTGCGCGCGCTGGCCAGGCAGTACAAGGACTACGGCCGTTGGCGCCACGTGGTGGCCCGCTACCACCAGGGCTCGATCAACCTCCGTTACCTGGCCCCGCCGGCGGCCGTCTGCGTGATCGCGGCCGGCCTGGTGGTCGGTGCGGCCGTCACCCCACTCGGTTTCGTGATCCCGGCGGGCTACCTCGCGGCGATCACGGCGGGCTCGGTCCCGGCGGGCCGGGGCCTTTCCCCGAAGGCCCGCCTCCGTATCCCGGTGGCCCTGGCGACCATGCACATGTCCTGGGGCTACGGCTTCCTGACGAGCCCACGCTCGCTGGCGAGGAAGGTCATCGCGAGCAAGCGGCCGGCGGTGCGGGAACCGCGGGTCTGAGGCGGGCCCCGCGGGCGGGGCGGCCTGCGGGGGCGGGGGCCTTCCGGTCCCGCCCCCGCCGCCGCGCCGTCACCCGGGGCCCGGCCCCGGACAGCGAGCGGGGGACGTCAGCTCTTCCCGTCCCACTTGTAGACGGAGTAGATGTCCATGCAGTCCGTCTTGTCGGCCGCCCCGTCCGGGAGGTCGCCCGCTGTCGTCTTCGGCTTCTTGTAGGTGGCGCCCTCGCGCCAGTCCGCCCCGACGACGAGCGTCAGGCCCTCGGCCCTCTCGTCGGCCCGGACCGTCGCGTCGGGCAGTCCCAGCGCCTTGGCGATGGACAGGGCGTCCGACTTCCCCTGGTCGCCGTCCGCCTTCGGGTACTTGATCACCGTGTCCTTGCGGGGATCGGCGGTCCGCACGGACTCGGCCCGGGAGAAGCCCTTGTCCTGGAGGGTCCGCGCGAGGCTGCCGGCCCGGCCTTCCACGGACGGCTCGCCGTTGCCGTTCGTGCCGTTGACGACACTGATGGCGAGGGTGTCCGGCGCCTGGGCGGGCACCTTCGGCTGGGCCGGCGCGGACGGCTTGGCGTCGGCCGGATCACCGTTCTTGTCGAAGGCGACGTCCTCGCGGAGCATGGTCCAGATCTTCTCGGCGGACGACGGGATCAGTTGAAGCCACGCCGCCGGGTTGGGCGGATACTCCGACGTCGGGACCGTCGCCGTGGTGAGCCGGTCGAGCTTCACGTTCTTGAGCTGCATCGACAGGTCGAAGAGCTTCGCGACGGTGCTGATCTCCTCGGAGACCTGGACCGACTTCGTGGCGGTCTCGGCCAGGCCCATCAGACGACCGGTGTCGCTCCAGGCGCTCTGCTCCTGAAGCTTCTTCATCATGCCGTTCATGTACATGTGCTGGGCCTTGGCGCGGTTCTGGTCGCTGCCGAAGGCGTGCCGGGTGCGCAGCCACTGGAGGGCCTGCTTGCCCTTGATGTCGTGCTCGCCGGCGGTGAGCTTCAGCCCGGAGCCGCCCTTCTGCTGCGGGGTCGACCTGTCGTAGACGCCGTCCTTCACGCAGACCGTGACACCGCCGACCTCGTCCGCCATCGCGACCACACCGGCGAAGTCGATCATCATCCAGTGGTCGATGTAGACGCCGGTGAGACTCTCCCAGGTGGTCAGGGTGCAGCCGGGACCACCGCGCTGCAGGGTCTCGTTGATCGGCCGGCTGGTGGTGGCGGCGAAGTTCTCGCCGCTCTCGGGGTCGCTGCACTTCGGGATCGGGACGACCGTGTCACGGGGTATCGAGATGATCGAGGCGTTCTTCCGGTCCGCGGAGATGTGCAGCAGCATCTGCACATCGGCGAGCCCCTTGCGCTCGCGCTCGTCCTTGCCGCCGCCGAGCGCGACGTTCCTGGCGTCGGCACGGCTGTCGGAGCCGATCAGCAGGATGTTGAGCGGGGTGTCGCCGAGGGCGTTGGGCGCCGCCTTCTTCACGCCGCTCTCGCCGCCGCTGCGCCCGCCGCTGCGAATGTTGCCGTTGAGGTGCTCGTAGTAGAGGTATCCGGCGCCGGCCGTGCCGAGTACCAGCAGGGACACGGTCGCGGCGACCCACCGGAGTATCTTGCGTTTACCCCGTTTCCTGGCACGTCGGCGCGGGCCTCTGCGGCGATGGCCCCGGCCCCCGCCGCCCTCGCCGCCCGAGGGCGCGGAATCCTTCGTACCGTCCGCGGTGCGGGTGCCGACAGCGGCCCCCTCGCCGCCGTCGGTGTACAACTCCTCGTCCCAGCCCAGTTCTCGGGCGTGCGGAACGCGCTCACGCGTCCCCTCCCTGCGCACGCTGCTCTGTCCCACCCCAGGTCCCCTCATCGGTCAGGAGCGTCCCGAGACCCGGCGTATACGGGTCACTGGGCGCACACCGTCTTGTCGGCTTCCACCTTTTCGATGTCCGGCGCCTTCGCCGGACCGGTGATGGGCACCCCCGCGCCCTTGAAATCCGCACCGAGGACCAGCGACATCGGCTCGCGCTCCCCGGCGTCCTCCGTGCCCTGCTTGAGCGCCGTGGCCGGCAGCCCCATCAGGTCCGCCAGCTTGCGTGCCTGGTCGGCCTGGTTCGGTGCGTAGGTGAGCGTCGTCCTGGCCAGCTTCTCGGGCGCGTTGGCCTTGTTGCTGGACCGGGTGACGCCCTGGTCGTTCTGGAGCCATTCGATCGTCTTCTGCGCCGCGCCCTGGAGGGAGCTGCCGTTGTAGACGTCGACGCGGACGTCGACGGCCTCGGCGCGCGGTCCCTGCAGCAGCTTCGCCTCGGCCTGCGCCTGGGCGTTCTTGGTGTCCTGCTGCTGCTTCTTCACCTCGGTGAAGGAGACGTCGTTCTTGACCATCTCGAAGACCTGCGGGGCCTTGACCGGATCGAGGACGACGGTGGCCCTCCGGTTCGGCGGCTCGTCCGGGTTGTCGATCACCGGAACGGTCATGAAACTGATGTTCTTCAGGTCGATCTTGCCGAGTTCCTTGGCGAGCGAGGTGAGCTTCAGCGCGCTGCCTATCCCGCTGTCCACGGTGAGCGCCTTGGTCGCCGCGTCGGCGACCGCGTACAGCTTCGTCGGGCTGTCCAGCGTCTCTTCCTTGAGCTGCCGGATCATGGACGCCAGGAACTGCTGCTGCATCTTGATCCGGTCCAGGTCGCTCTCGTTGCCGAGGCCGTGGCGGTTGCGGAGGAAGGCGAGCGCCTCCTCACCCTGGATCCGGTGCTCTCCCTTGCTGAGGTTGAGCTTGGAGTAGGACTTGTCGTTGATGGGCTTGTTCAGGCAGACCTTCACGCCGTCGACGGCGGTCGACAGCGTCTTGACGGCGTTGAAGTCGACCATCATGAAGTGGTTGATCTCCACGCCGCCGGTGAGCGCCTTGACGGTGCGCATCGTGCAGCCCGGGTCGCGGCCGTTCACGCCGAAGGACTCGTTGAACTTGGTGGTCGTCGCGGACCCGGGGATGACCTTCGTCGATCCGTCCGGCTGCTTCGTGGGGCAGTCCGGAATCCTGATCTTGAGGTCCCGGGGGATGCTCACCGCCGTCGCGTTGGTGCGGTCCTCCGAGACATGGAAGAGCAGCGTCGTGTCGGCGTGCCCGGTGACGTTGTCCTTGTTGCCGTAGCTCTCGTTGCCCTCACCGGTGCGGATGTCGTTGCCGATGATGAGGATGTTGAGGGGCCCGTCCAGCGACGGGTCGCCGGCGGCGTCGCCGACGTCGACCGTCTTCAGGTTGCCGTCGAAGTGGTTGTACAGGGCGTAGGCGGCGGTGGCACCGGCCACCAGGACGACGGCCATCGAGCCGCCCGTCCACAGCAGCACCTTCTTCTTGCGGCCGGCCTTGGACCGGGCCGGCTTGCCCCGGCGGCGGCCGGGCGAGGGCGGTCCGCCGGCCGGCTCCGGGGCGCGGCGGCGTCGCTGCCCGGGGACAGGCGACTCGGTGGAGGTCCCGCCCCGCTCGCCGGTCCGGCCGGGCTCGGTCGCACGGCCCTGCCCGTCGGCGTGGCCGGCCCGGACACCCCGCCCCTGGCCGGAGGTTCTCTGGCCGGGAGGGGTGGCGCTGCGGGGGCGGGGCGATGACGTCGACTGCTCACCGGAGTGGTTCAGTCGCAGTTCGTAGTTGCCGGTCTGCGGGTTGAGGACCCACTGGTCGGCGGGGTCGATCTCGTCCGCCCGTCCACGGCTGTGCGCGTCCACGGTTACTCGAATCCTCCGTCGGTGCCACGCGAGGCGCCTCCCCCGTCGGGCGCTCGGTCCTTCGATCCGTTCAGTGCGTGAGCGCGGGGGCGCAGCACCGGATCGCGTCACAGTATCCGCCCAGTTCAGCGTGGAGCGACGTGCGTGACAAATTCCACGCTCCTTACACCTGGGCAATTTGCCCAAACCCCATGTGGAGCCGCCCTCCCCTTGGACTGCGCTTTACTCACCCCCCTCTAGGAGCACACTCCCTCGGCCGCGTTCCGCCCCGAGAAGGTCGGTGTCGGCGAGGGCGTGGCCGTCCCCGCGGACGACGGCGCGGTGGTCTTCTCGCTCGGCGGGGTCACCGCCACCGGCTCGTCCCGCCGTAGCTGATCGAAGAGTTGACTTGCGGCGGGTTGTACGAGTTCGTCACGGTTCGGGTCATATCGGTAGGAACGTCGCGGCACGGTCAGGAACTGCACCTTCTCCGTCGGCACGCTCCGCATGGTGCGGGCCAGGTCGTACAGGTCCCGCAGCGAGTCGAGCCCGGGGTCCGTCGTGATCGACTTGGTCGCCGCGTCCAGGACCGGGTAGAGCCGGGCCGGGTTGAGCAGCACGCCGTTGCTCTGCATCTTGTTGACCAGCGCCCCCAGGAACTGCTGCTGCCGGTCCATGCGTTCCGTGTCGCTGCCGTTGCCGAGCGACTTGCGGGCCCGGACGAAGCCCAGCGCCTGCTCGCCGTCGAGCGTCTGCGGTCCGGCCGGCAACTTCAGGTGGGCGTCGGCGTCGTCGATCGGTTCCTTGAGGCAGATCCGCACCCCGTCCACCGCGTCCACCATCTTCTTGAAGCCCCGGAAGTCGATCACCATGTGGTGATCGATCCGGATCTTGGTCATCCGCTCCACGGTGCGGATCGTGCAGGCCGTGCCGCCGAACTCGTACGCCCAGTTGAACTGCGCGAACTGCTCCCGGGTGCGGGTGCCGTCCGACCTGCGGCAGCTGGGCAGCTCCGTCATCAGGTCGCGCGGGATGGAGACGGCGGTGACGCCGGAGCGGCCCGCCGCGATGTGCAGCAGGATCGTGGTGTCGGAGCGCTGCGTGCCCTCGTCCTGCCCGTACTTGCCGTTCCCGGCGCCCGCCCGGGTGTCGGAACCGATGAGCAGGATGTTCTGGGCGGCGGTGGCGACGGCGGTCGGGCGTTCGCTCTCGTACCGGCGCAGCTCGTCCGCGGCCGTGGTGTCGGTGGTGATGTTGCCGTCGAGTTTGCGGTAGAACCACCATCCGACGCCGGCCGCGGCGAGAACCACGACCGAGACACCGAGCGCCGTCCAGCGCAGCCAGTGACGCGTGCGGCCCGGGACCCCCTCCGGGGTCCCGGTACCGGTCCCTCCGTCGGTGCTGGGCGTCTCGTCCTCGCCCGGTCCGTCCGGTGCGGGGGGCGTGCCAGCACTGTCCGTCACGTCTGGGTCCATCCTTCATGGCGTCGGCGGCGCGCCGGGCCGCCGGTCGCAGTGGTAGACGGCTGAACCAGACGCTTGGTTGTGCGGAGGACGATTCCTCCAGCCGATCATGTACCGCGGACGCCACGCGGACCCGGGGGCTCGGCGAGTCGCTGCGCCGAACGGGTGGACCTCCGACGCACCGTCACATCGCCGTCACCTCAGGGTCGAGGTGACGCGCTCGCTCTCCACCCGCTTGTCGAGCTCCCCGGGGGCCAGCCGGTCCAGGTTCCGGCACAGGACCACGGAGGCGCCGGCGGCCAGCGGCGCGTAGAGCCCGGCGGAGACGCCCTCCCATCCGCCGAAAGGGCGCCCCGAGAGCAGCCGCGACCCGGGCGCGAGACCGAGCGCCCCGGCGTCCGCGCGGGCCCGCTCGACGAGCTGGGCACCCGTCAGTTCCGCACCGCCGGCCAGGAGGGCCGGAGCGGAGGCGTCCACCGGGACGAAGGGGGCGAACCGGTCGCCCTGGCTCGGTACCTCGACGGCGTAGTCCGCGTACCCCGCGGGCGGGGCGGGGAAGCGGCGGCCGAGCGGGGCCAGGGAGAGCGCGATCCGCTCTCCCCGGCAGACCCGTCCCGCGTCCAGGGAGTCGGGGCCGGAGACGACGAGATCGGCGTCCGCCGGATCGCCGCCGAGTTCGGCGGTCACGCCGACGGAGGAACAGGCGATCAGCCAGACCGCGGTCTGCCAGTGCGCCGGCAGCAGCAGCGCGAGCCGGTCGCCGGGGGAGGCGGACAGTTCGCCCTGGAGCAGATTGGCGGTCTTGGCCACCCAATTGGCGAAGGTGGCGACGGACAATTCCACACGCTCACCGGTGGCGTCGTCGTAGAAGGTGATGAAGGGGCGGGCGGGGTCCGCGGCGAGCGCGGATCGCAGCAGGTCGGCGGGGGTGCGGTCGCTGGCGTTCACGCGGGCAAGGGTACGCGGACGGGTGGCCGCGCGACCGCCGTACCGGTGACGACGTCCTCCGGTCGGCCGACGGGTCGTCAGTTGCCCTGCCCTGCCCCGCCGCGCGAAACCCCCCGCGGCTGCGGACGATCGCCTCATGCGTGCCTACCTCTCTTCCTCGATCGCCGTCACCTGCGCGGCGGCCCTCGCCCTGCCCCTGTCCCTCGCCACTCCGGCCGCGGCGCAGTCGCTCGGCCGGCCCGCCGCGCCGGTCGCGCTGAGCGCCGGGGCGGAACCGCGGCTCGCCGGGTCCACCCAGTCCCTTCCGCTCGGCCCCGTGGCCGGAGGTGAACGGGCCCTCGGCGCGACCGGGGCCGGCCCGGTCCAGGGCCTGACCCGACGGGACGTCAGACCCTTCTCGCTCGTCGGGGTCGTCTGGGACGACGCCCGGAAGGCGCTGCACGGCACGGTCCAGGTCCGCACCCGGGCCGCCGGGAGCGGAGTCTGGTCGGACTGGCGGGCTCTGGAGACGCACGACGACGAGCACGGGGCCGACCCCGGTACGGCCGAGGACGCGGCGAGCGGCTCCCGCGGGGCCACCGCGCCGCTGTGGGTCGGACATTCGGACGGCGTCGAGATCCGGGTCTCGCCTGAGCGGTCCGGGGAGGAGGCGGACGGCCCGGCACCCGTCGCGGCGGACCGCGCCACGCGGGCGGCGACGCTGCCGGACGGGATGCGCCTCGAACTCGTCGACCCCGGCCCCGAGCCGGAAGGCCCGCGGGCCCGCGCGGCCACGGCGTCCACCGCCGCGGAGGCCGTCGCCGCCGAGGGCGGCACCGGCCTCGCCCCGGCCGGCGCGGCGGAGCTCCCCGCCCTGTCGCGGGCCGCGACGCGGGCGTCCCTGGCCGGCGCCGCGGCGGCGAAGCCGTACATCGGGCCCCGGCCGAGGATCGTCACCCGCAAGGGCTGGGGGGCCGACGAGCGGCTGCGCGCGCGGAGCTTCGTCTACACCAAGTCGGTCAAGGCGGCGTTCGTCCATCACACCGTCACCGGCAACCGCTACACCTGCAAGCAGGCGCCGTCCATCCTGCGCGGCATCTACCGGTACCACGTGAAGAGCCTGCGCTGGCGGGACTTCGGCTACAACTTCGCCGTCGACAAGTGCGGAAACATCTACGAGGGCCGCGCGGGCGGTGTGACCCGGGCCGTGCTCGGCGCCCACACCCGCGGGTTCAACACCAACAGCATGGGCATCGCGGTCCTCGGCACCTACGGGTCGGCCACTCCGCCGGCCGCCGTGGTGAACGCCGTGGCGCGTCTGACGGCGTGGAAGCTGGGCCTGTACGGAGTCAACCCGAAGGGGACCACGTCCCTCGTCTCCGGCGGCGGAAACCGCTACAAGAAGGGCAGGAAGGTCACGTTCCGCACCATCGCCGGTCACCGCGACGGCTATGCCACGGAGTGTCCGGGCAAGCGTCTCTACGGCAAGCTCGGCACCGCCCGCTCGACCTCCGCGAAGTACCAGGGCCGTAGGTGAGGGAACCGGTACCCGGACCGTCTGCATAAACTGACCGGTCATATCGCACGGATGGGCGATGTGACCGGCCCGGAACCAGGCCGGCCCCCGCACAGGAAAGCAGAGACGACAGGTGACAGAAGCGATCCTCCTGGTCGGTGGCAAGGGCACGCGCCTGCGTCCCCTGACGGTCAACACGCCCAAGCCCATGGTTCCGGCGGCAGGGGTTCCGTTCCTGACCCACCAGCTCGCGCGGGCCCGGGCGGCCGGTGTCGAGCACATCGTCCTCGCGACCTCGTACCTGGCCGAAGTCTTCGAACCGCACTTCGGGGACGGCTCGTCGCTCGGCCTGAGCCTGGAGTACGTCACCGAGGAGGAGCCGCTCGGGACGGGCGGTGCCATCCGCAACGTCGCCGAGCGGCTGCGCTCCGGCCCGGACGAGCCGGTCCTGATCTTCAACGGCGACATCCTCACCGGCCTCGACATCGGCGCGCTGGTCGCCACGCACGAGTCCTCGGGCGCGGACGTCTCGCTCCACCTGACCCGGGTCGAGGACCCGCGGGCGTTCGGCCTGGTCCCGACGGACGAGACCGGGCGCGTCACCGCCTTCCTGGAGAAGCCGCAGACGCCCGAGGAGATCGTGACCGACCAGATCAACGCGGGGGCGTACGTCTTCCGACGGTCGGTCATCGACACCATCCCGGCCGGACGGCCGGTGTCCGTGGAGCGCGAGACCTTCCCCGAGCTGCTGGCCCAGGGCGCCCACCTCCAGGGCATGGTCGACTCCACCTACTGGCTCGACCTCGGCACCCCGCAGGCGTTCGTCCGGGGCTCGGCCGACCTCGTCCTGGGCCGCGCCCCCTCGCCGGCGGTGCCGGGCCGCGGCGGTGACAGCCTGACGCTCCCGTCGGCCCGGGTCGCCCCGGACGCCAAGCTGTCGGGCGGCACGGTCGTCGGCGCGGACGCCGTGATCGGCGAGGGCGCCCGCATAGCGGGTTCCGCCATCCTGGCCGGCGCGGTGGTGGAGCCGGGCGCGGTGATCACCGACTCCCTCATCGGCGCGGGTGCCCGGATCGGGGCGCGCGCGGTGCTGACGGGCGCGGTCGTCGGAGACGGCGCGCACGTGGGCCCGGACAACGAACTCCGCGACGGCATCCGCGTCTGGTGCGACGCACGGCTGCCGGCCGGATCGGTCCGCTTCTCCTCGGACCAGTAGCGGGCCCCGCACCGCTCCGGAACCGCCGCTCCCTCCGGGCGAGCCCCGACGGCGGGCGGGCTCCCCGGCGGCGAGACCGGGCTGTCCCGCCGGGCGAAGGCCGCCTGACGCGGCACTAGGCTCGTCCCCATGGCCGGCCGCTTCGCTCCCCGCCCCGTCCCCACCCGCACCACCGTGCGCGGGGGACACCTCGCCGTACCCGGGGCCCGGCCGGCGACGGCCACGGCGTGCCGCCCCTCGGCGCTCGGAGTCACACGCCGCTGGACACCGCCCGCCCCCACGGATCTCGGCCTCGTCCTCGGCCCGTTGCGCCGCGGCCCCGCCGACCCCACCTTCCGCGCGACCTCCGACGGCTCGGTCTGGCGGGCCACCCGCACACCCGTCGGGCCCGGTACCCTGCGCGTCGCCCTGCGCCGCGGCGAGGGCGTCGCCGAGGCCGAGGCATGGGGCCCCGGTGCCCAGTGGCTCCTCGACGGCCTGCCGGGGCTTCTCGGCGCGGACGACGACCCGGCGGCGTTCACGCCCCGCCACCGGCTGCTCGCCGCCACCCACCGCCGGCGCCCCGGCCTGCGTCTGACCCGCACGGGCCTGGTCGTGGAGTCGCTGATCCCCTCGATCCTGGAACAGAAGGTCACCACGGACGAGGCGTACCGGGCCTGGCGCCTCCTCGTCCGCACGTTCGGCGAACCCGCGCCCGGACCCGGCACACCCCCGCTCCACGTCATGCCCGACGCCCGGACCTGGTCCCGCATCCCCTCCTGGGAATGGCACCGCGCGGGCGTCGACGACAAACGGGCCTCCACGATCCTGCGTGCCGTGAAGGCGGCCCGCCGGATGGAGGAGGCCGCGCTGATGGAGCCCGGACAGGCCCTGCGGCGACTGGAGCTGATCCCCGGTGTCGGACCGTGGACCTCGGCCGAGACGATCCAGCGGAGCAACGGCGCACCCGACGCCGTCACCGTCGGCGACTACCACCTGCCCGGCATCGTCGGATACGCCCTTGCGGGCGACCGGACCACCGACGACGCGGCCATGCTGGAACTCCTCGCGCCCTACGCCGGCCAGCGCCACCGCGCGGCCCGGCTCGTCCTTCTCAGCGGCCGGACCCCGCCCCGTCGCGCGCCCCGGATGACCCCGGGGAACATCGCGGCGCTCTGACCCGCCGGGGCCTCCCGGGCCCGGCGGCCCGGGAAGCGTTCACCGCACCTCGACGAACCGCGTGACCTGCCGCACCGGACGCTCCTTCGGCGCCTTCGCCGCGTGCCCGATCGCCACCGCGCCCATGGGGTCCCAGTCCTCCGGCAGCCCGAGGACCTCCCGGACGGCCTCGCGGCAGAACATCGTCGAGGACACCCAGGCCGAACCGAGCCGCTCACCGGCCAGCGCCACCAGGAAGTTCTGCACGCCGGCGCCCGCCGCGACCACGAACATCTCGCGTTCGGCCGCGTCCCGGCGCGGGTCGCCGTAATGGTGGGAGCCGTCCATGACCAGGCACGGAACCGCCAGGTAGGGCGCCTTGCGCAGCACGTCGCCGCGGCGCACCCGCTTGGCGACGGACTCCTCCGACCTGCCGTCCCGCCGCAGGTCCTCGATCCACGCCGCCCGCATCGCGTCGAGCAGCCGGGTGCGGGCCTCCGCCGACTCCAGCAGGACGAAGCGCCACGGCGTCGTGTGGTGCGGGGCCGGCGCCGTGACCGCCGCGGCGACCGCGCGCCGGACCGCACCGGGGTCGACCGGCTCGTCGGTGAACTCCCGGACGGTACGCCGCAGGGTCACCGCCTCCCGCACCGCCTCCGAGGTGCCCAGCCGGAACATGTCGTCGGCCGCGCCGCGCACCAGCCTCCGCGCGCCCTCCTCCCCCGCGCCCTCCACGAGATGACCGAGACCGCGCACGACGGCGACCGGCAGCCCGGCCGTCTTGCCCTTCACCAGGTCGCCCGCCGCGGCGAGTTCGTCGGCGACGGCGACGACGGTCGCGCTCAGCGGATTGCCGTGCGCGTCGGTGCCGCCACGCAGATCGTCCAGCACCCGTACCCCGGCCGCTCCGATCGCCACGTCCGTCAGGCCGCTGCGCCAGGGACGGCCGAAGGTGTCCGTGACGACGACCCCGACGTCGACGCCGAGAACCTCGCGCAGCCCGTCGCGCAGGGCGCGGGCCGAGGCGTCCGGGTCCTCGGGCAGCAGCAGCACCGTTCCGGCCGGGGTGTTGGAGGCGTCGACACCGGCCGCGGCCATGACCAGGCCCTGCCGGTTCTCGACGATCCGCAGCGGCCCGCGCCGCGCGACCACCCGCACGGTCTCGGCGTCGATCGCCTCCTCACGGTCGTCGGCGGCGACCACCCGGCCCTCGGCCTTGCTCACGATCTTGGAGGTGACGAGGAGCACGTCGCCGTCGGCGAGACCGGGAGAGACGGAGGCGACGAGTTTCGCGAGGTCGTCCCCGGGCCTCACCTCGGGCAGTCCCTGGAGCGCCCACACCCGGAAGTCCGGTGTGCCGCCGGGAGCGTCCGGCCCTGGGCCGGCCCCGCCGTCCGCCGCGCCGCCCTCGGGACGCGTCATCCCCGGACCTCCTCGGCCAGTGCCAGCGCCTCGCGTGCCATCGTGGCCGTCGCGTCCGGGCCGGTCATCATCAGCGGCACCGCGCGGCAGCGGATCCCCACCGCCTCGACGTCGGCCACCGCGTCCGCGTCGACCGTGTCGACCAGCCAGCCGTCGAGCAGCCCGGAGCCGTAGTGCCGGGCCACCGCCGCGGCCGTGGACTCCACGCCGACCGCCGCGAGCACCTTGTCGGCCATGCCCCGCACGGGTGCGTCGCCGACGATCGGGGAGAGGCCGACCACCGGCACCTCCGCCTCCGCGATCGCCTCGCGGATGCCCGGCACGGCCAGGATGGTGCCGACCGAGACCACCGGGTTGGACGGGGGGAAAAGCACGACGTCCGCCTCGGCGATCGCCTCCAGCACACCCGGCGCGGGCTTCGCGGTCTCCGCGCCGACGGGCACCACCGCCCGCGCCTCCACGGACGCGCGCAGCCTCACCCAGTACTCCTGGAAGTGGATGGCACGGCGCTCGCCGTCCAGGTCGACGGCGACGTGCGTCTCGACGCGGTCGTCCGACATCGGCAGCAGGCGCACGCCCGGCTGCCAGCGGGCGCACAGCGCCTCGGTGACGGCGCTCAGCGGATATCCGGCGCCCAGCATCTGCGTGCGGACGATGTGCGTCGCGAAGTCGCGGTCGCCCAGGCCGAACCACTCGGGGCCCACGCCGTAGGCCGCGAGTTCCCCCTTCACCGTGAAGGACTCGTCGGCGCGCCCCCAGCCCTGCTCCTCTTCGATGCCGCCGCCGAGGGTGTACATCACCGTGTCGAGGTCGGGACAGACCTTCAGACCGAAGAGATGGATGTCGTCACCGGTGTTGCCGATGACCGTGATCTCCGCGTCCGGTGCCGCCTGCTTGAGGCCGCGAAGGAAACGGGCACCGCCGATGCCACCTGCCAGAACCACAATGCGCATGCGGATCAGTCTGTCAGAGCCCGTCGCCCGGCCGGCGGCCACCCGACAGGCTCTCGGGGCCTGTCGGGTGGCCTTCGGCCGACGGGCCCTCAGGCGGGCAGGGCCTCGGGAGCGGCCGGGGCGCACCGCGCCCGGAGCGACTCGTGCATCGGCATCTCGGTGAGGCCCGGGTAGTAGACGTGCAGGCTGACCGCCGGTTCCAGCGAGTCGTTGACCACCTCGTGGACGTACCCCGGCGCGAAGACGCGCTGCGCGCCCTCCGTGAGCGTCCGTACGCCCCGGTTCGTGCGTTCCGTCAGCTCGCCCCGGAGGACGGTGAGTACACCGGACGAGGGGCCGTGGCCGTGCGGCTCGCTGCCCTGGCCGGGCACCCAGGAGAGCAGCCAGACCTCGTACCCCGGACCGGTGCGCAGCCGGTGGTACCAGCGGGTGGTGGCGTCGTACTCGACGTGCGGTGCCCACTGCGCGCGGTCGGCGGCGACGGCGCGGGCGAGGCCGACGAACTCGGCCACGGTGGACGGGTGCTCGCGGGCGGGCTGGAGCAGGTGCTGGACCTCGAGGAGGTCGCCGGCGATCTGGAGGTCGCTGTCGCTGTTCATGGGTGCGGTGGTTCCTCGGCGGAAGCGGGGGAGCGGTGCGGGGGTGTCGCGGGGGTCCCGCGGACGGGGCGCGGGTACGCGGAGGTGACGATCGCGTGGAGGGAGCCGGAGCGCGGGGGCGTCAACAGCTGGAACAGCAACAGCGACAGCGCGCCTGGACAGCGCCGCGGAACCCACCGGTGTGGGTCGCGAAGGGCGCTGAGGTCGCTGGCATGGCATCAAAGGTGGCGGGAGAGAGTCCCGACTGTCAACCCAATGACCGATATGGCGGCAATGTTTCACCTCATCCGGTTGCAGTGCCGGGAGAAAGGTTTGTGCAGCCGCGGGGCGGGAGACATGGCGCAGCATCCGGCCCCTAAACATGGTGGGGGTTCTGTGATCAGACTGTGATCTCCATCGCTTCCGCGGTGGGGGCGCAACAAGATCGATGTGCGGGACGTCCTCCTTCGCGAGGGGGGTGGCGCGGTCAGGCCGGTGGCATGTGTCAGGTTTTTGGCGATTTGAACACTTTCCGCATAGCCTTGGTTCCGCAGAGTGAATACCGGACCCAATAGCAGATTCCGGCTTGACTCGCACAGAGCACAAACTTGTAACTTCACTCGTGTCGTTCGGCCGGAATCGGTGACGGCAACATCACGGGGACGCGAAGACAGACGAGGGGCGCACATGACCGAGTTGTTCCAGGAACTGCTGGTCGAGGACGCGGACGAGGAACTCGGCTGGCAGGAGCGCGCGCTGTGCGCCCAGACCGATCCCGAGTCCTTCTTCCCCGAGAAGGGCGGCTCGACCCGCGAGGCCAAGAAGGTCTGCCTCGCCTGCGAGGTCCGCTCCGAATGCCTCGAATACGCCCTCCAGAACGACGAACGATTCGGTATCTGGGGCGGACTGTCCGAACGCGAACGCCGCCGCCTGAAGAAGGCCGCGGTCTGAGCCGGACCGGCTCGCCCCGCGCCCGCCCGGGCCGCGCGGCAATCCGCGCACACCCGTACACAACGAACGATCCGCCGCCTGTGCCATGTCCACAGGCGGCGGACCCGTTTCTTGGCAGCCGTTAGTGTGGGGCCCCGTCCGAGACGCACCCAAGCCCCCTGCGGGCGACCCCCGGCCGGAGGGCCCGTACCTCGATGTCCTCAACTCCCGAGTTCCCGCGACACGTCGTCACCGCCGTGCTCGTCTCCCACGACGGCGCCCGCTGGCTGCCGGACGCCCTCGCCGGGCTGCTCGCCCAGGAACGCCCCGTACAGAACGTCGTCGCCGCCGACACCGGCAGCGCGGACGACTCCGCGCAGCTCGTCGCCGACGCGATCGGCGCCGACCGGGTGCTGCACCTCGCGCGCCGCACCGGCTTCGGCGCCGCCGTCGAGGAAGTCGTCCGCACCACACCCCTGCTCGGACCCGAGGACCTTCCGTACCTCAAGCGTCCCAGCGGCTGGGACCCGGTCAGCCGGACCTGGCGCGACGACGCCTACGACATGCCCGAACTCCCGCACGGCGAGCCCGTGCAGTGGCTCTGGCTGCTCCACGACGACTGCGCCCCCGAGCCCGACGCCCTCACCGAACTACTGCGTGTCGCCGACTCCGACGCCCACGCCGCCGTCGTCGGACCCAAGCTGCGCGGCTGGTACGACCGCAGGCAGCTCCTCGAGACCGGCGTCTCCATCGCCCGCAGCGGCCGGCGCTGGACCGGCCTCGACCGCCGCGAACAGGACCAGGGCCAGCACGACCAGGTCCGCTCCGTGCTGTCCGTGTCCAGCGCCGGCATGCTCGTCCGCCGGGACGTCTTCGAGGCACTCGGCGGCTTCGACCGGCGCCTTCCCCTGATGCGCGACGACGTCGACCTGTGCTGGCGCGCGCACGCCGAGGGCCACCGCGTCCTCGTCGCCCCCGACGCCGTCCTGCGACACGCCGAGGCATCCGCCCGCGAGCGCCGCACCGTGGACTGCGCCGGCCGCTCCGTGGCCAACCCGCACCGCGTCGACAAGGCCGGCGCCGTCTACACGCTGCTCGCCAACACCCGGGGCCGCGCCCTCCCCTACGTCCTGGTGCGCCTCGTCATCGGGACCCTCCTGCGCACCCTCACCTATCTCGTCGGCAAGGTACCCGGCCAGGCCGTCGACGAGGTCATGGGCCTGCTGGCCACCCTGCTGCGCCCCGAGAAGATCCTCGCCGCCCGCCGCCGGCGCAAGAACCCGGCCGTCCCCGCGAGCGAACTGCGTCCCCTCTTCCCGCCGCCCGGCGCCACCGTCCGCGCCACGGCCGAGCAGGTCGTCTCCCACTTCGGCGGCTCCGACGCCGACACCGGCGGCTCGCGCCACGGCGCCGTCGAATCCGGACCGGGCGGCGACGACGCCGACTTCCTGGAGATCGAGCAGTTCGCCCGGCTGAAGAAGATCGCCCGCAAGCCGGGCCCCGTCCTCTTCCTGCTGCTCCTGGTCGCCTCCGTGGTCGCCTGCCGCGCCCTGTTCGGCGGCGGCTCGCTCGCCGGCGGCACCCTGATGCCCGCCCCCGACTCCGTCTCCGGGCTGTGGGCGCGCTACGCCGACGCCTGGCACGCCGTCGGCACCGGCGGAACCCCGACCGCACCGCCCTACCTCGGCATCCTGGCCGCGCTCGCCGCCGTCTCCCTGGGCTCCACCTCCCTCGCGCTGACCCTGCTGCTCGTCTGCTCGGTCCCGCTGGCAGGCTTCACCGCCTACTTCGCCGCCCGCGGCATCGTCGAGTCCCGCCTGCTGCGCGCCTGGGGCGCCATCGCGTACGCCTTCCTGCCCGCCGTCACCGGAGCGCTCGCCACCGGCCGCCTCGGCACCGCCGTCCTCGCGATCCTCCTCCCGCTCATCGCGCGCGCCGCCGTCGCCGCGCACGGCCTGCGGGGCGAGGAACGCGGCAGCTGGCGCGCCACCTGGGCGTACACCTTCCTGCTGACCCTCACCATGGCGTTCACACCGGTCGTCTGGCCGCTGGCCCTGGTCCTCGGTATCGCCGTCCTGGTCCTGCGCCGCTCCGACCTCACGGCGTACGCCCCGCGCTTCCTCACCGCTCTCGGCACCCCGCTGCTCGTCCTCGCCCCCTGGTCGCTCGACCTGCTGACCGAGCCCTCCGCCTTCCTGCGGGAGGCCGGCCTCGACATCCGGACCGGCACCGCCACGCCCCTCGACCTGCTCGGCACCAGCCCCGGCGGCCCCGGCACCACCGGCGGCCTGCTGCTCATCGGCTTCGTCCTCGCCGCCCTGGCCGCGCTGCTGCGCGAGGAACGCCGGTTCGCCGTCCGTGTCGCCTGGGCCGCCGGCCTCGCCGGACTCCTGTTCGCCGTCCTGTCCAACGGCGCCGGAGGAACCGGCTGGGCCGGACCCGCCACCCTCGTCTACGGCGCGGCCCTGCTCGCCGCCGGCATGATCGGCGCGGAGGGCGGACGCACCCGGGTCGCCGCGCACGGCTTCGGCTGGCGCCAGCCCGCCGCCGCCCTCATCGCCCTCGCCGCCGCCGTCGGACCCGTCGCCGCCGCCGCGGCCTGGACGATCGGCGGAGCCGACGGCCCGCTGACCCGCCGCGACCCGGTCCAGGTCCCGGCGTTCGTCGCCGAGGAGAGCGGCACCCGTGACCAGCCCCGCACCCTCGTCCTCGGGGGCACGTCCGGTGAGGTCGCCTACACCCTGGTCCGCGGCTCCGGGGGCCGTCTCGGTGACGCCGAGCTGACCGAGGCCGCCGGCAGCGACCCCGCCCTGGACAAGGTCGTCGCCCATCTGGTCGCCGGCTCCGGCGCCGACCAGACCGAGGAACTCGGCGGCTTCGCGATCCGCTACGTCCTCGTACGGGACGGGGCGCCGCGCGAGACGAGCCGTGTCCTCGACTCCACCCCCGGCCTCAGCCGTCTCAGCCAGCTCGACGGCAGCGCCCTCTGGCGCGTCGACCGCGAGGTCGCCCGAGTCATGATCGTCCCCACCGCGAAGACCGGCGACGAGGCCGCCGCCCGCCCCGTCGCCGTCGCCTCCGGCCCCGTCGAGGCGCACACCGAGATCCCCTCGGGCGCCGCCGGGCGCGTGCTGCGCGTCGCCGACCGCGCCGACGACCGCTGGACCGCCACCCTCGACGGCGAGGAACTGAAGCGCACCACCGTCGACGGCTGGGCCCAGGGCTTCGCCCTCCCCGCGGGGGGAGGCCGCCTCGACCTGACGTACGACGAGCCGCTCACCCACTCGGTGTGGATCTGGACGCAGGCCGGCCTCGCCGTCGTCCTGCTCGTCCTGGCCCTGCCCGGCCGGCGCCGTGAGATCGACGACGACCTGCCGGAGGAGGAGGTCGTCATCCCCGCCCAGGCGATGGAGGGCGACGGCCGCCGGGCGCGCCGTCTGCGCGCCGCGGCCGAGGCGGCCGAAGCGGCGCAGACCGCGGAGCGCTCCGCGGACGCCCCGCCCGCGGAGACCGCCGGGGAGCATCCGTCGGCCCCGGTGCCGGCCGAGGCGTCCGCGGAACAGGTCTACGACCCGGCGGGCTGGGACGGAGCCTACGACCCCGCACACGGGCAGCAGTCGAGGCAGCCGTCCCAGGAGCAGGAGTACGCGTCGCAGGGCTACTACCCGGACCCCTCCGCCGATCCGTACCAGCAGCAGCCGCGGCCCTACGCGCAGCAGTCCTATGAGCAGCAGTCGTACGAGCAGCACGCGTACGACCCGCAGTCCTACGACCCGTACGCGCAGCAGCAGTCCTACGAGCCGCCGGCCTACGACCCGCAGCAGCCGTACGACCCGTACACCTACGGCTACGGCGACGGCCAGGGCCACGAGACCGAGCAGCGTCCCGACGGGAGCAGCAACCAGTGAAGCGCACCACCCTCTCCCTGATCGCGGTGGTCACCGCCCTCGCCGCCGTCACCGGCTTCGCCGCCCTGACCGCACCGGACGGGACGCCGGCCGCCGGTGGCGGAGCCCCGGTCCGGCTGCCCGTGGAGCGCTCGAGCCTGCTGTGCCCCGCGCCGAGCACGTCCGAGGTGGCCGAGACCGTCTACACCTCGTACACCCCGGCGGGGAAGGACTCCGCGGCGAAGGACCCGAAGGGCGCGACGGACGCCGGGAAGTCCGGCACCGCCGAGGCCCGGCTCGCGCCCGCCCCGGCCGGAGTCACGGCCGGTGAGACCCCGCCGAAGAAAACCTCGGCCGCCAAGCCGCCGGCCACCGTCACCCGGCCCGGCACCCCCGTCGGGGCCGAGGCGAACGGCGGCACGGCGCCCGCCCTCACCGGCACGGCCACCGGCACGCTCGCCCCCGGCTGGACGGTCCAGCAGACCACCCTCGTCCCGGTCGGCGGCGCCCGCGGACTCCTCGGCGTCACCTGCGTCGCCCCCGACACCGACCTCTGGTTCCCGGCCGCCTCCACGGCCAAGGAGCGCCAGGACTACGTCCACCTGACCAACCCCGACGACACCGCCGCCGTCGCCGACGTGGAGCTCCACGGCCCCGAGGGCGCGCTCGCGTCCCAGCTGACCGAGGGGATCGCCGTCCCGCCCCACTCCAGCGTGCCGGTCCTCCTCTCCACGCTCACCGCGGACGCCGCGACGGCCGACATCACCGCCCACGTGACCACCCGCACCGGCCGCGTCGGCGCCGTGATCGGCGTGGCGGACGACAAGACCGGCAGCGACTGGCTGCCCGCCTCCGCCGACCCGGCGGGCACCCTGGTGCTGCCCGGCATCCCCGCGGACGCCACCTCGGTACGTCTGGTGGCCTACGCCCCCGGGGACGACGACGCCGACCTGAAGATCCAGCTGGTCGGTGCGACCGGCACGATCGTCCCCGCGAGCGCGCAGTCCCTGCGCGTGAAGTCGGGCATGACCGCGGCCGTCGACCTTCCGGACCTCACCCGGGGCGAGGCGGGTTCCCTGCTGCTCAGTCCTGCGGACCCCAAGAAGGCCACCCCCGTCGTCGCCGCCCTGCGCGTGGTCCGCGGCAAGGGCGACAAGCAGGAGGTCGCGTTCATCCCCGCCACCGCGGCGATCACCGCCCGCGCCACCGTCGCCGACAACCGCTCGGCCGGCTGCACCCTCTCGCTGACGGCGCCCGCGGCGGCGGCCACCGTCAAGGTGACGGCCTCGGCGGGAACCCAGGGCGGCACCCCGGTCACCAAGACCGTCACCGTCAAGGCGGGCACCACCACGGCGATCACCCCCCCGGTCCCCGAGGGACTCAAGGGCTCCTACGCGCTGACCGTCGAACCGGTCTCCGGCGGCCCGGTCCACGCGGCGCGCACCCTGGCCCTGCCGAAGGACGGCATCCAGATGTTCACGGTCCAGACGCTCACGGACGACCGGGGCACCGTCGCCGTCCCGGTGGCCCGACAGGACCTGTCAATCCTCGACGACTGACGGACCCCGCGCGGGGCCGCGCCGTGTACCCCGCGCGGGGTACACGGGTCAGTCCTGTCCGTACCGCGGGTCGACCGATTCGGGGGAGAGGCCCAGCAGCTCCGCCACCTGCTCCACCACCACCTCGTGCACCAGCAGCGCCCGTTCGTCGCGGCTCTTGGACCGGAGCTCGACCGGCCGCCGGTAGACCACGACCCGCGCGGGTCCGTCCTTCGCCGCGGGCGCCGAGCCCCCCAGTGGCACCGACTCGCCCGACACCGTCGGCGGCACGTCGAGCACCAGGAACTCCACGTCCGCCAGCTGCGGCCAGCGGCGCTCCAGCCGCTCCACCGAGTCCAGGACCAGATCGCGGAAGGTGTCCGCCCGGCTCGCGGACAGCGGTACCTGCGGCGGGGCGACCGGTCCGCGCATGCCGCGGCCGTGCCGGTCGCGCCGGCGTACCCGGGGGTCGCCCGCACCCGGCCGGGAGTCCGCCGGACGGGACTCGCCCGGACGGGACTCCGCCGGAACCGGCTCGGCCGGACGGGAGGAGGAGGGGCGCGGCGGCACAGGACTGTCCATCACTGACGCAGCGTAACTCTCCACGGTGCTCACGGACCGTGGCGCGCCCCGTTCCGACCGTGTCCCCCGTGCTCCTCCGTCCGCGCGGTGCGCCGGGCTGTCGTTTCTCGAGCATTCCGGCCAAGCGCGGGCTCGATTCGATGGGTATCGGAGATCGGCCATCTGGCGGGCAATGACCGGATTCCTTTCGGACGATGTCCGGATCGGTCACCGCCCCCGTCCACGGCCCCGTTCTTCCTCGCAGGTCAGGACGGTCGCCCCGAGGAGGGCCGTGTCGGACGTCACAGCGCGACACGGGCGAGTGACCTGAGGGAGAGTCGTCGCGGCCCGCTCAAGAGTGCGGTACCGTCCAACGTCGTGAGCCCTGTACGTCGCTGTTCGCGCACCGCGTGCGGCCGCCCTGCCGTCGCGACACTGACGTACGTCTATGCCGACTCGACTGCGGTCCTCGGCCCGCTCGCCACCTACGCCGAGCCCCACTGCTACGACCTGTGCGCCGAACACAGTGAGCGCCTCACCGCGCCGCGCGGCTGGGACGTCGTGCGGCTCACCGACTCGTCGGCCCCGACCCGCCCCAGCGGCGACGACCTGGAAGCCCTCGCCAACGCCGTGCGCGAGGCGGCCCGGCCCCGGGAACGCGCGGCCGAGGCCGGCGGCAAGGGCGGAGGCCGCGGTGCGGACCCGATGGAGGTCGGACGCCGCGGGCACCTCCGGGTCCTGCGCTCCCCCGACTCCTGAGCTTCCCCGTCCCGGGCCGCCCGGGTCCCGGCCCCCAGCCCCGGCTCCCCGGGGGCCGTGCCTCCCGCGCGTCCGGGCCACCGCACTCCCCGCCGCCTCCGGCCGTGGGCCCCACCGACCGCGCACCGCGGCCGGTACCGACCCCTCGGTCTGCTCCACCCCGACCCGCCCCGGGTAGTTTGAGCGTTCCGTACACGTGCATACGCGTGCCGAGACCTCAGGAGGCTTGTTCCGTGGCTGCTGATCTGTCGCAGATCGTGAAGGCGTACGACGTCCGCGGGGTGGTGCCGGATCAGTGGGACGAGACGCTCGCCGAGCTCTTCGGCGCCGCTTTCGTCCGGGTGACGGACGCGGACGCGATCGTCGTCGGTCACGACATGCGCCCCTCGTCGCCCGGCCTGTCCGCCGCCTTCGCGCGCGGCGCGGCCCGCCTCGGCGCCGACGTCACGCTGATCGGGCTCTGCTCGACGGACCAGCTCTACTTCGCCTCCGGACAGCTCGACCTGCCCGGCGCGATGTTCACCGCCTCGCACAACCCCGCCCAGTACAACGGGATCAAGATGTGCCGGGCCGGCGCGGCCCCCGTCGGCCAGGACACCGGTCTCGCCGAGATCCGCGGCCTCGTCGAGCAGTGGTCGGAGCACGGCGCCCCCGAGGCCGTCGACACCCCCGGCACGGTCACCGAACGCGACACGCTGAAGGACTACGCCGCCTACCTGAGGTCGCTCGTCGACCTCACCTCGATCCGACCGCTCAAGGTCGTCGTGGACGCCGGCAACGGCATGGGCGGCCACACCGTCCCCACCGTCTTCACGGACCTCCCGCTGGACACGGTGCCGATGTACTTCGAACTCGACGGCACCTTCCCGAACCACGAGGCCAACCCGCTCGACCCGAAGAACATCGTCGACCTGCAGGCCCGCGTCCGGGCCGAGGGCGCCGACCTGGGCCTGGCCTTCGACGGCGACGCCGACCGCTGCTTCGTCGTGGACGAGCGCGGCGAGCCGGTCTCCCCGTCCGCGATCACGGCCCTGGTCGCCGCCCGCGAACTGGCGAGGACCCCCGGCGGCACCGTCATCCACAACCTGATCACCTCCTGGTCCGTGCCCGAGGTCGTGCGCGAGAACGGCGGCATCCCCGTCCGCACCCGCGTCGGCCACTCCTTCATCAAGGAGGAGATGGCGAAGACCGGCGCGATCTTCGGCGGCGAGCACTCCGCGCACTACTACTTCAAGGACTTCTGGAACGCCGACACGGGCATGCTCGCCGCGCTCCACGTGCTCGCGGCCCTCGGTGGCCAGGAGGGCACCCTCTCGGACCTGACCTCGGCCTACGACCGATACCGCGGCTCCGGCGAGATCAACTCCACCGTCGCCGACCAGGCGGCCAGCGCGGCCAGGGTCAAGGCGGCGTACGCGTCCCGCGACGACGTCACCCTCGACGAACTCGACGGCCTGACGGTCACCGCCGCGGACTGGTGGTTCAACCTCCGCGCCTCCAACACCGAGCCGCTGCTCAGGCTGAACATCGAGGCCCGGGACGAGACCACCCTGGCCACGCTCCGCGAAGAGGTCCTGGCCCTGGTCCGGGCCACCGACTGACGCCGCTGCCCGCCGGGGTGACGGGCCGGGCGCCGAGCCGCGTGCGCCGTCCCCCGGCGGTAGGCTGACCTGGCCCGAAGGGCAGCACCACCACCGTTTGTTCGAAGGGACCACCTCATGCCGCTCGAAGCCGGCCTCCTGGAGATCCTCGCCTGCCCGGCCTGCCACGCGCCGCTGGACGACCGCACGACGGCCGACACGCCCGAGCTCGTCTGCACCGGCGGGGACTGCGGCCTGGCCTATCCGGTCCGCGACGGCATCCCGGTCCTCCTCGTCGACGAGGCCCGCCGCCCGGCCTAGCACCGCCTCTGGCGATGCTCGCCGTCGAGGAGCGGTGTCCGGTGCGGTGGATCGCAAGCCGCCGGATCGACCTCGCAGGGGGCCTGCTCGGTTGACGCGGCGACGCCGCGAGCCGCCGTGCCGGGCGTCTCGACGGGGCGAAGGCCGCCTGCGCGGCACTGATGCCCGTCCCCTCGTCGCCGGCCGCACGGACCGCCCCGCCGGAGCCGAGCCACGGCCCCGGCTCCGCCCTGTACCGGTCCCGCCGCAGGGCTCGACGGCGCCGGCTCCGGCACCACCGACGTACGGCACCACCCCAGCTCCACGGCAGCACCACGGTCGACCCGCCACCCCAGCTCCGCACCCGCCCCGCACCCGCCTCGGAGGCCCCATGCTGGACGAGACCCTCCTCGACGCACCGGAAGCCCTCGCCCTCGCCGACCGCCGCAATCTCCTGCGCGGCGCCGCCGAAGCAGGCGCGCGGGTACGCACCGCCGCCCGGCACGCCGCCGAGGCCGGCATCACCGGGCTCCAGCCCGAGGGCCGCCCCCGCGCCGTCCTCGTCGCGGGCCCCGGCACGGCCGCGGCGGCCGTCGCCGACCTCGTCGGCGCCCTCGCCGGGGCCGCCGCCCCCGTCATCCGCCTCCACCCCACCGGCGTCGCCCCCGCGGCCGGCGCCCTGCGCTGGGCACTCCCCGGCTGGGCGGGCTCCGTCGACCTGCTCCTGATCCCGACCACCGACGGCTCCGAACCCGGCCTCGCCCTGCTCGCCGAGCAGGCATACCGCCGCGGCATCAGCGTGGTCGCCGTCGCCCCCAGCACCTCGCCGCTCACCGAGGCGGTCAACGGCTCCCACGGCATGTTCGTCCCGATGGCGTCCGCCCCCTACGAGAGCGCCGAGGAGTACACCGAGGTCCTCGCCGCCGGTCCCGGCGCGCTGTGGGCCCTGTTCACCCCGCTTCTCGCCCTGCTCGACCGGGTCGGCCTCCTGGAAGCGCCCGCCGAAGCCCTGGAGAAGGTCGCCGACCGCCTCGACCGGACGGCCGAGCGCTGCGGCCCGGCCATCGCCACGTACAGCAACCCCGCCAAGACCCTCGCCGCCGAGCTCGCCGACTCGCTCCCGCTGATCTGGACCGAGGGCGACGCCGCCGGACCCGCGGGCCGTCGCTTCGCCGCCGTCCTGGCCGAACTCGCCGGACTCCCGGCCCTCGCCGCCGAGCTTCCCGAGGCCCTGCCCGCCCACGGCGTCCTCCTCGCGGGCGACTACGCGGCCGGCGCGGACCCCGACGACTTCTTCCGCGACCGCGTCGAGGAGCCCCAGGCCCTGCGCGCCCGTGTCGTCCTGCTCCGAGACCGGCCCACGACCGGCCTGACCGCCGCTCCCGCCGCCCGTGAGCTGGCCCTCAGCCACGACACGGCCATCAGCGAACTCGAACCGGAGGAGGGCACCGAGCTGGAGGCACTCGCCGAGCTCCTCGCCGTCACCGACTTCGCCGCCGTCTACCTCTCCCTGGCCTCGGCTGGCATCGCGCCGCCCGCGTGACGCCCGCACCGTCGCACGCGCACCGAGAAAAAGCTGGAAGGCTCCATGGACCGCCTCGTCAACACCGTCCGCCCCTACGCCTGGGGCTCCACGACGGCCATCCCGGAACTGCTCGGCATCGCCCCCACCGGTGAGCCCCAGGCCGAGATGTGGATGGGCGCTCACCCCGCCGCCCCCTCCCGGACCGGGCGTGGTTCCCTCCTGGACGTCATCGCCGCCGACCCGGCACGCGAACTCGGCGCGGCGACCGTCGGGAGATTCGGCCCCCGGCTCCCCTTCCTGCTCAAACTGCTCGCCGCCGGGACCCCGCTCTCGCTCCAGGTCCATCCGGGCCTGGCCCAGGCCCGGGCCGGCTTCGCCGCCGAGGAGGCCGCGGGCATCCCGATCGACGCACCGGAGCGCAACTACAAGGACGCCCACCACAAACCCGAGCTGATCTGCGCGCTCACGCCCTTCCACGGCATGTGCGGCTTCCGCCCCCCGGCCGAGGCCGCCGCCGCCCTCGCGGCCCTCGGCATCGACTCCCTCGAGCCGTACGTCGACCTCCTGCACGCCCGCCCCGAGGAGGCGGCACTGCGCGAGGTCCTGACCGCCCTGCTGTCCGCGGACCGCGACGAGATGGCCCCTACCGTCGCCGAGGCCGCCACGGTCGCCGCCCGGCTGGGCGGCACCCACGCCCCTTACGCCGTGCTCGCCCACCACTTCCCCGACGATCCAGGCGTCCTGGCCGCCATGCTGCTCAACCACGTCCGGCTCCAGCCGGGAGAAGCCCTCTACCTCGGCGCCGGAGTCCCACACGCCTACATCGGCGGCCTCGGCATCGAGATCATGGCCAACTCCGACAACGTGCTGCGCTGCGGCCTGACGCCGAAGCACATCGACGTGCCCGAACTGCTCAGGGTGACCCGCTTCGCCCCGGGCGAGCCGACCGTGCTGCGCCCCGAGGCATCGCCCACGGGCGAGGAGCCGTACGCGATCCCCGTCGACGAGTTCCGGCTCTCCCGCTTCGTCCGGGCGGAGGGCGCCGCTCCGAACGACGTCACCACCCAGGCCCCGCAGATCCTGCTCGCCGTCGCGGGCCGGCCCCGGGCGGGTGCCGAGACCCTCGCTCCCGGCGAGTCCGTGTTCGTACCGGCGGGGGAGCCGGTCGCGCTGACGGGAGCGGGGACGGTTTTCAGGGCCACGGTCGCCGCCTGATGCGACAATGTGCGGCCGGATCAAGGGCAAAGGCCCACGGGACCGGACCGCACCACGGCACAGCCGGGGCACCGACGAAGGGAACACGCACACCCATGAGCGCGTCAGGCGGGACCAAGGCGATCGTGGCGGCACTCGCAGCCAACCTCGCGATCGCGGTAGCCAAGTTCGTGGCGTTCCTCTTCAGTGGATCTTCCTCGATGCTCGCCGAGAGCGTCCACTCGCTCGCCGACTCCGGCAACCAGGGCCTGCTCCTCCTCGGCGGCAGGAAGGCCAAGCGCGAGGCGACCCCCCAGCATCCGTTCGGCTACGGTCGCGAGCGCTACATCTACGCCTTCCTCGTCTCCATCGTCCTCTTCTCCGTCGGTGGCATGTTCGCCGTCTACGAGGGCTACGAGAAGATCAAGCATCCGCACCCCATCGAGGCTTGGTACTGGCCGGTGGGCGTCCTCGTCTTCGCGGTCATCGCCGAGTCGTTCTCCTTCCGCACGGCCATCAAGGAGTCCAACGAGATCCGCGGCGGGCTGTCCTGGACGCAGTTCGTCCGCCGGGCCAAGGCACCCGAACTCCCGGTCGTCCTCCTGGAGGACCTCGGCGCGCTCGTCGGTCTGGTCCTGGCCCTCGGAGGCGTCGGGCTGGCGCTCGCCACCGGGGACGGCGTCTGGGACGGCATCGGCACCCTCTGCATCGGTGTCCTGCTCATCCTCATCGCCCTCGTGCTCGCCGCCGAGACCAAGTCGCTGCTGCTCGGCGAGGCGGCCGGCACCGATCAGGTGGCGAAGATCGAGGCCGCGGTCGTCGACGGCGACACCGTGACCCGGCTCATCCACATGCGCACCCTGCACCTCGGCCCGGAGGAACTCCTCGTCGCCGCGAAGATCGCCGTCCAGCACGACGACACGGCCGCCGAGATCGCCCGCGCCATCGACGCCGCCGAGGCACGCATCCGCGCCGCCGTCCCCATCGCCCGCGTGATCTACCTCGAACCGGACGTCTACGACGAGCAGGCCGCCGCGGCCGGTGCCGACCCCGCGGCGACACCGGGCGGAGAGGGTCCCGAATCCGCCCATTGAACCGCCCGGCACCCGTGCCCGGCGGCCCGCCGGAAGCAGCGTCCCGCCCGGCCGTTCCCGGGAGCCCGCGCCGCCGCGTCGCGCGGGCTCCCGGGAACGGCGCGGCACCCCCGGCCCCGCCACCACGGAAGCGGTGAGCGCGCCGAGAGGCCGCACCTCCCCAGGGCTCTCACTCCTGTCCAGACCGGATCCGGCCGAATCACGGCCCCGGGCGGACTGTGGGCCGCCGGGCCGACCGGTGTAGATTCGAGACAGCCAGACGTCGCTGCTGATGGCGGTCGGGCGGCCCTCCGGGCCGGCCGAGGGAGAGAGGGCCTCCGACGACTGCACCGCGGGAACACCGGGCATCCGTATGCCTGTGCGCGCCCGAGCTGCGGTGTCAGGCGCCTCAACCGAACCCTCGCAACCGATCCACGAGGAGCAGCCCAGTCATGACGACTGTCGCCAACCAGCAGGACTTCAAGGTCGCCGACCTGTCCCTTGCGGCCTTCGGCCGTAAGGAGATCACCCTCGCCGAGCACGAGATGCCCGGACTGATGTCGATCCGCCGTGAGTACGCGGCGCAGCAGCCGCTCGCCGGCGCGCGCATCACCGGCTCGCTGCACATGACCGTGCAGACCGCGGTGCTGATCGAGACCCTCGTGGCGCTGGGCGCCGAGGTCCGCTGGGCCTCCTGCAACATCTTCTCCACCCAGGACCACGCCGCCGCGGCCATCGCCGTCGGCCCGAACGGCACCCCCGAGGCACCGGCCGGCGTCCCGGTCTTCGCCTGGAAGGGCGAGACCCTGGAGGAGTACTGGTGGTGCACGGAGCAGGCGCTGACCTGGCCGAACACCCCCACCGGCGGCCCGAACATGATCCTGGACGACGGCGGTGACGCCACCCTCCTCGTCCACAAGGGCGTCGAGTTCGAGAAGGCCGGAGAGGCCCCGGACCCGTCCACGGCGGACTCCGAGGAGTACTCCTACATCCTCACCCTGCTCAACCGCACGCTCGCCGAGTCCCCCCAGAAGTGGACCCAGCTCGCGTCCGAGATCCGCGGCGTGACGGAGGAGACCACCACCGGTGTCCACCGTCTCTACGAGATGATGACCGAGGGCACGCTGCTGTTCCCGGCCATCAACGTCAACGACGCCGTGACGAAGTCGAAGTTCGACAACAAGTACGGCTGCCGTCACTCGCTGATCGACGGCATCAACCGCGCGACCGACGTCCTGATCGGTGGCAAGACCGCCGTCGTCTTCGGCTACGGAGACGTCGGCAAGGGCTGTGCCGAGTCCCTGCGGGGCCAGGGCGCCCGGGTGATCATCACGGAGATCGACCCGATCTGCGCGCTGCAGGCGGCGATGGACGGGTACCAGGTCGCGACGCTCGAGGACGTCGTCGAGACGGCGGACATCTTCATCACGACCACCGGCAACAAGGACATCATCATGTCCACCGACATGGCCCGGATGAAGCACCAGGCCATCGTCGGCAACATCGGTCACTTCGACAACGAGATCGACATGGCCGGTCTGGCCCGGATCCCCGGGATCGTGAAGGACGAGGTCAAGCCGCAGGTCCACACCTGGACGTTCGAGGACGGCAAGGTCCTGATCGTCCTGTCCGAGGGCCGGCTGCTGAACCTGGGCAACGCGACGGGGCACCCGTCCTTCGTGATGTCGAACTCCTTCGCCGACCAGACGCTGGCGCAGATCGAGCTCTTCACGAAGCCGGAGGAGTACCCGACGGACGTGTACGTGCTCCCCAAGCACCTCGACGAGAAGGTCGCCCGCCTGCACCTGGACGCGCTCGGCGTCAAGCTGACGACCCTGCGCCCCGAGCAGGCCGCCTACATCGGCGTCAAGGTCGAGGGCCCGTACAAGCCGGACCACTACCGCTACTGACGCCGCGGGCGACGGCATGCGTTCCCTGACACACGCTCGTCCCCGTCAGCCGTAGAGGAGAAGGCAGGCCCCCGCACCCCCGTGCCGGGGGCCTGTCCCGTCCCCGGAGGTCGCACCGCCGAGCGCGGTGCGACCCCTGGACCCATTTCACCGAGGAAGCACCCCGAGGACCCATGCCCCGCGGCCGCTACGCGCTCCACGACCCGCACGATCACACCCCCCTCGGAGAAGAACACTTCCAATGCGCACCCGGCCCCTCCGGCTGGCGCTACGTCTCGCAGACGACCACCCCCGCGGGTGACCACGCCGGCTCCGTCGACCTGGCGGTCGACGCGCTGGGCCGGCCCCTCCGCCTCGAACTCCACGCCGCGAGCTGGCAGGTCCGCGGCGCGGCCCTCGACGGCGTCACCTGGGTCCGTACCGACCCCACCGGCACGCGGGCCACCGAAGGCAACGTGCGCGCCCATGCCTTCACCGGCACCTCTCCGGCGTTCCTCGTCGCCGTCACGCGACTGCTCCGTCTCACCCCCGCTTCCCCCGCCGCCCGCGTACGGCTCGTCGCCTTCACCGATCCGGTGCTCGCCCCGCGCACGGTCGACCAGTCCTGGGCCCTGGTGAAGAGTGAAACGCACACCACTGACAACGGGACGCTGATGGTGGACGAGTACCGCGTCGACGCCCTGGACACGGGGGAACGTCACACCGTTCACCTCGCCGGGGACGTGGTGCTCGCCGCCCCCGGAATCGAACTCGAGGACCTGGAGTCCCCGCCGTCCGTGTTCCCCGACACCGTGTGAGCGGGGTCGGGGAACCGTGCCGTGCGAGCCGTCGACCCGTGCCGTGTCGGCCGGCCCCCGCGGGGCCGCTCACGCGGGCGGGACGAAACCCGTCGTGGAAGCCGGTGACCCGCCTTCGGGCCTCGTGCCGGATGGGCCGGAACCGGCCTGAGCCGCGGAGTCGGTAGGCCCGACGGGCGCCTCGGCGGGTGTGACGAGGGGCGGCGCAGCGGGCGCCACTCCGCCCGGCCCTCCCGTGGCCCCCGGAGCCCTCCCGGCCTGCCCGGCCGCCTCGAACACCCGTCGTGCCTCCCGCGTCCGCCGCTCGGCGACCACCCCTGCCAGGTAGGCCACCGCCGGTACCCCGGCCGGCGCGGGCGTACCGGTCCGCGTCACCAGCTCACCGGCCAGCCGCTCCGCGAGCCGACGCCCCACCTCCGGGTCCAGCTGCGGCGCACGCGTCAGACACTGCCGTATCCCGAGCCAGAGGGAATCCGGCACGGCCGAGAGATCCAGCTCCGCGAACCGCCCCACCAGCTCCGGCGGAGGTGGCGGGACGGCGGTGGTCCGCGCCGTGGGCAGGCGCTCACGCACGACCAGCGTCCCGGCGAACACGTCACCGATCCGCCGCCCGCGCGCCGACACGAGCGAAGCGGCGCAGGCCACCACCCCGAAGGTCATCAGGATCTCCACGACGCCCATCGCCCCGCGCACCAGCGCGTGCCGGAAGCGAATCGGTCCGCCGTCGTCCCGTACGACCCGCAGCCCGCACGCCAGCTTCCCGATCGACCGACCGTGTGACAGCGTCTCCACCGCGATCGGAGCCCCGACGAACACCAGCAGGAAACAAGCGAGGGAGGCCGCCGTCCGCGCCGCCTCGTCCAAGGACGACGTGGCGACCGTGAGGCCGATACCGATCAGCAGATAGACGGCCCCCACCACCACCAGGTCGAGGAACAGCGCCAGCGCCCGGCTCGGCAACCGCGCCGGCCGCAGGTCCAGTACGACGGCGTCCCCCGTCACCACCCCGGTCACGGCACCCACCCTTCTCCGGCCTTCCCGGCCCGCCGGTACGACAGTCTGCCAAGCTGACCCGCAGTGCGCCGCAGTCACCCCGTCCCCGACCCGTCCGCGTCCCCGTCCGCACCCGCGCCTGGAGCAGCAGCCGATCATGGACCTCGACGTCTACGTCACCGCCCACCGCGCCGAGTGGGAGCGCCTCGACCAGCTCCTGCGCAGGGGCGGCAGGCTCACCGGCGCGGAGGCGGACGAACTCGTCGCCCTCTACCAACGCACCGCGACGCACCTGTCCCTGATCCGGTCCAGCGCCCCGGACCCGCTGGTCGCCGCCCGGCTCACGCAACTCGTGGCCCGCGCCCGTGCCACGGTCACCGGCACCCGCCGTTCCTCCTGGCGTGACGCGGCCGGATTCCTCACCGCCGGCTTCCCGGCGGCCGTCTACCGGTCCCGTCACTGGTGGATTCCGACGGCCGTCCTCTCCACGCTCGTCGCCGTGCTCATCGGCTGGTGGATCGGCGGTCACCCGGAGGTCCAGTCCGCCATCGGCGCCCCGGCCGACCTGCGGGAGATGACCCGCCCCGGCGGTGAGTACGAGACCTACTACTCCAGCCATCCCGCGGCGTCCTTCGCGGCCCAGGTCTGGACGAACAACGCCTGGGCCGCCGCCCTCTGCCTTGTCCTCGGCGCCTTCCTCTGCGTTCCGGTGCTCTGGATCCTCTTCCTCAACATGCTGAACCTGGGCGTCGGTATCGGGCTGATGGCCTCCGCCGGCCGTCTCGACGTGTTCCTGGGGCTGATCCTGCCGCACGGCCTGTTGGAACTGACCGCGGTCTTCGTCGCCGCCGGTACGGGACTGCGTCTGGGCTGGACCGTCGTCGACCCCGGTCCGACGACCCGCCGCACGGCCCTCGCCCGGCAGGGCCGCTCCGCCGTGGGCATGGCCATCGGCCTGGCATTGGTCCTCTTCGTCTCGGGCCTGATCGAGGGCTTCGTGACTCCGTCGGGCCTGCCCACCTGGGCGCGCATCGGCATCGGAGTCGCTGCCGAGCTGGCGTTCCTCGTGTACGTGTACGTCCTGGGAGGGCGTGCGGCACGCGCCGGAGACACCGGAGACGTGGAGGAGTCCGACCGGAGCGCGGAGCTTCCCTTCGCCGCGTGATCCCTGATGTGCGTCAGGCCCGCTGACCTGCTAGTGTCCTCTTCGCCCGCAAAAGCCGTTGACACGGTCAGCGCGGGGAGGTATATTTAAACGGTTGCCTCGAACTGGACAAGTTCGATGGACAACCAGTAGAGTCACCCTCGCTCCGGTCGGGACAATGATTTCCACGGAGCCATCCCGATTCCTTATTCGAATCACGAAAGTCGCCGATTAGGTCGGCCGAAATGATTCTGATAAAGTCGGGTCCGCCGGAAAGGAAAGCGCGAGAGCGAATTCCCGGAAGGCAACCCGCTCCAGCGGGTGGCAGAAACGAGGAATCGGGTCTGCTAAGCTGGAAACACGAAATACCGAAGGGAAAATGCCCGGAGGAAAGCCCGAGAGGGTGAGTACGAAGGAAGCGTCCGTTCCTTGAGAACTCAACAGCGTGCCAAAAATCAACGCCAGATTAGTTGATACCCCGTCCATCTTCGGATGGTCGTGGTTCCTTTGAAAGTCCTGTCGGCCCTTGTGGTGGGCAGGCGACATACACAGCGAGGACGCTGTGAACGACCGGTCTTATTCCGACTGGTCGTTCCGCTCTCGTGATGTGTGCACCCGCGGCCCTTCATCGGGCATTGGTCGGGTAAACATTCACGGAGAGTTTGATCCTGGCTCAGGACGAACGCTGGCGGCGTGCTTAACACATGCAAGTCGAACGATGAAGCCCTTCGGGGTGGATTAGTGGCGAACGGGTGAGTAACACGTGGGCAATCTGCCCTTCACTCTGGGACAAGCCCTGGAAACGGGGTCTAATACCGGATAATACCGGCTTCCGCATGGGGGTTGGTTGAAAGCTCCGGCGGTGAAGGATGAGCCCGCGGCCTATCAGCTTGTTGGTGGGGTAATGGCCTACCAAGGCGACGACGGGTAGCCGGCCTGAGAGGGCGACCGGCCACACTGGGACTGAGACACGGCCCAGACTCCTACGGGAGGCAGCAGTGGGGAATATTGCACAATGGGCGAAAGCCTGATGCAGCGACGCCGCGTGAGGGATGACGGCCTTCGGGTTGTAAACCTCTTTCAGCAGGGAAGAAGCGAAAGTGACGGTACCTGCAGAAGAAGCGCCGGCTAACTACGTGCCAGCAGCCGCGGTAATACGTAGGGCGCAAGCGTTGTCCGGAATTATTGGGCGTAAAGAGCTCGTAGGCGGCTTGTCACGTCGGGTGTGAAAGCCCGGGGCTTAACCCCGGGTCTGCATTCGATACGGGCAGGCTAGAGTGTGGTAGGGGAGATCGGAATTCCTGGTGTAGCGGTGAAATGCGCAGATATCAGGAGGAACACCGGTGGCGAAGGCGGATCTCTGGGCCATTACTGACGCTGAGGAGCGAAAGCGTGGGGAGCGAACAGGATTAGATACCCTGGTAGTCCACGCCGTAAACGTTGGGAACTAGGTGTTGGCGACATTCCACGTCGTCGGTGCCGCAGCTAACGCATTAAGTTCCCCGCCTGGGGAGTACGGCCGCAAGGCTAAAACTCAAAGGAATTGACGGGGGCCCGCACAAGCAGCGGAGCATGTGGCTTAATTCGACGCAACGCGAAGAACCTTACCAAGGCTTGACATATACCGGAAAGCATTAGAGATAGTGCCCCCCTTGTGGTCGGTATACAGGTGGTGCATGGCTGTCGTCAGCTCGTGTCGTGAGATGTTGGGTTAAGTCCCGCAACGAGCGCAACCCTTGTCCTGTGTTGCCAGCATGCCCTTCGGGGTGATGGGGACTCACAGGAGACCGCCGGGGTCAACTCGGAGGAAGGTGGGGACGACGTCAAGTCATCATGCCCCTTATGTCTTGGGCTGCACACGTGCTACAATGGCCGGTACAAAGAGCTGCGATGCCGTGAGGCGGAGCGAATCTCAAAAAGCCGGTCTCAGTTCGGATTGGGGTCTGCAACTCGACCCCATGAAGTCGGAGTTGCTAGTAATCGCAGATCAGCATTGCTGCGGTGAATACGTTCCCGGGCCTTGTACACACCGCCCGTCACGTCACGAAAGTCGGTAACACCCGAAGCCGGTGGCCCAACCCCTTGTGGGAGGGAGCTGTCGAAGGTGGGACTGGCGATTGGGACGAAGTCGTAACAAGGTAGCCGTACCGGAAGGTGCGGCTGGATCACCTCCTTTCTAAGGAGCACAGTACCGATTGCAGGCAAATGTTCTGCACGGTCAGCTCATGGGTGGAACGTTGATTAGTTGGCACAGTGGGTTTGGACGAGTTCGTTAGTACTGCTTCGGCGTGGAACGCGGTGATCGTCTGGACTGGCTGTGTTTGGCACGTTGTTGGGTGTCTGAGGGTGCGGCCGTGAGGTCGTTGCCTTCGTGATGCCGGCCCCAGTGAACCTGTTGCTTGTCGACGGGGTGATGGGTGGCTGGTCGTTGCTTGAGAACTACACAGTGGACGCGAGCATCTGTGGCCAAGTTTTTAAGGGCGCACGGTGGATGCCTTGGTACCAGGAACCGATGAAGGACGTGGGAGGCCACGATAGTCCCCGGGGAGCCGTCAACCAGGCTTTGATCCGGGGGTTTCCGAATGGGGAAACCCGGCAGTCGTCATGGGCTGTCACCCATGCCTGAACACATAGGGCATGTGGAGGGAACGAGGGGAAGTGAAACATCTCAGTACCCTCAGGAAGAGAAAACAACCGTGATTCCGGGAGTAGTGGCGAGCGAAACCGGATGAGGCCAAACCGTATGCGTGTGATACCCGGCAGGGGTTGCGCATGCGGGGTTGTGGGATCTCTCTTTCACAGTCTGCCGGCTGTGAGGCGAGTCAGAAACCGTTGATGTAGGCGAAGGACATGCGAAAGGTCCGGCGTAGAGGGTAAGACCCCCGTAGCTGAAACATTGACGGCTCGTTTGAGAGACACCCAAGTAGCACGGGGCCCGAGAAATCCCGTGTGAATCTGGCGGGACCACCCGCTAAGCCTAAATATTCCCTGGTGACCGATAGCGGATAGTACCGTGAGGGAATGGTGAAAAGTACCGCGGGAGCGGAGTGAAATAGTACCTGAAACCGTGTGCCTACAAGCCGTGGGAGCGTCGCATGCAAGCTTGCTTGTATGTCGTGACTGCGTGCCTTTTGAAGAATGAGCCTGCGAGTTTGCGGTGTGTTGCGAGGTTAACCCGTGTGGGGAAGCCGTAGCGAAAGCGAGTCCGAATAGGGCGTTTGAGTAGCACGCTCAAGACCCGAAGCGGAGTGATCTAGCCATGGGCAGGTTGAAGCGGAGGTAAGACTTCGTGGAGGACCGAACCCACCAGGGTTGAAAACCTGGGGGATGACCTGTGGTTAGGGGTGAAAGGCCAATCAAACTCCGTGATAGCTGGTTCTCCCCGAAATGCATTTAGGTGCAGCGTCGTGTGTTTCTTGCCGGAGGTAGAGCACTGGATAGGCGATGGGCCCTACCGGGTTACTGACCTTAGCCAAACTCCGAATGCCGGTAAGTGAGAGCGCGGCAGTGAGACTGTGGGGGATAAGCTCCATGGTCGAGAGGGAAACAGCCCAGAGCATCGACTAAGGCCCCTAAGCGTACGCTAAGTGGGAAAGGATGTGGAGTCGCAGAGACAACCAGGAGGTTGGCTTAGAAGCAGCCACCCTTGAAAGAGTGCGTAATAGCTCACTGGTCAAGTGATTCCGCGCCGACAATGTAGCGGGGCTCAAGCGTACCGCCGAAGTCGTGTCATTGCAGTATGTACCCCCAACGGGGACTGTGATGGGTAGGGGAGCGTCGTGTGCCGGGTGAAGCAGCCGCGGAAGCGAGTTGTGGACGGTTCACGAGTGAGAATGCAGGCATGAGTAGCGATACACACGTGAGAAACGTGTGCGCCGATTGACTAAGGGTTCCTGGGTCAAGCTGATCTGCCCAGGGTAAGTCGGGACCTAAGGCGAGGCCGACAGGCGTAGTCGATGGACAACCGGTTGATATTCCGGTACCCGCTTTGAAACGCCCAGTATCGAGCCCATTGATGCTAAGGCCGTGAAGCCGTCCTGGATCCTTCGGGTGAAGGGAAGTGGTGGAGCCGCTGATCCAAGGTGGTAGTAGGTAAGCGATGGGGTGACGCAGGAAGGTAGTCCAGCCCGGGCGGTGGTTGTCCCGGGGTAAGGGTGTAGGCCGTGTGATAGGTAAATCCGTCGCACGTTAAGGCTGAGACCTGATGCCGAGCCGATTGTGGTGAAGTGGATGATCCTATGCTGTCGAGAAAAGCCTCTAGCGAGTTTCATGGCGGCCCGTACCCTAAACCGACTCAGGTGGTCAGGTAGAGAATACCGAGGCGTTCGGGTGAACTATGGTTAAGGAACTCGGCAAAATGCCCCCGTAACTTCGGGAGAAGGGGGCCATGTCTGGTGATGAGTCTTGCACTCTGAGCTGGGTGTGGCCGCAGAGACCAGCGAGAAGCGACTGTTTACTAAAAACACAGGTCCGTGCGAAGCCGTAAGGCGATGTATACGGACTGACGCCTGCCCGGTGCTGGAACGTTAAGGGGACCGGTTAGTGATCTTTCGGGGTTGCGAAGCTGAGAACTTAAGCGCCAGTAAACGGCGGTGGTAACTATAACCATCCTAAGGTAGCGAAATTCCTTGTCGGGTAAGTTCCGACCTGCACGAATGGCGTAACGACTTCTCGACTGTCTCAACCATAGGCCCGGTGAAATTGCACTACGAGTAAAGATGCTCGTTTCGCGCAGCAGGACGGAAAGACCCCGGGACCTTTACTACAGTTTGATATTGGTGTTCGGTTCGGCTTGTGTAGGATAGGTGGGAGACTTTGAAGCTGTGACGCCAGTCATGGTGGAGTCGCCGTTGAAATACCACTCTGGTCGTGCTGGATGTCTAACCTCGGTCCGTGATCCGGATCAGGGACAGTGTCTGATGGGTAGTTTAACTGGGGCGGTTGCCTCCCAAAGAGTAACGGAGGCGCCCAAAGGTTCCCTCAGCCTGGTTGGCAATCAGGTGTTGAGTGTAAGTGCACAAGGGAGCTTGACTGTGAGACCGACGGGTCGAGCAGGGACGAAAGTCGGGACTAGTGATCCGGCGGTGGCTTGTGGAAGCGCCGTCGCTCAACGGATAAAAGGTACCCCGGGGATAACAGGCTGATCTTCCCCAAGAGTCCATATCGACGGGATGGTTTGGCACCTCGATGTCGGCTCGTCGCATCCTGGGGCTGGAGTCGGTCCCAAGGGTTGGGCTGTTCGCCCATTAAAGCGGTACGCGAGCTGGGTTTAGAACGTCGTGAGACAGTTCGGTCCCTATCCGCTGTGCGCGTAGGAATATTGAGAAGGGCTGTCCCTAGTACGAGAGGACCGGGACGGACGAACCTCTGGTGTGCCAGTTGTCCTGCCAAGGGCATGGCTGGTTGGCTACGTTCGGGAGGGATAACCGCTGAAAGCATCTAAGCGGGAAGCCTGCTTCGAGATGAGTATTCCCACCTCCTTGAGAGGGTAAGGCTCCCAGTAGACGACTGGGTTGATAGGCCGGATGTGGAAGCCCAGTAATGGGTGGAGCTGACCGGTACTAATAGGCCGAGGGCTTGTCCTCAGTTGCTCGCGTCCACTGTGTTAGTTCTGAAGTAACGAACTCGCCTTTTTGCTGGCTGGAGTTTGTTTTCTTCATAGTGTTTCGGTGGTCATAGCGTTAGGGAAACGCCCGGTTACATTCCGAACCCGGAAGCTAAGCCTTTCAGCGCCGATGGTACTGCAGGGGGGACCCTGTGGGAGAGTAGGACGCCGCCGAACAATTTTTAGCCTCAGTCCCCGGACCTCGTGTCCCGGGGACTGAGGCATTTTCGCGTTCAGGGCCCGTTACGACACAACCGCGTAGGCCAGGCCACAGGGCTCTGGCATGGCTGGACGAGCGTGCACCCAGGACCACGCGATCAGAGCCGGCCGGCGGCCTTCAACGCGAGATACGCGTCCGCCAGCGCCGGAGCGAGATCGTCCGGGCCGGCGTCCACGACCGTGACCCCGTACCGGCGCAGCCGGTCCGCCGTGCGACGACGCTGGGCCTGGTCCTGAGCCGCCGCGGCAGCCGTGTACACACCCTCCGGCGTGCCCCGGCTCTCCGCCGCCATGCGAGCGGTGTGAGGGTCCGCAACCGAGGCCACCAGGACCGTGTGCCGCTGGACGAGCCGCGGCAGCACAGGGAGCAGCCCCTCCTCGACCGGGGCCGCGTCCAGGCCGGTCAGCAACACCAGCAGCGAACGCCGCGGTGCCTGGGCCAGCGCGGTGGCCGCCAGCGCGCGCGTATCCGTCTCCACGAGCTCCGGCTCCAGAGTAGCCAGGGCATCGACCACAGCGGGCAGGACGTCGCCCGCCGACCTGCCGAGCACCTGGGCACGGACACCGCGGTCGTGGGCCAGCAGGTGCACCCGGTCGCCCGCGCGGGAGGCGAGAGCGGTGAGGAGCAAGGCGGCGTCCATCGCCGCGTCCAGCCGTGGCACGTCACCGACACGACCCGCCGAGGTACGGCCGGTGTCGAGGACGATCAGGACGTGCCGATCACGCTCGGGGCGCCAGGTACGCACGGCGACCGTGGCCTGCCGTGCGGTAGCCCGCCAGTCGATGGAGCGGACATCGTCCCCCGGCACGTACGCGCGCAGACTGTTGAACTCCGTACCCTCCCCACGGGAGAGCACGGACGTACGGCCGTCGAGTTCACGGAGCCGCGCCAGCCGGGACGGCAGATGCCGCCGGCTGGCGAAAGCGGGCAGGACGCGCACCGTCCACGGAACCTCGTGCCGGCCCTGGCGGGCGGCCAGACCCAGCGGGCCGAAGGAGCGCACGGTGACCCGCTCCGCCCGGCGGTCGCCCCGGCGGGAGGGCCGCAGGACCGTGGTCGTCCGGCGCCACTCACCCGCCGGAACCGTAAGCGGCGGACGAGCCCCGGCCCGCTCCGCTCCGGATGCCCCACCGCTCGGAGGCCAGGCGTCACGCAGCTGGGCGCGCAGCCGGCGACGCGACGGGTTGGCCACCGTCAGATGCACCTCGGCCTCGTCACCCAGTCGAACCTTTGTGTCACCACTTCGGGTGAACCGGAGCGTTCGCACTGGCGCGGCCAACGCGTAGTCGCACAGAATTGCGAGGGAGAGGGGTGCGTTGACCGCGAGAATCCCCGCCCAGCTGGGGGCGAGGACACCGACGGGAAGCGACCCGAGGGCGGCGAGGAGTGCGGTACGTCCGGTGAGGGCCATGGGATGCCGTCCTCAACGGGGTACGGGGACGTGAGCGAGTACCGAGGTGATGACGGAGTCGGCTGTGACGCCCTCCATCTCCGCCTCGGGACGCAGATGGACGCGATGACGCAGGGTGGGCAGGGCGAGGGCCTTCACGTCGTCCGGGGTGACGTAGTCCCGGCCCGTCAGCCAGGCCCAGGCGCGGGCGGTGGAGAGCAGGGCGGTGGCACCTCGGGGGGAGACGCCGAGGGCGAGCGAGGGGGAATCACGCGTGGCACGACAGATATCGACGACATAGCCGGTGATCTCGGGAGAGACCGTGGTCTTGGCGACGGCGTCGCGGGCGGCCCCGAGTTCGGCGGGCCCGGCGACCGGGCGGACGCCGGCGGCGCGGAGGTCACGCGGGTCGAAGCCGTCCGCGTGGCGGCCGAGGACGCTGATCTCGTCCTCACGTGAGGGAAGCGGGACCGTCAGTTTGAGCAGGAAGCGGTCGAGCTGGGCCTCGGGTAGGGGGTAGGTGCCCTCGTACTCGACGGGGTTCTGCGTCGCGGCGACGAGGAAGGGGTCGGGCAGCGGGCGGGGTGTCCCGTCCACGGTCACCTGATGCTCCTCCATCGCCTCCAGCAGAGCGGACTGCGTCTTGGGAGGGGTGCGGTTGATCTCGTCGGCGAGCAGCAGATGGGTGAAGACCGGGCCCGGCTGGAAGGAGAAGGCGGCGGTGCCGGAGTCGTAGACGAGTGAACCGGTCACGTCGCTCGGCATCAGATCGGGGGTGAACTGAACGCGCTTGGTATCGAGGTCGAGAGCGGCGGCGAGCGCACGGACCAGCAGGGTCTTGGCGACACCGGGGACGCCCTCGAGCAGGACGTGCCCTCGGCAGAGTAGGGCGACGACGAGTCCGGTGACGGCGGGGTCCTGGCCCACCACGGCCTTCGCGATCTCGGTGCGCAGGGCCTCCAGGGACGACCGGGCGCCGTCCGAGGTCGTAGGGGTCGTAGGGGTCGTAGGGGGCGCGGGGGTCGGGGCGCTCATGAGGCGCGTACCTCTCTTTCGAGGGCGTCGAGGTCGTCCGCCAGACGGACGAGGGCGGTGTCGTCGGCGGGAGCCGGGCCGAAGAGCAGTTCGCGGAAGGGCGCCGTGTCTCCGGTGGTTGCGGCGAGGCGGGCGGAGAGCGCGGGGAGCAGTACCTCGGGGGAGTGTTCCCGGGCGGGGACGCCCAGCAGCGGCGCTATCCGGTCACGGGTCGCGGTGCGCAGGACGGAGGCCGCTCGGTCGCGGGCCTTGGCCTTGCGGTAGAGGCGGGCTCGGCCCTCCGTGGCCTCGGAGGCCCGGACGACGACCGGAAGGGGCTCGGTCACCAGGGCTCCGAACCGGCGGGCACGCCAGACGGCGGCGAGGACCGCGGCGACGGCGAGCTGCAGGGCGCCCCAGAGCCAGCCCGCCGGGATGAGGGAGAGGAAGCCGCCGGTGGGGCTGTCTCCGGACGCGTCGTCCACGGCGGAGGCGTCGTGTGGCGAAGGGAGGTACCAGACGAGATGAGGCCGGGAGCCGAGAAGGTGCAGGGCCAGCGAGGCGTTGCCGCGCTGGGCGAGGCGGTCGTTGCGGAAGATGTCGGGGGAGCCGACGAGTACCGTGTCGCCGGCGCCGGGGCGTGTGAGCGAGACCAGGGTCGGCAGACCGTCGGCGCGATAGCAGGAGTCGGACGCGAGCTCCCCCGCGCTGTAGCGCTCACCGCCGAGGTCGGCGCTGCCGGCGCGGGCGGCGCCGGGCAGGGAGCAGTCGGGGGCGCGGCTCCGCACCGGCACGCTGGTGGCGGAGGCGACCCCGGGGGCCAGCACCGGGACCGATGCCTCGCCGGCGCCGACGAGGACGGTGCGGCCCGCGGAGCCACCCATGGCCCCGTGGAGGGTGACCTGCTGAGAGCCGGTCAGCAGGTCCGGTGCCGTGACGAGAAGTGTGGTGTCGTCGCCGGTCGCCGCGGTGGCCTCGTCGAGCGTGGTCGTGACGCGGAGCGTGACGCCCTGGGCCCTGAGGATCTCGGCGACCGCGCGGCTGCCGTCCGGGGCGGCGGACCGAGGGTCGAGCAGGCCCTGCGGTCCGGCGGACCGGACGGTCGCCAGGGTGAGCCCACCGATCAGGACCAGGGCGAGGACGAGGAGCACACCGCGGGCCCGCGACCACAGTTGGCGGGGGGTGAGGGAGGCGGAGGTGGCGCTGGTGCGCGGACGGTTCACCCGGCGGCCCCTGTCGCGCCGGGATCGAGAGAGTCAAGGGAGGGGCGGGTCCGTTCCAGGGAACCGTCCAGCTCCTCGACGCGGCGGTACGCGGCCTCGTCGGCCGTGCGGCCGCCGTAGGTGACGTCGTCGAAGGCGCGGGCGGCGGAGCGCAGTTCGTCGGCGCGGGTGGGAAGCGCACGACCCGCCTCCGCTGCCGCCTCGTCGGCGGTCCGGCCCGGACGGGGGGCGAGCAGGGCGCGTTCCTCCAGCGAGCGGACGATGGCCCGCATCCGCTCCTGGACCGCCTCGTTCCAGCGGCCGGCGGTCGCGTGCCGGTCGGCGGCCGACCGGTGTGCTCCGGCCGTGCGCGGACCGTCCTGGAAGAGCGAGTCCCCGGCGGGGACGGCACGGTGGGGAGTGCCGAGCCGCCACCACAGCGCGCCGAGCGGGGCGAGGACGAGGAGGGCGAGGACGAGCAGGCCCGGGACCCCGCCGAGGGAGGCTCCCGACGCCTGGTCGAACAGCTCGCCGACCCAGTCCCAGAAGCGGTCGAGACCGCGTTCGAGCATGCTGGGATCGTGCTCGTGATAGATCCGTCGGGACAGTTCCCGCTCCGCCGCCTCCCGGGCGGGGTCGCGGGGGATGTCCACCGGAACGCCGTCGGCGCGGATCGTGAACCGCGCGACGGACGCGCCCCCCGTGGCCGTCACCCCGTCAGCCCCCGGAGGTGTAGCCGGGAACGCCGGCGGCGCGGGCGAGTTCGAGGTCCAGCGCCTCGCGGCGGATCCGTTGGTCGACGTAGAGGAGCACGGTCACTCCGGCGGAGATCGGATAGATCACCGCGTTGGTGATCACGCCGCCGACTCCGGTGATGAGGAGGAACGACCATCCGGTGGTCGCGGCGCCCGGGTCGTCGAGGAAGTGGCCGAAGCCGCCGTCGGCGATGAGGGCGACAGCGGCGAACGGGATCGAGATGACCATCGCGACGATGAGGAGCAGCAGCTGCGTCAGCAGCGTGATGCCGAAGATGCGCCACCAGGAGCCCTGGACCAGTTTGGCCGAGCGCTTGAGTGACCGGATGACACCCTGGCGTTCCAGCATCAGGGCGGGGGAGGAGAGACTGAAACGGACCATCAGCCAGACGACGGCGACCAGTCCGGCCAGACCGCCGAGGGTGGCGAGCGCGTAGCCGCCGGCGTCGCCGATGAGCAGTCCGGGCAGCAGGCCGACGCACATGATCACCACGCTCATCAGCGGCAGGAGCAGCGTCAGTCCGAACAGCTGGAGCAGCCGGGGTCGGGCCTCCCGCCAGGCCGTGCCCACCGTGACCGGGCGGCCGAGGACCGCGCGGCTGATCACGACGGTGAGCAGGGCGGCGCAGACGAGACTGGTCATGATCATGATCAGCAGTGCGGGCACCGTGTCGATCAGGGCGGCCCGCATGGACGCCAGGGACTGGTCGAGTGCCTCCGCGGGTGTCGCGTTCGGGTCGATCGTCGGTGGGGCCTGCGTGAGGTAGCGCTGCGTCAGGACGTCGGCGGTCTGGGAGATCACCGCGACGGTCACGGAGACGGTCAGCACGGTGCGCCAGTAGGCGCGCAGGGTCGACACGGCGCCGTCGAGGATCTCGCCCAGGCCGAGCGGGCGCAGCGGGATCACGCCGGGCTTGGCGGCCGGTGGCCTGCCCCACTGGCCGGGCTGGGGAGGTCCTCCCCAGCCGGGACCGGGCGGCGGAGGCGTGGGGGCGTGGCCCGGGGCGGAGCCGCTCGGCGCGGACCACTGGCCCGCTGGCGGCTGGTCCTTGGACCACTGCGGGACGGAGCCGTTCGCGTCGACAGGCTCGGCCGGCCGGGGTACCCCGGCACCGTCCTGGTCGTCGGCGGGAGCGGACCCGGGCGAGGTCCAGCCCGGAGTGTCGTTCACGGTCGTCCACCTCGAGGAATGGTCGCGGGGCCGGATCGGCGAGCCGGCGCGGTTTCGGTGGCCGTCCGGCCCGGGGTTTCCGTCCCGGCGGCCGACCGTGAGCCATCGTGCCACGCGGGTCCCGCCCGCGGACCGGCGCCGGAGGACGACGCCGACCCCGGCCGGGCCGGGAGGGTCCCTCGACAGCGGGGCCGCCGGGCCGGGCCGTCGCGACGCCGCCGGGCCGCGTCTCACGGGTGGACGGCGTGCCGGCGACGCACCCGCCGTCCCCGCCCGGCGGGTGGGCTTCCGGCCGAAGATCGTCGAACCGCGAGGTCATGCGGCTATGGGCGGCGGAAGGGCGGCCGGGGTACGGTTCAGGGCGGCTACGGGGGTGACATCACCACGCCCGGCATCAGTGACCACACGCGCCAGGGCGGCCGCCGGTGACGATCACGGACGTCGACGCTGGTCAGTGAGCTATCTCACCAGCCGCCTTGAGACTGATACGGAAATGGGATGATGTCGATATGAAGGGACGCGTTCTCGTCGTCGATGACGACACCGCACTGGCCGAGATGCTCGGGATCGTGCTGCGAGGTGAGGGCTTCGAGCCGTCGTTCGTGGCGGACGGTGACAAGGCGCTCGCCGCATTCCGTGACGCCAAGCCGGACCTGGTGCTGCTGGACCTGATGCTGCCCGGACGGGACGGCATCGAGGTGTGCAGGCTCATCAGGGCCGAGTCGGGTGTGCCCATCGTCATGCTGACGGCCAAGAGCGACACCGTCGACGTGGTGGTGGGACTGGAGTCCGGGGCCGACGACTACATCGTCAAGCCGTTCAAGCCGAAGGAGCTCGTCGCCCGTATCCGGGCGCGGCTGCGACGGTCGGAGGAGCCCGCGCCGGAGCAGCTCGCCATCGGTGACCTCGTCATCGACGTGGCCGGTCACTCCGTGAAGCGGGACGGGCAGTCCATCGCCCTGACCCCGCTCGAGTTCGACCTGCTCGTCGCGCTGGCCCGCAAGCCGTGGCAGGTGTTCACCCGCGAGGTCCTGCTGGAGCAGGTCTGGGGCTACCGCCACGCGGCCGACACCCGGCTGGTGAACGTGCACGTCCAGCGACTGCGCTCCAAGGTCGAGAAGGACCCGGAGCGGCCGGAGATCGTGGTGACCGTCCGAGGCGTCGGTTACAAGGCGGGGCCGAGCTGACATGAGCATAGGCAGTACTGCTCCGAAGCCCGGCGAACCGGGGGTCCGGACGGGGCGGACTGCCGGACCGAGGCGGGGGGGCTCGCGATTCGGCCGTCTGCTCCACGGAGGACGACTCCTCCAGGACGGAGCGCCGAGTGGCCCCCTGCTCCGGCTGTTCACCCGCTGGATCCGCCGCCCGCTGCTGCCGGCGGTAAGACTGTGGCGCCGCAACATCCAGCTACGGGTGGTCGCGGGCACCCTCCTGATGTCCCTCGGCGTGGTGCTGCTGCTCGGCCTCGTCGTCATCGGCCAGGTGCGCAACGGCCTGCTCGACGCCAAGGAGAGGGCCGCCCAGAGCCAAGCCGCCGGCGGCTTCTCCGCCGCCCAGGACAAAGCGGCCACCACCCCCTCCGTCCCCGGTGAGCCGGACGGCGGACGGGCCGGCGCGTCCGTGAACTGGCGCTCCACCCTGGTCGAACAGCTCGCCAGCGGCGGCCAGAGCGCCTTCAACGTCGTGGCGCTCTCCCTGGAACAGTCGGAGGGGACCGCGAGCCGCGGCGCCCGCGCCTCCGGCGAGGTCGACCCGGTCACCAGCATTCCCGCCGAACTGCGGTACTCCGTGGCGCAGGGGACGGGCACCTTCCAGACGTACACACGGATCCACTACACCGGCGGCAAGCACTCCGAGCCCGGTCTGGTGGTCGGCAAGCGGCTCAACGACGCCGAGGGGAACCAGTACGAGCTGTACTACCTCTTCCCGCTCAGCCAGGAGGGCGACTCCCTCGCCCTGGTGAAGGGCACGCTGGCCACCGCCGGCCTGTTCGTGGTGGTGCTCCTCGGCGCCATCGCCTGGCTCGTGGTGCGCCAGGTGGTCACCCCGGTGCGCATGGCGGCCGGGATCGCCGAGCGACTCTCGGCCGGCCGGCTCCAGGAACGCATGAAGGTCACCGGCGAGGACGACATCGCCCGGCTCGGTGAAGCCTTCAACAAGATGGCGCAGAACCTCCAGCACAAGATCCAGCAGCTGGAGGACCTCTCGCGGATGCAGCGCCGTTTCGTCTCCGACGTCTCGCACGAACTGCGGACGCCGCTGACCACCGTGCGCATGGCCGCCGACGTCATCCACGAGGCCCGTGTCGACTTCGACCCGGTCACCGCGCGCTCCGCGGAACTGCTCGGCGACCAGCTCGACCGCTTCGAGTCCCTCCTCGCCGACCTGCTGGAGATCAGCCGCTTCGACGCGGGCGCGGCGGCCCTGGAGGCCGAGCCGATCGATCTGCGTCAGGTCGTCCGCCGGGTGATCGGCGGCGCCGAGCCGCTAGCGGAGCGCAAGGGCGGGCGGATCGTCGTCGTCGGCGACGAGCAGCCGGTCGTGGCCGAGGCGGATGCCCGCCGCGTCGAACGCGTGCTGCGCAACCTCGTCGTCAACGCGGTCGAGCACGGCGAGGGCCGGGACGTCGTGGTCAAGCTCGCCGCCGCGGGCGGGGCCGTCGCGGTCGCCGTGCGCGACTACGGCGTGGGGCTCAAGCCCGGCGAGGCGACCCGGGTCTTCAACCGCTTCTGGCGCGCCGACCCGGCACGCGCGCGGACCACCGGCGGTACCGGCCTGGGCCTGTCCATCGCCGTGGAGGACGCCCGGCTGCACGGCGGCTGGCTCCAGGCATGGGGCGAGCCGGGCGGGGGCTCCCAGTTCCGGCTGACCCTGCCCCGGACGGCCGACGAGCCGCTGCGCGGATCGCCGATACCGCTGGAACCCGAGGACTCACGGCGCAACCGCGAGCAGGCCGCCTCCGGGCAGCCGCAGGAGACCGGAACGCGCCTGACATCGGTGCCCGTGCAGCACGCCGGGGACCGGGCCGCCCTGCCCGTACCGCCGCGGATGCCCGGGGCGCCGCGCGCCACCGCGGACCCGACCGCCCTGCCGGGCAGCGGCGCACGGGTGGTGGCCCGCCCCACCGGCGAGAGCGGCGGCGGAGAGGCGATGGCGTCGACGAACGCCGAGGGGGAGGACGGACGACGTGGGCGCTGATTCCCGAGACGAGCGGCACCGGGCCGACGGGCACCCGGAGACGAGGACGGGGCGCGAGACGCTCCCGTTCGCCCGCGGGACCGCGCGGGGCCGGTCGCGGGCACCCGTTCGCGCGGGGCGACGCGCCCGGACGAGCGTGCTGCTCGCCTGCGGCGGTCTGCTGGTCGCCGGGTGCGCCACGATGCCCGACACCGGGGACGTGGAGAGCGTGAAGGCCGCCGGTCTGGGCGACTCACAGGTCCGGGTCTACGCCGTGCAGCCGCGCGAGAACGCGGACCCGGACGAGATCGTCGACGGCTTCCTGGAGGCCATGACCAGTGACGACCCCGGCTTCGCCACGGCACGGAAGTACCTGACGGAACAGGCCGCGCGGGACTGGAAGCCGGAGGCGAACATCACGGTGCTCGCCACCGCCCCGGACCGCGGACAGGCCGTCGACATCACCGATCCGGAGAACCACGGCCGCTCCTTCCCGATCAAGGGAAGGACAGTGGCGACCGTGAACGAGTACCACGCCTACAAGCCGACCGACGGCGCCGAGTTCCAGGACGCCATCCACGTGGTGCAGCAGCCCGCGGAGGACGGCAAGGACAAGGAATGGCGCATCGACCACCTGCCGGACGGGCTGGTGCTCAGCGAAGCCGACTTCCAGCGGAACTACCGGTCGGTCAACAAGTACTACTTCGCCTCGGGGGAGGACTGGGTCGTCGCCGACCCGGTCTACATCCGCCAGCGGCAGGACCCCATCACCCGGATGGACCCGGTGACGCAGACGATCAAGGCACTGCTCGAAGGACCGTCGAGCTGGCTGGACCGTGCCGTCGTGTCCCGCTTCCCCTCCGGCACGCAGCTGAAGGAGGACGTCACCGCGCTCGCCCCGGACGACCAGTCCTCGCTGAAGGTGCCGCTCAACGGCAAGGCGGACCGGGTGAGCCCGGAGGTGTGCCGGCGCATGGCGGGGCAGCTCCTGTTCACGCTCGGCGACCTGACGTCCGTACGCGTCGAGCGGGTGGAGCTGCAGGGAGACGACGGAAGGTCGCTGTGCGCGCTGGGCAAGCGGCAGGCGCAGGACGAGTTCGCCGCCGTCCCGGCCTCCGACCGGCCCGAGAACCCGTTCTTCGTCGACGAGCGAGGCAAGCTCATGACGCTGCTGGTGGGCGGCAAGGAGGCCGAGGAACCGCAGGCCACCCCCGGGCCCTTCGGCAAGGGCACCGTGCCGCTCCGGTCGGTCGCCGTGAACCGCGACGAGAGCCGGGCGGCCGGCGTCGCCAAGGAGGGCCGCGAACTGCGGGTCGCGTCCATCGTCTCCGACGAGGAACTGCGCCCCGCGGTCGTCACGAGCAACGCCGCGCGTCCCGAGGACCGGCTCTCGGCACCGACCTGGGACGGCCGCGGCGATCTCTGGGTCGCCGACCGCAACCCCGTCCGGCCGCGCCTGTGGATGGTGCCGGACGGCAGCGGGGAGCGGATCGAGGTCTCCGCGCCCTGGCTGTCGGACGGCGTCCGGGTGGAGGCGATGCGGGTCTCCGCCGACGGTGTCCGGATGGCGCTGCTGCTCAAGGGCGGGGACGGCCGCACCACGCTCCACATCGGACGGGTGGTGCGCGAGGGCGGCGGGACCCAGCAGACCGTCTCCGTCGACGAGCTCCAGCGCGTGGCCCCGCGCATGGAGACGGTCACGGCCGTGTCCTGGGCCGGTCCGAGCCGGCTGATCGTGGTCGGCAAGGAAGCCGGCGGGGTGCAGCAGGTCCGGTACCTCCAGACCGACGGCGCCACCTCCTCGTCCTCGCTGCTGCCCGGTCTCAACGGTGTGACGGCGGTGGCCGCGCCGAACGACGACCGGTCCCCGGTCGTGGCGGACTCGGGCAACGACGGCATCGTGCGCCTGGTTCCCGGCGCGAACTGGCAGCGCCTGGGCAAGGCCCTCGGGACCTCGCCCGTCTACCCGGGCTGATCCGCGTGCGCCGGACCCCGGGCACGGGTCCAGGCGTCCCCGGTCCGGCCGTCGTCCACAGGGGTGGCCCCGAGCGGTCGCCCGGGAGGACAGTGGAGCCATGCGGGGGTGGTGGCGGGAGACGACCGGGCTGGTGCTGCCGGTCTCCTGCGCGGGCTGCGGCGGACCGCGCGAGCAGGTGTGCCCGGCGTGCGAGGCGGAGCTGACGGGGTCCGGACCGCGCGGGGTGCTGCCCCGGCCCGCGCCCGCCGGGCTGCCGGAGGTGTACGCGGCCGCCCCCTACGCGGGCCCCGTGCGCTCCCTGCTCCTGGCCCACAAGGAGCGGGGCGCGCTGGCGCTCGCCCGGCCCCTCGGCGTCGCGCTGGCAGGTGCCGTGGAGGCGGCTGCCGCGCCCTGTGAGGCTTTCGGGCCGGTTCCGCTGCTCCTCGTGCCGGTGCCCTCGTCACGACGCGCCGTACGGGCACGTGGCCACGATCCGACCCGGCGGATCGCGCTCGCCGCGGCCGGGCGGCTGCGGCGGGCGGGGCGAGCCGCCCGGGTGGTCCCGGTCCTGCGCCACGGCCGCCCCGTCGCCGACCAGTCGCAGCTCGGCGCGCGGGGCCGGTTCGCCAACCTGGCCGGTGCGCTGGAGCTCGTGCCGGGCGGGGCGCGGCTGCTGGCGGCCGGACGGGTGGTCCTGGTGGACGATCTGATGACCACGGGCGCCTCGCTGGCCGAGGCGGCGCGCGTGGTCGGCGCCGTACGCCCGCCGACTGCCGTACGCCCGGGTCCACCGTCCGCCGGACGTCGGCATCCACCGGCCGTCGTCCACCCCCCGTTCACCGCGCCCCCGTGCGCGGGCGACGCGGTGAGGGGACGGCACGGCCCCCCGGCGGCGGCGGTGGTCGCTTCTTCTCTCTCGTCGTTCGAATGAAACCGGAACTGGCGGGGAACCTGCATCGTTGCAGGTGATGAGAGGTGGAAACACCCGTACGGAGGTATGTGGCTGCAGCGGGTGCCGACACCCGTCCGAAAGAGCTATGTTCGGTTGTGAGGAATGGCGAACGCCATGGCCTCGCCGAATGCACGGGTGCGCCTCCAGGACAGGAGTTCAGGGCGAATCAACCTCAGGTTGGTGGGGTGGGGATCTTGCCGACTGGGGAGGAGGAGGTGAAAGTCGCCAAGTCCGAGACTCCGGTGAACACCGGGGTTCTGGTGCAAAGGGAGATGCCCGGCGGCCAAGGAGCCGATCCGGGCGATCCGGGAACGGAGTTCTGCGTGGACATCGTCGTCAAGGGCCGCAAGACCGAGGTGCCCGAGCGGTTCCGCAAGCACGTGGCCGAGAAGCTGAAGCTGGAGAAGATCCAGAAGCTCGACGGCAAGGTGATCAGCCTCGACGTCGAGGTGTCCAAGGAGCACAACCCGCGGCAGGCCGACCGGTCCGACCGCGTGGAGATCACCCTCCACTCCCGAGGCCCGGTGATCCGGGCGGAGGCGGCAGCAGGCGACCCGTACGCGGCACTCGACCTCGCGAGCGACAAGCTCGAGGCACGACTGCGCAAGCAGCACGACAAGCGATACACCCGCCGTGGCAACGGCAGGCTCTCGGCGGCCGAGGTCGCAGACGTGGTGCCGGGAGTCGCCCAGCTCAACGGCAACGGCGAGCTGGTGAGTGAGGAGTCGGGCAAGGTACCCACCACGATGATGGGTTCGATCGAAGTCCAGGGCGAGGGACCGCTGGTGGTCCGGGAGAAGACCCACAAGGCCGCCCCGATGACCCTCGACCAGGCTCTCTACGAGATGGAGCTGGTCGGGCACGACTTCTATCTGTTCGTCGACTCCGACAACAAGCAGCCGAGTGTCGTCTACCGGCGACACGCGTACGACTACGGCGTCATCCACCTGGAGAGCGACCCGCTCGCAGAGGGCGGCGGCGCCGGTGGTGCCCTGGGCGGCTGACCCTCGGCCGCGCCACACCCGACTGTCCCCAAGGTGCCCCTGGAGCGCCCCGCGCGCCCCCAGGGGCACCCCCGCGACACCACGGGATCACCGCATCGCCGCCCGGGCATGAAACTATGTCGTGCACGCCAACCGGTGCTTCGTGAGCAGCGGTTGGAGGACCGACCACGACTTCAGGCCACGGCCTCAGGGGGAGGAACGATGGCGCACAGCTTCGGGCCGGTGCAGGGCGGGCGGGAGCCCGACCGGGCGGCCACCCCGGAGGGATCGGATTCGGACACCGACGCACGTCGGGCGGAGCCGATCAGGGTCCTCGTGGTGGACGACCACGCCCTCTTCCGGCGCGGACTGGAGATCGTCCTCGCCCAGGAGGAGGACATCCAGGTCGTGGGCGAGGCGGGAGACGGGGCGGAAGCGGTCGACAAGGCCGCCGATCTCCTGCCCGACATCGTGCTGATGGACGTCCGAATGCCCAAGCGCGGCGGCATCGAAGCCTGCACCTCCATCAAGGAGGTGGCCCCCAGCGCGAAGATCATCATGCTGACGATCAGCGACGAGGAGGCGGACCTCTACGACGCGATCAAGGCGGGCGCGACCGGCTACCTCCTCAAGGAGATCTCCACCGACGAGGTGGCCACCGCCATCCGCGCGGTCGCCGACGGCCAGTCGCAGATCAGCCCCTCGATGGCGTCCAAACTCCTCACCGAGTTCAAATCGATGATCCAGCGGACGGACGAGCGTCGGCTCGTGCCCGCGCCCCGGCTGACCGACCGGGAGCTCGAAGTCCTCAAGCTGGTCGCGACCGGAATGAACAACCGGGACATCGCCAAGGAATTGTTCATCTCCGAGAACACCGTGAAGAACCACGTCCGCAACATTCTGGAGAAACTCCAGCTGCATTCCCGCATGGAAGCGGTCGTCTACGCGATGCGGGAGAAGATCCTCGAGATCAGGTGAGGCGGACCCGGGCGGCCGGTCCCTCCCACCCCGGGGCCACCCGTCAGGCTCCCGGGCCCGTCACGCTCCGGGCCCGACAGCCAAGCGCGGCCGTCAGCCAAGCGCGGCCGTCAGCCGAGCGCGGCCGTCAGCCGAGCGCGGCCGTCAGCTCCGCGGCCACCGAGGGCCCGTCCGCCCGCTCGATCCGCACGGCATCACAGCCCACCCACTCGGCCGCCTCCCGCAGGGCCCGCGCCATCGGCCCGATCGCCTTCGAGGAGTCCACGGACACCTGCCTGGCCACCAGCGTCCGGCCCTCCCGCGCCGGGTCCACCCGGCCCAGCAGCCTGCCGCCGGCCAGCAGCGGCATGGCGAAGTAGCCGTGCACCCGCTTCTGCTTCGGCACGTACGCCTCCAGCCGGTGGGTGAAGCCGAAGATCCGCTCCGTGCGGGCCCGCTCCCAGATCAGCGAGTCGAAGGGCGACAACAGCGTCGTCCGGTGCCGGCCGCGCGGCTCGGCCGCCAGCGCCGCCGGATCGGCCCAGGCGGGCTTGGCCCAGCCCGCGACGGTGACCGGCACCAGTCCGGCGGCCTCGACCACGGCGTCGAACTGCTCGCCCTTGATCCGGTGGTAGTCGGCGATGTCCGCGCGGGTGCCGACGCCCAGCGCCTCGCCGGCCTGCCGGACCAGCCGCCGCACGCACTCGGCGTCATCCATGTCGTCGTGGAGCAGGGCGTCCGGGATGGCCCGCTCCGCCAGGTCGTAGACCCGCTTCCAGCCCCGGCGCTCGGTGCAGACCACCTCGCCGTACATCAGCGCGCGCTCCACGGCGATCTTCGACTCCGACCAGTCCCACCACTCGCCCTTGTTCTTCGCGCCGCCCAGCTGGGTCGCCGTCTGCGGGCCCTCGGCGCGCAACTGCCGCACCACCGCGTCGTACGCGCCGTCCGGCAGCCGGTGGTGCCAGTGGGGCCGGTCGCGGTAGGCACGGCGACGGAAGGCGAAGTGCGGCCACTCCTCCACCGGCAGGACACAGGCCGCGTGCGACCAGTACTCGAAGGCGTGCGTCTCGGTCCAGTAGGCGTCCTCGACGGTGGAGCGGCCCACCGCGCCCAGACGCGCGTACGGGATCAGCTCGTGCGAACGGGCCAGGACGGAGATGGTGTCGAGCTGGACCTGTCCGAGGCGTCGCAGCATGCCCCGGACGCCGGCGCGGCGGTCGGGCGCGCCCAGGAATCCCTGCGCGCGCAGCGCGATCCGGCGGGCGTCGTCGGCGGACAGTTCGGCGGCGGGCGGCGGCACAGTCGTCATGGTCCGCACCCTAGAGGGCGGCACCGACAGTCATCCGGTGTTCCGCGGCGCCGGCAGGTGGGGCATCGGGCCCGGCAGCCCGAGGTCCGAGGGGAGCAGCGAGCCGACCCAGGCGTCCCGCAGGGTGCCGTGGTGCGGCAGGCCCGCGCGGAGCACGCCCTCGACCGTGAAACCGGCCCTCTCGGCGACCGCCCGGGAACCCGCGTTGCCGACCTCGGCCCGCCACTCCAGACGGACGCAGGCCAGGTCCGTGAAGGCCCAGCGGGCCAGCGCGAGGACCGCCTCGGTCACGAAGCCGCGCCCGCGGTGCTCCCTGGCGGCCCAGAAGCCGACCTCCCAGCAGCCCGACCGAGGGTGGTGGAGGCCCGCCGCCGCCAGGATCGGGCCGCCCGCGTGGGCCCGCACGGCGAAGTTGTACTCGGTGTCGTCGCGCCAGCCGACCGGGACCACGTGGGTGAGGAAGTCGTGGGCGTCCTGCCGGGTGTAGGGCGAGGGCACCGTGGTCCAGCGCTGGATGCCGGGGTCCTGGCAGACGGCGAAGACCTCGTCGGTGTCCTGCGGGACGAAGGTGCGCAGTGTCAGGCGGTCCGTGGTGAGGGTGAGCGGCTCCATGGGCGGATTCTTCGTCGGCGGGACGCCTCGAAGCGAGCACTTTTCGGGCCTGGCGGCACCTTCCACCCCCCTCGTGCGTTGTCTTTCCGGGCGACAGTGGCCCTCCGGCACCGCGGGCCTCCCGGGGCGGCGGCGGTCTCGCTTACGATGGCCGTTGCGGTGGGGACCACCTGCCGTGCCCGCGCCCGAGTCCATCACACGACCCAGTGCCAGGCCCGACCGGCAAGGAGACCAGCCTCAGTGTCCGTCTTCAACAAGCTCATGCGTGCAGGCGAAGGCAAGATCCTGCGCAAACTGCACCGCATCGCGGACCAGGTCAACTCCATCGAAGAGGACTTCGTCAACCTCTCCGACGCCGAGTTGCGGGCGCTCACCGAGGAGTACAGGCAGCGGTACGCCGACGGTGAGAGCCTCGACGACCTGCTCCCCGAGGCCTTCGCGACCGTCCGCGAGGCCGCCAAGCGCGTCCTCGGCCAGCGCCATTACGACGTCCAGCTCATGGGTGGTGCCGCGCTCCACCTCGGCTACGTGGCCGAGATGAAGACCGGTGAGGGCAAGACCCTCGTCGGCACGCTCCCGGCCTACCTGAACGCGCTCTCCGGCAAGGGCGTGCACCTGATCACGGTCAACGACTACCTGGCCGAGCGCGACTCCGAGCTGATGGGCCGCGTTCACAAGTTCCTGGGTCTGAACGTCGGCTGCATCCTCGCCAACATGACGCCCGCGCAGCGCCGCGAGCAGTACGGCTGTGACATCACGTACGGCACGAACAACGAGTTCGGCTTCGACTACCTGCGCGACAACATGGCGTGGTCCCAGGAGGAGCTCGTCCAGCGCGGCCACAACTTCGCCTGCGTCGACGAGGTCGACTCGATCCTGGTCGACGAGGCCCGTACGCCGTTGATCATCTCCGGTCCGGCCGACCAGGCCACCAAGTGGTACGGCGACTTCGCCAAGCTGGTCACCCGCCTCACCAGGGGCGAGGCCGGAAACCCGCTCAAGGGCATCGAGGAGACCGGCGACTACGAGGTCGACGAGAAGAAGCGCACGGTCGGCATCCACGAGTCCGGTGTCGCCAAGGTCGAGGACTGGCTGGGCATCGACAACCTCTACGAGTCGGTGAACACCCCCCTCGTCGGGTACCTGAACAACGCCATCAAGGCCAAGGAGCTCTTCAAGAACGACAAGGACTACGTCGTCATCGACGGCGAAGTCATGATCGTCGACGAGCACACCGGCCGTATCCTCGCCGGCCGCCGCTACAACGAGGGCATGCACCAGGCGATCGAGGCGAAGGAAGGGGTGGACATCAAGGACGAGAACCAGACGCTCGCCACGATCACCCTGCAGAACTTCTTCCGCCTCTACGACAAGCTCTCGGGCATGACCGGTACGGCCATGACCGAGGCCGCCGAGTTCCACCAGATCTACAAGCTCGGTGTCGTCCCGATCCCGACGAACAAGCCCATGGTCCGCAAGGACCAGTCGGACCTGATCTACCGGACCGAGGTCGCGAAGTTCGACGCGGTCGTCGACGACATCGCGGAGAAGCACGAGAAGGGCCAGCCGATCCTCGTCGGTACGACGTCGGTCGAGAAGTCCGAGTACCTCTCCCAGCAGCTGTCCAAGCGCGGCATCCAGCACGAGGTCCTCAACGCCAAGCAGCACGACCGTGAGGCGACGATCGTCGCCCAGGCCGGCCGCAAGGGCGCTGTGACCGTCGCCACCAACATGGCCGGCCGAGGCACCGACATCAAGCTCGGCGGCAACCCGGACGACCTGGCCGAGGCGGAGTTGCGCCAGGCGGGGCTGGACCCGGTCGAGCACGTCGAGGAGTGGGCGGCGGCCCTGCCGGGCGCCCTGGAGCGTGCGGAGCTGGCGGTCAAGGCGGAGTTCGAGGAGGTCAAGGATCTCGGCGGGCTCTACGTCCTCGGCACCGAGCGCCACGAGTCGCGGCGCATCGACAACCAGCTGCGCGGTCGTTCCGGCCGTCAGGGCGACCCGGGCGAGTCCCGTTTCTACCTCTCCCTCGGCGACGACCTGATGCGCCTCTTCAAGGCCCAGATGGTCGAGCGGGTCATGGCCATGGCCAACGTGCCGGACGACGTGCCGATCGAGAACAAGATGGTGACGCGCGCGATCGCCTCGGCGCAGTCGCAGGTCGAGACGCAGAACTTCGAGACCCGTAAGAACGTCCTGAAGTACGACGAGGTCCTCAACCGTCAGCGCGAGGTCATCTACGGCGAGCGTCGCCGCGTCCTGGAGGGCGAGGACCTGCACGAGCAGATCCAGCACTTCATGGACGACACGATCGACGACTACATCCGCCAGGAGACCGCCGAGGGCTTCGCGGAGGAGTGGGACCTCGACCGCCTGTGGACCGCCTTCAAGCAGCTCTACCCGGTGAAGGTCACCGTGGAGGAGCTGGAGGAGGCGGCCGGCGACCGCGCGGGCATCACCGCCGAGTTCATCGCCGAGTCCGTCAAGGACGACATCCACGAGCAGTACGACGCCCGTGAGAAGTCGCTCGGCTCGGACATCATGCGTGAGCTGGAGCGCCGTGTGGTGCTGTCCGTGCTCGACCGCAAGTGGCGCGAGCACCTCTACGAGATGGACTACCTCCAGGAGGGCATCGGCCTGCGCGCCATGGCGCAGAAGGACCCGCTGGTCGAGTACCAGCGCGAGGGCTTCGACATGTTCACCGCCATGATGGAGGGCATCAAGGAGGAGTCCGTCGGCTACCTGTTCAACCTGGAGGTCCAGGTCGAGCAGCAGGTCGAGGAGGTCCCGGTGCAGGACGCGGTGCCGTCGCTCGACAAGCAGGACGCGGTTCCGGCCGGGGCCGGCCGTCCGGAGATCCGGGCCAAGGGCCTCGACGCCCCGCAGCGGCCGGACCGTCTCCACTTCTCCGCCCCCAAGGTGGACGGCGAGGGCAGCATCGTCGAGGGCGACTTCGTCAGCGACGACGTCCAGGGCGAGGGTGGCGGCATGACCCGCGCGGAGCGCCGCAAGGCGCAGAAGAGCGGTGGCGGCGGTCGCCGTCGCAAGAAGTAGTCGCGGCACGGTCCGTACGGCGTGTGGGCCGGGTACCCGAGGGTGCCCGGCCCTTCGTCATGCCCGCCCGGCACCCGCCCGGCCGGAGCGCGACTGGGCCGGCACCCGCGCGTGGAGTCCGTCCAGCTCGACGGCGGCGCAGCGCCAGCGGCCGTCCGCGCCGCGCTCCAGGCGGAAGGCCATCGCCCTGATCCGCTCGCCGGTCGCGATACTCGCGAACGCCTCGACCACTCCCGGCCGGGGCGGATGGACCGCGCAGCGGCGCAGCACGGGCCGGGAGCCGACGGACCTCAGGGGCGTCTGCGGGGCCAGCCGGACGAGCTGCTCGTACGCCGCGCCGACGGTCTGGCCGAGCATCCAGTGGACGGGCCGGTCGCCGCTCAGGACGGCGAGCAGGCGCTCGGCGAACATCGTGTGCGGCGGCAGCGCGCAGGGCACCGCGGGGACCTGTGCGGGGACGGCCGGGCGGGTGCCGGCCCGGCCGCGCGGGCCGGTGCCGGCGGAGCCGCGGGGAGCCGTGCGGGGGCGCGGGGTCCGGGGCCGGGTGGTGGCCGCCTCGGGGGTGCGGGCCGGTGCGGTGGGGGAGGTCGTCGTGGCGGTGGTGTCCATGGGCGTTCCCGTTCCCTCGCGCCCGATCGACTACCGGGCGGTAACTTCTGTTGGGGATCTTGTACGGGGGCGATCGGCGCGGTCGCAAGGCGGCGGGGCGGCCGAGCGGCCGACCGGCGGGTTCACCTATCAGAGTGAGCGACGGCTCGGCGCCGCCCGCGAGCGCGGGTCCGGGGTATGTCCCGGGTGGACCGCCGAGGAGACGACCGGACACCCCGAAGGGGTACTCCGGACGTATCCTGGGAGCCTGTCGGGTGTCCTCCGGCCGTGCGGTCACGCCCGGCCCGAGGACACCCGGCCTGAGGGCGTCTCCCCCTACGAAAGCGGCCGAGCCATGCGCGTGTACGTCCCCCTGACCCTTCCCGGTCTCGCAGAGGCGCACAAGGCGGGCGAGCTGGGTCCCGGCCCGCTGACCGCCTTCGCCGTCACCCCCGCCCTGCGCGAGTGGTACGTCTCCGACGACATCGAGGAGCTCGAGTACGCGGCCCTCAGCCGGGCCGCCGCCGCCTCGCTGCGGCTGCTCGCGGGCGACCCCTCGGCCGCGCGGCGCCGGATCGTCGTCGCCGTCGACGTGCCGGACAAGGACGCGGTCGTCGACCCGGACCGGGGGCTGGACGCGAGTTCGCTCGGCGAGGTGCGGATCGCCCGGCCCGTCGCGCTCGCCGAGGCCGCGGCGGTGCACGCCGACGCCGACGACGCCGAGCCGGACGTCTCGGCCGCGGCGGACGCGCTCGGGGCGGCGGACCTGGGCGACGACGACGCACAGTTCACCGTGGACGGCGCGGAGGACCACGAACTGCTGTGGTTCGGCATCCAGGAGATCCCCGGACTTCTGGGCTGAGCGCCGCCGACGGGTGCCCGTCCCCCGGGGGCCGGGCCGGGCGGGCCCGGCGGTACTCGGCGCCCCTGCCCCTTGTCGGCGGCTGCCGGTACCGTCGTCGCATGGGGAAGCACGGAGCGCGGCACGGCAGGCATCTGGTCTGGGACTGGAACGGGACCCTGCTCGACGACATCCACGCCGTCATCGGCGCGACGAACGCGGCCTTCGCGGAACTGGGCCTGGAGCCGATCACACTCGCCCGCTACCGCGATCTCTACATGGTGCCGGTGCCGAAGTTCTACGAGCGGCTGATGGGGCGGCTGCCGACCGACGCCGAGTGGGAAGTGATGGACGTCGTCTTCCACCGGCACTACTGGCAGCGGGCCGAAGGCTGCGGGCTGACGGCCGGTGCGGCGGAGCTGCTGGCCGCGCGGCAGGAGTCCGGCCACACCCAGTCGCTGCTCTCCCTCGCGCCGCACGTGGAGCTGGTGCCGCTGGTGCGCCGGCACGGGATCGAGCAGCGCTTCGTCCGGGTCGACGGCCGGGTCGGTTCCTCGACGGAGGGCAAGACGGCGCACATGGTGCGGCATCTGACGGCCCTCGGCGACGTCCCCGCGGAGCGGATCGTCGTCATCGGGGACGCGGCGGACGACGCCCGGGCGGCGGCCCACGTGGGTGCGCGGGCGGTCCTGTACACCGGCGGTTCGCACAGCCGGACCAGCCTGGAGGCGGTGGGGGTGCCGGTGGTGGACTCCCTCGCGGAGGCGGTCGCGGTGGCGGAGGAGCTGCGCTGAGAGCCTGTCGGGTGGCCTTCGGCCGGCAGCGTGCGTGCCAGGGCGTGACCGCCCGGTCAGAGGCCACCCGCCCTGTCTCAGCCCCGTTCGCGCAGGACCTTCAGGAACTCCCGCATCCAGGCCGGGTGGTCCGGCCAGGCGCGGGAGGAGACCAGGGAGCCGTCCACGACCGCCTCGGTGTCCTGGAAGGTCGCGCCCGCCGCCTGCATGTCGAGCTCCAGCGCGGGGTAGGCCGTCACGCGGCGACCCTCCAGTCCCCCGATCGCCGCCGTCAGCAGCGGACCGTGGCAGATCTGGGCCACCGGCTTGTCCGCGTCGAAGAAGGACTTGAGGATCTTGCGGAGCTCCGGGTCGTTGCGGAGGTACTCCGGCGCCCTGCCGCCCGGGACCACCACCGCCAGGTAGTCGCCCGGGTCGACCTCGTCGAAGGCCAGGTCGGCAGGCCAGGTGTACCCGGGCTTCTCGGTGTACGTGTCGTAGCCCGGCTCGAAGTCGTGCACCACGAACCGCAGCCGTTTGCGCGCCGGCGCCGCGATGTGCACCTCGTATCCCTCCTCCAGCAGCCGCTGGTACGGGTACATGACCTCCAGCGATTCCGCCGCGTCACCGGTCACGATCAAGATCTTCGCCATCACGACTCCCAGATCCCAGACATCGATGGTGCCCGCGGTACACACTTCCCGCGCCGCCCCGTTCTGCCAAGAGGACATGTGTCGCTGTCCATAACGTCAAACTTCCACCCCGTCTTTTGTACACATACGGACCATGACGGTCCGGGGGTGGCAAGCGATAGGCTTTTCCCGTGATCAGCGCGATACGCCGTGGGGGCAGCGAAGCCCCCGGCCTTCGCCCGGTCCGCTCCGGCGGCCGGGCCGACACGGCGTTCGCTGTTCTTCTCCGTCCGGGCGCCTCGCCCAGGTTGGCCGATACCGGCTCGGACATCTCTCATCGCGGCATAACGTCGACTCCGACCGGTAGCCCCGCGTCGTGGCGTTGTGTCCTTTCTTCCACCGACGTCACGCAATGGCGCGCGACAGGAGCCAGAGGACATGCAGACCAAGCTGGACGAAGCCAAGGCCGAGCTGCTCGCGAGGGCGGCCCGGGTAGCTGAGAACAGCCCGGCCGGGGGGCGACTTCCGACGGGGCCAGAGAACGGGAAGCAGCCCGACCGGGGCACCCTTCTCGACTACCTCCAGCGCTACTACCTGCACACGGCGCCCGAAGACCTCGCCGGCCGTGACCCGGAGGACATCTTCGGCGCCGCCCGCTCCCACTACCGGCTCGCGGAGAACCGCCCCCAGGGCACCGCGAACGTCCGCGTGCACACCCCGACGGTCGAGGAGAACGGCTGGACCTCCAGCCACTCCGTCGTCGAGGTCGTCACCGACGACATGCCGTTCCTCGTGGACTCCGTCACCAACGAGCTGTCCCGCCACGGACGCGGCATCCACGTCGTGATCCACCCGCAGGTACTCGTCCGCCGCGACGTCACCGGCAAGCTCATCGAGGTGCTGGCCCACGAACGGTCCGCGGGCAAGGCCGACCTCCCGCACGACGCGCTCATCGAGTCCTGGATCCACGTCGAGATCGACCGGGAGACCGACCGCGCCGACCTGAAGCAGATCACCGTCGACCTGCTGCGTGTCCTGTCCGACGTCCGCGAGACCGTCGAGGACTGGGAGAAGATGCGCGACGCCGCGCTGCGTATCGCCGACGGCCTGCCCGAGGAGCCCGTCGCCGACGACCTGCGCCCCACCGAGGTGGAGGAGGCCCGCGAGCTGCTGCGCTGGCTCGCCGCCGACCACTTCACCTTCCTCGGCTACCGCGAGTACGAGCTGGTCGACGGCGACGCCCTGGCGGCCGTCCCCGGGACCGGCCTCGGCATCCTGCGCTCCGACCCGCAGCACGGCACCACGGACGACAGCCACCACGTCCCCGTCTCGTCGTCCTTCAGCCGGCTGCCCGCCGACGCCCGCGCCAAGGCCCGCGAGCACAAGCTGCTGATCCTCACCAAGGCCAACAGCCGTGCCACGGTGCACCGCCCCTCCTACCTCGACTACGTGGGCGTGAAGAAGTTCGACGCCGACGGCAACGTCATCGGCGAGCGCCGCTTCCTCGGCCTGTTCTCCTCCGCCGCGTACACCGAGTCCGTGCGCCGCGTCCCGGTCGTCCGCCGCAAGGTCCAGGAGGTCCTGGAGGGCGCCGGTTTCTCGCCCAACAGCCATGACGGCCGCGACCTGCTCCAGATCCTGGAGACCTACCCGCGCGACGAGCTCTTCCAGACCCCGGTCGACGAGCTGCGCTCCATCGTCACCTCCGTCCTCTACCTGCAGGAACGCCGCCGGCTGCGGCTCTACCTGCGCCAGGACGAGTACGGCCGCTACTACTCCGCCCTCGTCTACCTGCCGCGCGACCGCTACACCACCGGTGTCCGCCTGAGGATCATCGACATCCTCAAGGAGGAGCTGAGCGGCACCAGCGTCGACTTCACGGCCTGGAACACCGAGTCGATCCTCTCCCGGATCCACTTCGTCGTCCGGGTCGAGCCCGGCACCGAACTGCCGCAGCTCTCCGAGACCGACAAGGAGCGCATCGAGGCCCGGCTCGTCGAGGCCGCCCGCTCCTGGGCCGACGGCTTCGGCGAGGCCCTCACCGCCGAGTGCGGCGAGGAGCGCGCCGCCGAACTGCTGCGCCGCTACGGCAACGCCTTCCCCGAGGGCTACAAGGCGGACCACTCGCCGCGTGCCGCCGTCGCCGACCTGGTCCACCTGGAGCAGCTGACCGGCAGTGGAGAGGAGTTCGCCCTCTCGCTGTACGAACCGGTCGTCACCGGCCCCGGCGAGCGCCGCTTCAAGATCTACAAGACCGGCGAGCAGGTCTCCCTCTCCGCCGTCCTTCCGGTCCTCAACCGGCTCGGCGTCGAGGTCGTCGACGAGCGTCCCTACGAGCTGCGCTGCGCCGACCGCACCCACGCGTGGATCTACGACTTCGGCCTGCGGATGCCCGCCCCGGCGGGCAACGCCGGCGACTACCTCGCCGACGACGCCCGTGAGCGCTTCCAGGAGGCGTTCTCCGCCAGCTGGACCGGCGCCGCCGAGAACGACGGCTTCAACGCGCTGGTGCTCTCCGCCGGTCTCGACTGGCGCGAGGCGATGGTGCTGCGCGCCTACGCGAAGTACCTGCGCCAGGCCGGCTCGACGTTCAGCCAGGACTACATGGAGGACACCCTCCGCAACAACGTCCACACCACCCGGCTGCTCGTCTCCCTGTTCGAGGCCCGGATGTCCCCGGAGCGCCAGCGCGCCGGCACCGAGCTGATCGACGGGCTGATGGAGGAGCTTGACGGCGCCCTCGACCAGGTCGCCAGCCTGGACGAGGACCGCATCCTGCGTTCCTTCCTCACCGTCATCAAGGCCACGCTCCGGACGAACTTCTTCCAGCGCGCCGCCGACGGCGCCCCCCACACCTACGTGTCGATGAAGTTCGACCCGCAGGCGATGCCGGACCTCCCGGCGCCGCGCCCGGCCTTCGAGATCTGGGTGTACTCCCCGCGCGTCGAGGGCGTCCACCTGCGCTTCGGCAAGGTCGCGCGCGGCGGTCTGCGCTGGTCCGACCGCCGCGAGGACTTCCGTACCGAGATCCTCGGCCTGGTCAAGGCGCAGATGGTGAAGAACACCGTCATCGTGCCCGTCGGCGCCAAGGGCGGCTTCGTCGCCAAGCAGCTCCCGGACCCCTCCGTCGACCGCGACGCCTGGCTGGCCGAGGGCATCGCCTCCTACAAGACCTTCATCTCGGCGCTGCTCGACATCACCGACAACCTGGTCGCCGGCGAGGTCGTGCCCCCGCGCGGCGTGGTCCGCCACGACGAGGACGACACCTACCTCGTCGTCGCCGCCGACAAGGGCACCGCGACCTTCTCCGACATCGCCAACGCCGTCGCCGTCGACTACGGCTTCTGGCTGGGCGACGCCTTCGCCTCGGGCGGCTCGGCCGGCTACGACCACAAGGGCATGGGCATCACCGCCCGCGGCGCCTGGGAGTCGGTCGAACGGCACTTCCGCGAGCTCGGCCACGACACCCAGACCGAGGACTTCACCGTCGTCGGTGTCGGCGACATGTCCGGCGACGTCTTCGGCAACGGCATGCTGCTGTCCGAGCACATCCGTCTGGTCGCGGCCTTCGACCACCGCCACATCTTCGTCGACCCGACCCCGGACGCCGCCGTCTCGTACGCCGAGCGCCGCCGCCTCTTCGAGCTGCCCCGCAGCTCCTGGGCCGACTACGACACCGGGCTGCTCTCCGCGGGCGGCGGCATCCACCCGCGCAGCGCGAAGTCGATCCCGGTCAACGCGCAGATGCGGGCGGCCCTCGGTATCGAACCGGGCGTCGCCAAGATGACCCCCGCCGAGCTGATGCAGGCGATCCTCCACGCACCGGTCGACCTGCTGTGGAACGGCGGCATCGGCACGTACGTCAAGGCGTCCACCGAGTCGCAGGCGGACGTCGGCGACAAGGCCAACGACGCCATCCGCGTCAACGGCGAGGACCTGCGGGTCAAGGTCGTCGGCGAGGGCGGCAACCTCGGTCTGACGCAGCTCGGCCGCATCGAGTTCGCCCGCAGGGGCGGCCCCGACGGCGTGGGCGGCAAGGTCAACACCGACGCCATCGACAACAGCGCCGGCGTGGACACCTCCGACCACGAGGTGAACATCAAGATCCTGCTCAACGGGCTCGTCACCGAAGGCGACATGACCGTGAAGCAGCGCAACCGCATCCTCGCCGAGATGACGGACGAGGTCGGCACGCTGGTGCTGCGCAACAACTACGCGCAGAACGTGGCCCTGGCCAACGCCGTCGCCCAGTCGCCGTCCCTGCTCCACGCCCACCAGCGCTTCATGCGCCGCCTGGGCCGCGACGGAGCGCTGGACCGCTCGCTGGAGTTCCTGCCCAACGACCGGCAGATCCGCGAACTGCTCAACGCCGGCAAGGGTCTCAGCCAGCCCGAGCTCGCCGTCCTGCTGGCCTACACCAAGATCACGGTGGCCGACGAGCTCATCGGGACCGGGCTGCCGGACGACCCTTACCTGCTGGGCCTGCTGCACGCCTACTTCCCCGCGCAGCTGCGGGAGACGTTCACCGCGGCGGTCGACAACCACCCGCTGCGCCGCGAGATCGTCACGACCGTCCTGGTCAACGACACGGTCAACACCGGCGGCTCCACCTTCCTGCACCGCCTCCGCGAGGAGACCGGAGCGTCGATCGAGGAGATCGTCCGCGCGCAGACCGCGGCCCGCGCCATCTTCCGGCTCGGCACGGTCTGGGACGCGGTCGAGGCGCTCGACAACCGGGTGCCGGCCGACGTCCAGACCCGGATGCGCCTGCACTCCCGCCGGCTGGTCGAGCGCGGCACGCGCTGGCTGCTCGGCAACCGCCCGCAGCCGCTCCAGCTCCAGGAGACGATCGAGTTCTTCGCGGAGCGCGTGGAACAGGTCTGGAGCGAGCTGCCGCAGCTGCTGCGCGGAGCCGACCAGGAGTGGTACCGGTCGATCGTGCGGGAGCTGACCGACCTGGGTGTGCCGGAGGAGCTGGCCCTGCGGGTCGCCGGCTTCTCCTCGGCCTTCCCGATCCTGGACGTCGTCGCCATCGCGGACCGCACGGTCAAGGACCCGATGGCGGTGGCCGAGGTCTACTACGACCTCGCCGACCGGCTGCGGATCTCCCAGCTGATGGACCGGATCATCGAACTGCCGCGCACCGACCGCTGGCAGTCGATGGCCCGCGCCTCCATTCGAGAGGACCTGTTCGCCGCGCACGCCGCTCTGACCGCCGACGTCCTGGCGGTGGGCGACGACACCGCGACGCCGGAGGAGCGGTTCAAGTCCTGGGAGGAGAAGAACGCGGCGATCCTGGGCCGCGCGCGCACGACGCTCGAGGAGATCCAGGTGTCGGAGACCTTCGACCTGGCGAACCTCTCGGTGGCCATGCGCACCATGCGCCAGCTGCTGCGGGCGCACAGCTAGTGCCGCGTCAGGGCGAAGGTCGCCTGACGCGGCTCTAGGCCGACGCTCGCGCGGCGGGAACGCCGCGTCGGCCGTGGCCCCCGGCACGTCCTCCGGCGTGCGGGGGGCCGTGGCGGCCCTTCAGCGCGGCGGTGCCACCGTCGAGGTCCACAGCCGCCTCGCGGCGAGCAGCGCCGCCGCGAGGAGCAGCCCGTTGCGGAGCGCGACGACCGTCACGCCGGGCCAGGAACCGGTGAGCAGGTCCTCGTACAGGACGGGGTAGGCGAGCGAGCTCAGGGAGGCCGCCGGCAGGAGGAGCAGCGCCACCGGCCGCATCACGGTCGCCCGCGAGGTGAGGCACACGGCGGCCAGACCCAGCAGCCAGATCATGTACTGGGGGCTGATCACCCGGCTGGTGACCGTGAACAGCAGGACGGCGGCGAGCGCGGCGTCCAGCGGGGTCGCCGCGGTCCACCGGGCGGCCCGGACCCGCCAGACCACCAGCCAGCAGAAGGCGAGGACGGTCAGAAGCAGGGCGAGCCGGCCCACACTGGAGACGTACGGGCCGACGTACTCGAAGGCGCCGTAGCGGTACCGCACCCGTCCCGTCCACAGACCGGTCGCCCGCGCCACGGCCAGCGCCGTGCCGCCCAGGGACTCGATCTGCACGCCCCGGTCGCCCTGCTGGCGCAGGAAGCCGAAGGCGTGCGAGAAGGAGAGGGCGAGGGCGACCAGGAGCGCCGCCGCGGTGACGGCGGCGCAGACCCAGGCATCGCGGGTGGTGCGGCCACGGGGCGTTCCGATCAGCGCCAGCACCGGCCACACCTTGACCAGGGCGCCGACCGCGGCGAGCGCCCCGCCGAAGCGGTGACCGAGGACCGAGCGGGAGCTCAGCGCCAGCAGGGAGAGCACCGCGAGGGCGGTGACCTGGACGTCGTACCGGGCGAGCGGCAGGTGCAGGAGCAGCGGGAGCCCGCAGACCCAGAGCCAGGCCCCGTGGGTGACGCGCCGGCGGTCGGCGCGGGCGAGCGCGGCGGTCACCACCGCGTCGGCGAGCAGGGTGAGCGCGACGAACGCCTGGACGTACGTGAGCCAGGGCAGCGCCGCCGGCGAGACGATGACCAGTGCGGCGCCCGGCGGGTACTGCCAGGTCACGTCGTTCACCGGGAAGGTGCCGTGGGTGAACTGGTCGTACCAGAACTGGTAGAGAACGGACACCTCACGCCCCACGCCACCGATGCCCAGGCTGTCGCGGACCAGGAGCAGCAGCATCCCGGCCCGGGTGAGGAGCCAGAGTGTGACGAGCGCCAGCAGCGGGCCGCGGCCCACGGTGACGAAGGTGGCCGAGGTGAAGGTGGGCGAGTCGAACGGCGATCCGGTGAGCGCCGGGGGTGCCGGCGCGCAGGCCGGCACCGCGCCGGCCGCCGACGCCGCCGACGGCGAGGGCGCGTTCCCGGTGCCGGTGCCCTCGCCGGCCTCGGGCGAGGGGGGCGGAGTGGGGTCTCGATGCGTCGTCATCGAGCCGCACTCTATGCCGTATTGAGCGGTTTCCCTTACTTTTGTCCGAAGTTCCCGGTGAACCGCTCGTCCTCCGCCGCCGCGTCACTTCACCGCGCCCGCCATCACCCCCGACACGAACTGGCGCTGGAAGGCGAAGAACACCGCCAGCGGAATCACCATGGAGACGAACGCGCCCGGCGCCAGCACGTCGATGTTGTTGCCGAACTGCCGGACCTGCTGCTGGAGCGCCACCGTGATCGGCGGTGACTCGGAGTCCGCGAAGATCAGCGCGACGAGCATGTCGTTCCACACCCACAGGAACTGGAAGATGCCGAGCGAGGCGATCGCCGGACCGCCCAGCGGCAGGACGACCCGGGTGAAGAGGCGGATCTCACCCGCCCCGTCGAGCCGGGCCGCCTCCAGCAGCTCACGCGGGATCTCCGCGAAGAAGTTCCGCAGCAGGAAGATCGCGAACGGCAGTCCGAACGCCGTGTGGAAGAGGACGACGCCCAGCGTCGTCTCGAAGAGGCCGACCGCGCCGAACAGTTTCGACACGGGCACCAGCGCGACCTGGACCGGGACCACGAGCAGACCCACGACGACCAGGAAGCACCAGTCACGGCCGGGGAACTCCAGCCAGGCGAAGGCGTATCCCGCCAGCGAGCCGACGACCACGACGAGGACGGTGGCCGGCACGGTGATCAGGACCGTGGACAGCAGCGAGCGCGTGAGGGTGTCGTCGGCGAGCAACTGGGCGTAGTTCTCCGTGGTCAGCTGCGCGGGCCGGGTGAAGACCGTCCACCAGCCGCTCTCGCTGATGTCGGACGGCGCGCGCAGCGAGGACAGCAACAGGCCGGCCGTCGGCATCAGCCAGAAGAGAGCGATCAGCACGAGGAAGACCCGCATCACGCCGCCGGCGGCGACGGCCGCCAGCCGCCCGCCCGTACCGCCTCGCCGGGGTGTGCCTCGCTCGGATGCCGTCACCGGCGGGCCTCCCTTCGCATGCGGCGGATGTTGACGGCCATCACCGGGATGACCAGCAGCAGGAGCAGTACGGCGATCGCGGAGCCGATCCCGAGATCCGCGTCCGTACCGAAGGACGAGCGGTACAGCTGGAGCGCCAGGACGTTCGCGTCGTCCTGCGCGGAACCCGGAGCGATGATGAAGACCAGGTCGAAGACCTTGAGCACGTTGATCATCAGCGTGACCAGGACGACCGCGAGGACGGGCGCGAGCAGTGGGACGGTGACGCGGCGGAAGACCTGCCACTCGTTCGCGCCGTCGACCCGGGCGGCTTCGAGGAGTTCGCGCGGCACGCTCGCCAGACCGGCGGCGATCAGCACCATCGCGAACCCCGCCCACATCCACACGTAGCTGCCGATCACCGCCGGGGTGACGAGCGAGGGACCGAGCCAGGACACGCCGTCGTACTGCTCCCGGAAGTTGCTCACGGGGAGCCGGAGCACCGCCCCGTCGGCGGCGGCCGGGAGCCGGAAGGTGCCGTCCGCCGCGGCCGTGGTGCTCGCGACGACCCGGCCGTCCTTCACCGCCTCGATGCGCAGACCCTTCAGGCCGAGTTCGCCCGGGTCGACGGCGTTCTGCCGCCCGCCGCCCCCCTTGGTGAAGTCCAGCCAGGCGGTGCCGGTGACCAGACCGTCCTCGACGGCCGGATCGCGCGCGGGCCGGGCGCCCTCGGGCATCCGCGCGGGCGCCACACCGATCAGCGGCAGCCTGGCGGTCTCCCCGGCGCGCACCGGCCCCTTGGTGACGTATCCGCCGCCGTCGGCCGCCGCCAGCGGATGGACGGGCAGCGGTCGGGCCCGGGGGAAGCCGGACGACTCCGCGAAGGTGTCGTGGACGCCGACCCAGACGGCGTTGGCGACCCCGCGGTCCGGGTCCTGTTCGTAGACGAGCCGGAAGATGATCCCCGCGGCGAGCATGGAGATCGCCATCGGCATGAAGATGATCAGCTTGAACGCCGTCCCCCAGCGCACCCGTTCGGTGAGCACGGCGAAGACCAGGCCGAGCGCCGTCGCGACGGTCGGCGCGAGAACCACCCAGATCACGTTGTTCTCGACCGCGGTCAGCAGGGTGTCGTCGGTGAAGAGCTCGACGTAGTTGCCGAAGCCGGCGAAGGAGTCGCCGGACTTGTCGAAGAAGGAACGCCGGACGGAGTACCCGATCGGGTAGACGACGAGCGCACCGAGCAACAGCAGGGCGGGGAGCAGGAAACCCGCCGCCACCACCTTGCGGCTGCCGGTGACACTCTTGCGGGGGGCGGCCTTCGCGGGCCGCCCAGCGGGCGCCGAGGTCACGACGTCAGCTCTGGTACGCCTTGGCCGCGTCGGCCTCCAGCCGTGCCTGGGCGCCCGCGACGTCCTTCGGGTTCTTCAGGAAGTCCTGCAGCGCCTTCCACTCGCCCTTGCCGGGCGTTCCGCCGAACGACTGCGGCATCTGGTCCGACATGTCGAAGCGGAAGTCGTCCCCGGCGCCGATGAGCGCCCGGGCGATCTCGCGCTGGACGTCGTTCGGGTACGCCGCCGGGTCCAGGCTCTTGTTGGGCGACAGGAAACCGCCCGCTCCCGCCCAGATCGCCGCCGCGTCCGGGGAGGCGAGGAAGGTCAGCAGCGCCTGAGCGCCCTCGGTGTCCTTCAGGGCCACCGCCGCGTCGCCCGCGGTCACGACCGGCGCCTGCCCGCCCGAACCGACCGCCGGGAACGGGAACACCTTCGCGTCCGTGCCGATCTCGGCGTCGGTCTGCGCGATGTTGACGGCGGCGAAGTCGCCCTCGAACACCATCGCGGCCTTGGGCTGGTCGCCACCGGTGAAGGTCTGGGTGACCGAGACCGGGTACTCCGTCTGCAGCGCGCCGTCCGCGCCGCCCGCGATCAGCCGCGGCTTGCCGAACAGCTCCCCGAGCGTGGTCAGGGCCGCGGCGACGGAGGGGTCGGTCCACTTGATCTCGTGCCGGGCCAGCCGGTCGTATGCCGCCGGACCCGCCTGCGACAGGTAGACGTTCTCGAACCAGTCGGTGAGGGTCCAGCCGTCCGCGCCGCCCACCGACACGGGGGTGACGCCGGACGCCGAGATCGTCTCGGCGGTGGCGAGGAAGTCCTTCCAGGTCTTCGGCTCGGCGGCGCCCGCGTTCTCGAAGGCGGCGGAGTTGTACCAGACCAGGGACTTGTTGGCGGCCTTGAAATAGACGCCGTACTGCGTTCCGTCGACGGCGCCGAGGTCCTGCCAGCCCTTCGTGTAGTGGGCCGAGAGCTGCGCCCTGGCCTCGGGCCCGGCCGGCTTCACCCACTTCTGGGCGACGGCCTGCCGGATCGCGCCGACCTGGGGGAGCATGGCCACGTCGGGCGGGGAGCCGCCCGCGATCTTCGTCCCGAGGAAGTTCACGATCGGGTCCTGGGCGGGCACGAACGTGACGGTGGCCCCGGTGCGCTTCTCGAACTCCTTCAGGACCTTGGTGAAGTTCTCCTGTTCGGGGCCGGTCCAGACGGCCGCGACCTCGATCTTCTGGCCTTTGAGGGACGGTAAGGAGACGGTCCCCCCGTCGCCGTCCGGACCGGCGCTCCCCGAGGCGCCCGGCTTCTCGGCGGGCTCGTCGCCGCCGCACCCCGTCAGGGTCAGTGCGGTGGCCGCGGCCAAGGCGGCGATCATCGTCACGGCCTTGCGTGTACGAAGAGTTGTACGCATGACTGCCCCGTCTCTTCCGTGCGCGTGCTCGTCCCGGTCCCGACAGGTCTACGCCGGGCGTCCGGACCCCGCAATACCGCCTTCGGCGGGAAATCGGAGATCGTGATCGGCTCGTGACGTGCGGTCAGGGCGCGAGAGAACCGGTATCCGGGCACGGGGACCGGCCTCGGCCGGGCGGGGAGCCGCGGCGGGCGGAGGAGCGGGTACGCGTCGGGCCGGGTCCTCCGGGGGAGGCCCGGAGGGCCATCGAGGATGCGTCAGGGGCGGACGGCGGGGGTCAGCGGGGACACCGGCGTCGCCTCGACGGAGCGGGCAGCCCTCTCCAGCGCGGAGGCGAGCAGCGCCAGGTCGGTCGGTCCGTTGCCCAGTTCGCGCACCGGTCTGCGGGTGGGCGGGTCGCCCATCCGCTCCCATTCCAGCGGGACCACCGTGGGCCGCAGGGTCGCCGTGCGCGGGATGCGGCCGGTGACCCGGCCCGCCTGGAACGGGGTCACCCGGCCGTCCGGGTGGCCGAGCCGCCCCCGGCCAGGTGCCGGACCGTCGGGACCGGACGCGACGGGCGGCGCGTCGAGCACGATCCGCAGCCGCGCCCCGTGGGCCGGCTCCGTGTCCGCCGTCCGGTCGGGCCGGGCCGAGGTCGCGACGAGGTGCACGCCCAGCCGGGCGCCGCCGCGCGCGACGGCCTCGAGGGCCCGCACCACCGAGCCGGCCGCGGGCCGCCCCGGCGCTCCGAGTGCGGGTGCCACGAGTGCGTCGTAGTCGTCGACCAGCACGACGAGCCGGGGGAGCCCGTCCGCCTCGGCGGCGCCGGGCGCTTCGGCGCCCCGGGGAACCCGGCTCCGGAACCGGTCCTCCGGGCCGGTCTCGTCGACCCGGACCACGCGCCCGCTGGGCCGGTCGCCGAGGTCGCCGGAGGCGGCCCTCGGAAGGCGTCCGGAGGAGCGGTCTTGGGGACCGGACTCCTCGCGCAGCGGCAGCCGCCCGGAGGGGCGGTCGCCGAGGTCGCCGTCCGGCACTCGCGGGACGCGCCCGCCGGGCCGGTCGGTGAGATCGGCGGCCCCGGCGCGCGGGACACGTTCGCCGACGGGCCCCTCGCCCGTCCGCAGGGTCCGGCCGCTGGGCAGGTAGGTCAGGTCGTCCGCCCCGGACCGCGAGGTCCGGCCGCTCGGGCGTTCGTCGAGGCTGCCGTCGCCGGGGCGGCCGGTGCCCGTCCGGGCGTCGGGAATCCGGGTGGTGACCCGGGCCGAGACGGGAAGCGTCTCCGCCGCGCTCGGCGGGCGCTGCGCGATCAGACGGCCGGTGGCCCGCCGGTCGGCGAAGTGCCCGTCACCCAGCAGCTCCGCGCGCCGCTTCAGCTCGGCGCCCAGCGCCTGGGCGAACGCCCGCATCCGCACCGGGTCGGAGGCGACCAGGTGCTCGGTGACGTGCGGCAGCTCCGTGCAGACGCCCAGGCCCTCGCCGCGTTCGCCCCCCGCGCCGTCGACCAGCAGCAGACCCAGGCGGTCGGGTCGGCCGCCGGCCGCCAGCGAGGCGGCGACCGACCGCAGCAGCTCCGTCCGTCCGCTGCCCGCCGGCCCCTCGATCAGCAGGTGCGGGCCTTCCTCGGCCAGGTCGACCGAGACCGGTCCGCGCGGGCCCGCGCCGAGTACGGCCGTGCCGTCCCCTGCCGAGGCCCAGCGGGCCATCAGGGACGCGGGAGTGGCCCGAGCGAGACCGAGTTCGTCGAGCAGCCTCGCGGAAGGCGGGAGCGCCGCCGCGGTGGCCCGGCCGTGCGGGGCCTCGGACTCGGTGCGCAGCGGCGCCAAGGCGCGGCCGAAGCGGTCCGCCCAGGCCACCGACACCGCGTCCACCACACCGATGGTGCCGTGCCCCGCGGCCCGGCCGCCGGCCGTCCGCAGCAGCCGGAGCGCCGTCGCCACGTCGCCGCTCAGCAGGGCGACCGCCCCACACTCGCGGAAGGCCAGGGAGGCCGCGCAGGCACTCTCGTACGTCGCGGCGACGGGGGACACGGGGGAAGCGGTCGGCGCCTCGGCCAGACAGACCAGATGGATACCGGCGGCGGCGCCCGCACCCGCGAGCCGTGCCGTCGTCTCCCGCAGCGCCGCCGTGCCGGGGTCGCCGTCCACGATCACGACCGTGACCGGTCCTTCGTGGCGGGCCGCCGCCTCGGCGACGGCCGTGCGGTCGGCGCTCGGCCAGCCGGGTCCCAGCGGTCCCTCGTCCAGCCTCCGGGTGAGCTCCGCGGCGCGCGCCTGCGCCTGGTCCCGGTCGTAGGCGAGGAGGAGCCGGCAGTCCTGGCCGTGCGCCGGGCGCAGATGGGGGAGCCAGCCGAGCCAGGCCCAGGCGCGGCGCCGTTCCTCCAGCGGCCGGGCGCGGTCCGCGCTGATGAGCACGATCTCCAGGTCGGCGGGAGAGTGCAGGGCGGCGAGCTGGGCCACGACCGAGCGGGCGAGTCCGGCCAGACGGTTCCCGGGGCCCGCGAGCCCGAGCGACCCCACCTCGCGCAGGCCGACGGTGACCGGGACGCCGGACAGCGCGGCGCGGTCGGCCGTGCCGAGCCGGACCACGAGGGACTCGGGGTGGTCGGGGCCGCGCTCCCAGAGCCGGGGCCCGGGGCCCAGCACGGTGAGCAGCACCGCCGCCGGATCGGGCCAGGTGTCGGGGGCGGGCCAGGTACCCGCCGCGGCCGGCGGGGTCGTGGGCGGCGCACCGGTTCCGGTGGCCGCGTGCGGTGTGTCCTCCCTGCCGCCGGCCAGGCGCCGGGCCCAGGCCCCTATTCCTCGCCGGCCGCGGGTCGGCGGGGGCCGGCGCCGGGTCCTGCTGTGGGCCTCGGACTCGTCGGCCGGGGGGTCTGAGGCCCGTGCGTGGCCGAACGCGCCGCCGTGGTCCAGCCCGCCGCCGTGGGTGGCGTCGGCACGGGTGCCGTACGGGCCGTGGGTGCCGTGTTCCTCGCCGTGCTGGCCGGGGAGAGGGGTCCTCCCGGTCCGGCTGCCGGGGCCGTCCCGGCCGTCAGTGGTCCCGGAGTCGGAGTCGGCCGGGTGGGACACCGCGCCCGGCCCGCCCCGGAACCCCGCCCCGTGGGCGAGGGCCGGCTCCGCGTCGGCGGGGGCCGTGTCCCACGCCGGTCCGCCGCCGGCATCCGGGACGGCCCCGCCCGGATCGGTGGTGATGCCCGCGCCCGCGAGACCCGTCCCCGCGGGGAAGCCCACCCTCAGGTGTCCCTCGCCATCCGGCGTCGTCGGCAGCGTGTCCGCGCCGCCGACGTCGGGACCCGTCAGGCGCAGGGCGGACTCGCCGAGGCGCAGCAGGGCGCCGGGGCGGAACCGCACCGGGCGGTCGCCGACCGGTGTGCCGTCCAGTGTGGTGCCGTTCGTGGAGCCGAGGTCCGCGACGGTGACCCGGCCGTCCTCGCCCACCGTGACCGCGCAGTGCATCCGCGAGACGTCCGGGTCGTCGAGCGGAACGTCCGCGTCCATGGAGCGCCCGACCCGGATCGGCCCGCCGTGCAGCAGGTGTACTCCCCCCGCGTCGGGCCCCGCGACGACGTGGAGCCGGGCCGCGGCGCCCGCGCCGGTCCGCTCGTCCTCGCCCGGGACCTGGAGCGTGATCACGGCGCCGTCCACGAGCGGGGGCTCGCCCAGGGCCGAGCGCTGTCCGTCGAGACGTTCCCGGCCCGCGTAGAGGACGGTGGTGCCGGAGGTGGGGGTGTCGGGCCCGGAGACGGCCGCGGCGAGAGCCGAGGCCACGGCGGCCAGCGCGGTCCCCGCCGGAGCGGTGACGAGCACGTCGCAGGAGCGCCCCGCGCCGTGTCCGGCGTGCGGTGCGAGGACGGTCAGCCGGATCTGCATCGCCGTCAGCGGTCCCTTCTGCGCGTGTGCTCGGCAGGGGAGTCGCTGTGAGTCTCCCCCCGCCCGGCACCGACGCGTCGTCCGGTTCAGGTCAGCGCGGCGCGGGGGCTCCCGACCCCGATGCGACGTGCTGTGGGCATCCTCGCACTTGCCACGGACAACACGCCCACGGGTCGGCCTCAAGTGATCTTGAATGGTCGGCTGTGGACGTAAAAATGCCTGGTTGAGCACACCCTGTGTCGCACGCGGCAACCACGGGTACGGCTGACGCGTCTTGTTTTCGGACAAGTCCGGCGCCTGAAGGTAAGGAATCGGCCATAGGGTGCTCGGCCGTGCGATCGACCGTTGACTCGTTCGGCGGCACTAAAGTGGGTCGGACACCCGGACGGGTCACCACAGACGACAGGAGCCCGGGACCACCCCCCCAGGACCACGATCAGCAGGGAGCGCGTGACGTGCGGCCTATCGGCAGCAAGTACCTGCTCGAGGAGCCGCTCGGCCGCGGCGCCACGGGCACCGTCTGGCGAGCCCGCATGGGGGCGCCCCCAGGCGAGTCCGCCGTGCCGGGCCGGCCCGGCGAGACGGTCGCGATCAAGGTCCTCAAGGAGGAGCTGGCCAACGACGCGGACATCGTGATGCGCTTCCTGCGCGAGCGGTCCGTACTGCTCCGGCTCACCCACCCCAACATCGTGCGCACCCGGGACCTGGTCGTGGAGGGCGACGTCCTGGCCCTGGTCATGGATCTCGTCGAGGGGCCCGACCTGCACCGCTACATCCGGGACAACGGCCCGCTCACCCCGGTCGCCGCCGGTCTGCTCACCGCGCAGATCGCCGACGCGCTCGCCGCCAGCCACGCCGACGGTGTCGTCCACCGCGACCTCAAGCCCGCCAACGTCCTGCTCGCCGAGCAGGACGGCCGGATGCACCCGATGCTCACCGACTTCGGCATCGCGCGCCTGGCGGACTCGCCGGGACTGACCCGCACGCACGAGTTCGTCGGCACCCCCGCCTACGTCGCGCCCGAGTCCGCCGAGGGCCGCCCGCAGACCTCCGCTGTGGACATCTACGGCGCCGGCATCCTCCTGTACGAGCTGGTCACGGGCCGTCCGCCGTTCGCGGGCGGTACCGCGCTGGAGGTCCTGCACCGGCACCTCAGCGAGGAGCCGCGGCGCCCCTCGACCGTCCCGGGTCCGCTGTGGACCGTCATCGAGCGCTGTCTGAGCAAGGACCCCGAGCGCCGGCCCAGCGCCGAGAACCTGGCGCGCGGCCTGCGTACGGTCGCCGCCGGCATCGGAGTGCACGCCACCCCCGACCAGATCGAGGCCGCCGACGGCGTCGGGGCGCTGCTCGCCCCCGACCCGGCGCCGGCGCCCGTCCCGCCGGCTCCCGGCGTGGACCCGGCCGGCGCCACCCAGGTGCTGCCCGGGGCGCCCTCGTACGATCCCTCCGCGGCGACCAGCGTCCTGCCCACCGGCGGCGGGCCCGCCGCGGCCGACCCCACCGCGGTCATGCCGCCCGTTCCCCCGCCCTCCTCGCAGAACGAGGAACCGCACCCCTGGCAGAGCCAGCTGCGTGCCGCCCGGGACCGCAACGAGCAGACGCAGGTGCAGTACCTCGACCCGGGCGAGGACCCGCTTCGACGTCGCCCGCAGCGCCGGCCGCAGCCGCCCCGGCACCAGCCCCCGCAGTCCCAGCCCCCGCAGTCCCAGCCCCCGCAGTCCCAGCCGCGGCAGTACGAAGGCCGGCCACCGCAGCCGTACCAGCAGCCCCCACAGCCCTACCGGCAGGAGCCGCAGCGGCAGCAGCAGTACCCCCCGCAGTACCAGCAGCCGCCGCAGCCGTACCAGCAGCCGCAGCAGCCTCCGCAGGCCCGGCCGTACACGCCTCCGCGGCAGCAGTACACCCCTCCGCAGCCGCCGCCCCCGGCACCGGCTCCGCGCGAGCCGCGCGCGCCCCGCCCGCGCGGCGCCAACCCGATGCGGATCCCGGGGCTCGGCTGCCTCAAGGGCTGCCTCTTCACGGTCGCCCTCTTCGTGATCGCGGGCTGGCTCGTCTGGGAGCTCACCCCGCTCGCGGACTGGGTCGACCAGGGCAAGGGCTACTGGGAGGCCATCGGCGACGCGATCACGTCCGTCAGCGACTGGGTCTCCGAACTCAGCGACACCGGCGGCGGTGGTGCTACCGACGGTACGGGACAGTAGTACCGCCGATTTATCGACTTCCGAGGGATGAATTCCCCTCGGAAGTGAGTTCCGGCGCCGGGGGGCGCGTAACTTTGTCGAGACCGCCAGTCGCTGAGGGAGCAGTCTTGGCACGGAATATCGGCAGCCGCTACAAGGCCCACCAGATCCTCGGGCGGGGCAGCGCCGGCACGGTATGGCTCGGCGAGGGTCCGGAGGGACCCGTCGCCATCAAGCTGCTGCGTGAGGACCTGGCCTCGGACCAGGAGCTCGTCGGCCGTTTCGTCCGGGAGCGCACCGCCCTGCTCGGACTCGACCACCCCCATGTGGTCGCCGTCCGCGACCTCGTCGTCGACGGAAACGACCTCGCGCTCGTCATGGACCTGGTGCGCGGCACCGACCTGCGGACACGACTCGACCGGGAACGCAGGCTGGCCCCCGAGGCGGCCGTCGCGATCATCGCCGACGTCGCCGACGCCCTCGCCGCCGCACACGCCGCCGGCGTGGTCCACCGCGACGTCAAGCCGGAGAACATCCTGCTCGACATGGAGGGCCGGCTCGGGCCCGGCGGTGCCCACCCGGCACTCCTCACCGACTTCGGCGTGGCCAAGCTGATCGACACCCCGGGCCGCACCAAGGCGACCAGGATCATCGGAACCCCCGACTACCTGGCCCCCGAGATCGTGGAGGGCCTGCCGCCGCGCGCCGCCGTCGACATCTACGCGCTGGCCACCGTCCTGTACGAACTCCTCGCCGGCTTCACACCCTTCGGCGGCGGCCACCCGGGCGCCGTCCTGCGGCGCCATGTCACCGAGACCGTCGTCCCGCTGCCGGGCATCCCCGAGGAACTGTGGCAGCTGGTCGTCCAGTGCCTGGCGAAGGCCCCCGCGTCACGCCTGCGGGCCTCGGAACTCGCGGCCCGGCTGCGCGAGGTCCTCCCGCTGCTCGCCGGCATCCCGCCCCTCGACGTGGACGAGCCGGACGCCGAACCCGCCCCGGAGCCCTCCGGCGAGGAAACCGGCGCGACGACGACGGCCGACGGAAGCTCGCCGCGCCGGTTGGCCGTGCCGCTGGTCCCCGGCGCCGCGCCGGACTCCAACCGCGACACCCACACCTCCATGCGCGTCCCGGCCCCCGACGAACTCTCCGGCGGACCCCTGGGGACCGCCCGCGCCCCCCGCGCCGCGGGTGCCCGCCGCCCCGGTTCCGCCCGCCACAAGGCGGAGGCGGTCCGCAAACGGCGTATCACCCTCTCGGTCGCCGCGGTCGTGGTGACCGGTGCGCTCGCGGCGGGAGGCTATCTCGCGAGCGCCGGGGACGGCGAGGCACCGCCACAGGACTCCAAGACCTCCTCCGGGCCCTGAACCGTCCGGGGCGCGGGGCCACGCCCGCGCACCCGCCCGGGAGGCGACGCGCCCCGGGCCGCCCCGGCCCGCCCGGGGTCCTCCGTACGGACCCGGCGACCGCCGTGCGGCCGGTCCGGCGGCCGTGAGCCCGGTGCGATCGGCGCGTCACCTCCCGGGCGGGGGGCCGGGGATTCGCGGCGAGCCGTTACGCTGGACGCGTGGCAGTCGTCGATGTATCCGAAGAGCTGAAGTCCCTCTCCTCGACCATGGGGTCGATCGAGGCCGTCCTGGACCTCGAACGGATGAGGGCAGACATCGCCGTGCTCGAAGAGCAGGCCGCGGCCCCGTCCCTCTGGGACGACCCGGAGGCGGCGCAGAAGATCACCAGCAAGCTTTCGCACCTCCAGGCGGAGGTCCGCAAGGCCGAGGCCCTGCGCGGCCGGATCGACGATGTCGGGGTGCTCTTCGAGCTCGCCGAGGAGATGGACGACCCGGACACCCGCGCCGAGGCCGAGACGGAGCTGACCTCGGTCCGTAAGGCCCTGGACGAGATGGAAGTCCGCACGCTCCTGTCCGGCGAGTACGACGAGCGTGAGGCACTGGTCAACATCCGTGCCGAGGCGGGCGGCGTCGACGCCGCCGACTTCGCCGAGCAGCTCCAGCGCATGTACCTGCGCTGGGCCGAGCGGCACGGCTACGGCACCGAGGTCTACGAGACGTCCTACGCCGAAGAGGCCGGCATCAAGTCGACCACCTTCGTGGTCAAGGCCCCGTACGCCTACGGCACGCTCTCCGTCGAGCAGGGCACGCACCGCCTGGTGCGGATCTCTCCCTTCGACAACCAGGGCCGCCGGCAGACCTCCTTCGCGGGCGTCGAGATCCTCCCCGTCGTCGAGCAGTCCGACCACGTCGAGATCGACGAGTCCGAGCTGCGCGTGGACGTCTACCGCGCCTCGGGCCCCGGTGGCCAGGGCGTCAACACGACCGACTCGGCGGTGCGCATCACGCACATCCCGACCGGCATCGTGGTCTCCTGCCAGAACGAGCGCTCCCAGATCCAGAACAAGGCGAGCGCGATGAACGTCCTCCAGGCCAAGCTGCTGGAGCGTCAGCGTCAGGAGGAGCGCGCCCGGATGGACGCGCTGAAGGGTGACGGCGGCAGCTCCTGGGGCAACCAGATGCGCTCGTACGTCCTGCACCCGTACCAGATGGTCAAGGACCTCCGCACGGAGTTCGAGGTCGGCAACCCCCAGTCGGTCCTGGACGGGGAGATCGACGGCTTCCTGGAGGCGGGCATCCGCTGGCGCAAGCAGCAGGAGAAGTAAGGCCGTTCTGCGCGTCGGCGCCGGGCCCCTCACACGTGGGACGTGTGAGGGGCCCGGCGCTGTATCGGCCACTGCCCGGGTCCCGTGCCGGTGCGGGACCCGGTGTGCGTCCGGGGCCGACGTCCGTGTGCGCCGCAGGCGCGCGCCGGAGGGCGAAACGATTCGCGTGCGCAAGCGATCGGTCGGCAGCTCTGACGCTTTGTCGACATGGGAACTACCCCCGGAGCAGCGGGAGTTCCAGGTCTACGTCACAGTTGCACCCCGTATACCTGTCAATTGATGATCTTTCGGGCATCGCACGCGCAACGACCTTGACGCGTCTGCGGAAACTCGGAAGTGTGGCGAGCGGCATGCGTATCTCCGGGGCGTGTGTGAGCGGGGGCGAGTCGAGTGAGGACGCCGCCCGCGATGCCCGCAGCCCCGAGCGCAGCCCCATGACGAGTTGAGCTACTGGGGGTAGCAAGCACATGACGAAGAAGACGCGCGTCCGCGTTGCGCGCATAGCCGCCGGCGCCGTGATCGCCGCCGGTGCGTCGCTCACCGCGGCGGGTGCCGCGCAGGCTGTCGGTATGTCCTTCGGGTCCGAGGTGAACGACGGCACCGTCGAGGTCCAGGCCGAAGGCGAGACCGAGGGCGGCGACAACGGCGGCAACACGTCGCTCGGCTCCACCGAGGGCAGTGAGTCCGGTGGTGGCCAGACCGGTGGCAGTGAGACCGGTGGTAGCGAGACCGGTGGTAGCGAGACCGGTGGTAGCGAGACCGGTGGTAGCGAGACCGGTGGCAGTGAGACCGGTGGCAGTGAGACCGGTGGCAGTGAGACCGGTGGCAGTGAGACCGGTGGCAGTGAGACCGGTGGTAGCGAGACCGGTGGTAGCGAGACCGGTGGTAGCGAGACCGGTGGCAGTGAGACCGGTGGTAGCGAGACCGGTGGTAGCGAGACCGGTGGCAGTGAGACCGGTGGCAGTGAGACCGGTGGTAGCGAGACCGGTGGCAGTGAGACCGGTGGCTCGTCCACCACTGGCGGAACCACCGGTGGCAGCCAGACCGGCGGCTCGTCCACCACTGGCGGAACCACCGGTGGCAGCCAGACCGGCGGCTCGTCCACCGATGGCGGCTCGTCCACCGACGGTGGCGCCGGCACCTGCACCGTCGACCTCGACGGCGCCGAGTGCGTCGACAACAACACCGGCACCAACAACGCCGGATCGCAGCCCGTCGAGCAGGGCAAGGCCAAGGAGGAGCTGGCCGAGACCGGCGCCGCCGAGACCTCGTTCCTGATCATCGGCGCCGCGACGATGATCGCCGGCGGCATCGGCTTCCGGATGCTGCCCCGCCTTGTCAGTGGTGGCGCCACCACTGCCTGAGCGACCCGCTGAGGCATGCGGACGGGCCGGGGGCAGTGCCCCCGGCCCGTCCGTTTTCCGGCTCGTATGCGAAGCGCTACGCGGTCTGCAGCGCCGCGAGCAGCGCCACCGCCGCGATCAGGGCGACCACCAGCGCCAGCAGCATCGCCGGGGTCAGGCCCGCGGGGCCGTTCTCCTTGAGGCGTTCGCGGTTCGCGCGGCAGACGGGGCAGCGGCCCTCCGCGACAGGGGCCGCGCAGTTGGCGCACACCAGTCGGTCATAGGTCATGCGCTCTCCTCCTCCCGCACAGGGATCCACACCAGCGACAACGCTCGGCGGCACCCGGGCGTTCCCCCTACCACTCTGCCAGCTTCCGGGCTTTTCGGCGCGCCTCGCCGGATCGCGCTTCGCCCTCCCAGGAGGACGAAAAGGATATAGCGCACAAGCGCGGACCGCGACTGCGCGGTGCATCCCCGGTCGCGTAAGGTCGCGCACACCTACTCCCGGCCGACCGTGGTGCATCCGTGATCCGATTCGACAACGTCTCCAAGTCCTATCCGAAGCAGAACCGCCCGGCCCTCCGGGAGGTCTCCCTGGAGATCGAGAAGGGGGAGTTCGTTTTCCTCGTCGGTTCCTCCGGCTCCGGAAAGTCGACCTTCCTCCGGCTGATCCTGCGGGAGGAGCGCGCCAGCCACGGGCAGGTGCACGTCCTCGGCAAGGATCTCGCACGGCTGTCCAACTGGAAGGTGCCCCACATGCGCCGCCAGCTCGGGACCGTCTTCCAGGACTTCCGTCTCCTGCCGAACAAGACCGTCGCCGAGAACGTGGCCTTCGCCCAGGAGGTCATCGGCAAGCCGCGCGGCGAGATCCGCAAGGCCGTTCCCCAGGTCCTCGACCTCGTCGGCCTCGGCGGTAAGGAGGACCGGATGCCGGGTGAACTCTCCGGCGGTGAGCAGCAGCGCGTCGCCATCGCCCGCGCCTTCGTCAACCGGCCCATGCTGCTGATCGCCGACGAGCCCACCGGCAACCTCGACCCGCAGACCTCCGTCGGCATCATGAAGCTGCTCGACCGGATCAACAGGACAGGGACCACCGTCGTCATGGCGACCCACGACCAGAACATCGTCGACCAGATGCGCAAACGCGTCATCGAACTCGAAAAGGGCCGTCTCGTCCGCGACCAGGCGCGCGGCGTCTACGGCTACCAGCACTGAGCGGGCGGGAGTAGACACACATGCGCGCTCAGTTCGTGCTCTCCGAGATCGGTGTCGGTCTCCGGCGCAACCTCACGATGACCTTCGCCGTCATCGTCTCCGTGGCCCTCTCGCTCGCCCTCTTCGGCGGGGCGCTGCTCATGCGTGAGCAGGTCAGCACGATGAAGGACTACTGGTACGACAAGGTCAACGTCTCGATCTTCCTCTGCAACAAGAACGACGCGGCCACCTCGCCCAAGTGCGCGAAGGGTGCCGTGACCGGCCAGCAGAAGGAACAGATCCAGGCCGATCTGAAGAAGATGGACATCGTCGACACCGTCCAGCACGAGACGACCGACGAGGCGTACAAGCACTACAAGGAGCAGTACGGCGACACGGCCATCGCCACTGTCATCACGCCCGACCAGATGCAGGAGTCGTTCCGGGTCAAGCTGCACGACCCGGAGAAGTACAAGGTCGTGGCGACCGCCTTCGCGGGACGTGACGGGGTGGAGTCCGTCCAGGACCAGCGGAACATCCTGCAGAACCTCTTCGACCTGATGAACGGCATGAACATCGCCGCGCTCGGCGTCATGGCGCTGATGCTGGTCATCGCGTTGATGCTGATCGTCAACACGGTGCGCGTCTCCGCCTTCAGCCGACGGCGCGAGACCGGCATCATGCGGCTGGTCGGAGCCTCCAGTTTCTACATCCAGATGCCCTTCATCATGGAGGCCGCATTCGCCGGTCTCCTGGGAGGTGCCGTCGCCTGCGTCATGCTGCTGGTCGGCCGGTACTTCCTGATCGACCACGGCATCGCCCTCGCCGACAAGATGCAGCTGGTCAACTTCATCGGCTGGGACGCTGTCCTCGCCAAGCTGCCGCTCGTCATCGCCATCGGCCTGCTGATGCCGGCCATGGCCGCGTTCATCGCTCTGCGCAAGTACCTCAAGGTGTGAGAAGCGCCGCTTGAGTCCTCGGGGCGCCGTGCGGTCAACCACCGTACGGCGCCTTTCGCTTGTCCTAGAGTGGGCGGCATGCCGGCCGGCCCGGGGCTTCGCCCCGACCTCTGTCTCAGGCCCCGTGGAGTTCTCCGTGGGGCCGCTCTCACGTTGGTCTTCACCGGTGTCCTGGCCGCCGCCGCGGTCACCGGATCGCTGCCCCGGCAGGAGCACGTCGACGCGAAGGCCACCCTGCCCGTCCCGTCCGGCGGCACCGTCGACCGGGACGCGCTCGCCCGCGCCGCCGCCGAGGCGATGGCCGACGGCAAGTCCGGCAAGAAGGCCGCCGAGGAGTTCGTCAGCCGCAGCGGCGACCGCTGGGGAGCGGTCTACGGTCCGGCGGAGTACGAGGAGTTCGAGCAGGCCCTGGACGGCAGCTACACCGGGGTCGGCCTGTCCGCACGCCGGGTCGAGCGGGACGGCGGGCCCCGGATCGAGATCACCCGACTGCGGGCCGGTGGGCCCGCGGCCCGCGCCGGACTGCGGGTGGGCGACCGCATCGACTCGGTCGACGGCCGAGCCGTCGCCGCCCTCTCCGCCTCCGAGGTCGTCTCCCTGCTGCGCGGCGACGGAGTGGCCGGCAGCCCCGTCGCGCTCGGTGTCCGTCGCGGCTCCGCGGCCTGGACCGAGACCCTGCGCCGGGCCCGCCTCGCCACCGAGGACGTCACCGTGCGGCGCCTCGACGACGGAGCCGTACTGATCAAGGTGTCCGCCTTCACCAAGGGTGCCGGTGAGCGGGTACGGAAGGCCGTACGGGCCGCTCCGGCCGGTGTTGGAGTCCTGCTGGACCTGCGGGGCAACCCCGGCGGGCTGGTCACCGAGGCCGCCGTCGCCGCCTCCGCCTTCCTCGACGGCGGGCTGGTCGCCACCTACGACGTCGACGGCGAGCAGCGGGCCGTCTACGCCGAGGGCGGCGGTGACACCGCCCGGCCCGTCGTCGCTCTGGTCGACGGCGGCACCATGAGTGCGGCCGAACTGCTCACCGGGGCTCTCCAGGACCGGGGCCGGGCGATCACGGTCGGGTCCCGCACCTTCGGCAAGGGCTCGGTGCAGATGCCCAGCGAACTGCCCGACGGTTCCGTGGCCGAGCTGACCGTCGGCCACTACCGGACACCCGCCGGGCACGGCGTCGACGGACGGGGCATCACTCCGGACCTGGACGTCGCCGGAGCGACCGAGGCGCGGGCCGAGGCGCGGGCCAGAACGGTATTGAGTGGCCTCGGAGGGGCCTCGTAGTGCGAAAATGGCCGCACTATGGCAAAGGGACTCGTGAACGTGCAGGGCAAACCTGCCAAGAAGAACCAGGACAAGGGGCCGGAGCGCAAGCTCGTCGCGCAGAACAAGAAGGCGCGGCACGACTACCAGATCATCGACACCTATGAGTGCGGTCTCGTGCTCATGGGTACCGAGGTGAAGTCGCTGCGCATGGGCCGGGCGTCGCTCGTCGACGGCTTCGTCCACATCGACGGCCACGAGGCGTGGCTGCACAACATCCACGTGCCCGAGTACACCCAGGGCAGCTGGACCAACCACTCGGCCAAGCGGAAGCGCAAGCTGCTCCTGCACCGGGCCGAGATCGACAAGCTGGAGTCGAAGGCGCAGGAGACGGGTCACACGATCGTGCCCCTCGCGCTGTACTTCCTGAACGGCCGGGTCAAGGTCGAGATCGCGCTGGCCAAGGGCAAGAAGGAGTACGACAAGCGGCAGACGCTCCGCGAACAGCAGGACACGCGCGAGACGCACCGCGCGATCGCCGCGGCGAAGCGGCGCCAGCGGTCCGCGTAGGCGTCCCGGGTTTCCCGGGGACCCGCCGGGTCCGCCCGGGACGCGTGCCGCCCGCCGGAATACGCTGGCGACGCCGCCCGTCGGTCACGTACGATGGGTCCTGCACCTCACAGCGGGTGCGCGCATTGAAAAATCAACATGGGGATGATCGGTTTCGACAGCGGATGTCGAAGCAGGGGAAGCGTGTCGAGGAAGCGGCAATGATCTCGTAAACCATATGTCGCAACCAATAATCGCCAACTCCAAGAGCGATAACTCCCGCTTCGCCCTCGCTGCCTGATCTCAGGTAACGAGTAGAAGCCTCTGTGAGGAGCGTCAGCCCGGGGATGGTCCCGACCCGGATCCTGGCGTCATCAAGGGATCTAAACCTCTAGCCCCGGTCACGGGGGCCTGAGGGAAATCAAACAGTGACTGAGCCCGTCGGAGACTTGTCCGCGTGATCTCCGGGGCTGAGAAACTCGTAGCGGACTGCACACGGAGAAGCCCTGATTCCGCACCGTTGGACGCGGGTTCGATTCCCGCCATCTCCACTCATCCCATGTGGGCAAAAACCCTCTGACCTGCGATAACTTCGCCAGGGCGGGGGGTTTTCGTCATGAGGGAGCACGGCGATTCAGCTGGGAAGAGGCCGCATGCCCGTCCCGCGGGTCGCCCGCCGTGCCGCTCCGGGGCGAGCCGACGCACCTGAGGGTGTCGTCGACCGACTCGATCAGCTGCCGCACCGGCCTGAGGAGGTTCTCGCCCTCGCGTCCGTCGTACCCGGGCGGCGTCCGTCGTTCCGCAGCAGCGCCAGGGTGAGGGCGAGTGTGGCCGCGCCCACCGGGGCAAGGAAGGCGTACGTCGTCGTCGGGGCGTGCTCCGCCGTCCAGCCGCCGACGGCCGAGCCGGCCGCGATGCCGGCGAGCAGGGCGGTCACGGCGAGGGTCATGCCCTCGTTGAGCCGCGCGGCCGGGGTCAGTCGCTGGACCAGGGTCATGCCCGTGACCATCGTCGGGGCGGTCGCCATGCCGGCCGCGAGCAGTCCGCCCGACAGAGCGAGCAGCGAGCCCGTCGAGGCGCCCAGCAGCGGCAGGGCCATCAGGGTGGCCATCGCCGCGAGACAGGCCGGCAGGGCCGCCCGGCGCCGGGCCCGTCCGTAGAGGAGGCCGGCCGCGCAGGACCCCGCGGCCTGCAGCGCGAGGACGGGACCTGCGGCCGGGCCGTCCACGTGTGCCAGCGTCGCGACCTCCATCGCGCCGAAGACCGCGCCGGTGGCCAGGAAGACGCCGAGCAGCGGGACCAGGCCCGGCGTCCGCGTCAGCGAGCCGGCGGTGACGCGGGGCGCGACCGGCGGTTCGGTGGCGCGCTGCGCGGCGAAGAGCAGGGTGCCGGTGAGCAGCAGGACGGCGCCGGTCAGCGTGCCCGCCTCGGGGAAGAGCGCCGAGCAGAGGAGGGCCGCGAGCATCGGGCCGAGCATGAAGCACAGTTCGTCGACGGCCTGCTCGAAGGCGTTGGCGGTGTGCAGGGCCGCCGGGTCGTCCCGGTGGAGGTGGGCCCAGCGGGCTCGGGACATCCCCCCGGTGTTGGGTGTGGTGGCGGTCGCGGCGTACGCGGCGAACAGGGTCCAGGCGGGTGCCTCGTAGTGGACGCAGAGCAGCAGGGTGAGCGAGCCGAGCACGGCCAGCGCGGTCGCGGGGACGGCGACCCGGGCCTGGCCGTAGCGGTCGACGAGCCGCGCGGTCCACGGGGCGACGACAGCGGTGGCGGCCAGGCCGGTGGCGGTGACGGCCCCGGCGAGAGCGTAGGAACCGTATGTGCCGGCGATCATGATGACCGCGCTGACGCCGAACATGCCCATGGGCAGGCGGGCGACGAGGTTCCCGAGCGTGAACGCGCGGGTGCCGGGGGTGGCGAAGAGCCGTGCGTACGGACGGGAGGCGGGGGCGCGGTCGCCGTGGCCGGTGCCGCCGGGGGGTGCGGGACGGGCGGTGTGTGAGGGACGGCCGCGGGGTGAGGGACGGGCGGTGTCGTCCGGCGGGCCGAAGCGAGGGGCGAGCGTGGGGCCCGCGGGTGTCAGGACGAGGTCGTGAGGCGGCATGGGACAAGCGTCACGGGCCGGCCCCCGGACGGTCCAACACCTGATCCGTGGCCATTGACGCACCTGTGTTGTTGAATACCGCGTGGCTTCTTCCCCGCGTCCGCACGACATCGAACCCCGGCTCCTGCGCGCCTTCACCGCCGTCGCCGAGGAACTCCACTTCACCCGTGCCGCCGCCCGGCTGTACGTCGCCCAGCAGGCGCTCAGCAGGGACATCCGGCGCCTGGAACGCGAGTTGGGCGTGGAGCTCTTCCTGCGGACCACCCGGCAGGTGGCCCTCACCCCGGACGGAGAGCGCCTCCTGCCTTACGCGCGCCGGGTGCTGACCGCCTGCGACGCGCTGGCCGACGCCTTCCGCACCGAGGCCCGCCCACTGCTCGTCGACCTCAACAGCGCGGGCCTGGCCCACGGCCGCGTCCTGGAACGTGCCCGTGAGCTCGCCCCGGACCACGAGCTGATGGCGCGCTTCGAGAGCGGTCTGACCGGTGCAGCCGCCCAGATCCTCACGGGCGCCCTGGACGCGTCCTTCGGGCGCTACGGCGGCCTCGCCCCCCGGCTGCGGGCGGGGCTCGCCTCGCAGTTCGTCAGGTACGAGCCGATGGCGGTGGTGCTGCCGGAGGACCATCCCCTGGCGGAACTGCCCGCCGTCCCCCTGGCCCGGCTCGCCGGCGAACGGATCTACGCGGGCGCCGGCAACGACCGGACCGCGGAGTGGACCGACCTCGCCACCCGGCTCTTCGCGGGCCGTGACATCACCGTCGCCCCGCCCGCGCCGATGGCCGTGGGCAAGGAGGAGTTCCGTCGGCTCATGGCCAGGCACCGGACCCCGGTCCTCGCCGTCGTCGACTTCCCTCCCATGCCCGGGAGCGTGCGGAGACCCCTCGTCGACCCGGTGCCCCTGTCCCCGGTCAGCCTGGTCTGGCGCAAGGGGCTGCGCCACCCGGGGCTGGACGCCCTGCGCGCCGCCGCCGCGGAGATCGGTGCCCGGGAGGGCTGGCTGCGGCGCCCGGCCGGCTCCTGGCTCCCGGACGGCGAACCAGGCGTCCCGGAGGCCGGGCCGGGAGTTCCCCGGCAAGCGCCAGGGGTTCTGGAGCCCGGCCGGGGAAGTCCCGCGTCCCGTGCCCTTCCACCCGGCTGACGGTCCCGGCCCCGCGGGACCCGGCGGGAAGCCCCGCCGCCCGGTACGCCGGATGCCCGGTCCTCATCCCGTCCGCACCCCGCCGGGACCGGAGCGTCCGCCCCGTACTCACATCCCGCCACGGTGCCGGGTGAGAGCAAGGTTCCGTACCCGTCACTTCACGCCACCGGTCTGAAACGCGGCCTGCCTAGCGTCGACGCCACGAGGTCCGGAGCATCCGGACGCTCGGGACCCCGACTCCGTGGAGGTACGTGATGGGCGGCCGGTGGATCGAACGGTGGGAGCCGGAGGACGAGACCTTCTGGCGTGAACGAGGAGAACGGATCGCCCGGCGCAACCTGGCCTTCTCGGTGTTCTCCGAGCACATCGGCTTCTCCGTCTGGAGCCTGTGGTCGGTCATGGTCCTCTTCATGGGACCGCAGTACGGCGTCGACCCGGCGGGGAAGTTCTTCCTGATCGCCGCCGCCACCTTCGTCGGCGCGCTCATCCGCGTTCCCTACACCTTCGCCGTCGCCCGGTTCGGCGGCAGGAACTGGACCGTCATCAGCGCGCTGATGCTGCTCCTGCCGACCGGTCTCGCCTACCTCGTCATGGAGCCCGGGACCTCGTACGGCGTCTTCCTGCTGGTCGGCGTGCTCACCGGCGTCGGCGGCGGCAACTTCGCCTCCTCGATGACCAACATCAACGCCTTCTTCCCGCTGCGCAAGAAGGGCTGGGCCCTCGGCCTCAACGCGGGCGGCGGCAACATCGGCGTCGCCGTCGTCCAGCTCGTCGGCCTGCTCGTCATCGGCACCGCCGGAGCCGCCCACCCGCGGATCGTCCTCGGCGTCTACATCCCGCTCATCGTCGTCGCGGCCCTCTGCGCCGCGCTCTTCATGGACAACCTCGCGCCCGTCAGGAACGACACCGGAGCCGCCTGGGAGGCCGCGAAGTCCGGCCACACCTGGATCATGTCCTTCCTGTACATCGGCACCTTCGGCTCCTTCATCGGCTACAGCTTCGCCTTCGGACTCGTGCTCCAGACCCAGTTCGGGCGCACCCCGCTGCAGGCCGCCTCGCTCACCTTCATCGGCCCGCTGCTCGGCTCCCTCATCCGGCCCGTCGGCGGCTCGCTCGCCGACCGGTACGGCGGCGCCCGCATCACCCTGTGGACCTTCGCCGCGATGGCCGTGTCGACCGCCGTCGTCGTCTACGCCTCGGTGACCGAATCCCTGGCCGTCTTCCTCGTCGGCTTCATCGGCCTCTTCGTGCTCAGCGGCCTCGGCAACGGCTCCACCTACAAGATGATTCCCGCGATCTTCCTCTCCCAGGGGCACCGCAAGGGTCTGTCCGGCGACGCCGCGCAGGCGTACGGCCGCCGGCTCTCCGGGGCCTCCATGGGGCTGATCGGCGCGGTCGGCGGACTCGGCGGACTCGGGATCAACCTCGCCTTCCGCCAGTCCTTCCAGACCGCCGGGACGGGCACCGCGGCCTTCGTCGCCTTCCTGCTCTTCTACGGCGCGTGCATGGCCGTGACCTGGGCGGTATACCTTCGGCGGCCCGCCGCCGCACCGGACACCGCCGAGGGCGCCGTGATGGCCTCCGCCGGAGCCACGCCGCGGCCCGGATACGCCGAGGTGTGATCCGGAGTGGTCCGTAACGGCGAGGAAATACCGGTGAACCGAGTCTGTCACGCGACACCGTCAGGCTCGGTCGCCATGTACGAGCAAGAGCATGGCCCCCTCGCCGGCTTCACTGTCGGAGTCACCGCGGCGCGGCGCGCGGACGAGCTGGCCGCGCTGCTGCGCCGCCGCGGCGCCGCCGTCGTCCACGGTCCCGCGCTGCGGATCGTGCCCCTGGCGGACGACACCGAGCTGCTCTCCGCCACGCGGGACCTCATCGCCCACACCCCGGACGTCGTCGTGGCCACCACCGCGATCGGCTTCCGGGGCTGGGTCGAGGCGGCGGACGGGTGGGGCCACGGGGAGGCGCTCCTCGCCTGTCTGGGGAGAGCCGAACTCCTCGCCCGCGGGCCCAAGGTCAAGGGCGCGGTACGCGCGGCGGGACTGACCGAAGCGTGGTCGCCCTCCTCGGAGTCGATGGCCGAGGTCCTCGACCGGCTCCTCGCCGAGGGTGTGGCCGGGCGACGGGTCGCGCTCCAGCTGCACGGCGAGCCGCTGCCCGGCTTCGTGGAGGCGCTGGCCGAGGGGGGCGCGGAGGTCGTCGGCGTTCCCGTCTACCGCTGGATGCCGCCGGAGGACATCGGCCCGCTGGACCGGCTGCTCGACGCCGTCGTGCACCGCGCCCTGGACGCCGTGACCTTCACCAGCGCCCCGGCCGCCGCCTCGCTGCTGACCCGGGCGGCGGACCGCGGGGTGAAGGACGAACTGCTCGCGGCGCTGCGCCACGACGTGCTCGCCGTGTGCGTGGGACCGGTCACGGCCGTGCCGCTCCAGGCACACGGCATCGACACGCTCCAGCCCGCACGCTTCCGGCTCGGGCCGCTGGTGCAACTGCTCTGCCAGGAACTGCCCTCCCGGGCGCGCAGCCTGCCGCTGGCCGGGCACCGGGTCGAGATCCGCGGCCACGCGGTCCTCGTCGACGGCCGTCTGCACCCGGTCCCACCCGCCGGGATGGCGTTGCTCGGCACCCTCGCACGGCGCCCCGGCTGGGTGGTCTCGCGCGCCGACCTGCTCCGCGCCCTGCCGGGCGCGGGCCGCGACGAACACGCGGTGGAGACGGCGATGGCCCGGCTCCGGACGGCGCTCGGCACGCCGAAACTCATCCAGACGGTGGTGAAGCGCGGATACCGGCTGGCGCTGGACCCGGCGGCGGACGCCAAGTACGCCGACGGCTGACACGCGCCGCGAAGCCCCGCCGTACGGACCCCTGGTCTTGCCGACCCCCGGCCCTACGGAGCCCTTGCGGGCTCGGTCCGTTCGTCACCGCGCGCGACGAACGCGCCCAGCAGGCACCCGAAGGCGGCCGTCGTCAGGACCGCGCGGACGAGGTTCCAGGTGACCCAGGGCGTCTCGAAGTCCGCGCGCGCCCGCACCGGGTCACCCGCCGCCGCGAGCGCGTCGTTCAGCGGGACACCGACCGCCGAGGTGATCAGGAAGACCGCCCCGTACAGGACCAGCGCGGCGAGCGTCCACCCCCTCCTCCGCGTGCCCCGGGACCGCCACGCCGCGACCGCCGTCAGGAGCAGGGCCCCGAAGAACGGGGTGAGGAAGACCGGGTTCTGGATCACGTCGTTGATGTTCCGCATCACCTCCACGAAGACCCGGTCGTCGCTGCGCCCCAGCGCGGGCATCACCGAGCAGACATACGCGAGCCACACTCCCGCGACCAACCCCGTGGTGCCCGTCGCCGCGACCAGTACCGCCCCGCCCCCGCCGTCCGTATCCGCCATGCCGTCAGTCAAACGGCCGGCCGCCACCGGGACCATGGGCGAGCGTCCAGCCTCCATGCGCCGTCGTCCACGGCCCGCCCGCGCGCACCCCTCCGCACCTCGGCGCGCCCCGGGCCCGGCAGCCCGTACCGTGGAGGGGTGCCAAGCATCCGCCCCGCGGTCCCGGAGGACGCCGCCGCGCTCGCCGCCGCCCTGCTGCGCAACCGCGCCTTCATGCGCCCCTGGGAGCCGCGCCGGACCGAGGCGTACTACACCGCCGAGGGGCAGGCGGCGCGGCTCGCCGACGGCGGCATACGGTGGTTCGCCGTCGAGGCGGAGACGGGCGGGGGAGGGGAGACCGGCGAGGACGGGGAGACGATCGTCGGAGCCGCCACGCTCTCCGGCATCGCCCTCGGCCCCTTCCGCAGCGCCTCGCTCGGCTACTGGGTCGACTCCCGGTACACCGGGCGCGGCCTGGCGAGCGCGCTCGTCCGCGAAGCCTGCCGGGCGGCCCGGGAGGATCTCGGCCTGCACCGTGTCGAGGCCGGTACCGTCCTCGACAACCACGCCTCCCAGCGCGTCCTGGCGAAGAGCGGCTTCGAGCGGATCGGCACCGCGCCCCGCTACCTCCACATCGACGGCGCCTGGCGTGACCACCACCTCTACCAGCGCGTCCTGCACGACGAACCTCCGCCGAGGTAGGACTCCCACAAGGTGGCTCCTCCGCCTTGTGATCGCACGCACCAGACGCCGCGGGCCCCGCCCTCCGGGCGGACGGAGCCACTTCCGGAACACGCCCTAGCCGGACCGGTCGCGGGTGGGCACTCTGGTCGCAGTGCCCGACGCGGGCACCGGCCGACCGCGAGGTGGTGACAGGGTCATGACCGTACGGTTCGACTCCGGGCGGATCTGCCTGGACCTGGCGGCGCTGCCGCTCGACCGCACCGAACATCTCGACCTGTACCTGCGGACCACCGGACTCGTCCCGGCCGCCACCGTGCTGCGCACCCTCGACAGCCGCTGGGTCGTCCGCTTCCGCGAACTGCGCGACTGTGTCGCCGTCTTGGTCCACGCCCAGCTCGACGGGCGGCGCGCCGATCCCGCGCTGGAGCGGCTCAACACCCTCGCAGCCGCCTCGGCGCCGCCCGCCCCGCGCGCCGTCCGGTCCGAAGCCGGGCTGCTCGTGCGCGTGTTGAACGACGAGCCCGACTGCCGTGCGCTGCTCGCCGCGGTCGCCCGGGACGCCGTCGAGCTGCTCACCGATCCGGCCGCCCGGTCCCTGCTTCGCCGGTGTGAAGGCGACAACTGCCGGCGCTGCTACCTCGACACCTCCCGCGGGCGCCGGCGCCGCTGGTGTTCCAGCGAACTGTGCGGAAACCGTGAGCGTGTTGCCCGGCATCGGGCAGCACGACGCGGAACGAACGCCGCCTGAGGCGATCCGGGTCCCGGAGGGCACGTCGCGCGGAATCCCGCGCGAGAAAGTTCGCGCGCCGTTGAGCGGATCACGGCCCGGCTCCGTACCCCTGCGTGACAGACAGGGGCTCGACCGGGAGGTTCAGGTGCGCAAGGATGCGGCCGTGGCCGATGAACGTCCGCATCGGGCCCGGCATCGCAATGAGGTGACCCGCCTTCGACCCTCCGTCCCCGACGAGGAGTTGATGCGGGCTCTCTATCGCGAACATGCCGGACCGTTGCTCGCCTACGTACTACGCCTCGTCGCCGGTGACCGCCAGCGCGCCGAGGACGTCGTACAGGAGACGCTCATTCGTGCCTGGAAGAACGCCGGCCAGCTCAACCGTGCGACCGGCTCCGTCCGACCCTGGCTGGTGACGGTCGCCCGGCGCATCGTCATCGACGGCCACCGAAGCCGGCAGGCCCGGCCGCAGGAGGTCGATCCGTCACCGCTCGAGGTCCTGCCCGCGGAGGACGAGATCGACAAGGCGCTGTGGCTGATGACCCTCTCTGACGCGCTCGACGATTTGACCCCGGCCCACCGGGAAGTGTTGGTCGAGACCTACTTCAAGGGGCGTACCGTCAACGAGGCCGCCGAAAGCCTCGGCATACCCGCCGGGACCGTGCGGTCCCGGGTGTTCTACGCACTGCGTTCGATGAAGCTCGCATTGGAGGAGAGGGGGGTAACGGTATGACGTCGCCACACGATGCGGCGGGCGCGTATGTGCTCGGCATCCTGGACGCCGACGATGCCGCCGCGTTCGAAGCTCATCTTGTGGGCTGTGAGGTGTGTGCCGCGCATCTGGAGGAGTTCGCGGGCATGGAGCCGATGCTGGCCATGCTCGCGGACACGACATCCCCGTCCCCCGGGGTCCTCCTCCCGACCGGGCCCTCCGGCGTCGACCCCTACGCCGACGGCGCCTTCGACGCCTTCGCGCCCCGCCCGCCCGTGCCCCTGGCAGCCCGCAGGCACGACGAGCCGCCGGCGGCCGCGCCACCCGACCCACAGCTCCTCGACCGCCTCGTCGACGAGGTCGGAGCGCGGCGGGCCCGGTCCCGGCGCCGCACCTTCCTCCTCGCCGCCGCGGCGGCCGTGCTCGTCGTCGGCGGTCCCGCGGTAGCGGTGGTCGCCACCTCGGGAGGGGAGCAGCGGAACGTCGCCGTGGACCCGCACCCCACCAGCCCGGCCGAGGACGCCTTCTTCCACCACATGGAGGAGAAGGTCCAGGCCACCGACCCGTCCACGCTGGTCAGTGCCACCGTCGGCCTGGAGAAGAAGGGCTGGGGCACCCACGCCGTCCTGGAACTGAAGAACGTCAAGGGCCCCCTGAAGTGCCGACTGGTCGCCGTCTCCAAGAGCGGGGAGGAGGAGGTCGTCACCTCCTGGGCCGTCCCGAAGTGGGGGTACGGCATCCCCGGCGCCACCACCGAGAGCGCGCGGAACCCGCTCTACGTCCACGGCGGAGCCGCCATGGACCGCGACGACATCGACCACTTCGAGGTCCGCACGTTCGACGGGGAGCGCCTCGTGGAGGTCGACGCCTGACACGAGCCCCTTCCGTGGCATAAGCTCGACGGCTGCCCATGCACGTCAGAAGGGGGCCTCGGTGGCCGCGCAGGAAGCCGTCGGTGTGGTCGACACGGTCCGTGACCGCGAGATCGGCGTCGAGCAGAAACATCTGGATCAGGTCTACCGCCGCCTCGAGGAGAAGATCCACGAGGCGGAGTTCCTGATGAACGACGCCGCCCAGCGGGGGCAGGTCGGCACGCCCGGCGCCCTCGCGGAGCGGGACGCCCAGGTGTTCCGGGCGGGTGTCCACCTGAACCGGCTCAACAACGAGTTCGAGGACTTCCTCTTCGGCCGGATCGACCTGCTGCGCGGGAAGGACGGCAAGAAGGGCCCCGACGGCGCGTACACTTCCGTCGAACCCGCCGAGGACGCCGTTCGCTCGGACGGCACCGGCCGGTACGCGGAGATCGGCGAGACCCTCCACATCGGCCGGATCGGGGTCCTCGACTCCGACTACGCCCCGCTCGTCATCGACTGGCGGGCCCCCGCCGCCGCGCCCTTCTACCGCTCGACCCCGGTCGACCCCGGCCGCGTGGTGCGCCGCCGCGTCATCCGCTCCAAGGGCCGCAAGGTCCTCGGCGTCGAGGACGACCTGATGCGCCCCGAGCTGAAGGCGACCCTCGGCGGACGTGAGCTGCCGGTGATCGGCGACGGCGCCCTGATGGCCGCGCTCGGCCAGGCCCGCAGCCATTCCATGCGCGACATCGTCTCCAGCATCCAGGCCGAGCAGGACCTGGTCATCCGCGCTCCCGCCTCCTCCGTCACCTACGTCGAGGGCGGCCCGGGCACCGGCAAGACCGCGGTCGCCCTGCACCGCGCCGCCTATCTGCTCTACCAGGACCGGCGGCGCTACGCCGGGGGCATCCTGATCGTCTCCCCGACCCCACTGCTCGTCTCGTACACCGAGGGCGTCCTTCCCTCCCTCGGCGAGGAGGGCCAGGTCGCGATCCGTGCCGTCGGCAGTCTGGTCGACGGCGCCGAGGCCACCGCCTACGACGAGCCGGCCGTGGCACGCGTCAAGGGCTCCTCCCGCATGGTCGCGGTGCTGCGCAAGGCGGCCCGCGGGGCACTGGAGACTCCGGTCCCCGCCCGGACCGGCGGCGCATCCGGCCAGGACGCCCCGGACCAGCTCGCCTTCGACGACGAGGAGGAGCCGCCGGCCGTGCCCGCCGGGACCCCCGTCCTGCTGCGTGTCGTGGCCTTCGGCCGCCGCGTCGAGCTGGAGGCCGACGAACTGCGGCGTATCCGGCACAACGTCCTGGGAGGCTCCGCCCCGGTCAATCTGCTGCGCCCGCGGGCACGCCGGCTGCTGCTCGACGCGCTGTACGCCAAGTCCGGTGCCGCGGCCCGCCACAGCGACCCCGAACTCGCCGCCGAGCTGCGGTCCTCCTTCGACGAGGACGTCTCCACGGAGGACTCCTTCCTGTCCTTCCTCGACGCCTGGTGGCCTGAGCTCACCCCCCGCCAGGTCCTCGACGCGATGGCCGACGAGAAGCGACTGGGCCGCTGGGCCCGGCGGATCCTCAACCCGGGCGAGGTCCGCCGGCTCGCCCGCTCGCTGCGTCGTGAGGCCCTGTCCGCGCACGACGTGGCACTCCTGGACGAACTGCACACGCTGCTCGGCGCGCCGGCCCGTCCCCGCAGGAAGCGCGAGTACGACCCGCTGGACCAGCTGACCGGTCTGGACGAGCTGATGCCGGTACGGGAGGAGACCCAGCGGGAGCGGGCCGAACGGCTCGCTGCGGAGCGCACCGAGTACGCGCACGTCATCGTCGACGAGGCGCAGGACCTCACCCCTATGCAGTGGCGGATGGTGGGCCGCCGCGGCCGGCACGCGACCTGGACCGTCGTCGGCGACCCGGCGCAGTCCTCCTGGTCCACCCCGGACGAGGCGGCCGAGGCCCGTGACGAGGCGCTGGGCAGCCGCCCGCCCGGCTCACCCTCCCGGCCTTCCCGGGAGGGTCTCGCGGGCCGCCCCGCGCGTGGCCGGCGTTTCGAGCTGACGGTCAACTACCGCAACCCCGCGGAGATCGCCGAACTGGCCGCCAAGGTGCTGGCACTGGCGATGCCCGGCAAGGAGTCCCCGCGTGCGGTCCGCTCCACCGGGGTGGAGCCGAGGTTCGTCCCGGTGTCGGCGAAGGCAGATCTGGCCGGAACCGTCCGGTCCGAGGCGCGCCGGCTGCTTGAGCGGGTGGACGGCACCGTCGGTGTCGTCGTCGCCATGAACCGACGCGAGCAGGCGGCCCGGTGGCTGGCCGAGCTCGGCGACCGAGTGGTGGCGCTCGGCTCGCTGGAGGCCAAGGGGCTGGAGTACGACGCCACGGTGGTCGTCTCGCCCGCGGAGATCGCGGACGAGTCCCCGGCGGGCCTGCGGGTGCTGTACGTCGCCCTGACCCGGGCCACCCAGCAGCTGACGGTGGTCTCGGGGGCCAGGGACATGCCCGACGCGGACGGCGTCCCGGACCTGCTCAGGGACTGAGAGCCTGTCGGGTGGCCTCTGACCGGGCGGTCACGCCCTGGCACGCACGCTGCCGGAGTTGCCGGCATGCCCCGGTAGCTCCGTTACAGCGGCATCGGGGCGCCTTGGAATCACACGCACCAGACCGCGCCCGCCTTTCGATCGAAGGTCACCCGACAGGCTCTCAGGGTCGTCCCGGAGCGGACGTCATGAAGGTCCGGGTGCGCCCACCGCGTGGGCCGGGCGCGCCACGGCCCGCCGGCGGGGTCGGCGCCGATGCGGGCCACCGGGCCGGGCCGGGAGGAGTGATTTCCGGCCGACCTGCGTTGTAGGAATCGCTCGCCGGAGTGGTTTGTTAGCCTGGTCGTGGCACCGGCTCGATCCAAGCCCCCGGGCCCAACCTTCGTCCCTCAGAGGGACCACTTGCCGCGAGGCGAGCATGGCGGGTCGGTGCCACTCAGGACACTCTTCGTGCTTACGTACGAAGTCGAGGCCCCGTCACCCGTGGTGACCGGGGCCTCTTCTGTTTCCCGTCACCTTCTCGTATGGTGGAAACTACTTTCCGAAAACAAAATGACCGCATTACCTGCTACCGGCAGGTAGGTGCGACCATCGGAGGGCGCCGCCGGGCAACCAGCCGGGGCGGCGTAGCAACGAAGCTAGGGAAAGCGAAGGAACTCGGCCATGGCAACGGCGCCCAGCGTCTCGTACTCGATGACGGTCCGGCTGGAGGTTCCCGCGAGCGGGACCGCGGTCTCCCAGCTCACCACGGCGGTGGAGTCCCACGGCGGTTCCGTCACCGGCCTCGACGTGACCGCCTCCGGCCACGAGAAGCTCCGGATCGACGTCACCATCGCCGCGACCTCGACCGGGCACGCCGACGAGATCGTCGAGCAGCTGAGCCGCATCGGGGGCGTCGTCCTCGGCAAGGTCTCCGACCGTACGTTCCTGATGCACCTCGGCGGCAAGATCGAGATGGCGTCCAAGCACCCGATCCGCAACCGTGACGACCTCTCGATGATCTACACCCCCGGTGTGGCGCGGGTGTGCATGGCGATCGCCGAGAACCCCGAGGACGCCCGCCGCCTCACCATCAAGCGCAACTCCGTCGCGGTCGTGACGGACGGTTCCGCCGTCCTCGGCCTGGGGAACATCGGCCCCAAGGCCGCGCTGCCCGTCATGGAGGGCAAGGCGGCCCTCTTCAAGCGCTTCGCCGGCATCGACGCCTGGCCGCTCTGCCTCGACACCCAGGACACCGACGCCATCGTCGAGATCGTCAAGGCGATCGCCCCCGGCTTCGCCGGCATCAACCTGGAGGACATCTCGGCGCCCCGCTGCTTCGAGATCGAGGCGCGGCTGCGCGAGGCCCTCGACATCCCCGTCTTCCACGACGACCAGCACGGCACCGCGATCGTCGTCCTCGCCGCCCTCACCAACGCCCTGCGCGTGGTGGGCAAGGGCATCGGTGACGTACGGGTCGTCATGTCCGGTGCGGGCGCGGCCGGTACGGCCATCCTGAAGCTGCTGATCGCCGCCGGCGTCAAGCACGCGGTCGTCGCCGACATCTACGGCGTGGTGCACGCGGGCCGCACCGACCTGGTCGACGCCGCTCCCGGTACCCCGCTGCGCTGGATCGCCGACAACACCAACCCGGAGGGTGTCACGGGCACCCTGAAGGAGGCGGTGGCCGGCGCGGACGTGTTCATCGGCGTGTCCGCCCCGAACGTGCTCGGCGCCGACGACGTCGCCGCCATGGCGGACGGGGCGATCGTGTTCGCGCTCGCCAACCCGGACCCCGAGGTGGATCCGGCGATCGCCCGTCAGACGGCGGCCGTCGTGGCCACGGGCCGCTCGGACTTCCCCAACCAGATCAACAACGTGCTGGTCTTCCCCGGCGTCTTCCGGGGCCTGCTGGACGCCCAGTCCCGCACGGTCAACACGGGCATGATGCTGGCGGCGGCCGAGGCCCTCGCCGACGTCGTCACCGAGGACGAGCTGAACCCGAACTACATCATCCCCTCGGTCTTCAACGACAAGGTCGCGGGTGCCGTGGCGGGGGCCGTCCGGAATGCCGCCAAGGCGGCCGGCGCGGGCGCGGACTCGTCCTCGATCGGGCTGTGACGGGCCCCACGTCCGGCTGAGGAACGGCGCGTCGCGCGTCGTCGCGCCGTAAACCCGCCTTTAGGGTTGCTGTTCGGCTCCAAAGGGTCCCGGCGGAGTCGACGGAACGTCACCCTGCCGGAGGCCGGGGCGCTTTTCGTGTGACCCCGGAGAGTGCCGGATTGGCGTTCCCGCCGCTGGTGGGGGCAGGATGCCTATTCGGGCGCGAGGGTCTGTCAGCAGACCCGGGTCCGGGGACTGTCCGAGGGCCCTGGCAGCATCGGCTTCGATCTCACGCCTCACAGGCAAGAAGAACACGGGAGTAACAACATGAACCGCAGTGAGCTGGTGGCCGCCCTGGCCGACCGTGCCGAGGTGACCCGCAAGGACGCCGACGCCGTGCTGGCCGCTCTCGCCGAGACCGTCGGCGAGGTCGTCGCCAAGGGCGACGAGAAGGTCACCATCCCCGGCTTCCTGACCTTCGAGCGCACCCACCGTGCCGCTCGCACCGCTCGTAACCCGCAGACCGGCGACCCGATCAACATCCCGGCCGGTTACAGCGTGAAGGTCTCCGCGGGCTCGAAGCTCAAGGAAGCCGCCAAGGGCAAGTAAACGCCCCGGGGCCTCTGACCGGGCCTGCAGGCGACGAAAGGGCGGCCACCCTGTCAGGGGGTGGCCGCCCTTCCGTTCGTCCGTCTACGGGCCCTACACCAGGGCGCTGCCCGGCAGCTCGACCTTGGCGCCGAGTTCGACGAGCTTCCGCATGAAGTTCTCGTAGCCGCGGTTGATCAGGTCGATGCCGTGCACCCGGCTGGTGCCCTGCGCCGCCAGCGCGGCGATGAGATACGAGAAGCCGCCGCGCAGGTCGGGAATGACCAGGTCGGCGCCCTGGAGCCGGGTCGGCCCCGAGACGACCGCGGAGTGCAGGAAGTTGCGCTGGCCGAAGCGGCAGTCCGAACCGCCCAGGCACTCGCGGTACAGCTGGATGTGCGCCCCCATCTGGTTGAGCGCCGAGGTGAAGCCGAGCCGCGACTCGTAGACCGTCTCGTGGACGATGGAGAGGCCGGACGCCTGCGTCAACGCCACCACCAGCGGCTGCTGCCAGTCCGTCTGGAAGCCGGGATGCACGTCCGTCTCCAGGGCGATGGCGTTCAGCTGCCCGCCCGGGTGCCAGAAGCGGATGCCCTCGTCGTCGATCTCGAAGGCGCCGCCCACCCGCCGGTAGGTGTTGAGGAAGGTCATCATCGAGCGCTGCTGGGCTCCGCGCACATAGATGTTGCCCTCGGTCGCCAGCGCCGCCGACGCCCAGGAGGCGGCCTCCAGGCGGTCCGGGAGCGCCCGGTGGGTGTAGCCGTCGAGCCGGTCGACACCGGTGATCCGGATCGTCCGGTCGGTGTCCACGGAGATGATCGCGCCCATCTTCTGGAGCACGCAGATCAGGTCCTCGATCTCCGGCTCCACCGCCGCGTTGGAGAGCTCGGTGACGCCCTCCGCGAGCACGGCCGTGAGCAGGACCTGCTCCGTCGAGCCGACTGAGGGGTACGGCAGGCGGATCTTGGTTCCGCGCAGCCGCTGCGGGGCCTCCAGATACTGGCCGTCCTCCCGCTTCTCGATCGTCGCGCCGAACTGCCGCAGCACGTCGAAGTGGAAGTCGATCGGCCGGCCGCCGATGTCACAACCGCCCAGGCCCGGGATGAAGGCGTGGCCGAGGCGGTGCAGCAGCGGCCCGCAGAAGAGGATCGGGATGCGCGAGGAGCCGGCGTGGGCGTCGATGTCGGCCACGTTGGCGGACTCGACGTGCGTCGGGTCGAGGATCAGCTCGCCCGGCTCGTCCCCCGGGCGGACGGTGACGCCGTGCAACTGCAGGAGCCCGCGCACCACTCGGACGTCCCGGATGTCGGGCACGTTGCGCAGCCGGCTCGGCCCGCTGCCGAGGAGGGCGGCGACCATCGCCTTGGGCACGAGGTTCTTCGCGCCGCGAACGCGGATCTCGCCCTCCAGCGGGGTTCCGCCGTGGACAAGCAGTACATCGTCTGTGCCGGTCATGAATCTCGCGTTCCGGAGTCGTCGGGCAGGGGCCAGGCAAATAGGGTAAGGGCCGATCACCCCCGTTCCGGTAGAGCCGGGGGCCCGTGCAGATGTAATGAATTCGGCACAACACACTATGCTCATGTGATCTTGCGGAGTGTCACCGTCCGTTTGTGGATCCGGGCACCCGCCGCAGCCGCCCTGAACTGCGCCGGTCGTCCGCCCGGCCGGAGGGGCCCCGCGAACGCCGAAGATGCGGGATCATGTGTCGCATGACCGAGGTGTCCTCGCTCACAGGGCGACTGCTCGTGGCCAGCCCCGCCCTGGCCGATCCGCATTTCGACCGCGCGGTGGTGCTTCTCCTCGACCACGACGACGAGGGCTCCCTCGGCGTGGTCCTCAACCGGCCCACCCCTGTGACGGTCGGTGACATCCTCGAGCCCTGGGCCGCCCTCGCCGGCGAGCCGAGCGTGGTCTTCCAGGGCGGCCCGGTCTCCCTGGACGCGGCCCTCGGGCTCGCGGTGATCCCCGGCGACGAGGGGCCGCTGGGCTGGCGCCGGGTGCACGGCGCGATCGGCCTGGTGGACCTGGAGACCCCGCCCGAGCTCCTCGGTCCCGCGGTGGGTGCCCTGCGGATCTTCGCCGGCTACGCGGGCTGGGGGCCCGGCCAGCTGGAGGCGGAACTGGGCGAGGGCGCCTGGTACGTCGTCGAGTCCGAGCCCGGCGACGTGTCCTCCCCGCACCCGGAGACGCTGTGGCGGTCGGTGCTCCGCCGCCAGCGCGGCGACCTGGCGATCGTCGCGACGTACCCGGACGATCCCTCGCTGAACTGAGCCGGCCCGGCGGCGGACCGCGGACCCCGGCGGGGCGCGGGCACCCGCGGAGCTTCAGTACCCTTGGCTGTTATGAGCACTCTCGAGCCCGAGCGCGGGGCAGGTACGGGAACCCTCGTCGAGCCGACGCCGCAGGTGTCCCACGGTGACGGCGACCACGAGCGCTACGCCCATTACGTCCAGAAGGACAAGATCATGGCGAGCGCCCTCGACGGCACTCCCGTGGTGGCGCTGTGCGGCAAGGTCTGGGTACCGGGGCGCGACCCCAAGAAGTACCCGGTCTGCCCCATGTGCAAGGAGATCTACGAGTCCATGGGCTCCTCCGGCGGGGACAAGGACAAGGGCGGCAAGGACAAGAAGTAGGACGGCTCCCTCCGTACGGGCACGGCCCCCGGCTCGCGTACTTCCGGTACGCGCGGCGGGGGCCGTTCTCGTGGGGCGGGTCGGCCGGGGCGTTGCACGGGGCGCGTTCGCCGGTCACGGAGTGGTGGAGACCACTTGTCGGGATGGTGGTGTGGCCCTAACCTCCAGCGTGTTGTGCAGAGCGACACGCCCGTTGCGTATACCGCAACGCCGAGGGGTGGGAGCCCGCATGAAGTCTTCTGCCGGTATCGCCGCCATGCTCGCCGCCCCCACCGCCACCCGTGCCCCGCCGCCCACGCCCAGATGGGCGGCGGCGCGACCGTCACCGCCCTCACCTCCGGCAGGGCCGCGCCCCGGCGACCCGTCCCCGGGAAGAGCCCCCGCGGCACCCCCGAATGTCCCCGAACACCCCCCGACGCGTTCGGACGTGACGCGGACCCACCCGGAAGGCCGAACCCATGGATGTCATTCCCGCACCGCGCGGTGCGCGGACCGTCCCCGCCGCCGGCGACTCCGTCCTCGACGAGAGCACCGTCGTGGACGCCGCCCCCGGCACGGAAGGCGTCGCCCTGCTGCTGCGCCGCATGATCGGGGCGGCGACCGGACTGCCGCTCCCACCCGCCCGTGCCCACGCCGACGGTGAACCCGGCACCGGCGACGACGAGCGCGGTACGGCGATCCGCCTGCGGATCGCCCGGGACGACGACGGCCGGCTCGGCCCCGAGGGATACACGCTGCGGGCCGGGCGGGACGGCGTCACCGTGCGGGGAGGCGGCCCCGCCGGGGTGTTCTGGGGAGTCCAGACCCTCCGTCAGCTGCTCGGTCCCGACGCGTACCGCCGGGCGCCCGCGGACCCGGCACGGCGATGGACCGTACCCGCCACGGTCATCGAGGACGCCCCGCGGTTCCGCTGGCGCGGACTCATGCTCGACGTCGCCCGGCACTTCCTGCCCAAGGACGACGTCCTGCGGTACCTCGACCTCCTCGCCGCGCACAAGCTCAACGTCTTCCACTTCCACCTCACCGACGACCAGGGCTGGCGCCTCGAGATCAAGCGTCACCCCCGGCTCACCGAGACGGGCTCCTGGCGGTTGCGTACGAAGTGGGGCCACCGGGCCTCGCCCCTGTGGAACGACACCCCGCACGGCGGTTTCTACACCCAGGACGACATCCGGGAGATCGTCGCCTACGCGGCCGAGCGCCACATCACGGTCGTCCCCGAGATCGACCTCCCGGGCCACTCGCAGGCAGCCATCGCCGCGTACCCCGAACTCGGCAACGGGGACGTCGTCGACACGGCCTCCCTCACCGTCTGGGACACCTGGGGTGTCAACCCGAACGTCCTCGCCCCCACCGAGGCCACCCTGCGTTTCTACGAGGGCGTCTTCGAGGAGGTCCTCGACCTGTTCCCCTCGACGTTCGTCCACGTCGGCGGCGACGAGTGCCCCAAGGACCAGTGGCGGCTGTCCCCGACCGCCCAGGCCCGCATCGCGGAGCTCGGCCTCGCCGACGAGGACGAGCTCCAGTCCTGGTTCATCCGCCACTTCGACCGCTGGCTCGCCGACCGCGGCCGGCGCCTGATCGGCTGGGACGAGATCCTGGAAGGCGGCCTGGCGCCCGGCGCCGCCGTGTCCTCCTGGCGCGGCTACGCGGGCGGTGTCGCCGCCGCCGAGGCCGGCCACGACGTCGTCATGTGCCCCCAGCAGCACGTGTACCTGGACCACCGCCAGGCACCGGGCGACGAGGAGCCGGTGCCCATCGGCTTCGTCCGCACCCTGGAGGACGTGTACCGCTTCGATCCCGTACCGTCCGCCCTCCCGCCCGAGGCCGCCGCGCACGTCCTCGGCACCCAGGCCAACGTCTGGACCGAGGCCATGGAGAACCGGTCCCGCGTCGACTACCAGGTCTTCCCGCGTCTCGCCGCCTTCGCCGAGGTCGCCTGGTCGACGCTGCCCGCCCCCGCCGACCGCGACTTCGCCGACTTCGAACGCCGCATGACCGCCCACTACCGACGCCTCGACGCCCTCGGCGTCGACTACCGCCCGCCCACCGGCCCGACACCCCGGCAACAGCGCCCCGGCGTACTCGGCCGCCCGATCGAAGGAGCGCCCCCGAACGTGTGAGGCTCCGCACCCGCACCGTCACCCGGGAGCGTAAAGCGGATGTTCCAGCCGGTCGTGGACGTATAGGACGTATCCGTCCTTCGCGGACCCTCGCGCCGGTCGGCTGGGAAGATGTGCCACAGTTGCCACGTCCGCGCTGTGAGCACGTACGGTACGGCCACACAGGCGCGACGGCCGGGACGGAGTCGGGGACCGCCGGGGACACCGGGAAGGGGCAGCGGGTTGACCACGCACGCACCACAGACGGCGCAGTCCGTGACGCTGCCCGCCTCGCTCGACGAGGCCGTGGCGGCGCTGACCGCCATGCCCGCGGCGGTGCCCGTCGCGGGCGGCACGGATCTGATGGCCGCAGTCAACAAGGGCCAGCTCCGGCCGGCCGGACTCGTCGGCCTGAACCGGATCAACGAGCTCCGCGGCTGGCAGTACCAGGACGGTCACGCCCTGCTCGGCGCGGGACTCACCCACGCCCGGATGGGCCGCCCCGACTTCGCCGCCCTCATCCCCGCCCTGGCCGCCGCCGCGCGAGCCGCCGGCCCGCCCCAGATCCGCAACGCGGGCACCCTCGGCGGCAACATCGTCACCGCCGCCCCCACCGGCGACTCCCTGCCCGTCCTGGCGGCCCTGGAGGCCGACCTGGTCGTCATGGGGCCGCTCGGCACCCGCGAGATCCCCGTCTCCCACCTGCTGGCCGGCCGCGACCTGCTGGCCCCCGGCGAGCTGGTCGCCTTCGTACGGGTGCCGCTGCTGCACGCCCCCCAGGTCTTCCTGAAAGCCACCGGCCGCACCGGCCCGGCCCGCGCCACCGCCTCCGTCGCCGTGGTCCTCGACCCGGCCCGGCGCGGGGTGCGCTGCGCGGTCGGCGCGATCGCCCCGATGCCGCTGCGCCCGCTGGAGGCCGAGCACTGGATCGCGACCCTGGTGGACTGGGACGGGGACCGCGGACTGGCCCCGGAAGCGCTGACGGCCTTCGGCGAGTACGTCGCCGCCGCCTGCATCCCGGACCCGCAGGGTGACGAGCAGCTGCCGCCGGCCGTACTGCATCTGCGGCGCACCGTCGCCGCGCTGGCCCGAAGGGCACTGGGGAGGGCGCTGTCGTGAGCAACGGACACCACACCCACGAGCGTGACGGCGACGGCCGCCGCGCCGACGGGAACCGGTACGGCGGCCCGGACGAGTACGCGGGCGGCTGGCAGCCGATCCCGCAGAGCGAGGGGTACGACGGCGACGCCACGGCCTTCGTGCAGCTGCCGCCCGACTTCATGCTCGACGGCGTCCCCCTGGAGGCGCCGGGCCACGGCTACGTGCCGCCGATGATCACACCGCTGACGCCGCTGCACCCCGCTCCGAGCGCCCCGTCGGAGCAGGACCCGCGGGCGACCGGTCAGTGGAACTTCACGGAGGCCGTCGGGGCCGGGGCACCCGGGGAGACGGACTCCCGGCCGCTGCCCGGGGCCCCGTCGGAGCAGGACCCGCGGGCGACCGGTCAGTGGAACTTCACGGAGGCCGTCGAGGCCGCATCCCCGTCCACGGGCCAGTGGCGGATCCCGGTCGCCGAGGACGGCTCGGACGAGTCCGGCGAGTACACGACGTCCATGCTCGCGCAGTACGCGGGCGGGGATGCGGCCTCGCCGCCGGGCGGAGCGCCCGAACCGTGGGCGCCCGCGGAGACGGCGGAGCCGCACGCCACGACGGACCCCGCCGTGGACCCCGCCGCCCGCGGCGCCGAGCAGGGGTCCGGCCCCGCGCCCGATGCCGAGCCCGCTGACGCGCCGGATGCCCGGAACGACTCGGACGACGCCTTCCCGGAGGAGGCCGGCGCTCACGAGGCCGGCGCCGACGGGACCGGCGCCCCCGGCGCCCCCGCCTCCACGGCGCACGCCGAGCCCCCGCACCCGGACGCCCCCCTGGAAGACGCCCCCGCCGCCGGCGTCGTGGCCTACGGGTCTCCCCCCGACGAGAGCCCCGTCGCCCTGCCCGTCAGCAGCAGCGCGGACAGCGACGAACACCCGCACACCTCGTACGTCCTGCGCGTGAACGGTGCCGACCGGCCGGTCACGGACTCCTGGATCGGCGAGTCCCTGCTCTACGTCCTGCGCGAACGCCTCGGCCTGGCCGGCGCCAAGGACGGCTGCTCACAGGGCGAGTGCGGCGCCTGCAACGTCCAGGTCGACGGCCGGCTTGTCGCCTCCTGCCTCGTACCCGCCGCGACGGCCGCGGGCAGCGAGGTACGCACGGTGGAGGGCCTCGCCCACGACGGCCGGCCATCGGACGTCCAGCGCGCCCTGGCCCGCTGCGGCGCCGTCCAGTGCGGCTTCTGCGTCCCCGGCATGGCCATGACCGTCCACGACCTCCTCGAGGGCAACCACGCCCCCACCGAACTGGAGGCCCGCCAGGCCCTCTGCGGGAACCTGTGCCGCTGCTCCGGATACCGCGGCGTCCTCGGCGCCGTACGGGAGGTCGTCGCCGAACGCGAGGCCACCGCCGCGGCCGAGTCCGCCGACGACGCGCACATCCCGCACCAGATCCCGCACCCGCACGACGGAGGCACGGCGTGAGCAGCGACGACGCGACCACCGCCACCCCGGCGCTCGACCCCCGCCAGGAACTCCCCCCGCACGGCCTCGGCACCTCACTGCCGTCGTCGGACGCGCGGGCGAAGACCGAGGGCACCTTCCCGTACGCCTCCGACCTGTGGGCCGAGGGCCTGCTGTGGGCCGCACTGCTCCGCTCACCGCACCCGCACGCCCGGATCCTCTCCGTCGACACCACGGCCGCGGCCGAGATGCCCGGCGTCCGGGCCGTCGTGACCCACGCCGACATCCCGGGGGCGGCGACGTACGGCCGCGCCGTCGCCGACCGTCCGGTCTTCGCCTCCGAACTCGTACGGCACCATGGCGAGGCCATCGCCGCCATCGCCGCCGACCACCCCGACACCGCACGCCTCGCGGCGGCCGCCATCGCCGTCGAGTACGAGATCCTCGAACCCGTCACCGACCCCGAGAGGGCGTTCGAGGCCGAACCGCTGCACCCGGACGGCAACCTCATCCGGCACATCCCGCTCCGCTTCGGTGACCCGGAGGCCGTCGGCGAGGTCGTCGTCGAAGGGCTGTACCGGATCGGCCGCCAGGACCCGGCACCGATCGGAGCCGAGGCGGGGCTCGCCGTGCCGCGCCCCGACGGCGGCGTGGAGATCTACACCGCCTCCACCGATCCCCACACCGACCGCGACCTCGCGGCGGCCTGCTTCGGCCTCTCCCCGGACCAGGTCAAGCTCGTCGTCACCGGTGTCCCGGGTGCGACCGGCGACCGTGACGACCCCGGCTTCCAGATCCCGCTCGGCCTGCTCGCCCTGCGCACCGGCTGCCCGGTCAAACTCAGCGCCACGCGCGAGGAGTCCTTCCTCGGCCACGCCCACCGCCACCCCACACTGCTGCGCTACCGCCACCACGCGGACGCGGAGGGCCGGCTGGTGAAGGTGGAGGCGCAGATCCTGCTCGACGCGGGCGCGTACGCCGACGCCTCGTCCGAGTCGCTCGCCGCCGCCGTCTCCTTCTCCTGCGGCCCGTACGTCGTCCCGCACGCCTTCATCGAAGGCTGGGCCGTCCGCACCAACAACCCGCCGTCCGGACACGTCCGGGGCGAGGGCGCGATGCAGGTGTGCGCCGCCTACGAGGCACAGATGGACAAGCTGGCCTCGAAACTAGGCATGGACCCAGCCGAACTGCGCCTGCGCAACGCCCTGGCCACGGGCGACATCCTGCCCACCGGACAGACCGTCACCTGCCCGGCGCCGGTGGCCGAACTCCTCTCCGCCGTAAGGGACTTCCCGCTCCCCGCACTGCCCAAGGACTCCCCGGAGGACGACTGGCTGCTCCCGGGCGGCCCGGAAGGCGCGGGCGAACCGGGCGCCGTGCGCAGGGGCGTCGGCTACGCCCTGGGCATGGTCCACATGCTCGGCGCCGAGGGCACGGACGAGGTCTCGACGGCGACCGTGAAAGTCCAGGACGGTATCGCGACGGTCATCTGCGCGGCCGTGGAGACCGGTTCGGGCTTCTCGACCCTCGCGCGCCAGATCGTCCAGGAGACCCTCGGTATCGATGAGGTGCACGTCGCCTCCGTGGACACGGACCAGCCGCCGGCGGGGCCCGCGACGCACGGTCGGCACACCTGGGTGTCGGGCGGTGCGGTGGAGCGTGCGGCGAAGATGGTCCGCACCCAGCTTCTCCAGCCGCTGGCCCATAAGTTCGGCATGTCGACGGAACTGCTCCAGATCACCGACGGCAAGATCACCTCGTACGACGGCATCCTGTCGATGACGGTCGCGGAGGCCCTCGACGGCAAGGAACTCTGGGCCACGGCCCAGTGTCGCCCGCATCCGTCGGAGCCGCTCGACGGGTCCGGCCAGGGTGACGCCTTCGTCGGTCTGGCGTTCTGCGCGATCCGTGCGGTCGTGGACGTCGACGTGGAACTGGGCGCGGTCCGCGTGGTGGAGATGGCGGTGGCCCAGGACGTCGGCCGCGTCCTCAACCCGGCCCAACTCGCCACCCGCATCGAGGCGGGAGTCACCCAGGGTGTCGGCGCGGCTCTCACGGAGAACCTCCGCACGGCCCGGGGCCTGGTCCGCCACCCGGACCTGACGGGCTACGCACTCCCGACATCGCTGGACGCCCCGGACATTCGCATCGTGAAACTCGTCGAGGAACGCGACGTGGTGGCGCCCTTCGGTGCGAAGGCGGCGAGCGCGGTCCCGGTGGTCACCTCCCCGGCGGCGGTCGCCGCGGCAGTACGCGCGGCGACCGGACGCCCCGTCAACCGCCTCCCGATCAGGCCCCAGGCGGCGGTCGCCGTACCCAACGCGTAGCCGTGTGATCTGCGTTGCTTGTGCAACCCCGAAGGTGCGTGTTGTCGGTGGTCCTCGATACAGTGAACTTCTAGACTTTGTATGGTCTGTTGTTTCAACGGGGGAGGGACGGCACTGATGGCGGAGGCCAGGGAGCCGATGTCCGGTAGCGAGCGCTCGCTGAGGGCGGTCAATCCGGCGTTGGCGTCCACTCTGTACGACTACGAGTCCATCGCCGACTTCAAGACCAGGATCGACGACCTGATCACCAAGCTCAACGAGTCCCCCGCCGGCGCGAGGAACGTGGCTGCCGAGCCGGTTGCCCGGACGCAGTTCGGTGGCGGGGGCGAACTCTGGCGAGAGGCGTCAAGTGTCTTCGGTTCGTACGGGACGGTGCTCGCGAAGCTGAAGGAACTCTCCGGGATTCTGGGCGACTGCCTGGAAGGCATGGGGATCGCGGTCGTGGCGGCCAGCGACGGCTTCGCCCAGGTGGACGAGGAGAACCGGCGCCGGATGGCCGCCATCTTCGCGCGTACGCATACGGCCAAGGAGGCGGCCGAGAAGGCGGCCCGGCGGGAGCACGGCGCGGACGGTTCGGAGCGGGTCCAGCCCGAGCAGACCGCCAGCGACACCACGCTCGGCGAGTAGCGCTCGACGCGCGAGGACGTCAGGGAAGCGGGGGAAGAGACGGCACATGGAAATCAACGACAACGGTGGCGGCGGGGGTGGAACAAACTTCCGCTCCATGTCCCACCAGCACATGCTGGAGTGGCTCGACGCGGCCAGCAGCTTCTACGTGAAGGAGGCGGCCGACAGGCTGTCAAGCGCCGCCGCCGAGATGCGTGACATCGCGCAGCAGTTGCGGTTCCGCCCTGAGCGGGTGAACTGGAAGGGCGAGGCCCCGACCGCGCTGGTGGAGTGGGGAGCGAGCCTCGCCAAATCCACCTTCAGCCTCGCGGACTACAGCGACAACGCGGCCACGTGGATGAACGAGGCGTCCAACGCCATCGCCACCGCGCAGAGCGCCATTCCGCGCTACACCTCCCACGCGGAAGCCAAGGAGAACCTGGAGGCCGCGCGGAAGTACCACAACGACCCCGACTCCCAGACCATCGCGCGCAACGCACAGTCCTCCATGGCGGCGAGCGAGGAGGCCAAGGCGATCGCCGCGAAGGAAGAGGCGAACCGTCAGGCTGCGGCAGCCGAGATGGAGAAGCTGTCGCAGGCGTACTCCTGGTCCGAGGACCGGATGAAGAATGGCGCGACGCCGCCGACGTTTCCGCCGCCGCCTTCGGAGTACAAGCCGCCGCCTTCCCTTCGTAAACGTGACCAATATTCGTCGGAATACATCTATCCGAATGGGAGTAGCGGCTTTGCCGCAGAGCCTGGTGCTGGAGCCGCACCCTCTCAGGGCGGCAGTTCAGCCATGGGTGTTGGCGCGGTGTCTCCCGCGGCTGACAGCACTCTGTCTACTCGCCAGGCGCGACCCGAGGTTCCTGCGGACCTCGGTATCGACAGTGTGGGCACCCTGCCGCCCACGACAACGACGCCCTCTCCGACGTCGAACGGTCAGCCCCCGCTGGGTCGGCCGGACGGCGGTGTGACGCTACCGGCCATCGGGGGCACGGGCGTGCTCCCGCCTCCCGTGAGTGGTGGAACCACCGGAGGCGCGTCTCCCGGGGGTTCGCGTTCGCAGTCGGGTCTCGGCGGTCGGAGCGGTCTCGGGCACACCGGGCCTCTGGGCGGTACGGCGCGCGAGGGTATCTCCGGTGGCCGTGCCGTTCCGCAGGCTTCGGGGCGAGCGGCCACAGGCATCCCGCGCGGCACGGTGATCGGAAACGAGCACGGCACGGGCACCGGTCGCGCGCCCATGGGTCATGGGATGAGCGGTGGCCAGATGGGTTCGGGCGGTGGGCAGAGCGGCATCAGCGGCGGTCGTCGGCTCGCTGTCGAGTCGGGCGGCGTCGTGGGTGGCCGGTCGCAGCAACCGGGTACCGCGAGCGGACGCCCGTTCACACCTGGCGGTTCGGGTCTCGTCCGTGGTGGTACGCAGGGTGACGCTGCCCGGGGAGCCGGTCAGATGGGGCGCGGTGGAATGATCTCCGGCGGCACGCGCGGCTCGGATTCCCGCCGGGACGAGAACAACGGAGAGCGGCCGGACTACCTCGTCGAGGACGAGGAGACCTGGCAGCAGGGCGGCCGTCGCATCGCGCCGCCTGTCATCGACTGAGTAGCCAGAGGAACTAGATGCGTACCAGCAGTATTCGTTCGGACCGCGGTCGGGCCGTCGCTTCGGCCGCTCTGGGGATGCTGCTGGTGGGCATCGCATCCACCCCGGCGCACGCGGAGTCGGTTCGTTCTCGGCAATGGCACCTGGACATCATGAGCGCCGAGAAGATCTGGGAGATCACCACGGGTCGGGGCGTCACGGTCGCCGTGATCGACAGTGGTGTGGACAAGGACAACCCGGACCTCCGGGGCCGTGTTCTCGACGGCAAGGACTTCTCGCCTGGGGACCCGGGTGACGAGCACACTGATACGACGGGGCACGGCACCGGGATGGCCGGTCTCATCGCCGGTACGGGTGAGGCCAACGGAGGGGACGGCGCATTCGGCCTCGCGCCGGGGGCGAAGATCCTTCCGATCCGGATGCCGAACCCGGACCAGAACCAGAGTGCCAAGGTCGCCGATGAGCAGTTCAATGATGAGGTGTCACAGGCCATCCGGTTCGCAGCCGATTCCGGTGCCAAGGTCATCAACATTTCTCTCGGCGCGACGGAGGGATCGCAGCAGCTCACCGATGCCGTGAAGTACGCCTTGGACAAGGGCTCGCTGGTCTTCTCCTCCGTGGGGAACAGCGCCGACAAGGGTAACGAGGTCGAGTATCCGGGGGCCACCCCTGGAGTGGTCGGTGTCGGAGGCGTCGACAAGAAGCTGTCGCGGGTCAAGAGCTCCCAGTACGGCCCGCAGGTGGATCTGACCGGCCCGGGGGAGAAGACCCTCCACGCCTGTGGCGCCAATTCGGGTCTCTGTGAGTCGACCGGGACCAGTGACGCCACCGCGCTCGCCTCGGCCTCCGCCGCTCTCATCTGGTCCAAGCATCCCGAGTGGACCAACAACCAGGTCCTCAAGGTCATGCTCAACACCGTCAACCCGCCTGCCGGCAGCGGAGAGCGCAACGACTACCTGGGCTACGGTGTGATCCGCCCGCTTCGCGCGCTCAAGACCCCCGGGGACCCCGGTCCCGCCGATGTCCGGCCGATTCCGGATCTGCCCGCCCCGGAGTCCCCGTCGCCGTCTGGTGCGCCTTCCCAGCCGTCCGAGCAGTCCGGCGCCGCCGCGCCGGGCTCCGTTGCCCAGGAGGAGAGTGGCAGCAAGTCCGGCCTCTGGGTCGCCCTCGGTATCGGCGCCGCCGTGCTCGTCGGTGCGGCGGTCGCCGTGCCGGTCGTGCGTTCCCGGCGTCGTTGACGGCCGACAGGACCCAACGGTTCCCGCGGAGGGACCTGGCAGGCCCTTCGTAGGTCTCCTCGCGATCTGCGGAAGGGCCGCCAGGGGGCCGGCCGCGGGTCCTCACCGGCCGGTACGGCCGTTCCGCGGCGGGGACGCCACGTTCGGGCGTGACGGTTCCGCCCGCGAGTCCCCCTGCCGGCCGCCCCGGCGCCGGACCACTCGCCGCCCCACCGCCTCGGGGTGGTCGGTCCTACGACCAACGGACGAGGGCGTCGCGACTCGCGACAGGGCCCATTCCGCTGGTCGACCCTTACTCTGAGGGGCATGAGTGTCCTGGAGCCCCGCGACGCCGACGTCGCCCCGGCCGGAGAACCCGACGTCGTCCGGGCCGGAGAACCCGCAGCTCCTCCGAGTGCCGGAGGCTCCGTACTCGACCGGGACCACCGGGCGCTCACGACCGGCGTCGTCTGCGTCGTCCTCCTCATCGCCTTCGAGGCGACGGCCGTCGGCACCGCCATGCCGGTCGCGGCGCGGGAACTGCACGGCATCCCCCTCTACGCCTTCGCGTTCTCCGCCTACTTCACCACCAGCCTCTTCGGGATGGTCCTGGCCGGGCAGTGGTCGGACCGCGGCGGCCCGCTCGCGCCGCTCACCACGGGCATGTCCGCCTTCGCCGCGGGGCTCCTGCTCGCCGGCACCGCGAGCGGCATGTGGCCCTTCATCCTCGGCCGGGCCGTGCAGGGCCTCGGCGGGGGACTGGTGATCGTCGGGCTGTACGTGGTCGTCAGCCGCGCCTACTCCGAGCAGCTGCGGCCCGCGATCATGGCCGCCTTCGCGGCCTGCTGGGTCGTCCCCTCGGTCGTCGGACCCCTCGTGTCCGGAACGATCACCGAGCATCTCGGATGGCGCTGGGTGTTCCTCGGGATCCCCGCGCTCGTGGTCCTCCCGCTGGCGGTCGCCCTGCCCGCGATCCGTCGCACCGCCTCCGGCCCCGCCGATCCGGCCGCGCCGGTGCCGCCGTACGACCGGCGGCGCATCCGCCGCGCGCTCGCCCTGTCCGCCGGGGCGGGCCTGCTCCAGTACGCGGCGCAGGACCTCCGCCCGTTCTCACTGCTTCCGGCCGCCGCCGGGGCCGCGCTCCTCGTGCCCGCGGCCCTCGGACTGCTGCCGCGCGGCACCTACCGCGCGGTGCGCGGGCTGCCCGCCGTGGTGCTCCTGCGGGGTATCTCGGCGGGGGCCTTCATCGCCGCCGAGTCCTTCGTCCCGCTGATGCTGGTCACCCAGCGTGGCCTGAGTCCCACCCTGGCCGGCCTGTCACTGGCGGTCGGTGGCGCGACCTGGGCACTGGGCTCCTACGTGCAGTCCCGGCCCTGGACGGAGCCGTACCGCGAGCGGCTCGTGGTGATCGGCATGCTGCTCGTCGCGACGGCGATCGCGACCGCGCCGAGCGTGTTGGTCGCCTCGGTGCCGGTGTGGACCGTCGCGGTGGCGTGGGCGTTCGGCTGCCTGGGGATGGGCCTGGTGATCGCCTCGACGAGCGTGCTGCTCTTGAAGCTGTCCGCGCCCGCGGAGGCGGGCGCCAACTCGGCGGCCCTCCAGATCTCGGACGGTCTGTCGAACGTCATCCTGCTGGCGGCCGGCGGCGCGGCCTTCGCGGCCCTCGGTGGTGGGGCGATCGGGCACGGGACGGCGGCGGCCGCCGGTACCGTCTCGCATCCGTCCGCGTTCGTGGTGGTCTTCCTGCCGATGGCGGGCGTGGCGGCGGTCGGGGCGTGGGTGGCGACGCGGCTGGGCGGCCCGGCACCGCGTCCCTGAGACCGTCGGCAGGCGGACGAGCCACGCGCCACAGGGCCGAAGCCCTGCGCCGCCACGTGTCCCTGGAGGCCACGCTCGTCCGGGGGGCCGCCCTGCGACTGGCCGCGCGGCACGCTCCCCTGCTGCGCAGACTCGGCGAATGAACAGCCGCTTCCTCACCCTCGCCGAGGTGACGGAGATCGCCGGGGTCGCCTTCGGCGGCGAGGCCGCGCCCGAGCTCCGGGCGCCGGGGCTGCTGGAGTCCGCCGTACACCGGCCCCGGGCCCGGATGTTCGGACAGAGCGCCTACCGCGACCTGTACGAGCAGGCCGCCGCCCTGCTGCACGCCGTCGCCACGAACCACCCCTTCGTCGACGGGAACAAGCGCGCGGCCTGGCTCTCCGCCGCGGTCTTCCTGGCGGTCAACGGAGTCGATCTCGCCGAGGTGGATCAGGACCGGGCGTATGCCCTGGTCATCGATGTCGCCGGTGGCGTGCAGACGGACATTCCGGGTATCGCGGAGCGACTGCGGGACTTGTGAGGACCGTCTCACAGGCCCCGGCCACGGCCTTGTACGCGCCGGGTCGCGGCGACCGCACCGGTAGGGTGGCCCGGTTGTCATATCTGGACGAGCGTCGAACCGGAGACCGTGACTACCACCGCCACCTCCTCCCACCACCTCTCTCCCGCCTTCCCGGGCCGTGCCCCCTGGGGTACCGCCAACAAGCTGCGTGCCTGGCAGCAGGGCGCCATGGAGAAGTACATCCAGGAGCAGCCCCGCGACTTCCTCGCGGTCGCGACCCCCGGGGCCGGAAAGACCACCTTCGCGCTGACCCTCGCGTCCTGGCTGTTGCACCACCACGTCGTGCAGCAGATCACCGTCGTCGCGCCCACCGAGCACCTGAAGAAGCAGTGGGCCGCGGCGGCCGCCCGGATAGGGATCAAACTCGATCCCGACTACAGCGCCGGACCGCTCAGCAAGGAGTACCAGGGCGTCGCCATCACCTACGCCGGTGTCGGTGTCCGCCCGATGCTGCACCGCAACCGCTGTGAACAGCGCAAGACCCTGGTGATCCTCGACGAGATCCACCACGCCGGTGACTCCAAGTCCTGGGGCGAGGCGTGCCTGGAGGCGTTCGACCCGGCCACCCGTCGACTCGCCCTCACCGGTACGCCCTTTCGCTCCGACACCAACCCCATCCCCTTCGTCACCTACGAGGAGGGCAACGACGGGATCCGGCGGTCCTCCGCGGACTACACCTACGGCTACGGCAACGCCCTCGGCGACGGGGTCGTTCGGCCCGTGATCTTCCTCAGCTACAGCGGCAACATGCGCTGGCGCACCAAAGCGGGAGACGAGATCGCCGCCCGTCTCGGCGAGCCGATGACCAAGGACGCCGTCTCCCAGGCATGGCGCACCGCCCTGGACCCGCGCGGCGACTGGATGCCCAACGTGCTGCGCGCCGCCGACCAGCGGCTTACGGAGGTCAGGAAGGGTATCCCGGACGCCGGCGGCCTCGTGATCGCCTCCGACCAGGACTCCGCGCGTGCCTACGCCAAGCTCATCCGGGAGATCACCGGCAGCAAGGCCACGGTCGTCCTCTCCGACGAGGCCGCCGCCTCGAAGCGGATCGACGAGTTCAGCGGGAACGACGACCGCTGGATGGTCGCCGTCCGCATGGTGTCCGAGGGTGTCGACGTGCCCCGCCTCGCCGTCGGCGTGTACGCCACCACCATCTCGACCCCGCTGTTCTTCGCGCAGGCCGTCGGACGTTTCGTGCGTTCGCGCAGGCGCGGCGAGACCGCGTCGGTGTTCCTTCCCACGATCCCCAACCTCCTCGGCTTCGCCAACGAGATGGAGGTCGAGCGCGACCACGTTCTCGACCGGCCGAAGAAGGACGGCGAGGAGGACCCCTACGCCGAGTCCGAGAAGGAGATGGCGGAGGCGGAGAAGCAGCAGGACGAGGACACCGGCGAGCAGGACATGCTGCCCTTCGAGGCGCTGGAGTCCGACGCCGTCTTCGACCGCGTCCTCTACGACGGCGCCGAGTTCGGCATGCAGGCCCACCCGGGAAGCGAGGAGGAGCAGGACTACCTCGGCATCCCCGGGCTCCTCGAACCCGATCAGGTGCAGCTGCTCCTCCAGAAGCGCCAGGCCCGGCAGATCGCACACAGCCGGAAGAAGCCGGACACCGAAGCGGACCTCCTCGAACTTCCCGCCGAACGGCGACCCGTCGTGTCGCACAAGGAACTCCTGGAGCTGCGCAAGCAGCTCAACACGATGGTCGGGGCGTATGTCCATCAGAGCGGCAAACCGCACGGGGTCGTCCACACCGAACTGCGCCGGGTGTGCGGCGGGCCGCCGAGCGCCGAGGCGACGGCCGGACAGATCCGCGAGCGGATCAAGAAAGTACAGGAATGGGCGACCCGCATGCGCTGACCTGCGGGAACAGGAGGATCTCGGGCCCGTGCGCACCGCTGCGCACGGGCCCTTTCCCGGTGCGCGGCGGAGGCTTCGGGGGAGTGGTCCGAGCGCCACGGCGGGGCTCCGGCCGCGGCCCGTGATGCCCGGCCGACATAGTCGATCTTGTCCGCTGAAGTCCGCAGTCCGAACGACTTTGTTCGCTAATCGCCTCTATCCGGTCGCCCGCGCCCGGATTCTGGACGAGGTCTTCCGCTGAGCGGAGTGGGTCGCTACTGTCCCCCGCAATGCAATCGCCCCGTGGCAGCGCCGCCGCGGAGCGCAGCCGGTGCGCATGGCCTGCCGGCGGCCTCTGACGTGCGTCGCCGACGGGACCGGTGTCGCAGCTCTCGTTTGAAGGACCGCCGTCACTCACTCCGAAGGAGAGGGCGTCGTGACCGCGGAAACCTCCCAGACGCTCGACCGGGGACTCAGAGTCCTCAAACTGCTCGCCGACACCGACCACGGCCTGACCGTCACCGAGTTGTCCAACAAACTCGGGGTCAACAGGACCGTCGTCTACCGTCTGCTCGCCACACTCGAACAGCACGCTCTGGTGCGCCGCGACCTCGGCGGGCGTGCCCGCGTCGGTCTCGGCGTGCTCCGGCTGGGCCGCCAGGTCCATCCGCTGGTACGCGAGGCGGCGCTCCCGGCGCTGCGCTCGCTCGCCGAGGACATAGGTGCCACCGCCCACCTCACCCTGGTCGACGGGGCGGAGGCGCTGGCGGTCGCGGTCGTCGAACCGACCTGGACCGACTACCACGTGGCCTACCGGGCCGGTTTCCGGCACCCGCTGGACCGGGGCGCGGCGGGCCGGGCCATCCTGGCCGCCCGGCAGGGCAACCTGATCGAACCGGGCTTCACGCTCACCCACGGCGAGCTGGAGGCCGGCGCGAGCGGCGCCGCGGCACCCCTGGTCGGGATCACCGGCATAGAGGGCAGCGTGGGTGTCGTGATGCTCGCGGACGCCGTACCGGAGCGCGTCGGCCCGCGCGTGGTGGACGCCGCCCGGGAAGTGGCGGACGCACTGCGCTGACGGTCACGCGCGGAAGAGGCCCGCACCGCTCTCCCGGCACCCGCGCTCCACGCCAATCCAGCGCCACGCCCGGTCGCACCCCCGCCGCGTCCGTCCGGGCTCCGGGGACCCCGGAGCAGGCGTCCCCGGACGCGCTCCGGGGAAGCGGCGGCGGGCCCACCGGCGAGCGGGCCGGTCCGTGGCCCCGGGCCGTACACGGCGGGCCGACCAGTAGATTGGGGGCGTGCTCTCCCGTCTCACGCGCCCCCGTGCTCTCGCGCTCTGTGCCCTGCCCGTCGCCGCGCTCTTCGCGTTCGTCGGCCTGGCGCCGCTGCCGTACGCCATCGCGCAACCCGGATCGACCGCCGACGTACTCGGTGTGAACAAGGGGCGCCAGGTGATCACCATCACCGGCGTGCCGGTCCGCGAGACGAAGGGCGAGCTGCTGATGACGACGATCCTGGCGACCGGACCGGGTGTGGACAACGACCTCGCGGACGTGGCCGACGCCTGGATCCGGGCCGACCGGGCCGTGCTGCCGCACGACCTCGTCTATCCGCCGGGCAAGTCGGACGCCGAGGTCGAGAAGTACAACCTCGGGCAGATGAAGGAGTCCCAGGACGCCGCGACCCTCGCCGCCCTCGATTACCTCGGCCTCGACCCGAACGACGTAGAGGTCAGGCTCGAGCTGGCCGACGTCGGCGGACCGAGCGCCGGTTTCCTCTTCTCCCTCGGGATCGTCGACAAGCTCGAAGGCGACGGTTCCGGCGGCGATCTGACCGGCGGCCGGACCATCGCGGGCACGGGAACCATCGAGCCGGACGGGACCGTCGGGGCGGTGGGCGGGGTGTCCCTGAAGACCCAGGCCGCAGGCCGGGACGGGGCGTCGGTCTTCCTCGTCCCGCTGGCCGAGTGCTCCGACGCCCAGGCGGAGCTCCCCGAGGGCATGCGGCTGATCCCCGTCTCCACCCTCAGCGACGCGATCGAGTCGCTGAAGGCATTGCAGCAGGGCAGTGAGACGGGGGTCCGGCACTGCTGACCGGGGAGCAGGGGCGGTACCGCCACGTCCGTCCCACGCCGGCACGGGAAGACGACCGGAGCGAGCGTGGCGAGGAGGTAGGCGCCGGCGGCCGCGAGCAGCGCCGTCGTCGGACCCGCCCGTTCGATCAGCAGTCCGGCCGTCAGACCGCCCAGCGGGGTCGTCAGGAGTACCCCGGCCGTGGTCGCGCCCGACACCCGGCTCCTCAAGACGTCGGGTACCTGCTCGTAGATGACCGTCGTGAGGATCGGGTTCAGCACACCGGCCCCGAACCCGGCCAGGGCCATCGTGACGAGCAGCGGCGGCGTGGTGTCGCCGAACGCCGCCACGACGAACGGCGGAGCGCCGCACACCAGGAATCAGCGTGATACCGAGCGGCAGGCGTGAGCGGAACAGGAAGGCGTCCCCCTCGCGCAGGTCCGCGCGGTAGCGGGAGAGTGAGAAGGCGGTGGCGCCGCGGCCCGGCGAAGGCCACCGTGCGTATGCCCGTCAGGACGAGCATGGCGGAGAGCGTGAAGGTCGCGGCGTCGACGAGCAGGACCGTGTCCGCCCCGATGAGAGCGACCAGGACGCCCGGGAGGGCGGCACCCGTCATCCTGGCCCCGCGCGCCACGGCGTCGTACAGACTCGCGACCCGGGGAACGGCGTCCCGGCGAGACGGGCCAGGTCGGGCATCAGGACGTGCCGGGACATCTCGCCGGGCGCGTGGAACAGTCCGGTCACCGCCATCAGCGTGCACAGCATCCAGAACTCCAGCAGCCCCGCGCGGTGCAGGAGTGGGATCGCCGCGAGTGCGAGCGCGCAGACGAGGTCGGAGCCGGCGCTGACCCGGAGGCGTCCGATCCGGTCGATGACAGGGCCGCCGCCGATCGCGGCGAAGCCGACGGGGACGGCCGCGCAGAACGCGACCAGCCCCGCCTTCCCGGGGCTTCGTGAGCTCGAGCGCGAACCACGGGACGCCGATCAGGGCGAGTGAATTGCCCGTGATCGACATGGCGTTGGCGGCCAGAAGGGCCGTCAGCGGAGTGCGTCCCCCCGGTGTGGTCATGCCGCGACCGTGTACGCCTCGCTGCTCGGGCGGCCGGGGGTCACGGCGAGCATGAGTCCCCACTCGACGAGCTTCCAGCCCAGCTGGACACGGACAGGGGTGGACGGCGGCCGGACTGCCGCCTCGCGTCGCAGTGCGGCGGACTTCAGGTGGTGCAGCTGGAGGTGAATGTCGGGGTGCATGACTCCGGGTCCTTCCGTGCAGGGCTGAGGCACCCGTGGCCGTGCCGGCCACGGATCGTTACGCGTGCTGCGGTGCTGCGGTGCTGCGGTGCTGCGGTGCTGCGGTGCTGCGGTGCTGCGGTGCCGGGGGCTTCATGCCCGCAGCCGGGAGCCGTGGCGGCGGGCATGTGCCCGGACCTCGGCCGGGAGCGCGGCTCAGCGCTCCCGCTGGGGGAAGGCGTGCAGGTGCATCCGTACGCGGTGGGCTTCGGGGGCCTCGGCCTCGGCGTCCTCGCGGTAGCTGTCGATGAGTTCGTGGACCTTCTCGTTGAGCTCGCGCAGCTTCCCGGGCGGGAGCCGCAGCGTGAAGTCGCTCATGTCCGAGGCCGCGGCCCAGTCGTCGTCCCAGTCGCGGCGCGTCCCGAGCCAGGTCGACAGCTCCTGCGTGTGGATCGTCGCTATCTCGTGCAGGAAGATCTCCACGGCACCCTGCACCTCGGGGTCGGGGTTCTCGTAGAGCGCCGAGTCGAAGGCCGTCCCCTGCTGGGCGGCCTTCCACCACCGCTCCCGGCCCTTCCCCTGGGACGGGTCGTCCTCGACGAAGCCGTGGGCGGCGAGCTGACGCAGGTGGTAGCTCGTGGCGCCGCTGGACTCGCCCAGCCGATCGGCCAGCTGGGAAGCCGTGGCCGGCCCGTGGTGCCGCAGGGCGCGCAGCAGTTGTATGCGTAGCGGATGTGCCAGTCCGCGCAGGGATCGAGGGTCCAGCGTGCGGCTCAGGAACTCTTCGGGCTCGGACATGACTCAAGGCTAGAGTTGCAAAGAAGCAGTTGCAAGAGGTTCTTTGCATAGATTCTTTGCATGGTCCGCCGAGGTGTCCGGACAGGCGGCGCCCCCCACGCCGGTCCGCGACCGCCCCGCCCCCGGACGCGGGCCTACAGCGGCTCGTCCCCCGCCGCCTGCTCCACCAGGGGAATGACCCGCAGCGGCACCGGATTCTCCATCACGATCGCCGTGGACGCCCGTACGATTCCCTCGAAGCCGACGACCCGGTCGATGACCCGCTGGAGGTCGGCGTTCGAGCGTGCGACCAGGCGGCACAGCATGTCGCCGTGCCCCGTGGTCGTGTGCAGTTCCAGCACCTCGGGCACGGTGGCCAGGTGGGCCCGTACGTCCTGCCCCTGGCCCTGCTTGATCTCCAGGGTCGCGAAGGCCGTCACGGGGTAGCCGAGCGCGGCCGGGTCGACCTGCGGCCCGAAGCCTCGGACGACACCGCTGGACTGGAGCCGGTCGAGCCGCGCCTGGACCGTTCCGCGCGCCACACCGAGCCGCCGCGACGCCTCCAGGACCCCGATCCTCGGCTCCCGCGCGAGCAACACGATCAGGCGGCCGTCCAGATGATCGATCGCCATAGTGACCTCCCGATGGGCATCGTGTACAGATAGCCCGCCCATATTGGTCTTTCGCTGTGCAGATTGACCAGCCTCCAGGCGAACTATTGCGCATCTTGTGGATCGGCGGGACTCTGCCGCTATGGCAGACAACTCGATGACCATCGACCCCACCCCTTCCACGGCGCGGCAGGCCGATCCCTTCCCCGTGAAGGGAATGGACGCGGTCGTCTTCGCCGTCGGCAACGCCAAGCAGGCCGCGCACTACTACTCCACGGCCTTCGGTATGAAGCTCGTCGCCTACTCCGGACCGGAGAACGGCAGCCGCGAGACCGCCAGCTACGTCCTCACGAACGGTTCCGCCCGCTTCGTCTTCACCTCCGTCGTCAAGGTCTCGACCGACTGGGGCCGCTTCCTGGCCGAGCACGTCGCCGAGCACGGTGACGGCGTGGTCGACCTCGCGATCGAGGTGCCGGACGCGCGCGCCGCGTACGCCTACGCGGTCGCGCACGGCGCCGCCGGCATCACGGAGCCGTACGAGCGCAAGGACGAGAACGGCACCGTCGTCCTCGCCGCCATCGCCACCTACGGCAAGACCCGCCACACCCTCGTCGAGCGCTCCGGCTACGACGGCCCGTACCTCCCCGGCTTCGTCCCGGCCGCTCCGATCGTCGAGCCGCCGGCCAAGCGCACCTTCCAGGCCATCGACCACTGCGTCGGCAACGTCGAGCTCGGCAAGATGAACGAGTGGGTCGGCTTCTACAACCAGGTCATGGGCTTCACGAACATGAAGGAGTTCGTGGGCGACGACATCGCCACCGAGTACTCCGCCCTGATGTCGAAGGTCGTCGCCGACGGCACGCTCAAGGTCAAGTTCCCGATCAACGAGCCGGCGATCGCGAAGAAGAAGTCGCAGATCGACGAGTACCTGGAGTTCTACGGCGGTGCGGGCGTCCAGCACATCGCGCTCGCCACGAACGACATCGTCGCCACCGTGCGGGCGATGCGGGCGGCGGGCGTCGCGTTCCTCGACACCCCCGACTCGTACTACGACACCCTCGGCGAGTGGGCGGGCGAGACCCGCGTGCCGGTCGAGACGCTGCGCGAGCTGAAGATCCTCGTCGACCGCGACGAGGACGGCTACCTGCTCCAGATCTTCACCAAGCCGGTCCAGGACCGTCCGACCGTGTTCTTCGAGATGATCGAGCGGCACGGCTCCATGGGCTTCGGCAAGGGCAACTTCAAGGCCCTGTTCGAGGCCATCGAGCGCGAGCAGGAGAAGCGCGGAAACCTCTGATCCGACGCCGCCCCGGCCCCGCCCGGAGCACCCCGAGAACCCGGGACACCTACCCGGACGCCGTACCCGGGACCGCGTACGGCATCCGGGACCCCGGACAGATGTGGCCCCCACGGAGACCCTGACCCGTGGGGGCCGCTTCCGCCTGGAACCCCGTCGGGCCCTACGGCCGAGGCTCCCCCGGAACCTCCCGCGAAGCGGACCGCTCCGCTCGCGCTGTCCCGGGAACCCCCGGCGTCTCGGGCGCACCCGGCGCCTCCGCGTCACCGGACGAGGTGCCGCCCGTCCTGGCGGCGCCCGCCGCCCCACTCCCCGCCGCCGGGTTCCTCGCCGGTGCCTTCTTCTCCGTCCCGGTCTTCGCCGGTCCCGCTTCCGACTCCGGACGCAGTTCCTCCGGCAACTCGTCCGACGGGGCACCGAGCGCCGCCACCGCCTCCCGTGCCCGCGGCGCCAGCAGCGGCGAGAAGTACGGATTGATCCGCAGCGCCTCCGCGAGGTGCCGACGGGCCGGCCCGTACTCCTCAAGAGCCTGCTCGATGACACCCCGGTGGTAGGCGAACAGCGCGCTGCGCATGCCCTCCTCCGTCGCCCGCTTCGCGTAGGGCAGTGCCTCGCGCGCCCGGTCCGCGCGGTAGAGCGCCCAGCCCAGCGCGTCCGCCACCTGCATCGAACCGTGCCCGCGCGCCCATTCCGCCTGCAGCCGCCGCACCGCAGCCGCCGGGTCCCCGTGGTCCGCCTCGTACAGACCCAGCACCACCTGCCCGTCGGCGCCGTTGCGCCACGCCTCCGTGCGCAACCGCTCGTACAGCGAGCGAGCGTCACCGTCCAGCCCCATCGACTCGTGCAGTTCGCCGGCCGCCAGGACGTACTCCGGAAGGGGCGACTTCTCCAGCACGGTGCGGTAGTCGCCCGCCGCCTCGTCGGTACGGCCCAGCGCCGCCCGAGCCCGCGCCCGCCCGGCCAGCGCCGGACCGTGCCCCGGCACGACGCGCAGCGCGGTCCCGTACTGGGCCAGCGCCTCCTCCGGCTCGCCCCGCTCCCAGGCCAGATCACCCAGCCGGGCCAGCGCCGCCGCCTTCTCCGGCGGCGTGCCCGCCAGCGCGGCCGCGTGCTCCGCGTCCGCCCAGGCGTCCTCCCGCCAGCCGTGATCGCGGTGCACCCGCGCGGCACGCGCGCTGACCATCGCGCCCGAACGCAGCTTCTCCAGCGTCTCCATGGCCTTCCGGGCGGACGTGTAGTCGCCGATGCCGCTGTAGGCGTCGATCAGCACCGGATACGTCGACCAGCGCTTGGGGTTCGCCTTGCGGACCTGCTCGGCGAACGTCCGCGCCGACTTCCACTCGCCGCGCGCGTTCGCCAGCAGCCCGAGTCCGAGCTGGGCGTCCAGGTTCCCGCCCGCGGCCGACCGTTCCCTCAGGGAACGCCGCAGGGCCTGTTCCGCTTTCGGAAAGGACGCGGCGTCACCCAGGCGGGCACCCCGCTCCGCGTAGGCGGCGCCGAGCACCGCCCAGGAGGCGTCGTCGTCGCCGTGTTCCGCCAGCCACTTCTCCCGGTCGTCGATCAGCGCGGCCAGATCGGGCAGTGCCGCCGGGGCGCCGGTCCGGGCCGCGAGCGTCGCCCGCGCGGCGGGGCCGTTCGCCGCCGGCGCCCCGTCGTCGAACAGGCCGGGCAGGAGTGCCGGGAGGTACACCAGTGCCGTGGCCGCGCACACCGCGCCCACCCCGGCGACGAGAATCCTCCGCGACACGTTCTCCGTCTTCATGACGCGCTTCATGGCGCTCACTGTGCGGCAGTACGAAGAGCACACGAAGCGTCCACTCCGCTCGGCCAAGTCGAACGTCCGGCGGGTTCACACCGATGGCCCCGGGTGCCAGGCTGGACGTATGGACGATCTTCTGACGCGGCTCCACGAACGCCTTTGCGCGGGACTACCCGCCGAGGCGGTCCTCACCGACCCGGACGTCACCGCCTCCTACAGCCGCGACATGGCGAGCTTCTGCGCGGCGGGGAACCCCGCGGCCGTCGTGCTCCCGCGCACCGTCGAGCAGGTCCGGCACGTCATGCGGGTCGCGACCGAACTCCGCGTACCGGTCGTCCCCCAGGGCGCGCGTACCGGCCTGTCCGGTGCCGCGAACGCGTCCGAAGGCTGCATCGTGCTCTCCCTGGTCGCAATGGACCGGATCCTGGAGATCGACCCGGTGGACCGGATCGCCGTGGTGGAGCCGGGGGTGGTGAACGCCGCGCTGTCGCGCGCGGTGAACGAGTACGGCCTCTGCTACCCTCCTGACCCCTCCAGCTGGCAGACGTGCACCATCGGAGGGAACATCGGCACCGCGTCGGGCGGGCTGTGCTGCGTGAAGTACGGGGTCACCGCCGAGTACGTCCTCGGCCTCGACGTCGTCCTCGCCGACGGCCGGCTGCTCTCCACCGGCCGCCGCACCGCCAAGGGCGTCGCGGGATACGACCTGACCCGGCTCTTCGTGGGCTCCGAGGGCAGTCTCGGCATCGTGGTCAGGGCGGTGCTGGCGCTCCGTCCCCGGCCGCCACGACAGCTGGTGCTGGCGGCCGAGTTCCCCTCGACCGGGGCCGCCTGCGCGGCGGTCTGCAGCATCATGGAGCGGGGCCACACCCCCTCACTGCTGGAGATCATGGACCGCACCACGGTGCGCGCCGTCAACAAGCTGGCCCACATGGGGCTTCCGGAGACGACCGAGGCGCTGTTGCTGTGCGCCTTCGACACACCCGAACCGACGGAGGACCTGGCCGCGGTCGGGGAGCTGTGCGCGGCGGTCGGGGCGACCGAAGTGGTGCCGGCCGCGGACGCCGCCGAGTCCGAACTGCTCCTCCAGGCCCGCAGGCTGTCACTGACCGCCCTGGAGGCGATCAAGACGGCGACGATGATCGACGATGTGTGCGTGCCCCGTACGAAGCTCGCCGCGATGCTCGACGGCACGGCCGCCATCGCGGAGAAGTTCGGGCTGACGATCGGTGTGTGCGCGCACGCGGGCGACGGCAACACCCATCCGGTGGTCTGTTTCGACCACACCGACGAGGACGAGTCGCGTCGGGCACGGGAGTCCTTCGACGCGATCATGGCACTGGGCCTGGAACTGGGCGGCACGATCACCGGCGAACACGGCGTGGGCACTCTGAAAAAGCAGTGGCTGGCAAGGGAGTTGGGTCCGGTGGGGATGGAACTGCAGCGTGGTATCAAGCGCACCTTCGACCCTCTCGGCCTGCTGAACCCCGGAAAGCTCTTCTGAGCCCCGGAGCACTCCGCCGCACCACGAGGGTCCGGCCGACCGCCGACCGTTGCCGCACGGCCGCCGGTTCGCGGTCGGCCGGGCCCCGGGCGTCCCCGGGAACCCCGTCCCGCTCCGACACCGCGCTCCGCGACCGTGCTCAGCCCGCTCACCTCTCTCCGTCCTGCGACTCGTCCGAGGGCCAGGGGTCGCCCATCCACAGCTCGTCGGCGATCACGGTCGCGGCGAGGAGTTCCGCCAGCCCCTCGTCGATGCCGAGCCGCTCCGACTCGGTGCCGGGCGGGACGGCGCGCATGGTCCGCTCCAGCCAGGCGGACACCTGCGCGGCCGGTGCCTCGAGCAACGCGTCGCCGTCGGGGGAGGACAGCGCCATCAGGACGACGTTGCGGCCGTCCACCTTCGTCGGCCAGATCCGCACGTCCCCGTGACCACAGGGCCGGAAGACGCCCTCGACGAGCAGCTCGCGGGCGAACGTCCAGTTGACCGGGTGGTCCGAGCCGATGTGGAAGACGATGTGGACGGCATAGGGCTCGTCGGTCCGGTAGGCGAGCCGGGCGGGCACCGGGATGCTGCGCTCCGGGGACAGCACCAGCTTGAGTTCCAGTTCCCGCTCGACCTCGGTGTTCTCGGTGTTCTGCATGGGGTGACGTCCTCTCCGGTACGGGGCCCCGGGCGGGCCCGCACGGGGAGAGACAGCGGTCCCCGCCGGTCATGACGCGACTTCGGCAACTTTTTTCCGGAAGTTCCCCCGTCCGCCGCCGAGCGAGCACCGTCCCCGGCGCGAACCGGGCGACGGGCGGGCTCCTCGACGGCGAGAGGGGCCACGCTGCGTGACGGCGCATCCGGCGGAACGCATCGGCGAGCCCCGCCCTGAACATGACGGTGAGTCGCCGAATCCGCCGGATGTCCCCCGAAGGCGGCCTTTCTCTCCGGCTCCTTCCTCCCTGGGCGGCGTTCTTCGTTACTGTCCTCCTTGGGCCGACGGGCCCGATGGTCCAATCAGCGTTGTAACGGAACGGAGTCGGGGCAGTGGCTACTCCTCCTGGAGGCGGCGGAGAGGTACCGCAGGCCGGGTACTACCCGGACCCGTCCATTCCCGGGTACATCCGGTACTGGAACGGGGCCGCCTGGGTTCCCGGGACGAGCAGGCCCGCGCCCGGGGACGGTGAGGCCCCGCCGGCCGCGCCCGCCTCCTCGATGCCCGCGGGACCCACACCGGCACCCGGCAGGGCGCCCGCTCCGACGCCCTTCCCCGCTCCGGCACCCGTCCCCGCCCCGGCGCCCGCACCGGCCGTGGACGAGACCGGTCCCGTCTTCTTCGACGAGGAACCACTCGCCGGGACGCGCTCCGCACCCGAGCCCGCCTCGGCATGGCAGGCGGACGCCTCCCGCCAGACAGGCTTCGGCGGCGACCGCGACCAGCGGGTCTCCTGGGGCTCACCCGAGGCCGACCCGAGGACCCCCGCGGCGCACCCCGGCCCGCTCGGCGCTCCGACGCCGGAGGAAGCGGCCCAGGACCACGGTCCGCGCGTCCCCGCCCAGGACCCCCGGGCCGCCGTCCCACCGGAGGCACGGGCCGCCACGCCCGAGGCGCGCCCCGAACCCGCTCCCGCCGCCCGCCGGCCGGCGTCCTCGCCCGCCCGCCTCGGTGGCATGCCGGTGAGCCCTGCCCCGGCGGCCGATCCGACGGGCGGCGCGCTGCCCGGCGTACGGCAGCCCGCGCACCCCCGTCCACCCGGCGACGGTGCCCTGAAGGGCCGTCCGGCGGGCGCGTCACCCTCCCCGGTGTCCCCCGCCCCGCAGACATCCCAGGCCCAGGCGTCCCCGGCGCCCGTCGCCACCGGGCCCGGTGGCGGCGCTCCCTCCTGGCCGCAGCAGGTGCACCAGCTCGCCCAGCCCGGCGCCCAGGCCCCGGCGGCCGGCTCCGATCAGCCCGCCCCGCCCTGGAAGCCGCCCGTCGAGGATCCGTTCCTCCAGGCCGCGCGCGCCCAGGCCGCCGCCCGTCCCGCCGGTCTGGGCAGGAGGCTGGCCGCCCGTCTGGTCGACACGCTCGTGTTCGGGGCGATCGCCGGAGGCGCCGCCTTCCCCTTCGTCACCCGGGCCGTCGACCACATCGACGCCAAGATCGAGGCGGCCAAGCAGACCGGCACGACGGTGCAGGTGTGGCTTCTGGACGGCACCACCTCCGTCGACCTCGGGATCGCGCTCGCCCTGTTCCTGGTGCTGGGCGTCGTGTACGAGGCACTGCCCACCGCACGCTGGGGCCGCACGCTGGGCAAGAAGCTCTGTGGCCTGGAGGTGCGGGACATCGAGGCCCACGAACCGCCGACCTTCGGTGCCGCGCTGCGCCGCTGGCTTGTCTACGGTGTCCTCGGGCTGCTCGTCCTCGGCGTGCTCAACGTGCTGTGGTGCCTCTTCGACCGTCCCTGGCGCCAGTGTTGGCACGACAAGGCGGCCCGTACCTTCGTGGCCGGCTGACCGGGTGGCCGGGCCGTGTCAGCCTGTCGTCCGAAGGTCCCCTGACAGCTCTGAGCCGAGAGCCTGCCGGGTGCCTTTCGAGCGCGCGGGCGTCGGCTCGACGACGACCTTCGCGACCCCGCCGGGGTGACTCCGGGGCGACGGCGGGGTCCTCCTTCGGGTCTTCCGTCCGCCGTCGCGCGTGCCCCCGGCCTTTGCCCCAGCCCCGGTCTTGGCCCCTGATCCGCCTTGGCCCCAGCCCCGCCGTCGTGCGTTCCGTCAGCAGCCGTACGTCCCCCGGCGGCTGACGCCGTGCACCCGTACGGTTCGGTCGAGAGAAGCCCCGGGGCGCGTCCCGTCGGCGGACCCCCGCCGTGGCCGGTGACGAAGGCCCGTTCGGCGGTCCCCCGGACGGGCCGCGAATCTTTGCGGTGTCCCGGCCCCCGGGGTGCACTGCCCCCATGAGCAACGACCAGCCGACGTCCGGCCAGCCGCCCGAGGACGACCCGTTCCTCAAGAAGCCGCAGGACCCCACGCCGCCGTCGACGGGGCCGGGTTCCCCTTACGGGAGCGGGTCTCCCGAGGGCCGGCCGCCGGAGGGTCCGCCCCCCGAGGGGCCTCCCCCGGGGGGCCCGTACGGATCGCCGTACGACAACGCCCCGCCGCCCCCGCCCTCTGGGTCCCCCTACGGCGACGGGGGTGGCTACGGCCCTACCGATCCGCTCGCCGGGATGCCGCCGCTCGCCGATTCCGGACGGCGCATCCTCGCCCGCGTCATCGACTGGCTGATCATCGCCGTGCCGCTCGCGATCATCGGCATCCCGTTCGACGTCTACCAGCGGGCGACCGACAACAACGCCGACTTCGGCGACACCGTGAACAGTTTCAACGGGGGCAGTCAGCTCGTCTTCCAGCTCATCACCATCGTGGCGTATGTCGCCTACGACACCGTGATGAACGCCAAGGCTGGTCAGACCCTCGGCAAGAAGCTGCTGAAGCTGCGGGTCGCGATGCTCAACGACGGCTCCACGCCACCGATGAACGCCTCACTGATCCGCGCCGTCGTGCTCTGGCTCCCGGCGCTGATCTGCTGCGCCTGCCTGTGGCCGCTGCTCCTGCTGATCCTGATCCTGGTCGACAAGCCCTTCAAGCAGGGTCTGCACGACAAGGCCGCCAAGACCGTGGTGGTGTCCGTCCCCCAGTAGTCGCGGGAGGCGGGGCCGCTCCTCGGCGGGGGCGGGACGCGCCGGTGTCTCGCGGGCGGAGCCGGGACGCCTGCCCGGCACTCGGGGAGGACGGTAGGGAGCGAGGGCAGGGGAGTCAGGAACCGATCCGGGTCTCGGCCCCCGCGCCCGCGTGCACGGCCGGCACCCGGACCTCCTCGTCCGGGGTGCTCCGCGGGACGGGCACGGCCGTCATCGGGACGGCCGGTGTCCGACGCCGCGCGGGCATCGTGACCGCCACGAGCAGACCCGGAAGCAGTCCCGCCACGCAGATCACGGCGATCCCGAGCGTGGTCGTGGCGCGGGACAGCAGGAGCAGGGCGACGGTCGAGAAGACGACGGTGGCCGAACCGTAGGCGAGCTGTGCGGCGTTGGGACGCGGCATGACGGGTACCGTCCTCGAAGCATCGGGTGCGTCGGTTGCATCGGTGGTGGATCGTCGGGGTCGCTCACGGCCACCGCGGAGCGGTGCCCCCTCGAACGACTCTACGACGGTGGATGCCCGAGAGGAACCGTTGGTAAGCGTGACCTAACCCACGGTACCGATGCACGGGGGGCGCATGGATTCACCGACTCCGCCAACCCGGCCGCGCAGTGCGCCGGTTACCCGTTCGGAAGTCGTTCGGGTGGCGTTCGGATATCGGGAAGGCGCTCCTGCATAGTGCAGTTGGCCTGTGCAAGTCAAGATCTGTCTTTTCTCGCGTAACTCCGGTCGAATGTCGTCACTTGTGACGCGCGACCCCGCCCGCGGACATCACCCCACCTCCGGTTCGCGGAAACGGGCGCCGGGGAGGACAACATCAAGTGACCAACAGACGACGGGCGATCAGAGCGTCCGCAGTCGTCGTGGCGCTCGCGGCCACCGCCGCCACCGCCTCGACCTTCACCACCGCCTGGGCGGGCAGCAACGCCCGGCTGAATCCGGCCGACGTCCGCCAGGACCCGGCACCGGGCAACGACGTGGACAAGACCACGGTCGACCACGACCTCGACGGCCCGTTCAGCAAGCAGCAGGAGGCGCAGCGCAAGGCCGCGCTCGAGCAGGTGCTGAGCGGCGAGTCCAAGGTCGAGCGCCGTGGGGGTTCCCAGGTCGTCAAGCTCGGCGCCAAGAAGTACGTCGAGCTGGGCCGCGAGAAGACCGACAAGATCTTCACGATCCTGGTCGAGTTCGGCGACAAGGTCGACAACACCACGATGGTGGACCGCGCCGACGACGACACGGACGAGCCGAAGCCGAAGTACGGCGGCACGCCCGGCCCCCTGCACAACCAGATAGCCCAGCCGGACCGTAAGAAGGACAACTCCACGGCCTGGCAGAAGGACTACGACCGCGCGCACTTCCAGGACCTGTACTTCGGTACCGGCAAGGACGCCAAGGGGAAGCCCAAGCAGTCGCTGAAGACCTACTACGAGCGCACCTCGTCCGGCCGTTACTCGGTCGACGGCGGCGTCTCCGACTGGGTCAAGGTCGAGTACAACGAGGCCCGTTACGGCTCGAACTACTGCGGCAACAGCAACTGCGCCAACGTCTGGGACGCCGTTCGTGACGGTGTCACGGCGTGGTCCGCGGACCAGAAGGCCAAGGGCCGCACCGACGCCCAGATCAAGGCCGACCTGGCGCAGTACGACCAGTGGGACCGGTACGACTTCGACGGCGACGGCAACTTCAACGAGCCCGACGGGTACATCGACCACTTCCAGATCGTCCACGCGGGCGAGGACGAGTCGGCGGGCGGCGGCGTCCAGGGCGGCGACGCCCTGTGGGCCCACCGCTGGTACGCCTACGGCACCAACGCGGGCAAGACCGGCCCGGCGGACAACAAGGCCGGCGGCACCCAGATCGGCGACTCCGGCATCTGGGTCGGCGACTACACGATGCAGCCCGAGAACGGCGGCCTCGGCGTCTTCGCCCACGAGTACGGTCACGACCTCGGTCTGCCGGACCACTACGACACCGCCGGCGGCGAGAACTCGACCGGCTTCTGGACGCTCATGTCGTCCGGTTCGTGGCTCGGCGCGGGCAAGGACTCGATCGGCGACCTGCCCGGCGACATGAACGCCTGGGACAAGCTGCAGCTCGGCTGGCTCAACTACACCAAGGTGAGCAACACGCAGCGCGCCAAGAAGTCCACCCACACGCTGGGTGTGTCGGCGTACAACACCAAGCGCCCGCAGGCGCTGGTCGTCGAACTGCCGAAGAAGCAGGTCACCACCGAGGTCGTCCCGCCCGCCGAGGGCGCGACGCAGTGGTGGAGCGACATGGGTGACGACCTCAAGAACACCCTGACCCGATCCGTCGACCTGACCGGCAAGTCCTCCGCCTCCCTGGAGCTCCAGGGCTGGTACGACATCGAGCTGGACTACGACTACCTCTACACCGAGGTGTCGACGGACGGCGGCTCCAACTGGAACGCCCTGGACGGCACCGCCGACGGTGTCGCCCTCCCGCGTGACGCGAGCGGCGCCCCGGCGCTGACCGACGTCTCCGGCACGCACAAGAAGCTGGTCTACCCGCTGGACGCCTACGCGGGCCAGAAGTTCGACCTCCGCTTCCGCTACCAGACCGACGGCGGCGCGGGCGGCAAGGGCTTCACCGCCGACGACATCAAGCTGACCGCCGACGGTGCCGCCGTCTTCACGGACAACGCGGAGAACGGCGACAACGGCTGGGTGGCCAAGGGCTTCTCGCGCGTCGGCGCGGGCTTCACGAAGGAGTACGAGCAGTACTACCTCGCGGAGAACCGTCAGTACGTCTCCTACGACGCGACCCTCAAGGTCGGCCCGTACAACTTCGGTTTCACGGGTGACAAGTCGAGCTGGGTCGAGCACTACCCGTACCAGAACGGTCTGCTCATCTGGCTGTGGGACACCTCGCAGAAGGACAACAACACCTCGGTCCACCCGGGCCAGGGCCTCGTCCTTCCGATCGACGCCCACCCGACCCCGCTGAAGTGGGCCGACGGCACCCTGATGCGCAACCGCATCCAGTCCTACGACGCGCCGTTCGGCCGCTACCGGACCGACAGCATCACGCTGCACAAGGCGGGCGTCGCGGCGAAGGTCAGGTCGCAGTCCGGCAACCCGGTCTTCGACGACCGTCGTGGCACGTACTGGTACCAGGAGAACCCGCGGGCCGGCGTCAAGGTAACTGACACCAACACCAAGATCCGGGTCGTCAAGGAGCCGAAGAACGGCCAGACGATCAAGGTCCAGGTGGGTCCGTCCTCGAAGTAATCTGCATCATTGCAGGTCAGAGCGTGATCGGCCGTCGCCCTCTAGCGGGCGGCGGCCGATCGTGTTTAGGTGCGTCAGACGCATCTCTTATTGACAGTGAGTACACGGGGGAGTGGGATCGGCATGCCCGGTGGAGGGTTCTGCAAGTTGCCAGGCGGAAGTGTCGTCGTCGCGATCGGGCTGCCCAGCCCGGCGGGCGACGGCGCCACGGTCCGCTTCCTGGTCCATGCCGCGAACCGGGCCCGCGCCCTGACCAGGCTGCGGAACCTGGGGCTGCGCGCCGTCTACCTCCGCGGGAACGCGGAGCCGCCGACCCCGGACGAGATAACCGCCGTCCTGCACCACCCGGACGGGCTGCTGTGGCGGTCCACCCCGGGAGCGGCCCAGGAGCTGTGGCATCCGGTGCGGTCGCTGCCGACCGGCTGAGCGACCTCCGGGGTGGCCGGGGGATCGGGGTGGCGACAGGCTCTCTCAGACGGTCGGTGTCCCGGTCAGCTCGACCCCGGCGGCACGCAGCTCGCGCAGCGCCGACTCGGTCGTCCCCTCGGCCACCCCGGCGGTGAGGTCGAGCAGGACCCGCACCCGGAAGCCCTCGTGCGCCGCGTCCAGCGCCGTGGCCCGTACGCAGTGGTCCGTGGCGATCCCGACCACGTCGACCTCGCCCACCTCGCGCTCCCGCAGCCACGTCGCCAGTGTCACGCCGTTCTCGTCGCGCCCCTCGAAGCCGCTGTAGGCCGCCTCGTACGCGCCCTTGTCGAAGACCGCCTCGATCGCCCCGGAGGCGACCGCCGGCGCGAAGTTCGGATGGAAGCCGACCCCCTCGGTGCCCGCGACGCAGTGCACGGGCCAGGAGGTGACGTAGTCCGGCTCCCGGCCCTCCGGGGCGAAGTGGTCACCCGGGTCCACGTGGTGGTCCCGGGTGGCCACCACGTGCCGGTACGCGGCCCCCGCCGTCTCGCCGACCAGGTCGGTGATGGCGGCGGCGACGTCCGCGCCCCCCTTCACCGCGAGGCTGCCGCCCTCGCAGAAGTCGTTCTGAACGTCCACAACGATCAATGCGCGGTGCATGGCGGGTGTCCTTAGCCGGTGGGTGGGAGGCTGGTGTCGGAGGGCGGTCGGGGGACGGGTTCGAGCCTAGAGACTTCCCCCTCCGTTCGGGAGGGGGCCTTGCCCGGGGCGGGGTGCTAGCGGTATTCGGTCGGGAGCACCGGCTCGCCGCGGGACAGCTGGATCGCCGACATCGGCAGCCCGGCCCGCGCCGCGATGTGCCGCGACCTGGCAGCCTCCAGAGGTTCGCGGGCGACCACCTCGCCGCCCTTGACCAGCTCGACCAGGAGCTGTCGGCCGACCAGCTCCGGCGGGACCTCGCCGGTGCCGATCACCTCCGCCTCGGCGGTACCGTCCGCGTCCGTCCGGCGCGCCGCCCACTTGCGTCCGCCGACCGATGCCTTGCCGCCCAGCGACTTCTTGGCGACCGCCGTCAGCGGCGCCCCCGGGTCGGCCGACGTGGCGCGGGCGACCAGCTTGTAGACCATCGAGCAGGTCGGGTGTCCGCTGCCGGTGACCAGCTGGGTCCCCACGCCGTACGCGTCGACCGGCGCGGCGGCCAGCGAGGCGATGGCGTACTCGTCCAGGTCCGAGGTGACCACGATCCTGGTGTTCCGGGCACCCAGGTCGTCGAGCTGGGCGCGCACCCGGTGGGCGACGAGGAGCAGGTCTCCCGAGTCGATCCGAACGGCCCCGAGCGCCGGCCCGGCGACCTCCACGGCGGTGCGGACGGCCTCCGCCACGTCGTAGGTGTCGACGAGCAGGGTCGTCCCGCCGCCCAGGGAGTCGACCTGGGCGCGGAACGCGTCCCGCTCGTGGTCGTGCAGCAGGGTGAAGGCGTGCGCGGAGGTGCCGACGGTCGGGATGCCGTAGCGGAAGCCCGCCGCCAGGTCGGAGGTGGAGTCGAAGCCGCCGACGTAGGCGGCGCGGGAGGAGGCGACGGCGGCCAGCTCGTGGGTGCGGCGGGCGCCCATCTCGATGAGCCGCCGGCCGCCGGCCGCCGCCGACATCCGCGAGGCCGCGGCGGCGATGGCCGAGTCGTGGTTGAGGATGGAGAGGATCACCGTCTCCAGGAGCACGCATTCCGCGAAGGAGCCCTCCACCCGCAGGACGGGGGAGCCGGGGAAGTACACCTCGCCCTCGGGGTAGCCCCAGATGTCGCCGGAGAAGCGGTGGTCGGCCAGCCACCGGAGCGTCGCCTCGTCGACGATGCCCGCCTCGCTCAGGAAGCCGAGCTGGTCCGGGTCGAAGCGGAAGTTCTCGACCGCGTCCAGGACGCGTCCGGTCCCGGCCACCACTCCGTAGCGTCGTCCCTCGGGCAGCCGGCGGGTGAAGACCTCGAAGACGGAGCGCCGGTCGGCTGTGCCGGCCCGCAGGGCCGCCTGGAGCATGGTCAGCTCGTACTGGTCGGTGAAGAGCGCGGTCGACGGCACGCCGACCCGTCGTCCGCCGTCCCCCTTGTGCCGGAGCGCGTCACGCGCGCCTTCTTCCTGGAGCCCAGGGTCCGCAGCGTTCATGTCGGCGATGCTACCCCGAATACTCGTCAGAGTGACGATTTCTAAGGCCCGCGGTGTGACCCCCGTTTGTGCGACGGGCCACAGAGAGTGGCAGCATGGGGTGAGTGAGCGTCGCGCCTATTGAGATCGAACGCACGGAATCGGCAGAAGAGACCTTCGCCGTCGTCGAACCGGACGTGCCGTGGGTGACCCTCGTCCACAACGACCCCGTCAATCTGATGAGCTATGTGACCTACGTCTTCCAGGCGTACTTCGGTTACTCCAAGGACAAGGCGCACAAGCTGATGCTCGACGTGCACCACAAGGGCCGCGCGGTGGTGTCCAGCGGCACCCGTGAGGAGATGGAGCGGGACGTGCAGGCCATGCACGGCTACGGACTGTGGGCGACCCTCACGCAGGACCGCGGCTGATGGCGGGGCGTTTCGAGGCACTGGCCGGCGGTGGTGCGGCCGTCACGCTCGACGAGGTGGAGGTCTCGATCCTCCGGTCGCTCGCCGTCCAGCTGATGGAGCTGATCGGCCCCGGGGACGAGCCCGTCGAGGGGGAGGACCCGCTGGCGGCGCTCTTCGCCGAGGGGCCGAGCGAGCCCCCGTCCGACCCGGCCCTCAAGCGGCTCTTCCCTGACGCGTACGGCGACGAGGACGAGGAGCTGCGCGCGGCGGCGGCCGATTTCCGTCGCTTCACCGAGAACGACCTGCGGACCCGCAAGCGTGAGGACGCCCTCGCGGTCGTGCGCTGTCTGGACGCGCTGCCCCCGGCAGGGGAGGGCGGTGCGGTGCTCAAGCTGACCGCTGACGAGTGCCGGGCCTGGCTCGGGGCGCTCAACGACCTGCGGCTGACCATCGGGACCCGGCTGGAGGTCACCGACGAGGACGGGGGCGAGGGGCTGTACCGGCTTCCGGACTCCGACCCGCGCAAGCCGATGGTGATGGCCTACCTCTGGCTCGGCGCCCTGCAGGAATCCCTGGTCGAGACGCTGATGTCGTAGCCGCGCGGCCCCTGGAGGCCGCGCCCCGGGCGGCGCGGCCTCCGCCGCGCCACCCTCCGTCGTCTCGCCATCCGGGCCGTCGCGTACCACACCTCGGGACGCGGTGGCCCGCCCGCATATCCTGTCCGACATGCTGACCATCACTCGGGCCCTGTACGACCAGATCGTGGAACACTCCCGCGCGGACCACCCCGACGAGGCCTGCGGCGTCGTCGCGGGCCCGGCCGGCACCGGCCGCCCCGAGCGGTTCATCCCGATGCTGAACGCCGCGCGCTCGCCCACGTTCTACGAGTTCGACTCCGCCGACCTGCTGAAGCTGTACCGCGAGATGGACGACCGGGACGAGGACCCCGTGATCGTCTACCACTCGCACACGGCGACCGAGGCGTACCCGTCCCGTACCGACATCTCCTACGCGAACGAGCCCGCCGCCCACTACGTGCTGGTCTCCACCGCGGACACGGACGGCGCCGGCCCCTTCCAGTTCCGCTCCTTCGGCATCGTGGAGGGCGTCGTCACCGAGGAAGAGGTCCGGGTCGTCGAGACCTACGCGGAGACCTCCGGGGCCTGAGGGCCTGTCGACCGAAGGCCACCCGACAGGCTCTGGGCTGAGAGCCACCGCGCCCCTGCGCGGAGCGCGTGATCCGCACCCCGCCGCGGCGGGTGACCGGGAACCCGGCCCGGCCCGGCCCGCGTGATGAGAGACTGACCGGACATCAGGGCGGCAGGACCCAGGAAGCCGGTGCGAATCCGGCACGGTCCCGCCACTGTGACCGGCTCCCCGCGGGAGCCGGAAGCCAGGAACTGACCTGCCGCCTTCTCACCACCGACCGGGGACGTGGAAATCCCCGTCAGGAGGAACGTCCGTGTCGACCCGGCGCCGTTCGCCGCTGCCCGCCGCTGCCCTGCTCCCGCTCCTCGTCGCCTGCTCCGCGCCCGCCGCCGGGCCCTCCCAGGACAAGGCCGCGCCGGGGTTCCCCTACACCGTCTCCAACTGCGGTGTGAAGACCACCTTCCAGGCCCCGCCGAAACGCGCGGTGACCATGAACCAGCACGTCACCGAGATCATGCTGGCGTTGGGCCTGGAGAAGTCCCTGGTGGGCACCGCCTACCTCGACGACCGGATCCTGCCCGCCTACAAGAAGGCGTACGACACCGTCCCCGTGCTCGCCGAGAAGTACCCGTCGAAGGAACGGCTGTTGGCCGCCGCCCCCGACTTCGTGTACGGCGGATACTCCTCCGCCTTCGACGCCAAGGCCGGCCGCAGCCGGGACGACCTCAAGGCCGCGGGCATCGGTACCCGGCTGAACATGGAGTACTGCCCCTCCGGCACCTCCTCGCTCGCCGACCTCTACCAGGAGGTCGACGAGGTCGCCCGCACCTTCGGCGTCCCGGAACGCGGCGAGCGGTGGACGGCGCGCGCCGAGGAGACCGTCGCCGCGACCGAGAGCGCCCTCGCGGACGTCGCCCCGGTCTCCGTCTTCGTCTACGACAGCGGCGACAAGACCGCGTTCACGGCCGGCGGCACGGGCATCGGCAACGAACTGATCACCCGGGCCGGCGGCCGCAACGTCTTCGCCGATCTCGGCAAGCCCTTCGGCGACGCGACCTGGGAACAGGTCGTCGCCCGCCGGCCCGACGTCATCGTGATCTACGACTACGGCTCCACGACCGTCGAACAGAAGAAGAAGCGACTGCTGCAGGATCCCGCGCTCCAGGACGTCCCGGCGATCCGGAACCGCCGCTTCGCCGTCCTGCCGCTGTCGGACGCCGTCCTCGGCGTCCGCGTCCCCGCCGCCGTGGACAAGCTCGCCGCCCAGCTCCACCCGGCACGGTGACCGCGCCCCCGAAGGGCTCCGTCCACGCACCCGCCGGGCCCGCACCCGCACCCACCATGCCCGCGGACCCGGCGGACGGGCCGGCACCCGCACACCCCGCGCCCGGCTCGGGCGGAGCCCCGCGCGGCCCGGTCCGCGGACCCGCGGCGTACGGCCTCGTCGTCGCCGGGCTCGCCACCGCCCTCACCCTCGCCGTCGTGGCCGGGGTCGCGCTCGGTTCCGTGAACATCCCGGTGGACGAGGTCACCCGCATCCTCACCGGGCGCGCCGCCCCCTCCCCGTTCCGCACCATCGTCCTCGACGTCCGGCTGCCCCGCGTCCTGCTCGGTGCCGTCGTCGGCGCCGGCCTCGCCGTCGTCGGCACCGTCCTCCAGGCACTCGTCCGCAACCGCCTCGCCGACCCCTTCCTGCTCGGGATCTCCTCCGGGGCGTCCACCGGCGCGGTCCTCGTCCTGGTGCTCGGCATCGGCAGCGGCGTCGGCATCACCTCGACCCTCGCCCTGCCCGCCGGAGCCTTCGGCGGCGCCCTGCTCGCCCTGGTCCTCGTCTACGCTCTGGCCCGTCGCGGCTCCACCATGACCGGGGCCCGGCTCGTCCTCGCCGGCGTGGCCGTCTCCTACATCCTGTCCGCGCTGACCACCCTCCTCCTCGTGCTCGCCGGCCGGCCCGAGCACTTCCAGGAAGCGATGTTCTGGTCCCTCGGCGGCCTCGGCAGCGCCCGCTGGGACACCCTCGTGCTGCCCGCCGCCGCCCTCGCCGTCGGTGTGGCCGCCCTCCTCACCCTCGCCCGCCCCCTCGACCTGCTGCTCGTGGGGGAGGAGGGCGCGACCGTCCTCGGCCTGGACACGGCCCGCTTCCGCGCCGTCGTCTTCGTGCTCGCGTCCCTCGTCACCGCCGTCATGGTCGCGGCCAGCGGAGCCGTCGGCTTCATCGGCCTGATGGTCCCGCACGCCGCGCGCATGGCCGTCGGCGCCCCGCACCGGCGCCTCCTCCCGGTCGCCGCGCTCGGCGGCGCGCTCGCCCTCGTCCTCGCCGACCTGGCCGCCCGGACCGTCGCCGCACCCCAGGACATCCCCGTCGGCGTCCTCACCGCGCTGACCGGCGGCCCGTTCTTCCTCTGGCTGATGCGCCGCCGCGCGGAAGGGAGCCCGGTATGACCGAACTCAGAACCGAGGCCCTGTCCTACGGGGCCCGGCTCCGGGCCGTCGACGTCATCGCTCGCCCCGGCGAGACAGTCGGCCTCGTCGGCCCCAACGGCAGCGGCAAGACCACCCTCCTGCGCTGCGTCTACGGCACCCTGCGCCCCACCTCGGGACGGGTCCTGCTCGACGGCGACGACCTGCACGCCCTCACCCCCAAGGCACGCGCCCGCCGGGTCGCCACCGTCCCGCAGGACGGCTCCGCGGAGTTCGAGCTGACCGTCCGGGAGGTGGTCGCCCTCGGCCGCTCCCCGCACAAGCGCTTCTGGGAGGGCGACACGGGCGACGACCGTGAGCGGGCCGAGGCCGCCCTGGCCCGTGTCGGCATCGCCGGGCTGGCGGACCGCCCCTTCCCCACCCTCTCCGGCGGCGAACGGCAACGTGCCCTGGTCGCGCGTGCCCTCGTCCAGGCCCCGGCCCTGCTGGTCCTGGACGAGCCGACCAACCATCTGGACATCCGCTACCAGCTGGAAGTCCTGGCCCTCGTCCGCGACCTGGGCACCACCAACCTGCTCGCCCTGCACGACCTCAACCTCGCCGCGGCTCACTGCGACCGGCTCTACGTCCTCCAGGACGGCCGGATCGTCACCCATGGCGCCCCCGAGGAGATCCTCACGCCCGGACTGCTCGCGGGCGTCTACGGTGTGGACGCCGAGGTCGTCCCCCATCCGGTCACCGGAACCCCGACCGTCCTCTACCTCCCGGCGGGCACCCCGCGTCCACCAGCCGAGCATGAGATGTCCGTCATGTGAGATCACATTCCGGAACCCGGACCGGGAATCGATACGATGAGCGCATGGTTCCCCATGACGTGAGCGAACAGACGCCGGGCACACGCCTGCCCGCCTCGGTCGCTGACGCTCCCTCCGCCTCCGCGTTCCTCGGGGTCTTCGGAGGCGGAGCGGCGCGGCTGCACGTCGACCTGTGCCGCCTCGCCGGCGCGATCTGTACGTCCCGCGCCGCGCTCTGACCCTCCGGGCCACGCCGAGCGCATCTCACCGCACCAACCCCCCTCGCGCGGGGGGCCCAGCCGCGCGCCCACCACGTCAGTTCCCGACAGGAGCCCACGCCATGGCCATCGAGGTCCGCATCCCGACCATCCTCCGCACCTACACCGACGGCGCCAAGGCCGTCGAGGGCAGCGGTGAGACCCTCGCCGAGCTCTTCGCCGACCTGGAGTCCCGCCACACCGGGATCGAGGCCCGCATCGTGGACGACGGCGCCCTGCGCCGCTTCGTCAACGTGTACCTGAACGACGAGGACGTCCGCTTCCTCGAAGGCATCGACACCAAGCTCGCCGACGGCGACAACGTCACGATCCTGCCGGCCGTCGCCGGCGGCATGGTCTGAGTCATGCGTTACGACTCCCCGCTGGCGGCCGTCGGCAACACGCCGCTGGTCCGCCTGCCCCGGCTCTCCCCCTCGGACGACGTCCGCATCTGGGCGAAGCTGGAGGACCGTAACCCCACCGGCTCCGTCAAGGACCGCCCCGCGCTCCACATGATCGAGCAGGCGGAGAAGGCGGGCCGGCTGACGCCCGGCTGCACGATCCTCGAACCGACCTCCGGCAACACGGGGATCTCCCTGGCCATGGCGGCGAAGCTCAAGGGTTACAAGATCGTCTGCGTCATGCCGGAGAACACCAGCGAGGAGCGCCGCCAGCTGCTCGCCATGTGGGGAGCCGAGATCATCTCGTCCCCCGCGGCGGGCGGGTCGAACACCGCGGTCCGGGTCGCCAAGGAGCTGGCCGCCGAGAACCCCGACTGGGTGATGCTCTACCAGTACGGCAACCCGGACAACGCCGGCGCCCACTACGCCACCACCGGCCCCGAGATCCTGGCCGACCTGCCCTCCATCACCCACTTCGTGGCGGGTCTGGGTACCACCGGAACCCTCATGGGGGTCGGCCGCTACCTGCGCGAGCACAAGCCGGACGTCAAGATCGTCGCCGCCGAGCCCCGCTACGACGACCTTGTCTACGGCCTGCGCAACCTGGACGAGGGCTTCGTGCCGGAGCTCTACGACGCCGCCGTCCTCACCACGCGTTTCTCCGTCGGCTCGGCCGACGCGGTGACCCGCACCCGGGACCTCCTCCAGCAGGAGGGCATCTTCGCCGGGGTCTCGACGGGGGCGGTACTGCACGCCGCCATCGGTGTCGGGAAGAAGGCGCTCAAGGCCGGCGAGAGTGCCGACATCGCCTTCGTCGTCGCGGACGGCGGCTGGAAGTACCTCTCGACGGGCCTCTACACGGCCGCCACGACCGAAGAGGCCATCGAGACCGTCCAGGGCCAGCTCTGGGCGTAGGCCCCGAACGCTCCACGGCGGTCCCGGCGCGGGCGGGGAGCCCGGGGCCCGGTCAGGTGAGACGGCGGACCTGGTCCCAGACGACCGGGTCCGCCGTTCCCACCCTCCGGCGGAAGTCCCGCACCGCGACCTCCCGCAGCTCGTCCGTCTCCAGAAAGCTCGGCCGCCCCCGCGCGTCGCCCACCGCCCCCGGCGGCAGCGCGATCACTCCCGGCCGCTCGTCGTGGTACCGACTGGTGATCTTCACGACCCGCGCCCGGTCCCCGCGCAGCGAGAGCACCAGGCACGGCCGGTCCTTGGAACCGGGGCCGTCCTCGTAGGGCACGTCCGCCCACCAGATCTCGCCCGGCCGGGGGAGCCGCGCGGGCCGTTTCCCCGGTGCCGCCGGACGCCCCGGTGGCCGGGTCCGGCCGCCGGGGCGACGGCCCGCGCGCAGGCGCCCGTCGCTCACCGCCACCACGAGGGCGAGTACCACGACGGCGACCAGCGCCGGCCACCATGACGTGTCCATACCGCATGACGGTACCGGCGCCCCGCGACCCGCGCTCCGCCACCCCCGGGACCATCCGAACCGGTGACAGAGCCCGTGAGTTCGCACACAACGGGCCACTGCGGAGGAGCGACGGGCCCTCACGCACCGTACGCTCGTCAGATCGCACGACCTCCCCCTCAGCGACTGTCCCGCCCGTCCACGGACGCCCTTCCACGGAGGTTCACGCTCCATGAAGCTCACCGTCGTCGGCTGCTCGGGGTCGTTTCCGTCCGCGGATTCGGCCTGTTCGAGCTACCTCGTCGAGGCCGACGGCTTCCGGCTGCTTCTCGACATGGGCAACGGTGCCCTGGGTGAGTTGCAGCGTCACATCGGTCTGTACGACCTCGACGCCATCTTCCTCAGCCATCTCCACGCCGACCACTGCATCGACATGTGCGGCTACTTCGTCGCCCGGTACTACCGCCACGAGGGAGGCCGCTGTGACGCCCTCCCCGTCCTCGCTCCCGAGGGCGCCGAGCAGCGCCTGACGACCGCCTACGCCGACACGCCTTCGGACAAGGCGATGAGCGAGGTCTTCGACTTCCGTACGCTGACCTCCGGTTCCTTCGACCTCGGCCCGTTCCGGGTCCGCACGGAGAAGGTCTGCCACCCGGTCGAGGCGTTCGGCATCCGCCTGGAACACCAGGGCCGTTCGCTCACCTATTCCGGTGACACCGGGGTGTGCGAATCCCTCCACGAGCTGGCGGACGGCACGGATCTCTTCCTGTGCGAGGCGTCCTTCACCCACGGCAAGGAGGACATCCCGGCGCTTCATCTGAACGGCCGGGAGGCCGGCGCGGAGGCGGCCCGCTCCTCCGTGGGCCGCCTGGTGCTGACCCACATCCCGCCCTGGACCGACGGGGCGCAGAACCTGGCGGACGCGCGGGCGGTCTTCTCCGGCCCGGTGGAACTGGCGCGTCCGGGCGCGGTGTACGAGATCTGAGGACCCGGCCGCCGTGGGCCGGGCGTGCGCACCGTCCGACCGCGCGGGAGGCGGCGCGGCAGCGGGGCTCCCGCGCGTGAACCGTCTTCCCGGGGTGCCTCGCCTCCGGACGGTACAGCCCGGTGGGGCGCGGTACGGGAAAGCCCCCGGAGGTCCGCCGACGGCGGTTCCGGGGGCCTTCGTACGAGGTCACTCGAGGCTCACGCCTTGGTGAGGTCCTCGAGCTCCTCGTCGGGCTCGCGGCCCGGCGTCGGAAGGTTGAACTTGGTGATCGCGAAGCGGAAGACCACGTAGTAGATCACCGCGAAGACCAGGCCGATCGGGATGATCAGCCACGGCTTGGTGGCGAGGTTCCAGTTCAGGCCGTAGTCGATCAGGCCGGCGGAGAACGTGAAGCCCGCGTGGACACCCAGGGCCCAGGTCACGGCCATCGAGACCGCGGTCAGCACGGCGTGGATCACGTAGAGGACCGGCGCGATGAACATGAAGGAGAACTCGATCGGCTCCGTCACACCGGTGACGAACGAGGTCAGCGCGAGCGAGAGCATCATGCCCATGACGGCCTTGCGGCGCTCCGGGCGGGCGGAGTGCGCGATGGCGAGAGCGGCGGCCGGGAGGCCGAACATCATGATCGGGAAGAAGCCGGACATGAACAGACCGGCGCTCGGGTCACCCGCGAAGAAGCGGTTCAGGTCGCCGTGGACGACTTCGCCGGCGGCGTTGGTGAAGTCACCGATCTGGAACCAGGAGACGGTGTTCACGAACTGGTGCATGCCGACCGGGATCAGCGCGCGGTTGATCAGGCCGAACAGGCCGGCACCGCCGGCACCGAGGCCCGTCATCCACTCGCCGAAGTTCGAGATGACGTCGCCGATGGGCTCCCAGACCAGGCCGAAGAGGACACCGACCGCGGTGCCGACGAAGGCCATGATGATCGGGACGAGGCGGCGGCCGTTGAAGAAGCCCAGCCAGTCGACCAGCTTGGTGCGGTGGAACCGCTGCCACAGCACCGCGGCCAGCAGACCCATCAGGATGCCGCCGAGGACACCCGGGTTGTTGAAGGTCGCCGCTACGTCGACGCCCTTGTTCTCGGTCGTGTTGACCACGGCCTCGGTCACCGGGAACGCCTTGAGGACGTTCTGGTAGACCAGGAAGCCCACCAGGGCGGCGAGCGCGGTGGAGCCGTCGGCCTTCTTGGCGAAGCCGATGGCCACGCCTATGCAGAACAGCATCGGCAGATTGTCGAAGACCGCGCCGCCGGCGGTGGCGAACACCGAGGCGACCTTGTCCCAGCCGAGACCGTCGGCGCCGAAGACGTCCGACTGGCCGAGGCGGAGCAGTAGACCGGCGGCCGGCAGCACGGCGATCGGCAGCTGCAGGCTGCGACCGACCTTCTGCAGGCCCTGGAACAGGCCGGATCCGCGCTTCTTCGCGGGAGCGGCGGCCTGGGCGGTGGCCGTACTCATCAACTTCCTCCAGTAAGGCAAGGCGTCGCCGGCGACAGGGGAACGGGGGCGTGGCGACGTCTCGTGGAACGCGGTGGTCTGGACCGCGTGGTCTACACCAATGAGTGGTGTAGACCAGTTGTAGCACGTGTGACTTAGATAAGGAACCTTCGAATTTTGTGGGCTGAGCCATAGCCGGAAATGCACGACATAAGGCCCCCGGACCGTGAGGTCCGAGGGCCTGGGAAAGCCTTCGCGAATCGGGTGAATCCCCCGTGGCGGGCGGTGTGGGGCCTATGCCTTGGTCACGTCCCGCTCCATCTCCTCGGCCAGTTCCTCCGGCTCGCGACCCGGCGTCGGGAGATTGAACGTGGTGATCGCGAAACGGAAGATCACGTAATAGAGGACCGCGAACGCCAGCCCGATCGGAATGATCAGCCACGGTTTCGTCGCGAGATTCCAGTTGATCACGTAGTCGATCAGGCCGGCCGAGAAGCTGAAGCCGTCCTTCACCCCGAAGGCCCAGGTCACGGCCATCGAGACGCCCGTGAGAAGGGCGTGGATGACGTACAGCGCCGGGGCGATGAACAGGAACGAGTACTCGATCGGCTCGGTGATACCCGTGACGAACGAGGTCAGGGCGACCGAGAGCATCAGGCCGCCGACCTCCTTGCGCCGGTTCGGCCGGGCGCAGTGCGTGATCGCCAGAGCCGCGGCCGGCAGTGCGAACATCATGATCGGGAAGAAGCCCGTCAGGAACTGGCCCGCGTTCGGGTCACCCGCGAGGAACATCGGGATGTCACCGTTGACCGTCGTGCCGTCCGGCTTGGTGTACGTGCCGAACTGGAACCAGATCGGCACGTTCAGGAACTGGTGCAGTCCGATCACCAGCAGTGCGCGGTTGGCGACTCCGAAGATGCCCGACCCCCACGAGCCCAGCCCCACCAGCCAGTCGCTGAAGTTCTCCAGGGCGTCGCCGATCGGCGGCCAGACCCACAGGCACAGGGCCGCGAAGGCGATGGCGACGAAGGTCATGATGATCGGCACGAGCCGGCGGCCGTTGAAGAAGCCGAGCCAGTCGACCAGCTTCACCCGGTGGTATCGCTGCCAGAACCAGGCCGCGAGCAGGCCGATGACGATACCGCCGAAGACGCCCGGGTTCTGGTACGTGTAGCCGCTGAACGCCTGCTCGGGCGCCAGGCAGCCGCCGTTGATGTCCGCCGTTCCGGAAGGGCACTCCTCGGGGAACTGGCGCAGCACGTTGTAGTAGACGAGGAAGCCGACCGTGGCCGCCAGGGCCGTCGAGCCGTCCGCCTTCTTCGCCAGACCGATCGCCACGCCGATGCAGAACAGCAGCGGCAGCCCCAGGTTGCCGTCGAGCAGCGCGCCGCCCGCGCCCGCCATCACCTTCGCGACGTCGTCCCAGCCCAGGCCGTCGGCACCGAAGACGTCGGGCTGTCCCAGGCGGTTGAGGATGCCGGCCGCCGGCAGCACGGCGATGGGGAGCTGCAGGCTGCGTCCCATCTTCTGCAGTCCCTGGAAGAGGGTGCCCCAGAACGGCTTCCTCGCCGGCGCAGTGCCGCTGTCGCTGCTCATCCGCATCCTCCCTCGGCCGGAACCGGCCCGTCCCCGCGGTCGCTGCACACTGGTGTAGACCAGTTGCGATAGGCTCCCGGAGCCCGCTGCGGGCAGGGCGCCCGTGATCGTCATCATTCGTCAGAAGGCGGTTGCCCGCTCGCGAAGTTGGGCCAACCGTGGGTTACCGTGACAACGCGGACCTCCGGTGCGCCGAGACTCACGTTCTTCGAACGGACAGGGAGAAACACATGGCCAGCAAGGCTGAGAAGATCGTCGCCGGGCTCGGTGGCATCGACAACATCGAAGAAGTCGAGGGCTGCATCACCCGACTGCGCACCGAGGTCATCGACCCCGGCAAGGTGGACGAAGCCGCGCTCAAGGCGGCCGGCGCCCACGGCGTCGTCAAGATGGGCACCGCGATCCAGGTCGTCATCGGCACCGACGCCGACCCGATCGCCGCCGACATCGAGGACATGATGTAACGCACCGCCACGACCGGCCCGAGCACCGCCCGCACGCCTCACGCCGGCGCCGCTCCCCCGCTCACGGCCCACCGCTCACCTGAAAGAGGGCCCGTTCCCCCACCGGAACGGGTCCTCCTTCTCGTACGGCTAGGCTCCACCCATGTCTCGAATCGACGGCCGTACCCCCGAACAGCTCCGCCCCGTCACCATCGAACGCGGATGGAGCAAGCACGCCGAGGGCTCCGTCCTCGTCTCCTTCGGCGACACCCGGGTCTTCTGCACCGCCTCCGTCACCGAAGGCGTCCCGCGCTGGCGCAAGGGCAGCGGCGAAGGATGGATCACCGGCGAGTACTCCATGCTCCCGCGCGCCACCAACACCCGCGGCGACCGCGAATCCGTCCGCGGCAAGATCGGTGGACGCACCCACGAGATCTCCCGCCTCATCGGCCGCTCACTGCGCGCCGTCGCCGACTACAAGGCACTCGGCGAGAACACCGTCGTTCTCGACTGCGACGTCCTCCAGGCCGATGGCGGAACCCGCACCGCCGCCATCACCGGCGCCTACGTCGCCCTCGCCGACGCCGTCCACTGGGCTCAGAACAAGAAGCTCGTCAAGGCCGGCCGCAAGCCCCTCACCGGCACCGTCGCCGCCGTCTCCGTCGGCATCGTCGACGGCACCCCCCTCCTCGACCTCTGCTACGAGGAAGACGTCCGCGCCGAGACCGACATGAACGTCGTCTGCACCGGAGACGGCCGCTTCGTCGAGGTCCAGGGCACCGCCGAGGCCGAGCCCTTCGACCGCAAGGAACTCAACGCGCTCCTCGACCTCGCCTCCGGCGGCTGCGCCGAACTCGCCGAGATCCAGCGCAAGGCACTCGAAGGAACTCTCTGACCCCCCGGGACGTCATGGAACACGGGCGCACGGCCTGAACCCGTGCGCCCGTTCCATACCTCAGGGGAGGACCCGACTTGAAGCGCCGACTCGCACTCGCCGTCGCCACCGCCGCCACGCTGACCACCCTCGTCGGCTGCGGAGCCCTCGACAAGGCACTCGACTGCGTCCAGACCGCCGACGCCATAGCCACCAGCGTCGACCGGCTCCAGCGAGCCGTCTCCAGCGCTTCCAACGACGCCACCCAGCTCAGCGAAGCACTGGACGACATCACCACCGAGCTCGGCAACCTCAAGAACACGACGGACAACGCCGACCTGTCCAAGGCCGTCGACGACCTGTCCCAGGGTGTCGACTCCGTCCGCACCGCCGTCAACAACGGCGACACCAGCCCCGACATCACGCCGGTCACCGAGGCCGCCGCCGAGGTCGGCAAGGTCTGCACCCCCGGGTGACCGCACCACGGCCCGGCCGGGCACCCCGCGCCCAGGGTCGATAATCGAGGACATGACCCGTCTCATCCTCGCCACCCGCAACGCCGGGAAGGTCACCGAACTCCACGCGATCCTCGCCGACGCGGGACTCACCCACGAACTCGTCGGCGCGGACGCGTACCCGCAGATCCCCGACACCAAGGAGACCGGTGTCACCTTCGCCGAGAACGCGCTCCTGAAGGCCCACGCCCTGGCCCGCGCCACCGGCCTGCCTGCCGTCGCCGACGACTCCGGCCTCTGCGTCGACGTCCTCAACGGCGCCCCCGGCATCTTCTCCGCCCGCTGGTCCGGCACCCACGGCGACGACCGCGCCAACCTGGAACTGCTGCTGGCGCAGCTCTCCGACATCGACGTTCCCCACCGCGGCGCCCACTTCGCCTGCGCCGCCGCACTCGCTCTCCCCGACGGCACCGAACGCGTCGTCGAGGGCACGATGCCCGGTACCCTCCGCCACCTCCCGGCCGGCACGAACGGCTTCGGCTACGACCCGATCCTCCAGCCGGAGGGCCACGAGGTGACCTGCGCGGAGCTGACGCCGCGGCAGAAGAACGCGATCAGCCACCGCGGCAAGGCATTCCGGGCCCTGGTGCCGGTGGTGCGGGAACTGCTGGGCTGACACACGCACGCGAAACACGCACGCGAAAGCACGAACGCGGCCTTCGAACCGGGGGTCCGAAGGCCGCGAGAAGTGCGGCCGGAGGGATTCGAACCCTCACGGGTGTTAACCCACTGGGACCTAAACCCAGCGTGACTGCCATTCCACCACGGCCGCTCGCCGCATGTCATGGTAGCGGGCATGGGGCAGCGGCCCCCTGGCGGTTCGGCACCGGGGCGCCTCGGCCGTCCGCCCCCGCGCGGCCGTCCGTGACGAGCTGGTCCGGGTCGGATACGTCGGGTACGTCAGATACCCAGGTCCTTGATGATCTTGGCTACATGGCCCGTCGCCTTCACGTTGTACAGGGCGCGCTCGACCTTGCCGTGCTCGTCGACGACGACCGTCGAGCGGATGACGCCCGTCACCGTCTTGCCGTACAGCTTCTTCTCGCCGAAGGCGCCGTACTCCTCCAGGACCTTCTTGTCCGGGTCGCCTACCAGGGTGACCTTCAGGGACTCCTTCTCGCGGAACCTCGCCAGCTTCTCCGGCTTGTCCGGGGACACGCCGATGACGTCGTAGCCGGCGCCCGCCAGCAGGTCGAGGTTGTCCGTGAAGTCGCATGCCTGCTTCGTACAGCCCGAGGTGAGGGCCGCCGGGTAGAAGTAGACGATCACCTTCCGCCCCCGGTGGTCGGCGAGCGAGACCGCGTTGCCGTCCGCGTCGGGCAGGGTGAAGGCGGGGGCCTCGTCGCCGGGCTGAAGTCGCTCGCTCATGGTTCTCCTCGGAGTATGGACGCGTACACGCCCGAGCCTAATGGGGGCCTGAGACGGACCGCGGGCGGCGAAGCTGACAGACTGTCCGTCAACGACCGATAACGACTACGGAGGCAGCGCGGTGTCGGATGCCAGGACCCCTGCGCAGATCGAGGCGGACATCGTCCGCCGGCGCGACCAGCTCGCCGTCACGCTCGACGAGATCGGCATTCGGATGCACCCGAAGACGATCATCGGTGACGCCAAGGCCAAGGCGACCTCCACGGTCGACCACACCGCCGGACGGGTGTTCGACGCCGTGAACCGAGCCGTGTCCGGGGTGAAGGCCCGCTTCACCCACGAGGACGGCGCCCCGCGCCTGGAGCGGGTGGTGCCCGCGGCCCTGGCCGTCGTGGCCCTCGTCGGGGTACTCGCGGTCTCGTCCCGGAAGCACAAGGCATGACCCCTCCCGGGTACGGGTGGCCCGTCCCGGCAGGTAGGTTCGACTGGTGAGCGAGAACACCCACGACAAGCTGCCCATCCGGATGCTCCACGACCGCGTCCTGGTCCGGACCGACTCTCCCGAGGGGGAGCGGCGTTCGGGCGGCGGCATCCTGATTCCTGCCACCGCCGCCGTCGGGCGCAGGCTGGCCTGGGCCGAGGTCGTCGCGGTCGGCCAGAACGTCCGTACGGTCGAGACCGGGGACCGGGTCCTCTACGACCCGGAGGACCGCGCCGAGGTCGAGGTGCGGGGCGTCGCGTACGTCCTGATGCGGGAGCGCGACCTGCACGCGGTGGCCGCCGACCGCTTCCAGGGGACGACGGACTCCACAGGGCTGTACCTGTAGGGCGGTGGCCGCCGGCGCCCCGGCCGCACGTCCGCGACAGAGCCTGGTGACCATGGTCACCAGGCTCTGTGTCTGCCGGTTGCCTGATGCGGCACCAGTAGGGCGTGTCGCGGAAGTAGGTCCTGTCTGGAGTTTGATCACGAATGTGGTGCGATGCTGCGGAGCCAGAGCATCGCACCACAAAGGTGGAGCCCGGCCTCGTAGCTCTGCGGGGTCTTGTCGAAGCGGGTCGCTATGCCGCGCCAGTTGCGCAGGCGGTTGATGCACCGCTCCACGGTGTTGCGTTCGGTGTACAAGTCCGCGTCGTGGCTGACGGGGCGGCCGCCGCGCGAGCCGCGCTTCTTGCGGTTGGCGGCCTGGTCCACCTTCTCCGGAATCACCCCCCGGATCCCCCGTTTCCGCAGGTAGCGGCGGTTGCGGCGGGAGGAGTACGCCTTGTCGGCGGCCACCGCGTCCGGCCGGGTCTTCGGACGTCCGACCGGCCCGCGTACCTTGATCCGCTCCAGGACCGGGATGAACTGCGGGCTGTCGCCGGCCTGTCCGGGCGTGAGGACGAACGCGAGCGGGCGGCAGCGCCGGTCGGCCGCCAGGTGGATCTTGCTCGTCAACCCGCCCCGGGAACGCCCCAGCTCGGCGGCCTTCAAGCGAGCGCGCTGCCGTCGGCGGATCCGGCGCCGTTCGGCTCGCTCGCCGTCGTCGGATTGCCCCTCTCGCGGCTCTTGTTCCTTCGAAGCGCCCCCTTTTCCGACTCGACGGCCGCTTCCAGGGCTGCCAACTGCTCCGCTTCGAGGATCATCCCGGCGGCGTGGTGGTGGGCCCGGGACGTCGCGGAGTCCACGCTGACCAGGCCCATGTCGGTCTCCCCGCGAGCGGCCGCCTCGGCGATCACCGCCTCCATCAGCTGCTGGAAAGTGCCCTGCCCCACCCAGATGCGGAAGCGGTCGTAGGTGCTCTGCCAGGGCCCGAACTCGCTCGGCAGGTCGCGCCAGGGGCTGCCGGTGCGGAACCGCCACATCACCGCGTTGAAGTGTTTCCGCAGGTCGGGGATGGGCCCGACCGCGGCGATCGGGAGATGGGGCTCGATCAGGGCCCATTGCTCGTCGGTGAGATCGCCACGCGCCATGACTGACGATCTATCAAGACCGGGCCGCGGTGCGCAGGCGATCCACCGAATCGTGATCCGAATTCCAGACAGGACCTAGCTGCGTCCGCCCGGAGGGCGGGGCCCGCGGCGCCTGGTGCGTGCGACCGCGAGGCGGAGGATCATCCTCGTACCGGGCGTACTCGGATGACTCCGACAACGCGGGGAGCGTGCGTGCCAGACGTCACGGGCCAGGACGGACTCTCGCGACACGTCCTAGTACTCCAGTTGTAGATCGCGATCTTCATGTCCGGTCGACTTAGCATTGATAGTGGCTGGCCTGAGATCTGGCCTGGTGGCGGCATCGCCAGCGGGACCAGACGAAACGGTGGGCCGCGTCATGGACGGACTGGACGATGATGGTCATGAATACCGCTGGATTTCGTTGCAGGACTGCGGGATCAGGTCGGTGGGGCCGGCCACTGTGGGCGCTTCTCCCTACCCGCCTTCGACTCCATGAGTCATCCACCATGCCTGGCCTGACCTACTTTGACAGGGCATGGGGGTACACCTCCGAGTACAGGGGTCAATTCGCGCCACCAAGCTGACTTCCGGCCCTCTTCTCGAGAGTGATGGACTGGTGCCGCTCCGTGATGCGACGCTCTGGCCGGGTCGGTATTGCGCCGGCAAGCAAGGAGAGGCCATGACTGAGACCACGCCCGACGCAAAAGGACCGGCCCCGGTTCAGCTCACACCTGAAACAGCGGTTCCGGCGCCGATCTCGGCTGACGAGGTCAAGCCCGAAGACGTGGGCACACTGTCGATCGAGTACCGCGACAGCAAGCCCGTGATCGTCGTTAGCGGAGGTAAGTACCTTCCGGCGGGGCTCATGGTCGTGAACGAGTCTGGGCCTGTTGCGATGTACAAGGCAGAGCTTGTCGCCGCGCGCGTGGCCACCTGGCCCACGAATTTGATCGTTTTCGACAATTACCGGTGATCATCGGTGTGTGAAGACAGAAGATCAGACGGTGGCCGCGGGTCACAGTATAGATCCTGCCCGTTGGCAGGAGGCGTTCGAGGCCCTGATGGGCCGTATTGCGGGACGGTTCGTCCGGGTGGAACCCCGGCGCCGGGCACGGGCGTTCGTGCTCGGGTTGTTGTCGGGCCTGCCGCGCAAGAACTGCTGGACGCTCGCCGAGCATGCTGGGGACGCGGCCCCGTACGGTCTGCAGCACCTGCTGTCGAGGGCCAGGTGGGACGCCGACGCGGTACGCGATGACATCCGCGGCTTCGTCGTTGAGTACCTGCACCACGAGGACGCGGTGCTGGTCGTGGACGAGACCGGCGACCTGAAGAAGGGCACCGGCACGGTGGGCGTGCAGCGCCAGTACACCGGCACCGCAGGCCGCATCGAGAACAGCCAGGTCGCCGTCTACCTCGCCTACTCAACCCCGCTCGGGCACGCGGCGATCGACCGGGAGCTGTATGTTCCGCGCTCCTGGACCGAGGACCCGGCCCGCTGCCGGGCCGCCGGGATACCCGACGCCGTCGGCTTTACCACGAAACCCGCCCTCGCCGCCCGCATGATCGGCCGCGCCCTGGATGCCGGCGTTGCCGCATCCTGGGTGGCGGGCGATGAGGTCTACGGAGGCAACCCGCATCTGCGGACCGAGCTGGAGAGACGCGAGACCGGCTACGTGCTCGCCGTGGCCTGTGACCACCAGATCGCCACCCGAGCGGGCAAGCTCCGCGCCGACGCCCTGGTCAAGATGCTGCCGAAGCGGGCCTGGCAGAAACTCTCCGCTGGTGCCGGCGCCAAGGGGCACCGCTTCTACGACTGGGCCCTGGCCGACATCGCCGACGACCGGCCGGGCCACCGTCAGCTGCTCGTCCGCCGCAACCGGCGCACCCGTGAACTTGCCTTCTACCGCTGCTACTCGGCAATCCGGGTTCCGCTGTCCACTCTGGTGCGGGTCGCCGGGCGCAGATGGACGGTCGAGGAGACCTTCCAGTCCGGCAAGGGCCTGGCCGGACTGGACGAGCACCAGGTCAGACGCTGGACGTCCTGGCACCGCTGGGTCACCCTCGCGATGCTCGCCCACGCCTTCCTCACCGTCGTCCGCGCCGACGAACATGCCCGCCACTCGAAGCCGGACGGGCTGATACCGCTCACCTGCAACGAGATCCAGCACCTGTTCACCGCGCTCGTCGTCCGGCCCGTCCACGACGCGGCTCACCGGCTCGACTGGTCCCACTGGCGACGCCGCCACCAGGCCCGATCCCAGGCCAGCCACTATCAGCGACAAGCCGCCCAGACATGAAGATCGCGATCTACAACTGGAGTACTAGGCTTGGGGCACCCGACGAGACGCGCCGTACCGGGCCCCGCGCACCACAGGCAAAGACGACGCACCCCTGTTGTTCCGTCTCGCGGAGGTTTTCGTCGTCATGGCCTGGGTTCTCCTCACCGTCGCCGGTCTGCTCGAGGTCGGCTGGTCGGTCGGCATGAAGTACACCGACGGGTTCACCCGTTTCTGGCCCAGCGTGTTCACCGGCGCCGGGATCGTCGCTTCGATGCTGCTGCTCTCACAGGCCGCCAGGACACTGCCGATCGGTACGGCGTACGGCGTCTGGGTCGGCATCGGCGCGGCCGGCGCGGCGGTGTTCGGCATGGCGGTGCTCGGCGAGCCGGCGACCGCCGCCCGGATCTTCTTCGTCTGTCTGCTGCTGGTCGCCGTCGTCGGGCTGAAGGCGACCTCGGGGCACTGAGGGGCCGGACAGCGGTCACCCGAGGGTCCCTGAGGCTGTCCGGCCGAGACCCTCAGGGCTGTCGGTCGGGCCGTGGCGCCGGCGGCGCGGGTGGTACCTCGGGCGGCCGGGGTGTGTCCTGTGCCGGGTCGGCGCCGTGGAAGGGGGGTGCTCCGGCGCGTCCGGGGGACGGGGCCGGGGTATCGCCGTCCGCGGGGCCGGTTCCTCCGCCGGGCGCGGTCCGCGTGTCCGGTGCCCCCTGGGGGGCGGGCAGCCGCGGCGGCAACGGGGGGCGCGGCGGATGCTGTGGGCCGAGTGCCTGTTGGCCGTCGGGGCCGTCATGGTCCCGCTGTCCGTCCTGTTCCCGGGGGTCCTGCGGTCTTCCGTCGGGTCCGTCGGGCAGCGGCGGGTTCAGTGGGTCGAAGATCCCCTCGGAGCCCGCGCCCACCTGGAGTTCGAAGTACTCCGGGTCGGAGCCGGCCAGTGCCTCGCGGGTGAACTGGGCCCAGATCTCCGCGGGGGGTCCGCCGCCGTCGACGCGGGGAAGGCCGAGCGCCCCGTACAGGGATCGCTGTTCGCCGGTCTCCGGGTGCTGGCCCATCAACGTGACCACCGTCGCGAGGTCGGGGGTGTAGCCGGCGAACCAGGCGGCGCGGTCCTCCTCGGCGGTGCCCGTCTTGCCTGCGGCGGGCCGGCCGGCCGAGAGCGCCGCCGTGCCCGTGCCGCCTTCGACGACGCTGCGGAGGATCGCGGTCGTGGTGTCGGCGGCCTCCCGGGTGACGGCCTGTGTGCTTTCGGGGGCGGGCAGGTGCAGTGCGCGGCCGTTCCTGCTGACCGAGCGGACCAGGATGTACGGGTGGTGTGTGCCGTGGTGGGCGAGGGTGGCGTACGCCTCGGCCAGGTCGAGGACGCTCGCGGTGGCGGGGCCGAGCGCGATGGAGGGGGAGGCCGTCAGGTCGGGTGTGGTGGCCGGCAGCCCCAGGGCGACGGCGGTGTCGCGGACCGTGGCCGGGCCGACGTCGACCGCCATCTGGGCGTAGACCGCGTTGACGGACAGGTCGGTGGCGGCCCGGACGGTCAGGTCGCCGTACGAGGCGTGGTCCTCGTTGGCCGGGCCGTAGGGTTCGCCGGGCCAGCCGTCCACGGGGCGGCGGTCGGTGCCGTCGTAGTTCGTGTTCGGGGTGATCGGGCGGCCGTCCTGGGTCTGCGCGCCGTTCTGGACGGCGGCGGTGAAGACGAAGGGCTTGAAGGTGGAGCCGACCTGGTAGTCACGGCGGGTGGCGTTGTTGACGTACTGCTTGGTGTAGTCGACGCCGCCGTAGAGAGCGAGGACGTGTCCGGTGGCCGGGTCGACGGCGGCTCCACCGACGCGGACGAAGCGGTCGACCGGGTTGCGGTCCGGGTCCAGCCGAGACGCGACCTGGTCGTGGACCGCGGTGACGAAGGCGTCCTGCTTCGTCCGGTCGAGGGTGGTGGTGATCCGGTACCCGCCGCGGGCCAGCGTCTTCGCGTCGATGGCTCCGCTGCCGGTGAGGTGGTCCTCGACGGCCCGCACGATGTATCCGCGCTGGCCGGAGAGGCCGGTCGTGGTGCGGGTGGTGCGCGGCACGGGGAAGGCGGCGGTGGCCCGGGTGTCGGGGCGCAGCCACTTCTCCTTGACCATGCCGTCGAGGACGTAGTTCCAGCGGGCGAGGACCTTGGGCCGGTTCTCGGGGTGGGCGACGATGTCGTACGCGGTGGGCGCGTTGAGCAGTGCGGCGAGGTACGCGCCCTCGGTGGTGTCGAGGTTCTCGGCGTCCTTGCCGTAGTAGGCGCGGGCGGCGGCCTGGATGCCGTAGGCGTTGCGGCCGAAGTAGCTGGTGTTGAGGTACCCCTCGAGGATCTCGTCCTTGCTCTTCTCGCGGTCGAGCCGGATCGCGATGAAGAACTCCTTGACCTTGCGGGTGACGGTCTGTTCCTGGCCGAGGTAGTAGTTCTTGACGTACTGCTGGGTGAGGGTGGAGCCGGACTGTCTGCCTTTGCCGTTGAGGGTGTTCCAGGCGGCGCGGACCATGGCCTTGGGGTCGACGGCACGCCCGGAGTAGAAGTCCCGGTCCTCCGCGGCGAGGACGGCCCGCCGGACACCGAGGGGGACGCGGTCGAGGCGGATGCTCTCGCGGTTGACCTCGCCGTCGCGGGCGATCTGCGTGCCGTCGCGGTAGAGGTAGACGTTGGACTGCGCGAGGGCGGCGGAGTTGGCCGGCGGGATGTGGACGAGCAGGTAGCCGGCGACGAAGGCGCCGGCCGCCAGCAGGGTGCCGAGGAGGAACAGGCCGAAGAGAGTCCGCAGGACACGTCGTCGGCGGGGGCGTGCGCGGGCCGTCCTCCGGTCGCGGGTGCGGCGCTCGGCCGTGGTCCGGGCCGTGGCGGGCCTGGTGGGGAGGGTGGGGTCCTTTGGTTCCCAGCCGGGGTGCGGTGGCTGGCCGTCGCTCATGAGTGGAGCTCCCGTACCGGACGAAGGGGATGGCCTCCCCATACTGCATGCAGAGCGACAAAAGCCGAGAACACGACTCGACATACACTCGCGAAGGTCGTGCGGGGCCGCTGGGGTCGGGCGCTGTGGTGCCGTGGGCGGGCGCGCCGAACCGGGACTCCCGGTCCGGAGACCGGAGGGAGGGGTGGTGTGCTGCGCTTGCGTCCGACGGTCGCCACGGGCGGTTTCCTCCGTACCGTTCCGGGCGCAGGACGCCGCCGAGGCGACATCGAGGCCGTGATCGCGCAGATGCACGGAGAGGGCGGTGGCGCGCGGGAACTCGGGGTGCGCGTGGGGAGTCCCTGATGTAGGGAGGTCAGGTGATGAGCGAGACGAGGACCGAGGCGGGGCCGGCGGACGGGCCGGGGGACGCGGCCCGTGTCTCCGGTGCCCGTGCCGGGGCGAGGAAGCCGCTGGCGGCTTTCGCGTACACGGCGGCGGACGAGGAGAAGAGCCGCGGGGTCCGCCGGATGAAGACCTTCGCGACGGGCCTGCTGCTGTTCGTGGCCCTCGTGTACGCCGTGGCGACCTGGGCGGGGAACGAGGGAGGGGGAGCCTGGACCGGGTACGTCGCCGCCGCGGCGGAGGCGGGCATGGTGGGCGCGCTCGCGGACTGGTTCGCGGTGACGGCGCTCTTCCGACGCCCGCTGGGGCTGCCGATTCCGCACACGGCGATCATCCCCACGAAGAAGGACCAGCTCGGAGCCTCACTCGGCTCCTTCGTGGGCGAGAACTTCCTGTCGGCCGACATCGTACGGGGCCGGCTGCACGGTCTGGGTATCGCGGGCCGGCTGGGCGCCTGGCTCGCCGAGCCCGCGCACGCGGACCGGGTGACGAGAGAGCTGGCCACGGCGCTGCGCGGGGCGTTGACCGTGCTGCGGGACGCCGACGTGCAGGCGGTCGTCGGCGAGGCGATCACCCGGCGCGCGGAGGCGGCGGAGATCGCGCCGGGCATCGGCAAGACCCTGGAGAAGATCGTCTCGGACGGTTCGCACCGCCGGGCCGTGGATCTGGTGTGCGTCAAGGCGCACGACTGGCTGGTCTTCCACGCCGACTCGGTGATGGACGCCGTCCAGGGCGGGGCGCCGGGGTGGACGCCGCGTTTCGTGGACCGCCGGGTGGGCGAGCGGGTCTACAAGGAGCTGCTCCGCTTCGTCACGGAGATGCGGGACATGCCGGGCCACCCGGCGAGGTCGGCGATCGACCGCTTCTTGAGGGACTTCGCCGCCGACCTGCAGGGCGACACGGACACCCGGGCGCGGGTGGAGCGCCTGAAGTCCGAACTGCTGGCCCGGCCGGAGATCCAGGACGTCATCGCCTCGGCGTGGTCGTCCGTACGGAACCTGATCATCGCGGCGGCCGAGGACGACAGGAGCCAGTTGCGGCTGCGGGCGCGGGCCTCGCTGATGTCGCTCGGCGGCCGGCTGGTGACGGACGGCCGCCTGCAGGCGAAGGTGGAAGGCTGGGCAGAGGACGCGGCGGCCTACGTGGTCACCACGTACCGGGGCGAGATCACGTCCCTGATCAGTGACACGGTCGCGAGCTGGGACGCGACGCAGACCTCCCGCAAGATCGAGGCGAACATCGGCCGCGACCTCCAGTTCATCCGCGTCAACGGCACGGTCGTCGGCGCCCTGGCCGGCCTGGCGATCTACACGGTGAGCCACGCCCTGGGCGGGTGAGGCACCTCCGACAGGGGGCGGGAGACGCGGCGCCGGAGAGCCGGCGGGCGGGTCGGCCGGTCGACGGGCGCGCGGGCCGGGGGTGCGGCGGGGACACGGGACGGGCGGGGTGTGTGCCGGGCGGGTGAGTTCCGGCTCACCCGCCCGGCGACTGCGGGGAGGTGCTGTGTAGTACGCGCGCCGAGCCGCCCGTGTTCAACCCGCCGCAAAAAACCGCGCGGCGGGGGCACTTCCTGGTCGGCCCGAAGCGCGGACGTCCGGCGCTGGGTCGTACTCCGGCCCGCCGCAACCGCGTCACAATGGCCGGCATGAAAGCCCTGGACACGACGGTGCAGACGAGCTCCCGGATGAGTAAGCAGCGCAGCCGGGACACCGACGTGGAGATGGCCCTGCGTCGTGCCCTGCATGCCTCGGGGCTCCGCTATCGAGTGCACCGCCGCCCCCTCAAGGCGGTACGGAGGGAAGCGGACATCGTCTTCGGGCCCGCCAAGGTGGCGGTGTTCGTCGACGGTTGCTTCTGGCACGGCTGTCCGGAACACGCGACGTGGCCGAAGAGGAACTCGGAGTTCTGGCGGCAGAAGATCGAGAAGAACCGGGCACGGGACGCGAACACCGATGCCCGCCTCAAGGAGGCGGGCTGGTTGGCAGTGCGCGTCTGGGAACACGAGAGCGCGGACAAGGCCGCCGCACGCGTCGCAGCCGTGGTCGCCGAGCGGCGGGCGCTCCGTCGGACGGGGAGGGCGTCAGGCGACGTCACCTGAGCCGAGAGAGCGGCCGGGATGGTCCGCCGACCCCTGTGGCATCGGTCATTCCGCCGACCGGCCGGTGGTAGCGTGGCCGGCGCGTGGGCCGTCGCGCTTCCGGGTGCGCGCCCACTGGGCGGTGAAGGGCAAAATCCGGGGGGATGCGCGTGAGGGAGCCGCAGGGCGAGGATTTCGGCACCTGGCTGCGGAGCCGACTGGAACAGGCCGATATGGAGCCGATGGATCTCGCGCAGCGCCTCGGAACCACACCAGCTGACGTCTCCGCCTGGACCGCCGGTCGTTCCGAACCACTCGAAGCGGTCAAGCAGGCCATCGTGGATGCTCTCGACGTCGGGCTCGCCTCGATCTCCTGCCGGACCGGGGACCTCGCCGCCGCTTCTCCACGGCGGTGGCACCATCGACCGGCTCACAGCGACGGCGGACGGGAGTACGGCAACGCCGCTGCCTTCGCGTTCGACGCGGATCTCTCCGTCCTCGCCCGCGAGGCCACACAGAATTCACTCGACGAGCGCCTCGACCCCACGATGCCGGTCCGTGTGCGCTACGTCCTGCACGAAATCACCGGTGACCACCTCGACGCGTTTCTCGCCGCCATGCGGTGGGACGAACTGCGCCCGCACTATGAGGCCGCCGCAGGCGGCGGCCAGAAGGTCTCCCGAAGCCTCCAGGCCGCACTCGACGACCTGGACGTGCAACGCTCTCTGCTCCTTCTCCGTGTGGAGGACTACAACGCTGCCGGTTTGACCGGCCCGGAGTATCAGGACGGCCGCTACGCCGCTGTCGTGCGTCGCCAGCTCGACAGCCACAAGCAGATCGGCGGACGCGCCGGTGGCTCTTACGGACTGGGCAAGGCCACCCTCTGGGCCACCAGCCGTATGGGCCTCGTCCTCGTCAACTCCACCCTCTCCGAGGCTCACGAAGGGCGTTCCGCGCGCCGTGTCGTCGGACGGCTGGATCTGCCTTGGCACGAACTCGACGGAGCCGCGTTCGCGGGCCCCGCGTGGTTCGGAGAAGCGGAACCCGAGCCGGTTCACGAGGGCGTGTCCCGATCCTGGTGGGCGGACGAGGACGAGGTGCGGTCCCTTCATCTGGACCGACGGAGCGCCGCGCCCGGTACCTCCTTCCTCATTGTCGGAGCCCATGATGCCTCGGGAGACGCGGCATGCCTGCAGGAGATGCACGAGAAACTCGTCCGATCGCTCGCCGACGGGTTCTGGGCTTCCATGATCGGCGGCAAGTCGGCCGGTGCGTTGCTGGAGGCGACCGTCACCACACTGCGTGACACCCGGACCGTGATTCCCGAGGAGCGAGTCGACCCCCACGCTCACCACCCCGCGCTGGGCCGTGCGTTTCGGGCGTACCTCGACGGGGATACGGTCGGTGAGCTGACCTCCGCCGATCAGGTCGCACGCGCGGAGGTCCCCCTCGTCGTCTCTCCGTTGAAGGGGCGTGGCCGTTCCCGGGACAAGGGCCGCGAGCATCCCGCGGTCCTTCTGCTCACCACGGCCGCCGACCGAGACGAGCGGCACAGCCGGGTCGTCTGCATGCGTGGCAATCGAATGACCGTCACCGAACAACGCCCCCGGGAACTCCCTCTCGGCACGGCGCCGTTCCAGGCCGTCCTGCTCGCCGGCTTCGCCACCGGCCGAGAGGGCGAGGACGTCGAACTCGCGGAGGCGTTCCTCCGTGCCTCCGAACCACCGGAGCACGACCGCTGGGACCGTACTGAGGAACTCACCACTCTCTACGAGCGTGGCGCCCTCTCTCGACTCAAGGAATTCCGGAGTGAGATCGACAAGGCGGTACGCGGTCTCGTCGGGCGTCGAGAGGCCGCTCGCACCAACGGCCCTGCGGCGCTCCGCGAGCTGCTCAGGCTGGACGGCGGCGGATCCGTCGCCGGTGGGAGGCGGGTACACGGCTTCCCCGTCGTGCGCAGCGTTCAAGCCTGTGTCCAGGACGACGGCGCCTGGCACGTCACGGTCGGTCTCAAGCTCCCCGACGCCGTGGACTCCTGGGTGCTGACTCCCGTGGCCAAGTTCGACGTCCGGTCGGGCGGACGCCCCGCCGTCGAGTGGGCCGCGCTCGACGCCTCCGAGGACTGCCGTATGGAGAACGGCAATCTCGTCGTCGACCCCGGCGTGCGGACCGCTGTGTTCACCGGGGTGACCGAACCCGCCACCCATCCTGTCCAGGGTGGCTTCGCCCGGCTCGTGGTCGATGTCCAGAAGGCTCGTGGAGGAGCGACGTGAAGTCCGTCTACCCTTACCCGACACTCTTCGGTGACATCTCCCTCGACGTACTCGCGATCGCGGTGGACGGGACGTCGCCGCTTCCGTACGCCCATGTGTCCAGGCCCGAGAGGACCGTGGCGCTCCACCAGTCCGGTCGGGAGAGCTGGGAGTACTGCACGCTTCGTCTCCAGGCGTCCCTCCCGGCGGCGGAGCTCGCCGACGGAGCCTGGACGGATCTGGTCTGCCTGGCCCATCTCACCGAGAAGGCGACCAATGCCCGCAGCACGGCAGTGCTCAGGCGATCACCCGAGGGCGGCGTCTGGAGCGGGAGCATCGACCTGTTCCGCGATCGTCATCTCAACCGTGCCGTCCTTGGCCTGACCGTCGTCGCCACCGTAGGCGGGGTCGAGGGTCGGGTGATCGGAACCACCGAACAGGACTGGTATCTCGACCTCAAGGCGGTCACCCCGGTACGCCAACGGGAGATCGAGATCGTCGAGGTGGACTTCCACGGGGGAGCGGAGGCATGGCTCCGGCCGTACAAGGACGCCCCCTGGATCGTCGAGACCACCGGCGACGTACCCACGGTCTACCTCAACACCGGTTCGGCCGAGGGACTGATCGCCCTGCTCGGCGGCAGCGGAGGAGGCCCGGCCGAGAAGCTGCTGCGCGAGATGGTGTCCAGTCAGATCGCCCAGGACGCGTGGACCGCGATGTTCCACACCGCCGTCGGCGATCTCGACGTCGACGAGGACGGAACCCCCGTCATGCCGACGGGCTGGCGCGAGACCGTTCTCCGGATGATGTTGCCCGATGTGCTTCCGGGGCGTCAGCTCACCGACGCGCTGTACGACATCGAGGAACGCCGGGCCAAGGGGTTCGGCTGGTCAGAGCTGCAGACGACCGTCCAGTACGCGGCAGGCAGACGAAGCAGGATCGCCAAGAAGTTGACCAACGCGGTCCGCGTAGTCGATCGTGCGGACAGGGACGACACCCGATGAGCCCCCTCACCCCTGTCGAGCCGCCGTCCGTGCTCGCGCTCCTGCCCGACGCCGCCGTCGCCAAGTACCTCGGCCGAGGTGTCCAGTCCGGCCGGGAAACCCCGCCACAGGTCGCGCTCGCCCGTGCCTGCGTCGCATACGACGGTCGGACTGCGGAGCGGCGGCGTACCGAGCCGGTGCGTGAACTTCTCGATGAGGCCGTGCGACGGTTCGTGGACGATCGTCACGCCGTCGACGGCTGGCTCGCGCCTCGTCTGCACGCCACCCTGAGGATGACCCGTGCGGAGGCTGCCGACGGCCGTCTTTGGAACCACCTGGCCATGATCGTGGCTCCGGACTACGTCGTCTGGAGACACAAGGGCGCCGACAAAGCAGAAGGCCCCGGCATCGCCGCCGCCGCTCGGTTCAGCGGACCCCACTACACCCAGACCTTCTCCCGCCTCTGGTGGGCCGCCGAACTCTTCCGCGACGGCGACGACTACGGCCCGGTCGTCACGGCCTGCCGTATCCAGGACGTCCTCAACACCACGATGCGCCTGGACGTCATCGACCACCGTCCCACCGCCCAGGCCATGATCCGTGTCATCGGCGGACTCCTCGACTCGGGCACTCCTCGCCCCGGCGATCACGTCAATGCCTTCTCCTCCGCGGTGAACGCGGCCGGCAGCACGCTGATGTACGACGTTCTGGCACGCGACGTCGCCCCCGACGTGGACGAACTCCACGACTGGATCGAAGGCGGCGCCGGCGCGACAGTGGATTGGGACCACCTGCCGGAGGGCCCGCTCGACGGCCGCGTCGAGGAGACGGCCGTCGCAGCCCTGCTTCCTCTCTTCGAGAGGTTGAGGTCCGAGGCTCCGGTGCGCCGACGGACGAAGAGTTTCGCGTCGGGCACGGAGCAGCGAGGGGCCGTCCCGGCACCCAGGGTCCCGGGAGTCAGCCTGGCCAAGCCTTCGGATCACGCGTGAGCGCGTGATCCGCCCTCGTACTCTCCCGCCGTCCCGATCGCGGCCTTCAGCACCGCCTTGCCCAACAGAGGCGGGATCGCGTTGCCGATCTGCTGGGCGATGGCTCGGCCCGACCAGGGGTAGTCGGCGGGAAACGTCTGCAGAACGCCGGCCTCGGCATCCGAGAAGCGGGGCAGCTCCGTGCCGTCTCCGGCGACGACTCGATTCCGGGAGACCTTGCCGGTGACGGTGAACGCGGGCTGGTCCGAGGACCTGCGGCCCCGGGCCTTGGGATCGCCCCCCGTGCCGTAGTTCGAGACCACCTCGAAGGGAGTCGGACGGTCGAGGACCTCCGACATAGGGACCCACGGCTTCAGGAGAGGGTCGCCCTGATCGCGCGGGACACCCTTGCGATACGGACGGTGAGAGGGCCGCGGCAGCTCGCCGATGCCGTTCAGACGGGCCACGAGGATGGCGCGACGTCGCGTCTGCGGGACGCCGAACTGTTCCGTGTGCAGTACCTCGGGCTCGGAGACCCGGTAGCCCTGCTGCGCCAGGACCTTTCCGTACTCCCGCCATACGGGGAGGACGGCGGGCACCTGTTCCAGGACGATCGCCTCGTAGGGTCGATCGTCACGGAGTGCCTCCAAGGCCCAACGCAACGGTTCGAGGACGAGACCGGTGCGTGCGTCGTCGAGCACGGCGAGGTCGGAGCGGACGTCCTCGCCGCGGGCCATCCGCTTGACGAAGCCGATCACCTCGTCCAGCGCACGGCGGCCCGCGCCGGTGCCGGCCAGGGTGAACGTCTGACACGGAGGACCACCGGCGAGCACAGTGGCGTTCGGGAACTTGTGCGGCCCGAAGTCCTGGACATCACCCTGCAGGGTGGCGAGTCCGGCGGCGGTCCGCGTATCGCACGCGTCCTGATCGAACTCGATCCCCGTCACCTCGAAGCCGAGGTCGCGTGCCGCCACGTCGAGCCCGCCCGGTCCGGCGAACAGGTCGACAATCTCGGGGCGTGGCACGTGATCTCCAGGAGTGGTGTGTGGACGAAGGGGACCGGGAGAACCCAGCAGCGCCTCAGATTACCCGGCGCCGCACGTCGAGCGGTGTTGCTGTCAACCTTGCCCCAGGGTGGTCGAAGGCTGACGATCTTGTGCCACGCCGAGATCCGCCGCGTCCGCCGCGAAGCGGTGCAGGTCCTGGCCGAGGTGCGACAGCTCCTCGGCCAGGTACTCCCGGATCGGGGCGTACGATCACGATCTCCGTCGGTCGGTGGCCCCTTCGGGATCGGTGTCGATGATGGCGACTCCCTCCTGAGCGGAGTCGACGGTCGTGAAGCGCAGGACTCGGCCGTCGTCGCTGCGCGCCGAGGCCGGTGCGACGAAGGCGAAGGCCATCACGATCCGACCGGGATCGAGCGTGCCGTCCGCCGTGACCGTGCTCCGGTGCGCGGACTCGATGATCGGGTAGAGGACGATCACTCCTCGCCGCGGAGCGGTGAGGTCCTCGACGGCGGTGTCGCCTGAGTCGGCGAGGGACCCCGCGATGCGCATCGCCGCCGCGCGGTGCTTGACGTCGCTGATGGCGCCGAAGAGCGGGTCACGGCGCCGGTCACGAGCGAAGTAGGAGTACAAGCGGTCGGAGCCGCTCAGCCGGAACCGCCGTTTCGGCTGGGCATGCTGCGGAGCGAGTACCACCCAGTCGTCGACCTGGGCGGGTGTCCCGGAGGTGATTTCCCGCAGGTAGTCGAGGTGGGGGGCGAACTGGGACGGTGCGCCCCAGCGGACACGCGATGCCAGATCATGGAACGAGGCGGCGCCCATTCGCCCGGTCAGCGCGGAGAAACGGTGAGTGACGCCCTCCTCGCGGAAGTGGTATCCGAGCTGCGTCGGCTCTGCGGACAGCGTGTCCAGGACGGGCGTCCACAGACCCGTGTTCTGCCGCAGGTCGGAGACCTTCGTCGGGTACGCGGTGGGTTCCTGCCACTGGCCGGGGGAGCGGAGCGTCACCAGGCGCGAGTTGTACATCTTGTTCGGGCTGGTCGGCTTGAGCCACGGGATGTGTTGCGAGACCAGTGGAGGTACCTTGTCCGGGGTCACCTGCGGGCGGCCGTCGACCGTAACGGAGTACTGCTCCAGCTCGGCGCGGAACGTCTCCTCGTCGCGGCAGATCGCCGCGAAGCCGTCGTAGAGGTCGATCTCCTTCCTGCCCATGGTCTCCTGGCGGCCCAGGTAGAGGCGAACCAGGTCTCGGTAGCCCTTGCGGAAGCCGAACCAGCGACCCATCTGCATGAGCGTGGAGGCGTTGCCCGTACGACGCCGGAAGTAGGAGACGGTCAGACCTTCGACGGTGAACCCGCGTGCCAGCTTCTGTCCGCCGATGAGAATCTTCCAGATGGACCGCTTGTCGAAGTCGGCCTCGCCCGTCTCGAGGTCCTTGTCACCGTTGACCACGATGATCGGCTTGTCATCGCCACCGATTCGGATCGCCGCGGGGCCGACGTAGGGGGCGAGTTCGTCGAACGAGCCGGGGACGGCCTGACCGTCGGCGCGCACCGCGGAGACGAGGGCGACGTCCGAGTCGAACAGGCGGCGGAGCCGCTCGTGACCGCGGGCCCCGATATAGCCGGCGTTCCACCACAGCCGAGTGACCCTGCCGAGCAGCTCGCGGTGTACGTCCTGGCGGACGGACTCGTGGATGAGCATCGTGTGGTGCTGGAAGTACCGATCGCCGAGGCCGCCCTTGTCCTCGCGGTACAGCTTCATCGCGGCCGTCAGCACGAACATGTCCATGGCTCGTTCGAGGCATGTGTCGTCCTCGTCGTCCTCCACCACGATGTCGCGGACGTGCGCCTTCTCGTTGGAGTTCGCGTACGTCCGCTCCTCCTCCGACAGAGCGGAGTCGAGATCGTGGAAGTCACGGGCGCCCATGTACTCGGCCGGACGCGGCAGGGAGATGATGAAGTCCTTGGGGAAGATGTCCTCGGTGTCGCTGGGGTCGATGAAGACGTTGGCGAAGGGCGTCGCGGTGTAGCCCACGTACTGGGCGCGGGGCAGCATCCGCAGCAGCTCGGAGATCTTCTGGTTGATCGCGGTCCGCTCGGCGTTCGGCTTGGCGAGGTCGGAGGTGTTCACCGAGGCCTCGTCGGACTCGTCGTCCACGATCAGGACCGGGATCTCGGAGAGGGGTGTCTTGATCTTCCGTAGATCCTTCACCAACTTGGTGAGTACCTGCTTGTTCTTCTTGACCACCATCAGGCGGGCCGCGGCCCGGTGGAGGTTGTGCGGGTCGTACAGCGGCAGGCCGGGCTGCTGTTTCTCGTATTCGAGGGCGACGATTCCCTGCAGGAGGCTCTGGTAGTCGTCGTCCCGGGTCGTCATGCGGTGGATGTCGAAGTTGCCGAGCGTGGAGGGCAGCGCGCCGAAGGTCGCGAATTTGCCCTGGCTCCAGGCGGGGTCGTCGGCGTAGTCCGACTCGTACTCGCTCGCGCCGCGCACGATGTTCTCGCGGCCGACCAGCTCCATGTCGAGGCGACGCTGGGTCTGGGCCCGCAGCATGTTGAGCGTGCCGCCCAGCACGATGACCAGGCGATAGCCCGCGTCGATCGCCTTGGCGATGACACCGGCGAAGTTGGCGGTCTTGCCGGACTGGACGTAGCCGACGACCAGACCCTTCGACTGGTACGCCTCGAGCGCCGTCGGGTCGGCCAGTCGTTCCACCACCCGGTCGGTCGCCTCGTCGAGTCCGGCGACGACCTCTTCGGGCCAGCCCTTGTCCGTCAGCAGACGCCGGTACGCGGGCCAGTAACAGCGGCGTCCCTGGAGGGACTGCGGTGTGTACCAGGGTGTGTGCTCGGTGCTGATGACGACGGCCCCGCCGGCCTTGTGTACGGGCACGAGCGCGTCGAGGAGTTTGCCGCTCTCGTCGCCGATGCCGAGCAGCTCGTACACGTCGGTCCGCCGCTCCTCGGTATGCGGCGGGTGCGAGGACCAGGCGACGTTCTCCTTGTAGTCCCAACGGGTGAGCTGCTTGCGCCACACCTCGACGAGCCGGTCGGTGGCGTGTGCCTCGCGGAGGGCGGACAGGAAATCGGCCTCGGTGGCGTACGCCATGGCTTCCGGCGCGAGATCCTCGGCCTGGTACTCCAGGGCGCGCGCGAGTCGTCTCGGTTTTCCCGCGCTCATGTCGCCGAGAGCCCGGGCGTGCAGGTCGAGACGGATGCCGGCGGCGGTGTCGGGATGGGTCATCGGCGGTTCCTCGGCTGTCGGGGCGAAGAGAGACGGTCGGGGGAGGTTCTACGGGAGACGGAGCGTGGAAAGGCCGTCCGGGGCGCCGACGGCGGGCGTGAGCCCGGTGACGTCCGTTTCGTAGCGCACCGACGAGATGCGCTCGAGCATGGCGGCGGCAAGCAGCTCGGGGGTGAGGCGTGGGACGGTTTCGGCCGCGAGGACCAGTGCGTCGTCCCGAGGCGTCCAGCGTTCGTCGTCCTCATGGTCGGCCGACCAGCCGGTCCGCTCCAGCGCGGAGTTCAGCCGAGCGAGGGCGGACGGGGCTTGGTCCGTCACGGCACCGCGAACCGCTCGGACCGACTCGGCGAGTGTGCGCCCGCCCGCGCCGCCCCGCGTCAACCGGAGCGAGGCGAACCACAGCGGCCGATCGGCAGTGGGCTGCAGTTGTCCGATCCCGTGGATCACGTGACGTCGACGCTCTGCCACGGTCGTCTTCACCTCGATGTCGAAGTCCGTCAGGGCGAAGTCGTGCTGCTCGCCGTAGGGACCGGTCCACGCTTCGACGGCGGTGGCCCAACCGTACGTCTCGGAGAGGCGGGACAGCATCGAGAGTTCGCCCAGGAGGCCGATCCGACGTTGGACGCTCAAGCCCTGTGGACGGCCGAGCAGCGCGCTCCAGCCGTCGATCGTCTCGGCGAAGGCACGGTCCAGCGGGCGGTTCTTCGAGACGATGCGATCGGCCATGGCGAGCACCATGTCGTGGAAGTCGCGCATCGATTCGACCCGAGTGGTGTGGATGCGTGCCATCCGACGGCCCTTGTCCGAGGCCACCTGATCGACGCGTACGGCCTGCAGCGGGGAGCGCGGCGGCTGCCGGTTGCGGTCGAGTTCGACGCACAGGGCGATGTCACGACCGCCGTGGCCTATCTCGTACGTGACGACGGGGTGTCCGTCGGCGGTGGAGAGGCGGTAGCTCGTGCCGAGCCCTTCTCCCAGGTAGTGCTCGACCGTGGACCAGGCGAGCGTCACGCCGGCTGCCGGGTCAGTCATCGTCCGTCACCCGATCCAGTTCGGCGCGGGCTGCCGCGACCAGTACGGACTGCCAGAGTTGCAGGTTGTCCTTCTCCCGACTGCCGCTGTACTCCTTCTCGAAGATCCGATGGAGCAGCAGGTACATGAGCGACTTGAGGGTCGGGGCGTCGTTCAGCCCGCCGCGCCGACCGCCGAGGATCGCCGCACGATAGTGGTCGTTGAGGATGATCGTGCGGGTCTCGCGGTCGATCTCGAAGAACGTGCTGTTGTCGATCTTCCGCCAGCGGACGGAGATCGGTTCCTCACCTGGTATGAGCGGCAGCTCGTCCTCGATGGCCTCTCGTACCGTCGGCGCGATGCCCTTGCCCGCGGGGATCGCCGGCTTGCGGCTCGTACCTGTCCGCTTCCGTGCCTCCCGGTACGTCGCGTCCGCGTCCGTCATGTACTGGGAGAAGGCGCGTCCGTAGGGGTCCACCGCCGACTCCAGGGCCGTCACGAACTCCGGCGAGGTGTCGACGCCGTCCTTCTTCACCGTGAGACGGAACACCTCGGAGGCCACGGGATCCTCCGGGAGGTCGACGGCGACGCGCGCGAGCGCGAGATGCTGCTCGGGCTGCCGGAAGTTGTTCCAACCACCGGCTTGCACCAGGCGGTCGCGGCGGTAGAAGTAGAAACCCTGCCGGTCGATGACGGTCCCCACCGCTTTGAACTCGTCTTGGTTCGACTTCGGTGGCCAGATGTGCGCGGCCATGGTGACTGGGCCAAGGGAGGCGAGCACGGCGACGAACTCGCGAGCGTAGTCCGGGTGTCCGCTGATCGGATACGCGAACGGGTCGAGTGGTTGGACACCGAAGTTCATGTACTCGACGCCGGTGGAGACGTCCTCGACCGCGATGGTGATGTTGAAGTCGTCGCGAGCCAGAAACCGGTGTAGATGCAACCCCAGGTGGAGTCCCAGCTTGTTGATGGTGCGATGCAGATAGCGATCCGTCTGGCTGCCGCCGCCGGTCCGAGGGAAGTTCTTGACGGCGTCCCAGCGGATGACCGTTCCTTGCCAGACGATCGGACAGTCGTAGTAGCGGTCGATGAGCCGCTGCGCGTAGTCAGGTGCGACGATGTCGCACTGGTATCCGGTCACGGCCCGTTCCATCGTCCAGCGGCGCCCTGCCGGCGCCGCGGCCCGTGTGCGCCGCACCTTGCTGACGACGGTGACGGCGCCCGCGTGGCTCAGCGAGGCGGACTTCAATCCGGTACCGAACATTCCCAGGGCCGTGGAGTCGTAGTCGCGTCGACCACCGACGGTCATCGCGACGTCCAGCTCCTCCTCGTCCATGCCCTTTCCGTCGTCGACGATCAGCAGGCTGACGAGCCTGTCCCCGTCGCGCAGGAAGTGGATCACGACGTCCTTTGCCCCGGCGTCGATGGAGTTGTCCACGAGGTCCGCGATCGCAGCCTCGAAGCCGTAGCCCTGACTGCTGAGGGCCTCCATGTAACGACTGTCCGGAGGCAGGCACTTGCTGCCGGTGGTGGGTACTTCGAACTGCCACTCAGTCGTCATGTCTCGCCTTGGGATGCGCACGCCACAGCTGATCAGGCGACTTTAGTGGACGGCGCGGACCTCGATGGGCACTCACGGAAAGCCGCCGGTGCGGCTACCCCTCGTCCCCTCCATGGCACTCCCCGTACCCCCGCCCCGACCCGCACCAGCAGGCCGTGCCGCGGGCCGGGGGCCAGGGGGTCGCACGGCCGCGGGCCGCGAGCGTCGTGGCGTACTGGGGGAGCAGGTCCGCGTCGGCGGGCGAGGATGCCTCGGAGGCCGCGAAAGCCTCGTACGAGGGGACCGTCGCCGGGACGATGCCGAGGTTCGGGGTGCCGGCCGCCGCGAGCTCGCGGAGGGACGCCTCGATGTCCGTCAGGTGCGCGCGGTAGGTGGGGTACTCGGCCTCCAGTTCCGGGTAGGCGGCCAGCAGCTCGTCCAGTTCCGGTTCCGGCCAGTGGAGCACCGCCACCGGGAAGGGGCGGGAGAGGGCCGTCCGGTACGAGCCGAGTTCGCTGCGGAGACGGGCGATCTCCGCCTGGAGCTCGGCCGGGTCCGAGGAACCGAGCGACCACAGGCGCTTCGGGTCGTGGAGTTCGTCCAGCGGGACGTCCGCCGTGTGCAGGGCGTCGGCCAGCATGTCCCAGTCGTCGTGCGGCAGCGCCAGCATCCGGCGCACCCGGTGGCGGGACAGCAGCAGCGACTGGGTGGCGTACGGGAGGGCGTCCCCCGCAGCGTCCGCCGGGATCAGAAGCCCGGCCGCCTGGCTGAAGGTCGCCTCCGACTCCTCCAGTTCGTCGTGGGCCTCCAGCGTCTCCGCGACGATCGCCCACGGGGACGCCTCAGCGGGCCCGGCCGCCCGGACCCCGTCGATGATCGCCCGCGCCTCCGCCTCGTGGCCGTACTCCCACAGGTTGGCCGCCTTCAGCGCGCGGATCAGGTGCGCGTCCCGCGGGTCCGACGCCAGCAGGCCGTCGTAGAGGCCGGTCGCCCGCTCCCGGTCGCCGGCCAGTTCCAGGTGGGCCGCCGCGCGCAGCAGCAGCGGCTCCCGGTCCTCGGGGTACTGCGCGGCGGTGCGCAGCAGACGCTCGGCTTCGGTGGCGTGGTCGGCAGACGTATCGGGGCGCATGGGGAACACCGTACTGCTGTACGGCCCTGGAGAGTTGGCGCGTCAGCCCCTATCGTGCCCCGGGTGCGGTACAGGGGGCCGGTCGTCGTCCGGGCGCGCGGGGTGCGGAGCATCGCCGCCCGCGCCCTGTGGGCCGGTGCCGAAACCGTCGTCACCTGCGGTGTCGTCCTTCTGCTCCTCGTCGCCCACCAGCTTTGGTGGACCAACCGCGAGGCCCGCGCCGATGCCCGGCGCCAGGTCCGAGCGCTGGAGCGTGCGTGGGGGGAGTCACCCTCTCCCGGTGCCCCCGGACTTCCCTCGGAGTCCTCCGGCGGTGCCGGGGCGGATGGGGCCGCCGCGCCGTCGTCCCGGTCCGAGCCCCCGCGTCCCGCTGCCCCGGCCCCCGCGGGGCCATCCGTCTCCGCCTCGTACGCCGTCCTGCGCATCCCCCGGATCGGCCTGACCGCGCCCGTCGCCCAGGGCGTCGGAAAGGCGTCGGTTCTGGACAAGGGCTATGTCGGCCACTATCCGGGTACCGCCGCTCCGGGCCGGCCCGGCAACGTCGCGCTCGCCGGGCACCGCAACACCCACGGCGAACCCTTCCGCCATCTCGACCGGCTGGAGCGCGGGGACGAGATCACCGTGCGGACCAGGGAGGCGACGTACACCTACCGCGTGGACCAGGTCCTGCCGCGGACCGCGCCCCGCGACACCGGTGTCATCGCTCCCGTCCCGCGGTCACTGGTCAAGCCCTCCTACGGCTACTCCGCGCCCGGCTCCTACCTGACGCTCACGACCTGCACGCCGGAGTTCAGCTCCTCCTATCGGCTGGTGGTGTGGGCGAGGCTGGTGCCGGCCCGGTGACCGGACGCGGCGCCGCCCGCTCCCGCCCCCGGTGAAAGCGGTCGTGTGCGGCGAAACCGATCGTGTATAACGGCGGGGAGGCGGTGACGGGGGCCGGGGACCGCCCGCGGCCCCGGAACGCCGCCCGGGCCGCGAGAATCCGAAGCGGCGGACGGTACGAGAGGAGACGGTGGTGATCCGAGCCGTGTTCCTGCGTGTCATCGCCCCGCTCTTCTTCCTGCTCGCCCTCGCCGACCTGCTCCTGTCCGACGGCGCGAGCGTCTCCGCCGCCGTCGCCCTCGCCGCGACCACGGTCGTCTGCGCCCTGATCGGCGCCTCCGTGGCGCCCTCCGTGCCGCCCACCCGGGTCCGTACCGCCCTGCGCGACCGCGAGCAACGCACCGCCTTCCTGTCACAGCGCGATCCCGACGCCTCCGGTCGCCGTAGACCGCGGGCACCCGGCCGTTCCTTCCCGACGGCCGCGTAGAGGTACCCGTAACGCCCCTGTACCGCGCGGTTCCGTCATGCCGACCCCGTTCCAGTCCCGGCACGACGACAGACCCCCGGAGGGCTCCCATGTCCGTTTTCGCCACCCTGGTCGAGCGGCTCGCCGACCTGCTCCAGCCGCTCTTCGCCACCACCGCGACCGCCGCCGCGATCGTGCTCTTCACCGCGCTCGTCCGGCTCGCGGTCCACCCCTTGTCCCGTGCCGCCGCCCGCGGCCAGAAGGCCCGCACCCGGCTCGCCCCGCAACTCGCCGAGCTGCGCAGGAAGCACGCGAAGAACCCCGCGCGCCTCCAGGAGGCGACGCTGGAGCTGCACGCCCAGGAGAAGGTGTCTCCGCTCGCCGGCTGCCTGCCCAGCCTGCTCCAGATGCCGGCGCTCTTCCTGATGTACCACCTGTTCTCCAGCGGCCGGATGACCGGTCACACCCTCTTCGCCGCCCCGCTCGGCGACCACTGGGCGGACGCCCTCGCGCACGGCGGAGCCCTCGGCCCGGCCGGCCGTGTGTACCTCGTCCTCTTCGCGATCGTCGCCGCCGTGGCCACGTACAACTACCGCCGCACCAAGCGTCAGATGGCGGCGGCCCCGCCGATGGCCGGACCGCAGGCGCCCGGCGCGGGCGCGATGACGGCCATGACGAAGGTCATGCCGCTGCTCTCCTTCCTCACCCTGGTCTCGGTGGCCGTCGTCCCGCTCGCCGCCGCGCTCTACATCGTGACGAGCACCACCTGGACCGCGGTCGAGCGGGCCTTCCTCTACCGGGACATGCCGGCGGCGGGGGCGCTCGCTACCGCCGCGTAAGGGTCCAGCCCGTGAACGGGGTATTGCGGAGTGGTCGTCGCTCTTGGAGGATTGACCAATCCTCCGATGGCCGCACTCCATCGGCCGGGGCTCAGCAGGGCCCGCCCCCGGGCCCACCTCGACCACAGGGAGAAGACCATGAAGTTGCTGCGTGTGGGCCCGGCGGGGGCCGAACGCCCCGCCCTGCTCGACCAGGGCGGGACCCTGCGCGACCTGTCCGCGCTGGTCGACGACATCGATGGAGGACTGCTCGCCGACCCGTCCGCGCTCGAGCGGATACGGGCCGCGGCCGGCGCCGGAGTGCTGCCCGCGCTCGACGCGACCGGGCTGCGGGTCGGCCCGCCCGTCGGCCGGATCGGCAAGGTCGTGTGCATCGGGCTGAACTACCACGACCACGCCGCCGAGACCGGCGCGGCGACCCCCGCTGAGCCGGTCGTCTTCCTCAAGGCCGCCGACACGGTCGTCGGACCGGACGACACCGTGCTCGTGCCGCGGGGCAGCGCCAAGACCGACTGGGAGGTCGAGCTGGCGATCGTCATCGGCCGCACCGCCCGCTACCTGGAGACCCACGAGCAGGCACGGGCGCACGTCGCCGGTTACGCGGTCGCCCACGACGTCTCCGAGCGAGAGTTCCAGATCGAGCGCGGAGGCACCTGGGACAAGGGCAAGAACTGCGAGACCTTCAACCCGCTCGGCCCCTGGCTGGTCACCGCCGACGAGGTGCCCGACCCGCAGGCGCTCGGCCTGCGGCTGTGGGTGAACGGCGAGCTCCGGCAGGACGGCAACACCGCCGACCAGATATTCCCGGTCGCGGAGGTCGTCCGGTACGTCAGCCGGTTCATGACCCTGTACCCGGGCGACGTGATCAACACCGGCACGCCGGCGGGCGTGGCGATGGGACAGCCGGAACCGAAGCCGTATCTGCGGGCCGGTGACGTGGTGGAGCTGGAGATCGAGGGGCTGGGGCGTCAGCGCCAGGAGCTCAAGGACGCCTGAGCGTCCACGGGTCCGCAGGTCCGGGGGCCCGGGAGCGCGCGGTGCCACGGGACACCCACGCTACCGGGCCGCCGCCCCGCCCGGCGCCCTCGACCGCGAGCGGGGAGGAACCGCCATGGGCGGCGACCTCGCTCACCCGTCGATCTCCACGGTCACGCCCTCGCGGGCGGACCGCTTCGCCGCCTCCAGGACGTCGAGGGCGGCGGCGGCCTCGTGCGCGGTGACCGGATTGGCACCGTCGCCGCGCAGCGCCGCGGCGACGGCCGCGTAGTACGCCGGGTAGTCGCCCGGGAGGGTCTCGACCGGGGTCCCGCCGCCGGTCAGCGGGGACTCCCCGGCGCCGAGGGTGCCCCACATCGACTCCGGTTCCATGCCCCACGGCCTGCCGGCCACCGGCCGCAGGCCCTCGCGGAGGGCCGCCTCCTGCGGGTCGAGCCCGTACTTCACCAGGCCGGCGTTCTGACCCAGAACCCGGAAGCGGGGGCCGAGCTGGGCGGTGGTGGCGCTCACGTACAGGTGGGAGCGGACATCGTTCGCGTGGGTGAGGGCGAGGAAGGTGTCGTCGTCGGCCTCCGCACCCGGGCGGCGGACGTCCGACTCGGCGTACACCCGGACGACCGGGCCGAACAGCACCAGGGCCTGGTCGACGACATGGCTGCCCAGGTCGTAGAGGAGCCCGCCGATCTCCTCCGGCGCGCCCGACTCCCGCCAGCCGCCCTTCAGCCGCGGACGCCAGCGCTCGAAGCGTGACTCGAAGCGCTGGACCTCTCCGAACGCGCCGTCCGCGAGCAGCGCGCGCAGGGTGAGGAAGTCGTTGTCCCAGCGGCGGTTCTGGAAGACGGAGAGCAGCAGGCCGCGCTCCTCGGCGAGCGCGGCGAGCGCGCGTGCCTCCGCCGCGGTGCCGGCGACGGGTTTGTCCACGACCACGGGCAGGCCGGCTTCGAGGGCGGCGGTGGCGAACGGGACGTGGGTCTTGTTGGGGGAGGCCACGACGACCAGGTCGAGCTCGGCCGCCCGAGCCCACAGCTCCTCGGGGGAGCCGGCCACCCGGACACCCGGATACGCGGCGCGGGCCTGCTCCCGGCGCCCCGGGTCGCCGGTGGTGACCGTGTCGAGGACGAGCCCCTCGGTGGCGGAGACCAGCGGGGCGTGGAAGACGGAGCCCGCGAGGCCGTAGCCGACGAGTCCGACGCGAAGAGGGGTGCGGGAGTCGGTGCTGCCAGTCATGGACGCCACTTAAGCAACGCTGTTGCCGAAGTGCAAGCGCGGGAGACAATGACCGGGTGAAGAGGGACTTGGGTGGAGCGAACCTGCCGGCGCTGCGCAGCCACAACACGGCGCTGGTGCTCGATCTGCTGCGGGAGGCGGGAGAGGCGGGCGTCAGCCGCCTGGAGCTGGCGGAGCGGACCGGCCTCACACCGCAGGCGGTCAGCAAGATCACGGCCCGGTTGCGCGCGGAGGGGCTGGCCGGCGAGGCGGGTCACCGGGCCTCCACCGGCGGCAAGCCCCGTACGGTGCTGCGGCTGGTGCCCTCGGCGGCCTGCGCTGTGGGGCTGCACCTGGACCGGGACGAACTGACCGCGGTCCTCGTCGACCTGGCCGGCGCCCCGGTCGTCACCCGCCGGGCCCCCCTCGACCTGGGCGCGGGCACCGAGGCCGTGCTGTCCGTGGCGGTCCGCGAGGTGCGGGAACTGCTCACGGGCGCGGGGCTCGCACCGGACGGTGGGAGCGGTGGCCCCGCGCGACGGAGCGGGGCCACCGGTGCGGAGCCCGGCGGCCCTCCCGGCTCCGACGGCGCACCCGGTCCCGGAGACCCATCCGGTCCCGATGGCCGTCCTCCCGGTCCCGAAGGCGCGCCCGTCGTGCTCGGCGTCGGGGTCGCGATGCCCGGGCCGCTGGACCATCCGGCCGGGACGCCGGGCCGGATCACCGGATATCCGCAGTGGGACGGGTTCCCGGTACGGGACGTCCTCGCCCGGTCGCTCGGGCGGCCCGTCGTCCTCGACAAGGACACCAACGCCGCCGCTCTCGGGCTCGCCCTGCGGTCGCCCGCCGCCGACTCGTTCGCCTACGTCCATCTCGGGAGCGGTCTCGGTGCCGGGCTCGTGCTCGACGGTCGGGTGCTCCGGGGGGCCAGGACCGGCGCCGGCGAGCTCGGGCACCAGACCGTTCAGCTCGACGGACCCCCGTGCGACTGCGGTGGGCGCGGCTGCCTGGAGGTCCTGTGCCTGGCCGCCGTCGCGCGCGGCGACCTCGCCGGGGCGGCGCGTGTCCTGGGCGCCGGTGCGGCCAATCTCGTACGGCTCCTGGACATCGACCGGCTGCTCCTGGGCGGCCGTGCCGTGCTCGCCGCTCCCGAGGCGTTCGTGCTCGGTGTGGGCGAGGTCCTCGCCGGTCTCGGACTGGCCGCCGAGGTCGCCGTCACCCCCTACGCCATCGCTGAAGGGGCCGCCCAACTCGTCCTGGCTCCGGTCTTCGGCAGACAGTCCACGGCCTGACATCCGCCCTGCCCCGGGGTGCGGGCCGAGGTATGCCCCGGTCCGTGCCTCGGCACACCCGGGACGGTGTCGAAAATACGCTGATCAGGTGGAATGGCCGGGCCGTACGGGGTGGCCCGCCGCGTCGGTCCGCCCTCGTAACCGACGGCCGTGGCAGCGTCGCGGCCGTCCCGTACGCTCGCGAGCAGCAAAGGCCCCGTCCCATGCGACTGCGCAACGCCCTCGCCCTCGGCGTGACCGCGGCGACTGCCGGAACCGCCGTTCTCGCGCTCGCCGTGGTCCCGTCCGCGGCCGAGCTCGGCACCCAGGCCGCTCCCCGAGTCGGCCCCCCTCCCGGCGCGGACACCGGACCCGGCTCCAGCCCTGGCATCGGCCTCCGTACCGCTCCCGGCCTCCGTACCGCTCCCGGGCTCGGCACCGGTACCGGCCTCGGTACGGCTGGCACCGGTCTCGCGACAGGTGCCGGTGCCGGTGCCGATTCGGGAGTTCCGGCCGAGCTCCGCGACAAGCCGCCCACCTGTGGAAAGGCCGCCGATCGCGACTTCCCGATCGACGCCCGGATCCACGGCGGCCCCGCCGACTACGTCCCCGGCGGGGCGTTCTCGACCTGGACCATCGAGCTCACCAACACCACGACCGAGCCCTGCCACGACATCCACCCGGTGCTCGCCCTCACCGACCGCGACCGGGTGCTCCAGCCCGCGCAGATCCGGTTCGACTTCTACGACCCCGCCGCCCGGAGCTGGCGCCCGGTCACCTTCGAGGGGACCGAGGAGGCCGAGAGCATCGGCGCCCTCACCGGCTTCCCCGGCTTCGTCGTGCCCGCGGGCGGCACCGTCTCCGTCTCCGTCCGGCTCGCCTTCCGCGCCGACACCGCCCCCGGCGAGGTCGTCGCCCACGCCGCCATCGTGCAGCGCCGGGGCGACGACGGCGACTGGGTCGGCGAGTCCGCGGGCTACCGTCTCGCGATCGGCGACGCCGTCGCGGCGGCGGACGCCACCCGCCCGGAAGGCGAGGCCACCGGTCCCGCTCCGTCGGCGACCCCCCCGCCCACCGGGGCCGTCCGCCTGCCGCCGGGCCGTCCGCGATCCGAACTCGCCCTGACGGGAGATGTCTTGGTGTTCCTCATGGCCCCGGCCGCCGGTGCGCTGATCCTCGCCGGTACGGCCCTGCTGCTCATGGCCCGCCGCGGACGGCGTCCGCGCTGAGCGGACCGGGGGCGCGCGCCTCGCCCGCGCCGAGCCCCCGGGCCACGCTCCGTACACCTTCGCGTTCACTCCCGCCTGCGACCATCCCCCCCCGTGGACTACCCGAACGACCAGGCACCCGGCTCCCCCGTCCGCTCCGGCATCCCGGAGCACGGCCGCATTCCCAAGTACTACGCGGTGAAGGCCAAAGTCGCCGCATTGATCGACGAGTTGGGTGAGGGAGGACCGCTCCCCACCGAGCGGGCACTCGCCGTGCGCTACGAGGTCTCCCGGGAGACCGTACGTCAGGCCCTGCGCGAACTGCTCCTCGAAGGCAGGCTGCGCCGGCGGGGGAGGGGCACCGTCGTCGCCGGGCCCAAGCTGGAGCAGCCGCTCTCCCTCGCCGGCTACACCGAGGGCGTCCGCCGCCAGGGCCGGCGGCCCGGCCGTACGCTCATCTCCCTCGAGCGCTTCCCCTGCCCGGACGCCCTCGCCCCCGAGATCGGCGTCCGGCGGGGCGAGACCGTCTGGCACATGGAGCGTGTCCTCCTCGCCGACGACGAGCGGGTGGGACTGGAGAGCACCTATGTGCCCGAGGCGCGCGCCCCGCGCCTCGACGCCGACTTCGACCCGGACTCCTCCTTCTACGCCTACCTGCGAGAGCGGCTCGGCATCGCGTTCGGTGACGCCGACGAGCGGATCGAGACCGTGCTCGCCACCCCCCGCGAGGCCCTGCTCATCGGCACCCCGCCGGCCCTGCCCATGCTGCTGATCCACCGCCTCTCCCGCGACACCGCGGGGCGCCCCCTGGAGCGCGTCCGCACGCTCTACCGGGGCGACCGCTTCAGCTTCACGGCGCATCTCGGCCGAGACCGGGACCGCGCCGGCCGCGGTCGGCTCTGAGCGCCTGTCGGGTGGCCTCTGGCCGGGCGGTCACGCCCTGGCACGCACGCTGCCGATGTTGCCGATGCGCCCCGGTAGCTCCGCTCCGGTGACCTCTCGGCGCCTTGGAATCGCAAGCACCGGACCGTGTCCGCCAGTTGACCGAAGGTCGCCCGGCAGGCTCTGAGCGGGGCGAACCGGCCGCGATCGGGCGTACCGGGTCCCGGCCCATCGTGCGCCCGGACCCTGGTCGCGACCCGTTCAGGCCGCGAGAATAAGATCACGAGAAGATAACGGGTCTAGTTCATCCTTGTCGGGTCGTTCATCGCTCCGTCGCCCTTCGGACGCGTCCGGTCCACCGGCCCCCAGGAGCGTGAACGTCATGAAGGTGATCGTCGTAGGGGCCGGCGTGGTGGGAACCCTGCACGCCTGGCACGCGGTGGAACGCGGCCATGAGGTCGTACACATCGAGCGCGAGACCGAGGCGCGCGGGGCGTCCCTCCGCAACTTCGGCCAGATATGGGTCAGTGGACGGGCCGGCGGGGAGGAACTGGACACCGCCCTGCGGGCCCGAGAGCTGTGGGAACGCATCGGCGCCCGCGTCCCCGGGATCGGCTTCCGGGCGATCGGCTCCCTCACTCTGGTGCGCAACCCGCTCGAACAGGCCGTCGCCGAGACGGCGTTGAGCCGGGTCGACGCGGCCGACCGCGGCTACGCGCTGCTGACGGCCGCTGAGGCGCGCGGGATCAACCCCGCCCTGCGGGGCGACTTCGCCGCCGCCCTGTGGTGCGAGCGGGACGCGGCCGTCGAGCCGCGCGTCGCCCTGCTCGCGCTTCGCCGGGCGCTGCTGGCCACCGGCAGATACGCCTTCCTGCCCGGCCGTGAGGTACGGGAGGTCATCGAGGCCCGGGGCGCCGGGAGTGCCGGGGTGCGGGACGACCACGGTGACACGCACCGCGGTGACGTCGTCGTCCTCTGCACCGGCGCCTGGCTCGGCGGCCTGGTCCGCGAACTCGCCGGGGAACTTCCCGTCCGTCGCGTCCGCCTCCAGATGATGCAGACCGATCCGCTCGGCGAACCGCTCACCACCTCCGTCGCCGACGCCGACTCCTTCCGTTACTACCCGGCCTACGCCTCCCCGGCTCTGGACGCGATGAACGCCGGCCAGGCACAGGACCCGGTCGCCGCCGAGCACCGGACGCAACTGCTGATGGTCCAGCGCCTCGACGGCGGACTGACCATCGGCGACACCCACGCGTACGAGCACCCCTTCGCCTTCGACACCCTCGAAGACCCCTACGAGCACCTCACGCGCGTCGTCGGGTCCTTCCTCGGCCGCCCGCTGCCGGCGATCCGGCGCCGCTGGGCCGGCGTGTACGCCCAGTGCGCCGACACCCGGCGGGTCGTGTACCGCAGGCAGGTCCGCGACGGCGTGTGGCTGGTGACCGGACCCGGCGGACGCGGCATGACCTGTTCCCCCGCCATCGCCGAGACGACCGCCGACGAACTGGGCTGGTGATCCCCATGACCTCTTCCCCCACGCGCCCCTCCACGATGCCCCCCACGAACGCCCCCAGGATGAACCTCGTGGTCCTCGACATGGCGGGGACCACCGTCGCCGACGACGGCCTGGTCGAGCTGGCGTTCACCGCCGCGGCGGAACGCCTCGGCGAGGACCCCGCCGCGATGATCGACTACGTACGGGCCACCATGGGCGAGTCGAAGATCTCCGTGTTCCGTCACCTCCTCGGCGGCGACGAGACCCGCGCCCACCAGGCGAACCTGGCCTTCGAGGAGGCTTACGGCACGCTGGTCTCCGAGGGCCGGATCGCGGCGCTCCCGGGCGCGGCCGGGACGATCGCCGCGCTGCGGGAGCAGGGCAGGACGGTGGTGCTGACCACCGGCTTCGCCCGGGTCACGCAGGACGCGGTCCTCGACGCGCTCGGCTGGCGGGACCTCGTCGACCTGACCCTCTGCCCGGCGGACACGGGAGGCCGGGGCCGCCCTTGCCCGGACATGGTCCTCGGCGCACTCCTCCGGACCGGTGCCGTCGACGACGTCCGCCGGACGGTGGTCGCGGGCGACACCTCCTACGACATGCTCAGCGGGGTCCGGGCGGGTGCCGGGATCGTGGCGGGGGTGCTGACGGGTGCCCACGACGAGGCGGCGCTCCGACGCCACGGAGCCACGCACGTCCTCGCCTCGGTGGCCGGCCTCCCGGCGGCGATCGAGGCGGCGGAGGCGGCCGGAGGCACGGGGGCGGGCCGGTGAGCCGCGACCCGTCCACCGTCCAGCCGTCCGCCTCCGCGCCCCCGATGACCCACCGCAGCGGGATCCGGTTCGACGCCGTCACCGTCGCGTACGGCCGGAACACCGTCCTCGACGCCTTCGACCTGAGCGTGGAACCCGGCGAGGTGATGGCCCTCCTCGGGCCCTTCGGCTCCGGCAAGACCACCGCCCTGCGGGCGGTCGCCGGCTTCGTCCAGCCGCTCTCCGGGCGGGTGTTCATCGGCGACCGGCACGTCACCGGACTTCCTCCGTACAAGCGCGGCATCGGGATGGTCGTCCAGCAGTACGCGCTCTTCCCGCACCTGAGTGTCGATGGAGAACGTGGCCTTCGGCCTCACGGCCCGCGGGACACCGAAGCGCGAGACGGCCGGGCGGGTCGCCGACGCCCTGGAGGCGACCGGAATGGCCGCCTGCGCGAAGCGGTACCCCGTGAGCTGTCCGGTGGGCGGCCACCCTCGGAGCCGACGCCACGCTCGTCCTCGACAACGACTACGCCGTGAACGACCTCAGGATCACCGAGACCACCGAGGAGACCTGAGGCACCAGAACCCGGACATCCTCTTCGTCTACTTCGGCGAGACCGACGAGGTCCGCCACAACTCCGGTGTCACCGGTGCCCGCCCCGCCGACACCCGCCCGGTGGACGTCGCCGCCACCGTCTTCCATCAGCTCGGCATCGTCCCCGACCCCTCCTGGGGCCTGGACGGCAAGCCCGTCAAGCAGCGCTCCACCGCCCCCTTCGAGACACTGCACGGCTCGCTCTCCGGCCGTGTCGACGAGACCGGGATCCCCGTCGGCCTCCTCGGCTTCACCCACACTCCACCCAGCGGCTGGGCCGTCGTCAACAACGCCATGGGCCGGCAGGAGGGCGGTCAGACCGCACGGGTCCTGGCCGCCTTCAACGGCGGGACGCCCACCGTCGTCAGGAGCTACACCGCCGACGTGCTCTCCCAGCCCCAGTCGCTCACCGCCGACGTGCCGGCCGGCGCCGTCAACGTGAGCTTCCGGTTCCACTACACCGGTTCCAACGACTGGTATTGGGCGATCGACGGTATCGCGGTCACCGCGTCCTGACGCGTGCCGCAGCGGCCGGCTTCCGTCCCGTCGCGACACCCGTCACGGCACCGCGTTCCGTCGCCGTCCCGTCCGGGCAGGCAGGCCGCGAGGCCGGTCCGACGCCGTGCGGTCCACCCCGCGGGACGCCGCTCCTCGACGGGGTGACCCCGGCCGACGCGAGATTAGGCTGGGGGCGTCGCCACAGCGTTGTCGCGGCGTCCCCAGCACCCCGCACGATTTCTGTACGGCAGGAGTCCCCGCACATGGCAGAGCGCAAGCCGATCGAATCCTGGCTCACCGACATGGACGGCGTCCTCATCCACGAGGGCGTGCCGATCCCCGGCGCCGACGCGTTCATCAAGAAGCTGCGGGAGACCGGGAAGCCCTTCCTGGTCCTCACGAACAACTCGATCTACACCGCGCGCGACCTCCACGCCCGTCTCGCCCGCATGGGTCTGGACGTGCCCGTGGAGAACATCTGGACCTCCGCCCTCGCCACCGCGCAGTTCCTGGGCGACCAGCGGCCCGGCGGCACCGCCTACGTCATCGGCGAGGCCGGACTGACCACCGCGCTGCACGACATCGGCTACGTCCTCACCGACCACGACCCGGACTACGTCGTCCTCGGCGAGACCCGTACGTACTCCTTCGAGGCCATGACCAAGGCCGTGCGGCTCATCAAGGCCGGCGCCCGGTTCATCTGCACGAACCCCGACGAGACCGGCCCCTCCCTGGAGGGTCCGCTGCCGGCCACCGGCGCGGTCGCCGCCCTCATCACCAAGGCCACCGGCAAGGAGCCGTACTTCGCGGGCAAGCCCAACCCGCTGATGATGCGTACCGGGCTCAACGCCATCGGAGCCCACTCCGAGTCCAGCGCCATGATCGGCGACCGGATGGACACCGACATCCTGGCCGGTCTGGAGGCGGGCATGCAGACCTTCCTGGTGCTCACCGGTCTGACCACGCAGGCGGAGGTCGACCGCTATCCGTTCCGCCCGTCCAGGATCGTGGACTCGATCGCGGACATCGTCGACCGCGTCTGAGAGCCTTTCGGGCGGCCTTCGGCCGGCAGGCTCCGAGCCGGGGGAGTCCGCCGGACGGCCCCCTGATCGGGGGCCCGTCCGGCCCCTGCGGATGCGAAACGATCGGAACCGGGTGAACCTGCCAGTACCAGGAGGTCACGATGCGTTCAGGTTCCCTTGCTCTCCGTGCCGCGGGGGTGGCCGTCGTCCTCGCGCTGGCGCCCGCGGCCGGCGGCGCGTACGCCCACGACGGCGTGCGCGTCACGGTCACCCCCGCCACGGCCCGCCCCGGCTCCGACGTCGAGGTCCGGGTCGCGGGCTGCGAGGGCGCCACCGGGGTCGCGACCTCCCCGGCGTTCGTCGCCGAGGCCGAGCTGACCGGGCGCGGCGGGGACGGCCACCCGCTGTTCGGCGACACCACCGCGCGCTCGGGCCTGAAGGACGGCACGTACCAGGTCGCTGTGCGCTGCGACGGGCACGACCACCGGGACGCGGGCACGATCCGCGTCCAGGGTCACCCGCCCACACGGCACCCCACCGACCAGCCCACGCACGAGCCGAGCCCCCTCGCGCCGGTCCGTGCCGGAGGCGGCGGCGCAGCGGCGTTCGCTGCCCCCGCCGCCCCGGGCGTAGCGCAGACGGTGGCCGGGAGCGGCCTGGGCACCCCGTACACCCTGGTGGGCCTTGCGGGTGCCGGAATCGCCGCGGTGGCCGTCGCCTGCCGCAGCGCACGCCGCCGCCGCGCCGACACGGCCCCGCGCGCGGACCGAGGGTGACCGCCGGAGACGCTCCCGCCGGGACCGGACGGCTGGTGGCCGGCGTCGCCTGGGCCCTCCTCGTCCTGGGGATGTGGCTTTGGGGCCGGGAGGCCACCGAAGGCCCGGGCACCGGCCCGGCGCCGGCCGGCGGCGACATCGCCGCCGTCGCCCCTCCGCCCGGCGTCGGGCTGCCTCCGGCGCACGACCCCCTGGAGCCCGCGGTCCCGCGGCGGGTGGAGATCCCCTCGCTGGGCATCGCGGCACCGGTCCTCCCGCGCGGTCTCGACGAGACGGGCGCGGTGGACCCGCCCCCGTACGAGCTGCCGCGGTCGGTCGGATGGTTCGACCGGGGTACCCGGCCGGGCGCGGACGGCGCCGCCCTCCTTGTCGGCCACGTGGACACCGAGACCCGGCCGGCCGTCTTCTACAGCCTCGGCTCCGCCCGGCCGGGGGCGAAGGTCGCGGTGAGCAGGTCGGACGGCTCGGTCGCCGAGTTCACCGTCGACGACGTGCGCGTCGTCCCCCGCGACCGCTTCGACGCCCACCAGGTGTACGGGCAGCGGCTGCCCGGCCGCGCGGAACTCCGCCTCATCACCTGCGGCGGCGCGTTCGACCGCGCGGAGGGTGCCTACACGGCGAACGTGGTCGTCTCCGCGTACCTCACCGGTGTGACGCGCGCCTGACCCATACCGGGGCGCGTCCGTCCCCGGTCGTGCGCGCCTCGTGCGGGTCCGTGCCGTGCCGTCCCGTGCCGTGCCGTCCCGTGCCGTCCCATGCCGTCCGTCGGCCTCGGGGGAGGGGCCGACGTGACCCGTCCGGGCGCACGGTGCGGGCCTCCGCGGTTCCGGGCTCCCGTCCTCCCGGCCGTCCGCGCCACCGGGCGGAGGGCACGGCGGTCCGTCCCGGCACCCGGACGATTCCCCGAGCGATGCCGATGGCGTCCACGGGCGTCCACGGTGACCGAACCCGAACCCGAGGCGAAGGCCGTGGTGTGGGAGGCGGAGGGAGAGACGGTGGCACCGGCGGCGGGCCGAAGGCGGGGGAGTGCCGGAGCGGGCCGAGGCGCGCCGTGGGCACGAGGGTGCGCAAGACCTCGGAAACGAGCGAGGCCCTCTCACCATCGGTGAGAGGGCCTCGCATGCGCGTGCGCCGCCAGGGACTCGAACCCCGGACCCGCTGATTAAGAGTCAGCTGCTCTAACCAACTGAGCTAGCGGCGCCTGCTGACCTGCACAACTCTACCCGACGCGCGGGAGTGCTCCGGACCGCGGCCCCGGGCATGGCCAGGATCGATAGCCCTCCCCGGCCTGTCGGATGGTCGTTTCGTAGCTTCGATCCGTCAAAATGCGATTTGTCCAGACAGTTGAGACACTGACGCCCGTGCACCAGCGCCAGAAGATCTTGACGAGTGTGGAGGGAATCCCATGAGTGTGCCGATCTTCGAGGAGTACGAGCCCGCGGCCGACTGCGTCTGCGCGGGCTGCGCCCGGCAGCGGCGTGACCTGGCCCTCGGTCTTCCCGTGCGTGCGGGCGGCCACCCGGCGGCACACAGGGCGCGCCGTGCGCTGGTCCTGGTGACGGCGGCGGGTGTGGCCCTGGGCGGCGGTGGCGCGAGCGCACTCGCCCGGCCCTCGGGCGCCACCGCCCCGGTCGCACCGGTGGGAGACGGCCCGAATCCCGACACCCCGCAGGGAGGAGCCGGCCCGCTGCACGGGACGTCCGTCGCGGGGACGAAGCCGGCGTCCCCGGCGGCGTCTCCGACGACGGGTCAGGTTTCGCTCGACTCGCTGCGCCGTACGACCCGGACCGAGATCATCAACCGCGCCAAGCGATGGGTCACCGCCAAGGTTCCGTACTCGATGGAGAAGTACTGGACGGACGGATACCGCCAGGACTGCTCCGGCTACATCTCGATGGCCTGGAACCTGAGCGCCAACGAGTGGACCGGCAGCCTCGACCGGTTCGGCGTGCGGATCGACCGCAAGGATCTGCAGCCCGGCGACATCCTGCTCTTCCACAACCCGGCCAACCCGACCAAGGGCTCCCACGTGACGCTCTTCGGAGGCTGGACGGACTACACCCACACCTCGTACATCGCCTACGAGCAGACCAAACCGCGGACGCGGAAGCAGGCCACACCGCTGGCGTACTGGAACAACTCCGCCCGCTACGTGGCCTACCGCTACAAGGGGATCGTGAGCGGCTCCACCGCCGGAAGCTCCTCGACGTCGACCGCCTACCCGGGGATCGCGATGTTCGGACCGGGCGCCCGCAACGCGTACGTCACGCAGCTCGGGCGGCTCCTCGTCGACCGCGGCGGAAAGAAGTTCTACAGCCGGGGCCCTGGCCCGGACTGGGGTGAGGCGGACCGTCGCGCGACGCGGGCATTCCAGCAGGCCCAGGGGTGGAAAGGCGCCGAGGCGGACGGCCTGCCGGGTCCGCACACCTGGCGTCTGCTGGTGACCGGACAGGGCAGGAACATCGGCGGTTCGAGTGGTTCCGGGGGGTCGAGCGCGAACGCGACGGCGTTTCCCGGGCGTGGCTACTTCCGTCCGGGCCAATCCAACGCATATGTGGAGAAGCTGGGCAAGCAACTGGTGAAGCGGGGCTACGGCAAGCACTACCTGTCGGGTCCCGGTCCGCGCTGGTCCGAGGCGGACCGTCGCAATGTCGAGGCGTTCCAGCGGGCCCAGGGATGGCGTGGCGGCGCGGCCGACGGCTACCCCGGCCCGGAAACCTGGCAGCGCTTGTTCCGATGACCCCGAGAGCATGAGGTGGACCGCATGACCGCACCGAACCCGAACCCACTGGGCCTGCCGGGAGACTCCGGTCCCGCGGCGACGCGCGACGCGGCGCGCACGGCCCGGCGTCTGACCGACGAGCCCCGCACCCCGCGCTCGTCTCCCCGCCCGCCGGGCGAGGGAACGGGGCCGGACACCGATACGGAGGCGACCGGAACCGACGCGGTTGCCGGGGCCGTCGCCGACCGGGGTGCGGACGAGGCGGTTCAGAAGCCTTCGGGCGACGGCGACGCGCGTACGGCGGTCACCGACGCCCTCGCCGGTGACGCGGCCATCGGTGACGCGGCCATCGGTGGCGTGGCCGGTCCGGCGGCCGGACCGGCCACGGTGAGCGGAGGGCGGCCCGTCCCGGCGGCCACCGTCCCGGCGTCCCCGGCCGGGGACGGACCTCGCGCCGCGGTGGCCGCCGGGTCACCTCCCGCGCCGTCGCCGGCTTCCGGTACCGACGGGGCTTCCTGTACCGGGGACGCCCGTTCCTCCGGGACTCCGGAGGAACTCCCGTCTCGTCCGGTGGGGAGTGAGGAGTCGGGTCACCGCCCCGGCCGGACCACCGCGGCGTCCCGGCCGGTCGGGGCGACGGCGCTGTCCGCCGCCCCGCCCCGACCGCAAGGCACGAGCGTCACGGCCGGTCGCCCGCGAGCCGCGGCCCCGGGCGGCGAGGGCCGGGAGACCACCGTGTCCGTGCCGTCGGCCCCGCCGTCGACGGGTCCGGCACCGGACGGGGGCGCCGCGGCCCCGTCCGGTCCGTCGGCTCCGGGCGGAGAAGCCGTCCGTCCCGGTACGGCCGAAGGCGCGACGCCGACGTCCCCTCTCCCTCCGGTAGCTCCGGTCAGCTCTCCGGCGGCCGGACTCCCGGCCGCCCCGTCGGTCGCCGGACCGGTCCGGGAGCGGTCGCCCGGCACCCCGCCGGACGGTCCGGCTGCCGGAGGTCCGGGCGAGAACAGCCCGAGGAGTCCCGGACTGCGCCCGGGTGACGGTCCGCTCGGCGTGGGTATCGCCGCCGCCGGTGCCGTGGCGGGCGCAGCCCCGGCGGGGACCCGTCAGCAGCCGGACCGCGCTTCGGCGGACCGCGCGCGGCCGGGGCCGGAGAGGCGGCCGCCCGGGGCCGCCGCCCGGCCCGCCCCGGCCGGGGAGCCTGTCGCGGTGTCACGGCCCGTTTCCGCGCGGGCGGTCGACGAGGAGAAGACCGACGGCGCCGCCGGTACCGTCGCGGCTCGGGTCGCCCCCGGGCCGGACACCCGGGCCGGTGCGGAGACGGGCCCATCCATCGCCGTCCCATCCATCGCGGTCCCATCCACTGCGGGTGAACCCGCCGTGGGTGAATCAGCCGTGGGCGCCCCGGAACCGGCCCCGTGTACGCCCCGAACCGGCCCCGTCACCGCCGCGGCCCCGGCCCGCTCGGCCGCCCCTGCCCCGACCCCGTCCAGAGGGCTGACGCCCTCCGCCCCGGTCGCGTCCGCCTCGACCTCCTCTCCGACCCCGTCCCCGGTCGCGTCCACCCGTTCCCCGATGTCGTCGCCGGTCCCTGTCTCTTCCCCGATGTCGTCGCCCGCCCCGTCCGACGCCTGCCCGGCCCCGTCCGCTCCGGCCCCGTCGGCTCCGGCCCCGTCCGTCCCGGCCGACGGCGATGCTTCCTCCGATGCCGGGACCGCCCACACGACCTGCGGGGGCACGCTCATCCGGGTCCGTGACATCGGGCGGATCATCGAGGCGCCTGGTGGTGTCATCGCCGTGCCCGTGGCCGCGGAGGTGGCCAGGGCCGCCGCCCCGGCCCCGGTGCGGACCGGCGCCAGGCGGAAGAACGTGATCGGGGCCGAGACGACCGGGTCGATCCCCGTGCACCTGCTCTTCCGGGACGAGCCCGACGCGTCCGCGCCGACGGCGACCGGTCTCCGCGGCGGCGCGGACGAGGACGGCGGCCCCGCCACCGTCGCCCTGGCCGTCCCCTTCGCCTCTCCGGCTTCCGCCCCGCCCGCGGCCCCCGCCGCCAAGGCCAAGATCCCCCAGCCCGCCCGTGCCCGGGTGCCCCGCCCGGCTCCCCCCTCCGACCCCGAGCTCGTCGAGCGGCCCGGCCCCGTCCTGCCGGGCTGGATCGGGGTACTCGCCGGTCTCCTGGCCCTCGCCGCCTGCGGGACCATCGTGTGGTGGGCGGGCGCCGTGCCGGAGCCGCTCGGGCAGCTGCTGCGTCTGCCCTCCCGTCCGTACCACGGCATCCACCTCGGACTCTGGGCCATGCTCGCCCTCGGAGTGCTCCTCACGCTCTTCGCCTTCGGCGGGCTCGGCCGCGGACGCGTCGGCCAGGCATACGTCCTGACCCTCTTCGGCGACTACCGCGGTACCGTCCGCCGTACCGGTCTCCACTGGATCAGCCCGCTCCTGCTGCGTCGCCGGGTCGACGTCCGGCTGCGGCACTGGCGCAGCGAGCCGCTCGCCGCGGTGGACGCCAAGGGCACCGCGCTCGACGTCACCGTCCTGGTCGTCTGGCGCGTCCGGGACACCGTCCGCGCCGCGCTCGGGGTCGACGGGCACGAGGAGTACCTGCGAGAGCAGGTCGAGGCGGCCATGGCCCGGGTTCTCTCGCAGCTTCCGGCGGACGCCTTCCACGAGGACGCCCCGACGCTGCGCGACGCGGAGGCCGTCGGCGAGGCTCTGACCCGGATGCTCTCGTCCGAGTGCGCCCCGGTCGGGATCGACGTGTTCTCGGCGCAGCCGACCCGGATCGAGTACGCGCCCGAGATCGCGGCGGCCATGCGGCGCCGGCGGATCGCGGCGATCGACGCGAAGCACCGGGACAGTGTGCTGACCGCCGTCGTGGACGCGGTGGACGACGTGGTCCACCGACTGACCACGCGTGGTCTGGTCGAGTTGGACGACTATGACCGCAAGGCGCTGGTCAAGGACCTGACGGTGGCGTTCTACACCGGCCGGACGGGTCCGGGAGGCGGGGCGTGAATCCCGCGATTGGTATGGACATGTTCAACTTCTGTCCATACCTTGGTACTTGGTCTAGACCGGAATAGGTACCGCATCAACCACGGCCGAACCATCCGCACGCGTGCAGCACGGGCCACGGAACTCCCCACGTTCTCCTGGAGCGACAGCATGCGCAAAAAGACAGGTGTGGCGGCGGTGGCGCTCGGCGTCGCGGCCGCCACCCTCTTCGCCACGAGCAGTGCCGGAAGCCACGGCTACACCGACTCGCCGATCAGCCGCCAGAAGCTCTGCGCCAACGGCACCGTGAACAACTGCGGCCCCATCCAGTGGGAGCCGCAGTCGGTCGAGGGTCCCAAGGGCTTCCCTGCCGCCGGCCCCGCCGACGGCAGGATCTGCTCCGCCGGACTCTCCCAGTTCGCCCCGCTCGACGACCCGCGAGGCGGCAACTGGCCCGCCACCCACGTCACCGCGGGGCAGAGCTACGGCTTCCGCTGGCAGTTCACCGCCCGCCACCGCACCACCGACTTCCGGTACTACATCACCAAGAACGGTTGGGACCGGACCAAGCCGCTCACCCGGGCGGCCCTCGATCCGCAGCCCTTCCTGACCGTCCCCTACAACAACCAGCAGCCGCCGGGCACGCTCTCGCACTCCGGGACCATCCCGGCGGGCAAGACCGGCAAGCACCTGATCCTGGCGGTCTGGACGATCGCGGACACCGCGAACGCCTTCTACGCCTGCTCGGACGTCCAGTTCTGACACCGTGTCGGCTGCTGTCCGGCGTATGACCGTGGCGGGGCTCGTACAGCGTCGGCGGGGCGACCACCGGACCGGCCTGAGGAGCCGGGACCTGGTTCTCGGCCGTCACCGGAACGCCGCCGGAGCCGTCGCGCGGGCCTCGGTGGTGGTGGAGCCGCTGCCCCGGGGTGCCGAGCCGCACCTCGGGGTGCTCCTCGACGACACGCCGGCATTCCCCCCGCGGCTGAGAGCCTGCCGGGTGGCCTCTGGCCGGGCGGTCACGCCTTGGCACGCACGCTCCCGGCGTTGCCGGGATGCCCCGGTACCTCACGGGTGGGCGCGAGCAGGTCCCGGTAGGCGTCGCTGACAGTCACGATGAGGCGGGAAGCACGAAGAAGCCCCCCGCTCACGCGAGGGGCTTCTTCCGTCTGTGCGCCGCCAGGGACTCGAACCCCGGACCCGCTGATTAAGAGTCAGCTGCTCTAACCAACTGAGCTAGCGGCGCCTGCTGACAGAGAAAATACTACCCGCTTCTCGGCGGTGCTCACGACCACGCCACTGAGGGACGCTTCCGGCCGCTCCGCGACCCGTTTCCGGCGTCCCGGCGGACTCCGGCCTTCCAGGCCCGGACGGGACCAGGGCGTCCGGGCCTGGGAAGCGGGCCTCAGATCGCCAGCGAGAGCACCACCGGGGCCGCTTTGCGGTTCAGCGTGTCCGCCGCCGAGCGCAGCCGATGGGCGTGTTCGATCGGCAGGGAGAGCGCGAGGCAGCCCACGGAGGCGCCCGCCGTCAGCGGGACCGCTGCGCACACCGTGCCCACCGCGTACTCCTGGAGGTCGAGCACCGGGACGGTCGGAGGCTGGCTGTCCAGTTTGGAGAAGAGGATCCTCTCGCTGGTGATCGTCCGGGAGGTCAGCCGGGCGATCCGGTGCCGGGCGAGGTGATCGCGGCGGCCGTTCCGGTCCAGCTGCGTCAGCAGGCATTTGCCGACCGCGCTGGCGTGCGCCGCCGACCGGAAGTCCACCCACTCGTTGACCTTGGGTGTGCGCGGGCCGTCGGCGAACTGGGTGATCTTCACTTCGCCGTCGATGTACCGGCTGATGTAGACGGCCGCGCCGACGGAGTCGCGGAGTTCGGTCAGCGTCTCCTGGAGCTTGCTCTCGAGGGCTTCGCGGCGGGTCATGCCGGACCCGAGCAGGACCAGCGAGTCGCCGATCACATAGGCGCCGTCGCTGACCTGCTCGACATACCCCTCGCGGCGCAGCATCAGCAGAAGGGACGACAGATGAGCGGTCGGCAGACCCGTCTCCCGCGCGATCTGGACGTCCGTCACCCCGCCGCCGTGCCGTGAGACCGTCTCCAGCACGCGCAGGGCGTATTGCACCGAGTGGAACGGCGCGGTGGGCTCGGGCTTCAGCGCCACGGCTTCCCCCTACCAGGTTGTGACCGCAAGCTTCCGTACTTCCGTACCACGATAGCCGTCAAGCGCCGTTTCCGGGGCGGCTGTTGGCGAGATAAATACGGCGCGGCAGGGCCGCACGCTGGGCCTCACCACCCTGGCATATGTCAGGGGCATGAGTGGGTCGAAGATTCGGTGGTCAGGGCACCGTACGGACGCTCTCGGGCACGCGTTCGGGCCGAGAAGTCGAGAATAATTCTTCGGAGAATCGGACTCGATCATCCCCGGCGGCCTGGTCCGCGCACCCCCGGGGGAATAAGCGGAGACCCCCTCCTGTTGTGGCCCGGCGTACCTCCGTCACAGCACAGAAGGGCCGCCCACGGTGAGCGACGCGATTCGAGGCACGGCACGCGGGGAGTCGCCCGTTCCGCTGTCCGTACTGGACCTGGTGACCGTCGGCAGCGGGCGGACCGCGACGCAGGCGCTGGCCACCAGTGTCGAGATCGGCAGGCTGGCCGAGCGCCGCGGCTACCACCGGCACTGGGTGGCCGAACACCACTCCATGCCCGGCGTCGCCTCCTCCTCGCCGGCTGTGATCCTGGCCCATCTCGCCGCCCACACCCGCGGTATCCGGCTCGGCTCGGGCGGCGTCATGCTCCCCAACCACGCCCCCCTGGTGATCGCCGAACAGTTCGGCACCCTGGAGGCGCTCGCGCCGGGCCGCATCGACCTCGGGCTCGGTCGTGCCCCGGGCACGGACGGCGCCACCGCCGCCGCCCTGCGCCGGAGCCGGACCCCGGACGAGGGGGCGGACGACTTCCCGCGGCAACTCGCCGAACTGACCCGCTTCCTGGACGACGACTTCCCGGACGGGCACCCGTACGCCCGCGTCCACGCGGTACCGGGACCGGTGCAGGGGCCCGCGGGCCGTCCGCCGATCTGGCTGCTCGGCTCCTCCGGCTTCAGCGCCCGCCTGGCCGGGACGCTCGGGCTGCCGTTCGCCTTCGCCCATCACTTCTCGGCCCGGAACACACTTCCGGCGCTCGATCTCTACCGCGAGTCCTTCCGCCCCTCGGAGGCGCTCGACGCCCCGTACGCGCTGATCGGCGTCTCGGCGCTGGCCGCCGAGGACGAGAAGGAGGCGCGCCGCCAGGTCCTCACCGGTGCGCTGTCGATGCTCCGGCTGCGCACCGGACGGCCCGGCCTGATACCGACGCCGGAGGAGGCGGAGGCGTACCGGTTCGCCCCGGCCGAGCGGGAGTTCGTGGACGGCTGGCTCGCGAACGTGGTGCACGGCACGGCCGACGCGGTGCGCTCGGGGCTGGACGGTCTGCGTGAGCGGACGGGTGCCGACGAGCTGATGATCACGGCCAACGCGCACGGCGGGGAGGCCCGGTCGCGGAGTTACGGGTTGATCGCGGACGCGTACGGGCTCCCGGACGGTCCCGGGTAAAACCTGGATTTCCGCGAGGGGTTGGTTCACCGTCGAACGAACCGGCCGCATAGTCCTAAGTGAACCTTAAACCGCTCGTCACCTGTGGTGGCGAGCGGCTCCGTTGTGTGCTGCATCCCTCTGACGAGGGCTTTCCTTGGCGAATTGGTCTAGTCCTCAATCTGGTTCAGACCATTGACGCACCGTTCACGCGCGGGCTATCACTGCTCCAGTTCCTGTACGGCATCACCCCCAGCACTCCCCTCGGAGGCCGCACGTGCACCCCCGCAGATCCCTTGTCGCCGCGCTGGTGAGCTCGGCGCTCGCCGCCGGTACGCTCGCCGTGACCGCCGGACTCGGCTCCGCCCAGGCGGCCGACGCCGCCACGCCCTCCGCCGGGGGTGTGAAGATCGCGTACTACGACCAGTGGAGCGTGTACGGGAACGCCTTCTATCCCAAGCACCTCGACGAGCGAGGCATCGCGGCCGAACTCGACATCATCAACTACTCGTTCGGGAACATCCACCCGACCGACCTCACCTGCTTCGAGGCCAACAAGGCCGCCGGCGACGACAACAACCCCAACGCCGGTGACGGCGCGGGCGACTCGTACGCCGACTACCAGAAGTCCTTCTCGGCCGCGGACAGCGTCGACGGCGTGGCCGACAAGTGGGACCAGCCGATCGTGGGCGTCTTCAACCAGTTCAAGGAGCTGAAGGCGAAGCACCCCAATCTGAAGATCAACATCTCGCTCGGCGGCTGGACCTACTCCAAGTACTTCTCGGACGCGGCCAAGACCGACGCGAGCCGCAAGAAGCTCGTCGCCTCCTGCGTCAAGCAGTACATCCAGGGCGACCTGCCGGTCGAGGGCGGTTTCGGCGGCCCCGGCACCGCGGCCGGCGTCTTCGACGGCATCGACATCGACTGGGAGTACCCGGGCTCGCCCGACGGCCACCTGGGCAACCACTACGCCCCCGAGGACAAGCAGAACTTCACGCTCCTGCTCGCCGAGTTCCGCAAGCAGCTCGACGCGTACGGTGCCGCCCACGGCGGCAAGAAGTACCTGCTGACCGCCGCTCTGCCGGCCGGTCAGGACAAGATCAAGCACATCGAGACGGACAAGATCGGCGCGTACCTCGACTACGCGAACATCATGACGTACGACATGCACGGCGCCTGGGACGGCGACGGGCCGACGTACCACCAGTCCCCGCTCTACTCCGGCGCCGACGACCCGACCGACCCCATCAAGCCGGGCACCGAGAAGTACTCGATCGACAACGCCATCGACTCCTGGATCGACGGCAAGCCCGCCTACGGCATCACCGGCGGCTTCCCGGCCGACAAGCTGACCCTCGGCTACGAGTTCTACTACCGCGGCTGGAAGGGCGTCCCCGCCGGCTCCGCCAACGGTCTCGCCCAGCCCGCCACCGGTGCCTCCGGCGCGCGTCCGCTCAGCCAGCAGCCCGGTATCGCCCACTACAAGGAGCTCGGCGGCATCGTCGACAACCCGGCGACCACCTTCTGGGACGACCAGGCCAAGTCCGCCTACTTCTACAAGGACGGCGAGTTCTTCACCGGTCTCGACCAGCGCACCATCCAGGCCCGCGCCGACTACGCCCACCAGCGTGGTCTGGCCGGCGCCATGATGTACTCGCTCCTCGGCCTCGACGCCGACGCCACGCTCTTCAAGCAGATCGTGACCGCGGTCGGCTCCTCCCCGACGAGCCCGACGACGCCGCCCACCACCCTGCCCACCACCCCGCCCACCACCCCGCCCACCACTCCGCCGACGACCCCGCCGACGACCCCGCCCACCGGCTGCGCCTCCCCGGCGTACGTGGCCGGCACGATCTACACCGGCGGCTCGCTGGTCTCCCACCAGGGCCACACCTGGAAGGCCCAGTGGTGGACCCAGAACGAGGAGCCGGGCACGACCGGCGAGTGGGGCGTCTGGAAGGACCAGGGCGCCTGCTGACCACCGGCTGACACTCCCACATGACCGCCGCCCCCGCCCGGATGTCCCTCCGGCCGGGGGCGGCTTCCATGCGTCCGGAGGGCCTTCCCGGCAACGCCGGCAGCGCGCGTGCCAGGGCGTGACCGCCCGGTCGGAGGCCACCCGGCAGGCTCTCAGGCCGGCAGCGGTGCCACGCCGATCAGCTCCGCGATCCGGTCCGGGGCCACGGCCCGGGAGTAGAGCCAGCCCTGACCGGTGTCGCAGCCGATGCGCCGCAGCCGGGTCGCCTGCCCCGAGGTCTCCACGCACTCGGCGGTGACGGTCAGGCCGAGGCGGTGCGCCAGCTGGACCAGCGCCTCCACGATCAGTTCGTCCGCGGGGTTGGGGTGCGCCTCGTCCTGGAAGCCGCGGACGAAGGAACCGTCCAGCTTGAGCGCCGAGACCGGCAGCCGGCTCAGGTAGGCCAGGTTCGAGTAGCCCGTGCCGAAGTCGTCGATCGCGATCTGGACCCCCATGTCGCTCAGCGCCTGCAGCGCCTGCAGCGGCCGGCCCGCCGAGCCCATCACCGCGGACTCGGTCAGCTCCAGTTGGAGCAGGTGCGGGGGGAGTCCGGTCTCCGCCAGGATGCCCGCCACGTCAGCCACCAGGTCGGAGTCCCACACCTGGCGCACAGCCACGTTGACGCTCACGAACAGCGGACGCTGCCGCGGATGGTCCTGCTGCCAGCGCCTGGCCTGGCGGCAGGCGGTCCGCAGGACCCACCGACCCAGCTCGACGATCGAGCCGTCCTCCTCGGCGATCCCGATGAACCGATTCGGCGGGAGCGAACCGAACTGCGGGTGGTTCCAGCGCACCAGCGCCTCGACACCGCGCACCGCACCGTCCGCCAGTCCCACCAGCGGCTGGTACTCCAGCGCGAACTCACCGCGCTCCACGGCCGGCCGCAACGTCGAGCCGAGCGCCTGCCGGGTCATGCGGTGCGCGTTGCGCTCCGGGTCGAAGAGCGTCCAGCGGGCCTTCCCGTCGGCCTTCGCCCAGTACAGGGTGGTGTCCGCGGCCTGCATGAGGCCCGTCGCGGTCGTCCCGCGGGCCGTTCGCTCCACCACGCCGATCGAGGCCGAGACCGACAGTCGCTGGCCTGCCAGGTCGAAGGGCTGCTGGAGCGCGGTCAGGACCGACCGGGCCAGATCCGCCAAGTGTTCCGTGCCCGCCGAGTCCTCCACCAGGATCGCGAACTCGTCCCCGCCGAGCCGCGCCACCAGGTGCCCGCCGCTCCGGCTGTACCCGTCGTTGTCCGCGCACTCCGTCAGTCGGGCGGCGACAGCGGCGAGGAGCCGGTCGCCGACCCGGTGTCCGAGGGTGTCGTTGACGGCCTTGAAGCCGTCCAGGTCGAGGTAACAGAGACCGATCCGCCCTGTTCCGCCATGCCGGTAGGACTCGTAGGACGAGCCGCGGTCCACGGCGCGGTCCCCCTGGGAACCCGCCTCCAGGGCCGCCGACAGACGCTCGAAGAACAGGGTGCGGTTGGGCAGCCTGGTGACCGGATCGTGCATCTGGAGGTGGCGCAGCCGCGCCTGGAGTTCGCGCCGGTCGCTGATGTCGGCGATCGACAGCAGGACACGACGGCTGCCGGGCACGGGGGAGATGGTGACCTCGGCCCACAGGGAGCGCCCGTCCGGGTGCTTCAGGCGGCGGGTGCAGCGGAAACGGGAGCGCCGGCCCCGCAGTACCTCGTGGTACGCGTGCCAGGTGCGGCCGTCGGAGGCGAGGTCGACGAGATCGGCCGCGGCCCGTTCCCGCAGGGCGCGTGGCTCCGTCCCGAGGAGGGAGCCGAACGCGTCGTTGGCGGAGATCACGAGGCCGTCTCGGCCGACGACGGCCATGGCCAGCTGGGCGGCCCGGAAGGCGGCGCGGTAGTCGCGGAGGCCGGCCTCGGACCGCCGCTCGCCGCTCGTGTGGTGTTCGGACTCCGCGAGGTGGGCGCCGTCCGTCCGGGGGCCGCCGTCCGCCCGCGACGCCCCGGAGACCGAAGGGTGAGGATGACGCTCCGTAGTCGGATGCGTGGGCTCCCGTGCGGGCGAGCGCTCGGTGTGCGCCGGTTGTTCGGGGGTTCCGCTCACCGCTCGCTCCCGTAGTGCAGTCGGGGCCGTACAGATGGGGTTCGGGATGGTCGACCTGGAAAGTGTGCCGATCATAGAGCCAGCCGCGGGGGCCGTTCCAGCTCCGTGACGGAGCTCCCGGCCCGCACCGGTCGTGAGCGCCCCGGCCGACCCCGCCCGGCCGATCGTTTCTGCGCGGGTCTGACATGGGGCGTCGACGACCTGACCGAATGTGACTTTCCGTGAGCTGAAGCCCGCCCGTGTCGCGTCGACCTCGTGTCGCCCGCTCACCCGACTGGGGCAGCGGAAACGTGCGAAACACCTCAAACCATCACAAGGTGGGTGAGGTGTCCCACATTCCGGAGCCGGAGGTCTACGTGAGGGGTCAGCAGACACCCGAGGGGGTGGAGCGACCGAGGCTGCGCGCGGTCTCGGCGGCGTTCACCTCCCTCGTGGCGCTCGCCGCGACCGGGCTGGTGGCGGGACCGGCCGTGGGCGCCCCCTCCGCCGGGCCCTGCGCCCTGCCCCGTACCTCCGCCCACCACTCACTGGGGCTCGACACCTGGAACGGGTCGTACCCGAAGCCCGTCGACTCCCTCGACGCGGTCATGATCTTCCTGTCCTTCCCGGACTCCACCCCGCTGACCACCCCCGAGGAACTGGCGGCGGACTACTTTCCCGGCACCGACGACTTCTTCCGGCGCGCCTCCTACGGGCGCTTCGCGCTGCGCCCGCATCTCCAGCGCGCGTGGACGCCGATGCCGCGGCCCTCCTCCGCCTACGAGATACAGCGCGACTGGGACAGCGGCCGGCGCACCGCCTACCTGCGCGACGCGGTCGCCGCGGCCGACGGGCAGGTCGACTTCTCGCGGTACGACATCGTCTACCTGGTGGCCGACCCGGACGCGCCGGGAGTCGACTCCGACGCCACGAAGGTCGTCAACCTGGAGCGCGGGCTGGACGTCGACGGCACGGAGATCAAACGCGTCGTCACCGTCTTCGAGCGTCACCCGCCGGACCGCAACGTGCTGGCCCACGAGACCGGGCACGTTTTCGACCTGCCCGACCTCTACCACCGGCCGGCGGACGGCAAGGGCGACTGGGACACCCATGTGGGGGACTGGGACGTCATGGGCAGCCAGTTCGGCCTCGCCCCCGACCTCTTCGGCTGGCACAAGTGGAAGCTGGGCTGGCTCGACCGCGACCAGGTGACCTGCGTCCGGGGTCCGGGCACCCGGGTGCTCAGCCTGGAGCCGATCGCGGCGCCGCCGGTGGCCGGCGGCACGCTCGGCAACCGCCTCGTGGTCGTCCGGACGGGCGCGGGCAGCGCGCTGGCGATCGAGGCGCGCGGCGCGACCGGAAACGACCGGGACACCTGCACGGAAGGAGTGCTGATCTACCGCGTGCGGAACGAGGCGGCCTCCGGGGACGGGCCGATCGAGGTCGTCGACTCCCATCCGCACACCGAGGCGTGCTGGGACCGCTCGGTGTATCCGCCGCTCGCGGACGCGCCGCTGGGCGTCGGGGAGACCGTCACCGTGGCGGACGCGGGGACGCGGGTCGAGGTCGCGGACCGGACCCGGGCGGGCGTGTGGACCGTGAAGATCACGGTGGGCGAGGACAGGCTCTGAAGCGTGGGCGCCCCGCCGGCCGGACTCGGAGGGCGACAGCAAGAAGGCCCCTCACCTGGGTGAGGGGCCTTCTTCGTCTGTGCGCCGCCAGGGACTCGAACCCCGGACCCGCTGATTAAGAGTCAGCTGCTCTAACCAACTGAGCTAGCGGCGCCTGCTGACGTCGTAGACCTTAGCACTCTGATCGGCGGGAGGGAAAATCGATACCCGCACGTCCGCTGCGGAGGCGGCCCGGACCGCCCGGACGCAGGCCCAGAGCATGACCTCCGGTCCGGGAAGCCAGGGGTTGCGCGTGTCGGGGGCGACGACCCAGCGGGGCCCGGAGGGCTGGAGCGGTGTGAGCGGCGGGATGGTCACGGCGTCCCCGACGCCGTGACACAGCGGGCGCGGCACGGCCTCACCCCACTCCTCCCAGTCGAGCAGGAACGGCAGCCGCTGCGCGGTGCCTGTGGCGGCGAAGAGCAGCATCCGGCCGCGGTGGATGGCCACCGGCCCGGAGCCGGGCCCTTCCGACCAGAGCCGTTCCAGCATCCGGCGCCCGAAGACCGCGTCCACGTTCACCACGTCGAAGGCGGCACCGCAGGGCAGCACCGCGGGGGCGGTGGGCCGGGCCTCCCACAGCGCGAGGGTCGACCGAGGGGAGGCGGCGGCGGAGGCGAGCCAGCCCGCGCCGGACGCCGTCACGCGAGCGATGTGATGGCGCCCCTCGTCCCGGTCCGGCAGGAAGCCGAAGGCGTCGCACCGGTCGGTGCGGCGCTCGTCGGTGTCGCACTGGGCGGGGCTCAGGGGGAATTCGTCTCGCAGCCATGCGCTCATACCGCAAGGTGTACCGGGAGTGACGATTCGGTTTCCGAGGGTTGAGGAAATCCGGACAGGACGACTGCGGAAGGGGTATCTTTCGCCCCGGCATATGCCCCTCGGCATCGCCGCGGGCGTTCGCCCGGGGCCCGCGCAGGGCCGTGACGGCGGTCGCCTCCCCTTGCCGGGCCGTCCGGGCCGCCCGGTCGTCCCCCGTCCCGGGCCGTCCGTGATCCGGCCCGACCGTGCTCAGTCCTCCGCCGGACCGCTTCCCGTGCGGATCAGGTCGCGGCCGAACTCGATCATCTTCCGGGCGTAGTCCTCGGTCCACTGGGCCCGCTCGGCGACGTCCGCCGGTGTCAGCCGGTCGAACCGGCGGGGATCGCTGAGCTGCGCCGCCGCGATCGCCTGGAACTCCACGGCCCGGTCCGTCGCCGCGCGGAAGGCGAGCGTCAGCTCCGTCGCCCGGGACAGCAGCTCGCGCGGGTCCTCCATCGACTCCAGGTCGAAGAAGTGCTCCGGGTCGGCGGTCGCCTCGGCCGGCTCGAAGACCAGCGGTGCGGGCCGGAGCCGCCGCTGGTCGTTGCACTCCGCGAATTCCGCCATCGTTCGTCTCCTCCTCGCACGCACACGGCCCGGACTCCCGGGCCGCCCTTCCATTGTGGCGCCTCCGCGCAAGGGGGCCTCAATCGTCCAGGCCGCGCAGGAAGGCCGCGAGGCCGTCGAAGAACTCCCGCTCCGTGTCGACCCGCCGGGCGTGCCGGGCCGCGTCGACCGTGTGCGGGAACTCCTCCGGCGACAGTGCCGTTATGGCGGCTGTTCCCGCGCCGGACAGGGCTCCCAGGTGTTCGAGCTGGATCGCCCCGATCACGTACGCGAGCAGCCCACGCAGGGCGACGACCCGGCGCTCGCCCGCGATGCCGGCCTCCGCCAGCAGTGCGAGCACCGCCTCCGACCAGCGCAGCACGCCGGGGGAGCGGTGCCGGTGGGTGACGGTCAGCAGGATCACCCCCGGATGGGCGCCGACCGTGTCGCGCAGGCGCCGCACCAGGACCGTCACCCGGTCCCGCCACGGCGCCTCCGGTGCGGGCGGGCTGGTGTCCACGGAGCTCAGGACGAGTTCGACGACGAGCCCCTCGAGCTCGTAGCGGTCCGCCACGTACCGGTAGAGCGCCATGGTGCTCATGCCGAGTTCCTTGGCGACGGCGCGCATGGACAGACCGGCGTGCCCCTCGCGGTCGAGCACGGCGAGGGCGGCGGAGGCCAGCTGGGTCTGGGTGAGGGAGCGGGGGCGTGGCATGGCGTTTGACAGCGTACGGTATACGCCTAACCTGTAGGTGTACGCCGTACTCTTACGTGAGGGGTGTCCCATGAAGCTGCCCGGAAGGCAGTTGGAGCCCGGTTCCGCGGCCCCTGTCCGCGCGCTCGACACCGTCGGCGGCGCTCGGGTCGCCGTCACCGATCCGGAACGGCTGGTCCACCTCCAGTTCCGGCGCTTCGCGGGCTGTCCCGTCTGTCACCTGCATCTGCGGTCGGTGGCGCGGCGGCACGCGGAGATCGAGGCCGCCGGGATCCGCGAGGTGGTCGTCTTCCACTCGCCGGAGGAGGAGCTCCGGCCGCACCTGGACGACCTGCCGTTCGCCGTCGTCGCCGACCCCGGGAAGCGGCTGTACGCCGCCTTCGGTGTCGAGTCGTCCTCGCGGGCCCTGCTGAACCCGCGCGTCTGGTGGTCCCTGCTCCGGGCGGTGACGCTCGGCGCGGTGGCGATGCTGCGAGGCCGGCAGCGGCCACCGGTGACCCGCCCGAACGGGGGGCGGCTCGGCCTGCCCGCCGACTTCCTGATCGCGGGAGACGGCCGGGTCGCGGCGGTGAAGTACGGCGAGCACGCGGACGACCAGTGGCCGGTCGACACCCTGCTCTCCCTCGCGGCCCCCCTCACCGGCACGGCCGCCGCCCGGTCCTGAGAGCCTGTCGGGCCCGGCCGTCCGCCGACCCGGCCCCGGACCGGATTCCGGGGCGCGGCGCCGGGGTCAGGGGGTCCAGCCGACGCGGTGCTCGGCGAGGTGCGAGAGAACCGTGTGGTTCGCCTCCCAACCTTCGGAAAACATGATCACCATGTAGCCTCATTGGAAGTAGCTGGGGACTACGTAGGGGGTAACGACATGTCGTACCGACCGTCACCGGGTACTCGTGTCCTGAAGATGCGGCGGATCAGCCGGGACTCCGAGGACAGTTCTGCTCTGACGCGTCAGGCTGAGGCCCTGGATGGCGTGGCCGCTGAAGGCCGGTTCGATGTGGTGGGGGACGTAGAGGACTCGTTCATCTCGGGTGCGGTCCGTCCCGAGGAGCGGCCTGGCCTCGGCAGGTGGATGCGTGAGCCGCTCTGGTACGAGTGGGACGCGATCATGGTCACCTCTCTGGATCGCATCACTCGCAACCAGACGCACTGGGAGATGTTCGCGGACAAGTGCTACCAGGGCGGCAAAGACGTCATCTGCCTGGACGACCCCGCGCTGGACATCACCCCCGGCAATGGCCGGATGATCGCCTACATCAAAGCGACGCAAGCGCAGGAGTACCGGGAAGCCATCGTGCAGAAGCGCCGGAACCAGACTCAGTACTACCGTGATGAATCCCTGTGGGGTGGTGGTACTTGGCCCTTCGGCTACCGCCCGGTGCTGACGGAGTACCAGGGCAGGCAGCGCTACAAACTGGTTATCGACCCCGTGACAGGGTCCCTGATCCGTGAGGCGTACGAGCGAATCGGCGTCCAGGGGTGGAGCATGAGTCGCCTCTGCGAGGACTGGAACAAGCGGGGTGTCCTCACGTCGCAGGACTACCAGCGGAGCGTGAACGCAGGCGAGAAGAAGGCCGGCGTCAAGACGGCCGTCAAGGGAACCAGGTGGACGACTTCCACCTTGGGGAAGATTCTGAAGAAGCCGATCCTTCAAGGAATCGCCATGCATAAGGGTGAGCCGCTTCTTCGTGACGGCATTCCCGTGCGGTGGGCAGATCCAATCCTCAGTGATGAGGAATTCGCCAAGTTGCAGGTAGCCGTTACCGCACTCGGTCGGCATCGTGCGGGCATCAAGTCCAACGCATCTCCGATGGCGGGTGTTCTCCGCTGTCCGTGCGGAAAGAAAATGTATGAGAACAGCTCGGTAGGGAAGCTGAACACGGGAGAGATTCGGCCCCACAAATACTTCCGCTGTTCCTCGTGGTCCAACGGCAAGGCGTGTGAGTTCTCCGTCTCCTGGTCACAGGATCACCTCTACGCCATGGCGGAGCATGCATTCCTCGCCAAGTTGGGGAATGAGGAAATCATGGAACGTCAGTATGTCCCAGGTAGGGATAACAGGAAGCAGATCAAGGAACTTGAGCGCGCCATCGACAATCTGGCGCAGTCAATCGCCTTGGCCGCTTCCCCTGCCGTGGTCTCCTCCCTGACCGGGACGATGGAGCGGCATGCAGCCAACCTCGAAGCGCTCATGGGTGAACCCTTCGTGCCGGGGCGGTGGGAGGTCACCAGCACCGGCCAGACCTACGCCGAGAAGTGGTCCACCATGAGAGGTTGGAAGGAACAGGGGCCCTTCCTTCGCGAGGCTGGCTTTCGACTCTTCGTCTGGGGGCACCCCAAGGCGAAGGGGCGAGACTTGGCTGTTTATGTCATCTCTCCGAATGATGTCGCCGAGAGGGCCAGTGGCGCTCTGGCTGGATCTGTTGAGCCGAGTGACGAAGAAGCGTGGAATCTCGAAGCTTTGAAAATCTTCAAAGAAGTCCTGGAGGTGGAGATTGGTCAGTTGAGGGTTAGTTCCTCTTGACGGACCGATCCCCTTCTTCGGGTGGGGGACCGGTTTCCCACTACTGGGACCCTGGTAGTAGATATATAACCAACCGCATAAATAATGTACGTGTCCTCTTGGGGCATCCCGGACAAAGCCTCAGTGAATGAGATGGGGATCACAGGGTCAAAGCGAAGGAGGCGCAAGTGAGACTCCTTGCTCCTGGCCCCTCAGGGATGATGAATCAGAGAAGGGCCCTGAAGGCCCCTCTGGCGACCCCGGAGCGGCCCTGAATCCCTGAAACCCGTACGGGATTCGGGGACGGCTCTCCGTGCGGTTCTCGTCGGGGCGGACCCGATGCGTTACCCCCAGGGTGTAGCGCGCCGTGACGGCGGCGCGTGGTCTCAGAAACCATGGTTTGCGAGACGTTGGGGAGGGCTGCCTCGGGGTGGCTGGAACCGTGTCCGAAACTCGTCTCGAAACCCGCTCCGGGCTCCTGTTGTTTCGAGACGGGTTGTGAGACGGTTGTCTCATGGCGAAGGACGCGACCGCAGGTCACCTCATCGGCTATGCCCGAGTCTCGACAGGCGAACAAGAGGCGCAGCTGCAGATAGATGCCCTCAGCGCCGCTGGGTGCTCCCGGATCTTCGTCGACAAGGCGTCTGGCAAGAACGTAGAGCGCCCGGAACTCATGGCGGCCATGGACTACCTCCGAAGGGGGGACAGTCTCTGCGTGTGGAAGCTGGACCGCTTCGCGCGATCCCTGATCGACCTCGTGACGCTGGTGGATGGACTCAGTACGCGTGGCGTTGGCTTCAAGGTGCTCACTGGCGCCCTGGCCGACATCGACCCCGCCACGGCGGACGGCCGTCTCATGCTTCAGGTGGTTGGCGCCATGGCGGAGTTTGAACGATCCCTCATCAAGGAGAGGACGAAGGCCGGACTGAAAGCCGCCAAAGCTCAAGGTCGGACCGGCGGCCGTCCCTCTGTCATTACTGACGACAAGCTCACCGTGGCGAGGGCTCGAAAAGTCAAGGGGGAGAGCGTCAGCGCCATCGCCAAGGCGATTGGAGTGTCCAGGGCAACCCTCTACAGGCACCTTGAGGAACCCTAGGCGCGGGTGACTCGTGCGTGGTCGGTAGCCACCCGGCGGAACAGTGCATGGCCCGTCCGTCCGGAGTGTCGTAAGGCCCAGTCCTGGGCGGTCTCCTGTTCTTCCTGCGGGCCGGAGTCGGCTCCGCAGCCAACGGCGGTGCAGAAGACCTCCCAGGTAACGCCGCCCTCCGGAGCGTGGTGAATGGAGTGCTCGACGTATCGGAAGGTGGTGCGTGTCACCGGGCTGCCTGACCGTGGGGGTGCTGGCGGATCTCTACGTTGCAGTCCACCACTCCCGAGAAGTCCCGAAACCGGTAGTACTCCGTGCGCTGCTTGGCCAGAGCTGCGCACACGGCGCAGTTGGGAGCCGGTTTGGGGTCCGGCTTCGGGAAAGGGTCGCGTTGCGGAACCTGGCGCCACAGCCTCGTCGTCGTCCCGCCCATGCTGTACCCCATTCACGTCGACCAGTGGTACCCGCGATCGTCCCGCTGGTCAGGGGCGCCGGCCTAGTGTGATTCCTAGTGTGAAGTGGCGTCATACGTCGGTGATTTGGCTGTCCAGTGGCACCTGTAGTGGCAGGGTGGAGGTATGGACGTAGGGGAGCTGATCAGGGACCTGCGCAAGGCTCGCGGATGGAGCCAGGGGCGGCTGGCCTCTGAGATCAACAAGACGCACGGGGCGGCACTCTCGCGGGAGTACGTCAGCAACTGGGAACGCTCGAAGATCCGGCCCGGCGGCTTCTACCTCGCTGCACTGTCCGGCGTTCTGGACGTGCCTATAGCTGTCCTGGAAGGCGAAGTGGACCGACGTCAGTTCCTCACCGATGTCGCGGGAGCTTCCATAGCCCCTGTGGTTGCCTCGGATCTCCTGTCCAGGGGATTCACTGCCCGGCTGCAAGGTGGGCCGACAGCGGGCGCCTGGGAAGGCAAGCTGGCGACCTACGGCACCGAGTACATGTCCCTGGGAGCGGCTGACATCCAGCGCCGTGTGTCCGGCGAACTGGTCGTCGTTCAGCAGCAGCTGGAGAACCCTCGGCTGTGGTCTGTCGCATCTCGCCTCATGACTCTCTACGCCAAGACCTTTCCAGGGTCGGACGGATCGAAGGCAGTGCATTGGTACCGCATGGCCGCGAAGGCCGCTGACGAATCCGGCGACGACGAAGCGAGAGTGTGGGTCCGGGGAAGGGCGGCCATCGCTCTGGGCTATGAGGGGGCTTCCCTGGGCGTTGCCGATGTACTTGCCGATCAGGCTCTGGCCATAGGGGCACGCCCCTCCCTGGGGTTGCTCAACGCTGTGATGGGCAAGGCCCACGCCGCAGCACTTCGAGGTGACCGGGGCTCGGCTCTGAAGCTCGCCGACCATGGGCGGCGCATCTTCGACGGAGCGGGCTCGTACGAACAGACCTCGGACTATGCCGTTCCCTGGTGGCGGATGAACGTCTTCCTGTCGCTGCTGCTGGCCCGACTTGGTGACGAGAAGGGAGCTGTCAGCGCACAGGAGGAAGCCCTTCGAGAACTTCCCGAAACGCTTCCTCGCTTCCGTACGCACCTGGAGATGCACCGGGGTCTGATGCTGGCTCGATCCGGTGACCGGGCAGCTGGGGCAGCGCATGCACGGGCTGCCTTGGCTGCGCTGCCACCCGAGAAGCACTCCCTGACTCTGCGGATGCTCATGGACGAAGTGACCGCTCCCTGAGATCGCCGGGTGCCTACGGCCGCCACGAGACGCGGTGGTTGGACCAGAAGTCCCACGTGGTCATCATCGCCTCCCAGCCGTCGGGGAACTTCACCGTCACCCCCAGCTGGACCGGTTCCGTCGAGGGGTGTTCGTCCAGGAGGTCGGCCACGCCCGCGCGGCAGACCACCACACAGGCGTGACGGTGACGGGACGCCAGCACGCACAGGCGACCCGTCTCCAGATGGAAGGCCGTGGCGTCCGGGCGGCCCGACAGGGGGTGCAGGACGACCGTCACGTCGTACTCGCGGCCCTGCAGGCGGTTCGCCGTGTCCACGGTCACCCCCGCGACGCCGAGTTCCGCGAGCTGCGCCCGTACCGCCGCCGCCTGGTCGCGGTGGGCGGTGCCGACCGCGATCCGGTCGGGGGTGAGCGGCACGGGATCGGGGCCGCGTTCCGAGACCGAGGCGCCACCGCGGTCGAGCAGGCGGCGGACCACCAGGGCCACGGCACGGACGGCCTCGGGGTCCGTACGGGGCGTGTGCCGGGCCGGCAGTTCGAGCAGCCCCCAGCCTGACGCGGCCGCTTCGTCCAGGACCCGGTCCGGGCCCGAGCCGTCCGACGGCACCCCGAAGGACAGCCGACGGTCCCCGTGATCCGTGCCGCTGCGGAACGGCGTGTACGGGTAGAACGCGTCGGACACCAGCGGCGCCGCCGACGCCGGCAGCCGCCACGAGACGGGCAGCCGGTGCTGGGGCAGCTCCGGGTTGTGCGCGAGCAGCGTCGAGACCGCGCTCGCCGACGGATCGTACGAGAGCCCCGCCCACTGGTCGGCCCCGACCACCGAGAACGGATCCAGCTGCCCCGGGTCGCCCACGAACAGCGCCCGCTCGAACAACCCCGCCACGGCGAGCAGCGCGTCCGACCGCATCTGGTACGCCTCGTCCACGATCGCGTGCGGCCACGGTTCGACGTTCTTCACGTGCGCCCACTTCGCCGCCGTCGAGACGACCACGTCCAGCCCGGCGAGATCGGCCGCCCTGGCCGAGGTGCGGACGTTCTCCAGGTCGTCGAGCGCCGGGTCGTAGGCGGCGCTGTCATTGGAGTGGAGCCGCCCCAGCGGCAGGTCCGGTTCCTTCTCGGCCAGTCGCAGCACCAGATCGTCCACCTGCGCGTTCGTCTGCGCGACGACCATCAGCGAGCGTCCCGCCGAGGCCAGTTCCAGGGCGGCGCGCACCACGAGCGTCGACTTCCCGGCACCGGGAGGCGAGTCCACGACGACACCGCGCGCGTCCCCGTGCAGGGTGTCGGCCAGGATGTCCGCGGTCGCCCGGCCCGCCGCTGCCGACGGGTCGAAGGGGGCGGGGCTCACAGCAGGTCCTCCGGGGTCGGGGCGTCGGGCGGCTCGGCGGCGTCGGAGCGCGGCGGCCCGCCGTGCGTCCAGGGCGTCTCCTCCGGGTCCGGCAGTTGCGCGCCGGCCCGCTGGTCGTGATCGAACAGGGTCCAGGTGATCCGCTCGCCCTTCTCCGGCACCGAACCCTCCGCGGGCTCCTTGGCACGCCCCATCCGGTCGGTGACCCGCAGGACCAGCGAGCCGTCCGTCTCCCGCCGCACGAACTCCGCGGTCTGCGGTCTGCCCTCCAGCGAGCGGTACACCTTCACCCGCTCGCCCAGGTGTGGCCGGTCGTCCGTGCGGACCGTCAGCAGCGGACGCGGCGAGGGCCGCTTCGACTCCGACCAGGCCATCGTCACCTCCACCACCTCGGCGACGAACGCCTCCCCGGAGAGTCGCCGTCCGGCCAGGACCAGCGGATCGTCGAGCGCCTCCTGCGCCTCCAGCCGGCCCTGGGCCTGCTCGCGCCCCGCCAGCTTCCGTGCCGCGGTCACCGCGTCGTCCCGGCGCGGCTGCGGTGGCTCGCCCGCCGCCACCCGGTCGCGGTGCCCGGTGTGGGACCACCGGTCGCGGGTCCAGCGGTCCGCCACCCGCGCACCCTCCGGCAGTTCTCGCAGGAGTGCGAGGGAACGCCACACCGCGTGCCAGGTCGGCCGCAGCTGTGTGTCGACCAGCCGGCGGATCTCCCGCTCCGCGCCGTGCAGTTCGGCGAGGCGTTCGTCCGCGGTCTCGCCGTCCTCGGCCGCGGCCAGCGCCTGCCGGGCCCGGTCGAACCGCTCGATCGCGGGCGCCAGCAGCCGGTTGTCGAAGGCCGGGTCGGTCGCCGGGCCCGCCGGCGGGCACAGCGGCATTCCGTCGTCGTCGCGGCCGAGTTCGGCCCGCAGAGCCGCCTCCGCGCCGGACCGAGTCCCGCCCGGGGGGTCGATCCAGGCGAGCAGGGCGCCCAGGTGCTGGTCCTCCAGGGAGGACTGGCCGGTCGCCCAGTGCCGGTTCAGCAGGTCCGTCGCCGACAGCAGCAGCGCGGAACCCGGCACCCGGGCCCGCTCGCCGAAATGGGTCAGCCAGCGGCCGAGCAGCGGCACCCGGGGCGGCGCGGGAAACGGCGCCGCGGGGTCCTCCTCCGCCGTGCGCCGGAACCGCATGGACCGCCCGAGCAGTCGCACGTACTCGATTCCGGCACGGCTGGGCACGATCAACTGGGGTGCGTCCGAGCAGAGTTCGACCTCGACCCGGCTCTTTCCGCCGGTTTTGTCACTGGTCTTCGCGTCGGCGTCCGCCGTCGTGTCCGGCCGGGCGGGGGCGGCGCGTTCCACCACCTCCACGTCCTCGGCGAACGCGTCGATGTAGGGCAGGACCTCCTCGGCCAGGTCGGCGAGGAAGGCGAACCGCAGGTCGCGGTCGCGCGGCTGGGGCACGACGAGGAGCCGGGGCTCCTCGGGGTCGGTGCCGACGAGTGCCCCGAGCGGGGCTCCCGCCTCGCCCGCCGTGGTCAGCGGGACGAGGACCAGGGGCCGCCGCGAGAGATGCCGGTGCCGGACGGTGGCCAGCGGCTGGGCCCGTCCCGACTCGACGGCCTCCAGCCGGGCGAGGGTCGAGATCAGCGACATGACCGCCTCCTCGGCGTGGCGCGCCGGTCCGGACCGGACGTCCGGCGCGGCACGCCGACGGCGTCCACGCGCCGCGGCTCCGCGCCTGGACCGTGCGTGCGGGGCCTCACCATTCGAGGGCCTCCTGCCCGGGGACGCGGGTGTCGCGGCCCGCGTCGGCCGCCGCCAGTGCCTCACCGCGCAGGGCCCGCGCGCGACGCAGGGCCTCGACCGTGGGATCGTCCGCGTCGCCCGCCTCGCCGCGGGCCGCCGCCAGGACCGCGCCGACCGTGGTCAGCGTGCCCAGTTCACCGCGCAGCGGCCGGCCGAGCGACTCCACCGCGCCGGCGTGCCGGGACCGCTCCCGGCAGTGGAAGGCCAGTTCGCAGGCGGACAGGCACTCCGGCGCGTAGGCGGGCGGGACGGACTCCACCGCCGACGTCAGCTGCTCGGCCGAAGAGCTCTCCAGGTCGAAGGTGACACCGTCCGGCAGCGTCGCCGCGATGTCCTCGACACGGGTGAGCCGGGCCAGCTGACGCCGGGTGACGGCCACCTGCTTGCGTACGTCCACGGCCGCCGCGGTGGGCAGGTTCGAGAAGTCCTTGGGACAGACGAGCAGCATCGTGTGCGCCACCTCGGCGTCCCGGGTCAGCGCGGCGACCCGTTCGAGGGCCAGCACGTACACCGCCGCCTGCCGGGCCGCCGCCCCCACCTTCGCCGGGTCCGCCGCGCCGTCGATCATCGGGAAGGACTTGATCTCGACGACCGTCCAGCGCCCGTCGGGGTGCACCACGACCGCGTCCGGCTCCAGGTAGGCGGGAGAACCCGCCACCTCCAGGGCCAGCATCGGGTGGTCGAGCAAGGTCCAGCCGCCGGCCGCGGTCGCCTCGCGCAGGGCCAGCGCCGTACGGGCCGTCCGGCCCTCGGGCCCGGCCGCCGCCAGGTCGGGCAGCGCGACCGCGTCCGGTTCCCCGATGCCCAGCAGCCGGAGCAGTTCCCGGCCGCCGTCGGCCTTCGTCTTCGCCTCGAAGGCGTTGCCCCGCATGAAGGCGAACTGCGACTGCCCGAACGCCGCCGGTGAGCCGAGCTTCGACGCGAGAGCCGCCTTGTCGATCCCGGCGCCGTCGAGCAGGGCGCGCCGCCGGCAGCCGGGGTTGGCCGCCAGTGCCGCCAGGGCGCGCGCGTCCAGGGGATGCGGCTCCACTCCGGGCCCGCGCAGTTCAGCGAGCCTGGCCCGCGCTCTCGGCTTCGCCGGGGCGGGAGGGACTCCGTCCGGTCGTGTCGTCTGCGGAGGCGGGGGAGCTCCGCTGCCCAGGGATGCGCTCACCCGCGGAAGTCTCGCATCCGCCACCGACAACCGGCGACGCCACGGGCGCCTCCGTACCCGGGAGAGTGGACCGGACCCGGTCCGCGAGACGCAGCGCGGGCGCTGTGAGCAGCAGCCCGAGCCCCATCACGGCCGCGCCCGCGACGGCGTCGAGGAAGTAGTGGTTCGCCGTGCCCATGACGACGATCAGGGTGAGCAGCGGGTAGGCGGCGCCGAGCGCCCTGACCGTCGGCGTCCGCGCGTGCCGCCAGAGCATCACCCCGCACCACAGAGCCCAGCCGACGTGCAGGCTCGGCATCGCCGCGTACTGGTTCGTCATCCCGCCCAACCCGCGCGGGGCGCTGGCCTCGGCGCCCCACCAGCCGTAGGCGCTGAACCGCGCCATCGTGTCGACGAAGCCGTGACCCGGGTCGAGCAGCCGGGGCGGGCAGGTGGGCAGCAGGGTGAAGCCCACGAGGCCGAGGAGGGTGGACACCATCAGCCAGGTGCGGGCGGCCCGGTAGCGGCGGGGGCGGCGGCGGAAGAGCCAGACCAGGATGGCCGGAGTGACGAGGTAGTGCAGTGAGGCGTACGCGAAGTCGGCGGATATCCCGAGGGCCGGGACGTCCGTGAAGAGGCGGTTGAGGGCGTGCTCGGCGTCGAGAAGGAGGGCCTGTTCCAGCCGGAGGATCGCCAGGCCGTGCCCGACCGCGTCGTCCACGTCGCCGCGGGCGAGCAGCCGCCCGCCCGAGTACGCCGCGTAGACCACGGCGATCAGCAGCAGCTCGGGCCACCAGCGCGGACGGCCCGCGGCGCGCGCGGCTCGGTCGGTCATGCGTGTTCCCCCTCGGTCCCGGCCCTGGTCGTGCCCGACGACGGGCACCGGCGCGCGCGGGCCGGTGACCGGGCGGCCGGGGCGTGCCCCGCCCCGCGTCCCCTTCCAGGACGGGCGCCGCGCGCGCCACACGTCCTGGAAGGGGACGCGGGGACACGGGCGGGGGTTGCCCGGACGTCGCCGCGCGTTCACGTGCGGGATGATGGGAGGGCACCCGCTACGTGATCTCAGGAGAGCCTCCATGGCACCGCGCATCCTGCTCGCCCGGCACGGCCAGACCGCTTGGTCCCTGTCCGGCCGCCACACCGGCAGGACCGACATCCCGCTGCTCGACGAGGGCCGACGCGGCGCGAAGCTGCTCGGGGAGCGCCTGCACCGCGCGCCGTGGAACGGCCTGCCCGACGTGGAGATCCGCACCAGTCCGCTGGTCCGCGCACGTGAGACCTGCGAACTGGCGGGCTTCGGGGAGCGGGCCCGGGAGTGGGACGCGCTGATGGAGTGGGACTACGGGGCGTACGAGGGCCTCACCCCGGACCGGATCCAGGAGGTACGGCCGGGCTGGCTGCTGTGGCGTGACGGTGTACCGGAGGGCGAGAGTCTGGAGCAGGTCTCGGCACGGGCGGACGAGGTCGTGGAGTGGGCGCGGTCCGAGGACCGCGACGTCCTGGTCTTCGCCCACGGCCACATCCTGCGTTCCCTCGGGGCGCGTTGGCTGGGCGAGCACATCTCCTTCGGCTCCCGGATACGGCTCGACCCGACGAGCCTCTCGGTCCTGGGGTGGGCCTACGGGGCACCGGCCGTCGAGCGCTGGAACGACACCGGCCACATGGAGTAGGCCGGGCGGCGCAAGCCGGGACGGGGCGAGCCGCGCCGCCGCCCGGGCGCGGGGGGCCGGGACAGCGCGAACGGCACGGCGCCGCGCTCCGTCGCCCAGCCGACCGGTCGGGCCCGCGAGCCCCGCACCGGACACCGCTCCCCGGCCCCGTGCGACGCGGTGTCAGCGTCCGGCCAGCACCCGGCGGGTCTCGGCGAGCATGGCGCGGATCCGAGAGGACCGCACGTCTCCCAGCGCGTCCACCACCAGCCCGGCCTCCGCCGCCGCCTCGTCGTGGCGGCCCGCGTGGGCCAGGTCGCCCGCGAGCTGGGCTCGGTAGAGGGCGAGATTACGGGCGAAGTGGGGGTTCTGCAGGACGGTCGCCCGACGGGCGTGGCGGGCCGCGCGGCCCCAGTCGCCGAGCGCCGACCAGCACTGGGCCTCCAGAACCTCCAGTTCGGGTTCGCCGAAGAAGGACATCCACTCCGGGTCGCCGTCGGAGTTGCCCTTCGCGAAGTGGGCGTGCGCCCGGCCCAGCGCCTGTTCGCAGGCGGTCCGGTCGCCGAGCCCGGCCCAGGCGCCCGCCTCCCGCAAGGAGAGCAGCGCGAGCAGTCGTGCCGAGGAGAACGGGCGCGCCGCCCGCAGACCGGCCTGCGCCGCCCGGACCGCCTCCCGGTACCGTCCGGCGTCCCGGGCGAGGAAGGACGTGTTGCAGAAGGCGTGCGCCTCCAGGGCCGGATCGCCGGAGACCCGCGCGGTGGCCAGGGCCTCGGCGTAGTGCGAGCGCGCGTCGTCGAAGCGGCCCGAGTCGTGGGCCAGCCAGCCGACGGAGAGGGCGAGCTCGCCGGCGCCCGCGTGCAACCGGTCCTCTGTCGAGCGGTGCGCCATGACACCCGCGTCGAGCAGGGCGTACGCGGACCGCAGCGGCTGGGCCGCCGCCTCGTAGAGTCCGTCCGCGCCGTGCCGGTCGTCGAGCAGCCGGATCCGGCGCACGGCGTCCTCGACGGCCTTCACCTCGGCGTCGCCGACGTGGTGCGTACCGCGGGGGGCGGGGATCGCGACGGTCGGCCCGCCGAGCCCGAGCGAGGCGACCGCCACGGTGGCGGTGCCGCTCGTCATGAATGCGCGACGCAGCACGTCGCTCTCCTCATCGTTCCGGGTCGTGATGACGGACGGTGGCGGTGGCCCGGCGGTGCCCGCCGGGCGTCGTCCGCGTACCGCCTCCCGTGCCGAGAAGCCGAGGTCCGCCAGGCCGAGCCCGGGGAACATGTGCAGGAAGACCCGCTCGTACGCGTAGTTCGGGCAGCGGATCTCGCCCGCCTCCACGCGGCCGATGTAGCGGGCGTCGCAGGCCACCTGCTCGCCGATCTCCCGCGCGGCCCGGCGGACCGCGGCGGCGAACTCCCCCGGCGAGCGCTGCCCGCGGAGCCGGCGGAAGGCGAGATTCGGAACTGCCCGTGACATCGCCATGGCCCGAGCCCTCTCCTGTGCTGCCGGTCTTCCGGCGGGGCAAGAACGTACCCGCTGTGACCGGGTGCACACGCCGAGTTTGGCTATAAATCGGATATCTCGCCCGTGATCTGCCATGAACTGCCATTCTTTGCGGCGGCGCGCCGCCGTAGCCGTCGACGTCCGCGGGCGTTGAACCATGCGGAGAGACGAAACGTGTCTCCTCAGGAGCGAGGAGGGGTCCCCATGAGGGAGATCGGACCGCAGTCGACCGCGTGCCACGCGCCCACCCCGGACGCGAGTGCCTCGCACGGCGCGCCCTGTGACCTGGTGACCGTGCCGGTACGGCAGGGCCTGGAAGCCGTCGACATCCTGCGTCGCGGTGGTGCCCCGGCGGTCGGCCCCGTCCTGCACGACGGAACCCGCGACACCCTCGGCTTCGTGGTGCCGCCCGGCACGGCCGAGGGCTGGGACATGCCGGGCAGCGCCTGCACACGGACCTCCGGACGCGGACTGCGTCTCCCCGAACTGCCGGGCGGGCCGGACCGGGAGGCGGACGGCGCCCCGCGCCCCGCCGGCTGGCTCCTGCCGCCCGGTGACACCGGCCAGGTCACCGACCCGGTGGTGCTGCGGGAGGCGCTGGGCCAGGCCGCGCGCCTGATCGAGGCGGCCGACGGCTGCCGGTAGGCGCCGTCCTCGCCCTCGCCGGGCGGAGCACCGGCGCGGGTGCCGATAATGGAACGCGTGGCCAGGAACAAGCAGCGTGAACGGGCGGCAGCCGCCGTCGCCGTCGTCGAGACCGTCGACGGCGGGCTCGCGGAACTCATACCCGACCGGGAACGCCCCCGAGGCTGGACGCTGCTGATCGACGGCGCCCCCCAGTCCCACGTGGACCTCGACGACCCGGCGCATCTCTCCTTCGAGTACCAGCGGCGCCTGGGACACATCGCCGACCTCGCCGCCCCGCCCCACCGGCCGGTCCAGGCCGTGCACCTCGGCGGGGGAGCCTTCACCCTCGCCCGTTACATCGCGGCCACCCGGCCCCGCTCCACCCAGCAGATCGTGGAGCTCGACGGGCCGCTGGTCCAGCTCGTCCGCAGGGAACTGCCCCTCGCGACGGGCGCCCGCATCCGGGTCCGTTCCACCGACGCGCGCGCCGGGCTCGCCAAGGCGCAGGACGGCTGGGCGGACCTGATCATCGCCGACGTGTTCAGCGGTGCCCGCACGCCCGCGCACCTGACCAGCGCGGAGTACCTCGGCGAGGTCCGCCGGGTGCTCAGGCCCGGCGGCCTCTACGCGGCGAACCTGGCCGACGGCCCTCCGCTGGCGCATCTGCGCGGCCAGGTCGCCACCGCCGCCTCCGTCTTCCCGGAACTGGCGCTGATCGCCGACCCGGCCGTGCTGCGGGGCCGCCGTTTCGGCAACGCCGTCCTGCTCGCCTCCGACGGGGTGCTGCCGGTCGCGGAGCTGACCCGCCGAGTGGCGACCGACCCGCACGCCGGGCGGGTCGAACACGGCCGGACGCTCGCCGACTTCACCGGGGGAGCGACGCCCGTCACCGACGCCGGCGCCAAGCCCTCACCGCTGCCGCCCGCCTCCGTCTTCCGCTGAGAGGCCCCGGTCGCGCCGAGAGGGCCCGGTCGCGGGCCCACGGGGACGTGGCGCGCGGCGGCGATCAGCGTTCGTCGATCTCCACACGCGGCGCGGTGTCGTGCCAGACACAGAACACCGACAGCTCGCGACCGTTCCGGGTGAACGTCACCCGGATCCACGTCGGCTGCTTCCACACCTGCATCTGCCAGCCGGAGGCCGGGGTCGCCGACACGAGCTCCGCCGACGTCGTGCCGAGGTCGAACACCACCCGGCCGCCGTCGACGGCGTAGCTCTTCACCCGGCCGCCGCTCCCCCCGTCGCCGTCCGGGTTCGGGCCGTTCCCGGCCGCCGGGGAGCCCGGCCGGTACGCGGAGGCCGACGCGGGAGTGGAGGCCGCGGGGGAGGCCGTGGGCCCGGCGCTCCCGCCGGACGTGGCCGTCGGCGCGGCGGAGGAGGGCTTCGGCCGGCCGGTGGAGGAGGCCGTCTCCCCGCCGCCGCCGTCCGGGGCCTGGGAAGCCCCGGCCGGGATGGGCAGCGCGAGCGGCGGGTCGTAGACCGTCCCGGCCAGCACCGTGTGCACACCCCACCACGAGAGTGTGACCGCCGCGCCGGTGGCGAGCGACCACGCCACGGCGTGAACGAGTCCTCTTCGCATCCGGGCCATGGTGCACCACCGCGCGCGCCGGCGTCCCGTTGGGTGGACCTTCACCCGTCCCGGAGGGCACACCGTCCCACTTCCCCCGGATGGCGTACGGTGCGGCCCATGGCAAGTGTGCTCGTGGTCGAGGACGACCAGTTCGTGCGCTCCGCCCTCATCCGGCATCTGACCGAGGCATCCCACACCGTACGGAGCGTCGGCACGGCCCTGGAGGCGTTGCGCGAGGTCGCCCATTTCCGTTTCGACGTGGTCATCCTCGACCTCGGACTCCCCGATCTGGACGGGTCCGAGGCGCTCAAGATGCTCCGTGGCATCACCGACGTCCCCGTGATCATCGCGACCGCGCGGGACGACGAGGCGGAGATCGTCCGGCTCCTCAACGACGGGGCCGACGACTACCTCACCAAGCCCTTCTCCGTGGAACACCTCTCGGCCCGGATGTCCGCCGTGCTCCGCCGCGCGCGGGCGTTCGCGGGCGAGGCGCCGCCTTCGCGGGTGATCCGGGTCGGCGGACTGTCGATCGATCCGCTGCGGCGCCAGGCGGAACTCGACGGGACCGCGCTGGACCTGACCCGCCGCGAGTTCGACCTGCTGGCCTTCCTCGCCGGCCGGCCCGGGGTGGTCGTACCGCGCAAGGAACTGCTCTCCGAGGTGTGGCAGCAGTCCTACGGGGACGACCAGACCATCGACGTGCATCTGTCGTGGCTCCGGCGGAAACTGGGCGAGACGGCGGCCCGCCCGCGCTATCTGCACACCCTGCGCGGGGTGGGTGTGAAACTGGAGCCGCCCCGGGAGACCACACCGTGAGATGGGCCCTCGTCAAGGTGTCGCTCGCCGTCACCGCCATGGTCGTCGTCGCCTTCGCCGTCCCCCTCGGACTCGTCGTCAAGGAGATGGCCCGCGACCGGGCCTTCTCCAACGCCGAGCGGCGCGCCGCCGGGCTCGCGCCCGTTCTCGCCATCACCACCGACCGCGGGGAACTGGACCGCGCCGTCGCCACCACCGAGGACGGCGCCGCGGGGCGGATGGCCGTCCACGTCCCCGCCGCCGACGAACCGGGCGCCAAGCCCCTGGAGATCGGCACCCGCCGGGCCACCGTGGAGGACCTGCGCACGACCCGCGAGCTGGGACGCGCCACCATCCTCGAGGTGCCGGGCGGCTCCGTGCTGCTCCAGCCCACCGCGATCGGCTCGGGCCAGGTCGCGATCGTCGAACTCTTCGTCCCCGAAGGCGAGGTCAGCAACGGGGTGGCCACCGCCTGGCTGGTCCTGGCCGGGGTCGGCACCTGCCTGATCTTCGGCTCCGTCGCGGTCGCCGACCGGCTGGGCGTCCGGATGGTCCGGCCCGCGCAGCGACTCGCGCGGGCCGCCCACGACCTGGGGGAGGGGCGGCTCGGCGCGCGGGTACCCGAGGAGGGGCCGCCCGAGCTCAAGTCCGCGGCGGTCGCCTTCAACTCCATGGCCGACCAGGTCGTCCGGCTCCTCGCCAACGAGCGTGAACTGGCCGCCGACCTGTCCCACCGGCTGCGGACCCCGCTCACGGTGCTCCGGCTCAACGCCGCCTCGCTCGGTTCCGGGCCGGCCGCCGAGCAGACCCGGGCCGCCGTCGAACAGCTGGAGTGCGAGGTCGACACCATCATCCGTACGGCGCGGGAGGCCAAGCCGCAGACCCAGGCCACCGGTCCGGGCGCCGGCTGCGACGCCTCCGACGTCGTACGGGAACGGATGGACTTCTGGTCGGCGCTCGCCGAGGACGAGGGCCGCAAGGTGCGGGTCGCCGGGGTCGACCGTCCCGTCCGCATCCCCGTGGCCCGTCCGGAACTGGTCGCGGCGCTGGACGCGCTGCTCGGCAACGTCTTCCGGCACACCCCCGAGGGCACCGCCTTCTCCGTCGACGTCCACAACGGCGACGACGCCGTCATCGTCCTGGTCTCCGACGCCGGGCCGGGGATCGCCGACCCGGCCGCCGCCCTGACCCGCGGCAACAGCGGGCGGCGCGACGGGTCCACCGGCCTCGGGCTGGACATCGTGCGTCAGATGGCCGAGGCCACCGGTGGCGACGTCCGCATCGGCCACTCCGTGCTCGGCGGTACCGAGGTCCGGATCTGGATCGGGCTCGACGGCCGCGGCACCGCCGAGGCCACAGGCCGGACCGGGCACCGGGTGGGGCGCCGCAAGCGCGGCGGCGGAGGCAGCCGACGGGCCGTCGACGCCTGAGAGCCTCTCGGGTGGCCTTCGATCGACAGGCGGACGCGGTTTGGTGTGTGCGATCCCAAGGCGCCGGGATGCCACGGTAGCGGAGCTCGGAGCTACCGGGGCATGTCGGCAACGCCGGCAGCGCGCGTGCCAGGGCGTGACCGCCCGGCCAGAGGCCACCCGACAGGCTCCGAGAGGCTCTGAACCGCGACCTGCCCGGGGTCCCGAACCTTTGCTCGTCCCGATGGCTCCCTTAAGCGGAGCCTAAGAATCCCGAACCTTGGTCCTCACGTACGGATTTGTCCGTTCGCCGCTCGCTAGCGTGCTGCCGCACCCCACCCCCGGCACACAGAGGCAGGCACGCGATGGGCACCAGCTCGCACCGGCGCAGGGCTACCGGCAGGACCAAGGCCATCGGCGCGGTCGTCGCCGCCGCGGTGATCGGCGGCGCGGTCCTCGCGCTGACCGGCACCGCCCAGGCCGCGTCCGTCGGTGCCGCCTACACCAGGACCAGCTCCTGGGCGGGCGGCTACACCGGCCAGTACGTCGTCACCAACGACACCTCCACGGCGCAGAAGGACTGGACCCTGGAGTTCGACCTGCCGGCCGGGACGCGGATCGGCTCGCTGTGGAACGGCGACCACACCGTCTCCGGGCAGCACGTCACGGTCCGGCCCGCGAGCTGGAACAAGGAACTCGCCCCCGGCCAGTCCGTCACCGTCGGGTTCGTCACCTCGGCCACCGGAGAAGCCGGCGACCCCGCCGACTGCCTGATCAACAAGGCGACCTGCTCCGTGGGCGGTGCCACGCCGACGCCGAGCGGCCGTCCCACCGACCAGCCCACCGCGACCGTCGCGCCGACCGCCACCGCGACCCCCACTCCGACCCGGACCGCCACCGCGAGCCCGACCGCCACCCCCACCCCGACGGCGACCGCCACCGGCACCCCCGGCACCCCCGCGAAGTACGCGCCGTACGTCGACACCTCGCTCTACCCGGCGTACGACCTGCTGGACACCGCCGACGCCACCGGCGTGAAGGAGTTCAACCTGGCCTTCATCACCTCCGGCGGCGCCTGCGCCCCGCTGTGGGGCGGCGTCACCGACCTGGCGAGCGACCGGGTCGCCTCCCAGATCGGCGCCCTGCGCGCCAAGGGCGGCGACGTCCGGGTCTCCTTCGGTGGCGCGGCCGGCCACGAACTGGCACTGAACTGCTCCTCCGCCGCGGACCTCGCCGCCGCCTACGGCAAGGTCATCGACCAGTACAAGCTCACCAAGGTCGACTTCGACATCGAGGGTGCGGCCCTGCCCGACACCGCCGCGAACACCCGCCGCTCCCAGGCGATCGCCCGGCTCCAGAAGTCCCACCCGGGCCTGAGCGTCTCCTTCACCCTGCCGGTCATGCCCGAGGGACTGACCCAGCCGGGCGTGGACCTGCTCGCCGACGCCAAGAAGAACGGGGTCCGCACCGACGCCGTCAACATCATGGCGATGGACTACGGACCGGCCTACAGCGGTGACATGGGCCAGTACGCGATCCAGGCGGCGACCGCCACCCAGGCCCAGATCAAGGGTGTCCTCGGCCTCTCCGACGCCGCGGCGTGGAAGGCCGTCGCCGTCACGCCCATGATCGGCGTCAACGACGTCAGCACCGAGGTCTTCAAGGTCGAAGACGCCGCCCAGCTGGTCGACTTCGCCCGATCCAAGGGCATCGGCTGGCTGTCCATGTGGTCCTCGACCCGCGACAAGCAGTGCGCGGCCGGTGCGGTGAACCACGCGGACGCCACCTGCTCGTCGATCCTCCAGCAGCCGCTGGCCTTCACCAGGGCGTTCGCCGCCTACAAGTAGCCACCGCCTCCCCCACAGCGCGCGCTCCGGCCGGAGCCACCCCCCCACCCACTCCGGCCGGAGCGCGCACCTCTGCCCGAGAGGCGATCCTGCCCGACGGGCCCGGCGGTGGGGGTCTCGCCTGGTCCCTTCCGGAGCGGATCGCCGCGCTCCGCGACGCCGGCCGGTCCGACGAAGCACCGGTGAGCGGACGTCCTGGAGTGGCTGTCAGACCTCCTTCCGGGCGGTGCTGTTGACCTTCTTCGGAGCCGAAGACGATCGACCTTCCACACGCCACCCACGAGTTCGGGCCCGCCATCGACGACTTCCGCCAGGCCCTGAGCTACCTGGGCGAGGCCGACTGGCCCGAAGCGGCGGCGTCCGCCCCAGGACTCGTGTACACGAACAGCCCGCGCCCAGACTGAGGAACATCGGCCATTCCGTAACGTCCGGTGGCCTGGGTCACCGGTATCCCACCCGTCTTCGGGGGTGTGGCTGAGGCGGGCGGTGGTGAGGCCGACCACGGAGGCGGTGTCGGGGTGGATCCGCTCGTGGGTGGCGGGGCAGCGGTCCTCCGGGGGCGTCAGCCCGCAGTGGCCCCCGGCGGACCCTCGCGGGGTGAGCCGGGCGGGCTCGGCCTGCTCACCCCAGGGGCTCTCGAGGGGCACGACGAAGGGCTGACCTGTTCTCACAGGCCAGCCCTTGATCATTCAGGGTGAGTAACGGGACTCGAACCAGTTTTGTTACCCAGTTTTGACCTGCGGAGATGCCGAAAACCCGGACATAAGGGTGTTGTTCGATGACGCTCGATGTCGCTCGGAGGGGCCGAATGCCCGCCGCTGTTCCCGCGGGAACAGGCGCGGGAACGGATGGCCGTACGGCAGGCGAGGTGAGTAGCCAAGCTCCCGACCGCGACACCAAACACGACAGCGCCCCCGCGTCGGCGGGGGCGCTGCCTGACCGCTCTCGTTGCCTGGGGGGCAGGACGGGAGCGGCCGGTCTGGAACTCCGAATTCCGGAACGGGCCGGACTCTACCGGTGATGCGACCGTTTGGGTACTGACGCAAGATCGCCAGCCGCTCAGCGTTGACGAGTGCCAGCCCGACGAACCCCGCTCCCTGACGCTGTCCTGCGCCGTCGCACGGCCCTAGGTGCGCGCATCGTGGAGCTCCGCCGCACCGCCGGCCTCTCCCAGGACCAACTCGCCGACGCCATCGGCATGGAGCGCCGCAGCATCCAGCGGTACGAGGCAGGCACACGAGACCCGCGTTTCACCGACCTCGTCCAGATCGCCGATGCCCTAGGTGTACCTCTCGCTGACCTGGTCAGGTAGCCCCGATCGGGGGTAGCGGAACCTGTCCGTCCGTGCTCCGCCGTGAGCACGGACGGACAGGAGATCAGGATGCACGTCGTAGGTGACGGGTCAGTGGCGAGTCGCCCACCGGTGGCCGGGGCCGCCCGCACGCCTCTCGCTCCCGATGCCAGTACACCGACGGCGCCGCACCACTGTCCGACACCGGTGTGATCTCCAGCGCCTCCCCCTCGATGGGGAGGCTGCAGTAGTCGCACGTCTTCACCGGCCGGCCTCCGTCTTGTGGCACGAGCAGTCGCAGCGGTACACCAGGGCGATCTCGCCGTAGCTGGTCGTCACCGGACCCGGCTGGCAGTGGACGTGCCCGTACTCCAGGGTGCAGTACCCGGACACCCGCCTGTCTGTACGAGCCGCAGGCGGAGGGGTAGCGTGGCCCATGACGAGACCTCCCGAGGGTTCGTCCGCACCCCCGGACCGGTCGCACGGTCGCGGGGGTCTGTCGTACCCATCACAGTAGCCGGAGTGGGATGTGTGGACTAGCCGGTCAAGGTGGTCAAGGTCGTCCTTGCTCGTCTAGTGGTCCCAGTCCACCTAGCGTCGCGGCATGGATTGGCAGCCCAATATCCCCAGGTGGCGGCAGGTGTACGCGCTGATCGAAGAGCGGATCGACGACGGCGTGTACCCGCCGGGGACGCGCCTGCCTTCGGCGGTGGACTTGATCGAGGAGACGGGGATCAGTCTGCCGACGGCGAAGCGCGTCCTGAAGGAGCTGCGGGATGCGGGGCTGGCGTATATGGAGCCGGGCATCGGGACTTTCGTGGCCCGGCTGCCGGAGCCACCCGACTGACCCCGGACATGACGAAACCGCCCCCTGCCCGGCCCGAAGGCCAGACAGGGGGCAGTTTCACTTCACCAACACACCGAGCAGCCAGCCACCCACCGGCGCCGCAACCGCACCCACACCGATCGCCGTCCACGCCACCCGCTCCACAGCCGACAGCCGTGGCCCGTGCGTCGCAGCGACCTTGACGTCCGCCTCCAGGACATCGACCCGCTTCTCCAGGCCCCGCAACTCCGTACCCTGCTCGTCCAGCGCCCGATCCGTCTGATCCGACCGCTGCACCAGCAGAGCCAGCGCGCCATCCACCCGCGCGAAACCAGTCTCCAGCGTGCCCCGAAGCCGCTCCAGCTCCAGTGCGACCTGCCCCGACTCAGCCGGCGTCACGAGCCGCTGCCGTCTCCGTCGGTCCGCAGCCACCCCGGCAGCAACCGCTGCACCACCGGTATCGCCATCACCCGCGTCACCGCACCCGCCACGGCCAGCGCACCAGCCACCCACGGCAGCGACTGCGGCAGGCCCGCCGTGTCCACCAGCGCGGGCAGCACCGCAGCGATACCGATCGCGGTCTGGAAGATCGTGCGCAGCGTGCGCTTCGCAGCATCAGACATGGTCAGCTCCTTCAGTCGGTGGTGAGTCGGTCGCCGAGCTCGGCGAGCGCCGCGCGGGCCCCGGCCTCGGCGGCGGCCTGGATCTCGGATGCGTCGAGGCCGCCCGCCTGGGCGAGCGCGGTGACCGCCGCGGACAGGGCTCCGATCCGGGCGAGGATGTCGACGGTGTGCTGGTCGCCCCAGCGCAGGAACGCTGCCGCGGGACGGGGCGCGGAGTCGGGCGCGGCCGGGGAGACGAACCGCGCCCCCCACACAGCGTCGGCGACCTTTCGGATATCGGCATCGGACAGGGACACAGCAGCCTCCTCAGGGGCAGGTACGGGCGTGGTCTTGGTGGGGGCGGCGGCGAGCCGGGTACCGATCCGGTCACGCATGCCCGGCATGCCGAAGCCACGCGGGTCGCTCTTCCAGTCCGACCACTCCGAATGCCCGATGACCGACTTGGCGCCCCAGCCGTGCGCCCGGCAGATAGCGGCCGAGACACGCTCGATCGCGGCCATCTGTTCCGGGGGCCAGGGGTCCTTCCCGTCGCCGAGGTTGATGCACTCGAAGCCGTAGAAGTGGGCGTTGCCGTCGACAGCGCCCGCGCTGCCCTGATGCTGATGCGGGGTCGGCGGGCGGGTCCCGTACCGCTCGTCGACGACTGCGGCAAGGACGGACGGGTCGCCGCCGCCCGCGTGGTTGGCACGCCCGTTGCCGACGAGGTGCACGGTGCCGTCCTTGGCGATGACGCCGTGGCACAGCGGGCCGGGGAGCCCCGCGTAGCCGTCGTAGCAGAGCTCGACGGAGGACGCGGTGCCGCTGGAGACGGTGTGGTGGATCATCACGCCGTTGACCGGGCCCCAGCCGCCGACGTGGTTCCGGCTGTGGGTACGCCAGCCGTCGTGTTCGACGACGGTGACGCCCTCGGCGCGCAGCGCCGCCAGGAGCCGATCCGCAGAGAGAGGTGAGGCCATCAGCTGATCACTCCCTCGTCCAGCAGCCGCCCGACGACCGCGATCATCAGCGCCCGGTTCTGCTCCGGTACATCGCTCCATGGCTTGCGGGATGCCTCGCGCGTCTCGTAGCCGTGGCTGGGTGCCAGCTCCTCGTACGCCTCGTGAAAGCTCCGGGCGATCTCTTCTGCACTCCCCGCCATCACGCACGCTCCGGCCCAGTGCCAGGACCCGCCCTCGTGCGAGCCGTCGGGCTTGGGCTCGCCGTGGGTCACGCCACGGTTGAAAAACATGCCCTCGGGGTTGAGCACCGCGATGTCCACGAGGAACTGGCCGTGGACGGCTGTGATGATGGCGGCCCGGCACTGCGAGGTGTACTCGCCGCCAGGAGTGCCGTAGCTGACGTAGTGGACGATGCGGCCGACAGCCGGTGTGGGCTGGTGGGTCATGCGGTGCTCCAGACATGAGACAGCCCCGGACCGGAGCGGCACGGGGCGGACAGGCGAGGTGGGGGTTAGGCGGGGCCGGCGTAGGAGATGTCGATGTACGACCGGTAGCTGCCGGTCGCGAGGTTGAGGTTGCTGCCCGAGTTCTGTGCGGGGACGAGCTGGACGTAGTCGCCGGCGGTGAGGAGCTGAGACAGCGTCCTGGCCTCCACCGTCACCGGCACAGATGCCAGGGTGTTGCCGAAGGTGCGGGCGCGGCCTGCGCCGATCGCCGACCCGTTGACGTACCAGACGCACTCGCGGGTCGTGCCGCCCGTGCTGGCGTCGAAAGCCACAGCTCCGGCGAGGCGCCACCAGCCGGTCTGCGGCACGGTCCAGCGGGTCGGGGAGCCCGCCAGCCATCCGCCGAGGAGGTCGGACTGGACGTCGTCCCACGAAGTCGCGTTGGAGCCGGCGTCACCGCCGGTCGTGATTGCCTGCGACGCTGACCGGTAGGCGAGGAAAACCGTCGCACCGATCATGGACACGGCATTCAGACGGTCGGCGGTCAGTCTCTGGCCGGCCAGATACGGGGTGAACGGCATGGGATCTCCTCTACAGGGCGAGGTAGGTGGGGTCGGCGAGACGGACGTCCGTGCCCGCGTCGTGGCTCTTGACGATGCCGTTGACGGAGCGGGTGACGGTCGCGGTCTGTGTGGCGCCGGTGCCGGTGATCGCGGTCACCGTCATCCGCTCGCCGCCGGCCAGCACGTCGAAGGGGAAATCGGTCGGGTAGGTGGCGGAGTCGACCCAGTGCGGGCCCGTGAAAGTGGTGAAGTCGACGCTGGTGGTGGTGGCGTCGACGCTGGTGTCGATGACGCTGAACTCGGTGTCGAGGCGGGCGGTGTCGTCGAGGACGCCGATCGTCCACGGGCCAGCCGGGCTGCAGATGAGGTCGGCGTCCCAGGTGTACTGGCGGCGCTTCTCTGCCCAGCCCTGGACGTGCAGGTCGATCGGACCTGGGGGCAGCCAGGGCGGGGGGTTGATGATGCGGATACGGTCGCCGGGGCGGAGCTTGAGGAAGGCGGGGATGAGGTGGGGTGTGGCGTGGAGCTGGATCCGGACGGTGGGGTAGCGGGCCTCGTCCCAGGTACCCAGGTGCAGGAGCCAGCCGGCGATCGGTTCGGTCTGTTCGTCGGAGTGGAGGTTGAGGGTGACCTGCTCGTCGTAGATGCCGACACCGTATGGCGGGGCCAGCACGGACAGCGTGCCGTCCTCGTCGACGGCGTGCCCGTCGGACCCGTCGCGGCGGGAGACAGTGATGTCGTTGCGGGTGGCTTCGTCGTCTTCGACCGGCTCCAGCGGCACGCCGACCTCGGCGGCGGCGTAGTCGAGGGTGAGGCGTACGGGCTGGTTGTACAGGGTGTGGCGGTCGCGGTAGACGAGGCGGGCATCGGTCAGATCCTCGTGGAGGATTCCCCCGTCACAGTCCGCGGACTCCTGCAGCAGAGGCAGCAGCGCGTCGGGGCTCTGTGGGCCGAGGAGCTCGGCCGTGCTGGTGGGGTCGCCGTGGTAGGTCACGAGAGAGACGGTGGCAGCCTCCTCCACAGCCAGGCGCTCCATCCGTTCGGTGGCGCTCTCACCGTCGAATCCGGTGTCGGCGGAGTCGTAGGCGGGGCCGATCACGTCGGCTGACCAGACGGTGAGGTGGCCGATGCGAATGTTCGGCAGGCCGGAACCGAAGACCGTGTTGATACTGGTGATCTGGCCAAGGGTGCCGGCCACGGAGGAGGAATAGACCCCATTGGCCCCACCGACCTGGGTCCATGTGATTTTCCAGTCGATGTTCCCGCCGTTCTGTGTGGCGAGGAATTCAAGGCGCCACCAGCCCTCGAAAAGCTCGCTGCCGGTAGCAACGACCTCGTTGACGACGAGCGTGCCGATCGCGTCGTAGCCCAGGATGTGGCTGCTGGTCGCACCCATGGTGATGCGCCAGCGGCGGATCGTGCCGCTGGTCTGCCAGGACAGCATCTCCTGCTCGGAGCCGGGCGCGGTGCCGTCGACGCGGTAGGGCATGCACAGGGCCCACGTGGTGGAGGGGCTCGCGGGGCCGGGTACGGTCCCGAGCATGCTGCCGCCGGGGTCGACGATGGGCAGGGCGGACGACCCGCCAAGGGTGTCGTCCTGCGAGAAGTCAAAGCCTGCCACGCTGAGCGGAGCGACACCGCCGAGTGGGCTATAGGCGCGTGACGCACCCTCGGATTCCTCGCACGGCCAGTAGGCCAGCAAACTTGCCTGGGAGGGCAGACGGCGCCGCAGTGTGGATGGCAGCGCCTTCTTGCCCTGGGTGAGGCGGCGCAGGGCACCGGCTGCTTCGATGGGGACCCACACGTCGCTACCGGTGGCGTCCCAGCGGGCCGGCCAGGCTGCCACAGCCCCCTGGAAGCGGAATTCCTCATCGGAGACGGTGGCGCCGGCGGACAGGGTCCAGGTCCGGCCCGCGCCGTCCGTGAAGCTGGTGGTGCCGGGAGTTTGGGCGGTCAGGTCCGGGGTGGCGACCACGGTGCCGTCGATGCCGTCACGGACCTGCGCGGCGTAGATACGGCGTTCGTGGTTGGTGAAAACGAGGGCGGCCAGGTCGCCGAGCTCGACGGAGGCGGTCGAGCTGTAGATGCTGGTGGTGCCGCTGGTGGTGACGGTCTGCCCGATTTCGACCCACGGCCCGGCCAGGCTATCGGCGATGTAGTACGTAAGGGTGTAGCCACCGGACCCGTTGTCGACGTCGAGAGCCGCGCGGACTGCCATCCTCGGGCCGAGGGGCCGCAGTACCGGGGAGCGGTGCTCGATGATGCTCGCGCCGTCCGGGGACCAGGTCAGCAGCAGCTCGCCCTCGCCTGTGACGATGAGCCGCCAGGACCGCTGATTCCCGGACGCGACGTACTTGCCGATCAGCTCGTAGCCGATACCCACCCCCGTCCACTGCTGCGGCATGACCTCCACCCGGACGTCGATGTCGCCGGTGATGTCCAGCGAGGCGTGGTCGGGCGTGGTCGCCCGGCCCGCGACGTCCTCGGGGATGTACAGGTACGGCTGGCCCCCCGCGCTGATGCACCGGATCGGTGTGTTGCGGCCGATCCGCCCGTAGTACATCGGGTTACGCGAGCTGTACTTCCCGCTGCGGTTGTTCAGGGTGAGGCTGGCTTTGGACGGCTGGGTGCGGGAGGTGGCGCTGGAGCGGCCGTGCCGGATGACGATCGGGTCGCGGTCGTAGACGTCGGGGGTGATGTCGGTCCACTCCCCGCCGATCTGGAGCTCGACCCGGTCGGAGGGGAGTGCCACGGTGTCTCCTATCGTCGGGCGAGGGTGGTCACGTCGCCGTAGCCGTCGGTGCGGACCCAGTCCTGAATGACGCCGATGAGGGCGTCGGTGCCGCCGGTGACGTCGATGACGACGCGGGCGGTGGCGGGCTGTACCCGGGCGGTGGACGGCGCGCGGACACCCTGCCCCATGCTGATCATCTGCTCCAGGCGAGACAGCGGCAGCACCGCCTCCTGCTCCGGGCCCTCACCGATCATGGCGAGGGTGGGGCCGGTGGTGATGCCGCCGTCAGCAAGGTACGGAATGTAGGGAACGTGAGGGATGCTCACCCCGGGGACCCGGTTGGCGCCGGAGATCAGGGAGTTGATGCCGCCGATTGCGCCGTTGATGAGGCCGATCGCGCCGTTGAGGGCGGAGCGCAGGCCGTGGGTGATGCCGCCCCACATGCCGGAGAAGAAGGATCCAATGCGGCGGACGGCGTCGCGGACGGTGCGGGTGACGGTGTCCCACTGGGTGCGGACCCAGCCGGTGATCTGCCCCCAGTTTTTGATGATGATCCCGATCGGGTTGAAGTTCATGAACTTCGTCTTGATCGCTTCGATCGCTTCCCGGACGGTGCGGGTGATGTCGTCCCACAGGCCGGAGAAGTAGTCCGAGATTGCGTCCCACACCTGGTGGGCCTTCATACTGATCCAGTCCCACAGCATCCCGAGCTGCTGCTTCACCCAGTCCCATTTGGCAACCAGGATGACGACGATCGCGATCAGGGCGACGATCCCGAGGATGATCCACGCGATTGGGTTGGCGAGCATCGCCAAATTGACCAGCCAGATCACGGCGGCCATGATGCCCAGCGCGACCGCCAGGCCCAGGATGATCGGCGCCAGCGTCTTGACGATCTCCTTGTGTTCGGAGAAGAACTCCGATGCCTTCTTCACCAGCGGCAGGAGGGCCTCGCCCAGGGTCATCTGCAGCGTCCGCAGGGCGGCGTCCATCTGCTGCGCGGGGTCCTTCTCCATGGCGTCCGTCATCGCCTTGCTCGCGCCCGCAGTCTTATCCAGCCCGTTGGCCGCGGCGGCGCCGTCCGCGGACAGCTGCAGCAGGGTGTTGCCCATGTCCTCGCCGGGCCCGCCGAAAAGGGCGGCTTGCAGCATCGTCCGCTCGGTCTGGTCCGTGACGCCCTTCAGCGCGGTGATGATCTGGTCGAAAGCCTTGGTGCCCTGGCCCGTGTTGACGAGCTTCTGAATGTCTTTGACGTCGAGCTTCAGCGCCTTGAGAGGCTCTTTCACCGCGTCTGTGTCGGCCAGCCGCAGAGAGAGCTCCTTCAGCGCGTCGCCCACCTTGTCGATCTCGAAAAGCGGGTTTTTCGCGGCCTCGGCCAGCAGGCCCATCATGTCCGGCCCCGTGAACCCGAGCTGGTCGAAAAACTCTCCGTACTCCTTCGTCAGGACTGGGAGTTCCTCGCGGAATGCCTTGGGGAGCTTCTGCGCGGTCGCGGTGAGGAGGTCGAGGGCCTCCACGCCGTCCTTGGCCAGGCCGGTCTTAATGAGGGTGCCGACACCCTGCATGCTCTCGGTGACGTCGAACTCGAAGCGCTTGGCAAGCGCCTCGGCGCCCTTGGCCATCTGCTGAAGCTCGGCGTCCGTGGCCTTGCCCAGGCCGCCGATGCTCGAGACGACCGCGTCGACCGTGTCGGCGATGCCGTCCAGCGACTCGCCGAACCCGGCGGAGTAGACGGCGCCCGCGATGCCGCCGGCGCGCTCGGCCTCGGCCTGGGTCAGCCCGAGGGAATCCTTCAGCTTGCTCTGCGCGGCGTCGATGTCCATCGCGGCGCTGATGCCGACCGCGAAAACCGCGCCCGCGGCGAGACCGGCGGCGGCAGCCGGAGCGGCCAAGCCGTCGAGCTTCCCGGCAACTGCGTCGGTGCCTTCGTCCACGGCCGAGGAGTCGACCCCGATGCGAACAAGGAGCTCATCCAGGATGGTCACGTGGGTCTCCGTCCTCGCCGCCCGGGGTGCTCGGGCGCGTCGTATCGGTCCTGGATCCCGCGGACCGCGGCCAGCAGCTCATGCCCGGTCCGGCGCGGCCTGGCGGCCTGGCTCCACCGGATCAAGTGGTCCTTGAGCTTGGGTCGCTGGCCCTTCTTCATGTGCGGGGCGGCCACGTCCATCCCCAGGCGCGCGGCCACCACGTCCAGCCGCTGCGGGCCGATGGGCCCGTACAGGTTCTGGTAGGCGATCAGGTGGATGAGCTCCTCCTCGGTGAACCTGGCCATCACCTCGCCCGGGGGGATGCGGTAGGCGGCGGACAGGTCGTAGAGGAGTTTCAGCTCTGGTCGCCGTCGGAGTTTCCCTCCGCGTCCCGCACCTTCTGGGTGAAGTCCTTGTCGTCGTCGGACAGGTGCCGCACCAGCTCGAACAGGCCGTTGACGATGCCGGCGGACCGGCCGCTGAGGATCGAGATGCCCTCGCGGAGGTCAGGGAAGACGAGCTCGTCGGTGTCCTGGTCCCGCAGAGACTTGGCGACGATCTCCGCCTTCCGGGAGCGGATCGTCATCTCCACGCCCGTGGCCGAGTCGCGGCGGGTCATCTTCGTCAGGCTGTTCTGGTACGCCTCCCAGTCCCCCGAGGGCAGGCCGCACACCCGGAAGCGGGCGCCGGGCGCCCACTCGGGGATCTCCACGTCGTCCTGGACCCGGATGTCCTGGGCCTGGCGGATGAGGTCCTTCAGCGATGCCATGGGTCAGCCTCCTCAGCCAGTCGCGGTCAGCGTCGGCTTGCCGCTGATCTTGAAGGTGGCGGTGCGTTCCATCTTGTCTTCGATGGGGTAGGCGTCGCCGAGGTCGGTGATCAGGGCGGAGAACCCCCAGGTGTGCTCGTCGTCGTCGCCCGGCAGGATGATGACCTGGTAGGCGCGCAGGTCGTCTTCCTCGAAGTCGGCGTCGAGCGCGGCATGCGTGGAGTTGCCCGGGTCGTAGTTCAAGGTGATCTCCACCTCGCCGCCGTCCTTCAGGCCCTTGATGAACTCGCGGTATTTGTCCGGCGAGTCGTGGGCCGTGACCTCGATGGCCTCCCGCGAGCGGGACGGGCCGGAGATGTCGCTGACGTTGGCGATCACGCCGAAAGCTCCGCTGCCGGTGGTGTCGCGCAGGAACTGCGTACCGAAGGCATCCTGACCTGCCATGTCAGACTCCCAGCTTGATGACGAGGACGGTCACGGAGGTGACGGCGTCGTAGGTGATGGCCGCGAGGCCGGTGGCGCCACGGAAGAGGTTGGTGAGGGGGATGAGCCCGAACTCGCCAGCGGCGACCACGAGGGTGGCGTCGGCGACGGCGTGCCCGTCCTTGGTGCCCGGAGTGACGATCGTCGCCGTGTGCGGGGAGGCGTCCCCGTTGAACATGACGAGGGCGTAGCCGACGCCGACGGGGGCGGTGTCACCGCCGGCACCGGCCGCGGTCGCGGCGCCTTCGAGATCGGCCAGGCCACCGACCGTGGTCACGGTCGTCGCTGTGAGCGCTGCCATCGCAGGCTCCTTTCAGTCAGGGTGTTTGCTCGGTGACAATGCGGTAGCGCAGCACGACGTGCCGGATGTCTCCCGGCGGCTCAGGGTCGGTGAGCGTCTGGCTGAACTCGTACCGGGTAACGATGTGGTCCAGCCCCGTGATCGTCAGGGGCTGATGGTCCAGCAGCGCGGTGACGGCCGCTGCGATGGACAGGCCCTGACTGTGACCGCGGTGCTGCGACCACACGTGCAACGTGATGACGGTCTCCCGGCCGAACCGGCCGTGCGCGTTGTCAGGGGTCTCGATCGCCTCACCGATCACGACGAACGGGTAGTCGGCCGATTCGGGGACGTAGTCGTACACGCCGCTGATGAGGGCCATCAGCGGCGCGTTGCCGGTGAGTGTGCTGTAGACGGCCTGCTGCACGGGAAGCATCGGGGCCGGGGCGGTCACCGCAGTTCCCGCCGAACCTCAGTACGAACGCGCCGAGGCAGCTCGTTACGCTCGCGCTCCAGCGCAGGTCCGAGCACCGGGTTCGCCGGCATACGACGGGTGCCGTGTTCCTGCACGGCGGCGTACCAGTCGGAGCGGTCACTCCATCCGACCTCAGCCGACAAGCCCTCGTCCTTGTAGGTGATGTCAACCTTGTCGCGCAGGTTGCCGGTATCGACGCGCACACCCCGACGAGTCTCATCACGCACCGCCTCAGCGGATTCCTTCACAGCCCGCTTGACCGCAGCCTCAATCTGCGGCGCGAGTTCCTCCAGCTGCTCGCGCAACCGGCCCAAACCCTCGATCTCCACGCTCATCCTGGTGCGCCCGGCCATGGTCACGCTCCTTCGGACTGAATCAGTTCGACGAGGGCCTTGGAGTACACCGGCCGCGACGGCTGAACCACCGACAGCACCCGAAACGCCTGTGCCTGCCCGAGCCCGTCAGTGCCGCGCAGCTCATCGCCACGCTTCACATTCGCCGCCGGCCGCAGGTACACGTCGTGGGAGTGACGTGACCCCGTCTGCGCGGCCACCAGACGCTCGCTCGCAGACGGCTGGTCGACCTTCGCCCGCACGCTGTCCTGCTGCACCAGCAACGTCGTCTGCCCGCCGGCACCGTCGGGAGTGGTGGTGTGCCGCCACACTTCCAGGACCCGGTTGAGGTGGCGGCCCGGCCCGCTCACCGCGACCTCAGCAGCTGCGTACCGCCCCCAAAGCGGGCCTCGAGCCGCTCGCGCCAGTGCTGCGGCAGCTCCATCTCGGTGACGCGCCCGTCGTTGGCGTAGGTGACCGCGTAGTCACCGATGCGCTCGGAGGTGATGGGCTTGTCAGCGGCCAGGCCGCTGCCGTCCTCCTCGGCCCGCTGCGCCTTCAGCGCTCCCGCAGCCATCCGGGACACGAGGTCCACGAGGTCCGCAGGAACCGTCTCCAGCCCATGGGTCTGGGTGACGTCGAACAGCGACAAACCGCACCCGCTTGCCCACCCGGCAGTCCGCCACAGCCTGCCGCCGACCAGTCGCCAGTCAGTGACCGCCTCGCCGTCCAGCAGGACGGTGGAGACGGCCGTCACGGGCTGCCCGGGCAGCGTCAGCCACTGCCCAGGCTCCCCTTCCACGGTGACCGTGGACGTCGTCTGCGTGATGGGCGATGCTGCCGCCTCACGCACCGCTGCCGAAGCAACAGCGAGGAAGGTGCCGACGATGGTCTCCTCGGAGGCATCGACGTACAGGCCGCGGGCCTCCAGGTCGGCCACCGTCGCCAGAGGGTCGAGTGCCACGGTGACCTCCTTGTCAGCCGGCCATGTCGATCAGGTCGGCCTTGGTGTAGTTCGCCGCGTCCTCGGCGGACAGCAGCCCGCGTCTGACGACGTGGGTGATCCAGTCGGCCTTCGGCGCTGCCAGGGCCGGACGGTCGGCTGCCGGAGCAGCAGCCTGCTGCTCGTCGGCACGGTCGGACGGTTCCTCCGCCGAAACAGAAGCGGGGACGCCGAGGGAGGTCCCGTCGGCGTCGACGCGCTGGATCAGTCCGCGGTCCAGGCGCTGCTGAATGGCCTCCGGGAGGGGCAGGTCCATCGCGATGACGGCCCCGCCCTCCCCGCGCACGTGGATCGTGTCGGCCATATCAGGTGTTCCTCGGGACCTTGAACGCGGTGATGGTGGCGTTGACGGTCTCGGCCTCGATCAGCATGCTGCCGTCGGCCTGGACGAACCGGCCCGACTCGAACGGGCCGATCCACTGCACGCCGGTCGTTGCGGCCACGGTGACGACGAGGTCGCCCTGTCCGGCCGCGAGCGCCGGCGGGTGGGCGCCCGCCTTGATGGTGATGTCCTGCTCGATGCCGGTGTTGACCACCCGCAGCACGGTCAGCTCCGGGAACGCGTCGCTGATCTGCATGTTGTTCGTCGGAGCCACCACCGTGGTGGTGCCCGCCGGGTCGGTCAGGCTGGAGTTCGGCACGAGGGCCGAGTACGGGATCTGTGTGGTTGCCATGGGTCAGGCTCCTCAGGCGGGGTTGATGAACGCGGCGGCCAGGTGGTCGGGGCGCAGCACCTTCGCCCCGTACAGGGCCAGGCCCTTGACGGCGTCCTCGAAGGAGTTCTCGGGGCGGTATGCCTCGGTCTTGTTGATCTGCTCGGCAAACGTCACCGCGGACTTCACACCGGCCTGGATGACCGTGGTGTCGCCGGTCGGTACGGGGCAGTTGTTCGACTCGTAGATGTCGAAGCCGGCCGCGCGGCCGACGAACCCGTTGCGCAGGCCGGTGTCCGTGGCCGCCTTGTCCGCGGAGATGAACCGGTCGTCGAGGAGCAGCGAGGCGTAAAACTCGGGCGGGACGATCACGTACCGGCCCATCTTCGGAACGTTCGCCTTGGTCAGCTTCGTGCGCAGCGGCACAAGGACCTCGTCGTAGGCGTCGGTCGCGGTGGTGTAGGTGTCGATCGGGGAGCCGACCACGTTCAGGAAGTTCCCGGACGCGATCTGCGTGTACAGGCCCGCCACGTACTGGTCCATGGTGTCCGCGAGCGCGTAGGCCGCCTCGGACATGGCCTGCGGGATCAGGTTCGACTTGGCCTGCCGCTTGTCGACGTCGTCGATGGAGAACGCCCAGTACTTCGACTGGTCCACCACCAGGGTGCGCTGCCCGGTGGTCAGCGACTCCGGCGTGATGACGGTCGAGCCCGGGGTGTAGGTGCCGATCGCCGGCCGGGACACCGAGGTGATGCGGACGGTGTCGCCCGCCTCGCCGATCTCGCCCTCGTAGTCGCGGTTGACCACCGTCGGCGAGGCGTAGATCAATTCTTTGCGGGCCGCGACCATCAGTCGCGAGCTCCAGATCTCGGGAACGAAATTCCTGACGGACATGCTTCCTCCTGGCTACTTGCCGCCCATGAGGTCGTCGAGACGCCCGTCGATGCGGGCCTTCTCGATCGCCTCCGGGCTCATGGACTTGAGGTCTGCTCGGGTGAGCTGCTTCGGCCGGGACGCCTTGCGCGCCGCTCCGCCGTCGCCGGTGCCCTGGAACCTCTTCACCGTTGCGGCTGCCAGGTAGGGCTTGGCCTTGAGGAGATCCTCGATCGCATCCTCGATCTCCTCGGGGTCGATCTCGCCGTCTTCGCCGACCTCGAACTGATCGAGGTCGAGGAAGGTCAGCGCGTCCTTGGGGTCGTTCAGACGGCCCTTGGCCGCCGCCCGGATCTCCGCCTTAAGGATCCGAGTGTTGGCCTTCGACAGGGCGTCGGCCTCGGCCTGTCGGCGCGTGTTCTCTGCCTCGTCGGCGCCGTCCTTGGCCGCGAGCTGCTCCTCCAGGGCCTTGCGCTTCTCGCGCTCGCTGTGCCACTTGCCCTTCATCGACGCAAGCGCCCGCTTGCCCCGGTCGCCGAGCGCCTCGGCGCCGTCCGGGTCCGGCTCGCCGCCCTCGAGGTCGTCCTCGCCGTCGTCGGCGGGAACCTCCTCCCCCTCCTCGTCGCCGGCGGGGTCCGGCTCGCCGCCCTCGGGGTCGTCCTCGCCGCCGTCGGCGTACAAGACCGGTGACCACGGGCCGGACGCGTAGGGGTGGGCCCAGCCGGGCGCGTGCGCGCGGGCATGGCGGGGCAGGGTCGATCGCTGCATGGATGCTCCCGTTGCGGGGTGAGAGCCCGCGCTTTGCGCGCGGGCAGGGGTCAGACGATGTAGCTGTGGGTGCGCAGCAGCCTGATGGCGTGCTCGCGGTCGTCGGCGAGCCGGAAGATCTCCTCCGGCATCAACCGGGGCGTCTGGCTGACGCGGTAGCGCTGACCGGGCACCTTCTCCAGGTTCTTCAGCCGCTTGCCCGCCAGGCCGCGGCTGGTTACGCCCTCCGAGGTGACCAACAGCTTCTTCCCGAACACGCTGGCGCTGGACATGCCACGGCGGGCGTTGACGACCTGCGCAATGTCGGCGCCAGCGTCGATGGCCTTCATCCCGGCCTCACCGAACGTCTTCCTCCGCTGGGCCGGCGACATCTCGTCGTACAGGTCCTTCGCGTCGAACGGCTCCGGCCGCGACGACGAGGTGACCGGCTCCATACCGCAGTGGCAGTTCGGGTGCCGCTGAAACGCCGTCGACACCCCGCCCACCCGAATCCCCGCGAGTACCAGACACCGCGAGCACGCACCCGCGTTCGGCACCCGCACGTAGGTGGTGACGTCCCGGCGAGCGACCATGCCCACTTGGTCCGCAGCCCGGCCCGTGTCCGCCACGGCCGTGCGCACGATGACGTCCAGCAGCGCCTGACCGTGTGCCATGGACTGCGCCACCGGCCGGCCTTGGGCAACCAGCCGAAGCGCTGACCACATCGGGGCCATCAGCACCGCAGCCAGCGGTCTGCCCGCACCGTCCACGCCGACAAGCGAGGACGGCACCAGGCGTTCCTCTGGATACTCGGGCGGCGGCAGACCGAGCAACTGCCGCAACCACAGGTTCGTCGACGAAGCCGCGGCCAGCTGCCCGCCGGACACGATCGCCAGCAGCCGGCCCAGGAGCAGCAGCCAGGAGCTGTAGATGTTGTCCCGATCAATGTCCCGCCACACCGCGTGTGTCGCCCGCACCGTCGCCTCAGCGAGCCTCTTCCGCGCTTCGACATGGTCCTGTGCATCGGGTGACGGGCTCATGCCGCTGGATCCTGCCCGCCCTCAGGCTCCGGCGCGGTCGGCAGGTTGGGGGCGGCCGAGCTGCCGTCCATGAGCTGGCGGGTGATCTCGGCTGTCGGATCCATCTCCAGCTCAGCCTCCTTCATCGCCAGCATGTCGGAGACCTCGGTGGGCGTGAGCCCGTACTTGAGGGCCAGCCACTGGAACGGGAACCCCAACTGCTTCAGCTTCAGCAACGCGTCGGCCATCTGCGCATGGCTGCGGGACTCGGAGTCCGCCCACAGCACGCGGCCCGAGCGCAGCGCGCGGGCCTTGGCCTCCTGCCCCTTCGCGAGGGCGATCAGGCGGGCGACCTCGCGCAGGCCCTGGCCGAACCACAGCTTCTTCTCGTCGACCCGCTGGACGAGCCCGGTCTCCGCGGCGAGCAGCGAGTCGGCCGACAGGTTGGCCATCTTCCCGATGAGGTAGTGCTGCGGGGTGCGGGTCTGGGCGGCGAGGTGGCCGACGGCGACCTCGATGATCCCGGTGTACATGGCGAGGTTCGCGGCCTGCCACTCGGCGATCTTGGTGTCCTTGCCGGAGAACATCATCACGCGGTCCACGGCGAACTTGGTGATGTCGACCAGCTGCTTGCCGACGATCTCGCCCGCGCTGTTCAGCTTCGGGATCGTGGGCGGCTCGGCGCCGAGGATGACGCGCTGCGGGAACGACGCGTAGTCCGAGGCGGTGAAGAGCTGCGCCCACAGCAGGTTGATGGCGTCCTGCATGGCAATGACGCCTTGCACGTCGGACATGGGCTCGTCCACCAGCATCGGCTTGTTCGGCAGCTCCACCATCGGCACGAGGCCCATCGGGTTGGGCTGCGGATTCGGCTCGTCGCCCATGTCCCGCGGCTGCCAACCCTTGATCTCCTCATCGACGTCAGCCATCTGCGGCGACTTGTCCTGACGCGCGAGCGGCCGGCAGAACTTCCACACCCCATCGGGCAGGTAGAGAGTGGCGTAGTCCTCGCTGCCGTCCTGCCAGCGCTTGAGTGCGGCACGACGGCGGGTACGGGAGCCGGGCTCGTAGGCCACGATGGACTGCGAGGCATCCTCGAACGTGACGACCGGCATGTCCGGGTCGTTGGGGTCACCCCACACCAGGACGAAGCAGCGCGCGCCGGTCACCGCGCCAAGGAACCCAAGCTGCGAGTCGGAGTCCAGGCCGTTGACCTGCCACACCTCCCACAGGTCCTTGTCCGCTTCCATCTCGCCCGAGGCGAGGAACCCCGTCACGGTCAGCCGCTCCACGGGGGAGTCCGCAACCACCTGGGTCCAGTTGTCGGAGAAGTCCCGGTAGCGCTCGCCGTGGAACTTTGCAAACTCCTCGCTCGCGAATTTGAGCCGGTGCTTGCCGCGGTAGTAGTCGGTGTGGACGTCGATGCTGCCTCGCCGCCGGATCAGCTCGCTCTCCAGCAGCGCGACCAGCTGGAGAGCCTGCGCCTCCGTAGCCATAGGCCCTCCTCATCCGCCGTAGTAGTAGGACTCGACGCGCTCAGCCAGACCGGCGGCGATGACGTCGCCGAGGGCCTCGTGCGCGAGGATGCTCGACACCGTGGCGTCGATCTTCTGCGTGGGTGACGCCTTGCGGAGCACGTAGCGGTCCATGGGCCGGGCAGCCGCGCGCGTGTTGGCGATGTGCGCCTCGGTGATCGGGCACCCGTCGTGCGTGAAGCTCGATCCGTCACTGTTCCGTTTGACGACGTCGGTCTTCAGCCGCTCGGCAGCCGAGTGCATCTGGATGATGCGTCGCGTGTGCCAGCGGATGACGCGCTCCTCGCCGTACTTGTCCACCCACTCGTCGACCTCGGTCTCCCAGTACGGCGGATCCGCGTACAGCCGCACCACGTCGTACCGGTGCATCAGCTGATCCATCGCGGCCCGGACTTCCGCCCTGGGCACCTGCCCGTCGTAGTCCTCCGGGTTCCAGATCGTCGGCTCGTCGTTCGGCCCGTACACGGGCGTGAACTGGTAGCCGTCCATGGTCTCGGCGCGGATCGCAGTCCAGTCGTCCACGTCCGAGCCGTCGAACCCGAGCACAACCCGAGTCATTGGCCTCACGCGCCGAGGCTTGGCTTTCGCCGCCCACTTCGCCACGTCCAGCCAGGACGCGGAGCCGGCCACGCACCGGTTGCCGAAGAACCGTTCGGCCTGCGCCGGGTCCTTCTCCATGATCTCGGCCGCCTCAGCCTCAATGGCGTCGAGGTCCACATGGGCCGACCCGGCGTAGACGATGCTGTGGATCTTCCGGCGCTGCCGCTTGTCCCCGTAGGACAGCGACTTGGGCGCCTGCGGGTGATACCGGAAGATGTCGCGCGCCTTCGCCTCACTGGTGGTCTGCGCCACCGACTGCTCGGAGGGATCCCACCCGTTCGTCGTCTCCATCGACCGGCCACCCATACCTGCCGTACCGCGCCGCTGGGTCTCGGCGACACGGCGCAGTTTGTTTGCCGCGTTGTATAGGCCGGTCTCGTCCTGGAGGGCGAAGATGATCGGGTTACCGAGGCGGGACAGAGCTGAGGACGTGACGACGTCGATGCGCCCGTCGTCGCCGACTCGAGTGAACTCCTCGCCCGCGGTCATCATCTCGGTGAGCGGACCGCGCTTCACCATCGAGCGGAGCGGCCGGTAGACGTTGGCGACCTGGTCCTCGGATGTCGCCGTGAGCTGGATCAGCGGCGTCGGCCACGGCGTGCCCATCGGCTCGCCAGGCTCGTAGTCGTACCACCAGCCGCAGCCGCAGCCGTGCTCCGAGCACCGGTAGCGTTCGCCGCCCTTGGCCCACCCGTCGAACACCACGGGGCCAGCGGCCTCGGCAAGCACGATGGTGGCGGACCACGGACCCTTCCCGGTCTTCTGCGGTGCGACGACCTGCGAGCGCCGGTAGTGGAACGCGGGCGCGAGCTGGCCGACCCTGGCGTCCGGGCGCACGCGGTAGTGGTTGACGGTGCACCACAGCTGCCACGGGTACAGCTCCATGCGCTCACCGGCGCGGAAGCCGTCCGGCACCGGACAGTGCTCCTCGATCCAGTCCGGAGCGATCCATAGCGTGGGGAAATCAACGACGAACTCGGCGCCCGCCTCAGCCACCTTCGCCACTGGACACGACCTTCAGCCGGTCCCGGGCCGACGCGCGGCGGACCGGCTCGACGTTGACGGCCGAGCCGACAGGCTCGGCCCCCTCGATAGCCGGGGCGATCTTCCAACGGTTGCGGTTCATGCCCGCCACGCTCAGCCCGAGACTGTCGAGGTAGCCGCGCACCATCTTCTTCACGTCGACCCTGGCGTCCGGGCGCTCCGCCTCGGCCAGCGTCCGGACGAACAGCGCGACCTCCAGCTCCTGGCCCATGTCCTCCCAGGCAACAGCCTGAGGCTTGGCCCACAGCTCGCCCCACAGGTCCAGCTCGCGGTCAGCCGGCGTGGTCAGCGGCCACTCAGGCGCCGGGCCCGGCCGGCCTTCAGCGGGCAGCGTCCGCCACCCACCCTTGTCGGTGGCCTTCGTGCTGCGAAGCGACCTCGGGTCCGGCGGCGGCCCGGAGACCGCGCGCGCTCCTCCACGGGGCATAGTCGATCACTCCTCGTCGCTGCGTTGCGCAGCCTTGAGAGCCGTCACCTTGCGTGACGGCGGGGGACCCTCTGAACCCTCCGCACCCCCTCGCGCCCTCCCCCGCGCCTGACCGCCCCCTGCCGGTTGGGGTCATCCCCCTGGGGGTGGTGGCGGAGAGTGATGGCTACTGGCCCCAGGTCTCGCGGGCGGTCTTGCGTGCGTGGTGGCGTTTGCTCATGGCTTGCCAGTTGGTGGGGTCGAAGCCTCGTGGTCCGAGTGGTCCGAGGCCGTCGATGTGGTCGACCTCTGTTGCGAGGTCGCGTTGGAGGGGAGGCAGGGGGGTGCACTTGTCGCATTCGCAGTACGGGTGGTCTTGGAGGTAGCGGGGGCTGGCGTTGCGCCAGGTTCTACCTCGTCCTGCGTTGCGGTGTTGGGGGCGGGCTGCCTGGGCTTGGGTCTGGCATCCGGGGCATCTGCCTTGGGGGGTGAGGTTCGGGCAGCCTGGCGTAGGGCAGACCTGCAATGCCTTACGCGCGGGCATGTCCGGGCCTGTACGTCTGGGGGAAGCGTGCGTACATGTACGCGGCACGTGTGCGGTGGAGATGCCGTAGGGCGCGCTCGCGGTTCGGGTAGGCGCTGGGCATGCGCTCCTCCTGTGCGTGCGTGAGCCCGACCTGCGTGGTGCGGGCCGGGCTCGGGGTGGGTGGGTCAGAAGGTGGGGCAGAGGTTCTTGTGCACCGCGTCGAGGATCTGGCCGCCGGTCTTGGGAGTAGCGATCTCGGGGAAGCGGGTGTCGACGGTGAAGCGGCCCAGCGCGGACTGGATGAGTTTGTCTCTGTCGTCCGGTGACGCCTTGATGGAGCTGCACTGGTTCAGGCCGCGGCTGACGGCTTGATCTTCCTTGCCCGGCTTGATGATGCGCGGGTCGATGGCGTTGAGCGCGTCGAGGTACGCCTGCCGGTGTTGGGCGTCGGGCTCGGGCGGGAGGCCGGCTGCGGCTCGGGCGCTCGCCCGTGCTTCGGGGCTGAGCGTGGTGGGTGCTGCGGGCTCGTCCTTGCTGCCGCACGCGGTGAGAGCCAGCGCGAGGGTGATGGCGGTTGCTGCCAGGGTGGTGACGGGGCGTCTGCGCATTGCGTCAGGGTGGCGGATGCGCGGCTGCCGCGTGACTGTTGTGGCTGTCCTGTGACTTACGCGGGTTCGGGGCCGATGTTTTCCAGGCGGAGGCGCCAGGGGTAGAGGGTGTGGGCGTAGACGGTGCCTGCGCTGGTGCCGGAGTGGGCGAGGGCGATGGTGGTGTTCCCGGAGCCGTCGATGTGCCCGGCGCCGACGGTGAACATCTCGCCGCTGGTCGCCTTCGAGAACGCGGTGCTCGGGTACATGGCGGGGTTGCCCTCGGCGAGGGGGCTGGACGTCTCCGAGGCCGCGTACTCCGCGATGGAGCCGGCGCTGTCCAGGAGCACCCAGTCGAGGAAGTGGGCGCCGGCGTACATGAATCGGCCGTACACCTTGATGCGATCCCCGGCCGCCGCGGCGATGGAGGCTTTCAGCTGGGTTCCGGCGGAGGTCTGCACGATGGCCCAGGGGGTGGTGGAGGGCAGGCCGGACAGATTGTCGTCGGTGATGCGGACGCTGGCGGTGGTGATGCTGCTGCCTCCGCCGATGTCATCGAACCGGCTGTCGTCGCCTGCTGCGACGGTGCCGGCGGTGGTGCCGACCGGTAGGAGGGCGGCGTCGCCGAGGCCGAGGGCGGTGCGCGCGGCGGATGCGTCGGTGAGGTCGGTCAGGTTGTTGCTCTGTGCGAGGAACGCGTTATCGGCGTATGCCCGGTCGCCGTGTGGGTCGGTCGCCTCCGTGTGCGTCGTGACGGCGCCCGACTGTTCGGCGCCCACGTCGGCGTAGGTGAGGACGACGACGCCAGCCTGCCCGTTGACAGAGGACACGGCGCCGCTTCCAGCGTCTCCGCCGTCGGGGGCGGGAACGGGGATGAGGGTGGAGATGTCGACGGTGCCGGTGCCGGTGATGTAGGCCCAGAATCGCTGTACGGGGGCGCCGAGGGGCTCGATGCTGATGCGCCAGCGCCACCCGGCGGGGCCGATGCCGGCAGCGTCGTTGGGGAGGATGGTGGCGGTGAAGGTGCCGTCGGTGATGTCGACGGTGCCGCCGCCTGGGTAGATCGCGGAGCGGCTGGTGTCGACGAGGTAGGTGGAGGGTGTGAGGACGACGCGGCCGTTGTAGCCGGTGCCTGCGAGGGCGGAGGGGAGGGTGCCGGTGAGGGTGATGGTGGGGGTGCCTGTGGGGAAGGTCATGGGGTGGCACCTCCGGGCATGACGGAGGCCCCGCCACTGGTGTGGTCGGGGCCTGGGGTGTGGGTTTCCGGGCATGCCGGAGACGCCCCCATGATGGGGCACGGTCGGGGGGGTTTGCAACTAGGTGCAGAAACGCGAGGGCCCCGCCGGGCGCTGTTCCGGCGGGGCTTCGGGTTGAGCAGCAGCGTCGCATGGACGTGTCCACGGTACGGCGTGGGGCTGACAGCTACGGCTTCTTCGGGGGCGGTGGGGGAGGTGTCTGCTGGCGGTTGGCGGCGGCCTGCTGCTGGCTGGCCTGGTTCCGTTCGCGGAGTTCCTGGATGGACATGGTGGTCTTGAAGTCGCCCATCAGGTGCTCCTCGCGGGGGTCTTGGTGTGGCGGCGTTGGGTTTCGGTGGGGTCGGTGACGACGAGCCCGGCGTGGCCGATGGTGGCTACACGCAACCCCTTCTCGGGTCCCTCTTCCGGGCTGTTGTTGGTGTTGGTGTTGGTGTCTGACCTGCACAAACAACCGGGCTCGTGGTCGGTCGAGAGTGGGGGGATGTCGTCGTGGTGGACGCCGGGCCCGTTCTTCCCGCCCGCGCGGACGCCACTGCGGATGGGGATGCCGGCCTCGTCGAGCAGGCGGCGGACGGCCTTCGTGTCGGGTAGCCCGGCATGGTTCTTGAGGTCGGTGAGCAGGACGTGCTGGCCGCCCTTGCTGAGGGCGTGGAGGGCGTCGACGACTTCGATGTGGTCCTCGGCCTCTGGCTCGTCTGTGGTGTGGCTGCGGCGTCTGGTGGCCCAGGTGCGGGCCCGGCGGATGCCGGCGGTGGTGAGCAGCCCGGCGGCGTAGTACGCGGTCTCCGGGACGGTGACGGCGATCGTCCCGGCAGCCGCGACGCCGATCACGAGTAGACATCCCTTGGCGGCGCGCTCGCTGCGCTGCTCCTCGGCGTCCGGCTGCTCCTCCCCCGTGTCGGGGGTCGTGGTGTCGTCCATCAGAAGTGCGTCGTGATCGGGGAGCCGAGGGCGTTCACCGCGGAGGCGAGGGGCACGGCGGCGATGCCTGCGATGGTGCCGGCCCGGAGAGGGCTCCGGCAATGATCTTCCAGGCGGGGATTTTCTTGCGGGCCCACAGCAGCAGGGCGACCATCACGACGGTGAGCAGGAAGAGGACAACGTAGCCGCCGGAGTCGAGGACGAGGGGGGTGGCGCGGGTGATGTCGCGGTCCTGTCCGTCGACTCCCCAGACGAGGCCGATGTGGCCGGCGAAATTGCCTGCCCAGATGCCGAGCCAGGTGATGGCGCCGAGTGCGGAGACGGAGTTGTAGGCGGAGAGGGCGGCGAGCATGCCGTAGATGAGAGCGAAAACGAAGGGGATGAGGGCGGTCCAGCGGCCTGCTTCCTTGAACCACCAGCGGATGGCGAAGGCGACGATGATGGCGAGTCCGCAGGAAACCCCGCCGAGGCTGATCACGGTGTACTGCATCAGGTGTTCCTCCGGGCTTCGCGCAGGTATCGCTTGGCGGTGGCGGGGCTGACGGACAGGGCTTCCTCGACCTGGGCGGCGGTGAGCCCGGGGTCCTGAGCCAGGAGCTCAGCGACCTTCCCGATGGCCTCGACGCGCTGAGCCGACTGGGCGGAGGTGTGGGCGGAGAACCCGAACGTGGCGGGCTGCTGGGCCGGGGGCTCAGCGGTGTTGACCAGGGACGATGCCACGCCGGTTGTGGGGCTGAGCGTGGGGGGCTCGGTCGTGTGAGCCAGGGGCTCAGCCGGGAGCTCATCGGGCTCAGCGGGGCTGAGCGCGAGGGGGGTGCTCACGGTGAGCTCGGCGCGCAGCTCGATGCGGTCGCGGATCATCTGCGCGTGGGCGCGGTCGCGGGCGCCTGTGATCCGGGCCTGCTGCTGGATCCGCTCGATGACCGCGTCGGCCTGCTGCTGGTCGATGCTCCGCTGAGCCTGGTTGAGCCGGGCCTGGTACTGGCCGTCGCGGATGACGTCGTTGATGGCGTCCTCCTGCTCTGGGGTGAGCGCGGACGGGTCACGGAGGACGATGAGGGCGATGCTGCCGACCGTCTTGCCGACGAGGACGACGAACGGGCCCGCGATGGCCTGGGCGACGGACTGCTTGTCGATGCCGTGGAGGACGAGGAGGAAGCCGACGCCGACGGCGATGATCCATCCGGCGGCGATGGCGATGCGGCCACCGCGGCGCTGGTGCTCGGCCCACATGACAGTGATCCAGCCGATGTCGCCGGCGATGGCGACGGAGAGGCCGAAGGGGCCGGAGTTCATGAGGTCGGTGATGGCGTAGGCGGACCAGAGGAGGGAGAGGCCGGCGAGGGTGTAGGCGCCGTACAGGATGGGTGGCACCTTGGGGAGGCGGGGCATCAGGCAACGGCTCCTTCGGCGATGAGGCGGAGCCTGGCGGCGTACTCGGCGCGGGTGTCCTTGGGGCGGATCGGTGGGAGAGCCGCGACGAGGGCGTGTTCGGCGGTCTCGGCGGCTTCGGTGGGGCCGTGGGCGTGCTCGGCGACGATGAGGGCTTGGGCGAGGGCGAGGGGTTCGCTCATGGCGTGGTTGGCGCGGCGTGCGACGAGACGGTCGGCGAGTGCGGTGAGGAGGGTGTGGACGTTGGGGGGTTGGTCGATACGCTGCATGGGCCTGCTCCAGGTGATGTCTGGGGTGGACACGCCCCCGGCCGGGCTTCCAGACACCGGCCGGGGGCGCTTTGTTGGTGCCGGTTCGAGAGTAGCTACTTCCTTGTTTTAAAACAAGGAAGTTGAGAGGATGGGGGCATGCCCAACTCCCCTGAGGGAGACGACGTGCAGGCGAGAGGAGGCCCGGACATGGTGACGTTCCCGGAGATCCCGGATCGGCTGGAGCAGGCGCAACTGAAGCGGTTGACCGTCCAGCGCGTCCGGCAGCTTGCCGAGACGGATCCGGACTGGCCGATCCCGCTGGACCAGGCGCCGAAGGTCGGCCGGATGCGGCTCTTCGACTGGCACGTCCTGGAGCCGTACTTCCGCAACCGGAAGTCGCGGCAGGGGCAGCGAACGGACCGCCCAAGAGCAAGGGAGACCCCTGGTGACGCGAGTAGCCCAGACGCAGCAGGCAGCTAAGTCAGACCGCCCGGCTGCTGTCTACCGCTACTGGTCCGACAGCGGCGAGCTGTTGTACGTCGGCTCCGCCTACGATCCGAGCGAGCGGGCGAAGACCCACAAGAGCAAGGAGTGGTGGGCGTCCGTTGCTCGTCGAACGGACGAGTGGCACGACAACCGGCAGGCGGCCTATGCGGCGGAGACGGAGGCGATCGCCGCCGAGAGCCCTGCCGCGAACAAGATCAGCGGTCCGGGAACTGTCGCGCTCCCGGCGCCTAAGGTGCGTTCTCAGGTGCGCCTCATCAGTCCCGATGAGGCCGAGGAGATCTTCGCGCAGCTGGAAGGCGAGCGACCAGAGGTCCGATTCAGGGCCTGCACCTTCCTGATGGAGTGTCTGGACTACACCGCCCAGGTCGTCCGACGGCAGACCGTGCGGGATCTGCGGGCGCGGGGTATGGCGTACCGGCAGATCGCGAAGGAGCTAGGCATCAGCTTCGGTCGGGTGCGGCAGATCCTCGCGGAGGAAGTGCCCCCGCCGGCCGCCGAGTAGCCGCGCCCGCGCGAGGCCCCCGTCCGGTTTCGGGCGGGGGCTTTGGCGTGTCTGGGGTCAGGCGGCGACGACACCTTTCTCGGTCCACCAGGCGCCGCAGTGTCGGCAGCGGGCGGTGGGGGTGTCGCCGGCGCCTCCGGTGATGATGATGCGGCCGCCGCAGGGGCAGGCGTGCTGGGGGGAGAGTTCGCGGGTGTCGGTGGCGAGGTCGAGGGCTTGCTCGACGCGGCGGAGGGCTTCGGTGGCGACGCGGCTGAGGTGGCGCTTCTGGGGCTCCGACAGGGCGCGTCCGGGCCAGAACACGCCGTCGGCCCTCGCGGACAGCCAGAGGGCGGTCTCGGCGGCGCCGCGGGGCCTGCCGGTGTACTGCCAGCGGTGCAGGTGGGACGTCTTCACGCTGTACTGGTTGGTGGCGGCGATCTGGGTGGCGGTCTCGTGGAGGGCGGCTTCGACGGTGCGCATGGTGTCCATGATCCGCAGGTTGACCGGGACGGGCCGGTTGCCGAGCTGGTCGGGGGAGCGCTCCAGGGCGCGGAGGCCGGCGGTCTCGGTGCGGTCGTGGTGGTCGAGGGCGTTGAGGTAGGTGCGGAGGCTGGCCGGGGGCCAGGTGGTGGTGGTGGGTGTGCCGAGGGCGGTCTGGAGGTCGGGCCAGAGGCGGGCGATGCGGCGCAGCTGGGTGGCGGTGTCGGTGGTGGTCACGGTGGGCTCCCTTGATACAGAGGGCGGTACAGTGATTCCACCTGGGGGCGCGCCCGGTCCGGGAAGACATGTGGGCGCGCCCCTTCGCGCTGTGCGGGGTCAGGTGTTGTCGGCGTCGTGGCAGACACAGTCGCAGGTGATGAGGTAGATCGATTCGCCGTTGTCGGTTGCGTACTGGTTGGGGTAGTCGCAGCACGGGCCAGGGGTGAAGACGGTCAGGTCGCTCACGGCTGGGGCTCCTGGGGGTCGAGGGCGGCGAGGATCCGCTCGCACTGGTCGCGTCGGAACTGGTGGGAGTGTCGGCTTTCTAGGGTGGCCGTGCACTCGGCGCGGACGCGTTCGATAGCGGCCTCGGCCTTCTCGGCGCGGGCGTGGAGCTGGTCGAGTGCGTTCGAGGTGATGGTGTCGGCGGTGTGCCGCGCGGCGGGCTGGGTGGGCTGCGCCTCGGGGTTGTAGAGCGTCTCCCGGACGCACGGCGTGAGTGCGCACTGGCAGTCGGCGCAGGGCCAGCAGAAAGGCTGCTGGCTGTAGTTGTGGTAGGTGACGTTGGGGCTGCCGCACACGCAACACTGCTCGGCGGGCTGGGTCACGACGGTTCCTCTCCGAGGATGGCGCGGGCGACCGCGAGGGCGTGCTGAGCGTCCTCGGGGAGCGAACCGGCCTCGTACAGGTCGATGCTGGTCCAGGACTCCAGCCACTTGGCGAGGGCCGTGCCGACGCCGGGGTGCATGGCGGCGATGTAGTCGGCTGTCGTCGGCGGGTGGCTGGGGTCGGTCGTGGTACTGGCCACGACGTAGGGCACACCGATGTTGGAGATGGTCTGGGGATAGGGGCGCTGCTCCCGATTCACGACGTACCAGGGGCCACGGCAGTCGTCGAGGTCGGTGACGAGCTGGCGGAGCTTCTGGGCTGCTGCGCGGAGGGTGTCGGCGGGGCTGGGCTGGGTCATCGGGCGTCTCCCACTCCGCGTGTGGCGACCGCGCGCTTCACGGCGTTGACGTGCTCGTCCAGGCGCGCGGTGACGCCGGCGACGGCTCCGGTGAGCTGGGCCAGGGTGGACGTGATGCGCAGGGCGTCGGGCTGTTCCAGCAGCTCGGTGGCTGCCTCCGGGTGGAGGCAGTCGAGGCGGGCGCAGGTGACGTAGCCGCCTTCGCCGAGGAAGAGACTGGTCTTGCCGCAGGCGGGACAGCGGCCTTGGACGGTGGCGCCGAAGTGGCTGGGCTGGGTCACAGGTACTTCCCTTCGGGATGGATGTCGGTCACGGGCGGGTCGTCGGGGGTGCTGGTGTCGGCGGCGTTGTTGAGGATCGCGGCCCGGTACTCGGTGATCAGGTGGTGGCGGACCTGTGCGTGCCGGACGCCTCGGGTGAGTTCGGCGTACAGGTTGTCGTAGGCGCGCTGCTCGGTCTCGTCGGTGTCGGGCTGGGTGGCGGGCTGCCGCCCGACAGCGGGGGTGGCGCGCGGGCTGCTCGCTCCCTGCTGGGGGAAGCAGACGCTGTACCCGCCGGGAACGTGGACCCAGATCGAGTACCAGTTGCTGTGCTCCTGGATGAGCGGGTGGCCCCGGTCCTCGATCTCCAGGCCGCAGTGCGCGCACCGGGTCTCCTTGTAGGGTCCGGCGAGGTCTTGGCGGAGCACGTTGGCGCGCTCTCGGTCGAGCTCTAGCCAGTACGGCTCCCGGCCGGGCCCGGACATGCAGACGATCAGCGTCCCGTCGTCGCTGTGGAGGACGTCGTTCAGGCCCCAGCGGAGCGGGGTCGGGTCGTCGGCGGGGGCCACCTTGCAGCAGCGGCAGTTGGGCGGGCAGGGGCACTCGCCCGCGTAGCTCGCGGGGTGGCAGACGGCGGCCGGCGGTTCGGTGGTCTGGCGGGCAGCGGGGGTGGCGAAGGCGCGGCAGCCGCACCGGTTCTCTCCTGCTCTGACCTGGCAGCGCTTGCCGGGCGTGTGCCAGGAGAAGGTGTGGGTGCAGGACGCGCAGGGTGTGGAGAGCGGCACGGCGTACTGGTCGCGGAGGTCGGCGGTCTGGTCGGTCATGGTCCTGCTCCTGGTGGTCTCGTAGGCTGGGTGGCGGGCCCCCGCGCGCTTCGATCGCGCGGGGGCTGCTGCGTGGTCAGGCGGCATCGGTGAAGCAGCCGCAGCCGCCTTCGTCGAACAGGTCAAGCTGGCCGCGCTGCTCGATCCGTTCACGCAGCGCGGCCAGCGTGAGCGGCTTCGTCGTGCCACCGGTGCGGTCGCGGAGGAACGACACGTCCTTGTCGAGCAGCGTCCGCATCCGGGCCTCAGCGGCCTCCGCCCGGGCGTATCGGTCCGGAAAGACCTCCAGGAGCCGCGCCCACTGCGCCTGGCCGCCCTTTACGCAGGCGCCCCCGCAGTTGTTGTGGGCGAAGCCGAGCCGGTAGAGGCGGGGCACAGGCAGGCCGGCTGCGCGGGCCTCGGCGAGCAGCTGCTGCTTGTGGCGGATCGGGGGGCGGGTGAGCGGGGCGTCGACGGTCCAGGGCGCCCAGCCACGGACGATGCCGGGCAGGCGCTCCTCCTCGGTCCAGTCGATGCCGACGTACAGCGTCGTCTGCGAGGGGTCGGTGTTGTCGGTCAGCCAGTCCCTGCACGGTCCCTGCTTGAGGAGGTGGCTGCACTGGGCGAGGCGTGTGTTGCCGAGCCAGCGCTTGTCCTCGAAGACCTGCCAGGGGTCACGACCGTCGGCGACTCGGGTGATCGGGACGCCGAGCTGTTCGCTGGCCGCGCTGTTGAAGGCGTAGAGGTCTTCGTCCTCGATGAGGGTGTCGGCGAACAGCAGGGTGACGCTGGCCGTGCCGCGTTCGGCGATGACGTGGCGTGCGGTGGCCCAGGAGGTGATGCCCCCGGACCACATGACTACGTGCTTCATGGGGTGGTGCTCCTGTCGTGTGTGGTGGTGGACCCGGAGGTCAGGCGGCGGGTCGGGTGCAGGTGTCGTGGCGGTGGCAGCGGCACTCGCCGCAGGCGGCGCACATCTCGTCGTGCTCGGTGTCGCAGATGCCGCAGCCGCCGAGGAGGCTGGTTTCCAGGTCGTGGGCGGCGAGCATGCGGTCGACGTTGTGGCGGGCGGCCGTGCGGGCGTTGTGGGCGAGGGCGTAGCCGATCGCGTCGCCGATGGTCGGGTGGTACTCGGGCATGTGGGTGTCCTTCAGGCGGCGGGGGTGATGGCGAGTTGGGTGATGAGCTGTTCGCCGAGGAAGCGGGTGTAGGCGGGCGGGATGGCCTCGGTCAGCTCCTCGTGGACGTTGGTCCAGTCGATGCCGAGGGCGGTCTGCATTTCGGCGACTGAGCCCTTGCCGCCGCCCTTGCCGTAGGCGGCGATGTAGGGGCCGTTGTGGTAGGTGCCGTGGCGCCATCCGCGGACCCGGCCGCGGTGCTTGGTGTGGGGCGGGGCCATGGGGGTCCAGCCGTGGACCTCGAACTTGCGGTGGCGGAGGATCGGGAGGCCGAACTGGGTGCCGCAGAGGACGATGTCGGGTCGGGCGGCGGTGGTCTCGATGATCCAGGGCCGGCCGGTCGCGAGCATCGTTTCGCGGCCTTGGGCGTACAGGTCGGCGTAGGTGTCGCGGAGGTGGGCGTTGGTGCCCTTGGTGATGGCGGCGTCGTGCTGGCAGGGCCAGGAGGCGTGGATGGCGTCGTACTCGTGGCCGTGGTCGGCGATGTACTGGAAGGCGTTGGCCTGGATGAATGTGAAGGGGTAGTTGGGGCGGGGCTGGATGTCGATGCCGGTGACGTCGAATCCGGCGTGGTGGTAGCCCATGCTGGCGCCGCCGGCGCAGCAGCAGGCGTCGAGGAGGCGGGGGCGGGTGTCGGGCATGTGGGTGTCCTTCAGGCGGCGGGGGTGTCGTGTTCGAGGCAGGTGGTGTATCCGCGGTCGAGTCGGTAGCCGTGGAGTGGGGTGTCGCAGACGGTGCAGCAGGGGGCGGGCTGTTCCACCTGTCCCCTCCCTAGAGGAGGGGGGAGGGGACAGGTTGGATCTACGGCCTGTCCCGTACTGTCCCCGTCCTGTCCGGGACAGGTTTGGCCTGGGGTTTTGCCTGTCCCTGTCCCCGGGATGGGGTCAGGTGTGGTCGGCAGGGCCGGGGACAGGTTCGGGGACAGGTGTTCCGTCCCGTTCTGTCCGGTCTTGTGTTTCCGAATGCGGGCGACTTCGGCGAGGAGTTCGGTGCGGGCCTGGATTCCGATGCGGATGCACTCGGAGCGGAGTCGGTCGCGGCCGTAGTGGGCGGGCACGCCGGCCTGATCAAGCTGCTGGGCGATGTAGCCGGCGGTGCCGGGCAGGGGGCCGTTCTGGGTGAGGTCGAGGGACTCCAGGACAACGGAAGTGACCGGCCGGCCGTCGGGTTTCTGTTCGCCGTCGAGGGTGACGACCTTGAGGCCGAACTGGAGGTCGTCGCCTTCCTCGTCGTCCTTCTGCTTGCCAACTTTGAAGGTGACGATGATGTTGGAGGCGTTGTCGCCCTTCTTCGACACGTGGAACTCGGACTGGAGCGCACCCTTGGCGGCCGAGGCGCCGCGGCCGTGCTCACCGATGTGCCCGGTGTGGTGGATGACGAGGACACATGCCTCGGTGGCGCGGCGGAGGTCGTCGAGGCGCTCCACGACGATGCCCAGCTCCGTGTTGGAGTTCTCCTCGACGCCGACGGACACGCGGGCCTGGGTGTCGATGATGATGAGCGCGGGCTGGAGGCGCCGCATGGCCTCGATGAACGTGTCCCACTCGGGGCCGCGGGTTTGCACGGGGCGCGGCATGAACAGAACGTGGTCCATCTTCACGCCGTTGTGCTTCTCCCAGGCCCGGACGCGCTTGCGGATGCCGCGGGCGCCTTCGGCGACGAGGTAGACGACGGTGCCCTGCCGAACATGGTGGCCGTGCCAGGGCTTGCCGGTGCCGACATGGGCGGCGATGTCGATGACGACGAAGGACTTCATATGCCCGGAGGGGCCGATGATCCGGGCCAGGGAGTCGAGGTGGAGGAGGTCGCCGACGAGTGGCTCCAGGACGGGCATGTTGTCGAGGCTGGAGGCGTCGAGGAGTTCGGCTAGAAGCGCGTCGGCGGGGTCGCCGGAGCGGCCGGCGGCGCGTTCCTTCTGCCGCTGGAGGTAGTCGTCGATGAAGGTGACGGAGACGCCGGGCTCGGCGCCTTCGGCGGTGGCGGCCTGGACGATGCGGCGGCCGAGGTCAGCCTCGGTACGTAGGTCAGATGCGGCGCGGACTTTGCTGGCCCAGTGGTCGGCGTCGCCGCCTCCGACGTAGTCGGCAAGGATGGTCAGGTAGGGCAGACCGCCGGCGCGGCGGAGTTCCTTGGTGCGGTCGAGCTCGGCGGCGACCGAGGTGTAGAGGGTGGCTGCGCCGCGGTCGACGAGGGCGCAGATAGTGTTCCAGATCAGCTCGTGGGCGGGCTTGCTGAAGTCGGCGCCGCGGATGAGGCCGCGCATGATGTGGACGGTGCGGGCGTCGTTCATGGCGGTGCCGAGGACGAACCGCTCGGAGTCGAGCAGGTTGAGGTCGTCATGGTCCGCCTGGTGCGGGAAGGGGCGGACGTTCTCCACGGGCTCTCCTAGAACAGGGTGGTCGGCTCGGCGGGCGGGCAGCGGTGTTCGGTGACGTGCGCGTGTGGGCAGTCGGGTGGGTGCCAGCGTTGGAGCCAGCGGAGTTCGGGCCCGTTGCGGGTCTGGCGGAGGCACCAGATGAGCCGGTTGGGCTCCCAAAGGGCTGCCTGCTGCTCGGCCGTGAGGGGCGTCAGGTCGGCGGTCACCTTCAGTGCGGCGCGTTGGCCGACCCATTGGGTGACGGTGGGGGCCGCGCACGACGGGCACCGGGTGGTGGCGGGGCCCGTCGTGCGGCGGCCGGCCATCAGGCTGCGTCGATCTCGTCGAGGGTTCCGGCGTCGATGTGGATGGGGTGGCTCATGCTGCTTCTCCTTGCTGGTGGTGGGTCTGCTGGTGGGTGGCTCGGATGGTGGCGACGAACGCCTTGACGGCGGTTTCGCCGACGACGGGGCCGTCGGTGGTGCCGCAGGTGAGGCACTCGTACTTCGCTCGCGGGGGTCGGGCCCAGTCGCCGTTGCGGCGGGGCTGGCCGCAGTCGATGTACAGGGCGCCGGTGACGATCTGCGGGCCTGTCATGCGGCCTGCTGGTGGTCTCGCTGCCAGCGGGTGAGGTTGTCGCCCAGGTGCTCGGCGGCCACGCAGTACGGTTGGCCGCAGAACGCCTTGACGTGGCCCTCGGGCCGGCGCCTGTGCTTGAGCTCGAACGCGATCTGGGCGGGCGTGTAGCAGCGGCCCGCGACGGACACGGACGTCACGGCCCGCGTCCACCAGACGTGGCCGTCGTCGCCCTGGATGGTGCGCCGAAGGTAGGTGTCGACGAGCGGGTCCCGGGTGTCGCGGGTCCACGCGGCCTGGACGAACTTGGTGATCTGCTCGCCGGTGAGGTCGCCCTTGCGTGCGATGGTGAGGCGCTGGCCCTCAGTGAGCCCTCCGTAGATGCCGTCGGAAATGCGTTCCCGGATGGCCCACTGGGCGCAGGTGAGGGCGACGGGGCACTCGCGGCAGAACGCCTTGGCGTCGTCGGCCTGGTCGAGGTAGGGGCCGGTGGTGCCCTTCGGGAACCACCACTCAGGGTCGGTGCCGGGGCGCTGGCAGTCGGCCTGAGTGCGCCAGTCCGGTGTGTTGTCGGTGCTGATGCCGCGGGTGTCGCTCACCGGTTCACCCCCATGTCCGGCCAGCGCACTCCGCCGAGCGCGGCGCGGTACCCGTCCGGGACGGAGACGAGGGCCTGGCCGAGCCAGTCGAGGCCCATGGCGCGCAGGATCAGTGCGTCGGCCTCGTCGTCGGTCGGGAGGATCGCGCCGTACCGCTGCTGCGCGGCGTCCAGGACGGCGGTTTTGCGGGCGTTGCCGCGGCCGGTGGCGTACTTGGCGCGGGAAGTGGGCGGGATGACGGCGACGGGCATCTCGCGGCCGATGAAGGACGACACGATGCGCCACCACAGCCCGGCCCGGTCCCAGGTGGAGCCGCCGGGCTGCTGGTAGGAGACGGGGCCCTCGACGCAGACGAGGTCGACGGTGCCGACTTCTTCGAGGACGCGGCCGGTGATGTACTTCAGGCGGGTGTCTCGTTCGGCGAGGGAGTCGGCGCGGCGGCCAGCGGTGGGGACGCGGGTGGTGCCGCCGATGGTGGCGATGCCGGTGCCGGTGAGGCTGATGTCGAGGCCGGCGACGCGGTGGAGGCGGGTGGTGCCCGCGGCCGGGAGGGGAGTCGTCATCCCGGGCGCGGGGGTCTCGGTGAGTGTCACAGTGCGGCCTCGGCGTTCTCGCGGGCCTGGCGGGCCATCTCCTCGTTGGACGCCTGCACGTCGCACAGCTGCTGCTCCAGGGAGGTGTACGCGGCCTTGAGGCGGGCGTGCTCGGCCGTGGTGACGGTGGTGGTGCTCGGGCGGGCCGCGCGGTCGCGGAGCTTCTCGATCTCCTCGGCGTAGCTGGCGCACAGGCTGCGGGACGCCGTGAGGCTGGTGCGGGCCGTGTCGCGCTGCTCCAAGGCCAGCTCGTAGCGAGCCTGGAGCGCGAGGTAGGTACGGCGGCGGACAGGCATGTCAGGCTCCGATCTGGCGGGGGATGAGGGGCCACTCGGGCGCGCAGTACGCGGTGGGGTCGGTCTTGCGGAGGTGGGCCTGGAGGCTGGTGGCCTGCTCGGCGGCCCAACCGACTTGGGCGGTGTGCAGCTCGGCGAGTTGGAGCGTCGCGATGGCCGGGTGGGTGTTGCCGATTCGCCAGGCGACGCGGCAGGCGGCGAGCGCGTCCGCGGACGAGGTGTGCGCCGCGCCGAGTTCGACCTGGTAGTGCTCGCACAGGGCCGTCAGGGTGCGGAGGCCCTTGCGGTAGCGGTCGACGTGCTTGTCGAGGACGAGAGGGTCGATGACCGGCCCGGCCAGGAGCGGAGGCAATCCGTGGCGGGCGGCCTCGCGGTCCAACAGGGTCAGGTCGTAGCGGGCGTTCATCGCCACAATCGGGATGCCGGCCGCGATGATCTGCCCGAGGGCGGCGAGGATGTCGGCGACGACCTCCGGGGCGGGCTTGCCCTCGGCGCGGGCCTTTTCGGTGGTGATGCCGTGGACCTGCGCGGCGCCTTCGGGGATGTCGATGTTGGGGTCGGCGAGCCAGTCCGCAGCTGCGACGGGTTGGCCGCCGCCGACCTGGACGACGGTGGCGGTGACGATGCGGTCGGTCTCGACGTCGGTGCCGGTGGTCTCCAGGTCGAAGCCGCACAGGCGGCCGGTGTGCCAGCTCATCGTCGGGCCCCCGCTCCAGGCGCCGTGACGGCGGGCCACTCGGCCGGGGCGTCGTCCTCGACGACCTCGGCCTCGTAGGCGCCGTCCTCGTCCGGGCCGGCCTCCGCCGCCCACGAGCCCTCGCCCGCAGCGTCGGTGACCTCCTCAACGTCCTTCCGGGCAGCGATGGCCATGAGGTCCTTGGACAGCTGGTCCTCGCCCTTCGCATGGACGTGCCCGGCGGCGGCGGCCTGCCGCCACACGTCGCGGACGTCGTCCGAGGACAGCGCGCCCTCAGCAAGCGCCAGATAGTTCGGCCGCGGAGCCTCGATCGCAGCCACAGCTCGGGCCCCGGCCGGATCCAGCGCAGCCGCGGCCGACAACGGGCCGGCCAGCGCCTGCCGCGGGGTCACCCCGCGTAGCTCGACCACGACGACCGGGAATTTTTTCGTCTCGCCGTTGCGGACCGCCTGGCGGGGCTCGATCCGCAGGTTCACCGGGACGAAGCCCTGCCCGTTCGTTCCGGCGAGGACCATGTCGACCATGCCGCCCCACTCCGACGCGGCGTAGAACGAGTGGGTCTCGGCCCGCCACATGCCCATGCCGGTCAGGTCCGGGAGCATCACGCTCAGGCGAGAGGTGGCGGAGCAGACGCGGCCCTTGGGCTGGGTGTGCCAGTCGTCGCCGAACTGGCGGGCGCACAGGCACGGCTGCCGGGTCAGGAGTTCGGTCTGGCCGTCGCACCGGCGCTGGCAGCCGCCCTTGGACCACATCTCGTTGTACTGGTTGAGCGGGTCGCCGGGCGTGATCAGGGCCTCGATGGAGGCGGCCTTGGTGATGACCCTCCACTGCTCGATGGTGGAGTTCAGCGGCTTCCACGACTCCGGGGTACCGCCCCACAGCTCGGCGGCGGTGCGGACATGGTCCTCGGAGTGGGAGGTGATGACCCAGGTGGCGGAGCGGACGGGCCGGTTGCCCTGGGTGTAGCCGGTGCGGAGCCGGCCGTGCTCGGCGGCGCGGCGCTGGGTGTTGAGGAGGCGGGAGCCCATGTCAGGCCGCCTTTCCGGTGCTGGGCGCGTCCGGCGGGGCTGTGAGCGCGGGGTACGAGGAGGGCGCGGCGTGCAGCCAGCGGGTGCCTTCGAGGAGGCCGCGGAAAGCGCGATGCGCGGACCGGTCGGCCGGCATCGGCACCAGGGCGTGCGAGCGGGCGCGGAGGTTCAGGACGCCGGTCCGCTCGATGCGCGGCATCGGGGCGTCGGTGTCGTCGGGGAGGAGAACGGTCTCGCAGTAGCGGAGCGCGGCGAGCTGCAGCGTGTTCTCCGGGTAGACGCTCTTGGCGGAACGGGTCGCGGAGGACTTGTAGTCGATGAGCCACAGCTCCAGGCGCCCGCCGGGACCGGTCGGCAGCCAGATCAGCAGATCGGCGGTGCCGGCGTAGCCAAGGCGCCGGTGCAGGCAGGTGATCTCGGTGGCCTCGATGTGCTTGTTGAGGTCGACGCCCCAGGAGGCGAGCCACCGCTTCAGCTGGTGCAGGTACGGGGCGACTTCGGGGTCGTCTGCGACGGGGGCGCCGAGGACGTGGGCTTCGGCTGCGGCGTGGACGCGGTCGCCGAGGTTGGCGGCGCGGTCCTTGGCGTCGCGGTGGACGGCCTTGATGTCGCGGGTGAGTGCGGGGCGCTCGTCGTCGATGCGGGTCTGGACGTCGTAGAGGTTGTCCAGGACGTGCTCGACGGTCAGCTTGACGGCCCACGGGATGAGGGCCTTCTTGGCGACGGCGGTGTCGAGGACGTTGGTGACGGACACGAGGTCGGGGCCGCCGGCGGGGTCGCTGTAGTAGCGGCCCCGCTCGGTGTCCCGCGCGTGGCGGGGCTGGGTCACAGTGCTCTCCCGATGGCGATGAGGATGATGGCGATCAGCGCCCAGAGGGCGGCGGAGGCGATCAGGCCGTAGAGGCAACCGCGGGCGGGTCCGGGACTCATCGGGTGCCTCCACGGAGCTGCTGCGCGGAGCCGACCGCCATGTCGTAGAGCGCCCGAATCCCCAGCGCGAGGTTCATCGCGTCCTCGTCTCTCTCCTTGCTGACGAGAGCGTCGAAGAGGGCGTAGGCGGTCTGGTGCTGCCCGTTCAGCACCGCGGTGCTGAACTGGGCGGCGAACCGCCAGCCCGGCGGCATGGCGCTGGTGTCAGTCGGCACGCCGTGGTGGATGGGGACGAAACCGAAAGTGCCGCGATGGCCGGGGTTCTGTCGGTCGGCGTTGAGGGCGATCATGCTGGCGAGGGCCGCGCACATGGACACGGTCTTGACGGGCCCGCCGAGGATGAAAGGTTCGAGGAGCTTCAGGCCGGTCTCGCGGTTGCCGGTCATGCCGTGCGCGATGGCCGCCATGATCGTGTCCGCCGGGTCCTTGCACGGAGTGGTGGGGATTTCGCTCACGCGCCACCTCCGGTGCACGTGCAGTCCTCGAAGGTGCGGCAGCACACTGGGCAGTTGCCAGTCACGACGCCCTCCGGTCCTGCTGCGCGGGCACCGACTTCAGTGCACCGAGGGACAGCAGCCGATCCGCGAGACGCAGCACCTGCACCCCGTACACCGGGACCCGCCCGTCGTCCGCGACCTCGGCCAGCAGATCGGCGACCCGCTCGTCCCGCTCATGCGCCGCATGCGAATCGATGCCCTGGTGGGCGGCGGACCGGGCGCACTCCGCGATGTGGACCAGCTCGGCGAGCAGGCCCTCACCGTCCTCCTCGGCCGCCGACGCCAGGTTCAACAGCACCGAGGTGAGGTAGTGGGACAGGTCGAGCGTCACCCCGGCGGGCAGCGCGTCGACGTAGATGCGGTACGGCCCGTCGACGGGCATGCGGTCAGCGGGCATTGGTGCCTCCGAGGACGGTCATGTTGTGGAGGAGCCGGATGGCGTCGGTCTGGAGGGTGGCGGTGGTGGGCTGGAGTGCGTCCCCGTCGGCGGCCCTGGCGGCAGCCCAGGCGGCGTCCCCGGCGGCGACGGCCAGGAGCAGCTTCTCGCGGTCGTCCCCGTCGGCGGCCCTGGCGGCAGCCCTGGCGGCGTCCCCGGCGGCGTCCCAGGCGGCAGCCCAGGCGGCAACCCAGGCGACAGCCCCGGCGACAGCCCCGGCGGCTCGCGCCACATCACGCGCCTCCCGCACCACCGGACCCGCCAGCCCGGCCGACTCCAAGTCCACAATCCGAGGCAGCCCCCGCACCGACGCCGCAGCATCGCCCAGGCCCCCAGCCTCCAGCCACGTCGGCAGATACACGCGCACCAGCCAGTCCAGCGCCATGTAGCTACGCGCCTCGTCGTGCCCGTCGCCAGCCGTCCCGGCCATCAGCGGCACCAGCGGCACCAGTTCCTGCCGCATGTCCTGCGGCAGGACGTCGTTCAGGTTGCGGCCGAAAGTGCCCAGGACCGGGCTGACGCACTTCGGGGCGTCGCCGTGGGGCTCGCCCGCCCACCAGGCGACAGCTTCCAGCAGGCACACACCATCGGTGCGGGTCGCGTGCTGGCCGTGGGACAGGGTGAGCGTGGTCAGGTCGATGGGAGTGGTCTGGTCAGGCATCGGTGCCTCCGAGGAGCAGTTCGAGGAGCCAGAAAGAGAGGACGGCGAGGGCGAAAACGATCAGCCAGATCACGGCGCCACCCCCGGCAGCGCGCGCGGTGCGAGGTGCTCGAAGGGGTGGTCGAGGGCGTCCATCAGGTGCCGCTGCTCCGCCTCACGACCAAGGCGCGCCTCCAAAACAGCGATGCGGTCGCGCTGCACCCGCAGCGCCTCGGCCGCATCGGACAACGCCTCGTTCGTCGAGTGCCGCTCCGCCTGGAGCCGGTCCCGCTCCTCCTCGGCCCGCCGCCGACGGCCCATCTCCTGGCTCATGACCACGCGCCACTCCTGGACCTCGGCCTCGGCCTCCGCCGCGCGAAGCCTCCACGCCAGCTGCGTACGCCGCTGCTCGGCCGCTGTCTCCGGGGACTGGAGCATGCACACCGAATCCAGCACGAAAGCCAGCGAGTACGGCTCCCGATTCCCCCGGTCCATCGCATCCCGCAGCACCTTCGCCGCCGCGTCGATCAGCCTCGGGTCGATACTCATACCGCACCACCCAGCGTCCGCACCGGGGAGAACCACGCGACGATCGCGGCCGGCGTCCACGGGTACGACGGCCCGTCGCCCCGGTCCTCCGGCGCCTGCGGCGAGTCACACACCATCAACGGCTCACCCGACGCGGTCACACCGGCCTGCCGCCACACGTCACCGTCACGGTCCACCAGCACAAGAGCCACCGGCACCGGCCGGGACGGGGCGGTGAACTCGACGCGGACCGTGCGCCGATCACCGCTCGGGATGTTGGTGGGTAGGGTGATATCCACGGTGTCCTCATTTCTGTCTTCGTGAGGTTCCGGGGGCCGTTCCGGTCGGACGGAGCGGCCCCGTTTTGCTGTCAGCCGATGCGGCGGGTACTGCCCCGCGCGGGAAGCGGCCGAAGTGCGGCAAGCGGGTGCGGACCCGCCGCCGACGCCGGAACGGTGGCGAGGGGGCCAACCGTCGGCTCGTGATGGAAGATCGCGTCGATGCGATCCAGGTCCGCGTCTGTGAAGGTGACGACGCGGCCCTTCTTCGAGTGCGGAAGTTCCTTGATGTGGCGCCGGAGCCAGGACTCTTCGATCCGCAGTTCCTCGGCGGCCTCGGGGTACGTGTAGCGCCGTGTCATGCCGTGTCCGTGAGGCGGAGGTGAGGAGTGCTGGAGTCGGCACGCTGGGAGGGGATGAAAAGAATCAGGAGGTCGACTCCGATCCGCTGTGCGATGGCCTGGGCGGTGGTGGCCGAGACCGTGTCGCGTGCTCCGGTGAGGAGTTCGCCGATGATGCCGTGGGCGACGCCCACGTCGCGGGCCAGCTGTCGGCCGGTGACGGCCGATCCGATGCCGGTTCGCTGCATCAGAGTGCGAAGCAGATCGGCGCTGACAAGCCGGTACTTCGGTGCGTCTGCGATCACATTTACCGCCATGAACGGAGTGTTGTCCTGGGTGAACAACTCCACTGTGGCACACCGTGAACGCTTTGTCCATCAGAAACAACAGCGCGGTGACGATCCGGCCAAGGAGCCGAGCGCCACTAGCGCTCGGTGTTGCTCTTCATGGACAATCCGTTCAGCGCACGCAATGGCGCATGCGCTCCACCTGGGGGTTTTCGCCATACGCACCGCGAGTCACATGGACACCCCACAGCCCATGACATGACACGGAGTGGCAGGATGAGCCCTATGGCTACCGCAGATCGACCCACCACGCTCACGGGGCGGACCGATCTATCCGACCTCGTCAGGGACCGCCGCGCCGAGCTCCGCCTCAGCCTGCGAGGTGTGGAGGGGCGCACGGTCGACCCGGCCACGGGCGAGCCGCTGTGCAAGTACAGCTGGGTCAACAAGCTGGGGAAGGGCCTCGCGGTCGACGCGCCGACCTACCCGCAACTCCGGGCCCTCGCCGTGGCACTTGAGCTCCCACTTGGCAAGATCCAGGATGCGGCCGGCGCGCAGTTCTTCGGCATCGACACTGTGTGGAGCGTCAGCGGTGAGGCGCGCGCACTCGCCGTTCGCGCCGACCGGATGACGCCCGAGCAGCGCGAGCAGTTGCTCCGCCTGATTGAGACCTTCGCGCCGTCCGAGTAAGGCGTATGTCCTTGGCCATGACCGGCACTCTGCGTAGTGTGTACGTGCAGGGTGTAGTCAGAAGTTGTTCAAAGTGGCAGCATTGGTGATCCGCCTGGGGGGCGTGGTTGTCCGGTAGCCTGCATGTTCTGTCCGAGTCGAACTGACGAGCGAATATGCGGGTCGCGCGCACTTGGGGGTTCCATGGCCGAAAGTGAAGGAATGTCGTTGGCGGGCATGCGCATCGAGGTGGCACCCGCAGACGCCATGCCAGAGGGCCGCCTGGTGGTCCCCGTCATCGACAGGGCGGGGGAGGTGGTCTGGGTCGTACGCGAGGACAAGATGCCCGACGACCTCCGCCGAGAGTTCAACGCCCACTTCGAGAACATCACCCACAACCACCTCCTCGACCCGCTGACAGACGAGAAGCCCCCGCCTGGTCACCCGCACTAGGCGCTGCGCACCGACCGCAGCCCCGAACCCTGCACCGGCACCCCCATGACCGCCTCCACGGCCACTGCGATGTCGTCGTCGAGACCCTGCACCAGATGCCCGTACCTGTCCACCGTCGTCTGAATGCTCTCGTGCCCCAGCCGGATTTGAATCGCCGGCAGAGGGATCCGCGCAGCGATCAGCCACGACACATGCGTGTGCCGAAGGTCATGAAGCCGGGGCCGCTTCGGCAGCCCCTTCTCCATCGCCTTCTGCACCGCGGGCAGCCATTTTCGGTTGTAGTAGTTCGCGTGCCGCCAGGCCCCGCCCATCGCGGCCCGGAACACGTAGTCATCCGGCTTTCGCCCGGCCACGTGCCGCCGCACCAACTCCACCTGCGCCGGCGCGAGACGCAGCAGGCGCCTCGCCTTCTTCGTCTTCGGCGGCCCCAGGTAGTACGCCCCGCCTGGTGCGCCTTTCTTCGCCTTCTTCCACGCCCGCTGGATGCTTGCTGACGGCCGGTCGCCAGTCAGGTTCAGGTCGGACACCTTCAGCGCCGCTGCCTCGCTCCACCGCATCCCGGTGCCGACGAGCCAGTCAGCCAGGTCCCGGGCGTCCGGGTCGGTGATCTCCGCGGCGATTCGCTGGTACTCGTCGCGCTCCAGGAAAGTCATCTCCTCGTCCGTGTGGTCGTCCACGCGGGGGAGTCGGGTCTTGGCGCAGCAGTTCTTCGTGCGGAGCTGCGGCTCGGCCTCCACGGCGGCCTGGACGACGCAGTAGAGGAGCCCGTGGCGGTTGCGGATGGACTTGGGGTCGGCCTCGCGGCGCAGCCACTTCTCTGGGTCGTCAGGGTCCCGTTCGCCGTCCTCCTCTGTGCGCACCCAGTCGGACACGTCGTCCTGGGTGAGGGTGCAGATCGTCGCCTCGCGTTCCACGCCGGCCGGGTCGAGGTGCTTGATCAGAGAGAAGTGGATGCGGATCTCGCGGTGGTAGTCCTCGCGGGTCCGGTCGTCGATGCCGGTGAGTCGGTCGACGTAGCGGCTTGCGTAGGCCACGAGGGGCATGTCGCCGGGAGTCTTCGGCTGCTCGACGAAGCCTTCGCCGCGTACCCAGCCGTGCGGCCAGCGGCCACCGTGAGCCTCCACGAGGCCCTTGAACTGATCGGCCGCCGGGCGCTCGCCGAAGTTCTCCGTCTGCCATGTGCCGTCCTGGCGCCACTTCACCTGGAAGGTGCAGGTGCCGTCCTTCTTGGGCCGTTCCACGATGCTCGCCATGGCCCGACGATACGACCGGCGGATGGCATTGTGTTCCCGTTGTGTTCCCAAGGATTCGAGCACGACGAAGGGCTGACCTGTTCTCACAGGCCAGCCCTTGATCATTCAGGGTGAGTAACGGGACTCGAACCCGCGACATCCTGGACCACAACCAGGTGCTCTACCATCTGAGCTATACCCACCATGACCGGGGGTTTCCCTGAGGTTTCCCCGACCGGCCGAGAAGAAGTCTACAGGGTCCCGACGGGTGCTCGCGCCCGCATTCACGGCGAGCGCGAGCGGCGTCTCATTCCGCGGGCAGGACGTGGCGCGCGGCGATCCTCTTCGCGGTGTCCGAGTCGGGGCCGGGCTGCGGGACGAAGACCGCCTCGCGGTAGTAGCGCAGCTCGGCGATGGACTCGCGGATGTCGGCGAGCGCCCGGTGGTTTCCGCTCTTCTCCGGGCTGTTGAAGTACGCCCTCGGGTACCAGCGCCGGGCCAGCTCCTTGACCGAGGAGACATCGACGATCCTGTAGTGGAGGTACTCCTCCAGCGCCGACATGTCGCGGGCGAGGAAGCCGCGGTCGGTGCCGACCGAGTTTCCGCACAGGGGCGCCTTGCGGGGCTCCTTCACGTGCTCGCGGACGTACGCCAGGACCTGGGCCTCGGCGTCGGCGAGCGTGGTGCCGTCGGCCAGCGCGTCGAGCAGGCCCGAGCTGGTGTGCATCTGCCGCACGATCTCCGGCATGGTCTCCAGGGCCGAGTCCGGCGGGCGGATCACGATGTCCACACCGTCGCCGAGCACGTTCAGTTCCGAGTCGGTGACCAGTGCGGCCACCTCGATGAGTGCGTCGTCCGTCAGCGAGAGCCCGGTCATCTCGCAGTCGATCCACACCATGCGATCGTTCATGCGTCCACCTTAGGGGGTGGCCTGTGGATCGGACCCCGCACGGCACCTCGGACACCGCCCTTCGTACGCCGACGGGCGCCCGGGGTGGTGTCCCCTGGCGCCCGTCGGTCTGGGCTGCGCGGCTTGTGGCGCGCGGTCTTGCGGACGCGTCCCCTCAGGGGGTGCGCTGGCCCGGCAGAGCCGGACGTCCGGAGGCGTAGGCGTCCGGGTGGGGCTTGCTGCCCGGCTCCGGGGCCCCGGGCGCGCGCCGTGCCGTCGCCTGCGCGGGCACGACCGGCTCCAGGACCGAGGTCGCCGCGTCACCCTGCGGGCGCCGGGCCCGGTAGGCGGCCCGGTAGGCCGCCGGAGAGGAGCCGAGCTGCCGCCGGAAGTGGCCGCGCAGGGCCACCGGCGAGCGGAAGCCGCACCGGCCCGCGACCTCGTCGACCGAGTAGTCGGAGGTCTCGAGCAGGCGCTGCGCCTGCAGCACCCGCTGAGTGATCAGCCACTGGAGCGGGGCCGAGCCCGTCAGCGAGCGGAACCTCCGGTCGAAGGTCCGCCGGGACATGTACGCGCGGGCCGCGAGCGTCTCCACGTCGAACTGCTCGTGGAGGTGCTCCAGTGCCCAGGCGACGACCTCCGCGAGCGGGTCGGCGCCGATCTCCTCGGGTAAAGACCTGTCGAGGTAGCGCTCCTGACCGCCGCTGCGCCGCGGCGGGACGACCAGCCGGCGCGCCAGTGCACCCGCTGCCTCCGTGCCGTGGTCGGTCCGCACGATGTGCAGACAGAGATCGATTCCGGCCGCGGTGCCGGCCGATGTCAGCACGTCCCCGTCGTCGACGAAGAGCTCCCGCGGGTCCACGTGGACCGACGGGTAGCGCTTGGCGAGCGTGGGCGCGTACATCCAGTGTGTGGTGGCCGGCCGTCCGTCGAGCAGACCGGCGGCGGCGAGCACGAACGCTCCCGTGCACAGTCCGACGATCCTGGCCCCCTCTTCGTGTGCCCGGCGCAGCGCGTCGAGCGCTTCCGGCGGCGGCGGCGAGGTGATCGACCGCCAGGCCGGCACCACGACGGTTCCGGCCCGGCTGATCGCGTCCAGGCCGTACGGCGCGGTGAGTTCCAGCCCGCCGGTGGTCCGCAGCGGACCCTCCTCGCCGGCGCAGACGAGCAGCCGGTAGCGCGGCACGCCCGCGTCCTGTCGGTCGATGCCGAACACGGAGAGCGGGATGGAACTCTCGAAGATGGGGCCACCGCTGAACAGCAGCACCGCGACGACTTCGCGACGGCGGCGCCCGGACAGTTTCCGTGCGGCCTCCGGTGCGGCGGAGTCCTGGCTCATGACGCTAAGCCCCCCTCGGTGTTCGCGTCTCCCTGGTCCTGTCGCTCCTGCACTTTTCCCCTTGGTTTTGCACGAGACCCCAGTCTTCGATACCCATGATCGAATCTACTGTGTCCGGCACCGCCGGAGTGACAAGTTCTCCAACCGGCACATTGTCGACATGGCCACTTGGCGTGAAGCATTCGATCACGAAGTGTTCCGCTCGTGGGTCGTGCGGGGAGACCCGTGGCTCACGTATGGCCCGTCCGCAGGCGGTGTGCGCGCCTGGCGCAGGGCTTTCCCCCCTGGTGGCGCAAGGGTTGAAGAGACGTTCCGCCAAAGACACGCCGGTGTCGGGAAGTTGGCTGAAAACATACGGGTGCGTCTGTGCGACCTTGTCAGCTCCGGGGTGATGGCGTCAGCTGCGCCGCTCCCCGTCGGGCTCCCGCTCCCGGAAGTACGCGCCGGTCCGAGGCTGTCGGCCGCCCGGGTTCTCCCTCTCGGCGCGCAGGCCACGCTCCGAGCGTCGCAGCAGGAAGCGGCAGGCCGCCGTCACCGCCGCGAGGCCGAGGGCCGCGCCGGCGGCCCCGCCCAGTGAGGTGCCGTAGACGACGAGGACCACGGGGACGAGGACGCAGCAGAAGGCGGCCCACCCGACGACGTCCTCCGTGGCGTCCCCGGCCGCCGTGCCCGCCCGGTCCCGGCCGCCCGGCCCGTCCGGCGGCACCGCGCTCCCGCCCGGTGCGCCCGGCCCCGCGGAGGGTGGTGCCGTCCGGCGCAGGCTCGGGTGTCGGCCGGGGGCCGCGGCGGACTGGGGGGTGGTGGCCGGTGGTGCGGGCACGGGCGGGCTCCCTGATCGGTGGCTGGACCTGTGGCAACGAGGAACGGAAGGTTCCGGTCACTACGGAGCGCGTCCGTTCGGCCGCGTGCGGGGACACCTGTAGGGCACATCCGGCATTGCCATATCGGGACGGGCTCGTGCATGCTCCCTGGAATGCCGTGAGGCGGTCGCGTGTGGCATGGCCGTCTCTGGGCAGGAGGAGAGTGTCGCCGTACCCTTGGGGGTATGGGCTTGGGAAGATGATTCCCGGACACAGCTCCGCCCGCCAACCGTTGTTCCGTACGCCGTACTCTTCCGTCCCCTCCACGAGGATCTTCTTCGCCGAGACACCGATGGCCGGTCACGAATTCCCCGAACCCGCGGACCGCAAGCGCGTCGCCGACTCCACGGTCGACCCCCTCGCGGTGGAACAGCCACGCCACCCCTGTGATCCTGCCTTCCGGCACGGGGTGGTCGTCGGCTTCGACGGCTCCACCTCCAGTGAGCGTGCCCTCGCCTACGCCATCGGCATGGCCAGGCGCTCGGCGTCCGGCCTGATCATCGTGCACGTGGCCAACCGGCTGCCCACCACCGTCTGGGCCGGCTGTGAGCCCCCGGTCTTCGTGGACGTGCCCGATCACCGGACCGAGGTGCTCGGTCTGGAGCTGGCCTGCGCCGACTACCTGACCGAGGTCCCCTGGATCCTCGTCGAGCGGGGTGGGGACATCTGTCACGAACTGGAGGAGGTCGGCCGGGAGTACTCGGCCGACGCGATCGTGGTGGGATCCACGCACGGCATCGTCGGCCGGATCTTCGGTTCGGTGGCCGGCCGGCTCGCGAAGCGCGCCCAGCGGCCCGTCGTCGTCATCCCCTGACGCGCCGCCGGTGCGGCGGCGCCGGGCGAGGGGCCATCAACTCCGCCTGGATGGAATAAATCTGGCCACCCTCAGGTGAATTGTGTGCTTGTGAAGGGTAGATAAGTGCCATCGGAGCACAGCGGCCCAAGCAGCACGACTGCGTACCTGAAGGGAGCCCGCCGTGGACAACGAAGTCGCCGCGGGAAACACCACCTCCACGCTCGGCCATCTCGCCCTCGGACTGACCCTGCTGGCCTTCGGCATCGGCAGCACGGGCGTGATCGACAACGTCGCGGCATCGGACGCCGCGGGCCTCGCCACCTGGGTCGGCGGGGTGACGCTGTTCCTCGTCGGCCTGCTCGCCCTGCGGGCGGGCAACACCGGCGAGGGGACGGCCTGTTCGGCGCTCGGCGCCTTCTGGTTCACCTGGGGTGTCGGCGTGGGCGGCGCCGCCGTCTCGTCCGAGGCGGCCGGGCTCTTCCTGCTGCTGTGGGCACTGCTCGCGCTCACCCTCACCCTCGCGGCCTCCGGCGGTGGGCTGCTCGGGCAGGGCGTGTACGGGCTGCTGTTCGTCGCGCTGCTCCTGCTGGGGATCGGCGCGCTCGCCGGCAACGGAGGGCTCGCCAAGGCGGGCGGCTGGGTCGCCGCGGTCGCCGGTCTCGCCGCCTGGTACCGCGCGACGGCGGCGGTGGCCGACTGGCCGACCTCGCTCGGACGCGCCGCGGGACGCCGGGGAGTGACGGCCACCGGCTGACGCGGCTACGGGGTCGCGCCCCGCTCGGGGTGGCGCGACCCGGGGCCGGTGAGCGGGCGGCCCGCCCGCGCCCCTCCGGGGGTGAACCGGCCCCATGGAAGCGGTCCCCGCGCATGGGTGGCGTGCGCGGGGACCGTTCGCGTCCGGGCGGCCGGACCGGCGGGTGCCCGGACGCGAACAGGTCGCCGGGGGCGGCCCTTCCGGGCCGCTACTCGACCGTGACGGACTTGGCCAGGTTGCGCGGCTTGTCGATGTCGCGGCCCATGGCGAGTGCCGTGTGGTACGCGAAGAGCTGGAGGGGGATGCCCATCAGGATCGGGTCCAGCTCGTCCTCGTTCTTCGGCACGACGATGGTGTGGTCGGCCTTCTCCTGGTGCTGGTGGGCGACCGCGAGGATGCGGCCGCTGCGGGCCTTGATCTCCTCCAGGGCGGCGCGGTTCTTCTCCAGCAGGTCGTCGTCGGGGACGATCGCGACCGTCGGCAGGGCCGGCTCGATCAGTGCGAGCGGGCCGTGCTTCAGCTCGGAGGCGGGGTACGCCTCGGCGTGGATGTAGGAGATCTCCTTGAGCTTCAGGGACGCCTCCAGCGCGACCGGGTAGCCGCGCACCCGGCCGATGAACATCATCGACTGGGCGCCCGCGTACTCCCGTGCGAGCCTCTCGATGTCGCCCTCGGACTCCAGGATCTCGCTGATCTGCGCGGGGAGCCTGCGCAGGCCCTCGATGATCCGCTTGCCGTCGGTGACCGACAGGTCGCGGATGCGGCCCAGGTGCAGGGCGAGCAGCGCGAAGGCGACGACGGTGTTGGTGAAGCACTTGGTGGAGACCACGCAGACCTCCGGACCGGCGTGCACGTACATGCCGCCGTCGGCCTCGCGGGCGATCGCCGAGCCGACGACGTTGACCACGCCGAGGACGCGGGCGCCCTTGCGCTTCAGCTCCTGGACGGCGGCCAGCACGTCGTACGTCTCGCCGGACTGGGAGACGGCGATGTAGAGGGTGTCGGGGTCCACGACCGGGTTGCGGTAGCGGAACTCGGAGGCCGGCTCGGCGTCGGCGGGGATGCGGGCCATGGACTCGATCAGCCCGGCACCGATCAGGCCGGCGTGGTACGAGGTGCCACAGCCGAGGATCTTGATGCGGCGGATGCCGCGGGCCTCGCGCGCGTCCAGGTTGAGGCCGCCGAGGTGGACGGTGGAGAAGCGGTCGTCGATCCGGCCGCGCAGCACGCGGTCGACCGCGTCGGGCTGCTCGGAGATCTCCTTGTGCATGTAGGTGTCGTGGCCGCCCATGTCGTAGGAGGCGGCCTCCCACTCGACCGTCTCCGGGGTGGCGGTCGTGGACGCGCCCGAGGTGGTGTACGTGCGGAAGTCGTCGGCCTTGAGGGTGGCCATCTCGCCGTCGTCCAGGGTGACCACCTGGCGGGTGTGGGCGATCAGCGCGGCGACGTCGGAGGCGACGAACATCTCCTTCTCGCCGATGCCGAGGACGACCGGGGAGCCGTTGCGGGCCACCACGATGCGGTCGTTGAAATCGGCGTGCATCACGGCGATGCCGTAGGTGCCCTCGATGACCTTGAGCGCCTCGCGGACCTTCTCCTCCAGGGTGGTGGCCTGGGAGCGGGCGATCAGGTGGGTGATGACCTCGGTGTCCGTCTCCGACGCGAAGACGACGCCGTCGGCCTCCAGCTTGGCGCGCAGCTCCGCGGCGTTGTCGACGATGCCGTTGTGGACGACGGCGACCTTGTTCTCGGGGTCGAGGTGCGGGTGCGAGTTGACGTCGCTGGGGGCGCCGTGGGTGGCCCAGCGGGTGTGGGCGATGCCGGTGGTGCCGGAGAAGCGCTTGGGCACGCGGGCCTCCAGGTCACGCACCCGGCCCTTGGCCTTCACCATCTTCAGGCCGGCGGCCTTCGGGCTGGTGATCACGATGCCGGCGGAGTCGTACCCCCGGTACTCCAGCCGCTGCAGGCCCTCCAGCAGCAGCGGGGCGACGTCGCGCTTTCCGATGTAACCGACGATTCCGCACATGAGGTCTGAACCCCTCCAGGTTGTGGGTGTGTGCTCGGGCGTGGACGAACCGGAAGGCCGGTTCAGCCGTAGACGATGCGCCGCAGCTGGCGGAGCGAGAGCTCCGGCGGAGCCACGGCGCGGTGCGGCAGTTCCGCCGCGATGCGTTCGAAGATCTCCGCGTTCACGGCCCCACCGGACTGCAGTTCACGGTGGCGGCGGCGGACGAATTCCTCGGCCGGCTCGTCGAAGTACGCCAGCACGTCGAGCACCACCCGGGCGGCCTCCCCGCGCTGGAGCGCGGTGCTGCGCACCAGGTGGTCGATGAGGTCGTCATGGGACGGGCGGCGATCGAGCACTCGTGCATATTGAGGGGTTCCGACCTCTCTCCGCAAGAATCCTGCCCGATATCGGGCAGGGTGGGCCTGATCGGGGCCTTCAAGGGCCCCTTGGTCCATACCTTGCCGTCCGGCGGGTGCCGCGGTACGCATGGTGACCGTGGGGTACACCCCGCGCCCGCCGGCCCGTCGAAGGGGACCACGCCCGTGCACCGGCTCAGAACGTCTCCGCGTCTTCTCGGCGCCCTGCTCCTGCTCGCCGCGGCCGGTGCCCCGGCCGCCGGGGCAGCCCCGTCCGTCGCCTCCGCCACCCTGTCCTCCGCGCCCCGGCCGCTCGGCCGGATCGTCCCGGCGCCCGCCTCCGTCACCCCCGGCGGACCGCCCTACACGCTCACCGCCGCCACCCGCATCCGGGTCGACCGGGGCCACCGTGCGGCCCGCGCCGTCGGCCACTACCTCGCCGGCGTCCTGCGCCCCTCCACGGGCTTCCCGCTGCCCGTCGTCGACGCGGCGGCGGCGCGCGGCGGCATCCTGCTGCGGCTGCGCCCCGCCGACGCCGCGCTCGGCGACGAGGGCTACCGGCTGGAGTCCGGGCCCGGCGGCGTCACCCTGACGGCCCGCGGGCCCGCCGGGCTCTTCCACGGCGTCCAGACCCTGCGCCAGCAACTGCCGGCCGAGGTGGAGCGGGACACCGTGCGGCCCGGTCCCTGGACGGTGGCCGGGGGCGCCGTCACCGACGTCCCGCGCTTCGCGTACCGGGGCGCGATGCTCGACGTCTCCCGCCACTTCTTCACCGTGGCCCAGGTCAAGCGCTACATCGACCGGCTCGCCGTCTACAAGATCAACAAGCTGCATCTGCACCTCTCGGACGACCAGGGCTGGCGGATCGCCGTCGACTCCTGGCCCCGCCTCGCCACCCACGGCGGCTCCACCCAGGTCGGCGGCGGCCCGGGCGGCCACTACACCAAGGACGACTACCGGGAGATCGTCCGCTACGCGGCCTCCCGCTACCAGGAGGTCGTCCCCGAGATCGACATGCCCGGGCACAGCAACGCGGCGCTCGCCTCCTATCCCGGACTCAACTGCGACGGAGTGGCCCCGCCGCTCTACACCGGCACCTCGGTGGGCTTCAGCTCGCTGTGCGTGGCCGAGCCCAGGACATACGACTTCGTGGACGACGTGATCCGGGAGCTCGCCGCCCTCACCCCCGGCCGTCACCTCCACATCGGCGGCGACGAGGCGCACTCCACCGGCCACGCCGACTACGTGGCCTTCATGGACCGCGCGCAGCGCATCGTCGCGAAGTACGGCAAGTCCGTGATCGGCTGGCACCAGCTGACCGGCGCCGTACCGGCGCCGGGGGCCCTCGTCCAGTACTGGGGCCTCGACCGTTCCCCGGCGGCGGAGAAGGAGCGGGTGGCCCTCGCCGCGCGGAACGGCACCGGGCTGGTCCTCTCGCCCGCAGACCGGGTCTACCTCGACATGAAGTACACCGCGGACACCCCGCTGGGGCACACCTGGGCGGGCTACGTCGACGTGCGCCGGTCCTACGACTGGGACCCCGGGGCGTATCTGCCGGGCGTGCCGGAGTCGGCGGTGCGAGGGGTCGAGGCGCCGCTGTGGACGGAGCGGATCGCGACGGACGCGCAGCTCGACCGGATGGCGTTCCCGCGGCTGCCGGGCGTGGCGGAACTCGGCTGGTCGCCGGCGGCCACCCACGACTGGGAGACGTACCGGGTGCGGCTCGCCGAGCAGGGGCCGCGGCTGGCGGCGCTGGGAATCGACTACCACCGCTCGTCCCAGGTGCCCTGGCCCGTCGGACCGGTGCCCGGCGGGTGACCCGGCCGACCGCCCAGCTTCGCGAAGCCCAGAGCCTGTCGGGTGGCCTTCGGGGCGGAAACGGCGCGGGCCCGGCGCAGGACCGTACTCCGCCGGCCCGCGCCGGTCTATCGGGCGAACCGCGCGATCGGGTTCACCAGGTCGCCGACGAGCTGGAGGGCCCCGGACGGGTCCGCCAGATCCACCATCTGCCGGTTGTCGCGGAGCTGCAGCCGGTTGAGGGCGGACAGCGCGAAGGTCTCGGCGAACATGTCGTACCGCGCGTACTTGTCCGCCATCTCCGGCACCGACTCCTGGTAGCCGCGCACGCACTCCGCGACCGTCCGCCAGAAGCCGTCCTCGTCCAGGACGCCCTCGGCCGCCAGGGTGGCCGCCAGGAACCGGAAGAAGCAGTCGAAGACGTCCGTGAAGACCGAGAGCAGCCGCATGTCCTCGGGGACGTCGGCGCGGACCCGCTCCACCGCCGGCGGCAGGACCGCGTCCGGGTCCATGACGCAGATCTCCTCGGCGATGTCCTTGAAGACGGCGCGCGCGACCGCGCCCCGCTCGTCGAGCACCAGGATGACGTTCTCGCCGTGCGGCATGTACGCCAGGTCGTACGCGTAGAAGCTGTGCAGCACCGGAAGCAGGTACGCGTCCAGGTAGCCGCGCAGCCACTGCGCGGGGGCGAGTCCCGAGCCCTCGATCAGGGCGCCCGCGAAGGACGCGCCCGTGTGGTCGACATGGAGCAGCGAGGCCATCGTGGCGAGCCGCTCGCCCGGCTCCAGGGACGCCACCGGCGACTCGCGCCAGAGCGCGGCGAGCATCTTGCGGTAGGGGGAGTACCGGTCGGTGGCGGCCTCGTACTCCAGGTGCCGGTAGCCGACCGCCGCCCGCTCGCGGATGATCGAGAAGCGGGCCGCCTTCAGGACGGGGTCGGCCTCGACCAACCCGGCCAGCCAGTCGTTGATCGCCGGGGTGGCCTCCATGTAGGCGGCCGAGAGCCCTCGCATGAAGCCCATGTTGAGCACGGACAGGGCCGTCTTGACATAGTGCTTCTCCGGCGCGGAGGTGTTGAAGAAGGTCCGGATGGACTGCTGCGCCAGATAGGCGTCGTCGCCCTCGCCCAGGTAGACCAGCCGCTCCTGGGCGACCTCGGCGGCGAAGGTGACCGACAGTTTGTTCCACCACTGCCAGGGGTGCGCCGGGATCAGCAGGTAGTCGGCCGGGTCCAGGCCCCGCCCGGTGAGCGTGGCGGCGAAGCCTTCGACGGCCCGGTCGCCCAGCTCGTCCCGGACGAAGGTCTCGTAGGCGAGACCGGCGCCGGCGGTGAAGGTGGCGCGGTCACGGTGCGCCGCCAGCCAGATCAGGCGGACCTCGCTCGCCGCCTCCGGGGCGTACGCGCGGAACTCGTCCACGCCGAAGCCGAGCCGGCCGTTGTTGGCGACGAAACAGGGATGGCCTTCGGTCATCCCGGTCTCGATCGCCTGGAAGCCGGCGCGCGCCAGCACGGCCGCCGGGACGAGCGGCTTGCTCGCCTTGAAGGCCGTCCCGGCCAGGGTGGAGGAGATCTCCTCCAGGTACACGGGCAGGACCTCGTCGCTCAGCCCCAGCGCGCCGCGCAGCTCGGTGATGAAGCGGAGCGCGTCGAGCGGGAGCTGTTCGCCGTCGCGGTGGCAGCTGACGGACTCGGGACGGACCTGCCAGTGGTCGAGCGCGAAGCGGTCGGCGGTGAAGCGGTACTCGGTGGCGCCGTCGTCGCCGAGTACCCGGTAGCGGTCCTCGCCGAGCTCCTGCGGGTCGATCAGCCGTTCGTGGGCGAACTCGGCCAGGCCCTTGCGGATCAGTGCCCGGTTGGCGTCGGCCCAGCGTGCGGGGGTGAGGTGGGCGACGGGGTTCACGGGGCGGCTCCTACGGCGGCGTCGAACTGCTCGCGGGTGCAGAAGCTGAGCAGTGCCCGCTTCTCCGGCTTTTGGATCTCGCGCTCCGGCACGAAACCGACGGCCTCGTTGAGCGCGTGGACGGCCGTGTTGCGCACGTCCGGCTCGACGACGACCCGCGCGGTCGCCGGGTCGGCGAACAGCTCCCGCATCACGGCGGTGATCACCCCGCGGGTGAAGCCGTGGACGGGCTTGTCGGTGGGGGCGACCAGGAAGTGCATGCCGACGTCCCCGGGCCGCGGTGCGTACAGGCCGGCCAGTTCCACGTGCCGGGGGTCGTAGCGCTCCATGAGGACGGCGGGCTCGCCGTCGGCCAGGCCGATGAACGCGTCGTGGTGCGGGTGCGCGGCTATCGCCATGTACGCGCGCTCCACGTCCTGGAGCCGCGCGTCCCCCATCATCCAGAAGGCGGACTTGGGATGGGTGACCCAGGTGTGGACCAGTTCGGCGTCGGCCGTCGGGTCGAGGGGGCGGAAGCTGACGGTCATACGGCGAACTCCTGGAACGCGATGGTCTTCTCGACGGGGTAGTGCTCGCGGCCCAGCATCTCCGCGATGATGCGGGCGTTGCGGTACGCGCCCATGCCCAGGTCGGGCGAGGTGACGGAGTGGGTGTGCACACCGGCGTTCTGCAGGAAGACGCCCCGGCCGGTCGTGTCGACCGCGTAGTTGCGCGCCACGTCGAAGCGGCCCCGGCCGTCCCAGGTGATCCGGTCGCGCAGCGGCTCCAGGAAGGCGGGGACGGTGTAGCGGTAGCCGGTGGCGAGGATCAGGCCCTCGGTCTCCACGGTGAAGTCCTTCCGCTGCTCCTCCTGGTGGAAGCCCAGGGTGTACGTGCCGTCCGTGGCGTCGTACGCGGCGGAGCGGAGGGCGGAGTTGGTGAGCAGGCGGGTGGGGACCGGGCCCACCAGGTTCTTCTGGTACAGCAGGTCGAAGACGGCGTCGATCAGGGCGCCGTCGATGCCCTTGAAGAGGCTCTTCTGCCCGCTCTCCAGGCGGTAGCGGGTCTCCTCGGGCAGGGCGTGGAAGTAGTCCACGTACTCCGGCGAGGTCATCTCCAGGGTGAGCTTGGTGTACTCCAGCGGGAAGAAGCGCGGGGAGCGGGTGATCCAGTTCAGCCGGTAGCCGTGGACGTCGATCTCGGAGAGGAGGTCGTAGTAGATCTCGGCCGCGCTCTGGCCGCTGCCGACCAGGGTGATCGACTTCTTGGCCTGGAGGGCCGCCTTGTTCGGCAGGTAGGCCGAGTTGTGGATCAGGTCGCCGCCGAGGCCGCGGCAGGCTTCGGGAAGGTGGGGCGGAGTGCCCGTGCCGAGCACGATCCGACGGGCCCGGAACGTTTCTCCGCCCTCGGTGCGCACCACGTACAGGTCCTCGGACTCCTCGTGGGCGACGGAGGTGACCGTGGTCGAGAAGCGTATGGAGGAGAGCTTTCCGGCCGCCCAGCGGCAGTAGTCGTCGTACTCCGTCCGCAGCGGGTAGAAGTTCTCGCGGATGTAGAAGGAGTACAGCCGCCCCTTCTCCTTGAGGTAGTTGAGGAAGGAGTACGGCGAGGTCGGGTCGGCCATGGTGACCAGGTCGGACATGAACGGGGTCTGGAGGTGGGCGCCTTCGAGGAACATGCCCGAGTGCCATGAGAAGTCCGGCTTCGACTCCAGGAAGAGGCCGTTCAGTTCGTCGATGGGCTCCGTCAGGCAGGCGAGCCCGAGATTGAACGGACCGAGCCCGATGCCGATGAGATCAAGAGGCTGCGTGGACAAGGTTCTCTCCCAGGTACTGCTCGGCGTGGCCGGCTATCAGATCGAGGACGGCGGCGATGTCGGCCACGGTCGTCTCGGGGTTGAGCAGGGTGAACTTCAGGTACTGGCGGCCGTCGACCTTCGTTCCGGCGACGACGGCCTCGCCCGAGGCGAACAGCGCCTTGCGGGCGTGGAGGTTGGCCCGGTCGATCTCGGCGGGGGAGGTCACGGCCTCGGGGACGTAGCGGTAGACGAGGGTCGACAGCCGCGGCTCGACGACGACCTCGAAGCGCGAGTCGCGGCGGAGCAGGTCCCAGCCGGCCCCGGCCAGGTCGCAGACCTCGTCGAAGAGCCGGCCGACGCCGTCGGCGCCCATCACGCGCAGGGTCATCCACAGTTTCAGGGCGTCGAAGCGGCGCGTCGTCTGGAGGGACTTGTCGACCTGGTTGGGGATCAGTTCCTCGACGCTGCGCCGGGGGTTGAGATAGTCCGCGTGGTACGTCGCGTGCCGTAGCGCGTGGCGGTCGCGGACCAGGACGGCGGAGGAACTGACCGGCTGGAAGAAGGACTTGTGGTAGTCGACGGTGACCGAGTCGGCGCGCTCGATGCCGTCCAGGAGGTTTCGGCGGGTGCGCGAGGCGAGTAGGCCGCAGCCGTAGGCGGCGTCCACGTGCATCCAGGCGCCGTACTCGGCGGCCAGGGCGGCGATCTCGGGCAGGGGATCGAGGGAACCGAAGTCCGTGGTGCCGGCGGTGGCGACGATCGCCATGGGGATCAGTCCCTCGGCGCGGCAGGTCTCCAGTTCGGCGGCGAGGACGACCGACTGCATGCGCTTGTCGCGGTCGACGGGGACGGAGACGACGGCGTCCCGGCCGAGTCCGAGGAGCGTGGCGGACTTCTGGACGCTGAAGTGGCTGCACTCCGAGGCGAAGATCCGCAGTCTGCCCAGGTCCGCGGTGCCGGACTCCTCGCGGGCCAGCAGCAGGGCCTGGAGGTTGGACTGGGTACCGCCGCTGGTGAACACGCCGTCCGCGGCCGGTCCGAGACCGATGCGGGCGGTGGTCCAGTCGATCAGTTTCCGCTCGATGAGGGTGCCGCCGGCGCTCTGGTCCCAGGTGTCGAGCGAGCTGTTGACGGCCGAGAGGACGGCCTCGCCGAGGACGGCCGGGATCACCACCGGGCAGTTGAGGTGGCCCAGGTAACGGGGGTGGTGGAAGTAGACGGCGTCGCGGAGGTAGACGTTCTCCAGTTCGTCGAGAGCCGCGGAGGTGTCTCCCAGGGGCTTGTCGAGGTCGACGGCGTCGATCGCCGGGGCGAGTTCGGCGGGGGTGACACCCGTGAACGGGCGCCGCGTCGTGGCGAGTCTGTCCGCCACCCGCTCGACTCCCTCGGTGACGGAGCGTCGATAGCTCTCCGCCGTGGCGTCGTTGAGCAGGTGCGAGCGCATGCAGATCCTCCCGGATGCGGGACTCGGTCGCTCCCTCCGGACAGGGGAGAGGGGGGCGAGGGGCGACAGCAAACTTAGGTTAGCCTAACCTAAGTTGCGTGCGCAATGATCCCTCACCCCCCTCGGGGCGCACCGGCCGCGCCCCGGGTGTCGGTGGCGGGTCAGGCGGCTTCCGCGGCCTCGTCCGGCGCCTCCCGCAGGGCGTCCTCGGACAGCCCCTTGCGCCAGTAGCCGACGAAGGTGACCCGGCGGCGGTCCAGTCGCCGCTCCTGGACGAGGTGGCGGCGCAGTTCCTTGACCGAGCCCGACTCGCCGGCGATCCAGACGTACGGTGCCGCGCCGGGCAGTTCGGCCGCGCGCACCGCATCCACGGCGGACGGGGCGCCCTCCTCGCGTACCAGCCAGGTGATCGTCGCGTCGGCCTCGGTCGCCGGCTCCATCCGGTCCCCGGTGTACGGCACTTCGAGGTACACCTGCGCGCGGGTGTCGGCGGGCAGCCATTCCAGGATCGCGCAGGCCGCCGGCAGGGCTGTCTCGTCCGCCCAGATCAGCACCGAGTCCGCGTCGGCCGGCAGCCGGAAACGGACGCCGGTGTTGACCGGTACGGCGGGGCCGAGGGCGACCACCCGGTCGCCCTTCGCCGCCTGCCGGGCCCAGCGGCACGCGGGGCCGCCGTCCTCGTGCAGGGCGAAGTCGATGTCGAACTCGCCGGGACGCGAGCGCTGCTCCCTGACGGTGTAGGAACGCATCACGGCGCGCTCGTCGCCGGGCATCGCGCGCCAGGCACCGAGGACCGCGTACAGATCGTCCGTGTCCAGCGGCGGCATGACCGGTTCCGGCTGCCCGGGGTGCGGGAGGAAGAGCGACAGCGACTGGTCGCGGCCCCCCGAGGCGAAGGCGTCGAGGTCCTCCCCGGTGAAGGTGATCCTGACCAGGGACGGGCCGAGCCGCTTCGTCCGGTCGACCTGGAGCGCGAAGAAGCGGAAGGGGGCGGTCTCAGCGGTCGTCATCGGGGCGGGCCACCTTCTGGACGGACGGCTGGATCGATCGAGGGGATCGACCCGACGGAAGCGATCGAAAGATAGGTTAGCCTAACCTCACATGTTCCGTCAGGGTGGGGTGCGGAATCCGCACGCCGCCGGACGCGCCCGTGCCCGCCACCCCGGAGGGCGACGGGCACGGGGACGTGGCCGGGAGGAGCCGCCGTCAGGCGGGCAGCCCCAACTCGCGGGCGATCAGCATGCGCTGGACCTCGCTGGTGCCCTCGCCGATCTCCAGGATCTTGGAGTCGCGCCACATCCGGGCCACCGGGTACTCGTTCATGAAGCCGTAGCCGCCGTGGATCTGCGTGGCCTCCCGCGCGTTGTCCACCGCCACCGTGGAGGAGTACAGCTTCGCCAGCGCGGCCTCCTTCTTGAACGGCTCGCCGAGCACCAGCCGCGAGGCCGCGTCACGCCAGCCGACGCGCGCCATGTGCGCCCGCATCTCCATGTCCGCGATCTTGAACTGGATCGCCTGGTACTCGCCGATCGGCCGGCCGAAGGACACCCGCTCCTTCGCGTACTTCACCGACTCATCGACACACCCCTGCGCCAGCCCGGTCGCCAGCGCCGAGATCGCGACCCGCCCCTCGTCCAGGATGCGGAGGAACTGCGCGTAGCCGCGCCCCTCCTCGCCGAGCAGGTTCGCCGCCGGGACCCGCACGTCGTCGAAGGACAGCTCGCGGGTGTCGGAGGCGTTCCAGCCGACCTTGGAGTACGGGGCGGCCACCGTGAAGCCGGGCGTGCCGGACGGGATGATGATCGAGGAGATCAGCGGACGGCCGTCGGGCTTGCGGCCGGTCACCGCCGTCACCGTGACCAGACCCGTGATGTCCGTACCGGAGTTGGTGATGAAGCACTTCGAACCGTTGACGACCCACTCGCCGGTGGACTCGTCCCGCACGGCCGTGGTGCGGGTGCCGCCCGCGTCCGAGCCGGCGCCCGGCTCGGTCAGGCCGAACGCGCCCAGGATCTCGCCCGAGCACATCCGCGGGAGCCACGCGCGCTTCTGCTCCTCGGTGCCGAAGAGGTGGAGGGGCATCGCGCCCAGCGAGACCCCCGCCTCCAGGGTGATGGCCACGGAGGAGTCGACCCGGGCCAGCTCCTCCAGGGCGATGCCCAGCGCGAGGTAGTCGCCGCCCATGCCGCCGTACTCCTCGGGGAAGGGCAGGCCGAACAGGCCCATGCGGCCCATCTCACGGACGATCTCGTACGGGAACTCGTGGCGCTCGTAGTAGTCGCCGATCTTCGGTGCGACGACGTCGTGGGCGAACTCCTCGACGGTACGGCGGAGTTCCTCGTGCTCTTCGGAGAGCCGGTGGTCGAGGGGCATTGCTAGGACTCCTTGTGGGAGAGCGCGCGAACGGTACGGGAAGGGCTGGGTCGGCCCAGTCGGTCGGCCATCCACACGCTGGTGGCGGTGAGGGCGGCCAGGTCGACACCGGTCTCGATGCCGAGACCGTCGAGCATCCACACGAGGTCCTCGGTGGCGAGGTTGCCGGTGGCGCTCTTGGCGTACGGGCAGCCGCCGAGGCCGCCGGCGGACGCGTCGACGGTGGTGACGCCGCACCGGAGCGCGGCGAGGGTGTTGGAGAGTGCCTGGCCGTAGGTGTCGTGGAAGTGCACGGCCAGCCGGGACGCGGGCACGCCGGCCTCGGCGAGCGCGCCGAGCAGCGCCTCGACGTGCCCGGGGGTGGCGACGCCGATGGTGTCGCCGAGGCTCAGCTCGTCACAGCCCATGTCGGCCAGCTCCCGGGTGACCCGGACGACCTGCTCGACCGCGACCGGCCCCTCCCAGGGGTCGCCGAAACACATGGAGAGGTATCCGCGCACCTTCACGCCGTGCTCTATGGCCCGGGTGACGGTCGGCCGGAACATGGACAGAGCCTCGTCGACGGTCCGGTTCAGATTGGCGCGGGCGAAGGACTCGGTGGCCGAGGCGAAGACGGCGATCTCCCGGGCGCCGAGCGCCAGCGCGCGGTCCAGGCCGCGCTCGTTGGGCACCAGGACGGGCAGCCGGGCGGGCACCCCGGCCAGCAGCGGGAACAGCTCCTCGGCGTCGGCCAGCTGGGGCACCCACCTGGGGTGCACGAAGCTGGTCGCCTCGACGGTGCCGAGCCCGGCCGCCGCGAGACGCCGTACGAACTCGGCCTTGACCGCGGTCGGGACGACGCTCTTCTCGTTCTGGAGCCCGTCGCGGGGTCCGACCTCGTGGATCCGGACCCGGGCGGGCAGCCCGGGGGCGGGCACGCGCAGGGGCAGGCCCGTGGTCATGATTCCTCCCTGGGGGTCACCACGGCGAGCACCTGGTCCATGGCGACGGTGTTGCCGGGTGTGACGTCCAGCTCGGTGACGGTGCCCGCGTGCGGGGCGGAGATGACGTGCTCCATCTTCATCGCCTCGACGACCAGCAGACTCTGTCCCGCCGCCACCTCGTCCCCGACGGCCACCTTGACGACGGTGACCGTGCCGGGCATGGGCGCGGAGAGCGTGTCCGCGCCGGCGTGCGCGGCACCGGACAGGGCGCTGGCCACCGGATCGTGGTCGAGCACGTGCCAGGCGTCCCCGTCGCGGCCGAGCCAGACCCCCTCGGCGGAGCCGGCGCGGTGGAAGTGGTGGGTCAGCCCGTCCAGCCGGACGGAGACACGGTCCGCCGAGATCTCCCCGACCCCGGCCCGCGCCGGGGCCTCCCCGGCCGCGGTGTCGCCGAGGACGAGCTCGGCCTCCGCCGCCGTCCCCCGCACCCGCACCGTCGACGGTTCCCGGCCCGGGACGCGGAAGGGCCGTGGAGTCCAGGCCGGCCGGCCGCCGAGCCGCCAGCCGTCGGCGGCGTCGAAGGGGTCCGTCCAGCCCGAGGCGTCACCGGACTCCGGCGCGAACTGGCGCAGCAGCGCCGCCGCCGCGTACACCTCCTCCGGCACGCCCTCGGGTACCAGCCCGTCCGCCTCACGTTCCACCAGACCCGTGTCCAGGTCGCCGGCCACCACGTCCGGATGGGCGAGCAGCCGACGCAGGAACCCCGCGTTGGTGGGGACGCCCAGCGTCACCGTGTCCGCCAGGGCCGCACGCAGCCGGCGCAGCGCGGTGGCCCGGTCCGGCGCGTGCACGATGACCTTCGAGAGCATCGGGTCGTAGAGGCTGGAGACCTCCGTGCCCTCGCTCAGGCCCGAGTCCGTCCGCACCCCGTCGCCCCGCGGCTCGCGCAGGGACAGGACCGTCCCGCCGGACGGCAGGAAGCCGCGCGCCGGGTCCTCCGCACAGATCCGCGCCTCGATCGCGTGACCTGTCAGGCGCACGTCGGACTGGCCGAAGCCCAGCGGCTCGCCCGCGGCCACCCGCAGCTGCCACTCCACCAGGTCGACGCCGGTCACCAGCTCGGTCACCGGGTGCTCCACCTGGAGGCGGGTGTTCATCTCCATGAAGTAGTACGAGGAGGGGTCCACGCCCGGCACGATGAACTCGACCGTGCCCGCGCCGACATACCCGCAGGAGCGGGCCGCCTCCACGGCCGCCGCGCCCATCGCGGCCCGGGTCTCCTCGTCGAGCAGCACACTCGGCGCCTCCTCGACGACCTTCTGGTGGCGCCGCTGGAGCGAGCACTCGCGCTCCCCGAGGTGCACCACGTTCCCGTGCGCGTCGGCGAGCACCTGGATCTCGATGTGGCGCGGGCGGTCGATCCACCGCTCCACCAGCAGGGTGTCGTCGCCGAACGAGGACCGCGCCTCGCGCCGCGCCGACGCGATCTCGTCCGTCAGCGTCGACAGGTCGCGCACCAGACGCATGCCCTTGCCGCCGCCGCCCGCGGACGGCTTCAGCAGGACCGGCGCGCCCAGCTCCCGCGCGGCGGACTCCAGTTCGGGGTCGGCGGCGCCCGGCACCACGGGCACGCCCGCCGCCTTCACCGTCTCCTTCGCCCGGATCTTGTCGCCCATCAGGGCGATCGCGGACGCCGGCGGGCCGATGAAGGCCAGCCCCGCGTCCGCGCAGGCCCGCGCGAAGACGGCGTTCTCGGCGAGGAAGCCGTAGCCGGGGTGGACCGCCTGCGCGCCGGTACGGCGGGCGGCCTCCAGCAGCCGCTCCACGGACAGGTAGCTGTCGGCCGCCGGCGCCGGTCCCAGCCGGACCGCCGTGTCGGCCTCCCGCACGTGCCGGGCGTCACGGTCCGCGTCGCTGAAGACGGCGACGGAACGGACGCCCATGGCGCGCAGCGTGCGGATGACCCGCACCGCGATCTCGCCGCGGTTGGCGACCAGGACTGTGTCGAACATGGTCATCTGTCACTCACATCCGGAAGACGCCGAAGGCGGGTTCGGCGAGCGGGGCGTTGGCGCACGCGGTGAGCGCGAGGCCCACCGCCTGCCGGGTGTCCATCGGGTCGATGACGCCGTCGTCCCACAGCCGGGCGCTCGCGTAGTAGGCGTTGCCCTGCTGCTCGTACTGCGCGCGGATCGGGTCCTTGAACGCTTCCTCGTCCTCGGTGGCCCAGCTCTCGCCGCGCCCCTCCAGCTGGTCGCGCTTGACCGTCGCGAGCACCGACGCGGCCTGCTCGCCTCCCATGACGGAGATCTTGGCGTTGGGCCACATCCACAGGAAGCGGGGCGAGTACGCCCGGCCGCACATCGAGTAGTTGCCCGCGCCGTAGGAGCCGCCGACGACGACCGTCAGCTTCGGCACCCGGGTGCACGCCACGGCGGTCACCATCTTGGCGCCGTGCTTGGCGATGCCGCCCGCCTCGTAGTCCCGGCCCACCATGAAGCCGGAGATGTTCTGGAGGAACAGCAGCGGGATGCCGCGCTGGTCGCACAGCTCGACGAAGTGCGCGCCCTTCTGCGCGGACTCGGAGAACAGGATGCCGTTGTTGGCCACGATCCCCACCGGGTGACCGTGGATCCGGGCGAAGCCGGTGACCAGCGTCTGCCCGTACTCCGCCTTGAACTCCTGGAAGCGTGAGCCGTCGGTGATCCGCGCGATGACCTCGCGCACGTCGTACGGGGTGCGGGAATCCACCGGCACCGCTCCGTAGAGCCCCGCCGGGTCGACCTTCGGCTCCTCGACCGGCTCGACCGACCAGGGCAGCGGGCCGCGTCCGGGGAGCGTCGCGACGATGTTGCGGACGATGCGCAGCGCGTGGGCGTCGTCCTCGGCGAGATGGTCGGTGACGCCGGAGGTCCGGGAGTGGACCTCTCCGCCGCCCAGCTCCTCGGCCGTCACGACCTCGCCGGTGGCGGCCTTCACCAGGGGCGGTCCGCCCAGGAAGATCGTGCCCTGGTTCCGCACGATCACCGCCTCGTCGCTCATCGCCGGCACGTAGGCCCCGCCGGCCGTGCACGAGCCGAGGACCGCCGCGATCTGCGGGATGCGGGCACCGGACATCCGGGCCTGGTTGTAGAAGATCCGGCCGAAGTGCTCGCGGTCCGGGAAGACCTCGTCCTGCATGGGCAGGAAGGCACCGCCCGAGTCGACGAGGTAGAGGCAGGGGAGACGATTCTCCAGTGCCACCTCCTGGGCCCGGAGGTGCTTCTTCACCGTCATCGGGTAGTAGGTGCCGCCCTTGACGGTCGCGTCGTTGGCGACGATCACGCACTCGCGGCCCGAGACCCGGCCGATGCCGGCGATCACGCCGGCGGCGGGCGCCTGGTCGTCGTACATGCCGTTCGCCGCGAGGGGGGCCAGCTCCAGGAAGGGCGACCCCGGATCGAGAAGCGTGTCCACCCGGTCCCGCGGCAGCAGCTTGCCGCGCGCGGTGTGCCGGGCGCGGGCCTTCTCGCCGCCGCCGAGCGCGACCGCGGCGAGCTTGGCGCGCAGGGTCGCCGCCAGCTCGTGATGGGCCGCCTCGTTGGCCTGCCAGGCCGGCGACGCGGGGTCCGCCGCGCTCGTCAGCACAGGTGCCTGCTGCATCCCTCGAGCTCCCTTGCTCGGTTAATGAGCGTTAACGTATGTCCTCCAGGTTAACGACCGCTAACGGCATTGTCTAGAATCGGATCCATGACCACCACCGCCAGGACCGACGCCCCGACGCGCCGCGAGCAGATCCTCAAGGAGGCCGCCCGCCTCTTCGCCGAGCGCGGCTTCCACGGGGTGGGGGTGGACGAGATAGGGGCTGCCGTCGGGATCAGCGGCCCCGGGCTCTACCGGCACTTCGCGGGCAAGGACGCGATGCTGGCGGAGCTGCTCGTCGGGATCAGCGAGAGGCTGCTCGACGGCGGGCGGCTGCGGGCGGGCGAGGCCACCGGAGACCCGCGGGCGCTGCTCGGCGCGCTCATCGACGGCCACATCGACTTCGCGCTCGACGACAGGCCGTTGATCACCCTCCACGACCGGGAGCTGGACCGGCTGAAGGACGAGGACCGCAAGCGGGTTCGCCAGCTCCAGCGGCAGTACGTGGAGCTGTGGGTGGCGGTCGTGCGCGAGCTGTACCCGGCGGCGGGGGAGTCGGAGGCGCGGGCGGCGGTCCACGCGGTGTTCGGGCTGCTGAACTCGACCCCGCACCTCGCGGCGCTCGGCCGCCCGTCGATGGAGAAGCTCCTCAGACGCCTGGCGCACGGGGCCTTCGGAGCGCTGGCCGAGGCGTGACCACCGGTCCACGGCGTGGGACCCGGCGGCCGCCGGCGCCGCGGCCCGGCAGAATGTCCCCATGCCGATACTCAGCCGCCCCGCCCTCGTCGAGCACCTCGTCCGGACCCGTATCGCGGGAGACGTCGCCACCCCGCGCGACAACAACCTCTCCCACTACCGCAAGCTCGCCAACGGCGACCGGCACTACTGGCTCGGCCTGGAACTCGGTGACCGGTGGGCCGACGAGCAGGACGTGCTCGCCGTGATGGCCGAGCGGTGCGGTGTGATCGATGATCCGGCCCATCGCGCCGGGCAGGACACCATCGACCCCGAACTGACCGTCGACGCCCTCGACCGGATGGCCGCCCGACTGCGCAAGGCCGCCGCCGGCAAGGAGCGGGTGCTCTTCGCGACCGGGCACCCCGGCGCCCTGATCGACGCCCACGGCCGGGTCGCCGCCGCCCTGCGGGCGAAGGGCTGCGACATCGTCCGCATCCCCGGTGGACTGGTCGCCGACGAGGGCTACGTCGTGCAGTTCGCCGACGTCGCCGTCTTCGAGCGCGGCGCCAGCCTCTGGCACACTCATTCCCCGGAGCCGATGAACGCCGTCCTGGACGCCCTCGGGGAGGACGGCCGGCCGGATCTCGTCGTGGCCGACCACGGGTGGGCGGGCCGCGCTGCGCAGCGCGGCGTCGACTCCGTCGGCTACGCCGACTGTAACGACCCGGCCCTGTTCATCGGCGAGGCCGAGGGCACGATGCAGGTGACGGTCCCGCTCGACGACCACGTCGTGGACCCGCGTTTCTACGAGCCGATGACGGCGTACCTGCTGGACGCGGCGGGGCTCACGGCCTGAGGTTCTGGGGCCCGTCGGGAGTCCGCGGCGCCCCGGCCGCCGGGGGACTGGTCGGGTCCGGTCACCCGCTCGCCCTCCCGGGCCGTGGTCCGCCGGAGGCCGGTCGGGAGCCGTCGTTCAGGGGCCGCCGCCCCGGGGGCGGTCGCTCAGGGCGTGTCCCGCAGGAAGCGGATGACGGTCTCCGCGTACTCCTGCGGATGCGTGACATGGGGGACGTGCCCGGCGCCCTCGAAGAGGTGGCGCCGTGCCTGGGGCAGCGCCGCGGCCAGCCGTTCCAGGACCACGGAGCACCACCTCGGGCTGGTGCCGCCGCCGGACAACAGCACGGGAGCCGCGCAGGCGGACAGCCCGTCCAGGTCGAGATCGGCCCAGCCGGGGTCGGTCTGTTCGTCCAGCCACGTGCCGGCGTGGGTCACGAACGACGCGCGCAGGTGTTCGGGGAGCTGGTCCCACATGCCGGGCCCGAGGGTGACCTCCTCGACGAACAGTCGAGCCCCCTGCTCGTACTCCCCCCTGCGGAGGTGGTCCATGACGGCGTCGACCGAGGTCATCATCGGCTGCATCTCGGCGAGGGTGTCCGGGTCGTCGGCCACGATCCCGACGAGCGGCGGTTCGTGGACCACGACGCGCCGCAGCAGTTCGGGGCGGCGGGTGGCGAGTCCCAGCGTGACGGAGGCCCCGAAGGAGCCGGCGGCGACGTGCGCGGAGCCGTCGCCGAGCCGCTCGATCAGCTCGGCCAGGTCGTCCTCGTCCCGGCGCCGGGTTCCCTGACCCTCGGTGTCCGTGCTCCGCCCGTGGCCGCGGCGGTCATAGCGGATGACACGGAAGGACGATCCCAGCCCGGCGTCGACGGCGGGCTGCCAGCTCCGGTGGTCGTTCCACGACCCGTGGACGAGGATCAGCGGCTCTCCCTCTCCCGTGACCTCGTAGAAAAGTTCGACTCCGTTGGCGCTCAGCTGTGGCATGCCGTGTTCCTACCAGCGCCGGTCCGCGCGGTACCCGGGACCGCGCCGGGGGTCACGCGTACGGCGGAGCCCGGCGCGGGGCATCGCGCGCCGGGCGGCCCAGGTCCGGGGTAGCCCCGGGCAGAGGCCACCCGACAGGCTCTCAGCCGCGCGGCACGCGGACGACGCCCTCCTGGATGACCGAGATCGCCAGCTTCCCGTCCTGGGTGTAGATCCGGGCCTGGCCGAGTCCGCGTCCGCCCGAGGCGGACGGGGACTCCTGGTCGTACAGCAGCCACTCGTCGGCCCGGAACGGCCGGTGGAACCACATCGCGTGGTCCAGCGAGGCGCCCACCACGTCGCCGACGGCCCAGCCGCCCCGCCCGTGGGCGAGGAGCACCGAGTCGAGCAGCGTCATGTCGGAGACGTAGGTGGCCAGGCAGACGTGCAACAGCGGATCGTCGGCCAGCTTGCCGTTGGTGCGGAACCACACCTGCGAGCGTGGTTCGCGCGGTTCGCCGACGCTGCCCCACGGGGGTGCGTCGACGTACCGCAGGTCCACCGCGCCGCGCGCCTGGACGAGCCGCTCGGCCACGTCCGCCGGAAGGTACCGGGGCAGCATCTCCGCCGCCGTCGGCAGGGTCTCCGGGTCCGGTGCCGAGGGCATCGGGTACTGGTGCTCCAGCCCCTCCTCGTCTGCCTGGAAGGAGGCGGAGAGGTGGAAGATCGGCTGCCCGTGCTGGACGGCGACGACCCGGCGGGTGGTGAAGGAGCGGCCGTCCCGGATGCGATCGACCGTGTAGACGATCGGCGCGCCGGGGTCACCCGGCCGCAGGAAGTAGGCGTGCAGGGAGTGCGCGAGCCGGTCCCCGGGGACGGCCCGGCCGGCCGCCACCAGCGCCTGGGCGGCCACCTGGCCGCCGAAGACGCGGGGTACCACGGCCGACCGCGACTGTCCGCGGAAGATGTTCTCCTCGATCCGCTCCAGGTCGAGCAGATCGAGGAGGCCATCCAGTGCGCTGTGCTCCTCGGGCACTTACAGGCCCATCGACTTGGCGATGATCGACTTCATGATCTCGCTGGTGCCGCCGTAGATGCGGTTGACGCGGTTGTCGGCGTAGAGGCGGGCGATCGGGTACTCGTTCATGTAGCCGTAGCCGCCGTGCAGCTGGAGGCAGCGGTCGATCACGCGGTGCGCGACCTCGGTGCAGAACAGCTTGGCGCTGGCGGCCTCGGCGGGGGTCAGCTCGCCCGCGTCCAGGGCCTCCAGCGCGCGGTCGGCGACGGCCTCGGCGGCGTCCACCTCGGCCTGGCAGGCGGCCAGCTCGAACTTCGTGTTCTGGAAGTGCGCGACCGGCTTGCCGAAGACCGTGCGGTCCGTGACGTACTCCTTGGCGAACCGGATCGCCGCCTTGGCCTGGGCGTAGGCGCCGAAGGCGATGCCCCAGCGCTCGGAGGCCAGGTTGTGGCCGAGGTAGGAGAAGCCCTTGCCCTCCTCGCCGAGCAGGTCCTCGACCGGCACCTTCACGTCGACGAACGCCAGCTCGGCGGTGTCGGAGGTGCGCAGGCCGAGCTTGTCCAGCTTGCGGCCGATGGAGTAGCCCTCGGACGTGGTGTCCACGGCGAAGAGGGAGATGCCGAAGCGGCGGTCCTCGGCCGTCGGGGCGGAGGTGCGGGCGCAGACGATCACGCGGTCGGCGTGGACGCCGCCGGTGATGAAGGTCTTGGCACCGTTGAGGACGTAGTGCGTGCCGTCCTCCGCGAGCTTGGCGGTGGTCTTCATGCCCGCGACGTCGGAGCCGGTGCCCGGCTCGGTCATCGCCAGCGCCCACATCTCCTCACCGGAGACGAACTTCGGGAGGTAACGCTTCTTCTGCTCGTCGGTGGCGAGCATCTTGATGTAGGGCAGAGCGAGCAGCACGTGCACGCCGGAACCGCCGAACTGCACGCCGGCGCGCGAGGTCTCCTCGTAGAGGACCGCCTCGAACTTGTGGGTGTCCAGCCCGGCGCCGCCGAACTCCTCGGGCACGTTGATGCCGAAGACGCCCAGCTCGCCGAGCTTGTCGTAGAACTCGCGCGGCGCCTGGCCCGCGGCGAACCACTCGTCGTAGACGGGAACGACCTCGGCCTCGATGAAGGCGCGGATGGTCTCCCGGAACGCCTCGTGGTCCTCGTTGAATACGGTACGGCGCACGGTACGACTCCTCCGATGTGCGGGCCCTTGGCTAAGCGCTTGCTCAGTCAAGTTACCCGTCGGTCGTCGAAACTGTCCAGAGTGATACGTCCCACGCCGCGTCCCGGTGGAATCCGGCCACCCGGCCGTCTCCCCTGTCACCGCGGCGCTCGTCGTGCGGCCGGCCCCATGACCTCCGCCCGGCCGCCAGCGCGATCCCTCCACCGAAGTGTTCGAATTCGTTGAGAAGGGCCTGAGGGCCGCCGGGTACTGATACGAAACGGCCGTTCGCGCTCAGGGTTAGGACCTGTGCGTCGACCAGTAGCTCTTCCAGGCGTCCCGGTTCCCTTCGCTGCCGCGCCGGATCGACTGCCGCGTCGGCCGGGAGTGGGCCGGCGGCCGCGTCCAGCCGCGGGCGGCACGAACGGGGGGCGCGGAGCCGATGGTGGACGTGGCCGACCTCACCGCCGCTGGGGCGGCTGCCTCCCGCCAAGAGACCAGGCCGGAGTCGGCCGCATGCGTCTGGGGTGGCCGCTGTTCCAGCTGCCCACGCATCTCGTCGACTACGTGATCGCCCCTGAGCTCGCCCACGTGCGTGCGTCCGGGCACGGGGCGGACTTCCGGCGCCGGCTCGGACGGGCTCCGCCCGAATACGAGGAGAGACGAACCGGACGAACTCGGGCGGCGTAGGTGGAGGGGGGACACCACGTAGCCCCAAGCCGTGGATCAGGCTCCGGCCCGCACGGAGCCGAGCGCGAACCACAGCTCCATCCGCACGTCCGGGTCGTCCAGGTCCCGTTCGAGCAGGGCCGCGCAGCGGGCGATCCGCTGCCGGACGGTGTTGCGGTGCACGCCCATCGCCACGGCCGTCCGGTCCCAGCCCCCGTGCAGCGAGAGCCAGGAACGCAGGGTCTCGGTGAGCGGTTCACCGTCCAGTGGAGCGAGCAGGGCGCGGGCATGGGCCGCGGCCTCGTCGGTGTCCACGAGGGACGTGAGGCCGCCCGGGTGGTGGCGGACCAGGGGCCTCCGGGTCGCCTCCGCCCGGCGCAGCGCCCGCGCCGCCTGTGCGTCGGCTGCCACGAGGCCGGACGCCCCGGCGGGGGAGCTCACCCCGAGGGTCCAGCCGGGCCGGGCCGTGGCGGGGGACGAGGCGGGCAGGAGGAGGCGTACGGGGGAGTCCCCCTCCAGCAGCGTCGTCCCCAGTGCCGCCGCCAGGCCCGCCGCCGCGAACGGGGTGCCGTCGCCGCCCCTCGCGTGGACCACCGTCCACGGGCCCGGGTCCAAGGCGGACGCGGCTTCGGCCGGGGAGGCGCCCAGGAGCAGCCGGACCAGCGCCCCGTCCCGTACGGCCGCGTCCGCGCCCCGGTGCGGGGCCGTCAGCAGGGAGAGCAGCACCACGGCCACTCCCGCGATCGTGTGGTCGCCCGGCTCGCGCCGCTCCGTCGCCACGCCCAGGGTGAGCCCCTCCTCTCCACCGAGCGCGTAGGCGGCGAGCCGCAGCCCGCCCCCGTCGCCGCTCGCCGAGGCCGGCGCGCCCGGACGCGGCCCCAGGACGCCGGCCAGCTCCGCGAGGGCCCGCGCGGCGTCCGCGGGGACCGCGCGGCCGGCCGCCGCGGACACCGCGCCGTCCGGTCCGAAGAGCTCCGCCCGGCCGCCCAGCCGGGACGCGAGCGCGCCGAGGACCGCCGGCACCGGGGCCGGCCGGGCAGCCGCCACCGCCAGTGACTGCTGGGCCTCGGTCACCCGGCGCAGCTCGTGGTGGCGAGCCTCGGCCATCAGCCGCCAGACCGCCCGTGCCACCGCCGTGAACGGGGTGCCCGGCGGTACTTCGAGCAACGGCAGCCCGTGCCGCGCGCACGCGTCGACCAAGGCCGCCGGAACCGTGTCGTACACCGGCGTCACCCCGAAGCCGAGGGCCGCCGCCCCCGCCTCCACCACCCGCTCGACGTACCGCTCCGGGTCGGCCAGCTGCACACCCGCCGTCATCAGCAGCTCGCCGCCGAGCAGGTACGGATAGGGATCGGACATCTCCGAGGTGTGTACCCAGTGGAGCGACGTGTCGCGCGGCCCCGTGAGCAGCCGCAGGCCGAGGTCGCCCCGCTCCAGGAGCGCGCCGAGCGCCACGGGAGGGGCGGGGGGAGTGGAGATGCGCTCCGGCACGGACACGACCATGGACCCTTCGTACATTCAAGAGCTACGCGATGGAGGAAACGTACACTTCTGTGGTGGCGTCCCGCGACCTACTGTCGAGGCACACCCCCAGGCATCCAGGAGGACCCGACATGAGCAGCAGCGACCAGAACGCGTTCCGCGGCCCGACCGACTCGTCCCGCGTCCCGCGGTACGCCGGTCCCGCGACGTTCGCCCGGCTGCCGCGGCTCGACGAGGTCGGCACCGCCGACGTGGCCGTCGTCGGTGTCCCCTTCGACAGCGGTGTCTCCTACCGCCCCGGGGCACGCTTCGGCGGCAACGCGATCCGCGAGGCGTCCCGCCTGCTCCGCCCCTACAACCCGGCGCAGGACGCCTCGCCGTTCGCCCTCGCGCAGGTCGCGGACGCCGGCGACATCGCCGCCAACCCGTTCGACATCAACGAGGCCGTCGAGACCATCGAGGCCGCCGCGGACGACCTGCTCGGCACCGGCGCCCGCATGATGACCCTCGGCGGCGACCACACCATCGCGCTGCCGCTGCTGCGCTCGGTCGCCAAGAAGCACGGCCCGGTCGCGCTGCTCCACTTCGACGCGCACCTCGACACCTGGGACACGTACTTCGGCGCCGAGTACACCCACGGCACGCCGTTCCGTCGTGCCGTGGAGGAGGGCATCCTCGACACCGAGGCGCTCTCCCACGTCGGCACCCGCGGCCCGCTCTACGGCAAGCAGGACCTCACCGACGACGAGAAGATGGGCTTCGGCATCGTCACCTCCGCCGACGTCTACCGGCGCGGCGCCGACGAGGTCGCCGACCAGCTGCGCCAGCGCATCGGCGACCGCCCGCTGTACATCTCCATCGACATCGACTGCCTCGACCCGGCGCACGCGCCCGGCACCGGCACCCCGGAGGCGGGCGGCATGACCTCCCGCGAGCTGCTGGAGATCCTGCGCGGCTTGTCCTCCTGCAACCTGGTCTCCGCCGACGTCGTCGAGGTCGCCCCCGCCTACGACCACGCCGAGATCACCTCCGTCGCCGCCTCCCACACGGCCTACGAGCTGACGACGATCATGTCGCGGCAGATCGCCGCGAGCCGTACCGCGGGCTGACGCCCCCGTCGCGCCGGGGCCGGCCGCCCCGGCGCGCACCGGGAGCCGCGCCCGCCGCCCCCGGTGTCCCGTGCCGCCCCGGGCCCCGCGCCCGGCCCTCGCCCCGCTGCCCGCACGCCACCTCCGACGGGACCGTCCATGACCCACGACCACGACCTGGTGCTGCGCCCCACCGAGGCGCAGACGGCCGCCGCGCTCCACCCGCCGGCCGGCCGCACCGGCGGCGACCTCGTCATCGAGACCCTCTCCGGGCTCGGCGCGACCACGGTCTTCGGCCTGCCCGGACAACACGCCCTGGGGATGTTCGACGCGCTGCGCCGCTCGACGCTCCGGTACGTCGGCCTGCGCGTGGAGAACAACGCGGGCTTCGCCGCCGACGCCTACGGAAGGGTGACCGGCGAGGCGGCCCCGCTGCTGCTGTCCACCGGGCCGGGCGCGCTGATGTCGCTGGCGGCGCTCCAGGAGGCCGCGGCGGCCTCCGCCCCCGTCCTGGCGATCGGCAGCCAGATCCCGGCGGCCGGCCTCGGCGGCGGGCGACACGGCTATCTCCACGAACTGCGCGACCAGCAGGCGTCCTTCCGGGACGTCGTGAAGTCCGTGCACACCGTCCGGACCCCCTCGCAGATCCCCTCGGCGATCGCGGCGGCCTGGGAGTCGGCGCTGACCGCCCCGCACGGTCCGGTGTGGGTGGAGATCCCTCAGGACGTGCTGCTCACGGAGACGATCCTGCCGGTCGTCACGGCGATGGACGCCACGCCGGAGGAGGTCGTACCCCGCCCCGAGCTGACGGCGGTGGCGGCCCATCTGCTGGCGCACGCCGAACGCCCCGCGATCATCGCCGGCGGCGGTGTGGTGCGCGCGGACGCCTCGGGCAAGCTGCGCGCGCTCGCCGAGCGGATCGACGCGCCGGTCGTCACCACCTTCGGAGGCAAGGGCGCCTTCCCGTGGGAGCACCCGCTCTCGCTCCAGTCCTGGCTGGAGGACCGCCACACCACCGAGTTCCTGGAGGACGCGGACGTCCTGCTGGTGGTCGGCTCCGGACTCGGCGAGCTGTCCTCGAACTACCGCACCTTCGCCCCGCGCGGCCGGGTGATCCAGATCGAGGCCGACGCCGGGAAACTGGAGTCCAACCACCCCGCGCTCGGCATCCACGCGGACGCCCGTCTCGGTCTCGCGGCCCTCCTGGAGACGGTGCCGGTCCGTACGGACACGGGCGCCCCGGAACGTGTGGCCGACGTCCTGACCCGGATCAGCGACCGGATCGCGGCACAGGACCTGGGCCTGGAGCAGCGGGTCGTCGCCTCGGTCCGCGCGGCGCTGCCCGACACCTCGCCCAGCTTCTGGGACATGACGATCCTGGCCTACTGGGCCTGGTCCGCCTTCGACGCCCGCCACCCCAACACCATGCACTCCGCCCAGGGAGCCGGCGGCCTCGGCTACGGCTTCCCGGCGGCCCTGGGCGCGGCGGCGGCGGACCCGACCCGGCCGGTGCTGGCGGTGTCGGGTGACGGCGGCGCGATGTACTCGATCGCGGAGCTGGCGACGGCGAAGCAGTACGGGTTCGACGTGACCTGGCTGATCGTCGACGACGGCGGCTACGGCATCCTGCGCGCGTACATGACGGACGCCTTCGGCGAGGCCACGGGCACCGAACTGGCCCGCCCGGACTTCGTGGCGCTGGCCGAGTCCTTCGGCGTGCCGGCGGTCCGCGCGACACCGGAGTCCCTGACGGAGGACCTCAGGGAGGCCCTGGCGACCCCCGGCCCTTCGGTGGTGGTCCTCCCCGCCCTGCTGAGGATGTTCGAACCGACCCACCTCTGAGCGCCCGCCGCCGGCCTCCGGCGGCGGGCTCCGGCCGGGGCCGTCCTCTCCCCGCGCCGCGTCACGAGGTCGGGCGTCGCCACCCCCGGGACCGTCCTAGGACCGTCCTGGCGCCGGCCCGGGACCGTCCTAGGACCGGGAGAGGCCGGGCTGGGTCCTCGGACCGTACTTCGCGGACCTTCGCCGCCGCGGGATGAAATCACGCGCCCGCCGCGTTGGTGCCTTCCGGCAGATCAGGACGAACGGGAGGCGCCAGGTGGCGGCGGTGGGGCACACAGAGCAGGGCTGGGCGCGCAGGCTGGCCGGGTACGCGTGGCGGTACCGGGCGAACGTCGTGCTCGCACTCGGGTCCTCCCTCGTCGGCATGGCCGTACTGGCCCTGGCGCCGCTCATCACCAAGGTGATCATCGACGACGTCATCGGCGAGGGCACCCGTTCCCTCGGCGTCTGGACCGGACTCCTGCTCGGCTCCGCCGTCCTCGTCTACGGCCTCACCTACATCCGGCGTTACTACGGCGGCCGGCTCGCGCTCGACGTCCAGCACGACCTGCGGACCGATATGTACGGGACCATCACCAGGCTCGACGGCCGCCGCCAGGACGAACTGTCCACCGGCCAGGTCGTCGGACGGGCCACCAGCGACCTCCAGCTCATCCAGGGCCTGCTCTTCATGCTCCCGATGACCATCGGGAACTTCCTGCTCTTCCTCATCTCCCTGGTCGTGATGGCCTGGCTGTCCCTTCCGCTCACCCTCGTCGCCCTCGCCGTCGCCCCCGCGCTCTGGTTCATCGCCAAGCGCAGCCGTACCCGGCTGCACCCCGCCACCTGGTACGCGCAGGCGCAGGCCGCGGCCGTGGCCGGTGTCGTCGACGGCTCCGTCACCGGTGTCCGGGTCGTCAAGGGCTTCGGACAGGAGGACCAGGAGACCGGCAAGATCCGCGCGGCCGGCCGCAAGCTCTTCGCGGGCCGACTGCGGACCATCGGGCTGAACGCCCGGTACACCCCCGCCCTGCAGGCCGTTCCCGCCCTCGGTCAGGTCGCCGTCCTCGCCCTCGGCGGCTGGCTCGCCACCCGCGGCCAGATCACGCTGGGCACCTTCGTGGCCTTCTCCACCTACCTCGCCCAGCTCGTCGGCCCCGTCCGCATGCTCGCCATGGTCCTCACCGTCGGCCAGCAGGCCCGCGCCGGCGTCGATCGCGTCCTGGAGCTCATCGACACCGAGCCCACCCTGCGGGACGGCACCAAGGAGCTCCCCTCGGACGCCGCGGCCACCGTCGAGTTCGACGACGTGAGTTTCGCCTACGACGACGGCCGCCCCGTCCTCGACGGCTTCTCCCTGCAGATCCGCTCCGGTGAGACCGTCGCCGTCGTCGGCGCCTCCGGCAGCGGCAAGTCCACCGTCTCGCTCCTGCTGCCCCGCTTCTACGACGTCACCCACGGCGCGATCCTCGTCGGCGGCCACGACGTCCGCGAACTGACCCTCGACTCGCTGCGCGCCGCCATCGGACTCGTACCGGAGGACAGCTTCCTCTTCTCCGACACCGTCCGCGCCAACATCGCGTACGGCCACCCCGGCGCCACCCAGGAGCAGATCGAGACCGCCGCCCGCGCCGCCCAGGCGGACCGCTTCATCGCCGCGCTGCCCGACGGCTACGACACCAAGGTCGGCGAACACGGCCTGACCCTCTCCGGCGGTCAGCGCCAGCGCGTCGCCCTCGCCCGCGCCATCCTCACCGACCCCCGGCTGCTCCTCCTCGACGACGCCACCTCCGCCGTCGACGCGCGTGTGGAACACGAGATCCACGAAGCGCTCTCCTCCGTGATGGCCGGCCGCACCACCCTCCTCATCGCCCACCGGCGCTCCACTCTCGGTCTCGCCGACCGGATCGCCGTCCTCGACGACGGCCGGCTCTCCGACATCGGCACCCACGACGAGCTGGAGAAGCGCTCCGCGCTCTATCGCAGACTGCTCACCGACCCCGATGAACTCGGCGGCGTCTCACCCGGACACCTCCCTGCGGCCGAGACCCCCGAGGACGACTCCCTCCGCGCCGAGCTGGACGCCGAGTTCGACGCCGAGCGCGGCATCACCCCCGCCCTCTGGGTCCGCGAGGAGGAGCCGGCCGGGGAGGCCGCCGCACCCGGCGCCACACCCGAACTGCTCGCCGCCGTCGAGGCCCTCCCCCCGGCCACCGGCACCCCCGGCATCGACGAGGCCCGCGCCGTCGCCCCCGAGGTCTCCTACGGGCTTCGCCGGCTGCTGCGCGGCTTCGGGCTGCCGCTGCTCCTCAGCCTCGGCCTGGTCGCCGTCGACGCGGGCATGGGCCTGCTGCTGCCGGTCCTGATCCGCCACGGCATCGACGACGGCGTCAACAGGCTCGCCCTGGCCGCCGTCTGGACCGCGTCCGCGCTCGCCCTGCTGGCCGTCCTCGTGCAGTGGGTCGCGCAGACCGCCGAGATCCGGATGACCGGCCGCACCGGCGAGCGGATCCTCTACGCCCTGCGGCTGAAGATCTTCGCCCAGCTCCAGCGGCTCGGCCTCGACTACTACGAGCGCGAACTGACCGGCCGGATCATGACCCGGATGACGACGGACGTGGACGCCCTCTCCACCTTCCTCCAGACCGGTCTGGTCACCGCCTTCGTCTCCGTCGTCACCTTCTTCGGGATCATGGTCGCGCTGCTCGTGCTCGACCTGCACCTCGCCCTGGTCGTCTTCGCGACGCTCCCCGTCCTCGCCGTCGGCACTTACTTCTTCCGCCGCTCCAGCGTCAAGGCGTACGAACTCGCCCGCGAGCGGATCAGTGTCGTCAACGCCGACCTCCAGGAGTCGGTCTCCGGCCTGCGGATCGTGCAGGCGTTCCGCCGCGAACGCGACGGTGTGGCCCGGTTCACCGCGCGCAGCGACGACTACCGCGACGCGCGCGTCCGGGGACAGTGGCTGATCTCGGTCTACTTCCCCTTCGTCACGCTCCTGTCGTCCGTGGCCGCCGCCGCCGTCATGGTCATCGGCGCCAACCGGATCGAGGCGGGCACCCTGACCACCGGTGCCCTGGTCGCCTACCTCCTCTACATCGACCTGTTCTTCGCACCCGTGCAGCAGCTCTCCCAGGTCTTCGACGGCTACCAGCAGGCCACCGTCTCGCTGGGGAGGATGCAGGAGCTGCTCCGCGAGCCGACCTCCACGGCCCCGGCCGACCGGCCTCTCGACGTGTCGTCGCTGCGCGGCGAGATCGCCTTCGAGAACGTCTCCTTCGCCTACGGCTCCGAGGAGGAGGCCCTGACCGGGATCGACCTGCGCATCCCGGCAGGCCAGACCGTCGCCTTCGTCGGCGAGACCGGCTCCGGGAAGTCCACCCTGGTCAAGCTGGTCGCCCGGTTCTACGACCCGACCGGCGGCCGGGTCACCGCCGACGGCACCGACCTGCGGGACCTGGATCTCACGGCGTACCGCCACCGGCTCGGCGTGGTGCCCCAGGAGGCGTACCTCTTCGCCGGCACGGTCCGCGACGCCATCGCCTACGGCCGTCCCGACGCGACCGACGCCGAGGTCGAGGCGGCGGCCCGCGCGGTCGGCGCGCACCATGTCATCGCCACCCTGGACGGCGGTTACCTGCACGAGGTCGCCGAACGGGGCCGCAACCTCTCGGCCGGTCAGCGTCAGCTGATCGCGCTGGCCCGCGCGGAACTCGTCGACCCGGACGTCCTCCTCCTCGACGAGGCGACGGCCGCGCTCGACCTGGCCACCGAAGCCCAGGTCAACCAGGCCACCGACCGCCTCGTGGGCCGCCGTACGACCCTGGTCGTCGCGCACCGCCTCACCACCGCCGCCCGCGCGGACCGGGTGATCGTGATGGCCGACGGCAGAGTCGCCGAGGACGGCACCCACGACGAACTGCTGCTGCGCGGAGGCGCCTACGCGGAGCTGTGGCGCACCTTCATAGGCGAGGAGGAGCCCGAGCGGGTCTGAGCTCAAAGCCGCGAGCCTGCCGGGTGGCCTTCGACCGGCAGGCGGACGCGTGCCATGGCGCGTCCGCCCGCCGGCCGAAGTGCCGGGACGGCCGGCCCTGCCCGCCGACCGTCCCTCCGGACCGCCGCCGCCCGGATCGCTTCTCCCGTCCGTCGCGGCTTCCGCCCGGCCGTCCCGCCCGCCACCGGTCCCGGTGGTTCCGTCACCGGTTACTTCCGGCCAATCTCCCCGCGCCCGCCGCACACGGCCGAGGGGGAGCGGCCGGGGCGCGGCCCGGTGGGTCCCGGCCGATCGCGGGTGAGGCCGACGGCCGAGGCAACCGCCCGGGGCTCCCGTGCGTCGTACGCAAGTACGACACAGGGACGGGAGGGGTTCGCGTGTTCGGTAGGGCGGGACGGGGAAGGCACGGAACGTGCTGGCTCGCGCAGTTGACGGCGGCCTTCCTCACAGCGGGCGCGCTCCTCCTCGGCGGGCCTGGCGTGGCCTCCGCGGACGCCGCCTCGGTGTGCAGCGGGCGGCCCGCGAAGACCGTGCGCTTCGCCACCGGCGAGTTGCGCCTCTACAGGACCCGGCAGTACGTGTGCGCCCTGACCGTCGCCAAGAACCCCGGGGCCCGGCGGGCGATGTCCGTCTCGCTCCAGCCCCGCGGAGGGCGTCCCGTCGTCGACGGCGGACGCTTCACCCGCCAGGCCGGCCCCGTCACCGTCCACGCCCTGCACCGCTGCGTCCGCGCCTCCGGCAGCATCGCGGGACACCGTGTGGCGACCGGGTGGATCCTCTGCTGAAATCCCGCCGCAAGGGTCAACTTCGTCTGGCGGCACATGTGTTCGCCCCGCTAGGTTCGCGACACCGTTGTGAGTCAAGGGGAGGGTGAATGCGCAAGTCGCTGAGATGGCTGCTGTCGCTCGCGGTGCTCATAGGCACCGTCGGTGCGACCGGCGCGGCTACCGCCGCGGAGCCGGCCGTCGGCCCGTCCGGTGCCACGAGCGCCGGAACGTCCGCCACCGCGGACATCGAGGACCGCATCCTGGCGATCCCCGGGATGAGCCTGATCGAGGAGAAGCCCTACGCCGGCTACCGCTTCTTCGTCCTCGAGTACACCCAGCCGGTCGACCACCGGCGCCCGTGGAGAGGAACGTTCAAGCAGCGCCTCTCCCTCCTCCACAAGGGCACGGACCGGCCGACCGTCTTCCACACCGGCGGCTACGCGCTGAACACCAACCCCAGCCGCCGTGAGCCCACCCGGATCATCGACGGCAACCAGGTCTCCATGGAGTACCGCTTCTTCACGCCCTCCCGGCCACAGCCCGCCGACTGGTCCACGCTGGACATCTGGCAGGCCGCCAGCGACCAGCACCGCATCTTCACCGCCCTGAAGCGGATCTACGGGAAGAAGTGGCTCTCCACCGGCGCCTCCAAGGGAGGCATGACAGCCACGTACTACGAGCGCCACTACCCGCGCGACATGGACGGCGTGGTCGCCTACGTCGCGCCCAACGACGTGGTCGACAGGGAGGACTCGGCGTACGACCGGTTCTTCGCGCGCGTCGGGACCGAGGACTGCCGCGACCGCCTCAACGCGATGCAGCGCGAGGCACTGGTCCGCCGCGCGCCGCTCGAGAAGAAGTACGCGGAGTGGGCCGCGGCCGAGGGGGCCACCTTCCGCACCCTCGGCTCCCTCGACCGGGCCTACGAGGCCGTCGTCCTCGACTTCGTCTGGGCCTTCTGGCAGTACAACGGCCAGGAGGTGTGCGAGAAGATCCCGGACGCCACGACCGCGAGCGACGACACCGTCTACGAAACGATCGACGCCTACTCCGGCTGGGCCTTCTACAGCGACCAGGGCCTGGAGCCGTACACCCCGTACTACTACCAGGCGGCGACCGAACTCGGCAGCCCCACCATCGAGCAGCCGCACCTCAAGGGCCTGAGCCGCTACGGGTACCAGCCGGCCCGCAGCTTCGTCCCGCGTGAGATCCCGGTGAGGTTCAAGCCGTGGGTCATGCGGGACGTGGACGACTGGGTCCGCAGGCACGCGCACCGGATGCTCTTCGTCTACGGCGCCGACGACCCGTGGGGCGCCGAGCCCTTCCACCTCGGCCGGGGCGCGCGGGACAGCTACGTCTACTACGCGCCGGGCGCCAACCACGGCGCCACCGTCTCGGCCCTGCGCGACGCCGAGCGCGCCAAGGCCACCGCCCGCATCCTGGCCTGGGCCGGCGTCGACGCCGAGGCGACCGCCGAGGCTCGCCCGCTGGCCCGCTTCGACGCGCGCCTCGACACCGTGGACGACGAGGTGTCCTCCCGGGAGCACGGCCTGCGGCCGTGACCCCCGGAGCCTGACCACGTGCGGCCGGCGCCCTCCGGGGCCCGGCCGCACCGGTCTTCACGCCGGGGCCCCCGTGCCGCTGCCCACCCCTTCAGGGGTTCACCGGTACGACAGGCCGAAACCCACGGGGTGCAGTACCCGTGTCGGGTCGTCCGCCCGTGGCACGGGCACCGGAAGCCGCCCCTCGGGCCGCGCCCGGCCCGCGAGGACCCGGACCGCCGCCCGCAGTTCGACGTCGGTCCAGGCGTACGCGGCGACGGTCGCCCGCTGACCGCTGAGCTGCGCGATGTCGTACGGGTTGCGGAGCGCCACCGTCACCACGGGCACGCCGGTCGCGGCCAGGCGGGAGACGAGGGTCCGCTGGGAGCTGGCCGCGTCGACGTCGTAGGTGCCGACGACGACCACGTCCCGGCCCGCCGCCGCGGCCACCGCCTCCTCGATCCGCGCGGCGCTCGGGGAGACGCCGGTGGACAACGCCGTCGCGGTGAAGCCGAGTTCGGTGAAGGCGGCGGCCATCGTGGCGGTCGGCGGCCCGGCCGTACCGGACGGCGAGACGGGATCGGCGCCGACGACCAGGACGTCGCGGTGAGCACGGTTCGACAGCGGCAACAACCGCCCCTCGTTGCGGAGCAGCGTCGTGGTCCGCTCGGCGATGCGGTCGGCGCGGCCGAGGTGGGCCGGGACGCCGACCGCGCGGTCCACGCCGGCCCGGCTGACGTACGGCTCCCGGAACAACCCCAGCCTCGCCTTGAGACGCAGGATGCGCAGGATCGATTCATCGATCCGGGACTCGGCCAGTTCGCCGCTCTTCACGGCATCGAGGACGGCGTTCCAGGCGACGTCCAGCTTCGGCGGGTTGAGCAACTGGTCGACGCCGGCCTTGAGCGCCAGGACCGGGACCCGCGCGTCGCCGTACTTCGTCCGAACCCCCTCCATCCCGAGGGCGTCGGTCACCACCACGCCGTCGTAGCCGAGCCTCTCCCGCAGGATGCCGGTCAGGATCGGACGGGAGAGCGTCGCCGGGTCCTCGCTGGGGTCGAGCGCGGGGACGACGAGGTGACCCGTCATGATCGAGTCGACCCCGGCGGCGATCGCGGCGCGGAACGGCGGCGCGTCGAGCGCGGCCCACTGCGCCCGGGTGTGCGTGATGGTCGGCAGACCGTAGTGGCTGTCGACGGCCGTGTCGCCGTGGCCGGGGAAGTGCTTGGCGGTGGCCGCGACCCCGGCCCGCTGGTAGCCCTCGACCTGGGCCGCGACCAGCCCGGCGACGGCACGCGGTTCGGAGCCGAAGGAACGGACGCCGATGACCGGGTTGACGGGGTTGACGTTGACGTCCGCGACCGGCGCGTAGTTCTGCCGGATGCCGACGGCCGCCAGCTCGGCGCCCGCGATCCGGGCGGCCGTCCGGGCGTCGGACCGCGAGCCTCCGGCCCCGAGCGCCATCGCACCGGGGAGCAGGGTGGCGGGTCTGCCCATCCGGCAGACGGCGCCGTGCTCCTGGTCCGTGGAGATCAGCAGGGGGAGCGGGGTGCGCTGGGCGAGGCCGGCCCGCTGGATGCCGTTGGACAGCTCGGCGATCTGGTGCGGATCACGGGTGTTGTGCGCCCAGCCGAAGTAGATGATCCCGCCGACGTGGTAGGTCTCGACGAGCTCGGCGGCGGTGCGGACGCCGATCTCCGTGAGGTTGGCGTCGATGTCGGCCTGGTCCGGGGCGGTGGCGGAATGGCCGTACACCCGCATGACGAAGAGCTGGCCGACCTTCTCCTGCGGTGTCAGGCCGGCGATGAGCCCGCGCAGCCGGGTCTCGTGGTCCCCGGCCCCGGAGGGGGAGGACCCGTGAGCCGCGCGGGCGAGCGGGGAGGACGCGCCGGTGACGGCCGCGGCGGCCCCGGCGGCGGTGACGGTGAGAAGGGTGCGTCTGGAGGTGGCACGGTGGTGCACTGATGCTCCTTCCGGCCTGCGGGGTGATGGAAACTTCCAAGGAGCCACGGATAGCCCGAAAGTAACTGCCGGTCAAGGACCCGCGCGGCGAAGGGACGGCGTGGTGCGCGGGGCGCGGCGGAACGCGGCCCGGAGGCACCCCGGCCGGCGCCGGGTCAGAGTGCCGCCGACACCGTCGGCCGGACGTCCCGGAGGACGTGCACGGCCATCGGTGATCGCGGGGCGACGGGCCCCTCACAGGCCACAGCGCCCACAGCCGCCGCGTCGGGACCGGGGCCGGACGGACCGGCCCCCTTCTCCGGGCTCGTCCCGGCCTTCGGGACGTCCTCGGAGCGCTCGCCCCGGGTGAATGAGCCAGCCCGCTGCGGTGGTGCGCCGCCGCCCTGCCGGTCGCTGGCGCGGCCGTGACCTCTTTCGCACCCCGCGGGAGCGCCGTCACCGCGGAAGGTGCGGATACCGTCTTCCGGCATGGACTTCGTACCCATCGACCGTGAGCCCGCCCCCGCGGTGCTCCTTCTCGGCGGTATCCCCGGCAGCGGCAAGTCGACGGTGGCGGCGGCCTTGGCCGCGCGATTCGCGCGGTCCGCGCACATCGAGGTCGACGCCCTCCAGGACCTGATCGTCCGGGGCGGCCACCCGCCGGTCCCGGAGGGGGACCCGGAAGCCGACCGTCAGATCTTCCTGCGCGCCCGCAACGCCTGCCTGCTCGCGGACAGTCTCGTCTTGGCGGGCTTCCTCCCGGTGATCGACGACGTGGTCGTCCGCCGCACCCACCTGGACTTGTACGCTTCCTCCCTGCGGACCCGCCCCTTCCACGCCGTCTTCCTGGCCCCCGGCCCGCAGAAGGCGTGGGAGCGCAACAACGCCCGCGACAGCGGTTGACGACGGACTGGGCGCCCCTGGACGAGGCCATGCGCACCGAGCTGCGGGGCGACGGCGTCTGGATCGACAACGCCCGACAGTCGGTGGAGGAGACCGTCGACGCCGTCCTCGCGGCGACGGGACTCGGCCCGACGGCTCCGCCGGGCACGCCGGCGGACGGCACGGGCTCCCTGCGATAGAGCACCCCGCCCCCCGCCCGGCGTTCCGTCCACCGCCTCACCCGGCGAGCCGTCCCGGCGGCCGGTACCGCCGGGCCCCCGCTACGGCATCTTGGCGTCGGGCAGCCGGCCGCTCTTCTGGGCGCAGTCGCGGAACTCGTACCACGGCGCCGCACCCGGCCAGCGCAGGAAGCCCGACGCGCCGGTTCCCGTCGTCATGTTGTTGAAGCGGCAGCCGTCGTAGAGCAGCTTGCCCGCCGTCGTCGTGCCGGCCGCCGTCACCTGGTGCGAGCCGAGCAGCGCGCAGTCCTGATAGCGGATCATCGGACCGCGCGAGGGGCTGACGGCGTCGAAGCGGTACTGGTGGGGGACGGCGTCCACGGCCCAGGACTTGAAGGAATGGGCGGTGTCGTCGCAGGAGACGAAGGTGATGGTGCCCTTGTACCAGGACGAGTCGATCACCTTGTGTCCGGTGCCCCGTACCTCGAAGCGGATGCCCTGGGCGTACAGGCGCATGACCGAGTCGGAGCGCGGCGGGTTCGCGTTCAGTTCGAAGAAGGTGCCCGTCGAGTTCGGGTCGGTGAGGATGTAGGAGCCGCCGATGAAGTTCATCGATCCGCCGTGCTCGTTGCGGACGAAGACCCCCGACTGGAACTCCACCTTGCAGTCGCGGAACCAGTAGTTGAGGAACTGGTCCTGCTGCTGCTCGGCGGGCTCGGTGCCCATGACCAGGAACGCGTCCGCGTAGGAGCCGCTGATCTGGCAGTGGTCCCAGCCCATCTCGCTGTTGAGATTGGACTTGCCCGCCTTCGGACCGTCCAGGACGATGCCGGCCTTCCAGGTGCCGCGCCACTCGACGTCGGCGTACCAGGTGTCCTGCACGCCGAACGTCGCCGAGGAGTAGGAGCGGTTGAACGTCGCGGTCGAGTCCCGGCTCTCGAAGGTCAGGCCGCTGATCCGGATGTTCTTGTACCGGTCCATGTTCCGCCACAGCACGGTGTCGCGGACCGTCGGGTCGTACACGATGTGGGAGAGCCGCTTGCCGAAGCCGCTGATCGAGATGCCGTTGACGACACTGTGCTCGGCGGGGTCGGTGTTCTGGGTCGGCGGCAGCAGGTCCGGCTCGGTGAGCAGGTAGGTGCCCGGCGGGATGAGCAGCACCTTCCCCGGGGTGACGCCGGTCCCGGGAGCGCCGCCGAGCATCTCGGCCACGGCGGCCCGGAAGGCGGCGTCGCTCGGCGTCGCACCGGTGGGGTCGGCCCCCTTGGCGACGACGTCGACCACGTACGGCCCGGCGGTGGCCGTCACGGCGGCGGGGACGGCCACGGCGCTGCGGGTGCCGAGCGCCAGGCCGCCGGCCACGGCGCCCGCCCCGGTCAGCCCGGCCAGCAGCGTCCGGCGGCCCGGACGGCGGCCCGTCTCGTGTCCGCTCGCCGACTCGGCCGCCCGTGCGGACGGCGCGGAGTCCGCCGGTGACGTGTGATCTGTGGATGGTGAGGACATCGCCAACCCCCGTTGTGGTGAACGTCGCTGAGCCGTGATCCGTCGAAGATCACGACAAGAGGTGATCTTCTGTCATGTCCTCAGTCGAAGCAAGGCGCGGACACCGTCCCGGCCCCTCACCCCGCTCCCGCGCGGAGGGCCGGGTGGCGTGGAGGGTGGCGCCGGGTTCTCCTGCCGCCGGGTCCGTCGCCCGTCCGCGGGCCCGGTCCCGCTGTGACGCGGTGTCCCGCTTTCACCGGGCCCCCGGCGCGCTGTCCTACCCCTTCGCTACCGTCGGTGCATGTCCAATCTGGCAGTGCTCGAAGGTGTTCTGGAGCGGATCACCTACGCCAACGAGGAGAACGGCTACACCGTCGCCCGCGTCGACACCGGGCGCGGGGCCGCCGACCTCCTCACGGTGGTCGGTTCGCTGCTCGGTGCCCAGCCGGGCGAGTCGCTCCGGATGGAGGGGCGCTGGGGCTCCCACCCGCAGTACGGCAAGCAGTTCACCGTCGAGAACTACACGACCGTCCTGCCCGCGACCATCCAGGGCATCCGCCGGTACCTCGGCTCCGGGCTCATCAAGGGCATCGGCCCCCGGATCGCCGAGCGGATCGTCGAGCACTTCGGCACCGACACGCTGGAGATCATCGAGCAGCGGCCGGCACGGCTGGTCGAGGTGCCCGGACTCGGGCCCAAGCGCACCCGGATGATCGGCGCGGCCTGGGAGGAGCAGAAGGCGATCAAGGAGGTGATGGTCTTCCTCCAGGGAGTCGGCGTCTCCACCTCCATCGCTGTGCGGATCTACAAGAAGTACGAGGACGCCTCGATCTCCGTCGTGCGGAACCAGCCCTACCGCCTGGCCGCCGACGTCTGGGGCATCGGCTTCCTCACCGCCGACCGGATCGCACAGGCCGTCGGCATCCCGCACGACAGCCCGGACCGTGTGAAGGCCGGCCTCCAGTACGCCCTGTCGCAGTCCACCGACCAGGGGCACTGCTTCCTGCCCGAGGAACAGCTCATCGCCGACGCGGTGAAGCTGCTCCAGGTCGACACGGGTCTGGTCATCGAGTGCCTCGCCGAACTGGCCGCCGACCCGGAGGGGGTCGCGCGTGAGAGCGTCCCCGGCCCCGAGGGGCAGCCGGTCACGGCCGTCTACCTGATCCCCTTCCACCGCGCCGAGATATCCCTGGCCGCCCAGCTCACGCGGCTGCTGGGGACCGGGGAGGACCGGATGCCGGCCTTCCGTGACGTCGCCTGGGAGCGGGCCCTGGCCTGGCTGGCGGACCGGACCGGGGCCACTCTGGCGCCCGAGCAGGAGCAGGCCGTCCGGCTCGCCCTGACCCGCAAGGTCGCGGTGCTCACGGGTGGGCCGGGCTGTGGGAAGTCGTTCACGGTCCGCTCGATCGTGGAGCTGGCCCGTGCCAAGAAGGCCAAGGTCGTGCTCGCCGCGCCCACCGGGCGGGCCGCCAAGCGGCTCGCCGAGCTGACCGGAGCCGAGGCGTCCACGGTCCACCGTCTCCTGGAGCTCAAGCCGGGCGGGGACGCGGCCTACGACCGGGACCGGCCGCTGGACGCCGACCTGATCGTGGTGGACGAGGCGTCCATGCTCGATCTGCTGCTCGCCAACAAGCTGGTCAAGGCCGTGGCGCCGGGTGCCCATCTGCTCCTCGTCGGCGACGTGGACCAGCTGCCCTCGGTCGGCGCGGGCGAGGTCCTGGGCGACCTGCTGGCTCCCGGCAGTCCGGTACCCGCGGTTCGGCTCACCCGGATCTTCCGGCAGGCCCAGGAGTCCGGTGTGGTCACCAACGCCCACCGGATCAACGCCGGAATCCCCCCTGTCACCACCGGCCTCGCGGACTTCTTCCACTTCGTGGAGGACGAGACGGAGGACGCCGCACGGGTCGCCGTCGAGGTCGCCGCCCGTCGGATTCCCGCCAAGTTCGGTCTCGACCCCCGCCGTGACGTGCAGGTGCTCGCCCCGATGCACCGCGGCCCGGCGGGCGCCGGCTCGCTCAACGGGCTCCTCCAGCAGGCCATCACACCGGCCCGCCCCGATCTGCCCGAGAAGCGCTTCGGCGGCCGGGTCTTCCGGGTGGGCGACAAGGTCACCCAGATCAGGAACAACTACGACAAGGGCGCCAACGGTGTCTTCAACGGCACGGTCGGCGTCGTGACCGCGCTCGACGCCGACGAGCAGCGGCTGACGGTCCGCACCGACGAGGACGAGGAGGTCGCGTACGACTTCGACGAGCTGGACGAGCTGGCCCATGCCTACGCTGTCACCATCCACCGTTCGCAGGGCAGCGAGTATCCGGCGGTCGTGATCCCTGTCACCAACAGTGCCTGGATGATGCTCCAGCGCAATCTGCTCTACACGGCCGTGACCCGGGCCCGGAAGCTGGTGGTCCTGGTCGGCTCCCGCAAGGCCATCGGCCAGGCCGTGCGTACGGTTTCCGCCGGTCGGCGCTGTACCGCGCTGGCCCATCGGCTCGGCGGTACCCCGGCCGCGCGACCGTAGCGCCCCGAGGTGCCGCGGCCCCGGCTCGGTCACGCGAAAGGTCACCCCGGACTTCCGGAAGCGGGGCGAAGGGGGCAAGATGAGCAGGTTGGCGGCACTGAGTGCCGCCGAATGGCCCAATGGTCGACCCCGAGTGCACTCTCCTGAGCCAAATGGGGGATGGTAGAGACAGTCAGGGCACCTCGAAGAAGAGGCACTACGTCGGTGAGGGATGACGTGAGCGACAACTCTGTAGTACTGCGGTACGCGGACGGTGAATACACCTACCCGGTGGTCGAGAGCACCGTCGGCGACAAGGGCTTCGACATCGGGAAGCTCCGAGCCCAGACCGGTCTGGTCACCCTGGACAGCGGATACGGCAACACCGCCGCCTATAAATCCGCCGTCACCTACCTCGACGGCGAGCAGGGCGTCCTGCGGTACCGCGGCTACCCCATCGAGCAGCTGGCGGAGCGCTCCACCTTCCTCGAGGTGGCGTACCTGCTGATCAACGGTGAGCTTCCCAAGGTCGACGAGCTCTCGACCTTCAAGAACGAGATCACCCAGCACACGCTGCTGCACGAGGACGTCAAGCGCTTCTTCGACGGCTTCCCGCGCGACGCCCACCCGATGGCGATGCTGTCCTCCGTGGTCTCCGCGCTGTCCACCTTCTACCAGGACAGCCACAACCCGTTCGACGAGCGGCAGCGCCACCTCTCCACGATCCGGCTGCTGGCCAAGCTGCCGACGATCGCGGCGTACGCCTACAAGAAGTCGATCGGCCACCCCTTCGTCTACCCGCGCAACGACCTCGGGTACGTCGAGAACTTCCTGCGCATGACCTTCTCGGTCCCCGCCCAGGAGTACGAGCTGGACCCGGTCGTGGTCTCGGCGCTCGACAAGCTGCTGATCCTGCACGCGGACCACGAGCAGAACTGTTCGACCTCCACGGTGCGTCTGGTCGGCTCCTCGCAGGCGAACATGTTCGCTTCGATCTCGGCCGGCATCTCGGCCCTCTGGGGCCCGCTGCACGGCGGCGCCAACCAGTCGGTCCTGGAGATGCTCGAGGGCATCCAGGCCAACGGCGGCGACGTCGACTCCTTCATCAACAAGGTGAAGAACAAGGAGGACGGCGTCCGCCTGATGGGCTTCGGCCACCGGGTGTACAAGTCCTTCGACCCGCGCGCCAAGATCATCAAGGCTGCCGCGCACGACGTTCTCTCCGCGCTCGGCAAGTCCGACGAGCTGCTGGACATCGCGCTCAAGCTGGAGGAGCACGCGCTCTCCGACGACTACTTCGTCTCGCGTAACCTCTACCCCAACGTGGACTTCTACACGGGCCTGATCTACCGCGCGATGGGCTTCCCGACCGAGATGTTCACCGTGCTGTTCGCGCTCGGCCGTCTCCCGGGCTGGATCGCCCAGTGGCACGAGATGATCAAGGAGCCCGGTTCCCGCATCGGACGTCCGCGCCAGATCTACACCGGCGAGGTCCTGCGCGACTTCGTCCCGGTCGAGGGCCGCTGAGGAACGCGATTCCCGCAGGCGCCGCCGGGTGGTACCCGACGGCGCCCCGGAGGGCCGCCGAACGAAAAGCGCCCCGCCACCGATCCCCCCACGGGTCGGCGAGCGGGGCGCTTCCCATATCCCCGGTGCGGATTCCCCCCACGGGATCCGGGCCGGGCGCCTGCCGGTGTCAGCAGAGGCTTCGTGGGACTGCGCGGTCTGCCGGGGTACGTACGGGAGGGCCGCTCAAAGCTCCCCGAGCACGTGCCCCGGCCAACGCTTGCCTGGAACGTCCCCCAAGACATTCCATGAACGTCCCCCAAGACGTTCTTGGCATCGCCCACTTAGACTCGCGAACGGCCCGAATGGTTACCCCCAAATATCTGTGATCTAGGTCTCTTTGTGAAGGTCCTGTGCGTCACGTGTAGGTGAATTCACGTGAAGCGCCGCAGGCGCAGGCTGTTCGTCACCACGAAAACGGACGAGAAGGCCATCGTCAGGCCCGCGATCATGGGGTTGAGCAGTCCGGCGGCCGCCAACGGCAGGGCCGCGACGTTGTATCCGAACGCCCAGCCGAGGTTGCCCCTGATCGTCGCCAGCGTGCGGCGGGAGAGCCGGATGGCGTCCGCGGCCACCCGTAGGTCGCCGCGGACCAGGGTCACGTCGCTCGCCTGGATGGCCGCGTCCGTGCCGGTGCCCATCGCCAGGCCGAGGTCGGCGGTGGCGAGCGCGGCGGCGTCGTTGACGCCGTCGCCGACCATGGCGACCGTGCGGCCCTCGTCCTGCAGCCGCCGGACCACGGCGGCCTTCTCCTCGGGCAGCACCTCCGCGAAGACCCGGTCCGCGTCGATGCCGACCTCGGCCGCGACCCGCTCCGCGACGGGCCGGGCGTCGCCGGTCAGCAGCACCGGCGTCAGCCCCAGTGCGCGCAGCCGGGCCACCGCCTCCGCACTGGTCTCCTTGACCGTGTCCGCGACCGTGAGGACCCCCCGGGCCCGTCCGTCCCAGGCGACGTGCACCACTCCGGGGGTGTGAACTCCGGGCACCTCGATCCCCTCGGCCCGCAACAGCGCGGCGCGTCCGGCCTGTACCCGGCGACCGTCGACCGAGCCGCGCACTCCGAGACCGGGCACGTTCTCGAAGGCCACCGGCACCGGCAGCTCGCCCACGGTCCGCCCCAGCCGCTCGGCGGCGCCGGCCGCGACCGCGCGGGCGACCGGATGCTCCGAGGCGTGCTCCAGCGCGCCGGCGAGCCGCAGCAGCTCGCTCGCGTCCTCGCCCTCGTACGCGGTCACCGCGTCCAGGGTCATCCGGCCGGTGGTGACGGTGCCGGTCTTGTCCAGGACGATGGTGTCGACCGCGCGGGTGGACTCCAGGACCTCGGGTCCCTTGATGAGGATGCCGAGCTGGGCTCCGCGGCCGGTGCCGACCATGAGGGCGGTCGGGGTGGCGAGTCCCAGCGCGCAGGGGCAGGCGATGATCAGTACGGCCACGGCCGCGGTGAACGAGGCCGTCACGTCGTCGGTCAGGAGCAGCCAGGTCACCAGTGTGGCGAGGGCCAGCAGCAGGACGGCCGGCACGAAGACGGCGGAGACCCGGTCGGCGAGCCGCTGGACCTCGGCCTTGCCGTTCTGGGCCTCCTCGACCAGCTTCGCCATCCGGGCGAGCCGGGTGTCCGCGCCGACCCGGCGGGCCTCGACGACCAGCCGGCCCGAGACGGTGACGCAGCCGCCGGTGACCGGGTCGTGCGCCGCGACCTCCACCGGGACGGACTCCCCGGTGAGCAGGGACGCGTCGACGGCCGAGGCGCCCTCCACGACGACGCCGTCGGTGGCGATCTTCTCTCCGGGCCGGACGACGAAGCGGTCGCCGACGCGCAGCGCGTCCACCGGAACGCGTGTCTCCGCGCCGCCGCGCAGGACGGCCACGTCCTTGGCGCCCAGATCCATCAGCGCCCGCAGTGCCGCGCCGGCCTTCCGCTTGGCGCGCGCCTCCAGGAGGCGGCCCAGCAGGATGAAGGTGGTGACCCCGGCCGCCACCTCCAGGTAGACGGCCTCGGTGCCGTCCGCGTGGCCGGCGGTGAGGTCGAAGCCGTGGCGCATGCCGGGCGCGCCCGCGGCGCCGAAGAACAGCGCCCAGAGCGACCAGCCGAAAGCGGCCAGCGTTCCGAAGGACACGAGGGTGTCCATGGAGGCGGCGCCGTGCCGGAGGTTCGTCCAGGCGGCCCGGTGGAAGGGGAGCGCGCCCCAGACGACGACCGGCGCGGCGAGGGTGAGGGAGAGCCACTGCCAGTTGTCGAACTGGAGAGACGGCACCATCGCCGTCAGGACGACCGGAGCGGAGAGGGCGGCGGAGACGACCAGGCGCTGCCGCAGCGCGGCGAACGCCTGATCGGGGGCCGCCGCGGCGGGGCCGTGTCCACCAGGTTCGCCGCCTTCCCCGTCGGGCTCCGGTCCGAGGTCCGGCTCGGGTGGCGTGAGGGGCACCTCGGCGGTGTAGCCGGTCTTGACGACGGTCGCGATCAGATCGGCGACCGAGGTCCCCTCCGGATACGTGATCCTCGCCTTCTCCGTCGCGTAGTTCACCGTCGCCGTGACGCCGTCCATGCGGTTGAGCTTCTTCTCGACGCGGGCCGCGCAGGAGGCGCAGGTCATCCCGCCGATGGTCAGCTCGGTGCCGAGCACGGGGGTGGTGCTGGAGGTCATGTGCGCGTCCAAAGGGAGCAGGGCCATACCGGTGCAACGGTACGGCCCTGCCGGAGTGTGCCGGGAGTGAGGTCCGGGGTCGGGCCCGGGACGGTGGGGGCCGGGGTGCTCGGCGGGTGGACCCGGCCGAGGGTCAGACCCGTCCGGCCAGCTCGTAGCCGGCCTCGTCGACGGCGGCGCGCACGGCCTCGTCGTCGATCGGCGCCGCGGAGACCACCGTGACCCGGCCGGTGGCGGCGACGGCCGTGACAGAGGAGACGCCGGCGAGCTCGGAGAGCTCGGCGGAGACCGCGCCCTCGCAGTGCCCGCATGTCATGCCCGAGACCTCGTAGACGGTGGTGACGCCGTCGGCCCGGCCGTCCGTGGTGCCGTCCTGGGGTGAGCCGGTCGACGCGCAGCAGCTGCCGGTGACCTGGGGGAGTTCGGTCTTCGTCTCGGCGGTCATGAGGTTCTCCTCGTGTGCGGATGGTGCTGGTTCCGGGTCGTACACTCGCACAGGCTATACCCCTAGGGGGTATGAATTCCACTCGCGGCGCGATCCCGTCGGCCATTGGCCGGAGCCGGTCGCCCGGACGCCGGACCGCCGGACCGCCGGATCTTCGGGTTACCGGGCTCGGGCCCGCGGAGCGGCGGGTCCGCCCCTCCCGGGCGAAGCCCCTCATGTCCCCGCCCGTGGTCGGGTCGGCCGGTCCGGGTGCGTGATAGGTACCCGATATGTCGTTTTCGGGGAAGGCTCTGCTCCTGATCATGTCGATCGCCGTCGCGGCGCCGCTGCTGGCCTACTGGATCGGCCGCCGGATTCCCGTCCCGCTCGTCATCTTCGAGATCGCGCTCGGTGTCCTCATCGGCCCCGACGTCCTGGGCTGGGCGGAGGCGGACCCCCTGATCGACGGCCTCTCGGAACTCGGTCTCGCGATGCTGATCTTCCTCGCGGGCTACGAGATCGAGTTCGGGAAGGTCCGCGGGGACACTCTGAAACGCTCCGTCGGTGCCTGGCTGTGCGCCCTGGCCCTCGGGCTGGGCCTGGGCGTGCTCCTCGCGGACGGCTCCTTCGACAAGGGCGTCTTCATCGGGGTGGCCCTCACCAGTACGGCGCTCGGCACGGTGCTGCCCGTCCTGCGCGACGCGGGTGACCTCCAGGGCCGGTTCGGTTCGGTGGTGATGGCCTTCGGCGCGGTGGGGGAGTTCGGGCCGATCATCGCGATGGCGCTGCTGCTGAGCGGTCGCAACCCCGCTCGTTCGGCCGTACTGCTCGGGATCTTCGCCGCACTGACGGCGGCGGCGGTGTTCTGGGCGCTGCGCCCGCGCCCCCCGTGGTTCTCCGGCGTCATCGCCAAGACCCTGCACACCAGCGGACAGTTCGCCGTCCGCTTCGTCTTCCTGCTGCTCGCGCTCATGCTCGCGGCATCGGAGACGCTCGGCCTGGACGTGCTTCTCGGCGCCTTCGCGGCCGGTCTGATCACCCGTCTGCTGCTGACCGGCGCCGCCCCCGAGTCCGGTCCGGCGGTCCTGGAGAAGGTCGAGGCGGTCGGCTTCGGCTTCCTGGTGCCGGTCTTCTTCGTCGTCACCGGGATCGAGTTCGACCTCGACTCACTCCTCGACGGCGGTCGTACGCTCCTGCTCCTGCCCCTGTTCCTGCTGCTGTTCCTGGCGGTGCGCGGCGGGCCGCTGTGGTTCCTGGCACCTCGTGACTTCGCACGCGCGGACCGCGCCGGACTGGTCCTCTACGGTTCCACCGCCCTGCCGCTCGTCGTCGCCATCACCGCTATCGGGGTGAACGACGAGGCGTTGTCGGCGGCGGACGCGGCGGCTCTGGTCGGGGCCGCGATGGTGTCCGTGCTCGTCTTCCCGCTGCTGGCGCTGAAGCTCCGCGCCCGCGCCGGCGGCGGGAAGGCGCTGCCCGCAGACGCGGCGCGCGACAGGGTCGCCGGCTCGGAGTCGTGGTGAGCGGTCCGGGCCGGGTGGGGGCGGCGGGTGCGGGGGTGCCGGTCAGGCGGTGAGCTCCCGCGTGGCCGGAGCCGTCAGGTTGGCGTCGCGGATGACCGGGTCGAGGTAGCGCAGCAGGACCCGCTTCAGCTCCGCGGCGATGGCGTCGCGCTCGGGTCCCTCCGGCGCGGCGAGCACCAGGGTGAGTCCGCCCTTGAAGATCACGAACGTCATGTCGGCGATCCGGGACCGCTCCGCTGCGGGCAGCTCGGGCACGTACTGGCCGAGCAGGTCGCCGACCCGGGCGAGGAGCGAGGCGTGCAGCTCGTCGTGCTCCTCGGCGATCCGGCCGGGCACGTCGGAACCGTGCATCAGGGCGAGGAAGGCCGGGTTCTGGCAGTTGAACTCGATCAGCGGGTCGACGACCGCGTCCAGCAGCTCGGCCAGCGGCAGCTGGAAGTTCTCCGGGGTGAACGCCTGGCCGTGCGCCTCGCGCATCTCGTGCAGCAGGCGCTCGCCGAGCTCGACGGCGATCGCCTCCTTGTTCGGGAAGTACTGGTAGAGCGTGCCGGGGGAGACGCTCGCCTCGCGGGCGATCGCGTTGGTGCTGGCCGCCGTGTAGCCGTTCGTGCAGAAGACGTTCGCGGCGGCCTGCAGCAACTGCGCGATGCGGCGTTCGCCGCGTGCCTGGCGGCGCCGCGGCTTCGGTTCGGCGGTTCCCTCGGGCATGGCTGTCCCCAGCTTTCGTGGACACGTTTGACAAATGCGAGAGGTCGCTCGCATTCTTGTGGAACGCGAGCGATGACTCGCGTTTGCCAGTCTATGGCAATGGACGACCCATGCGGCCTGCCGGGAAGCGAGCGCACGGGTCACGGTGAAGGGGACACCGCGTCATGGCCGAAGTCAAGAACCCGGGATCCGCCCGCGGCGGGGGGTGGACCCGGTTCGTCACGGCCCGGCCGCGCCTCTCGCTGCTGGTCGCCCTGGTGATCACGGCGCTCGCCGTCCTCGCGGGCAGCGGGGTCGGCGATCACATGGGCAGCGGCGGCTGGGAGGACCCCGACGCCGAATCCACGTACGCCACCCAGGTGCTGGAACGGGAGTTCCCCGCCTCGCAGCCCAATCTGCTGCTCCTGCTCGACGCGGGGGCGCCCGGGGTCGACGACCCGTCCGTCACCGCGGAGGCCCGGCGGACGGTCGAGCGCCTCGCCGCCGAGCCGGGCGTGAGCGGCGTCGGCTCCTACTGGGCCACCGGATCGCCGGCCCTGCGCTCCGCGGACGGCCGGCAGGCCGTGATCGCCGCCCGGATCGAAGGGGAGGAGAAGGAAGCCGGTGAGATCCTCCAGCGGATCGCCCCCGCCTTCCGCGGGACGCACGGCCCGGTCGAGGTGACCGTCGGCGGGCCCCTCGCCGTACGGCACGAGATGCAGACGGTCATCCAGGAGGACCTGCTGCGCGCCGAGCTGATCGCCCTGCCGGTGACACTCGTGCTTCTTGTCATGGTCTTCGGAAGCGCCGTCGCCGCCCTGCTGCCGCTGGGCGTCGGCATCGTCGCCATCCTCGGCACCAACGCGGTGCTGCGCGGGATCACCGAACTCACCGACGTGTCGGTGTTCGCGCAGAACCTGACCACGGCGCTCGGGCTGGGACTCGCGATCGACTACGCCCTGTTCGTGGTCCGCCGCTTCCGTGAGGAGCTCGCCGCCGGAGCCGACACCCGCACCGCGGTGGGAGTCACCCTGCGCACCGCCGGGCGCACGGTCCTGTTCTCCTCGCTGACCGTGGCCGTCTCGCTCGCCGCCATGCTGGTCTTCCCGCAGTACTTCCTGCGTTCCTTCGCCTACGCCGGTATCGCGGTGGTGATGCTGGCCGCGGCGGCGGCGCTCATCCTGCTGCCCGCGGCGCTGATGCTGCTCGGCGACCGGATCAACGCCTTCGACCTGCGCCGGCTCCTCCGGCGCCGCGCGACCGCGAGGAGCGACGGAGGCGAGGGAACCGAGCGGGCGGGGGCCGCGGCCACCGGCGGCGGAGCGGGCTGGGCCCGCACGGCGGCACTCGTGATGCGGCGGGCTCCGGTCTTCGCCGTGGCCACCACCGCCGGTCTTGTGCTGCTGGGGCTCCCCTTCCTGGGAGTGAAGTTCGGTACGGCCGACGACCGGCAGCTGCCCGCCGCCTCCGAGTCGAGGGTGGTGCAGGACCAGCTGCGCGACGGCTTCCCGGGCAATCCGGGCGGCGGGCTGATCGTGCTCGCCGAAGGAGCGGCCACACCCGGCGAGTACGCCGACTACCGCGGGCGCATCGAGCGGCTGCCCGGTGTCGAGCGGGTCGACGGGCCGGTCGCCTCCGGTGACGGTGCCTACTTCACCGTGGTGCCGAAGGGCGAGGCCGTCGGCGAGGACGCGCAGCGCGTGGTGGGTGAGATCCGGTCGGCGCAAGCCCCCTTCGACACCTCCGTGACCGGCACGGCGGCCGTGCTGACCGACTCCAAGAACGCCATAGCCGAGCGGCTGCCCTGGGCGGCGGCGATCATCGTCGTGGTCACGCTCATCCTGGTCTTCCTGCTCACCGGCAGCGTGCTGATCCCGGTCCAGGCCGTCGTCCTCAACGCCCTCAGCCTCACGGCGATGTTCGGCGCGGTCGTCTGGGTCTTCCAGGAGGGTCATCTGTCCGGAGCGCTCGGTTTCACCGCCACGGGGGACATCGAGACGACGCTGCCGGTCCTGATGTTCTGCGTCGCCTTCGGACTGTCCATGGACTACGGCGTCTTCCTGCTCTCCCGCATCAAGGAGGAGTACGACGCCACGGGCGACCACGAGCACTCCGTCCGCTTCGGCCTCCAGCGCACCGGCGGACTGATCACCGCCGCCGCGGCGATCCTCGCCGTCGTGATGGTCGCCATCGGCACCTCCCGGGTGACCAACACCAAGATGCTGGGACTCGGAGTGGCGCTCGCCGTGCTGATGGACGCCATGGTCGTGCGCAGCCTGCTGGTACCGGCGGTGATGAAGCTGACCGGGCGCCTGACCTGGTGGGCCCCGGGCCCGTTGCGCCGCTTCCACGACCGCTTCGGGATCAGTGAGGGCGGCGACGCGTCGCCGGAGGAGCCGAAGGTGCTCGCCGACGCGGCGGCCGGGGCCGGGGAGCCCGCCCGCGACCGCGAACCGGTGGGCTGACCGGGCGGCGCCCGCGAGGGCGCCCCACCCGACCCGCTCGCCGCTCGCCCGGCGAGCGGGCCGGGCAGGCGAGCGGGTCGGGAGGTCAGCCGCGCCGGCTCCGGTTGCCCGGACGGTTGGCGACCCAGGTACGGATGGTGTCCGGGCGCCAGTAGGGCTTGCCCGACTCCACGTGGTCGGGCGGCGGCAGCAGTCCGTGCTTCCGGTAGGAGCGGACGGTGTCCGGTTGGACTCTGATATGCGCGGCAATGTCCTTGTACGACCAGAGCCTTCTGTCGGTCATGCGGGCACCTCCCTGCGCGCCTCGCAACGACGGCGGGGGTGCCGTTCGGGGGGTCTGTGGGGCGCGCGATGGCGATCACTGAGCCTGTGCCCGGTGAACGACACCCCCCGACCGGAGGAGAGCGCCTGTTGAACGTCTGTGACGGAAAGCCCGCGTCATGGAGACATGTGTGACGACAGCGGGACGGATGTGACGCAAGTGACGCACAGTCGTATCCGTTCCCGACCGTGGCCGTCCACCGTGCGGGTCCGCGCGGGAGCCCGCATGGTGGACGCCGCGCTCAGAGCCTGTCGGCCGAAGGTCACCCGACAGGCTCTCAGGCGCCGCAGGAGCGCAGGAAGCGGCGGGTGCGCGTCGCGATCGGATACGGCCGGTCCGGTGGGCACGGGTACATGTCCTGCTCCACGATGGCGAAGAGCTCGACGCCCAGGGCCTGCGCCGCGGCGAGCACCGGTTCCAGGGCCGGCACCCCGCCGGGCGGTTCGCACATCACTCCCCGCGCCACCGCCGGCCCGAACGGCACCTCGTCCGCCACGACCCCGGCCAGGATCTCCGGGTCGACCTGCTTGAGGTGCAGGTAGCCGATCCGCTCCCCGTACGTCTCGATCAGCCTGACGCTGTCGCCGCCGCAGTAGGCGTAGTGCCCGGTGTCCAGGCAGAGCGATACCAGGTCCGGATCGGTGGCGTCCAGGAAGCGGGCCACGTTCTCCTCGGTGTCGACATGGGTGTCCGCGTGCGGATGGAAGACGATCCGCAGGCCGTAGCGCTCCCGGACCTCCCGGCCCAGACGCTCGGTCAGTTCCGTCAGCCACCGCCACTGTGCGGCACTCAGCGTGCGGTCCTCCAGCACCGCACCGGTCTTGTCGTCCCGCCAGAAGGAGGGGATGACGACCAGGTGTCCGGCGCCCATGGCCTGGGCGAGGGAGGCGTTCTCGGCCACATGGGCCCAGGTCTTCTCCCAGACCGCCGGGCCGTGGTGCAGCCCGGTGAAGACGGTCGCGGCCGAGACGCCGAGGCCGCGACGGGCCGTCTCGTCGGCCAGGACGGCCGGATCGGTGGGCAGGTACCCGTAAGGACCGAGCTCGATCCACCGGTATCCGGCGCCCGCGACCTCGTCGAGGAACCGCCGCCACGGCACCTGACGCGGATCGTCGGGAAACCACACGCCCCAGGAGTCGGGAGCGGAACCGATGCGGATACGGGACAGTGGTGACGGCGTCGTCATACCAGCCACCTTGACCGGGGCCGCGGAACAGCGTCAAGACGGTCGTCCGAATGTAAGGACATGTCGTTGACAGGGCTCCGGAAGGGCGGCTAGACCTGGGTGCGGGGCCGCGGCGAGAGGTGACGCGCATGGAGACGGAGCCGGATACCGCGCCATACCGGGCGCCGCAGGCCGAGCCGTACGACCTGATCACGATGGGGCGCATCGGCGTGGACCTCTACCCCCTTCAGGTCGGCGTCCCGCTGGCCCGGGTCGAGAGTTTCGGGAAGTTCCTCGGCGGCTCGCCCTCCAACGTCGCCGTCGCGGCCTCCCGGCTCGGCCGCCGCACGGCCGTCATCACCCGGACGGGTGCCGACCCCTTCGGCGACTACCTGCACCGCGAACTGCGCGCGTTCGGTGTCGACGACCGCTGGGTGACGCCCGTGGCGGCCTATCCGACACCGGTCACCTTCTGCGAGATCTTCCCGCCCGACGACTTCCCGATCCATTTCTACCGGCAGCCCAAGGCCCCCGACCTGGAGATCCATCCGCACGAACTGGACCTCGCGACGATCCGCTCGGCGCGCGCTTTCTGGGTGACGGGCACCGGACTGAGCGCCGAGCCGAGCCGCACGGCCACCCTCCGCGCGCTGCGGGAACGCGACGGAGACGGCCTGACCGTCCTCGACCTGGACTGGCGGCCGGCACTCTGGGCCGACCCCACCGAGGCCGGACCGCTCTACCGGGAGGCGCTCCGGGAGGCGACCGTCGCCGTCGGCAACCTCGACGAGTGCGAGGTCGCGACGGGGGAACGGGAGCCGCACGCCGCGGCGCGCGCCCTGCTGGACGCCGGAGTGCGGCTCGCGGTGGTCAAGCAGGGGCCCGCTGGCGTCCTCGCGTTGTCCGCCGACGGCGCGTGCGCCGAGGTCCGCCCCCTGCCGGTCGAGGTCGTCAACGGCCTGGGCGCCGGCGACGCGTTCGGCGGCGCCCTCGCGCACGGTCTGCTCGCCGGCTGGGGCCTGGAACGCACCCTCCGCTGGGCCAACGCCGCCGGCGCGATCGTCGCCGGGCGTCTCGCCTGCTCCCCGGCGATGCCCTGCCAGGACGAGATCACCCAGGCCCTGGCCACCGGCACCGGAGCGGTCCCCGAACGCCCCGCGTCCGAAGACCCCGCGGAACGGGCGGGCCCTGTGCCTCGTACGGAGGACGGCGCCCGCGCGGACCGCCCTGTCCGTACGGAGCGCGCCTCATGAACGGCGACGCCACTCCGGCTGACCCCGCCGCCGCACGCCACCCACGGGCGGACCCTTCTCCGCCGGACCCTGCCGCCCCGGAAGACTCAGCCCTCGGACGCGACGCCCCGGGTCCCACCGACGAGGCCGACACCCCCTACCACCTGACCGCCGCACCACGCCCGCCCGCACCACGCCCGTCCGCACCACGCCCGCCCGGCCCGCCCGTGCGGCCCGGCAGGCGCACCGGCGGCCCACCACGCCCGCCCGCCCCCGGTCACCTCCGTCCCGCCCCCGACTTCGGCCTCGACGAGTTCGGCTTCGACCTCGACCGGCTCGTCACCCTGCGGGCCCATCACCCCGAAGCCGTCGCCGAAGCGGCCGTCCGCCGCCGCACCCGCCCCCTGCTGCGCGGACGGGACCGGCTGCTGATCATCGCCGCCGACCATCCCGCCCGCGGCATGCTGGGCGTCGGCGACCGGCCGTACGCCATGGCCGACCGCGCCGAGCTGCTGCGCCGCCTCCGCCTCGCCCTCTCGCGGCCCGGCGTCGACGGGGTCCTCGCCTCCGCCGACATCCTCGACGACCTGCTCCTGCTCGGCGCCCTCGACGACCGCCTCGCCCTCGGTTCCATGAACCGCGGCGGCCTCGCCGGCGCCGCGTTCGAACTCGACGACCGCTTCACCGGCCACCGCCCCCGGGACCTCGCCCGCCTCGGCTTGGACGGCGGCAAGCTGCTCCTGCGCATCGACCCCGAGGACCCCGGGTCGCTGCGCACCCTCCACTCCGCCGCCCGCGCCGTCGACGAGATGGCCGGACTGCGCCTGCCCGTCTTCGTCGAGCCCTTCCTCTGCCGGCGCGACACCGAGGGGCGACTGCACACCGACCTCTCCGCCGGCGCCGTCACCACCTCCCTCGCCATCGCCTCCGGACTCGGTGGCACCTCCGCCTACACCTGGCTCAAGGTCCCCGTCACCGAGCCCCCCGACTCCATGGCCCGGGTCATGGAGAGCACCACCCTTCCCGCCGTCCTCCTCGGCGGCGACCCCGGGCCCGAACGGGACGCGCAGGAGAGGGCGTACGAGAAGTGGCGCGGCGCGCTGCGCCTGCCGACCGTCCGGGGCCTGGTCGTCGGCCGCACACTGCTGTACCCGGCGGACGGCGATGTGGCCGGAGCCGTCGATACGGCGGCGAGTCTGCTGTAAGAAGGGGTACACCGACCATGAACTCCCTGCACCTGCCCGCCGGGACCACCGCCCGCGGGCCGTACGCCGTCCATGTCGACCCCGACCGGGCCGGCTGGCGGTACTCCGCCCTGCGCGTCCTCGAACTCGGCCCGGGAGGAACCCACCTCCTGGACACCGGGGACAGCGAGTGGATCGTGCTTCCGCTGACCGGCGGCTGTACCGTGCACACCGACGGCGAGAAACTCGAACTACTGGGCCGCGAGAGCGTGTTCGACGGAGTCAGCGACTTCGCGTACGTGCCCCGCGACGCCCGCGCCCAGATCGCCTCCGGTGCGGGAGGCCGCTTCGCTTTGGCAGGAGCGAAGTGCGAGCGACGACTCCCCGCACGCTACGGCCCCGCGCCGGAGGTTCCCGTCGAGGACCGCGGCAGCGGAGACCAGGCCCGCCGGGTCCACGGCTTCGCGGCGGCCGGCGCCTTCGCCTGCGACCGGCTGATCGCCGTCGAGGTGATCACCCCCGGCGGCAACTGGTCCTCCTTTCCGCCGCACAAACACGACGAACACCGCCCCGGCGAGGAGTCGGAGCTGGAGGAGATCTACTACTACGAGATCGACCCGGCCGGCCTCGGCTACCAGCGCGTCTCGCCCTCCCGGCCGGGTGGTGCCGACCTGCTCACCGAGGTCCGCGGCGGGGACGTCGTCCTCGTCCCCGACGGTTGGCACGGCCCGTCCATCGCCCAGCCGGGACACCCGATGTACTACCTCAACGTCATGGCCGGGCCCGGACCGGAACGCGAATGGAAGATCCGCTTCCACCCTGACCACAGCGAGGGATACCAGTGACCGTCCTGACCGTCGCCCAGGCGCTCGTCCGCTTCCTCGCCGCCCAGTTCTCCGAACGCGACGGCGAGCGTCGTCGGCTGATTGGCGCGACCTGGGGCATCTTCGGGCACGGCAACGTCGCAGGGATCGGCCAGGCCCTCGTCGAGTACGCCGACGACCCTTCCTGCCGCATGCCGTTCCACCAGGGCCGCAACGAACAGGCCATGGTGCACGCGGCCGTCGGGTACGCGCGCCAGTCGAACCGGCTCTCCGCCCACGCCGTCACCACCTCCATCGGACCGGGTGCCACCAATCTCGTCACCGGCGCGGCCCTCGCCACGATCAACCACCTCCCGGTGCTGCTCCTGCCCGGCGACACCTTCGCCACCCGCCCCGCCGACCCCGTGCTGCAGCAGCTCGAAGTCCCCCACACCGGCGACGTCTCGGTCAACGACTGCCTGCGCCCCGTCTCCGCCTACTTCGACCGGATCACCCGCCCCGAGGCCCTGGTCCCGGCCGCGCTCGCCGCCCTGCGCGTGCTCACGGACCCCGCCGCCACCGGTGCCGTCACCCTCGCCCTGCCCCAGGACGTGCAGACCGAGGCGTACGACTGGCCGGAGGAGTTCTTCGCCGAGCGGACCTGGACGGTCCGCAGGCCACGGCCCGGCCGGGCCGAGATCGAGGCCGCCGCCCACGCGGTCGGAGCGGCGGAACGCCCCCTGGTCATCGCGGGGGGCGGGGTGAAGTACAGCGGTGCCGAAGACGCCCTGCGCGTCTTCGCGGAGCGCGGCGGCCTGCCCGTCGCCGTCACCCAGGCCGGCAAGGGCGCCCTCCCGTACGACCACGTCTGCGAAGTCGGCGGCATCGGCCACACCGGCACCGGCACCGCCGCCGCGCTGGCCCGCGACAGCGACCTCGTCATCGGCGTCGGCACCCGCTACACCGACTTCACCACCGGGTCGGGCACCCTCTTCCCCGCCGGCGTCCGCTTCCTCAACCTCAACATCACCGGCTTCGACGCCCACAAGCAGAGCGCCCTGCCCGTGGTCGGCGACGCCCGCGAGTCACTCGCCGCCCTGACCGAGGCGCTCGGCGACCGCCACGGCGACACGACCCGGTGGACGTCCGCCAAGCGGGACTGGCAGCGGCGCACCGACGCCGCCTACGCGACCCCGGACGAACACGCCCGCCCCACCCAGACCCAGGTCCTCGGCCTGCTCGACACCCTGGTCACCGGGGACGACATCCTGGTCAACGCGGCCGGCTCGCTCCCCGGAGACCTTCACCGGCTCTGGCGGGTCCGGTCGGCCGACCAGTACCACGTCGAATACGGCTACTCCTGCATGGGCTACGAGATCCCCGCGGCCATCGGCGTCGCGCTCGCCGCGCCCGGCCGGCCCGTGTGGGCCCTCGTCGGCGACGGTACGTATCTCATGAACCCCACCGAAATCGTCACCGCCGTGCAGGAAGGAGTGCCCCTCAAGATGGTCATCCTCCAGAACCACGGGTACGCCTCCATCGGAGGACTCTCCGCGTCCGTCGGCGGTGAGGGCTTCGCGACCGCCTACCGCTACCGGGCCCCGGACGGCACGTTCACCGGTGCGCCCCTCCCCGTCGACCTGGCCGCCAACGCGGCCTCCCTCGGGATGCGGGTACTACGCGCCCACACCATCCGTGACCTGCGAGAAGCCCTCGCTGACGCCCGAGCGTCGACTGTGCCCACATGTGTCTACGTCGAGACCGAAACGGCAGACACAGTGTCGGGCGCGCCCCCCGCCCAGGCGTGGTGGGATGTGCCCGTGGCCGAGACCTCGACCCGCTCGTCGGCGGTCAAGGCCCGGGAGGAGTACGACCGGCACGTCACCGCCCGACGCCGCCATCTCTAAGGAGTATTTCGTCATGACGAAGACCGTCAACCACTGGATCGGTGGCAAGACCGTCGAAGGCACGTCGGGCAACTGGGGCCCGGTCACCGACCCGGCCACCGGCGCCGTGACCACGCGGGTCGCGCTGGCCTCGGCGGAGGAGGTCGACGCGGCGGTGGCCGCCGCCAAGGCAGCCTTCGGGACCTGGGGCACGGCGTCGCTGGCCCAGCGCACCACCATCCTGTTCAGGTTCCGGGCGCTGCTCGACGCCAACCGCGACGCGATCGCCGAGCTGATCGTCGCCGAGCACGGCAAGGTGCACTCCGACGCGCTCGGCGAGGTGGCCCGCGGCCTGGAGATCGTCGATCTCGCCTGCGGCATCACCACTCAGCTCAAGGGCGAGCTGTCCACCCAGGTCTCCCACCGGGTGGACGTGGCCGCGATCCGGCAGCCGGTCGGCGTGGTCGCCGGCATCACGCCCTTCAACTTCCCGGCCATGGTGCCGATGTGGATGTTCCCGATCGCCATCGCGTGCGGCAACACCTTCGTCCTCAAGCCGAGCGAGAAGGACCCCTCCGCCGCCCTGAAGATCGCCGAACTGCTCGCCGAGGCGGGGCTGCCGGACGGCGTCTTCAACGTCCTGCACGGGGACAAGGTGGCCGTCGACCGGCTCCTGGAGCACCCGGACGTCGCCGCCGTCTCCTTCGTCGGCTCCACCCCGATCGCCCGCCACATCCACACCACCGCGTCGGCCCGCGGCAAGCGGGTCCAGGCGCTGGGCGGTGCGAAGAACCACATGCTGGTCCTCCCCGACGCCGACCTCGACGCGGCGGCGGACGCGGCGGTCTCGGCCGCCTACGGCTCCGCGGGAGAGCGCTGCATGGCGATCTCGGCGGTCGTCGCCGTCGGCCACATCGCCGACGAGCTGGTGGAGAAGATCCGCGAGCGCGCCGAGAAGATCAAGATCGGCCCCGGCAACGACCCCGCCTCGGAGATGGGACCGCTGATCACGGCCGTCCACCGCGACAAGGTCGCCTCCTACGTCAAGGGCGCGGCGGACGACGGCTGCGAGGTCGTCCTCGACGGCACCGGCTACACCGTCGAGGGGTTCGAGGACGGCCACTGGATCGGCCTCTCGCTCCTGGACCACGTCCCCACCACCGCCAAGGCGTACCAGGACGAGATCTTCGGCCCGGTGCTCTGCGTCCTGCGCACCGAGACCTACGAGGAGGGCGTCGCCCTCATCAACGCCTCGCCGTTCGGCAACGGCACCGCGATCTTCACCCGCGACGGCGGCGCCGCCCGCCGCTTCCAGATGGAGATCCAGGCGGGCATGGTCGGCGTGAACGTGCCGATCCCCGTCCCCGTCGGCTACCACTCCTTCGGAGGCTGGAAGGACTCGCTCTTCGGCGACCACCACGTCTACGGAAACGACGGCGTCCACTTCTACACCCGGGGCAAGGTCGTCACGACCCGCTGGCCCGACCCGTCCGAGGCCCCTTCCGGTGTGGACCTGGGCTTCCCGCGCAACCACTGAAGCCCGCCGAACCGCACCCCTCCGCACCCCCCTGCCCCCACGGGCGGGGGGACGCTCCCGCGGCTGTCGAGCCGCAGCGGCGAGGCCGGATACGGAACCACCGGTGCCGCTTCGTGTTCGTCCCCGCCCTTGGAACCCGGGGCCGGGGACACCAGACTTCTTCCCATGACAGCCACCACCGAAGAGCGCTGGGAGCCCGTCCACGGCGCCCCCTACCACCCGGTCCCCTACCGCCCGGAGCGCATGGAGCCCGCGGAGTCCCTGACCCGCTCGGCAGAGCTGCGCGACCGGATGGGGCAGCGGCGCACGGTGCGCCGGTTCTCCTCCGACCCGGTGCCGGACCAGGTCGTACGGGACGCCATCGCCTGCGCGGCCACGGCACCCTCCGGTGCCCACCAGCAGCCCTGGACCTTCGTCCTGGTCCGGGACCCGGAGATCCGCCGGCGTATCCGCGAGGAAGCCGAGCGCGAGGAGGAGATCTCCTACGACGGCAGGCTCGGCGAGGAGTGGCTCGCCGCCCTGCGCCCGCTGGGCACGGACGCGGTGAAGACGCACCTCACGGACGCTCCGGCGCTGATCGTGGTCTTCCAGCAGCGGTACTGGCTGGGTGAGGCCGGCGTGAAACGGAAGCACTACTACGTGGACGAGTCCGTGGGTATCGCCGTCGGCATGCTGCTGTCCGCCCTGCACCTGTCGGGCCTGGCCGCGCTGGTCCACACGCCGAGCCCGATGCGCTTCCTCTCCCAGGTGCTGGGACGGCCCGAGAACGAGAAGGCATTCGCGGTGATCCCGGTCGGCTACCCGGCCGAGGACTGCCAAGTGCCGGACCTCAAGCGGAAGGCTCTGGACCAGGTGATGGTGGAGGTCTGACGGACTCGGGTGGTGCCGGCCGCTCCGGGCCCCGGGGTTCGGATCGGGTCTCGCGCGGGCCGGTCCGGTGTGACCGCACGTCCCGGCCGTCCGCCGAGGGCGAGTGCCAGGGGCGACCGCCGCGGCCGGGTGGAGGCGGACGGCCAGGAGCGTGCGGGCTCTCGACTCGCATGGGGTCGACCTTGCGCAGCTCACGGCGGGCCGGCGGGACGGACCGCGCGCCCCGCCGCCACCTCAGCGCCGGCGAGCGGTTCTGGTGCGAGGGTCTTGGCGTGCGTTCCGTCAGCCCACCTCCATGCCGTGGATCAGCCGCGGGCCCACGTCGACGCCGTGCACGGCCGGCCACGGGGCCCGCCTCCGCTGTCGCCGCAACCGGGCGTGCTCGCGCTCCTCGTACGCGACGAGGTACGGCCCGGACATCATGCGGGAACAAGTGCGCCACCTCCTGTGCGTCGCCGTCGAGCCCCACGTGACGTTCCAGGTGATCCCATTCGAGAAGGGCGCACACGCCGGGATGACCGGCAGCTCCGTGCACATGGACTTCCCGGACGCGGACGACCCCGAACTCGTCTCTCTGGACACGCCCGCCGGTGACCTGTTCCTCGAGTCGGAGGCCGAGATCCGGCGCTACGAGTCGATGTTCGAGCATCTTCAGGCAGTGGCCCTGGGGCCGGCCGACAGCCTCGATCTGCTGGCTGGGGTGGCAGAGGCGAGAGGCCGAGAGGAGGTGTGTGGCGTGCGACATGATCCTGCCGCGTCTGTGTGGCGGAGCAGCGGTCACAGCAGTGGCAACGGCCAGTGTGTCGAGGTCCGGGACGACCTGCCGGGCACCGTGCCGGTCCGGGACGGTAAGCGGACGGCGGGGCCTCACCTGGCCTTTGGCGCGCGTTCTTGGGAGTCGTCCGTCGGAGCGCTCAAGGAACGTCGTCTCGGGTGACCGAGTGCGTGGGGGACCACGCTGCCCCCTCCGCGACAACGCGCGGCCGGGCGGCGCGGTCCCGGTGTTCACGCCCCGGGCGCGGAGGACGACAGGTCTGTCCCCCTCGCGGGCTCCCCTCCGCGAGGGGGACAGACCTGTCGTCCTCCGCGTAAAACGACTGGCCCCGGAGGAGCGTGAGCCACCACTCTGAGGCCATGCCCCTCCCCGTTCAGCCCCCCAAGCACCAGATCCGGGCCGTCCACACCGACACGACGGTGACCGTCTACCAGGCGTACAACCCGTCGATCGGCCTCCCGACGGCCCGCGACGGGCGCTTTCCCGTCGCCTGGAAGAGGGAGCGGATGACCTGGATCAAGCCTTCCTTCCTGTGGATGATGTACCGCTGCGGCTGGGGACTGAAGGATGGTCAGCAGACGGTCCTCGCCGTCGAGATCAGCCGGGCGGGCCTGATCTGGGCGCTGCGGCACGCGTGCCTCTCGCGTCATGTTCCGGAACTCCACGGTGACCGGGTCGCGTGGAAGCGGGAGCTGAAGCGCGCGCCGACGCGCGTGCAGTGGGACCCGGAGCGGGACCTCCACCTCCGCGCCCTGCCCTACCGGTCCCTGCAACTCGGGCTGGCGGGGGAGGCGACCGCGCGCTATGCGGACGAGTGGATCGTCGGGGTCGAGGACGTGACCCCCCTGGCGCGAGAAGTCCATGCCCGTGTCCGGGCCGGCGCGCTCGAGGAGGCGACCGCGCTGTTGCCCCGGGAGACGCCTCTCACGGTGGCGGACGAGGTGCTCGACCGGCTGGGGCGATAGACCGCCCGTCATCCGTCACCGCCACCCGCCATCCGAGCCGTGGTCGTGGTCGTCGCGGGTCGCCGGCCCGACGGCGTGGGAGATTGCCCGGCCCGACCGGCCGCGACATGATCGTTTCCTCGGTCGTGGCGGCGACACAGGGGACCTTGCCTGCCGCAGCCCTGCCCAACGGCCACGGCTGGGTGCCGCGGCCGCACCGGAGGAGGCGGAATGCACGAGGTGCGCGAGGACTTCGTCACGACGGACGACGGCGTGCGACTGCGCTATCTGGAGGCGGGCAGCGGTCCCGACATGCTCCTCGTCCCCGGCTGGTCGCAGACCGCCGCGCAGTGGAAGCACCAGATCTCCGACTTCGCCCGGACCCACCACGTCGTCGCGGTCGACCACCGCGGCCACGGCGGATCCGACAAGCCCGACCACGGATACCGGGTCGCCCGGCTGTCGACGGACCTCCACCAACTCATCCACCGACTGGACCTCACGGAGGTCGTCTGGGTCGCGCACTCCATGGGGTGCGCGCTGGCCTGGTCCTACTGGGACCTGTACGGCGGGGACCGTCTGGCCCGCCTGGTGCTGTTCGACGAACCCGCCGTGCTGCTCCGGCAGCCGTACTGGCCGGACGGCACGGCCGAACGTCTCGGCGCGTTGTACGGCCTCGGACAGATCGCCGACGTCGTCGCCGGGCTCCGCGACCCCCGTGCGGACGCCGAGGCCCTCAGCGCGGGATTCCTGGACGCCATGTGGACGCCCGCCGCCGAGGAGTCGGACCGCGCGTGGGTCGTCGCCCAGAACCTGCTCCTGCCCAGGGAGTACGCGGGCAGACTGCTGTTCGACAACGTCATGCAGGACTGGCGAGACGTACTGCCGAGGATCACGGTGCCGACCCTGGTCCTCGGCGGAGACGACAGCGTGATCCCGTCCGCCGCTGCCCGCGCGGTGGCGGCGGCCATCCCCGGAGCGTCGGTGCGCATCCTCCGGGAACGCTCCAGCCACTTCGCCTTCTGGGAGAACCCCGCCGCCTTCAACCAGGAGATCCGGTCCTTCCTCGACGCCGCTTCCGACGCCTTCCGCGCGACCGCCCGCGACACCGGCTGACACACCGCGGCGCCCGGGACCGCGACCTGAACCGGGAGCGGACCGGGACCGAAGCCGGGTGCCGACGGCGTGTCCGGCGGGCCCCGGTGCGGGGGCCGGGAGGCGCGTGCCCGGCCCCCGCACCGGGACGTGTCGGGATGCCGGGGCGCTCCGAGACATACGCCTTCCCGGCGGGCGGCCGGTCTCGGCCGTCCGACGGCCGTGCCGCGGCGGCCCGTAGGCTCGGACCCATGCAGCTCCGACTTCCCCGGTGGGCCGCGGTCACCGCCGCCCTGGCCGTGCTCGCCGGCGCCGGCACCTGGACGACCGTCGCCTCGGACGAACCCTCGCCCGTGGACCGCGTGGACCAGGTGATCGACGTGCCCGGGGCGCGGATCGACACCTCGTACTTCACCGGCGGGGGCGGCGGACGTCGCCCTGCCGTGCTGCTCGGGCACGGCTTCGGCGGGTCCAAGGACGACGTCCGCGCCCAGGCGGAGACACTCGCCCGCGACGGCTACGCCGTCCTGACCTGGTCCGCGCGCGGCTTCGGCGCCTCCACCGGACAGATCGGGCTCAACGACCCCGCGCACGAGGTCAAGGACGTCCGGAGACTCGTCGACTGGCTGGCGAAGCGCCCCGAGGTCCGGCTGGACAAGGACGGCGACCCGCGCGTCGGCGTCACCGGCGCGTCCTACGGCGGCGCGATCTCACTGCTCGCCGCCGGGTACGACCCGCGGGTCGACGCGATCGCACCGCAGATCACCTACTGGAACCTCTCCGACGCGCTCTTCCCGGACGGCGTCTTCAAGAAGCTCTGGGCCGGGATCTTCTTCTCGGCGGGCGCCGCGAGCGCGGACACCGCGGGTACCGGCCGGCAGCCCGAGGCCCCGGCTCGCCCCACCGGCCCGCAGCCCGGGGCACGGCAGCCCGGGGAACCGCGGTCGGCCACGCCCGGTTCGGCCGCTGGTTCCGCCGGGAACGCGTGTGGACGCTTCACGCCCGAACTGTGCGCCATGTACCAGCGCGTCGCCGTCGCGGGAAAGCCCGACGCCGCCGCCCGCGCCCTGCTCGAAGCGCGCAGCCCCTCCGCCGTCGGAGACCGCGTCAAGGTGCCCACCCTCATCGTCCAGGGCCAGTCCGACTCCCTCTTCCCGCTCTCGCACGCCGACGCCATGGCGCACACGATCGCCGCGCACGGCGCGCCCGTCGCCGTCGACTGGATCGCCGGCGGTCATGACGGCGGCAACCGTGAGAGCGACCGGGTCGAAGCCCGGATCGGAACCTGGTTCGACCGCTACCTGAAGGGCGACGAAACCGTCGACACCGGGCCCGCGTTCCGGGTCAGCCGCACCGGAGGAGTCGACTCCACCGACGGTCGCGCCACGCTGCGCGGGGCGACCTCCGACACCTATCCGGGGCTCTCCGCGGACGGCCGGACCGTCGCGCTCGGCCCGAGCGGCCCGGTCTCCTTCCGAAACCCGGCCGGCGCCACCCCACCCGGCGTCTCCGCCGTCCCCGGCCTCGGCGGCGGACTTCCCCAGCTCTCCTCTCTCGGCCTCGGCCTCTCCCTGGACTTCCCCGGCCAGTACGCCGCCTTCGACGCGGCACCGCTGGACCGGGCGCTGCGGATCACCGGCTCGCCCACGGTCCGTGTCAAGGTCACCTCCGACAGCGCCGACGGCTCCGCCGTCCTGTTCGCCAAGGTGTACGACGTCGCCGCCGACGGACGGCGTCAGGTGCTGCCCGCACAGCTCGTCGCCCCCGTACGGGTCGAGGACGCGCGCGAGGGCAGGACCGTGCGGCTGACGCTGCCCGCCGTCGACCACGAGATCGAGGCGGGCCACCGCCTGCGACTGGTGCTCGCCGCCACCGACCTCGGCTACGCCTCCCCGGTCGCCCCCGCCACCTACACGGTCGCGGTCGAGAGCGGACTGACCGTGCCGACCGCGCCCGCCGTCACCACTCAGACGGCCGGACTGCCCTGGTGGGTCGTGGGCCTGCCGCTCGCCGGTGCCGTGATCGCCGCCGCCCTGCTGCTCACCGCGCGGCGCCGGGCCGCCGCGCCCGCCCCGGACCCGGCACTCGCGCCCGTACCGCTCCTGATCTCCGGTCTCGGCAAGAAGTACGCGGGCGGTGACCGCTACAGCGTCCGGGACCTCTCCTTCCGCGTCGAGCAGGGCCAGGTGCTCGGTCTGCTCGGACCCAACGGGGCGGGGAAGACCACCACCCTGCGGATGCTGATGGGCCTGATCACCCCCGACGAGGGGGAGATCAGAGTCTTCGGCCAGGCGGTCCGGCCCGGTGCCCCCGTCCTCTCCCGGGTCGGCTCCTTCGTCGAGGGCGCCGGTTTCCTTCCACACCTGTCCGGGCGGGAGAACCTGGAGCTGTACTGGAAGGCCACCGGCCGCCCCGCCGAGGACGCGCACCTCGACGAAGCCCTGCGGATCGCGGACCTGGGCGGCGCGCTGGCGCGCGCCGTCCGGACGTACTCCCAGGGCATGCGGCAGCGGCTCGCGATCGCCCAGGCGATGCTCGGCCTGCCCGACCTGCTGATCCTCGACGAACCGACCAACGGGCTGGACCCGCCGCAGATCCGCGAGATGCGGGACGTCATGATCCGTTACGCGGCCTGCGGCCGGACCGTCATCGTCTCCAGCCATCTCCTCTCCGAGGTCGAGCAGTCCTGCACCCATCTCGTGGTCATGGACCGTGGGCGGCTCGTCCAGGCCGGACCGGTCGCGGAGATCATCGGCGCGGGCGACGTCCTGCTGGTGACCGTCGGCGACACCGTCCCCGGACCGCTCGTCGAGAAGATCGCCGCGCTGCCCGGCGTCGGCTCGGCGGAGCGCGCCGAAGGCGGCCTCCTGGTCCGCCTCGACGGGGCCGACGCGACGACCCTGATCGGCGAACTCGTCCGGCTGGACGTCCCCGTGACCGGTGTGGGACCGCACCGGCGCCTGGAGGACGCGTTCCTGACCCTGATCTCGGGAGGCTCGGCATGAGCACACCGCTCGACACCGCGCCCGGCTACCGTCCGCGGCACACCCTGCCGCTGCGCGTCGAGGCCGTACGGCAGCTCAAGCGCCGCCGCACCCTCGTCATGGGAGCGGTGCTCGCCGCCCTGCCGTTCGTCCTGATCATCGCGTTCGCCATCGGAGGCGGCCCGGATGGCAACGGCACCGGACGCATCACCCTGATGGACACGGCGACCGCGTCCGCCGCGAACTTCGCGGCCACCTGCCTCTTCGTCTCTGCCGGCTTCCTCCTCGTGATCCCGGTGGCGCTCTTCTGCGGAGACACCGTGGCCTCCGAGGCCGGCTGGTCCTCCCTGCGCTACCTCCTGGCCGCACCCGTGCCCCGGGCCCGGTTGCTGTGGTCCAAGCTCACCGTGGCACTCGCCTTCAGCGCCGCGTCGATGGTGCTGCTGCCTCTGGTCGCCCTGGCCGCGGGCACGGTCGCCTACGGGTGGGGACCACTGCGCCTGCCCACCGGCGGATCGCTGCCCGCCGGTGACTCCCTGCCCCGGCTGGGGCTGGCCGTCGCGTTCATCTTCGTCTCCCAACTGGTCACCGCAGGACTGGCGTTCTGGCTCTCCACCCGTACCGACGCCGCCCTGGGCGCGGTCGGCGGAGCGGTCGGCCTCACGATCGTCGGCAATGTCCTGGACGCCGTCACCGCGCTTGGCTCCTGGCGCGACTTCCTGCCCGCCCACTGGCAGTTCGCCTGGGCGGACGCACTCCAGCCGCAGCTGGAGTGGGGTGGCATGGCGAAGGGGGCGGCGATCTCGGTGACCTACGCGCTGGTCCTCTTCGCCCTGGCCTTCCGGGGGTTCGCCCGCAAGGACATCGTGTCGTAGGTCCCGTCACCCGGCCCGTCATCACAACCATCCTCTCCGAGCCGCTTCCGCACCCGCGCGGAAGCGGCTCGTCGTCCCCAGTGCCGCCAGCAACTCGCCGACCCGGCGGCTGTAGGTGCGGGCCGACATCCCCAGGCGGGTCGCGGCCGTCTCGTCCGTGAGTCCGGCCAGCAGGGCCTCCAGGACCGGGCGGAGCTGCGGGGACAGCTGCCCGGCCGGGGCGACGGCGTCGACCAGGTCCTGACCGGTGTCCCAACTGGCCCGGTGGGCGCGGACCAGGGCGTGGACGACCACCGGATCGCGGATCAGCAGCAGCCCGTTGTAGAGCAGCTCCAGGTCGAGCGGGACCGCCGCCACCGTGCGGTCCACCACGATCAGCTTGAACGGGATCGCGTCGGTGAGCCGGGCCCGGCCCCGGACCCGCTCCGCGCCCAGCACCTGGGGAAGGGCGTGCCGCGGCACGATCCGCCGGACCTCGCAGGCCCGCTCCGCCGCGGCCCGCATGCACGCTCCCGCCAACTCCAGGAACGGCTCGGGGATCGCGTGGCCCGCGGAGGCGGACGGATCGTCGAAGGTCAGCAGTTCGTGCCGTGTCGAGGCGGCCAGCGCCGCGAGCGCCGCGCTGACACGCCGCGCGCCGCGCACCGGTCTGCCCGGTGGCCGCTGGGCCTCCATCGCCCCACGGTTCAACGCCGAACGGGCGAGTAACACGGAGCCCGCGCTTTCTGCCACCGCTGACCACCCCCGCGATCGATGTGCCACTCCATGTACGCATGTGACTCCGTACTGTGACAACCCCTGCTGGGAAGGATGGCGAGTCCATGCCACGGCGGTGCGGACGGATCGCCTTCGCCGCATCCGGACGCTTCCGCGGCCCCTCCGCCCGCTCCCCCCGGCAGCCCCGGACGCCTCCTCCGCGGCGGGCGCGCCACCGAGGGAAGCGGAGATGAGGCGGCGTCACCGGTGGTTGTCCGCCGCCGAACGGGCCGCCGGAGGCCGCGTCCGACAGCCGTCGAACCGTCCCGCGGGCCGGAATCCCATGATCCGTACGGTGGTTGACCGACGTCCCTGGCGGCGCGGCCGTCACGCCCGCCACGATGGGGCCATGGCCACTCTGCTGCTCGCCCTGTCCGTCGCGTCCACCGGTCTCTACGCCGGCTTCATGCTGATCTTCCGCAGCGGGATCATGCCCGCCCTGGCACGTCTCGACGACGCGGGGTTCGTCGAGGCCATGCGGCGGATCAACGAGGAGGTGCCCGGGGTGGTCTTCCTCGTCGTCTTCCTGGGGGTCCCCGCCTTTCCGGCCGCCGCCCTCCTCGTGCCGGTGGACGGCCGCGACGGCGCCGGGACCCGCCTGATCCTCGCCGGCCTGGTCTGCGCCGTGCTGAACCATCTGGTCACCGTCGGCGGCAACATCCCGCTGAACCGGGCCCTGGCGGGGCCCCGGACCGGGGGCGACGACCCGGCCGTCGTCCGGGCCGCCTTCGAGCGGCGGTGGAACGGCTTCCACCTGGTGCGCACGCTGCTCGTCCTCGCGTCCTTCGGGCTGTTGACCGCCGCCATGGCGGTCTGACCAGGACCCGGCTCCCGCGGCCTGGTCCACGCGGCCTGGTCCACCCGGCACGCTCCGTCCCCGCCCGGTCGAATGTCGCGCGGCCGTCCGCCCGACGCGGTCCGCCGCCGTCCGCCCCGCGCGGGCGCCCGGGACCGTGGAAGGGCCGTCCGGGGCGGGAAAACCAGGGAGGGTCCGCGCGTCCGCCCGCGGCCGGGGCCGGTCCGCCTCCCTACGCGGGCAGTTCCGCCACCGTCGTGATCGCCGTGAAGAGCACCCGCTCGTCCTGGAGGCCCGTCACCCGGACGAGCCGGTCGGGGCTGCCCGGGTCGTCCACGGCCGGCTCGGTCTCGATCCAGCAGGTGCTGCCGAACTCGGCGTACCGGTGGAAGGCGGAGTCCATCGCCACCGGCAGCACGGGCCGGCCCGCGGGGACCCGGCGGTGGACCGCCTGGCGCGCCGCTTCCAGCAGGACCATGCCGGGGATGTGGTCGCCGGGGTGGTCGAAGAGGACCGGATGGCGCGTGTCCACCCGCAGCCGCCAGCGGTCCGCGTCCTCGGTCGGACTGAGAACCACGTCGGCGACGCGGTCCCGGCCGACCGTGAACGGTTCCACGGGGTCGGTCGGCGCCGGCGACGGGAGCGGCACGACGAGCCGGTCGGCCCGCAGCCGCCGGTAGACCTCGGGGCTGGTGCAGGTGTAGCCGGCGCTGCCCGTGGCGACCGTCCGGCCGTCCTCGGTGATGACGACCTCGTAGCGCAGTCCGGTCAGGCGTCCGGCCCGCCGCCGGACGTCGGAGCAGGTGACGTCCAGACGCAGTTCGGCGGGGGCGTCGCCGATGGCCAGCAGCCCCGGCTCCACCCGGTAGCTGAGCTCCCACATGAGGAACTGGTGGTCCAGGGGTACGTCGAAACCCATGTGCGCCAGGAGGGCTCCGACCTGACGTATCGTCTCCGCGGTCAGCATCGGGTCGTAGTGCGATCCGCCGACCGGGGTGAAGAAGGAGTGGCCACGCGGCCACTGGGCGCCGAGGGAGAAGCGGGTCTCGTCCGTGCAGGACCAGTCCGCGGTCAGGAACACCTCCGCGAGCGCGGCCCGGTGTACGTACTCGCGAGGTGCGGCCATGGTCAGCGGACGGAGGGCTCCGGCGGCCGCGATGCCGGTCGGAGCGGGCGACTGCAGCATGGAGACCCTCGATCAGGGGAACTGTTGATCAGTCATCGGACGATAAGCATCGCGCAAGATACGAACTCATGGGTCGGTTTCGCAAGGAGTTCCGCACGGGTTTGTCAGGTCGGCGCTGACCGGTCCGGCGGTTGCCGACGGAGCCGGAGGGGGCGGCGCCGACCGTCACAACGGCAGATGTCCGACTGTTGGGGCACCAGGGTTCACGACGGCGACGGGTTCGGGTATCTTCGCGCTGCCGGAAAATATGTACCGTCGGGTTTGTTTCTCGGGTGTCCGAGACGCCGGTCCGGGTGAACGCGCGAGCGCACGCGCGGTTCGACCTCCGCCGACCGGCCCCTCGTCGGCCGTCCCTGGGAGACATTCGTGGAACACCTGCGCCGGATATCCCTGGCCGCCGTCAACATCGACGGCGTCCTGCTGAACGACACCTTCAGCCCGGTCATCCACCACTTCGTCACCAGCCGTGGCGGGTACTACGACGCGGGGGTCGAGCGCGAGGTCTTCTCCCGGAACCGGCTGGCCGCGGCGGCGGCCCTCGGCGCCGCCGCCGGTCTCTCCTGGAGTCCGGAGGAGGTGCTCGCCGCGTACTTCGAGGAGCGTGCCGCGTATCTCTCCCGGCATCCGGTGCGCCCGCTCGACGGCGCCACCGCACTCCTCCACCGGTTGCGCGCGCTGGGTCTGCGGACGGTCTGCTACGGCGGTCTCGACAGGAGTCACTTCGACCGCCATCTGGGCGAGTGGAAGGAACTGTTCGACGGTCCGGGATACGTCTGCACCGACGCGTTCAGACCCGGTGTGCGCGAGATCATCGCGGAGTCCGGACTCCGCAACGACCAGGTCCTCTTCATCGACGACGTGGCCCGCGTCGGCGAGGCCGCCAGGGATCTGGACGTGCCGTTCGTCGGCCATCCCGGCGACTTCGCCCACGGATTCCAGGCTTCGCTGATGCGGGAGGCGGGTGTGCGCCATGTGGTGCGCTCGCTGGACGAGATCGACGAACCGTTGCTGCGGACCGTCGACGCCGAGGCCGCCGACGGCCGGCTCTGGGCCGTGTGAGCCGGCCGTGACGGACGGGCGCGGAACCAGTCGCGGCTCCGACGTCGTGTTCCCGCAGACCGGCGGCGCCCCACCAGGTGGCGTCGCCACTCGATCGCCGAGGGAGACCACCTTTCCATGAGTGCCGACCACCGACTGCCGACCGCCGAGGTCGCCCCGGTCGCCGCGACCGTGGCACGGACCGGCCACGGGACCGGTACGGGCAGGGGGGCCGGTCCGTACGGCGGCCGGGTGTCCGCCGGGAGCGGCGCCGGCCTTCCGGTGGACGATGGTTCCACGATGGTGTGAGCCGCGGGCCCGGCCTCATCATGAGAGGCGGAACGGTGGGCGGGTGCGTTCTTGTGCCCTCTGCACGTATCCGTCCATACTTGCTGTTTTCGACCGCGACGTGCGTGCAAGCGCGGAGCGAGCGCGAGGGCCCCGAGGGGCTTCGGGCGACGAGAGGGACGTGACCCCCCATGGCGAAGCAGGATCGCGCTATTCGCACGCGCCAGGCGATCTTGGAAGCGGCCGCCACCGTCTTCGACGAGCGTGGTTACGAAGCCGCGAAGCTCACCGACATCCTCCAGCTGGCCCAGGTCACCAAGGGTGCGCTCTACTTCCACTTCGACTCGAAGGAGGACCTCGCGCACGCGGTGATCGACGCCCAGGTCTCGGCCGCGCCGATGCCGATGCCCCAGGTCTCCAAGCTCCAGGAGTTCGTCGACGTCGGCATGGTCTTCGCGCACCGGCTGACCCGTGACGGACTACTGCGCGGCAGTGTGCGGCTCACCCTCGACCAGGGCGGCCACGAACTCAACCGCGGCGGGCCGTACCGGGAGTGGACGGAGCTGAGCCTGAGCATCCTCGACGAGGCCAAGGCGCGTGGCGAGCTGCTGCCGCACGCCGATCCGGCGGAGGTCGCACCACTCATCGTGGGCTCCTACGCCGGCCTGAACTTGATGACCCAGGCGCTGGGCCACAACCGTTCCGAGATGGACCGGTGGGCTTCCGTGCTCTACCGGCACGTGCTTCCCAGCATCGCGGTGCCCGCCGTCCTGGCCACCCTCGACATGGAGCCGGGGCGCGGCGCCCGCGCGCTGGCGGCCGCCGAATCGGCGGCCGGATAGCCCGCCGCGGGGTACCGGGTGTTTTCAGCCGCCTTATTCGTTGAAAACCATACCGACTTGCTGGTTTTCCTGGCGGAGGGTGCACGGCATGCCCGGTACCGGCGGGAACGCCCCCAGAGAAAGCGTACCCGGAGGTCGGAGTATGGCGTCCGCGGGGATGCTCCACCGTCGGCTTTGCCACAGCTTGTTGGAGGCATAGCGCGCCAATCCGGGCAAGCCGCCCGGATTCGGCCCTTGTGGATTCCGTACCCTCCGGTTTCTTATTGACATGCCTCCGGGTCTCTTTTCTAATCGACCAGGGTCATGCCGCGCACAGACACTGAGGGGGCAAAGTGGACGTCCGGATCCTGGGGGGATTCTCGGTGGCCGAGAACGGGGTGTCGATCACCCCGACCGCCGCCGCGCCCCGGCAGCTCCTCGCGCTGCTGGCGGCCCAGGCCGACCAGGTCGTGCCGGTGACCCTCCTCAGGGAGGAACTCTGGCCGTCCGGTGCTCCCCGCGGGGCGCGCGTCGAACTCCAGTCCCACATCCAGGACCTGCGCACCCTGATCGCCGCCGCGCTCGAGGGCGCCGAGCCGACGCCCGCCGCCGCCCCCGGCTGGCCGGAACGTCACACCGCCGAGGCGGTGCTCGTCTCGCTGCCCGGCGGCTACCGCCTCGACACCGGCGGCGGCTCCAACGACGCCCGGCAGTTCGAGCGGGCGGCCGGAGCCGGCTACCGGGCCATGGAGGCGGGCGACCTCCCGCGCGCGGTACGACGGCTCTCCGAGGCCCTCGCGCTGTGGCGCGGGACCCCGTACGCCGGAGTGGCCGCCGGGCCCCGGCTCCGCGGAGAGATCGAACGGCTGGAGACCTCACGTCTGAGCGTCCTCGACCAGTGGGCCGAAGCCCAGCTGGCCCTCGGACGCCACTTCGAGATCATCGCCGAACTCGCCGAACTGGTCGCCCAGTACCGCACCAACGAACCACTGCACGGCCAGTTCATGGTCGCGCTGCTGCGCTGCGGTCGGCAGGACGAGGCGCTCGAGGTCTACCAGCGGCTGTGCGAGGGCCTGAAACGCCGTACGGGCCGGGAGCCCTCGGCGCGGCTGCGCCGCCTCCAGCGCTCGATCCTCGCCATCCGCGACACGGCGCGGGTGGCCCGCCCGGTGTTCGTGCCCGCACCCTCCGCCCGGCCCCGGCTCCTGCCGGCCGGCCTCTCCCTGTAGGCGCGGCGTGCCCGCCGGAGCGGACCGGGACGGGGCGCGGCCCGCCCCGGCCGTACACGCGGAGCGGTCGGGCATGTCCGAGCGGCCCGCCCGCCCGCCCCCGCGACGGGCAGGCGCCCGAAGGCGTCCGGAGGAGATACTGCTCAATGCCCGGGAGGGGTCCCGCTCCGCGGTCGGGGGCCCCTCACACACCCGGGTCGGTGACCGGGCGCACGTCCGGGGTCACCACCGACCGCACCCCGGAACCCGACCGGTTCCGGCTGGAGCACGGGTGCCCCGAGCGGCACCCGGAACGTTCGACAACGGGGGTCGAGGCATGTCCTTGCGTGGCGTGGCCGACGGTACGAACGCGGGCGTGAGCGGCGCCGCCCGCGCGGCCGGCGGCGACGGGGAGTCCGGGGGCGCCGACGTGCTCGCGGTCCTGGAACTGCTCGCCCGGCAGGCCCCGCCGGACCGCATCGAAGCCCTGCTGCGCGAGGCCCGCCGCACGGGCACGTCCGGCACCGAACTCGCCCGGCTCGAAAGGGCCGTCCACCTCGCCACGGGCATCGGCGCCACGCTCGACCGCCGGGAGCAGCGCGAGGCGGGGTTCGCCGCTCTCGTCGACACCGCCCGCGACCTCACCCTGCCCTACGACCTGAACACCCTGCTCCGCGTCATCGCCCGCCGCGCGGCCCGCCTCCTCGGCTTCGACATGGCCTGCGTCAGCCTGCGCGACGCCCAGGGCTCCTCCGTCGTCCACACCGCCGAGGGCGGCCACACCGGCCTCGCCGACGGCCTGCGGATCCCCGACGACCACGGACTCGGCGCCCGGGCGCACGGCCGCGGCGAGCCCGTCTGGACCGCCGACTACGCCGCCGACGAACGCTTCCCGCACACCGGGGAACTCGACGCGCTCGTCCGGTCCGAGGGGCTGCGCGCCGTCCTGGCCGCCCCCCTGCGTGGCGGCGACACCACGGTCGGCGTCCTGTACGGGGCCGACCGCGCGGTCCGCCACTACACGCCCGACGAGACCGCCCTGATGTCCTCACTGGCCGACCTCGCCGCCGTCGCCATCGAGAAGGCCGGCCTGCTCGACCAGACGCGGGCCGAGGTCACCGAACTGGAGCTGGACAGCTCCCGCGCCCGTACCCGCCTCACCCGGATGCGACACGTCGGCGAGGCGCACAGCCGGATCATGAACCTGGTCCTGGCGGGCGGGGACCTGCGCAACGTGGCCACGGCCGCGGGCGACGCCCTCGACGGCACCGTGATGATCCGCGACCCCGGCGGCCGGAGCCTCGCCGCCTCCGGCGACATCCCCGGACTCGACGAGGACGCCGTCGCGAAGGCGTCCCTGGACGCGCACACCGGCCGCCGCCCGGTGCTCACCGGCGACAACACCTGGGTGGCACCGGTCATCGCGGGCTCCGAGGACCTCGGCGTGCTCGTCGTCCGGACCGCGACCGGACTGACCGGAGAGGACGAGCGGCTCCTCGAACTGGCCGCCCAGTCGGTGGCCTTCCTGGTCCTGATGCAGCGTTCCACCGCCGTCGCCGAAGGCCCCGTCCGGGACGAACTCCTCGACGACCTGCTCGCCGACACCCAGCATCCCCCGCAGCAGATCGTGCAGCGCGCCCGCCGCCTCGGGATCGACCTGCACGCACCGCACGTCCTGGTGGTGGCCCGGCCGGAGGGCGGCGAACAGGGGCGCGCCGTCGTGTGGGCGTCCTCCTACGCGTACCGCGTGTCCGGGCTCAAGACCGTCCAGGGCGGCTGCATCGTCCTGCTGCTGCCGGGCGAGGACCCCTCGGCGGCGGCACGGGCCGTGTCCGGTGAGCTGTCCCCCCTGCTCGGGCATCCCGTCTCGGTCGGCGCGGCCGGCCCGGGCAGGAGCCCCGACAGCGGCGCCCGAATGTACGCGGAGGCCCTGCGCTGCCTGGACGCGATGAGCGCGCTCGGCGGCGCCGGCTCCGCCGCGTCCGTGCGCGACCTGGGATTCCTGGGGCTTCTGCTCTCCGACGACCACGACGTGGACGGCTTCATCGAATCGGCGATCGGACCCGTACTGCACTACGACGCCGAGCGGTTCACCGACCTCACCCGCACCCTGGAGGCGTACTTCGCCTCCGGAGGCAGCCCCACGAACGCGGCGGAGGCACTGCACGTCCACCCCAACACGGTCTCACGCCGACTGGAACGCATCGGCGAACTCCTCGGCACACAGTGGCAGAAGCCCGGGCAGGTCCTGGAGGTCCAGCTGGCGCTGCGCCTCCAGCGCACCCGGGCCGTCCTGGCCGGGCAACGGGCCGGCGACGACAGGCTCTGAGGGCCTCGGACGGGACCGGGGCCACCCGGTCGGACGTCGGTGCGGGCGACGGCCGGTGCCATGGTGCGTACCGGCCGGACACCCCTGGGCCGCGTCCGGAAGGGAGCGGAGGGCCCAGGGGAGCCGGCCCGCCGACCCGGCCGTGGGGTGCCGGTCGGGGAGGCGGCCGGTCGTGGGGGACCGGCCGGGCGGAACCGGACGGCCCGTCAGCCCGCGGTCCGCGAGACGCACACCGCGTCCCAGTCCGTCGCCAGGACCGTCGCCGCGTGCGCCGCCGAGGCGAGCGTGATGTGGCGGTGCCAGCCGCGGAACGAGCGGCCCACGAAGTCCCGCAGGCCCGCCCCTTCCCCGACCTCGGTGAAGTCGCGCTCCACCCGACGGGTCAGCTTCGTCAGCCGCAGCAGCGAGCCGACCGTCGACCCCGGCACGTCGCTGATCCACGTCCGGGCCGGCGGCTGCCGCGGGTCGTCCCACTCGCCGAGCAGCATCAGCGGTCGCATCCGCTCTCCCGCGGGAGTCGGCAGCACCACCCGGACCGCCGTGGCCAGTGACGTCCGCGAGGCGCGGGTGCCGGCCGCGGAGTCCACCCAGCTCACCGGGCGGCGCAGACCCTTGAGCGACTCCAGGATGTGCTGGGCGGGCAACGGCCCGGCGCCGAATCCGGGCAGCGCCCGGTCCGCGATCGTCAGCCGGCACCCCGGGCCGATCCGGGCGACGACCGGCACCTCCGCCGCGGCCAGCCGGTTCAGCGCGGCCCGCCCCGCCCCGCCGCGGATGTCGAGCAGTACCGGCTTGCGCGTGACGCCCTGCCAGCGGGCGGTGTCCAGGGCCGCCGCGACCGCGCACTCCTCCTGCGTCTCCTGACGTGCCTCCTCCGGTACTTCCGCCCGGTCCCGCCGCGTCCGGTCCTGCACCCAGGGATCGGGCAGGAAGAGGCGCCAGTTGACCGGCACGCTCAGCTCCTCGGCGGCGAACCACACGCCGAACGCCCGCTGGCCGCGGAAGACCTGCCCCCGCTCGGGGTCGAAGCGCCGGTCGACGCCCACCGAGTGCTGCCCGGCCTTCGGTATCGGCATCGGCCGCACCACCCATGCCTGCGGGCAGCTGACCTGCTCCAGGAATCCGGCGAGCGCCGACCGCATCGGCCGCCAGTCCCAGGTGGAACTGGAGATGAAGTGGTGCAGGCTCTGCTCGGCGGCGGCCCCGCCGATGTGCGCGGCGATGTTGCGGATCGACTTGCGGCCCTGCGCGGTCAGCAGGCCGTGGAGGTACTGCGCGGCCTTCATCCGCTGGTCGCGGCGAGGGAATCCGGAGAAGAGCGTGGCGCACAGCTCGTCGTAGACGTCGTGGACGTCGTCGGACACCGTGCCGAGGTACGGCGCGCAGTGCGGTCCGTGCCCGGTGTGCCGCTGTGCCCCCGATGAGTTCGGAACGGGTCTGGGTGTGGTTGCGACGGTTGGACTCACGACACTCCTGCCTACGGTTTCGCAGCTCCCTCCAGCTGCCCCTCCACGGTCGCGCCTCAGCGGCCCCAGGACGAGGTGGACCCGGCACCGGTCTGGGCGCCCCGATGGTGGCCGGACCACCGGTGGGGCCTCCTTCGTCCCGCGCCACAGGCCGGGTGGGGGCCCGGCAGGGGGCGGAAGTGTGACCCGACCACCAGGCGTCGGGAACCGGCCACCCGCGAGTCGCCCACTCTTCTCGAAGCCGTGGGAGGGAGCTGACACACTCGGTGCGCCCCCTTTGACCGGGCCGCGGGCCGGGCCGACCATCGCAGGACGAGGCGGCACGGGCCGGCCCTGGTTAATGCCCCAGGCCAGAGGCCGTGCCTGGCCGCCTCGCTTCGCGTCCACAAGGTGCCGTCCCCCGCCCACGAACGACCCCGCGGGCGGGGCGGGAAGCGGCCCGCCCGCGCCGGCCCGCGCGGCCCCGTCCACGGCCGCGGTATTAGCCTGGGGAGATGGGACGTCGCGGGCAGCTTCCGTTCGTCGGGGTCGTCGCCGCGGGCGGAGCCCTCGGCGCCGCCGCCCGTTACGGAGCCATGCTGGCCTGGCCCACCCCGTCCGGGGCCTTCCCCTGGACCACGTTCACCGTGAACGCGGTCGGCTGCGCGGCGATCGGAGCGCTCGTCGTCCTGGTCACCGAGACCGGCACCACGGCCCACCCGCTCGTCCGGCCCTTCCTCGGCACCGGCGTCCTCGGCGGCTTCACGACCTTCTCCGCGTACGCCCTGGACACCCAGCGCCTGCTGAGCGCCGGGGAGACGGCCCGGGGCCTGGCGTACCTGGCGGCGACGGTCCCGGCGACACTGGCCGCGGTCTGGGCCGCGACCGCGGCCACCCGTGGAGCACTGGCGAGGAGAGCGGCATGACGCGACTGGCGGGCGAGGCCCTGCGGGTGACCATCCTGGTGGGTGAGAGCGACACCTGGCACCACCGGCCGCTCTACTCCGAGATCGTGCACCGCGCGCACGCGGCCGGACTCGCCGGAGCGTCCGTCTTCCGTGGCGTCGAGGGCTTTGGCGCGTCCTCGCTGATCCACACTTCCCGTCTCCTCTCACTCAGCGAGGACCTGCCGGTCGCGATCCTCATCGTCGACACCGAGCAGCGGGTACGGGCCTTCCTGCCGGAGCTGGACGAACTCGTGACCGAGGGGCTGGTCATCCTCGACGCCTGCGAGGTCATCCGCTACGCCGGCCGGGAGCGCACTTCTTGAACTGGCTCCTCGTCATGGCCGGCGCGGCCGTCGGCGCGCCCCTGCGCTATCTGACGGACCGTGCCGTTCAGTCGCGCCACGACTCCGTCTTTCCCTGGGGCACGTTCACGGTGAACATCGCCGGCTCCCTCGCCCTCGGCCTCCTCACCGGCGTGTCCGCCACACACCCGCAGCTGCTGCTCGGCACCGGCCTGTGCGGGGCGCTGACGACGTACTCGACCTTCTCCTACGAGACGCTGAAGCTCTACGAGAGCGGGGCGCGCGGGTACGCGGCGGCCAACGTCGCGGGGACCGTCACGGCCGGCCTCGGCGCCGTCTGGCTCGGAGTCGAGGTGGCGGGTCTGCTGTGAAGGCTCCGCCCGGGGCCGTTCGGTGACAGTCCGCTCCCCACGATCTCCCGAGAGAGCCGTCCGCCGCCACGGCACGGCCTGGCACGGCCTGGCACGGCACGGTCTGGCGGGCGGCGCGGGGAGCCACCGGGCTTCGCCCTCGCGGGGCGGACCGGACACCCGGCGGGCGGAGCGCGTGCTCAGAGCGTCACGAGTGTCGTCTCCGTCGCCTTCACCCCGGCCCACACGGGGGTGCCCTCGGCGAGGCCCAGCTCGGCCGCGGCCTGCGGGGTGATCTCCGCGACGAGGTCGGGCGTCTCCTCCGAGGTCACCAGGACGCGCAGCCGGCTGCCGCTGGCGGTGATCTCCCGCACCGTGCCGTGCCAGACGTTGCGGGGACTGCCACCGGGCTTCTCGCGGTGGAGCGAGACGGCCTCGGGAGCGATGACCGCGAGGGCGTCCGTGCCCGGCGGCAGCGGGTCGGCGGTGACGAGCCTGCCACCGCCCGCCAAGGCCAGACCCTCGGCGGTGGCGGTGCCCGGCCAGGCGTTGCGGCCCAGCATGCGGGCCACCCACGGGGAGCGCGGATGGCGGCTGACCTCGGCCGGCGAGGCGTCCTGCAGGGCGCGCCCCTCGTCGAGGACGAGGACGCGGTCGGCGAGGGAGACGGCCTCGACGGGGTCGTGCGTGACGATCAGACAGACACCGCCGAAACCCCCGAGGTGGCCGCGCAGGGTGTGACGCACCTGCGCGCGGGTGGTCTGGTCGAGCGCGGCGAGCGGCTCGTCGAGGACGAGCAGCCGGGGACGCGCCGCCAGCGCGCGGGCCAGCGCGACGCGCTGGGCCTGCCCGCCGGAGAGCTGGGTGGGGCGGCGGTGGGCGAGGTGACCGACACCGAGCCGGTCGAGCCACGCCTGCGCGGTCCGGCGGGCCTCGCCGCGGCGGACGCCCCGTGCCCGCAGCCCGTACGCGGTGTTCGCCAGCGCGGTCAGATGCGGGAAGAGCGCCCCGTCCTGCGGAACCCAGGCCACACGACGGCGGTGCGGGGGCAGGCCGGTGACGTCCACGTCGCCGAGCCGGAGGAGGGCGTGGGCCCGCGGGGTGAGGCCGAGCAGGGCGCGCAGCAGCGTCGTCTTGCCGGCGCCGTTCGGGCCGACGACGGCGATGGTGGTGCCCGGCTCGGCGTCCAGGGTGAGTCGCGTGAAACCGGTGACCTCGGCGTGCAGCGGCCAGCGTGCCTCGGACGCGGCCGGCTCCGGCCGCCCGCCGTGCGCTTCCCCGCCCCCCTCATACGGACCGGGCGAGGCGGGGCCCCGGGAGGGGGTGGCGCCCGGTGAGTGGACGGGGCCCGGGGGAGCGAGGGGGTCCGTGGCCCCCGTGTCGGCCGGGGTCGCCGGACGGCGCGCGCCCCCGGCCGGGGTGCCCGTCCAGCGGCCGCGCAGCGCCACGAGCACGGCCATGGCGATGGCCAGCAGCAGCAGGGAGACGGACGTGGCCGCCTCCGGCTCCTCCTGGAGCAGCAGGTAGACCTGGAGTGGCAGCGTCTGGGTGGTGCCGGGCAGATTGCCCGCGAAGGTGATCGTGGCGCCGAACTCGCCCAGGGCGCGGGCCCAGGTCAGTGCCGCGCCCGCGAACAGGCCGGGCGCGACCATCGGCAGCGTGACGGTGAGGAAGACGCGGACCGGGGAGGCGCCGAGCGAGGCCGCCGTCTCCTCGTAGCGGGGACTCAGCCCGCCGAGCGCGCCTTCGAGGCTGATGACGAGGAAGGGCATCGCCACGAAGGTCGCCGCGAGCACAGCGCCGGAGGTGTGGAACGGCAGCGTGATACCGAAGGTGGACTCCAGCCAGGGGCCGAGCAGCCCGCGCCGGCCGAACGCCAGGAGCAGCGCCACGCCGCCGACGGTCGGCGGCAGCACCATCGGCAGGAGGACGAGAGCGCGGACGACCGTCTTGCCCGGGAAGGGCACCCGGGCGAGCAGCCAGGCCAGCGGCACGCCCAGCAGCAGCGACAGGCCGAGTGCCCAGAACGAGACCAGCAGGGACAGGCGCAGCGCCCGTGTCGTCCCCGGCGCGCCGAGATGAGTGGCCAGTTCGCCCCACGAGGTCCGTACGAGGACGCCGATCAGGGGGAGCAGCAGGAGGGCCACGCCCACGAAGGCCGGGATCGCCAGGATCAGGGGCGCACGGGTGCCGGGGGCGCGAACGCCTGCTCGTTTCATGGGTGTTCCCTGCGGAGTTCCGGGAGGAGGAAGCGTGGGGGGCGGTCCGTCGCTCGGGACAGGCGTCCCCGCGGTGTCCGTCGCCGCACCGGCGACGGGCCGGGCTACGGCTGCTGGAAGCCGGCGTCCCGCAGGATCTTCTGCGCCTGCGGCGATGACAACCAGGCCACGAAGTCGGCCGCCGCCTCGGCGTTCCGGGACTGTTTGAGCGTAGCGGCCGGGTAGGCGGTGACGGCGTTCTGCGCGTCCGGGATCTCCACGGCGTCGACCTTGTCGGCGGCCGTGACGGCGTCCGTCCGGTAGACGAGGCCGGCGTCGGCCTCGCCGAGTGCCACCTTGCTGAGCACCGCGCGGACGTTCGGCTCCTGGGAGACCGGCTTCACCGTGATACGCCGGGCGTCGAGGATCTTCTCGCCGTACTTGCCGACAGGGACCTCGGGCGCGGCGAGGACGACCTTCAGCTTCGGGTCGGCGAGGTCCGTCAGCGCGTCGACCCGGTGCGGGTTGCCCTCGCCCGTCGCGATGACGAGCCGGTTCCTGGCGATGACGCTCGGAGTGCCGGTGTCCGCGCTCACCTTGTCCATGGTCCGGGTGTCGGCGGTGACCAGCGCGTCCGCCGGGGCACCCTGCGCGACCTGTGCGGCGAGCTCCTGGGAGCCGGCGAACGAGAAGGTGACCGTGGTGCCGGGGCGCGCCTTCTCGTACGCGGCGCCCGCGGTCTCGAACACGTCGGTCAGCGACGCGGCGGCGAGCACGGTCAGCCGGACCGAGGGCTCCCCGCCCGCCGACGCCTGGCCGCCGGTGTCCTTCGCGACGTCGTCGCCGCAGCCGGCGAGCGGTACGACCAGCGCCGCGGTCACGATGGCGATGGCACGGCGGCCGGTGAGGGTGCGTCGCGTGAGGGACATGAGGGTCGGACTCCTTGGAGGACACGGCCGGCGGGACGCCGTCCGTCGCGGATGGTGTAGAGCCGCGTCGGTGACGGGCGCCGCCGCTCGTGGTGCTGAGAAGTCAGGCGCGGTCGATGTGCACGCTGGTCGACTTCACACGGGCGGTGGCCTGCATACCGACTTCGAGCCCGAGTTCCTCCACGGCCTCACGGGTGAGGAGCGAGACGAGACGGTGCGGCCCGGCCTGGATCTCGACCTGGGCCGCGACGTCGCCGAGCTTGATCGCGGTGACGATGCCCGGGAAGGCGTTGCGCGCCGAGGTGTAGGCCACCTCCTCGGTGCCGCTCTGCGCGATCTCCACCGAGAAGGCGGCCAGCGCCCGGCCGTCGATCAGGCGGCGCCCGGTCTCGTCGCGATGGGTGGCGACCCGGCCGGCGTCCGCCCAGCGCCGAGCGGTATCGGGACTGACGCCCAGCAGACGCGCCGCCTGGCCGATCGTGTAGGACTGCATGTGCGCCACCGTAGAGCTCTGAGCCTGGCATCTGCAATAAGTCTGTGGGACTCGCCGTCGCGTATGCGGACGGACCTGTAGGAACGGACGAGGGGACGGCGCCGGATGTTCCCGCACGGGGTTCCGGACCCGGTGCGACCCGCTGCCGGAGTCGCACCCGCGCGCGTACGACCCGCGCGGCCGGGTAGCCGGTCCATAGAGGGCGGACCCGTCCACGGCGCGGAGGAGACCGGAGCCGACCCGTCCACGGCACCACCACCGGGGCGGTGCGGACGCCCGGAAACCCCGGGAACACACCGTGCGAACACACCGTGCGCTGAGCCGGAAACCGGACGACACGCGGACCGGGAAACCGGACCGTACGGCATGTCCTTGCCGGTGCGGAGGGCGCCGCTGCCGGAACCTGGACCCAGGACCCGAAACACGAGGCCCGGGAACCGGGAAAGCCCGGCGACCGGCGGCACGCCGGGACCGCGCGCGCCGACCGCCGGAACCGGCGCTCCCGGCCGCGGCCTCCGCTTCGGCGTGACCTGAGCGAGAAGGGGAATTCCCGATGAACACCAGCGAGGACACCCGTCGAGTGGTCGTGGGCGTGGACGGCTCACCGGCGTCGCGCGAGGCGCTGCGATGGGCGCTGCGGCACGCGCGGCTGACCGGGGCGACCGTGACGGCGGTGGGGATCTACGACGTGCCCGGGGCGACGGCCTGGTCCGCGCCGGCCGTGGACGCCGCGTTCGACGAGGAACAGGCCCGTGAGGCCCTCACCGAGGAACTCGGCTCGGTACTCGCACCGGGCGACGACGTACCACCCGTCGAGCACCATCTGGTCCGGGGCAACCCGGCCAAGGTGCTGATCGAAGCTGCGGCCGGTGCCGAACTGCTCGTCGTCGGCAGTCGGGGACGGGGCGGCTTCGCCAGCCTGCTTCTCGGATCGGTCAGCCAGCAGTGCGCCATGCACGCGCCCTGCCCCGTGGTCATCGTGCGCTCGGAGACCGCAGGTGACGCTCCGGGCTCGGAGAAGGCAGGCTCATCATGAACGCGACGGCACCGTTCGTCCTCGTCTCGGACGGTCACCTCCTCTTTCCCGCCGACGAGGTGACCGGCCTCCTGCGGCACATAGCGGCGGACTGGCGCGAGGCCGTCGGCACACCTGACTCGGGACTCGACCCGGAGACCACCCTGGTCCTCGCCGGCACACTGGCGCAGCTCGCGGACAAGGTCGACGCGGAGTGCATCGGGCTCATGCCGGCCGGAGACGAACAGGCCGGCCGCAGCGACGAGCCCGGTTCGCCACGGGGCTGAGCGAGCCACTGGGCCGACGGAGCGGGGCGCCGGGGGAGGCGTTTCCCGGTCGGTCCCGCCACCGGGCGCCGGAACTCCGACGAGGAGCCGCACAAGCGCGGGCTGATGGTGGACGGCATACGCCCCCTCGGGCGCCGGACGGTCCGGGTTCCGACAGGCGCACGGGGTCTTCGGCGGATTCGGCGCGAACTGCGGATCCTGTCGGGGCGGACAGGGCACCAGCGGCAGTGGGACGTCCAGCCGTGCGGCTTCGGAGAGGGAAGACCGGAAGATCCCCCGCGAGGACGCGAGTGTCGTGCAGCGCGTCATGAGCGCTGGTCCGCGGGACGCCGTAGTGAGCGGCCAGTGACGTCAGGCTCAGGTCGGCGGCGGGCGGTTCCTCACGCCGGTTCAGGGCCAGGGTGCACAGGCGCTGGGTGACGGGGAGACAGGGCCGGGCGCGGGCGAACTCATGGGCCAGGAAGTCGTAGTCGAACTGTGCGTTGTGGGCCACCATGACGCGGTCCTGCAGGAGCGCTGCGATCCGTCCGGCTACTTGCTCGAAGGTCGGGGCGCCACTCAGCCGTTCCGCGGTCAGGCCGTGGACGGGCATGGGGCCGGGGTCGCAGCCTGGGCAGCAGGGTGGAGTACTCGCCGGTCTGGATCCCGTCCGGTCCGAAGGTCAGCACCGCGATCGAGAGGCCGTGGTCACGCCGCGCGATGAGGCCGGACGTCTCGACGTCGACCAGAGCCCGGTCGTTCGCGTAGTCGGGCAGGTGTGACACGTCGAGCGCGGCGGCGAAGGGCATGACAGTAGGGATGATGCGGACACGATCCCGGCTTCAACCCGAATGCCGATTTGCCCCCCGCGGTCCTACCGAGAGACCGTCCCCAAACTCGGGGCCGTTTTCGGGTAGAACGGTCGGCGGAGACCGCCTCTGGCACAAAGACCCTCCCGAAGAAGAGTCCTTGTGCCGTGGAGCGCCCCCGGCAGGACTCGAACCTGCGGCCAAGTCCTCAATGGCGGTCGTGTCCACAGGTATCCCAATGTAGCGCGATCAAGAGGAGTTTGACCGGCACTGGCCGGTGGCATACACGATGTGCCGATAGTTCCTCCGGGGCAAGCGGAGCCTCGGCGGGGGCCACTAGCAAAGGGGGGTGGTCATGTCGGTCGATCCAGGCAGCATGACGCCAGACGAATACCAGGCGTTCAGCGACAAGACGCTCGCGGACGCGGAGGAGTTCTACGACCGCCAGGACGCCTTTCAGGCGCAGTCCGGCCCGTCCATGGACACGGACACCGCCGCGGGCACCGATTTCCCGACGGCCGACCACGACGACTCCGACGAGTCCAACTCCACCGCCTACGACCCGTCCAACGACGTCGACGACACGGACGACATGGACGACATGGACGACGACCTCTTCTGAGGTCCGGGGCTTCACCACTTTCCCACTCACCGCGTGCCGCAGGCCCTGCCGGGCTTGGTGCTGCCCGCACGGCTGCGGCAATGGCAAGGACTGGAGTCTCATGGCAGTGAAGACGATCGAGGAAGCGGACCGGAAGGCCCGGAACATGGTGCACGGCTGGTGCGCGGCGGCCACGGCCGTGAGCTGGGTGCCGGGCAGCACGTTCGTGCTCGGCATGGCGGACATGAAGATGGTGAACGACGTCGCCAAGGTCTACCGGGTGCAGTCGTTCAGCATCGAAGGGGTCAGTGCGGCCATCGGTGGGGCCGTGGCCGGGCGTGGCGCGTCGGAAGCCGCGCTGGTGTGGTTTCCCGTCGTGGGCTGGGGCATCAAGGCACTGATCGCGGGAGGGGTCACCAAGGCGGTCGGGGAGGTCGTGATCAGCTACATGCGCGAGCGGTCGCCACTGACCGTCTAGGTCCTGTCTGAAGTCCAGATCACGAATGTGTGGGATCGCCTGCGCGCGACGGGGTGTCCTTGGTAGTCAAGTGGCCATGGCGCGAGGCGATCTCACCGACGAGCAGTGGTCCCTGATTGAGCCCCATCTCCCGATCGCCGCGGTCGGGCCTATCCCCGACCTGCGGAAATACTTCAACGCGGCGATGTGGCGCTTTCGGACCGGCAGCCCGTGGCGCGACCTGCCGGAGGAGTTCGGCCCCTGGCAGAGTTCCTACGACCGCTTCCAGGTCTGGGCGAAGCAGGGCATCTTCCAGAATCTGATGGAGATGGTGATCGCGGAAGCTGCCGCCCGCGACCAGGTCGACCTGGGGCTGGTCAGCGTGGACTCGGCGACAGCACGGGCACACCACCATGCCGCCGGGATGATCCTGGATCCGGAGCAGCTGGCAGCCCTGGAGGCGGCTGTCGAGGCCGAAAAGGGGTTTGGTGGAAGGACAACAGCCGCAAGACCGGCAGGAAGAGGACCCCGCCCGCGAGGAGCGACGCCGGGTTCGCCGACGGTACCGGATCCGCTTGACCGCCGCTGACCTGGGGCGTTCGAGGGGTGGGCTGACCAGCAAGATTCATCTGGCGGCTGACCGGCGCTGCCGTCCGCTGGCGTTCGTGCTCACGCCCGGGCAGTGCGGTGACAGTCCGCAGTTCGTCCCGGTGCTGGAGAAGGTGAAGGTCCGCGGGCCGGTCGGGCGCCCGAGGACCCGGCCGGACGCCATAGCCGGCGACAAGGCGTACTCGTCCCGCAGCAACCGTGCTCACCTGCGCAAACGCAACATCAAGGCCGTCATCCCGGAGAAGAAGGACCAGGCCGCCAACCGGAAGAAGAAAGGCCGCAAGGGAGGCCGCCCCGTCAGCCACGACTCCGCGCTCTACAAGGAGAGAAACACCGTCGAGCGGTGCATCAACCGTCTCCGAAACTGGCGGGGCATCGCCACCCGCTACGACAAGACCCCAACCAGCTACGAAGCCGGACTGCACCTGTGCGGTGCGATGCTCTGGCTCCGCAGCATCACACCGCCCTCATGATCCGAACTTCAGACAGGACCTAGTACCTCACACGGCCGTCCCCCTGGACGCGGACATGGAGATAGGAGCCGGTAGGCTTCTTCACCTGGAAAGCGCCTCTGGATTCAGTGGGAACAAGGACCTAGCCTCGCGCTTTCACGAGGTGGGATGTCCGAGGCTTGATCAAATAAGCGGAGAGTGCTCCTGACCTGCAACGATGGGACTTGTCTAGGGTCCTGTTGGCTGCACGGAAAGAAGCACTCTCCAGGTGAAGAAGCGTATCGGGTCGTATCCGCGTGTCCGCATCGAGGGCGGCGGCCGCGCGATGGTGTCGCAGGCCGGGGGCGTGCTGCTGGTCGAGACCGTCCGCAAGACTGGCTTGGACACCGCGATATCAGCGGCGCTGACGCCGTGGCGGAAGGCTCGGGCAGTGCACGATCCGGGCAAGGTCCTGCTGGACGTGGCCTTGGCGGTCGCGCTGGGCGGGGACTGCCTCGCGGATGTCGGCATGCTGCGGGCCGAGCCGGCCGTGTTCGGGCCGGTGGCCTCCGACCCGACGGTCTCCCGCCTCGTTGACACCCTCGCAGCCTCTGGAGAGAAGGCCCTGCGGGCCATCCGTGCCGCGCGGGCCGAAGTCCGCCGACACGTCTGGTGGTTGGCTGGCCGGGAAGCGCCTGATGCCGACGGGATGGTGACTGTTGATCTCGACGGGGTGCTGGTGATCGCGCACTCGGACAAGGAAGACGCCGCACCGACGTGGAAACGAACCTACGGCCACCACCCGCTGATGGGGTTCGTCGACCACGGGCCGGGCGGCACGGGTGAGCCGGTGGCAGCCCTGCTCAGACCGGGGAACGCGGGATCGAACACTGCCGCCGACCACATCATCGCCGCCCAACTGGCCCTGTCTCAGCTGCCGAAGAAGTACCGGCGCGGGCGACGGACCCTGATCCGCACCGACTCCGCGGGCGGCACCCATGACTTCGTGTCCTGGCTCGCCCGGCGGGGACGGTGGCTGTCCTACTCGGTCGGCATGGTGATCACCGAGGCGATCCACCAGCACGTGCTGAAGGTTCCGGCGTCGGCCTGGACGCCGGCCGTCGAGGCCGACGGCGAGATCCGTGACGGCGCTTGGGTCGCCGAACTCACCGGCGATGTCCTGGACGGCTGGCCGGAGGGCATGCGGCTGATCGTCCGCAAGGAACGACCGCACCCCGGGGCCCAGTTGCGGCTCACTGATGCGGACGGCATGCGGCTGACCTGCTTCGCCACCAACACTTTGGGCCGGCCGATCGCCGAGCTCGAGCTGCGTCACCGGCTGCGGGCCCGGGCCGAGGACCGCATCCGCGCCGCCCGAGCCACCGGCCTGCGCAACCTGCCCCTGCACCGCACGGCTCAGAACCGGATCTGGCTGGAGATCGTGCAGATTGCTCTCGACCTGCTGGCCTGGATGCCGATGCTCGCCCTGACCGGCAAGGCCAGGCTCTGGGAACCCCGCCGACTGCGGCTCCGCCTGTTCACCACGGCCGGACAACTCGTGGCCACCGGCCGTCGGCGGATCCTCCGCCTGGCCCGCCACTGGCCCTGGACCAGCCACATCACCGCAGCCCTCGACCGGCTCACCCAACTGCCCGCCCCTGGCTGACCAGCCAATTCCCCGTCCCTACGACAGCAACTCAACACCCGGAGCAGTGGAACCCGGCGCCACCCCGAGGCGACACTCGGGCCCCGGGCCTGCGCAGCCTTCACCCACGGCACGAAAACGGTCCACCGACTCCGTCGGCGGACCGTCACGAAACTTCGAGGCTAGACAATCCTCGTTCTCGCCGGTCAGAGGCCCTTTCTGTTTGTGTGACCGACTGCCGGACAGTCCACTTCATGAAAGCGCGATGCTAAGGGCTCGTAACACGATCATGAGTCGTGCTTCTTGAGACGTCTCCAGCAGATGAGGCTGCAGGCCAGGGAGACGAAGGCGTCGTGGAGTTCGGTGCGACGTTCCCAGCGGACAGCGAGGCGTTTGAACTGGTGGAGCAGGGCGAAGGTCTGCTCCACCACATAGCGGAGCTTGCCCAGGCCCTCGATGTTCGGGGCACCCCTGCGGGAGATCACCGGCAGGGTCCGGCGCTTGCGCAGTGCACGGCGGTTGGGGTCGGAGTTGTAGCCCTTGTCGCCGAGCAGGGCTTCGGGACGCCTGCGGGGCCGGCCGGGGCGTCCGGCGACGGGCGGGATGCCGTCGACCAGGGCGAGGGTCTGGGTGACGTCGTTGACGTTGGCCGCGGTCGTGATGACCTTGAACGGGGTGCCGCGTCCGTCGCAGATCAGGTGGTGCTTGCTGCCCGTCTTGCGCCGGTCGACCGGCGACGGACCGGTGTCGGCTCCCCCCTTTTTCGCGCGGACGTGAGAGCCGTCCACGCATGCCCTGGACCAGTCCAGCTCGCCGGCCGCGTTCAGCTCGGCGAGCAGGATCCGGTGCAGCCGGTCGAAGACCCCGGCCTTCTGCCAGCGGTCCAGTCGCCGCCGGCACGTCTGCCCGAGCCGAACCGATCTCCAGCGGCAGCAGTTGCCAGGCGATGTCGTTGTGCGGCACGTACAGGATGCCCTGCAGGCACAGCCGGTCCGGCCCCGGCCGTGGCCCCGGCGACCGCTCGGGCCAGGGCGGCAGCAGCGGCTCGATCAGAGCCCACAGGTCATCGTCCACGATCCACGGCCGGGTAGTCACACCATCCCGAACGGCCGAATCGTCACACCGGTCACGGCCGACCAGGACTCTTCAGCAAGATCGTGTTACGAGCTCTAAAGGACTTCGTGCAGCACGTACGGCAGGACCGAACCATCCCTGAAACCATCCTCAAAGAGAGGGATACCGGAGTCGCCACTCAATGCACCAAGCAGAAACTCGGTAAAGCCGAACGAATATTCCGACCACCACCCCTGCCAATTGACTACAGTGACCCAGTCGTCAGGTCCCTCCCCCGCAGGCAGGATATTGATCTGAGTGCCGGCCATGGTTTCTGCAATCGGGAAAAGTCCACCCGGCTCCGGAAATATTGAATACGGGTACTTTTCGGGAAAATCCAATCTAATTGAGTTGAATTCACGAGAAACCCGATCGACGAACCCCCCAAGATTGAGAACCGAACCCCGTGGGTGCGAAACGTAGAGATCGCCATATATCTCGCAGGGGCCGTACGCCGAGACGAATTCCTTGTAGTCCCTAGGGAGAGAGAAGCCCCTCTCTCCCTCAAACTCCAGCCAGTCCGACGAGATGTCTGAATTCAGCTCGGGCGGCCCGATGAATTCAGCGAATCTTTCCAGGCCCACTCTTACTCCTCACCTACAAACAACCCCGCCAGCAGCGGTGTTAGATACCGTGCAATCCAAACGAAACCCCTTACGTCCAACAGCTCGGATCAGCAACTCTGTAGGAATCGCCGGCCTGGCACTGTCCCCGTAGATGGGCACCACACCATAGAGAACGGACTCGTCACTGGTCGCGGCTCGCTCCACAGCATACTCAATCTTCCGCATGTCGGGAGTGTTTGCGGGCGTCTGATACCCAGCGACGAAGTTCCTTAGGGTATCCCGGGCTCCACCAAGGTTGTCGGCAATCAAATGAAGAGCCGCTGCATTGTGGACGCGACCCGGAACAGTCCCCCGCGTGGCTTGCGCAATTTCTTCGAACCCGGCAGGTTTCCATTTCGGATTCCTTCTGACCAGTCCAGTGCGAATGTCACCACTGGTGATCCATGCGATGGCTCCAGTGGCCCGACATTCCCCTGCCTCAGGGCCGAAACGAGCCATCGGCGCATAAAAGTAGGACGGATCAGTGGACGCATAGTCGCGCTGACATGAGTTCTTGGTCCGTTTTCTGCTCTCATCGGTGTCTGATCCACCGAATCCCCGGTCAGGATCCAGGTCCTGTTCCGGGAACAGCCCCTGCAGAACCTCTAGGCCTTCAGCATCCCCAGGCGAGAGAGGGTCCATCGCATCGACGACGGCCTGGCCAATGGTCGCATTGACATGCTGCGCGTTCTCCCGCGACTGCTCCTGAATTCTAGCCTCGTTAATCTGAGGCTTCGGCTTCGGGCGCGACACGGTCGGCCTCGGATATTCCTTAGGGGTGCCTCTATTTGGCCCGGTGTCCGGCGTGGGTCGCCCTTGCCTCGTACTCGAACCATTTCCACGGCCTGCAGATGGCACCTTTCCGCGGCCGTTGGTCGGAAGTTTAGCCTTCCCAGCGGTACGGCAATTCCCGAAGGTCACACATCCACGATTGGCAGGCGTCGTGTTTCCGTTTACCCGCTTCGGCTTCGCCGAAGGCCGCGTGTTCTTGAACTTCCCGCAGCGGAATCTGTTGCAGGCGTCGAATGTCCGGCTGCGGATCTGGCCTCCGGTACGCGGATTCGGGCGTGTCCTCGGGGTCGTCGAAGGACGACCCCGAGGGGCGACTCGGGGCATGGCGTCGAATCCTCCTGCCCGCCATCCACCGCACCTGCACACACCGTTGTGTCCTGTGGGGTCGGTGACGTTGAGGGGATCTCCTTCGGCGTATACGTAGCGGTTGGCTTGTCCTGATGGGGTGGGGTCGAGTTGCCAGGTGTCGCGGCTGGTGAAGTCGCCGGTGTCGGGTTGGTACCAGCGGGCTGCCATGTTGACGTCGCCGGTCGTGGTGTCGTTCCAGCCGGACTGGTAGCCGATGGATGGGTTGGTGCCGTTGCTTGCGGTGGTCTTGCCGAAGGGGTCGTAGGCGCGGGAGGCATGGACGGTGGTGCCTTCGGAGTTGAGGCTGGCGATCAGGTCGGTGTGTTGGTCGGTGACGGTCCACTGGGCAGTGGTGCCGTCGTTTGAGGCCAGCAGGGCCCCGCCTGGGGTGCGGCTGTACTCGGAAGTGCCGTCGTTGAGCAGGTTGTTGGAGCCGCCGTCGTAGTGGAAGGCGGTCGGGCCGTGGGTCTCGACGCGGTCCAGGGAGTCGTATGTGTAGGTGCTCGGGCCGTCGCTCACCTTGCGTTCGAAGGCGTCGAATGCGAGGGCTCGTGTGTTAATGCCTGTCCGGATGGTGGCAAGGGTGCCGCGGGGTGTGTAGTTGTATGTCGCGTGGCCGTCGTCGAGGAGGCGGTTGCGCTCGTCGTAGGAGGCTGTCGTGGTGCCTGCGCGTACGCGGTTGCCGGCCGCGTCCCAGGCGTATGCGGTGGTGGAGTCGCCCTTGGTCCAGGAGGCCAGTCGACCGGCGAGGTCGTAGGTGTAGGTGTTCTTGCCCGCTCCCGCCGTGCCTGCTGTCTCCTTGGAGGTGAGACGGTCGTCTAGGTCGTAGCCGTAGACCGTGGAGATGATCTCGGTGACGCCGTCCGGGGTGGTGACGGTGTCGTCGGCGAGGCGGCCCAGGCTGTCGTAACTGTAGGTGCGTCGCGCCGACTCAGCCCACTCCCCGGAGCTCTCCTTCTGGACCAAGAATCTCTGTGTGGTCGGGCGACCGGCGGCGTCCCACGTGTACCAGATGTCAGCGCCGGTCATCTCGTTCCACAGCCAGTCCAGACGGCCCGCGCCGTCATAGCCGTACTCGGTGGTGTTCTGCGGCGTGGAGCGCTCAGTCATGGCGCCGTCGTTGTCGTAGATGTAGCGCGTCTCGCCGGAGGGGCCTTGGGCGTGCAAGAGCTGGCCACGGTCGTTGTAGGCGTAACTGTTAGCGGCGGCTGTGCTGCTGGTGGCGACGCTGGTGAGGCGTCCGTCCAGGTCGTAGCCGAGGCTGCGGGGTTCGGTGGTGGCGGCTCCTGTGCCGGTCTCGGCGGTGAGGTTGCCCAAGGCGTCGTAGGTGCGGTGGCGCTTGACATTGCCGGGGAGTTGTTCGGTGACGGGCTGGCCGGCGGCGTCGTAGGTGGTGGTCCAGGTGCGGTCGGTGAGGTTCGGGTGCTGGGGGGTGGTGGGTTCGATGGTGGATTCGGGTAGGCCCCAGGCGTTGAAGGTGTAGGTGGTGGTGTTGCCGCGACCGTCGGTGAAGCGAGTGCGGTTGCCGGTGGCGTCGTAGCCGAAGGTGGTAGTGATCTGGTCGGTGCTGGAGGTCTTCTCGCTCTGTCCGGTGAGCTGCCCCAGTGCGTCGTAGGTGTAGTTGGTGTGGCTGCCGGCCGGTCCGTCTGCGGTGATCTGGTTGCCATCGGCGTCGAAGGCCGCCTTGGCGGAGCGCAGGACGGTGGTGCCGGTGCCGTAGTCCCTGACCTCGATGACGTTGCCTAGGCCGTCGTAGACGGTCTGGGTCTTGCGGTTGGTGGCGTCGTAGGTCAGGTAGTGGCGGCCGAGTTTGTCGTAGTAGAGGCGGGTGGTGCCGCCGGGGGCCGGGGCGGTGACCGTGGTGGGTTCACCGGCCGCGTTGTAGACGGAGGTGGTGGTGCGGCCCGCAGGGGTGGTGGAGGCGGTCTGGTTGCTGGCGTCGTCCCAGGTGTAGCGGGTGGTCAGGTTCTGCAGCGTGGGATAGCGCTCGATAGTGGTGGCGGTGAGCTGGCGGCCGAGTTCGTCGTAGGTGGCCTCGGTGCGTGCACCGGTCGGGGTGGTGGCGGAGAGTTGCAGTCCGGTCGGGGTCCAGGTGTAGCGGGTGATTCCGCCGCCGTCGAGGTTGGTCTGGGTGGTGGTGAAGGGGCTGGGCTCGGAGAAACCGGTCGTGGTGGTGCCCGGTGCGGGGTCGGTCTGGTGGGTGACGTTGCCGAGCTGGTCGTAGCCGAAGCGGGTGGTGCGGCCCAGGGGGTCGGTCACGGATTCGGTTCGGCCAAGTGCGTCGTAGGTGGTGTGGATGACGGCGGTGAGCGGCTGGCTGGTGCCCGGCGGGGTGTAGGTGGGGAGGATCATGTCCGTGGCGCGGCCGAGCTTGTCGACGATGGTGCCGGTCACGGCGTTGCGGGGGTCGCGGGTGTGGGTGAGCTCGCCGAAGGTGTTGTAGCCGGCACGTGTGGTGGGGCGTGTGGTGGTGGGTGTGGCGCCGTTCTGCTCGGTCTGGACGGCGGGGGCCTTGGTTTCGACGAGGCCCCCGAGGGCGTCGTAGCGGTAGTCGGTGGTGTATGCGCCGGGGTTGGCGCCGGTGGTGTTGCCTCGTCCGCTGACGGTCGATGTGAGCAGGCCACGCTGGTCGAAGGTGTTGGTGGTGGTGCGCAGGGTGCCGGTGGTGTCGGAGACGGTGGTGCGGGTGGGGTTGCCCGCGGCGTCGTACGCGGTTGTCGTGGTGACGGTGGCGCCGCTCAGGCCGACGGTGCGGGTCTGGCTGGTGACGTGGTCGTCGTTGTCGAAGTCGAACGTGGTCGTGCGGGCGAGGTCGTCGGGGTCGAGGACGCTCTGGGTGACGCGGGCGGTGGCGTCGAGGGTGTAGTCAAGGCGGGTCTTGCCGTTGCCGGTGACGGTGCGGGTGATGTTGCCGGCACCGTCGTAGGTGTTGCGTTCCAGGACGATGTCGTGATGGGTGCCGTCGGCCTGGGTGACCTGCTTGGCGGTCGTGGTGGCGGCGAGGTTGTCGTCGTAGTAGCCGTACTCGACGGTGGCACCCATGGCGTCGGTGGTGGACGAGAGGCGGCCTGCCGGGTCATAGGCGTGGGATTCGAGTACCAGGTCGCGGGTCTGGCCGGAGGGGTCGCCGGTCCAGTCCTTCAGGATCGTCTGGTGCTTCTGGCCGCGCGGTGTGTAGGTGTGGACGAGGGTGTTGCCCAGGGTGTCTGTCTCGGTCGTCAGGCGGCCGAGCTCGTCATAGGTGAAGGTCGTGCTGTGTCCTTCCGCGTCGGTGACGCGGTCCTGGCGGCCGAATGTGTCGTAGTGGTGGCTCGTCGTGCGTGCGATGTCCCCGCCGGTGAGGTCCTGGGCGGTCTCGGTGAGGACCTTGCCGTCCGGGTCGAAGGTCCTGCTGATCTGTGCCGTGTGGATGCTGTCGGTGATCTCGTTCTTCACCGCACTGCCAGTCTCGGTGACGACGCGGGACATGCCGTCGTAGCCGAAGGCGGTGGTGACGCCGTCGGGGAAGGTGCCCGAGGTCTGCTTTTCGGAGGTCTTGCGGCCGATGCCGTCGTAGGCGAAGGAGGTCACCAGGCCGGAGGGCGCGGTGGTCTTGGCGAGGTCGCCGTTGGCGAAGTAGGCGTACGACGTGGTTGCGCCACCCGGAGTCAGGGTGGTCTTGACCAGGCCGGGCGGTGTGGTGCCGCCGCCGACGGGGCTCTCGCTGCCGGTGGTGTAGGTGGTGAGTGCCTTGCGCCCGTCGGCGAGGGTGACGGTGTCCGTCAGGCCCTTGTCGGTGTAGGTGACGGTGGTCTTGTAGCGGTTGTCGCCCGGGTTGGCGGAGCGGGCGTCACGGGTGACGGTCTGCTTGCCGTTGCGGGGGTCGAGCGGGTCGTCGGTGTTGTTGTAGTACTCGGCGTAGGAGGTCCAGCAGGAGTCAGCGTCCCGGCAGGTGGTGCGGGAGACGGTGTTGCCGTGGGTGTCGTGGCCGGTGACGGTGGAGTGGCCGTTGGGGTCGGTGACGGTGTGGAGGAAGCCGCCGGTGTCGTACGCATAGGTGGTGACGCCGCCCTCCGCGTCGGTGGACTGGGTGCGGCGCTGGCCGCGCAGGGGATCGTAGGTGGTGCTGCTGGTGGCGCCCTTGGGACCGGTGACGGTGACCGTCATGGCCAGTGCGGAGGTGCTGGAGCGCTCGCGTGAGCGGTAGTGCCCGGCGACCTGTTCGGCGGTGAGGCTGTGCTGGTAGATGGCGACTTCGTCGATCTGGCCGGTGAAGTAGGACACCTCTGCGGGGGCGGCGGGCCAGTTCTTGGCGAAGCCGGCGCCGATGTAGGTGTGGGTGTTGGACTGGTGGCTGACCGCGCCGGTCAAAGTGGCGGACTTCACGCCGTCCAGGTAGAGGGTCTGGTCGGTGCCGGTGGCGGTGACCACGGCGTGGTGCCACGTGTCGTCGTTGACATTCTCGGCGGAGGCGACCTTCGCCGTACCCAGGCCGGGTGAGTAGAACTTTCCGTTGAGTTTGCCGTCGGTGCCCACGTAGAGGAGAGGGGTGTAGCTGCCGGAGGCGGTAGTGCCGCCGATGGGGTTGGCCTGGTCGCCTATGAGGACACCGGGTTTGGTGGTCTTGAACCACAACTCGACGGCGAGGTCGGTGGATTCGTGCAGGATGCCGCCGGGTATCTCGGCATAGCCGTTACCGGACAGGGCGATGGCGGTGTTGTCGCCGGCGCCGAAGACGCCGTCGGTGTTGAGGGCGGCGTTGGTGTAGGAGCCGGTGCCGTCCTGTGCGGCAGCCACGCTGTGGGCCGTGGTGCCGTTCTTCTCGTCCAGGCGCCAGTAGCCGGCCGGCGCGTCGGCGGTGACGGCGCCGCGGTAGTGGGGGCCGTCACCGGCGACCATGCCGGTGCGGGCCTGGTAGTGCGCCTTGATCTCGGCGACCGTGAGGGCCTTGGGGTAGAAGGCGACTTCGTCGATGGCGCCGGTGAGATAGCCCCACTTGTCGTCGGGGTCGACGGATGCCCAGCGGGTGCCACAGCAGTTCTTGCCGAGGAAGATCCGGGTCTGGTCCAGGTGGGTGATGGTGCCCGTCACGGAGCCGGCGAGGGCGCCGTCGATGTAGAGGGAGGAGGTGTCGACGTCTCCGACGAGTACGGCGTGGTGCCATCGGCTGTCGGTGACGGTGTTCTTGGACAGCGGCGGGATCCAGTTGGTGGTCGCCGAGTAGAACTGGCCGTGGAGCTTGCCGTCCGTGCCGACGTACAGCAGCGGGGTGGAATGGGTGGGTATCTGGTTCTCGCTAAGGTCGGCGTTGGACTCGGCTAGCAGGATGCCGGACCTGTCGGTGCGGAACCACAGCTCCGCAGAGAGGGTGGTGCCGCTCAGGGACCCTTCTTCAAGCTGGATGTGGGAGTCGCCGTTGAACCCGGCGGCGGTGTCGTCGCCGTCGGCGAACGCGCCGTAGGTGCCGAGCGCGATGTTGTCGCCGTAGATTCCGTCCGAGCCCTCGGGAAGTGCGCTGGTGGCGATGGTGCCGCGGCGGTCGCCCAGTCGCCAGTAGGCGTTCGGGCCCGATGCGAGGACGGTGTCGCGGTAGACGCTGGAGCCGGCCGAGAAGGCGGGGGCGGAAATCTTCCAGGTGCCGTTGTTGGAGTCCGTGACCTCGGTGACGCGCTCGGTGTCGGAGTCGTAGGCGACCTGGGAGTCGACGCGTCCCGACGGCAGGGTGACCTTGGTGATGCGCGAGGAGGCGGCCTTGGCCGCGTAGTGCTCGGCGGCGGTGCCGGCGTCGAGGGTGTGGCCGTAGACGGCGACCTCGTCGATCAGGCCGCTGAAGTGGCCGAACTGGTCCGTCTTGTCGATGCCCTCCCATGGGACGCTGGTCCAGCCCATGCCTATGTAGGTGTAGCGCTGGTCCAAGTGGTCGATCGCACCGGTCTTCGAGCCGATGGCCGTGCCGTCGAGGTACAGGGTCTGCGCGGTACCGGCGCCCGCCAGCACCAAGTGGTGCCAAGCGTCGTCGTTGACGGCGCCGGTGGACGTCATCGGCGTCCAGGAGGTGCCGGGGTAGTGGAACTGGCCGCGGAGCTTGCCGTCCGTACCGACGTACAGCAGGGGTGTGGCGTGGCTGACGCCGTCGACATCCTCCATCCGCTCATTCGACTGGGACATCAGCACACCGGGCTTGGTGGTCTTGAACCACATTTCTACCGACGCGAACGGGGAGGAGCCCAGCGCGTCGTCCGGAAGGGCCAGATGCGACGTGGTTCCGTCGAAGGAAGCCGCCTTGTTCCCGGTGCCGGCCAGCACCCCGGCCGCTTCGCGGGTCACCTCCCGGTAGAAGGCCTGGTTCACGCCGGTGCCGGAGATGACCTCGCTCTCGGCGGCCTCGCCATTCGCCTCGTTCAGCCGCCAGTATGCCGACGGGCCAGCGTCCAGCACCGTACTGCGGTACAGGCTTCCGTCCTCATAGGTGTAGACGGTGCAGGCGGTCGTGGAAGAAGGGGAGCAGACCTTCACCAGGCGGTCGCCACTGTAGGTGTAGGTCCACGTCAGGCCCGTACCCGCACCAGCAACGGGGTTCGTCGCGGCCGTTGCCACATGGCCGTTCGACCAGGTGAACGTCAGGGCGCGGCCCGACAGCACGTCCTTGGCCTCCGTCAGCTGGCCGTTGGAGTAGGTCAGCTGCTGTACCCGGCCGTGGCCATCGGTGATCTTCGTCAGCAGGCCCGCGGTACTGAACGTGTACAAGGCACCGGAACCGTCCCGCAGAGTCCAACCACCGCCGCTCTGCGCCTTCAGCTTGCCAAGCGAACCGGACGGGGCCGCATAACTGCCATCCGTGTTCCTGCCGAACCGAACCTGGGTACCGGCCGCGAGCGTGATCACCACACTGCCCGCGCTCTCCTCCACCGCCCGCATGTCCCAGCGCGTGGACCAGCCAGCACCGAAAGCACTCTTCCGCCGCCGGTCCATGGAGTTGTAGGAACGGGTCACCGACAGCTCCGGGCCTATTGTCGGCACGGCGGCGTCGGTGGCTGCCGTGGAGTAGTTGCCCGAACGGTCGTCGAACTCGTCCGTGGTGTCCGAGGCGCCCAGCTGACCGGTGATCGCCGGCTGAGGCACTTGGGTGGTGAGCAGGGATGGGCCAGGACGCACAGAGGTGGCGCCGCCGTCGTAGGCGTAGGCGTACCAGGCGTAGGTCTTCGACCAGGAGAGCCAACCGCTGGTGACAGCCCACTGCTGGGAGGACACTCGGGGGCCCGTCTTGCAGTTCTTCCGTGTGTCCTTCCCTTCGACCTCACACACCTCGAACTGGTACTGCAGCGCCTTCGGGTACCGGTCGCGATCCGTGGCGGAAGCCCACAGGGTGGGGGTGAGAGTGTTGGTGACGGTTCCGCCGGGCGGCGCGATGCGGATCAGCTGAGGCACAAGATTGGCGGCTGAGACCTTGATACCGACCGGGGGCACACCGGCACCACTGAACGTGGCGATGCCGTTGTCGTTCATGGTCCACAACAGCGTGTAGTCACCAGGAGTGAGCGGCGCAATCCTTGCGTCAACCGTCACGCTCGCGCCGGGTACTACGTCGGCAGGCATCGCAGACCAGCGAATCTTCGACGTGTCTGTGATCTGCTTACCGGCACCGTCGTACAGCAGGTAGCGCAGGGTGAAATTGCCGCCTTTCGGCCAGGTCTGCTGCCCGCGGTTGGTCACCGTGACGCGGAAGGAGCCTTCGGCGGTGGCTGTGATAGGAGTGACGAACTCGCCCATCTTGTACGTAGCACCGTACTTGGTCCACGTCACGTCAAGCGTCGGCTTTCCGCTTGAGTCGTCGGAGTAGAAGTTCTTCCACCCGTAGGAGTCCGTCGTCGAGGCCTTCACCGCCAGGCCGTAGTTCTTCTTCCGGCCATGCGTCCAGTCGTCGACCAGTTGCCGTCCCGCCGAACCGAGGTTGATTGACTCCCACGCAGGCCCCCCGCACGGGTAGGAACTCGATCCGGAGGCGTGCCAGCCGTGTGCGAACGACTTGGATGCCAAAGCGGAGCCGGTTGAAGGACCTGGATAGGTAGTGGTCGTGGACTCGGACCAGTTCGATGTAATCGGATGCACCGTGACCGGCCGGGCCGTGCACGAGTACGACCAGCTGTTGTACAGGGTCAGTCGGGTGTCGAGGACCCAGGCGTTCTTCAGCGTGGACTCGACGCCACCGAAGTGGAGGAAGGACGCCGCCTTGTGAGCGCCCTTGTCGTAGGTGCCGACCTTCAGCTCCGCACGGCTCGAGAAGTTCGTGTTGTAGGGCGATTCCACGTAGGTGCCCGAGCTGGCTTCGAAGGAAGTCGCCGATACAACCGAGGGGTCGACCTTCACCGGGAAAACTCGACCGGAGTCGTGCAACCAATCGGTGTCCAACGAGACCTTCAACGCCTGCCCACCGGTGATGTCCACCAGTTCATAGCGGACACCGTCGGAGAACTCGCCCTCATTGGAGTTCGGTGCGAGGTTCGCATCCTCCATCCACCCGGCCGGGATCGTGGCGTGGACCTTTCCGGCAGCATCCTTGAACGTCACAACGCCGGTGGTCTCGAGCTGCGCCTTCAACCCTTGCGTATGGAGGGGAAACACCCATTCCGTCGGGGCGTCAACGCTGTTGAGCGTGATGACTTCCTTCACGGACGTTCCACCGGCGACGAAACGAAGATCGGCGTCGGGCCGGACCTCCTCGTAGGTGACCGCGCTGGCGTCCGCCTTGCCCGGCACATGCATGGCGTTCCGGATGGAGAATCCCACCGATGTGTCGGCGCCTGTCTTGAGGGAGACAAGCGGTGCACCGTCCGCGAAGCCGGCGAATGCGGTCTCGACCTCGCCTGACGTGATCTTCCAGCCCCCCTCAGAGCCGCTCACTGAGCGACCGAGACGGCCATCCCTCGCACGTTCCCTGAGGGTGGTGTCGATCGGCTTCCAGTTTCCCGCGGCGTCCTGAAAATTGACCGGCTCGTCGTAGAAACGGGTGGTGAGAGTGCCGTCGGTGTTCTGGAACGTCTTGGACTTCCGGTCCCGCTCGGCGGGGAGCTCACGACTCGTCTTCAGGTCGAAGCCCTTCGGCTCCGCCACCTTGATGGACGCGGGAGCGGTGGTCACATCCGGAATGGTCTCGCCGGCAGGGCTCGCCACCGCGGACTCTCCGCTCTCCAGGGGCAGTTCCCCACGGACAGGGACATGCTCCCTCTTCCCACCGGCCGCAGCCGCCGAGGTATCCGCCGGCGCTTTGGACGACAGCCCCTCCGCGGAACCCCACGGCTGACCGGGCGCATCCACCGCCGCTGCCGCGAACGGCCCGAAAGACGCCTGCACGGCTACCGCCCCCTCCGCACCGGCCAAAGAAGCCATGACGAAAGCAACAGCAATGGAAACAGGCCGCACGAAACGCACGGAGGCCCCCCTCAGAGCACGATCAAGAACCATCAGTAGATCGACATACCGATGAGATAAGCAAGATCCGCGCTCTCTCTGCGACCGCCAGGTGAAGAACGTCACTTCGCATAGCAGGATGAAAGAAACCAACCTCGATCTTGCGTGAGGGTCCGTCGACGGAGTCGGCGGGCTCTTCCGCCTTCCGGGGCGGGTTGTGAGCAGGCCGGTGACCCGACTGTCGCGTCGGGTGGGCGCCGGGTTCCACTGCTCGGGGGTCGGGTGGCTCTGTCGTCGGGACGGGAAGTTTGCTGGTCAGCCTGGGCTGGGCAGGTGTTCTTGCAGCTCGGTGATGGCGGATCGCAGCTCACCGATCCTGACCAGTGCGGAGAACGCTTCCGCGAGTACTTCAGGGTTGGCGTCCCGGGCGATGCGCGCGGCGAGATGACGGCTCTCCAAAGCGGCGCCGATCGCGCCGACGGCATCGTCCGAGATGTCCAGTTGAGTCGCAAGCTTGTCTGTCCGCAGCACGATGTACTGCCCGTCATCAGCCTGTTCGGACACGGCAAGTGAATGGTCGATGTGCCTCTTCAGCGCGTACAGGTCAGCAGAGTTCAATGAGCCTTTTCCAAGCTGGTTTCGTTGACCGCGAGCTGGACAGTCCTGCGCAACGACGAAGCTCCTGGTAGACGGGTTCTCGACCAAGATCACCCGTGTCTGCCAGGAGCTTCGCGTGCTTGTCTATCCGTCTTCGATCGATCTGTCCAGCCGCACCTTGCGGTTCCTGACCGGGCGGCTGACCGCCAGACGGCAGGAGATCGGCACGCGGTGGCGGCGGCTTCCCGCCTCGCGACAGGCTCTGCTGGCCCTGGCCCACCTGCGGTGCGGTGACACCTACGCCCAACTCGCGGCCGGTTTCGGCATCGGGATCGCGACCGCCTTCCGCTACATACGCGAGGCCGTCGACATCCTGGCCGCTCTGGCCCCGTCCCTGGCCGAGGCGATGAGGACGATCCGGACGAAGGCGTTCGTCATCCTCGACGGCACACTCTGCCGCCGATCGACCGCATCGCCGCTGACACCCCCTACTACTCGGGGAAGCACAAGCGCCATGGCATGAACGTCCAGGTCCTCACCGACCCGTTCGGACGGTTGCTCTGGGCCTCGCCGGCGCTGCCCGGATCGACTCACGACCTCACCGCCGCACGACAGCACGGCATCATCGAAGCCCTCACCGAAGCAGGACTCAAATGCTGGGCCGACAAGGCGTATCAAGGCGCCGGCGGACCCGTCCGGGTACCGTTTCGCGGCCGTCGCCTCAAGCGATGGAAGCGCCGCCACAACACCACCCATGCCAAGATCCGCTGCCTCGGCGAGCAGGCCATGGCCACCCTCAAGGGCTGGCGCCTCCTGCGGAAGCTCCGCTGCAGCACCAACCGCATCACCGACGTGGTGAAGGCCGTCCTCGTCCTTCACCACGCATCAGCGTGAGGTTGGAGAACGCTCAGTGGACCGAGGACGGTACGTCTCCAGCAGCTTCGACCAGGCTGCTGCGTGACCGAGCGACGCGGGGGTGGAATCCATGCACCGACGGTGCCGATTGTCTCCGTCAACGGACGGGCCCGTGGCACCGGCATCAGCCGTGCGACGATCTCGGCGTGAACGCCCCAGAAGACCTCTCCGCCGCCGAGCGCGCATTCATGATCAACGCCTTTGAGATCGACATCCTCCTGGAAGACCCGCAGCTCGGCATTCAGGTGGGGGACGCCCTACTGGTCAAGATCCTTGACATCGACACGGTCCGGCGTCGAATCACCCTCTCGCACCGGCAAGCTGTTTCAGGGCTCTAGCCCCAGGCCGTCTGACGATCAAGGCGACGGGACGAAAGTCGCCGACTGGTCAAGCAGGAAGGGGGAGCCGGACCCGGCAGGCTCCCAGCCCTGCGCCAGCGCCTCTTTGATGCTGGCGGCAACATGATCCGGCCTGACGGGCTCCGCTTCAACGCCCAGCCAGTTACTGGGGTGTGGTTGGCCAGTGATGACAACCAACGTGCTGCCCGGGCGGTCTTCGTCGGCCAGTTCGACGGCGTAGGCCAAAGGCGTCCAGCACAGTCCTTGCATGTAGGACGGCTTCCGGCGGATCCGCCAGCGGTAGGCGGCCCCGTCGACTGTGATCCGCCGAGAACCCTTCTTGTTCAGCGCCATCAGGCCCCCTCTCCTGCTCTTGGACTGTAATGCCCTGCCATCGGCCTGTCCCCGTAGATTCCTGGAGGAGGTGGCGCCGCTCCTCCGTGATGCCGATCCACGGCCCGGCCGACTCGGCTGGCGGGCGTGGGCTGAGCCTGTCGTCGGGGATCCGTACCTGTGGTGCGCCAGCTTCAGCGCCAGCGTGCCGCACGACTTGGTTGCGATCTTCGCTTCTTCGGTCGCCTCGCCCCACCCCGTGCCCCGCTCCACCCTGCCGGCCGGTGCGGAGGGGTGGCTCACCTTCGTCCGGCCGGGGCTTGATCGACGCAGGAGAGCCCGCCGGTCGGACTGAGGCATGGGCTGCGGGTAGGCCCAAACTTCGGGAAGTTTTCGGGAAAACCAGCCGCCAGAGGCCGCCTCTGACCGGTTTCAGCCGGACGGATCCAGCCATCCGACGCTTTCTCCCCGGCACCCTCACCCCCGACTGAAAACCACCCCTGACCAGCAAAAAGACCCTCCGGAAGGAGGGTCTTCGCTCGTGCGCCCCCGGCAGGACTCGAACCTGCGGCCAAGTGCTTAGAAGGCACCTGCTCTATCCGCTGAGCTACGGGGGCCGGTTGGTGGCCGGGCGGCCGGAGCCCCCTGGTGGGCGGGCGGTGGCCTTGCCGGGTCAAGGATAGGGGTCCGCTCGCCCTGGCCCGGTTGCTTCACCTGCGTGGCACGATGTGGAGGTTCGGTGAAGCGGAACGATAATCGCAGGCAGGTGCGATTCTCGCAGCGCTTTTTGCGCCACTCGGCCCGGGTGTTGTGCACTCGTTATGCCTGAGGCGCGCGTCATCAGTTGTTCGGTCGGCGCGTAGGACCGCTATACGCTTCAAAAAGACTCCAAAATTGGGCATTCTTCGCATGTGGTGACCTTGGACGAACGGCCTCAGCTGATCGACGCACTCTCCGCCCTGCGCGACTGTGTCGCCGCCGTGCGTCTACCTCTCCCCCTGCCGGGGGCGCCGCGCGCCCGGCAGACCCGTGTCGAGCTCCTCGCCCAGCTCGACGACTACCTCGTCCCCCGCCTCAGGGACCCCGACGCCCCCCTCCTCGCCGTCGTCGGCGGATCCACCGGCGCGGGGAAGTCCACGCTCGTCAACTCCCTGGTGGGGCGCCGCGTCAGCGAAGCCGGCGTGCTGCGCCCGACCACCCGCACACCCGTGCTCGTCTGCCACCCCGACGACCACCACTGGTTCGCCGGACTGCGCGTCCTGCCCCAGCTCACCCGCGTCTGGCTGCCCCAACAGGAGGACGACCAGGCGGGAGACGAGCCCCCGGAGGACAACGCGCTGCGCGTCGAGACGTCCTCCGGCCTCCCGCCCGGCCTCGCGCTGCTCGACGCGCCCGACATCGACTCCCTCGTCGTCGAGAACCGGCTGCTCGCCGCCGAGCTGATGTGCGCCGCCGACATCTGGGTGATGGTCACGACCGCCTCCCGGTACGCCGACGCCGTCCCCTGGCATCTGCTGCGCACCGCGAAGGAGTACGACGCCTGCCTCGTCACCGTCCTGGACCGGGTGCCCCACCAGGTCGTCGGCGAAGTGTCCCGCCAGTACTCGGCCCTCCTGGACAAGGCCGGTCTCGGGGAGGTGCCCCGGTTCACCATCCCCGAGCTGCCCGAGTCGGCCGGAGGCGGCAGCGGACTGCTGCCCGACAACGCCGTCGCCCCGCTGCGGGCCTGGCTCGCCCATCGCGCACTGGACCCCGCCGCCCGCCAGCAGGCCGTCGGACGCACCGCCGCCGGCGTGATCGACTCCCTCGACTCCCGGATGCCCGAGCTCGCCGGCGCGGTCGCCGCCCAGTACGCCGCCGCCGTACGGCTCGGTGGCGCGGTCGAGACCGCCTACGCGGAACAGGGCGAGCGGGTCCGGCAGCAGTTGCGCCGCGGCGCCGTCCTCGCCGGCGACGCCCGTACCCGCTGGCGCGGATACCCCCGCGACAGCTCCGCCGCCGAACTCCTCGACTCGCTCGTCGAGTCCCTGGGCGCCCTCGTGCAGTGCGCGGTCGCCGCCGCCGAGGAGCGGGTACGGGAGACCTGGCGGCGCGAACCGGCCGCCGGAGCCCTCGGCACCCACACCGGTGGGCCCGGCCCCGTGACGCCGGGCCGCGAAGCGGGCGAACGGATCGGCATCACGGTCCGGCGCTGGCGCCGCGTCCTCGAGGAACTGGTGGAGGAGGAACTGGGCGCCACCGACCGCGCCGCCACCCCCTCCCGTACGCCGGCCCGCGCCGCCGCCCCCGACGCCGACACCGTCGCCGCTCTGCTGGCCGCCGCCCTCCTCGGCGGCCGGCGCACCCGCAGCGCCGGGGAACGGCTCGCCGAACTGCTGGGCGCGCAGAGCGCCCTGCGGCTGCGTGACAAGGGGGGCGAACTCGTCACGACGTGCGTCGACGGCGCCCTGCACACCGAACGCGACCTGCGTCTCGCCCCGCTGGAATCCCTCGATGTGACCCCCGAGCCGCAGGCGGCGCTGATCGCCGCGCTCTCGGTACTGCAGAAGGAGAAGTGAGGACCGGTGAGCAGCAGCACGGTGGACGACCGCGAGGACCGCTGGGACGACGGACTGATCGCTCGACGGGCAGCCGAGCGGGCGGAACGGCACCCCCCGTCCCCTGACGAGGCCCGGGAAACGGACACGTCGCAGGACAGCATGCCCGCGATCGGCGGGGCGTACGGCGGTCCCCTGCGCACGCGGCTCGACGCCCTCCACGAACTCGTGGGTCTTTCCCGCACCCGGCTGGAGGGCGACACCCTCGCCGAGGCCGGTCGCGTGCTAGACGAGGCGACGGCACGTCAGCGGCTCTCCTCGCACCACACCGTCGTCGCCGTCGCGGGCGCCACCGGCAGCGGCAAGTCCACCCTCTTCAACGCCCTCGCGGGCGTGCCGGTCTCCGAGACCGGACCGCGCCGCCCCACCACCTCCGCACCCCTCGCGCTCAGCTGGTCGGAGGGCTCCGCCGGTCTCCTCGACCGGCTCGCCGTCCCCGGGCGGCTGCGTCGCCGGCCGCTCGCGGGCGGAGCCGGCGACGAGGACCTCCAGGGGCTCGTCCTGATCGACCTGCCCGACCACGACTCGGCCGCCACCGCGCACCGCGACCAGGTGGACCGGGTCCTCGGTCTGGTCGACGCCGTCATCTGGGTCGTCGACCCGGAGAAGTACGCCGACGCGGCCCTGCACGAACGCTACCTCCGGCCGCTCGCCGGCCATGCCGAGGTCACCTTCGTCGTCCTCAATCAGATCGACCGGCTCGGCACCGAGGCCACCGACCTGGTCCTCGACGACCTGCGTCGTCTCCTCGACGAGGACGGCATGGCACTCGGCGAGCACGGCGAGCCCGGCGCCACCGTCCTCGCCCTCTCCGCCCTCACAGGCGAGGGGGTCGGCGAGCTGCGACGGATTCTCGGGGACTTCGTCCAGGAGCGGGCCGCGCCCGCCCGGCGTCTGTCGGCCGATGTCGACGCGGCGGCGGCCCGGCTCCGCCCGGTGTACGTCTCCGACGGCCCGACCGGTCTGGGCGAGCGTTCCCGGGACGACTTCGCGGCGCGGCTCGCCGTCGCCGTCGGCGCCTCCGCCACCGGCGAGGCCGCCGAACGCGTCTGGCGCCGCAACGCCATCCGCGCCTGCGGCACCCCCTGGCTACGCCTCTACCGCTGGTACGAGCGGGTCCGCGAGCACGGCACGTCCGCCCCGCCCCCCGCAGCCCCCGCCGAGGACGAACTGACCGCACGTCAGCGTGTGGAGCAGGCGGTACGGGTAGTCGCCGACGAGGCCACGTGCGGCCTGCCGGCGCCCTGGGCCCAGGCGGTCCGTGAGGCGGCGGCGCGCGGGGCGCAAGGGCTTCCCGAGGCGCTGGACGAACTGACGACGCGGATCGGGGACCCGGCCGCGCGACCGGCCCGGCCCGCCTGGTGGCCGGCGGCCGTCCTGGTCCAGGTGCTGATGACACTCCTGCAGGTCTTCGGCGCGCTGTGGCTGGTCGGTCAGATCGTCGGCGTCGTGGAACCGGGGCTGCTGCCGCCCGTGCTCGTCATGGTCGCCGGCATCGTCGGCGGACCACTGCTGGAGTGGGCGTGCGCCGCGGCCGTGAAGGGCCCCGCGCGGCGGTACGGGCAGGAGGCCGAGCGCACGCTGCGGGAGGCGGCGACCGCCTGCGGGCGGGCCCGGGTCCTCGACCCGATCTCGGCGGAACTGATGCGCTACCGGGAGGTGCGGGAGCAGTACGTGACGGTGTCGGGTACCCGTTCGGGTGCCCGGATCGCGGGCGGTGGCGCGCGGCTGGGGCCGACACGGCCGGGCGCGCGCCTGCGCTGAGAGCCTGTCGGGTGGTCTTCGGCCGGCGGCGCGCGTGCCAGGGCGTGACCGCCCGGTCAGAGGCCACCCGACAGGCTCTGAGGCGGCCGAAGCGACCGGGGCGGGGCTCCGCGCGGTTGCGGCACCCGTGACGCGTTCCCGGGACGCCCGTCCCGGCGGTCCCTCCCGTCGCCCGGTATGGCTTCCTTCTTCCTGTCGAGGAGTTCACCCGGGAGTCCATCCCCCGCGGGAGTGGCGGACTTTCCCCCAAGGGTGCTGCCCTCCACAGCCGACGGCGGATTCCGCGCGGCCGGGCCAGCATGGAGACGGCCGTGGGGCAACAGGGCCCAGGACGGCAGGGGAGGGGCAGGAAGCATGAACGAGACGACGGTCACGCTCGTCGGGAACGTGGCGACGGCGGTCGAGTACCGCGACACGGTGGCGGGAGGGATGGCCCGGTTCCGCTTCGCCGTGACCGCGCGTCGCTGGGACCGCGAGCGTGCCGCCTGGTCGGACGGCCCCACCAGCTTCTACACGGTCTGCGCCTGGCGCACCCTCGGTGCCAATCTCGCGGCCTCCGTATCGGTCGGCGAACCCCTGGTCGTGCACGGGCGGCTGAAGGTGCGTGAGGAGGAGCGCGACGGGCAGCGACGTGTGTTCGTGGACGTGGAGGCGGTGGCCGCAGGGCACGACCTGACGCGCGGTACGGCTGCGTTCCGGCGGGCGGCGGCGGCCGAACCGCGTGTCAGGGAGGGCAAGAAGCGCGCGTCCGCCGTCGCGGCGACACCGGCCGAACAGACGCGCAAGGACCTGGAAGCCGTTCCCTGAGGCACAGCTGACGGGGGATTTATCGACACGGTGACAACGATTTCCTCGTCGCGGAGGCCGTTCCGATAACGATTATGAGTCGGAATGGTTATCAGACCGCATGAGGGGGCACTCCGACCTCTCCCGTCCCTAGTATTCCCGAATACTCATGCGGCACTTGAGTACATCGGGTCTGTGAGTCTGCGGCGATGCGCTCCCCACACGCGTCACGACCTTGACGCGGAGCAGCTCGCCCGGAGGGGAAATCCATGTTTTCTGTTCGGAGGCGCGGCATTGCCCGCCTTGCCGCCGCGACTGCCGTCACCGGCCTCGTCGCGGCCGGTGCGATAGCCGTCGCGGGTCCCGCGGTGGCCGACGAGACGCCGGAGGGCACCGGCGGTGCCACCGCGACCCTCGGTGATCTGAAGATCTACGACAAGGTCAAGATCAAGGGTCGTGAGCGAGCGATCTCGGCAGGTCTGTTCGAGATGCAGGTCACGCCCGGTGGGTCCATCCAGACCTACTGCATCGACCTGTACACCGGCGCCAAGACGGGCGAGGAATACAAGGAAGTCGGCTGGGACCAGTCCTCCCTGCACGACAACAAGGACGCCGGCAAGATCCGCTGGATTCTGCAGAACTCCTACCCGCAGGTCAACGACCTGGACGCGCTGGCCAAGAAGGTCGGTGCCGCGAGCCTGACCGAGAAGACGGCCGCCGCCGCCACCCAGGCCGCGATCTGGCACTTCTCCGACGACGTCGAGGCCATGCCGGTCGACGCCGACGCGAAGAAGCTGACGAAGTACCTGGAGAAGAAGGCCAAGAACCTCGAGGAGCCGAAGGCGTCCCTGAGCCTGAGCCCCTCCTCCGTCGCGGGCAAGGCCGGTGAGCGCCTCGGCCCGATCACGGTCGACACCAACGCCGAGAAGGCCACCGTCTCCCTCGCCCCCGGCGCCCCGGCCGGTGTGAAGATCGTCGACAAGGACGGCAAGGTCGTCTCCGACGCCGCCAACGGCGACCAGCTCTTCCTCGACGTCCCCGGCGGCACCGCCGACGGCGCCGCCGAGATCGACGTGAAGGCCGACACCACCGTCCCGATCGGCCGCGCCTTCGTCTCCACCAAGGTGAAGAGCCAGACGCTGATCCTGGCCGGCACCAGCACCTCCACCGTCGCGGCCAAGGCGTCCGCGACGTGGGCCACGAAGGGCCCGATCCCGGCCGTCTCGGCCGAGAAGAACTGCGCCAAGGGCGGCGTGGACATCACGGCCTCCAACGAGGGCGACGAGGACTTCGTCTTCGAGCTCAAGGGCGAGAAGTACACGATCCCCGCCGGCCAGTCGAAGACCGTGACGATCCCGGTCGCCGAGGACGAGGCGTACGACTTCACGATCACCGGCCCGAACGGCTTCGAGAAGAACTTCAAGGGCGTCCTGGACTGCGAGACGGCCACCCCGGGCCCGCTCCCGTCCGAGACCCCCGAGACGCCCGAGCCCTCGGACTCCCCCTCCCCGGCCACGGCCGGCGGCAACACCACCGGCGGCGACCTCGCCGAGACCGGTAGCTCCAGCGCCACCCCGATGATCGCCGGCATCGCCGTCGTCCTCGTGGTGCTCGGTGGCGGCGCGGTGTTCTTCCTCCGCCGGAAGAAGGCCGTGGGTCAGTAAGGCCCCGCGGAACGGCAGTCGACACGGGCTCGTCCCGTGTCACCGACGGCCCCGGTGCGCGACACGCACCGGGGCCGTCGCCGTACCCGGGCGCACGGCACCGTCCCCCTGAGGACGACGGGTCAGGTCACCCCGCTCAGCGTCGCGTAGACGACGGTGTTGGCCTGATAGCCGGTCTTCTTGGACCAGCTGCCGCCACAGGTGATCAGACGCAGCTCCGGCCGGTCGGAACCGCCGTAGACCTTCTTGTCGGGGAAGCGGTCCTTCGCGTAGACCTCCACGGCGTCCACGGTGAACCGGGCCGTGCGCCCGTCTTTGCGGACGACCGAGATCTGAGCCCCCTGGGTCAGGGCGCCGAGCTGGTAGAACACGGCCGGACCGTTCGGGGTGTCCACGTGTCCTGCGATGACGGCCGTGCCCACCGCGCCGGGTGAGGTTCCGTCGGCGTACCAGCCGGCCAGGTCGGGCTTCGTCGCGGGCGGCGGTACCAGCGTCCCCGTCGCGTCGAGCTCCAGACCCGTCAGCGGCGCGTCGATCGCGGCGGCGGGGATCACGATCCGCACCGGGTCCGACGGCGGCAGCGCGGCAGGCGGGCGACGCGTCGCGGCGGGCGGCGGAGCGAGCGGCAGAGCGGGCCGCGCGGCGGGCCCGCCGGCCAGGGCCGAGGCGGGCTGCGGGGGCGCGGGATCGCGCAGCGCGTTCGCCATCAGCAGCGCTCCGAGGAGCGCGGTCCAGGCGAGCGTCTTGAAGGTGGGGACACGGCGCACCGGGGCGCGGCCGGTGTTCGTCCCCCGGTCTCGTTCCATCGTGAGGACGCCTTTGCTCGGTGGCGGACACGGAGCCCGCCGGGCTTCGGCCCCGCCGTCCCTTGTGAGGAACACCGGGGCCGGCCGGCGGACGGACGGTCAGGCCGGGGTCCCGGAGGCCGCGGAACGGCGGCGCGCCCGGACCACCCCGCCGGCGACGGCCCCGGCGAGCAGCAGTCCGCCCACGGCGAGCTGGGTGCGCTGGGCGGCGGCACCGCCGAAACCGGCGTCGACGGCGCCACTCGGGCGATCCGAGATCCGGTACGTGGCCGTCAGCTGGACGCGCGGCGGGCACTTGACCGTCACGGTGTCGGTCCCGGACGGCGCGTCGCCCGGCAGCCGGAACTCGCCCACCAGCACGCCCTTGCGGTCGCCGGCGAAGAGGTGGAACTTCCCGCCCGCCTCCGACTCGCCCTTCCCGTAGGTCTCCTTGCCGCAGGCGGTGGTGGTGACGGTGACGGTGCTTCCCGGGGACGTCTTGCCCGGACTGACGCGGACGTCCCCGCCCCCCTCACCGGCGGCCATGGCGGCCGGTGAGGACAACGCGAGAGCGCCCACGATCAGGGCGGCCTGCAGACCTGTGTGACGTGCGTGTGCGAGACGCATGCTTCTCTCCTTCGGGGGAGCCTTCTCGGCCGGCCGGTGTGCGCGGCGCCTGTGCTGTGCTCCGTGCACGAGGCAATAACCGGCCCCCGCTCGCCGCAACGCGAGAGACGCCCGCCCGGGTCACCCGCACGGGTCCAAGATCGTCACCCCGCTGCCCGTTGCCGCAGGTAGCCGTGGCGCCGCCGCCGCGGCGACCGCCCGCCGACGGCGCGTACGAACGGGCTAGTGGCCGCGTCAGCCGATCGTGCGCCCGTCGAGGGGGTGCCGGAGCGCAGCGGTGAGGAGGAGCGCCGCCGGCACGCGGTTCGCGGGGGCACCGGGCCGCCCGGGGCCGTGCGAGAGGCCCGGGGTGACCGGTGGCGACCGAAAGCGACGGGCCGGCTACCAGGAGGCCCTGGGAAGCCCCAGGTCAGCGGGGCCCTCACCCACTGGTTCGCTCCCAGGGGTGGCGGTCAGGCAAGATGGGGTGTATCTGCCCACTCACTCTTTGCCGGACGGTTTCTCTTGGCTGAGTACATCTACACGATGCGCAAGGCGCGCAAGGCGCACGGCGACAAGGTCATCCTCGATGACGTGACGCTGAGCTTCCTGCCCGGTGCGAAGATCGGTGTGGTCGGCCCTAACGGTGCCGGTAAGTCCACCGTCCTCAAGATCATGGCCGGCCTGGAGCAGCCGTCCAACGGTGACGCGTTCCTGTCGCCCGGCTACACCGTCGGCATGCTCCTCCAGGAGCCCCCGCTCGACGAGTCCAAGACCGTGCTGGAGAACGTCCAGGACGGTGCCGCCGAGGTCATGGGGAAGCTGAAGCGCTTCAACGAGGTCGCCGAGCTCATGGCGACCGACTACTCCGACGCGCTGATGGAGGAGATGGGCAAGCTCCAGGAGGACCTGGACCACGCCAACGCCTGGGACCTCGACGCCCAGCTGGAGCAGGCCATGGACGCGCTGGGCTGCCCGCCCGGCGACTGGGCGGTCACCAACCTCTCCGGTGGTGAGAAGCGCCGCGTGGCTCTCTGCAAGCTGCTCCTGGAGGCTCCCGACCTGCTGCTCCTCGACGAGCCCACCAACCACCTGGACGCCGAGTCCGTGCAGTGGCTGGAGCAGCACCTGGCCAAGTACCCCGGCACCGTCGTCGCCGTCACCCACGACCGGTACTTCCTCGACAACGTCGCCGAGTGGATCCTGGAGCTCGACCGCGGTCGCGCCCACCCCTACGAGGGCAACTACTCCACCTACCTCGACACCAAGGCGACCCGCCTCAAGGTCGAGGGCCAGAAGGACGCCAAGCGTGCCAAGCGTCTGAAGGAGGAGCTGGAGTGGGTCCGCTCCAACGCCAAGGGCCGTCAGGCCAAGTCCAAGGCCCGTCTCGCGCGTTACGAGGAGATGGCGGCCGAGGCCGACAAGATGCGGAAGCTGGACTTCGAGGAGATCCAGATCCCGCCGGGCCCGCGTCTGGGCTCCATCGTCGTCGAGGTCGAGAACCTCTCGAAGGCATTCGGCGAGAAGGTCCTCATCGACGACCTGTCGTTCACGTTGCCGCGTAACGGCATCGTCGGAGTCATCGGCCCGAACGGCGCCGGCAAGACCACGCTGTTCAAGATGATCCAGGGCCTCGAGACCCCCGACAACGGTTCGATCAAGGTCGGCGACACGGTCAAGATCTCGTACGTCGACCAGAGCCGCGCCAACATCGACCCCAAGAAGACGCTGTGGGCCGTCGTCTCCGACGAGCTGGACTACATCAACGTCGGCCACGTCGAGATGCCCTCGCGCGCCTACGTCTCCGCGTTCGGCTTCAAGGGCCCGGACCAGCAGAAGCCGGCCGGCGTCCTGTCCGGCGGTGAGCGCAACCGCCTGAACCTCGCGCTCACCCTCAAGCAGGGCGGCAACCTGCTGCTCCTCGACGAGCCGACCAACGACCTCGACGTCGAGACCCTCTCCTCCCTCGAGAACGCGCTCCTCGAGTTCCCGGGCGCGGCCGTGGTCGTCTCCCACGACCGCTGGTTCCTGGACCGGGTCGCCACGCACATCCTGGCGTACGAGGGTGACTCGAAGTGGTTCTGGTTCGAGGGCAACTTCGAGTCCTACGAGAAGAACAAGATCGAGCGCCTCGGCCCGGACGCGGCGCGTCCGCACCGTGCCACGTACAAGAAGCTGACCCGAGGCTGAGGTCAGTGACCAGGCACATCTACAACTGTCCCCTCCGCTGGTCGGACATGGACGCCTTCGGGCACGTCAACAACGTCGTCTTCCTCCGGTACCTGGAGGAGGCGCGGATCGACTTCATGTTCCGGCTGGCACCCGGGGACGGCTCGCCGTCCTTCTCGGGCGGGTCCGTCGTGGCCCGTCACGAGATCGACTACATACGGCCCCTGGTGCACCGGCACGAACCGGTCACCATCGAGTCGTGGGTGACGAAGATGGGAGCGGCGTCGCTGACGATCGCGTACGAGATCAAGGACCCCGAGACGGTGTACGTCCGGGCGTCGACGATCGTCGTGCCCTTCGACCTCGCCACCCAGCGACCGCGCCGGATCTCCGCCGAGGAGCGCTCCTTCCTGGAGGAGTACATGGACGACGGGATGAGCTCCGCCGCATGATCGCACCGCTGCACTTCGCCGACGCCAGGGAGGCGGCGGACCTCGCCGCCTTCCTGGGCCGGTTGCTGCGCTACGACCGGGCCGCCGCCGTACGGCTCCAGGCGGGCGGCGGCGCACTGGCCGTGTTCGGCCGGCCGCCGTCGTTCGAGGTGCTGGCCATCCGGACCGCGCGTCTGGAGGACGAGGCCGACCTGGACGTCACCGTGTCGGCGGGCGAACTCCTCGAAGGCATCGAGGAGTCGGCCGGCAAGGCCGTCGTCCCGGACGCCGTCACCGGACCTCCGTGGGCCGGTGTCCTGCCGCCACGCGGCGGCTGGCGGCCGGTCTCCGGACTGCCCGGCGGCGCGGAGCTCCGCGCCGCGGTGACCGCGGCCGTCGCGGAGTTCCGGACACGGGACGAGGAACTGCCGCCGGAGCACCGGACCCGCGCCGAGCGGGACCGCATCGGCCGCGAGATCTGGTCCCGTACGGTGGCGGGCACCGGCCTGCCGCTGCGGGGCGTGCACGCCGCGCAGTCGCTCGGCTTCCTGCCGCCCGCCCCCGAGGTGCCGGTGGCACTGCTCGCCGCGGGCCCCTGGCTGCGGCTGCGGACGCCGTACGGGTCCATCGCGATCCGTGCGGCCGTACCCGCCCTCTCGGTCACCCCGACCGCGCGCCCGGGACACTGACCGGCACCTGCGATCGGACCAGAGCCCTCAAGGCCAGGCACATCTGACCAGCACCCAGGAACCCGGGACCATGCGCAGCGCCTCCGTGTACTCCGCCGGCAGCTGAAGCCGCCCCGCCCGGTCGAGCATCGCGTACTCCCGCGCCACCAGCGACTCCCGGCCCGCCGCGTCGACCCCCGTACGGCGCAACACCTCGGACGAGGTGCGGCCGTCCCGGATGGCGACCGTGCGGCGGACCTCAGAGGCGACCGCCTGGTCGTGGGTGACGATCACGATCGTCGTGCCCGGCTCCTCGTTGGCCCGCCGGAACGCGGCGAAGACCTGCTCGCCCGTCGACGAGTCCAGCTCTCCGGTCGGTTCGTCCGCGAGGAGCACGGACGGCGCGTTGGCCAGCGCGACCGCGATCGCGACCCGCTGCTGCTGGCCGCCGGTCCCCGGCCCGTCCGGCCCGGGGATCAGTCGGCGGTGTTCACCATCGACGCCGCCGCGTACGTGAGGTACTTCCACAGCTGGCGCTCGTGCTCGGGCGCGAGGCCCAGTCCGTCCACGGCGTCGCGCATGTGACGCAGCCAGGCGTCGTGCGCCGCCCGGTCGACGGTGAACGGGGCGTGGCGCATTCGCAGCCTCGGGTGCCCGCGGTGGTCGCTGTAGGTGCGGGGCCCGCCCCAGTACTGGATCAGGAAGAGCACCAGGCGCTCCTCCGCGGGGCCGAGGTCCTCCTCGGGATACATCGGGCGCAGCAGGGGGTCCTCCGCGACTCCCTGGTAGAAACGGCGGACGAGGCGCCGGAAAGTCTCCTCGCCACCCACCTGCTCGTAGAAGGTCTGCTCCTGAAGCGTGCCGCGCGGAATCTCGTTCACCGTTCCATCGTCTCAGATGCCCGGTGCCGGGTCCGGCGGTCCTGGGATCACCGGCAGCGGGCCTCCTCCCGGCGCCGTCCGCGCGGGCCCGCCGGGTCCGGCGCTCCCGTCGCCCCGTCGCACGGCACTCGCCCCGCGGCCCGGCGCGCAGGACAGTGGAGTCATGGCCGCACAGGTGGATGTGTTCGCCTCATCGGGCGAGCGGGCGCGAGAGGCCCTCGTCCGGGAGCTGGAGTCGTCCGGAGCGCTGCGCGACCCCGCCTGGCGCGATGCGTTCGGTGCGGTGCCGCGCCATCTGTTCGTGCCGTACTACTACGTGCCGGGGGTTCGCGGCTACGAGCGCGTCTGGTCCGGTGACCCCGACCCCGGGCGGCGCGACCGCTGGCTGCGCGGGGCCTACCAGGACAGACCGCTGGCCACCCGGGTACGGGACGGGGAGCTGGTCTCCTCCGCCAGCCAGCCCTCCCTGATGTCCCGGATGCTGGAGGCGCTGGAGACTCGGGACGGGCACGACGTCCTGGAGATCGGCGCGGGCACCGGCTACAACGCGGCCCTCCTCGCCCACCGGCTGGGGGACGAGCGCGTGACCACCCTCGATCTCGACGACGAGATCACCGAGTCCGCCCGGGCCCATCTCGCCGCCGCCGGTCACCGGCCCACGGTGCTCACCCGCGACGGAGCCCGGGGCTGTGCCGAGCGCGCTCCCTTCGATCGGATCGTCGCCACCTGCGCGCTGCCGTCGGTGCCCTGCGGCTGGCTCGGCCAGTGCCGCCCCGGCGCTCTCGTCCTGGCACCGCTGTCCACCGGGCTGATCCTGCTCCGGGTCCGGGACGCCGAGCACGCGGAGGGGCGGTTCCTCGCCACCTCGGCGTACTTCGTCGGGCTGCGGGGCGGCGGCGCCCGCACGGTCAGGTCACGGGCGACCGGGGTTCCCCGGCAGATCTTCGATGACGGCGGTTTCCGCTTCCTGCGCACGCTGGCCGCGGAGAGCCTGGACACGCGTGAAGCACTCTCGCTCTGGCAGCGCGAGCGGCGGCCGGAGCGGGAGCGCTTCGGGGTGACCGTCCGGGAGGGCCGGCAGTGGGCCTGGCTGGACGACCCGGAGGGGCCCTACGCCTGGCCGCTGCCGGACCTCTGAACGAGGTCCCGGGGCATCCCGGCAACGCCGTCAGCGTGCGTGCCAGGGCGTGACCGACCGGCCAGAGGCCGCCGGACAGGCTCTCAGCCGCGGCGGATCGTGATCGTGGTCCAGGCACCGACGTGTACCCGGTCCCCGTCCTGGAGCGGGACGGGGACGTAGGGCTGGATCGGTTCCTCGGCGCCGTTGAGCGTGGTGCCGTTGGTCGAGTTCTGGTCCACCACCGCCCACGAGCCGTCCGGCTGTCGCACCAGCACGGCGTGCTGGTGCGAGACGCCCGGGTCCTCCGGGGGTATCGACAGGTCGATGTCGGGGGACTCGCCGGTGGAGTGCCGACGGCGCCCGATACTGACCTGGTGGCCCTGCAGCGTCAGCTGCTTCTCCGGGGAGTACGCGGGCAGGTTCAGGCCCGAAGCCTCCGGACCGCTGCGCTGCATCATCGCCATGAAGTAGTCGCGGTCCGGACCGATGTACGCCGACCAGACCGCGGGCGGGCGGGGCTGCTGGTACTGCTGCTGGGGCGCGTGCTGCTGAGGCATCGGGGCGGGCGCGGCCGGGGCCTGGGACCGGGAGGGCGGCGGCAGCATCCAGTCGTCGCCACCGCCACCGGAGGTCTGGTGCTGTGGCGGCGCGGACTGCTGCCGCGGGGGCGGGGCCGACGGGTTCTGGAAGAACGACGGCGGCGGACCCTGCCGGAACTCCTGCGGCGGCTGTCCGCCCTGCGGCGTGTGCTGCTGCTCCGGCGGGCGCTGGGGCGGCGCCTGCTGGTGCGTGGGGTCGGCCGAGAGAGGCTCCGCCGGACGGTTCACCTGGGAGGGACGGGAACCGTGGTACTCGTACGGGTCCGGCGGACGTGGCGGCGACTGGAAACCGGGCGGCAGGTTCAGACCGGGCGGCGGGCTCTGCTGCTGCGAGGGGGGAGCGACCGGCGTGTAGGAGGTCGCCGTGTTCGTGAGGAAGTTCCAGCGGCACTCCTCGCAGAACGGCGCCATGTGCTCGCGCGGGGTGCGGCACTGCGGGCAGAGTTCGGCCTGGGCGGTCGCGTTCGGGTCGTCTCCGGGGCCGAATCCGGAGGGGGCCTGCGGGGGCGCCCCGGGACCGCCCGGACCGGGGTAGCCGTACGCGGGGGGAGGCGGCGGTACGGCACCCGCCGGCGCACCCGCCCCGGCCATGCGGTGGCCGCAGACCTCGCACCAGTCGTCGGAGACCGACTGGTGTCCGTTCGGGCAGGTCGGCATGTCGGTGCTTCCCCCTCTCCTCGTCCGGCCCCCTGGCCGGGCTACTTCTTCACGCGAACCGTCTTGGTGGACCGGGTCTCGAGAGTCATCTCGTCCGCCTCCGCGACCTTCGCCTTCAACCGCACAGTACCGGTCGCCGCGTCGACGACGTCCACCACCTTCGAAAGGAGTTTCGCGGTGTCCGTGTTGCCCGAGGCCGCTGCCAGCTGGACCGCGCGGCCCAGTCTGGCGGTCGCCGCGTGGTGGTCGCCGGACTTGCGGGCGTCCAGACCCTGCCGGATGGCCTGGGCCAGTTCGGCCTGGCCGGTGTAGTGCGCGACCTGCGGACTGATGGACGTGGACATGGCCATGTCGTCCGTCCACACCGCCCGCACCAGGCCCTGCGCGAGCGACCGAGGGGCGCCGCCCGACGGGTCCGGAACGATCAGCGAGACCCGGGCGGCGAGCATCTCCTGCCCGATCGCCGCCTGCGGAACACGGACGCGGACGTGGTAGTCGCGGGACTCGTCGCCCCACGAGCCGGTCGGGTAGTCGCCCGCCCGGGGCCCCGCCTCGGTGCGCCGGCCCGTCAGCTCCTCCACCGCAGGCGCCACCTGCTTCACGAACTGGATCTCCACGCCGACCGGGGTCCACAGGCGCAGCGCGACGTCCGCGACCTCCTTTCCCATGGCGTTCCCCGTCATCGAGGTGAAGTCCTCGGCCAGGGCGCCGGGGTCGGCGACGATGTCGGCGGTGCCCAGCAGCGCGGAGGCGATGCCGGTCACCTCCTCGACCCTCCAGTCCGTGCCCACACCGCGCGCGTCGCAGGTGAAACGGCCGGCGCAGGCGTCGAGCGCGGCCCGCAGATCCTCCGGTGCCTCGTGTTCGTTGCGGCCGTCGGTCAGCAGGATGCCGTGCCGGATCGGCGCGTCCGCGGAGGCCAGCAGCCGGTCCGCGAGCCGCAGCCAGGTGCCGATCGCCGTCCCGCCGCCGGCGTTCAGCCGCCGCAGCGCTTCCTTGGCCTGGGCCCGGGTCCGCGCGTCGGCGACGGCCAGGCGGCCGTTGCCCGGGTAGACCTCGGTGGCCACGTGGGTACCGGCGACCACGGAGAAGGAGGTGCCGTCGCGCAGGGAGTCGACTGCGGCGGCGGTCGCGTCCCGGGCTCCCCGCATCTTCGCCGGCGGGTAGTCCATCGAGCCGGAACAGTCGACCATGATCACCACGGCGAGAGCGCTCCCGCCGTCCCCCGTCGCGCCACCGCTCGTCCCGCCCCCGGTCGCGGTGACCGTGACGATCGCGCTGACCTCGCGCCCGCCCTCGGGCAGGAACTCGTTCTGGTACACCTCCACCGAGAACGGGGGGACGTTCGACTTGGAGAAGTTCGCCATCGGGTTCGGGCTCCTCGGCAACAGCGTGGCGGCGGCGCGCCGCGGCGACGGGTCACGGAACGGCGGGGGACAAGGAAGGGGTCGGACTACGGCGTACGACGGCGGGGCGAGGGTGGCTTTCAGGCCGATCCTGCCCCTTCGGGCGCGAGGGTGAACGGCAGCAGCGCCACTGTTACGTTGTCGTGGCCCCCACCGTCCAGGGCGTGCCCCACCAGCACCTGCGCGCCGTGCAGCAGCCGTCCTCCGGCGTCCGCCGGCACCACGCGGGCCATGTCCTCCGCGGCCTCCGCGTAGTTCCACAGCCCGTCGGTGCACACCACGACCACCCCGGACCGGTCCGGTTTGAACGCGGCGGTGTGCGGCTCCAGTTCGTAGGCGTCGGCGCCCAGCCAGCCGGTGATGGCGTGGGCGCGCTCGTCCGCGTACGCCTGTGCCTCGTTCATCAGGCCCGCGGAGACCATCTGGGCCGCCCACGAGTCGTCCTGGGTGAGCCGGGCCGGAGGGGCGGTGCGGTCGTCGGGAACCCAGTAGGCACGGCTGTCGCCGATCCAGCCGACGATCAGCAGCCCGTCGGCGACGACCGCACCGACGATCGTGCAGGCCGGGGCGTTCTGATGGCGGTGCGGATCGTGCTCCATGGCTCCCTGGGCCGGCTCCCCGGCCAGGGCGTCGACCGCCGCCGCCGCCGCGACGATCGCCTCGTGCATGGCCTGCTGCGGGTGGATGCCCCGGGACAGGGCGGCCAGCAGCGAACGGCCCGCCGCGTCCGCGGCGGCGGCGGACGCCTCGTCGGGACGGGTCGCCGAGGAGACCCCGTCACAGACGATCGCGAGCGAGGCCGGGGAGCCGTCGGCCAGCTCGGTGGAGGCGACGGCGAACGCGTCCTCGTTGCGGTGGTGGCGCAGTCCCCGGTCGCTGACGGCGGCCACCGTGGTCAGCTCCTGCTCCATGTGGTCCCGCTCGCGGGGCTGTGCGTGCCCGCAGTTCTCGCAGTAGCCGTCGGCGTCCACCCGTCCGGCCCGGCAGGCGACGCAGACCTTCGTCCCGGCAGGCGACGCCGGATCGGCGGCGCGCGGGTCGGCGGCGCGCGGGTCGGCGGCGCGCGGGCCGGGGGCGCGCGGGTCGGGGGCGGCGAGCGTGAAGTCCCCGTCCTCCGAGGCAACCGGCGCCGGGGGAGCGGACGCCTGGGCCGGGACGCCCGCGTGCGCCGCGCCGGCACCGCTGCCCGCAGCCGTCGCCGTCAGATCGCGGCCCCCGGAGTCCGTGCCCGGAAGGTCGCCCGGGTGCTGGGTCGCGGTGGACAGGGCCCCCGGATCGCGGGGCGGCGCCTCCGGCCAGTCGACGGGAGTGCCGATCGCGAGCGTCGGACGGTCCGGCTCCGCCGGGACGGCCGACAGGTCGTGACCGCACGCCCCGCAGAACCGGTCACCCGAATCCAGCGGTTCCGCGCAGCCGGGGCAGGCGGAGTGATCGTGCTGCGGCATCTGGGACATACTCACACCCACGTCCGGGGGCGGAGACGGTTGGCCCGCTCCACCAGTTCGATCCTCTCCTCGCCCCGCTGGGCGAGCCGGGCGAGCACCCGGTACGAGCGTTCGAGGCCGAAGCGCAGTCCGCGCTCGTCCAGTTCACTGCCGAGCAGCCGGGCATCGTCCGGCCCCGCACCGGGACTCCCGGAGAGTACCCAGTCGAGCGCCGTGCCGAGGACCTCCGCCGACAAACGCTCCCGGCGGACCGCGTCCAGGCCGAAGCCCCGGAGCGCGGCGACCTGGGCCGCGGCAGCCGTGAGGTCCCGGCCGAGCGGGTCGTTCGCCGGGCGCCGCCGCAGCCTGGCCCGCACCGCCGCGACCCGCGCCGCGGTGTAGTGGATGGACGCCTCCGGCACGGACTCCAGGGTCAGGACGGCCCCGGTGCGGTCGCCGGCGGCCAGCCGCACCCGGGCGAGCCCGAACGCGGCGCTGACGTACCCCGGATCGGTCGCCCACACCAGGTGGTAGTACTCGGCGGCGTTGTCCTGCTGGGCCAGCACCTCGGCGCAGATGCCCAGCGCCAGCTTGGGCGCGGGCTCTCCGGGGAAGGCGTCGTAGACCGCGTCGAAGGAGACCGCGGCGTTCTCGTGGTCGCCGTTCACCAGCGACGCCACACCGCGGTACCAGACCACCCGCCAGTCGTCCGGATGCCGTTCCTCCAGGGCGGCCAGCGCGCGGCCGGCCGAGCCGAGGTCGCCCATCTCCAGACGTGCCCGCAGCTCGCGCAGCCCCAGTTCGAGGGAGGGCGCGGGCGCCGACCGCAGGGCGCTGATCAGTTCGGCGGGCGCCGAGGCCATCAGGCCGGCGAGGAAGACGGCGTTGGGGTCGCCCGGATCGACGTGCGGCACGGGCAGAGCCAGCGCGGCGGCCCGCACGTCCACCGGGGTGAGGAACGGGCCGCCCGGACCCGCCGCGGCCGGGTGGCGCCCACGGCCGCGGCGCGTCTCCCGCGCGCCCAGCACCGAGACGTCCTCCGTCAGCTCCGCGAACAACTCCGTGTCCGTCACACGCGGTTCCGGTCCGAACAGCGTCGAGAGCGCCGGGCGAGGCCGCCCCGACTGCAGGGCGACGACCTCCCGCAGCACGCCCGTCAGCTGCTCCGCCATCTCCTGCGCCGAGGCGAAACGGCGCAACGGATCGGGGTCCGTGGCCCGCACCAGGAAGCGGTAGAAGGACTCGTACGTCCGGAAGACCTCGATGTGGTCCGGGTCCGGCAGGGAGTCCGCGAAGACGTTCGTGTAGCCCTGGAAGTCGAAGGCCAGCACGGCGAGCGTGCGTGCCACCGTGTACAGGTCGCTGGCCACCGACGGGCCGAGCTCGGCCACCTCCGGCGCCTGGTAGCCGACGGTGCCGTAGATGGCCGACTCGTCGTCGTCCATCCGCCGCACGGCGCCCATGTCGATCAGCTTGAGCTGGTCCTCGGTCTGGATCGCGTTGTCGACCTTGAAGTCGCAGTACAGCAGGTTCCGGCTGTGCAGATGACCGAGCGCTTCCAGGGCCTCGATCCCGAACGCGCACGCCTGTTCCACCGGCAGCGGATCACGCCGGCCGTCGGGCGTCCGCCGGTCGTTGGCTATCTCCTTGAGCGACTTGCCACCGACGTACTCCATGACGATGTAGCCGTCCAGGGAACCCGTGCGCTGGTCGAGGTGCTCGACGAAGTTGTAGATGCGGACGATGTTGGAGTGCTCGATCTCCGCGAGGAAGCGGCGCTCGGAGATCGCCGCCGCCATCGCGTCCTGGTCGCCGGTGTCCAGCAGGCCCTTGAGGACGACCCAGCGGTCGGAGACCGCCCGGTCGACGGCGAGGTAGACCCAGCCGAGACCGCCGTGCGCGAGACATCCCGCGACCTCGTACTGACCGTGCACGACGTCCCCGCCGCGCAGCTTCGGCACGAAGGAGTACGGATGCCCGCACGTGGTGCAGAACCCCTCGGTCCGCCCCGGGCGGTCGCCGCGCGCGCGGCCCACCGGGCCGCCGCAGTCGGAACGCGAGCAGAATCGCTTCCGCTCGGGAACCTCGGGGTTCTCCATCACGGCGGCCCGCGGATCGGGGCGCGGCACCTCCGGGATCGTCACCAGCCCGGCGCCCAGCCGGTTGCGCCCGGACTGGCCGGTCGAGGAGCCCGAGCTGCGTACCGAGACCGAGCGCCCGGTACCGCCGCCCGACAGGGAACGCGAGAGCCGGCCGGAGACCGACCGGCGCGACGTCGACGAGCGCGAGGACCGGGACGAGCCGCGCGAGGAGGACCGGGACGACCCGGACCCCGAAGAACCCCCGCCGGCCGAGGCCGGACCGGTCGGCGTCGACCTGAGCAAGCCGCCGGGCGCGACCACCGGGGCCAGACCGCAGGTGTCGCAGTACAGCTCGCCGCCGCCCATGTCCTCGTACGAACCCTCGCACGACGGACGCTGACAGGTACCCACCACCGACGCTTCCGCTCCTCCGCTCACCACTGACTTCCCCTGCCCTCTCCAGGCCCGGACAGAACCTCCGCCGCTGCCCGCTGATAGCGCAGCACCGCCTGCTCGGCGACCCGCAGGTCGCACGGCGCGCTCCACAGCATCCGGCGCGCCGCGTCGTACCGCTCGATCAGCAGCGGGTCCTCCGCCGCGCCGAGCCGCGCCACCTTCGCCTTGTACGCGTCCAGCCGGCCGCGCAGCTCGGCGCGGACCGCGAGCGGCGCCGTGACCGCCGTCAAGGACGCCCGTGCCCGCTGCAGTTCGTCCTCGGCCTCCTGCTCCAGCGACTCCAGGAGCGGCGAGAGCCGGTGCCACCGGGCGTGCCTGCGGTACTCGGCGGCCGTCACGAGCCGCTCCTGGAGGGCCGTCGGCGGACCGCTGACGGCGGGCACCTCGGAGGCCGCGATCTTGGCGAGGACCTCGCCGCGGGCCGCCCTCGCCTCGGCGAGAGTCCGGTCCGCGCGCGAGAGCACGTCGCGCAGCCGCAGCAGCCGCTCCTCGGAGTCCTGCCGGACCGCCAGCACCGCCTCGATCTCCCGCCGGATGTCCTCCAGGGCACGGGCCGCGCGGTCGTAACGGGTGGTGTCGGGACGCCCGCCACCGGGTGCCGAACTGCCCGCGGCGGGCTGCCAGAAGGCCAGCGGATCGGTGACGACCTCGGAGCGCAGCGCACCCAGCTCGGCGGTGATCTCCTCCAGCTCGTCGCCGGCCGGATGCTCCCCCGGCCGCACCCCGACGGAGTGCGCGAGGGAACGGGTCCGGCCGAGCTCCGCGGCGAGCAGGTCTATCCGGGCGGGCAGCGCCGACCAGACGGCGTCCGCGGTCACGACGACGTCGAGCGCCGCGGCGTACAGCTCGTTCATCCTGCCCACCAGCCGCTCCAGCGTGAAGCGTTCGGCGAGCCGGGGCGGCCCGCCGGCCGGCGCGGCGCACCGCTGGGCCCCACCGGACACCAGGACGCTCTCGCCACGCAGCCGCTCGGTCAGCTCGACCAGGTCCTCACGGCTGGACCAGCGGCGGCGCGCCCGCAGCTCACGCGCCGAGAAGAGCGCCGCGGTATAGGCGTCGAAACAGGTCCACAGCAGGGTGATCGATGCCTCGGTCGCCTGCCAGCGCTCCCGGGTGGTCCCCGTCAGCTCGGCGCCCTCGAGCAGCCTGCGGCCCGCGTGGTCCTGGAGGGCGAGCAGCGAATCCTCGACCGCCTTGTGCTCCGCGCCGAGGCGCGCCAGCGCACGGTCCACCTCGTCCCGGTCCATTGCCGGACCGGGGGGTCCCGTGACGCCCATCGATCACCTCTCGTTCTGCTTGTACATGGGTGCGGGCGGCCCGGATATCCCGGGCAGGTCCGCCTTCAGCCACTTCTCGTACGCCGCCTGCCAGGGGCCCTGCCGGTACCGGACCAGAACCTGGTTGACCCGGCGCACCAGGTCGTCGTTGCCGAGCCGGGCCGCCACGCCGTAGAACTCGGTGGTGAACGGCTCGCCCTTGAGCTCGATCGCCGGGTCCTGCGCGGCCTGTCCGGCCGCCAGCGCGTTGTCCGTGACGACCGCGTCGACCTCGCCGAGCTGGAGGCGGACCAGACAGTCCAGCTGGTTGGGCACGGTGAGGAGGTCCCGGTCTTCCTTGGTGCCGTCGCCCTCGTCCTTGAAGACGGCCCCGAAGGAGTTCCGCTCCAGCGCCTCGTACGCCGTCGAGCCCTCCGCCGTACAGACCCGTTTGCCCTTCAGGGACGGGCCGTAGCCCAGGATCGTCGCATCCTGCTTCGGCGCCAGCACCTGCTGCCCGGCCTGGAAGTAGGCCGTGGAGAAGGCGACCTGCTCAAGCCGCTTGCAGTTGATCGTCATCGTGCGCACCACGAGGTCGACCTTGCCGCTCTCCAGGGCCGCGATCCGCTGGTTGGTCGGAATCGCGCGGAAGACGATGCTGTCCTCGCTGCCGAGAATGTCCTTCGCGATCGCCCTGGCGAGGTCGATGTCGAACCCTTCGAGCGTGCGCTTGCCGGGGTTCCGGTACCCCCACCGGTAGCTGGACTGGTCGACGCCCACCACGAGCTTGCCGCGCTTCTTGATCGCGGCGATCGAGGGGCCGTCGGCCGAGGACGGCGTCAGCGATGCCTCCGGGTTCTCGCAGGTGTCCGCCCGCACCGGTACACCCGTCGCGACACCGAGGCCGCCCGGCGCCGGCGCGGCCGATGCGCCGTGACCGCGATGGGCCAGCGGCAGCAGGGTCAGCGCCGCGGTCAGACCGCAGGCCACGGCCATCGCCGCGACCCCTCCCCAGCCACGCGGCCGGGCCAGCGGCCGCCGGGCGGGCCCGACTGGGTCACCCTTCCCCGCGTCGTCGACGCCGTAGCGCATCCCGCCCCCTCTCACCGGTACTCCGACAGCCTGCGGTTGATCCCCACGACGATGCCCGCCGCACCGAGCACCGCGAGCCCGGCCGCCCCCAGCGGGAGCGCGGTCAGCGCGTCCCGGCCACCTTCGGCGGCGCGGCCGAACTCGGCCTGCTCGTGGTCCAGGGCCCGCTTCAACGCCGCGTCGATCTGGTCGAAGGACTGCCCGGTGGACTCCTTCGGGCCGATGATCCGGCTCAGCGCGCCCTCGTAGTCTCCCGCGTCGTCCATGGCGCGCGCTGCCTGATGACGCTGCCGCCACTCACCCGCGCGGGAAGCGGCCTCGGACAGCGGTCCGCGGCCCTCCTCGTCGTCGGCCAGCTCCCCGGCCCTGTCGAGCGCGCCGGTCAGCGCAGCCATGCCGGCGGTGTAGTCCGTCTCGTACTTGTCGTTCAGGCCGTCGTCGGTGAGGACCGAACCCCGTGCGACCAGCGTGAGGTTCTCGTTGGCGCGGGCCTTCAGCGAGCTGATCCGGGCCGTGTTGAGTACCTGGAGAGAGCTCTGCCCGTGCTCCTGGGCCTCGGTCAGCCCCGACCGCGCGAGGGTGTGCGCGGTGGCGAGCCAGAGCAGCACGACGACCGAGGCGGCCGTGGCCGCGAGCAGTCCCTGGTTGAACACCCGGTTCGTCAGGCGCTGATCGCGCCGCTGCGCCCACACCAGGGCGGCCACTGCGACGAGCCCCAGCACCAGGGAGGCGTAGGGCAGGTCGCGGGCGTCCGCGTCGTCCCGGTGGAGCCGGGCCGTCTCCGCGTCGTACAGCCGCTGCGCGGCGGGCAGCAGCTGGGTGGTCATCTGCTGGTTCGCGTACCGGAGGTACGCCCCTCCGAGCGGAAGGCCCTGCCGGTTGGCGGCCCGCGCGCGCTCGACGAGTCCGGTGTAGCGGGGGAGCCCCTCGTTGAGCGTGGCGATCTCGCGGCCCGACTCCGAGGAACCGTCGGTGCTCGCGGCGGCCTCGACCAGCAGCCGTGAGGCCGTGGATATGTCCCGCGCGTACCGCTCACGGATGTCGGCCGGCTCCTGCGGGCCGGACAGGAAGGCGCCGGCGGCGGCGGTGTCGGCGTCCGCGAGCGAGCGGTAGATGTCGGCCGCGTCGGCGCTCAGCGGCTGGCTGCGGCTCACCACGTCGTCGGCGGCGTCGGCGCGGTCCGCGACCTCGAAGCCGGTGACGGTCCCGAACGCGACCACCACCAGGGCCAGTACGGCCCCCAGGATCCGCAGCCGCCCCGGCTCGGTGGTGGCGGCCCGGCGCAGGCGGCTCCGCGCCTCGGCCCAGGCACCCGGTCCGGGGGCCGGCACCGAGGCGATGGGCACGTTCGGCGGTGGTGTCACTTGACCTCCCCCTCGGTCGCTGACGTCGGCCCTCGCCCTCCGCTGTCCGGAGCACGACCATCCGGCCAGCAGTATGGCCGCAGAGGCCGTTTCGCACACCGGAATTGGCGCGATCTTGTACCTATCGTGCCCCATGCCCCGCCGGCCCCCGCAGCCGATCCCCCTCTTCCACCACGCGACGGCGCCGGGTGCGGTTCCCCCGCTGGGGGCGGCCCCCCGGGGGCGGCCCCAGCGGGGGCCGGGGACACCCGTGTCACACGCGTTCCGGCGGCGCCCGACGGGACCCGCCCGGTCGAAGGCCGCCCGACTGGCTCTCAGGCGTAGTGCGCCCGCAGTCGGGCCGCCGCCCCGGGGCCGTCCCCGCACGTGTCGAGCGCCAGCAGCCCGGCGCCCAGGACCGGTGGCGAGGTCACGACCCTGATGACGGCCTTCGGCGCCTTCGCCACCAGCAGGTCGGCGATCCGGGTGTCGAGTTCGGGGTGCCGGGCGGCCAGCACGCCGCCGCCCAGGATCACCGGTGCCTCCTCGTCGAGCAGCCCGAGCCGGCCGAGCGCGACCGAGGCCAGCGCGACGACCTCGTCGGCCTGCCGGTGCACCAGTGCGCGTGCGACCGCGTCGCCCGCCGCACTCGTACGGAACAGCACGGGTGTCAGCTCGTGACGCCGCGTGGCCGGGACACGGTTCCGGTGCAGCGCCTCGATCAGCGCCTCCATGGTGTCCAGACCGAAGTGCGCGGGCAGCGCGCGGGCGAGTTCGGTCGGTGCGCCGCGCCCGTCCTCCGCGCGGGCCGCGCACCACAGGGCCTCCTCCGCGAGCCCGCCCCCGCCGCCCCAGTCACCGGAGATCTTCCCGATCGCGGGGAAGCGGGCCGTCCGCCCGTCGGGCAGCATGCCCACACAGTTGATGCCGGCCCCGCAGACCACGGCGACGCCCCGGGGCTCGTCGAGCCCCGCCCGCAGCAGGGCGAAGGTGTCGTTGCGCACGGTCACCGAGCGACTCCACCGGCGGGCTTCCAGGGCGGCCGTCAACTCCCTTTCCTCGACGGCGAGATCGACGTTCGCCAGACAGGCGGAGACGTGCGAGAACGCGGGCGGCGTGCCGTCGTCGGCGCCGGCCGCGGCCCAGGCGCGGTCCACGATGTCCGCCAGGCCCTCCAGTGCCGCGCCGACGCCGACGACCGGAGGCTGGAAACCACCGCCGCGCGCCGTACCGAGGACGCTCCCGTCGCGTCCGAGGACCGCGACATCGGTCTTGCTGTTGCCGGCGTCGATCGCCAGCAGGCTTCCGTTCAGGCCCACGCGAGGTGCTCCCGGTTGTGGGCGATCAGCCGGTCGGTGAGCCCGTCGGCGAGCGTGTACTGGCCGACCAGCGGGTGCGCGAGCAGTGCCTTGAACACCCGGTCGCGGCCCCCGCGCAGCGCGGCCTCCAGTGCCAGGTCCTCGTAGGCGGTGACGTGCGAGATCAGCCCCGCGTACAGCGGGTCGACCGCGGCCACCGGCAGCGGGGCGGCCCCCCGCGCGCCGATCGCGGCCTGCACCTCGACGACGGCGTCGTCCGGCAGGAAGGGCAGGGTGCCGTTGTTGTACGTGTTGACCACCTGGTACGGCGAGCCCGCGCCCGGCCGGCCGCCCAGCAGACCCGCGGCCAGGTCAACGGCGGCCTCCGAGTAGAACGCGCCGCCCCGCTTGCCGAGCAGCGCCGGCTTCTCGTCGAGTGTCGGGTCCCCGTACATCGCCAGGAGTTCCCGCTCCATCGCGGCGACCTCGGCGGCCCGCGAGGGCTTGCTGCCGAGCTCCCGGACGACCTCGTCGTGGGCGTAGAAGTAGCGCAGGTAGTAGGAGGGGACCACACCGAGGCGGTCCATCGGCGCGGACGGCAGGCGCAGGTCGTCGGCGAGCGCGGCACCGTGCTCGGCGAGCAGTCGCGGAAGCACGTTCTCACCCTGGGGACCGCCCAGCCGGACGGCGATCTCCCAGGTCAGATGGTTGAGGCCGACATGGTCGAGGTGGACGTCGGACGGGTCCACGCCCAGGAACCGGGCGAACTTCCGCTGGAAGCCGATGGCGACGTTGCAGAGGCCGACGGCCTTGTGACCCGCCTGCAGGAGGGCGCGCGTGACGATGCCGACGGGATTGGTGAAGTCGATGATCCAGGCGTCCGGGTTGCCGCGCCGGACCCGTTCGGCGATGTCCAGGACCACCGGGACGGTCCGCAGCGCCTTGGCGAGCCCGCCGGCGCCGGTCGTCTCCTGCCCGACGCAGCCGCATTCCAGCGGCCAGGTCTCGTCCTGGTCGCGGGCCGCCTGCCCGCCGACCCGCAGCTGGAGCAGGACGGCGTCGGCGCCCTCGACGCCGCTGTCGAGATCACCGGTGGTGACGATCCTCCCGTCGTGGCCCTGTCTGGCGAAGATCCGCCGGGCCAGCCCGCCGACCAGTTCGAGACGGTCGGCGGCCGGGTCCACGAGGACGAGTTCGGTGATCGGCAGGGTGTCGCGCATGCGCGCGAAACCGTCGATCAGTTCGGGGGTGTAGGTGGAGCCGCCGCCCACGACAGCGAGTTTCATTCGACTAACCCTTCACTCCGGTCAGTGTGACTCCCTCGACGAACGCCTTCTGCGCGAAGAAGAACACGAGGATCACAGGGGCCATGACCAGGACGGTCGCGGCCATGGTCAGATTCCAGTCGGTGTGACGCGCGCCCTTGAAGGACTCCAGGCCGTAGCTCAGCGTCCACGCGGCCGGGTTCTCCGAGGCGTAGATCTGCGGCCCGAAGTAGTCGTTCCACGCGGCGAAGAACTGGAAGAGCGCGATCGCCGCGATGCCCGGCTTCGCCATCGGCAGGACCACCCTGATCAGGGTGCGGAACTCGCCGCAGCCGTCGACCTTGGCCGCGTCGAGGTACTCGTTCGGGATCGTCAGCAGGAACTGGCGCAGCAGGAAGATCGAGAACGCGTCGCCGAAAGCCATCGGGATGATCAGCGGCCAGAGCGTGCCGGACAGGTCCAGCTGCTTGGCCCAGAAGAGGTACATCGGGATGACGACGACCTGCGGCGGCAGCATCATCATCGAGATGACCAGCATCGTCGCCAGATCGCGCCCACGGAAGCGGAACTTGGCGAGGGCGTACGCCACCGGGATTGAGGACACCACGGTCAGCACGGTGCCCAGGCCCGCGTACAGCAGGGTGTTGCGCCACCAGGTCAGGAAGCCCGGCGTCTCGAGGACCCGGAGGTAGTTGCCCCACTCCCAGGTGTCGGGGGTGAGGTCCCGGGTGAGGGCCTGCTGGTCGTTCATGAGCGAGGTCAGCAGGACGAACACGAACGGCAGCACGAAGAAGAGTGCGGCGGCGATGTCGAGGGCGTGCACGGCGATCCAGTGCAGCAGGGCCCTGCGGCGCGCGGCACGGCCGGCGGCGGACGGGGGCGGGGCCGCGGCCGGCGCGGCCCGTCGGTCGAGGAGCTGGGTCATGACGATCAGTCACCTGCCTGGATCAGGCCGCCACGCCGGCGCATCAGCAGTCCGGTGAAGACCATGGCCAGGGCGAAGAGGATGAGGGCGACGGCGCAGGCGGCGCCGTAGTCGAAGCGCTGGAAACCGAGGTTGTAGACGAGCTGGGGCAGCGTCAGCGTGGACTTGTCCGGATAGCCGGGCTCGAAGGACTGGCCGGAGCCGCCGATGATGCCGGAGGCGACCTTTCCGGCGACCAGGGGCTGGGTGTAGTACTGCATCGCCTGGATCACCCCCGTGACGACGGCGAACATCACGATCGGCGAGATATTCGGCAAGGTGACGAAGCGGAACCGCTGCCAGGCGGAGGCTCCGTCGAGTTCCGCGGCCTCGTACTGTTCGCGGGGGACGTCGAGCAGCGCGGCCATGAAGATCACCATCAGGTCGCCGACGCCCCACACCGCGAGCATGGTCAGGGCAGGTTTGGACCAGGTGGCGTCGTTGAACCAGCCGGGTGCCGGCAGTCCGAGACCGCCGAGGATCGAGTCGACCGGTCCGGTGCCGGGGTTGAGCAGGAAGACGAAGGCGAGCGTGGCCGCCACCGGAGGCGCGAGGTAGGGCAGGTAGAAGAGGGTCCGGAAGACCCCCGCGCCCGTCTTGATCTTCGTGATCAGCAGGCCGACGCCGAGGCCGAAGCCGACACGGCAGCCGACCATGACCACGACCAGCCAGAGCGTGTTGAACAGGGACGGCCAGAAGAGGGGGTAGTCCCGGAAGACGTAGATCCAGTTGTCCAGGCCGCTGAAGGACGGGGGCGTGAAGCCGTCGTAGTGGGTGAAGGAGAAGGCGAGGGCCGAGACCAGGGGGTAGGCGAAGAAGACGCCGAACCCGATCAGCCAGGGCGACATGAAGGCCGCCGTGCGAAGCGCCGACCGGCGGCGCTTCGCACGGAGCGTGTGCGTGGTCATCGGCGGCTACTTCGCCTTGGCGATGTCGGTGTCGATCTGCCGGGCGGTCTTCTCCAGCCCGGCCTGGAGGTCGCCGATGGCACCCTTCTCGTACTGGTAGCCGAAGTCCTGGAGCGTGTTGAGGTAGGCCGAGCCGTTGACCGCGCCCGCCGGGGTGTTGGACCGCGGGTGCCGGGCGATGTCGAGGAAGGTCCGGAACCGGGGGTCGAACTTCAGGTCGGGGGACTTCAGCGCCGCGAAGGTGGAGGGCACGTTGCGGATGCCGTTGGCGAAGGCCACCACCGCCTCGGTGTCCGTGGTCATGAACTCGACCAGTTTCCAGGCGGCGTTCTGCTTCCTGCTCTGCGGGGCGATCCCCACGACCGTGCCGGAGAGGAAGCCCTTGCCGTAGTCCGCCGCCTGGTCGTCGGCGACGGGCATCGGGGCCACGCCGATCTCGAAGTCCACCTTGGCGTCGGCGGCCATGCCCAGCCGCCACTCGCCGTCGATCTGCATCGCGACCTGGCCGGTGTGGAAGGGGTGCTTGGCGCCCCACTCGTCACCGAAGGTGCCGCGGAACCTCTCCAGCTTCCGGTAGCCGCCCAGCGCGTCGACCAGCTTCCTCTGCGCGGTGAACATCGCCGCCACCGAGGGGTCCCTGGCGATGTTCGACTTGCCGTCCGCGTCGAAGTAGGCGGGACCCCAGGCGCCGAGGTAGTGCTCGGTGGTGGTCTCGTAGCCGTGGAAGTTCGGCATGAAGCCGAGCTGTTCGTAGCCGTCGCCCTTGGTCTTCGTGAGCTTCTTCGCCGTCTCGGCCAGTTCCGACATGGTCTTCGGGGGCGAGGTGATTCCGGCGGCCGCGAAGGCGTCCTTGTTGTAGTAGAGGCCGTAGGCGTCGGTGAGCAGCGGGAGCGCGCAGCGCCTTCCTTCGAACCGGGTGTAGTCGAGGAGCACCTTCGGGAAGGTCTTCTCGAGGTCGACGCCGGACTTCGCGAGGAAGGGCTCCAGGTCGGCGAAGGCACCGGAGGAGCAGAACTTGCCGATGTTGGAGGTGGTGAAGGAGGAGACGACGTCCGGACCCTTCGAACCTCCGGTGCGAAGGGCCTGGTTGAGCTTGTCGTCGTTGATGTTGCCGACGACGTCCACCGTGATGTTGGGGTGGGCCTTCTCGAAGCGGGCGACGTTGTCCTCGATGGCCTTGACCTCGGCGGGCGCCGACCAGCCGTGCCAGAAGGTGATCGTGGTCCGGGCGTTCGCGTCGTCCTTCGCGCCCCCGGACGGCGCGCCGGTACAGGCGGAGGCGAGCAGGGCGAGGGAAGCGGTGGCGGCGAGCGCCGTCGCGGCGGTGCGCGGGCGTGCGGGCATGGCGGAGTCTCCCTGGTGCGGTTGGGGTGCAGGGGAAGGGGATGACGCGTGCTGGTCCGGGCCGTGCGGGATGCCGGCCGGGGGAGAGGGCGGGGTCCGGGTCAGCGGGAGGTGTCGAAGACCTCGTCGCGGGTGGTGGCGAGGGCGCTTTCGAGAGCCCCGCGCAGCACGGGGTCGTGGTGCACGGTGCCGAGGACGAGCCGCGGCCGGGACGCGGCGAGTTCGGCCAGCTGGCACTGGACGCGTTCGCGCAGCGGCTCGCCGCCGGCGAGGTTCGGCTCGCCCGCCAGGACGAGGAGCCCGGGGTCGAGCACCGCGATGACGGAGGCGAGTCCGGTCGCCAGGCGTTCGGCGTACCGGTCGAGCAGGGCCGCGTAGCGCGGGTCGTCGCCGTGGTGGGCGGCGGCGTGCGCGAGCAGGCCGGAGGCGACCGGCACAGGGGGCGCTTCGACGGTCTCGATGCCGAGCGTCCGGGCGATCCGGGGGACGGACCGGACGCCGGCGAGTTCCTGGTAGCCGCCGGAGTTGGCCTTGGTGACCCGCCGAACGAGCGGGGTGCCGGGTACGGGCAGGAATCCGACCTCGCCGGCGCCGCCGGTGAAGCCGCGGTGCAGCCGTCCGCCGAGCACGAGGGCGGCGCCGAGGCCCTCCTCGTTCCACAGCAGCACGAAGTTCTCGTGACCGCGGGCGGCGCCGAGCCGCTGTTCGGCGAGGGCGACGAGGTTGACGTCGTTCTCGTACTCGAACGGCATCGGCAGGGCGACGGCCAGCTCCTCCAGGAGGGTGGGGGAGTGCCAGCCGGGCAGGTGGGAGGCGTAGCGCAGCCGCCCGGTGGCCGGGTCGAAGGCGCCGGGGGTGCCGATGACGAGCCGGTGTACCTCGGCCGGGGTGATCCCGGCGTCCTTCGTCGCGCCGTCGAGGGCGGTGGCGACCTGCCGTACGACTCCGCCGGAGGCGCGCCCGGGGGTGTCCAGCTCGTACGCGCCGACCACCGTGCCGGTGATGTCGGCGACGGCGGCGCGGATGCGGCTCGGGGTGACGTCGATGCCGGCGGCGTAGGCGGCGCGGGACTCGATCGCGTACAGCTGCGCGCTCGGTCCCGGCCGTCCCGCGGTGGTACCGCCGGCGACGACGAGTCCGGCCGCCTCCAGGCGGGCGAGCAGCTGGGAGGCGGTCGGCTTGGAGAGCCCGGTGAGCTTGCCGATCCGGGTACGGGACAGGGGGCCGTGCTCCAGCAGCAGGTCGAGCGCGGCGCGGTCGTTCATGGCGCGCAGCACGCGCGGTGTGCCGGGGGTCCCCGGGGTCGTGCCGGCCATGACGGATGCACCTGCCCTTCGGCTCTGGACGGGGTCATTCTGCTGCCACGCGGCCCGCTTCCCCCATTGCATTGTTAGGAAAGTTTCCTATCGATGGGAGGACGGTAAGGCGAGCGTCACCGGGTCGTCAATACCCCGGGCGCGGCACGGCCCCCGCGTGCTGCCCGGAGGCCACCGCGCGCTCGTCCTCCGGCCGCGTCACCGCGGTACGACGAAAGGGCGCCCCGCCGGTCACCGGCGGGGCGCCCTTCGGGCATGCGGAGGGACTACTTGCCCAGGTCGGGCTTTGGGAGAGGGGTCGCCGCCACCGACTGCGGGGAGATGGCCGAGCCGAAGGCGGAGGGCGCCGCCATGCCCGCCGTCGGGTCCGCCCCGGACTCCTCCGCCGAGGCCGGGGTGCCGCCCACGATCCGGATGCCGGCCGCGTCCAGGGCGTGTTTGATCCGCCGGCGCAGCTCTCGTTCGACACCCAGGGACTTGCCCGGCATGGTCTTCGCCGAGACGCGGATCGTCATCGAGTCGAGCAGCACCTCGTCCAGTCCCAGGACCTCCACCGGGCCCCACAGCCGCTCGTTCCAGGGCTCCTCCTTCGCCATGCCCTCGGCGGCGCCGGTGATCACCTCGCGGACCTCGTCCAGGTCCTCGGTCGGGCGGACCGTCACGTCGAGCGCGGCCGTCGCCCAGCCCTGGCTGAGGTTGCCGATCCGCTTGATCTCGCCGTTGCGGACGTACCAGATCGCACCGTTGTCCCCACGCAGCTTCGTCACCCGCAGACCCACCTCGACGACCTCGCCGGAGGCCACGCCCGCGTCGACCGAGTCCCCCACGCCGTACTGGTCCTCCAGGATCATGAAGACACCGGAGAGGAAGTCCGTGACGAGGTTCCGGGCGCCGAAGCCGATCGCCACGCCCGCGACACCCGCCGAGGCGAGCAGCGGCGCGAGATCGATCTTGAAGGCCCCCAGGATCATCAGCCCGGCCGTGCCGAGGATGACGAAGGACGCGACCGAGCGCAGCACCGAGCCGATCGCCTCGGAGCGCTGCCGCCGCCGCTCGGCGTTGACCAGCAGACCGCCGAGCGCGGTCCCCTCCACCGCCTGGGCGGAGCGGTTCATCCGCGCTATCAGCTTGGTCAGCGCGCGTCGGATGGCCATTCTCAGCAGCAGCGCCACGACCAGGATGAGGATGATGCGCAACCCGGTGTTCAGCCAGGTCGACCAGTTCTCCTCCACCCAGCCGGCGGCGCTCGTCGCACGCTCCGCGGCCTCGTCCAGCGTGGCGGGGACGGTCTGGGGATCGTCGGCGGCCGGCAAGGCTGACCAGGGCACGGGGAAACCTCCAGGCATGACGTACGCAGAACGACCACACTAACGGGGCACCGGACGTGATCCCGGCGCCTTGTCACAAGGAAGGACGGTCCGCGTGCGGGGATGTATCCGGTCCTTCCGGTGATGTGTCCGAGAACACCCCAAGGCCGTTACCGCCACGTGGTGGCGCTCCGACCAGGCATGAGGGGAGACTGAGAGCGGATCGTCCCGGCGCGAGCCACGCGCCGCCGGCGTCATAGGAGGCATCACGTGCCGCATGTCCTGGTCCTCAACGCGTCGTACGAGCCGCTCGGCGTCGTACCGCTCCGCCGCGCGCTCGTCCTCGTCCTGGAGAACAAGGCCCTGTGCCTCGAGGAATCCGGCGCCTTCCTGCACAGCGAGACCCGCGTCATCCCCGCGCCGAGCGTGGTCCGGCTGAAGCGGTTCGTGCGGGTCCCCTACCGGGGGCCCGTTCCCCTTACCCGCAGAGCCCTCTTCGCCCGCGACGGCGGGCGCTGCATGTACTGCGGTGGCGTCGCAACCAGCGTCGACCACGTCGTTCCGCGCAGCCGCGGGGGCACGCACGCCTGGGACAACGTCGTGGCGGCCTGCCGTCGCTGCAACCACGTCAAGGCCGACCGGCATCTGCGGGAGCTGGGCTGGCGGCTGCGCCACCAGCCGGCCCCGCCGTCCGGCCTCGCCTGGCGGATCATCGGCACCGGTCACCGGGACCCGCGCTGGCTGCCCTACCTGCAGCCGTACGGCGCGGACGACGTGATGGCCCGGATCGACGCCGTCCCGCACGCCTCCACGGGGGCCGTGAAGACGGCGACCTGACGGCCCTTCGCCTCGCGCGGGGCGAAGGTCGCGCAGCCGGACGGACCGACGGGCGGTCGGGTTCCCCACCGTCGGTCCGCGTCCCCGGCCGGACCCCGGGGCCCCGCGCACGTCCCCCGGCACTCCCCTGGGCCGGCTCACTCCCGGGGCTGCTCGGGCTGCTCGGGTTGTTCGGGCTGCTCGGGCTCTGCGGGCGGGGTCGGCTGTTCGGCGGACGCGGGCCGCTCCGGGTCCGCGGGTTCCTCCGGGGGCGCCACCGCGTAGGTCTCCACCGTCCAGAGCGAGTAGCCGTAAGGCGTCGCCCGCGTATCGCCCTGTATCCGCAGGAAGCGGGTGTCCGCCGCGTCCATCCGGACCGACTCCCGGCCGCCCCGGCCGTCGGTGACCGTGGCCGCCGTGCGCCAGGTGCGGCCGTCGGCGGACACCTGGATGCGGTACCGGGAGGCGTACGCGTCCTGCCAGTGCAGCACCACCTGCCCTATCCGGGCCGGCTCGGGAAGCTCCAGCTGCCACCAGGCGCCGTCCTCCACGGGGGAGGACCAACGGGTCGCCGGGTCACCGTCCGTCGCCGAGGAGGCCGGGAAGTCCGGTGTCTCGTCGCCCGAGGAGGAAGCGGTCGCCGTCCGCGCCAGATCGGGGCCCGCCGTACGCGGGAAGGCCCGGACCGTCAGCACCCGCTCCTCGCCGGCGAACGACACCGGCACCCGGTAGGAGCCGGCCGGCACGTCCGGCGCCACCGTGATCTCCATCGGCACTGTCGTCCGGGTCCCGCGCGGCACCCGGACCTCCTTCGGGAGCCGGACCCGGATACCCTTCGGAGCCCGCGCCGTCAACGCGTCGCGCACCTCGCCCGCCCGCCTCGCGACCAGCTGGACGTCCACCCGCTGCGCCGCCCCGCCGATCTCGGCGTCCGTCTCGGCACGGCCCAGCTCCAGCTCCGCGCGCGGCTCGTCCGCGAACCACGGCACCAGGGAGCGGACCTCGGGAGCGGAGCCGCCGCTCCACACGATCCGCACGGCCTCCGCGCGCAGCCCCTTCCCGTCGGTCTGCGTCCAGCCGGAGACCGACAGCGGGCCGAGCGGTCGCCAGCCCTCGCCCGCCACGTAGACCTCCACGCGGGCGCCCTCGCCCGTACCGGGCTCGGTCATCACGGTCAGCGTCTCCAGGGGCCGTGAGCGGTCGAGCCGCAGCACGTACGCGTCCTGTTCCCGGTCCGCCCGCCGCCCGGTCCTCCGTTCGCGGTCCGCGCCGGTCCAGGCGGCAGACTCCGTCACCGCGCGGGTCAGGAACGGGTCGAGGACGCCCTTTCCGACCGTCACCCGGTCGTCCTGCCGCAGCGACTCACGCAGCGGCTCCAGGCGCAGCGACGCCTGCCAGGCCGCCGAGCCGTCGCCACGAGCCTGGGCCAGGAGCATGTCGACCGCGGTCTCGCCCGCGCTGCCGTACCGCGACATCCGGTTCAGCCAGGGCCGCACCTCGTCGTCCAGGGCGCCGTCCGCGGTCGCCGCGAGCCGCCGCGGTGCCTCCCGCATCACCGTGAACGCCGCCCGAAGCTCCCGCGCCGCGTTCTCCCGCGCGGCCGGCGTCCCGTTCGTCCGGCTGCTCCAGAACGCGGCCATCAGCGGCTTGAGGTAGGCCGACTCGCCGGTCGGGTCGAGCAGCGAGGAGGCGTCGTTGCCGGCCAGCGCCCACAGCGCCTCGCGGGCCGCGGTGTCCGGTCCGGCCAGGTCGTCGACGGCCGCCCGCCAGGACTCCTGCGGCCGGTAGCCCTTCGGGTTCCAGGCGTAGTCGGCCGCGGTGAACAGCGGGATGCGGGAGACGGTCGCCTGCTCCATCGCGTTGGCGAGGAAGGCCGCCGAACCGGCGGCCACGGCCGGCTCCCGGCCCTGCTGGGGGCCGAGGAAGAGCCGGTCCTGCGCGTAGTCGTTCACCGGATAGTTGTCCATGGTGACGAGCGGCCGCCCGAACGTCTGCCGCGCCCCGGCCAGTTCCCGCCCGGTGATGGTCCGGGGCACGACGCCGACACCCGTCCAGGCCACCCGTACCCGGTCGTCGAGCGCGGCGGCGAGCGCGGTGCGGTAGTCCGTCCGGCCGTCCTGGTAGTACTCCGTCGGCATCAGGTCCGGCGGCTCCGCGCCCGGGTGGCGCTCCGCCAGGTGCCGGGCCACCGCGTTGACCACACGGGCGTGGGCCGCGGCGGCCGCCGCGGGGCCCCGGCCGAAGACGTCCGCGTCCTTCGAGCAGTGCCACTCGCTGTAGCTGACGTCCTGGAACTGGAGCTGGAAGGAACGCACGCCGAGCGCCCACATGGCGTCGATCTTCCGGGTGAGCGCCCGGACGTCGTCGTCGGAGGCCAGGCACATGGACTGCGCGGGCGCCACCGCCCAGGCGAGCGTGACGTGGTTGGCGCGGGCCCGCTCGGCGAGCGCGCGGAACGCGGCGCGCTGCTCGGCCGGGTAGGGCTCCCTCCACAGGGTCTGCCGGTACGGGTCGTCGCCGGGGGCGTAGAGGAAGCGGTTCTGCTTGGTGCGGCCCATGAAGTCGAGCTGGGCGAGGCGCTGTTCCTGGCTCCAGGGGCGGCCGTAGAAGCCCTCGGTCAGGCCGCGGACGGCGCTGCCAGGCCAGTCGCGCACCACGACGCCGCGGATCTCCCGCTGCGGGCCCACCAGCTGGCGCAGTGTCTGCACGGCGTGGAAGAGGCCGTCCTCGCCGACCCCGTCCAGCACGACCGTGTCCCGGCTCTGGACCCGGCCGGTCGCGAGACGGTAGCCGCCGTGCGGGAGATCACCCCGCTCGGGCACCCGCAGGGCGCGCAGAGCCTCGGACGCGGCGGCGTCCCCCCGGCCGGCCCGCCCGCCCGCGCGGACGACGGTGCCCGCGCCCGGCAGGGACGTGTGGACGGTCCGCACGCCCGCCGCACGCAGTACCTCGCGCAGCGCGGCCAGGGCGTGCGGGTCGGCGTCGGCGTCGGCGAGCAGGGTGACCTGGTCGCCGAGCGGTACCGAGGCGCCCGTCGTCCTCAGGGACTGCGGGCGCGGCCACACTCCGGTGTCCGCCGACGACCGCGCGTCGGTCTGCTCGTCCGTGGCGCTGGCCGGGGGGGCCGGTGCGGCCTGTGCGACACCGGGCACGGCGCCGCCGAGGAGACCGCCGATGACCGCGGCGGCCACGGCCGTCGCGGTCCGCTTCCTGCGCCCCAGGTACACGAAGGACTCCTTTGGTCACGAGTTGGTGACGACCCCACCACCCGGTCGGCCGAGGTGTCAATGCGCGTGGTCGATGTGTCGGCTTTGCCGGGCACTCTTTCGGCGAGGTGGCGGTCTCGCGCGAAGTTCTGCCGGTAAAACGGGGGGCGGTGGGTAGGCGTGCCCTTGCTGTCCCACTTGTCGAGACGAAACCGGGAGACCCCCGTGACCACGACCATGCGCCCGACCATCCACCATCGGGTACCGAAACAGGGCCCGCTGATCTGCGAGCCGGCCTTCTTCGACGCCGCCCCGCTGACCAGCGAACCGCCCTTCGCCGACGCCGCTCCGCTCACCAGCGAACCGCCCCTCGCCGACGCCGCCCCCCTCACCAGCGAGCCGCCTCTGACCGACGCGGCGCCGCTCACCAGCGAACCCACCGCCCACGGCACCGCCGGCGGGATGGAGTCCCCCGGCATGTGACCTGTCCGGGCCGCCGCTGTTCCCGACTCTCGGAGTGTGAAGTGACCCTGGCCCGCCTCGCCGCCCTCCATGGCGTCGCCACCGCGTACGCACCCTCCGAGGGCGTCACCGTCCAGGTGCCCGATGCCACGGTCGTCGCCGTGCTCGCCGCCCTGGACGTGGACGCCGGGACTCCGGAGGCCCTCGACGCGGCGCTCGAAGCGGCGCACCGCGCCGAGCGGGACCGCCTGCTGCCGCCCACGCTCGTGCGGTGGCAGGACGGCCCCCAGGGGCCGCCCGAGGGGCTGCCGCCCGGTACGCGGCTGCGCGTGACGACCGAGGCGGGCGACGTCGTGGAGGAGGCCGAGGCCGCCGACTGGGCGCGACTGCCGCTCGGAGTGCACCGGATCGAGGCGACCGCCCCCGGGGGCCGTTCCGGGACGGGCACCCTGATCGTCGCCCCCGCGTGCGTGCCCCGGCCGGAACACCGCGCCTTCGGGCTGCTCGTCCAGCTCTACTCCGTCCTGTCCGCGCGCTCCTGGGGCATGGGGGACCTCGGCGACCTGCGGGAGCTCGCCGTCTGGGCCGGACGCGTGCACGGCGCCGGGTTCGTCCAGGTCAACCCGCTGCACGCGGCCGTGCCCGGCGCGCCCACCGACCCCTCCCCGTACCGCCCCTCCTCCCGCCGCTTCCCCGACCCGGTCCATCTGCGGATCGAGGACGTCCCCGGGTACGCCCATGTGGGGCCCGAGCACCGCGAGGCGCTGGACACGGTCCTCGCCGACGCCGCCGAGCTGCGCGAACGGGTGCTGCGCAAGGGAGCGCTGATCGACCGGGACGCGGTGTGGGAGCTCAAACGGCGCGCCCTGGAACTCGTACGGACCGTGGAACCCGGGCCCGGCGCGCGGGCCGCCTACCGCGACTTCCTCGCGGAGCGGGGCCTCGCGCTGGAGGACCACGCGACCTACTGCGCCCTCGCGGAGCGCCACGGCCACCACTGGCGCGGCTGGCCCGCCGAGCTGCGTGACCCGCGTGCGGCCGCCCCGATCGTCGCCGCCGACGCCGAGCTGGCCGACCGGGTCGACTTCCACCGCTGGCTGGCCTGGCTGACGGACCGGCAGCTCGCCGCCGCCGGCGCGGACGCCCGAGAGGCAGGCATGTCCGTGGGGGTGGTCCACGACCTGGCCGTCGGTGTCCACCCGGACGGTTCGGACGCCTGGGCCCAGCAGGGCACCTTCGCGTCCGGCATGTCGGTGGGCGCCCCGCCCGACGCCTTCAACTCCCGCGGCCAGGACTGGGGCCTGCCGCCCTGGCGCCCCGACGTGCTCGCGGCCTCCGGCTACCTGCCTTACCGCGGCCTGCTCCGGGAACTGCTGCGCCACGCCGGCGCCCTGCGCATCGACCACGTCATGGGCCTGTTCCGGCTCTGGTGGGTACCCGAGGGCCGCGGGCCCACCGAGGGAACGTATGTCCGCTACGACGCAGAGGCCATGCTCGCCGTCCTGGTCCTGGAGGCGCACCGGGCGGGCGCCGTCGTCATCGGCGAGGACCTCGGCACCGTCGAGCCGGGGGTGCGCGAGGCGCTGTCCCGGCGCGGTGTGCTGGGCACCTCCGTGCTCTGGTTCGAACGCGACTGGTCGGGCACCGGGCTTCCGCTGACGCCCGAGGTGTGGCGCGCGGACTGCGTGGCCACCGCCACCACCCACGACCTCCCCTCCACGGCGGCCCGCCTCTCCGGCGACCACGTCACGCTGCGGCAGCGGCTGGGGCTGCTGACCGGCGATCCGGCCCGGGAGCGGGCCAGGGACGCCGCCGAGACCGGCGAGTGGCTGGGCGCCTTCGAGCGGCTGGGGCTGCTCCCGGAGGGGCCGGGGGACGAGGAGGCCGAGATCAGGGCCGTCCACCGCTTCCTGCTGCGCACCCCGGCGCGCATGGTGGGGCTGTGGCTGCCGGACACGGTCGGGGACCGCCGGCCGCAGAACCTGCCCGGCACCTGGGACGAGTACCCCAACTGGCGGCTGCCGGTCGCCGGCCCGGAAGGGCAGCCGCTGACGCTGGAGGCGCTGACGGCCTCGCCCCGGGCGTACCGACTGCTGTCCCTCCTCGGCGCGGGCGCGGCGCGTACGGCACCCCCGGGCGCGCGGCCGGTTTAGGTGTTCGCTACGTTTGCACCGTGGACAAGAAGAACGCCCTGCGCGCCGGTGCTGTCGCGGCCGGTACGACGCTGATGATGCTGCTCATGTCGTCCCCGGCGCTCGCGCTCACCCGCGACGACGGTGACGACCCGGCCCCCAAGCTGAGTGTCGTCGAGACCCTCGGCCTGTTCGTCGCCACCCCGATCGTCCTGTTCCTGGTGATCGCCGGTCTGGTGATGGTGCTCGACAAGTCCGACAGGACCAAGAGGGTCTGAGAGCCTGCCGGGTGGCCTCTGGCCGGGCGGTCACGCCCTGGCACGCGCGCTGCCGGTGTCGCCGGGATGCCCGGTAGCTCCGCTACAGCGGCGTCCCGGCGCCCGGGAATCGCCCGCACCAGACCGCGCCCGCCTGCGGCCTCGGCCCGCATCGCTCCGAGGGCGCCGCACGGTACGTGAGTACCGTGCGGCGCCCTCGCGTGCGTTCCCGGGTGTGGTCCGTGGCCGGGGGCGTGTCGGGACCTTCGGCCGCCAGGCTCTCAGGCCGTCGTGGCGAGGAGCTTGCGCAGCAGCCCGGCCAGTTGCTCCCGCTCCCGCGGGTCGAGCGCGGACTCCAGCGCCTCCCGTTGCCGGGCGAGGCCGGCCGTCACGGCCTGGTCCACCAGCCCGCGCCCGCGCTCGCTGAGCGTCACGCGTAGACCGCGCCGGTCGTGCGGATCGGGGCTTCGGCTGAGCAGCCCGGCCTTCTCCAGTTTGTCCAGCCGGCCCGTCATCCCGCCGGTGGTGATCATCAGCGTCGCCGTCAGCTCACGCGGCGACAGCGTGTACGGCTCACCCGAACGGCGCAGGGTCGCCAGGACGTCGAACTCCCCGAGTGACATCCCGTAGGGCGCGTACGCCTTGTCCACCCGGCCGCGCATGGCGGCGGCGAGCCGGTAGATCCGCCCGAAGACGGCCATCGGCACGGTGTCCAGATCGGGGCGGACCACAGCCCACTGGTCGGTGATGGCGTCGACGGCGTCGCGCTCGGGGCCGGAGCCCACGTTGTTCGTCTCCATGTGCGCAGTCTCCGTTCCTCGCAGGCTCGATGACAAGTAAGTCACTTGACGGTAAGTAGCTTATGACTAAGCTACTTACCGTCAAGTCATTCGGTCCACCGTCCGAACCGGGGAATCCGTCATGTCCCGCAAGGCCGCCGTCGTCGCCCTCACCGCGCTCGCCCCCGTCTCCTGGGGGTCGACCTACTACGTCACCACCGAGTTCCTGCCACCCGACCGGCCGCTGTTCACCGGCCTGACGCGCGCCCTGCCCGCCGGTCTGCTCCTCCTCGCGTACACCCGGAGGCTTCCCCGGGGTGCCTGGTGGGGGAAGGCGGCGATCCTCGGCGTCCTCAACATCGGCGCCTTCTTCCCGCTGCTCTTCCTCGCCGCCTACCGGCTGCCCGGCGGTCTCGCCGCCGTCGTCGGCTCGGTCGGCCCGCTCCTCGTGGTCGGACTCGCCGCGCTGTTCCTGGGGGACCGGCCGACCACGCGGTCGCTGCTCACCGCGATCGCCGCCGCCCTCGGTGTCAGCCTGGTCGTCCTGAGGGCGAGCGCCGCGCCCGACCCGCTGGGGGTGGCCGCCGGACTCCTCGCCGCCCTGTCGATGTCCGCCGGAACGGTCCTCACCAAGCGCTGGGGCCGCCCCGAGGGCGCGGGAGCGGCGGCCCTGACGGGCTGGCAGCTCACCGCGGGCGGCCTGGTCCTGCTGCCGGTCGCCCTCGTGCTCGAAGGTGCGCCGCCCGCCCTGGACACCGACGGCCTGCTCGGCTACGCCTACCTCGCCCTGGGCAACACCGCGGTCTCCTATCTCCTCTGGTTCCGCGGTGTCGAGCTGCTGAGCGCCTCCTCGGTCACCCTGCTCGGCCCGCTGTCGCCGATCACCGCGGCGGTCATCGGCTGGGTGGCGCTCGGTCAGTCGCTCGGCCCGGTCCAGCTGGCCGGCATGGCGGTCGCCTTCGGAGCCACGCTCGCCGGGCAGTGGACCCCGCGGGCCTCGCGGGCGCCACGTGCCGAGGCGAGCAGAACGTTCAGATCCGATGAACACAACGCCCGGAACATTTCGCCGGACCGGAAGACTGCGTCGAGGTGACCGCGGTCCCAGCCCGGCCGGGTAGGTTGCGCCCCATGACCGAGTGGGACATCAAGAAGCTCCGCATCCTCCGCACCCTCCGCGACCGCGGCACCGTCACCGCGACCGCGGAGGCGCTGCTCATGACCCCCTCGGCCGTCTCCCAGCAGCTCACCAACCTGGCCGGACAGCTCGGGGTGCGCCTGCTGGAGGCCCAGGGCCGCGGGGTCCGCCTCACCGACGCCGCCCACCTGGTGCTCCGCCACGCGGAGGCGGTCTTCGCCCAGCTGGAACGCGCCGACGCCGAGCTCGACGGCTACCTGCGCGGCGAGGCGGGGCAGGTACGGCTGGCGGCCTTCTCGACCGGCGTCCCCGCGCTCGTCGTGCCCGCGGTGCGACAGCTCCGCGACGCGCACCCCGGCCTCGACGTGCGGGTCCGCGAGGCCGAGGCAGCGGAGGCGTACGAGCTGCTCACCTCCGGCGCCGTCGACCTGGCCCTCTCGCTCGCCGCCCACGCGCCGCCCGTCCGCGACCCCAAGTTCAGCCGTGTACCGCTGCTCGCCGACCCACTCGACCTCGCGCTGCCCCGGGCGCACCCGCTCGCCGACGCGCCCGGTCTGCGGCTCGCCGACCTCTCCGCCGAACCCTGGATCTTCGGCGGCTCGGGGCCCTGGTCCGAGATCACCACCGCCGCCTGCGAAGCCGCCGGATTCGTGCCCGAGCAGGCCCACAGCGCCTCCGGCTGGACCACCATCCTCGCCATGGTCGAGGCCGGCATGGGCATCGCGCTCGTCCCCCGGATGGCCACCGCCGAGCCGCGCGGCGGTGTCGTCATGCGGGTCCTCTCCGCCGACCGGCCGCGCCGCCACGTCGTCGCCGCCGTCCGCCGCGGGGCGGAGGAGGGTCCGGCGGTCGCCCGGGTCCTCGCCGCGCTCCGGCAGGCCGCCGCCGCCCGTGAGGCGGCCCGGTAGCGCCACTCGCCCGGAAATCTTTCAGTTCCACTGAAAAATACCGTCGAAAACTTTCGATGGACCTGGTCTTCGCCGGGCAGGCAGAGTCAGGGCATGACCTTCGAGACGAGCCCGGAACAGGACCCGCACGCCAACGACGCCGCCCCCTACGGCGGAGGCGACCCGTACGCCGACTACCGCAGCGGCGACTTCCCCTTCACCGAGCTCGTCGACCTCGCCGACCGCCGGCTCGGCGCCGGGGTCGTCGCCGCCAACGACGAGTTCTTCGCCGAGCGCGAGAACCTCCTGGTCCGCGAGCGCGCCGTCTTCGACCCGGAGCGCTTCGGCCACAAGGGCAAGATCATGGACGGCTGGGAGACCCGCCGCCGCCGCGGCGCCGACGCCGGGAACGTCTTCCCCGCTCCCGAGGACCACGACTGGGCGGTCGTCCGCCTCGGCGCCCCCGGCGTCATCCGCGGCATCGTCGTCGACACCGCCCACTTCCGCGGCAACTACCCGCAGCGGGTCAGCGTCCAGGCCACCGCCGTCGAAGGGACCCCGAGCCCCGAGCGGCTGCTCGCCGCCGACGTCATATGGGAGGAACTCGTCCCGCCCACCCCCGTGCGCGGGCACGCCGCCAACGGCTTCACGATCACCTCCGAGCGGCGCTGGAGCCACGTCCGCCTCTGCCAGCACCCCGACGGCGGCGTCGCCCGCCTCCGCGTCCACGGCGAGGTCGTGCCCGACCCCGCGTGGCTGGAGCTGCTCGGCACCCTCGATCTGATCTCCGTCCTCAACGGAGGCGTGTGCGAGGACGCCTCCGACAGGTTCTACTCCTCGCCGACGCAGATCATCCTGCCGGGCACCTCCCGCAAGATGGACGACGGCTGGGAGAACCGCCGCCGCCGGGTCCGCGGCACCCACGACTGGGTCCGCTTCCGGCTCGCCGCCCAGGGCGCCGTACGCGCCGTGGAGATCGACACCGCCTACCTCAAGGGCAACTCGGCGGGCTGGACAGCCCTCCAGGGCCGCAACGGCGAGACCGGCGAGTGGTTCGAGATCATCCCCCGCACCCGCCTCCAGCCCGACACCCCGCACCGCTTCCCGCTCGCCGCGCGGGCCGTCGTCACCCACGTCCGTCTCGACGCCTTCCCCGACGGCGGCGTCGCCCGGATGCGCCTGCACGGCACGCTCACCGAGCAGGGCGCCGACACGCTGCGCCGCCGCTGTCAGGAGCTCGGCGACTGACAGCCTCCCGGGGGTGACCTCCGACCCGGCCGGAGGTCACCCCCGGGAGGTTCCGACCGGTTTCCGCCCGGCGGAGCGGCCGCGCACCGACGCCCGCCCGCCGGGCGGACCTCACCACGGACGAAGGGGTACCTCCACGGGGGAGGTACCCCTTCGTCCTCCACTCGGTCACTCGGAGGATCAGGCCGCCGCGGCGTCCGCCGCCTGGGCCTTCAGCGCCCGCTCCACGCCCGCGCGCGACTCCGTCACCAGACGCCGCAGCGCCGGAGCGGGGTCGTTCGCCGCGATCCAGGCGTCCGTCGCGTCCAGGGTCTCCCGCGACACCTGGAGCGTCGGATAGAGACCGACCACGATCTGCTGGATCATCTCGTGGCTGCGGGTCTCCGCGACGCCCTTGATCGAGGCGAAGTACTTCGCCGTGAAGGGGGCGAGCAGCTCGCGCTGGTCGGTCTGGACGAAGCCGCCGATCACCGCCTCCTGCACGGCGTTCGCCAGCTTGTCGGACTCCACGACCGACGCCCACGCCTCGGCCTTGGCCGCCTCGGTGGGACGCGCCGCCCGCGCGGTGGCCGCGTGGCGCTCGCCCGCCGCCGTCCGGTCGCGCTCCAGCTCGGCCGCGATCTCCGTCTCTTCGTAGACGCCCGTCGCCGCGAGCCGCTGCACGAACGCCCAGCGCAGCTCGGTGTCCACCGCCAGACCCTCGATCGACTCACGCCCCTCCAGCAGCGCGACCAGCAGGTCCAGCTGCTGGGGCGTGCGGGCGGTCGCCGCGAAGGCGCGCGCCCACGCCAGCTGGTGGTCGCCGGCCGGCTCGGCCGTGCGCAGGTGCGCCAGCGTCGCGTCCGTCCAGCGCGTCAGGCCCGCCTCGCGCCAGTCCGGCGCCGCGTACAGCTCCAGCGCCGCCTTCACCTGGCCCTGCAGCGACTGCACCACGCCGATGTCGGACTCCTTGGCGATGCCGGAGAGCACCAGTTCCAGGTACTCCCGGGTCGCCAGCTCGCCGTCACGCGTCATGTCCCAGGCCGAGGCCCAGCACAGCGCGCGCGGCAGCGACTCCGCGAAGTCGCCCAGGTGCGCCGTGACGTTCTTCAGCGACACCTCGTCGAGCCGTACCTTCGCGTACGACAGGTCGTCGTCGTTGAGCAGCACGACCGCCGGGCGGGCCTTGCCCTCCAGCTGCGGCACCGCCGTCAGCTCGGCGGCCCGCACGTCCAGCTCGACCCGGTCGCCGCGGACCAGCTTCCCGGCCGCGTCGAGGTCGTAGAAGCCGATCGCGATCCGGTGGGGACGCAGGATCGACTCGCCCTTGGCCCCGGACGGCAGCGCCGGCGCCTCCTGTCGGACGGCGAAGGAGGTGATGATCCCGTTCTCGTCCGTCTCGATCTCCGGCCGGAGGATGTTGATGCCGGCCGTCTCCAGCCACGCCTTCGACCAGGTCTTCAGGTCGCGGCCGGAGGTCTCCTCCAGAGCGCCCAGCAGATCGGCCAGACGCGTGTTCCCGAAGGCGTGCGCCTTGAAGTACGCCTGCACGCCCTGGAAGAACTCGTCCTGTCCGACGTACGCCACCAGCTGCTTGAGGACCGAGGCCCCCTTGGCGTAGGTGATGCCGTCGAAGTTGACCTGCACGTCCTCCAGGTCGTTGATCTCCGCCATGATCGGGTGCGTGGACGGCAGCTGGTCCTGGCGGTAGGCCCACGTCTTCTCCGCGTTGGCGAAGGTGGTCCAGGCGTTCGGCCAGCGGGTGCCCGGCACGGATGCCTGGCAGGCGACGGAGGTGAAGGTGGCGAACGACTCGTTCAGCCAGAGGTCGTTCCACCACTCCATGGTCACGAGGTCGCCGAACCACATGTGGGCGAGCTCGTGCAGGATCGTCTCCGCCCGGCGCTCGTACGCCGCGTCCGTCACCTTGGAGCGGAAGACGTACTGGTCGCGGATCGTGACCGCGCCCGCGTTCTCCATCGCGCCCGCGTTGAACTCCGGTACGAAGAGCTGGTCGTACTTGGCGAAGGGGTAGTCGTACGCGAACTTCTCCTGGAACCAGTCGAAGCCCTGACGGGTCACGTCGAAGATGTGGTCCGCGTCGAGGAACTCGGCCAGCGAGGGACGGCAGTAGATGCCGAGCGGAACGCGCTGCCCGTCCTTCTCGTAGGAGGAGTGCACCGCGTGGTACGGGCCGACGATCAGCGCGGTGATGTACGTCGAGATGCGCGGGGTCGGCTCGAACACCCACAGGTCGTCCTCGGGCTCCGGCGTCGGCGAGTTGGAGATCACCGACCAGCCGCTCGGCGCCTTCACGGTGAACCGGAAGGTCGCCTTGAGGTCCGGCTGCTCGAAGGCGGCGAAGACACGGCGCGCGTCCGGGACCTCGAACTGGGTGTACAGATAGGCCTGGCCGTCGACCGGGTCGACGAAGCGGTGCAGGCCCTCACCGGTGTTGGTGTACGCGCAGTCCGCGACGACCCGGAGCTCGTTCGGGCCCTGCCGGAGATGGGCCAGCGTGATCCGGGAGTCACGGAAGACGGCGGCCACGTCGAGCGCGCGGCCGTTGAGCACCACCTCGTGCACGGCGGGGGCGACGAGGTCGATGAAGGTCTCCGCACCGGCCTCGGCGGAATCGAAGCGGACGGTGGTGACGGACCGGTAGGTCCCGCCCTCCTGCGCACCGGTGAGGTCGAGTTCGACCTCGTACGCGTCCACGGCCAGCAGCTTCGCCCGCTGCTGTGCCTCTTCACGGGTCAGGTTTGTGCCAGGCACCCGGTCTACTCCTCGGTTTCGTGACGTTTGGGTCATCCTTCCACGGCCCGCGTCGGCGACGCACGACACGTTTCCCCGCCCCGAAGCGGCGGCACCGGACCCGTGTGGACAGACCGCCCCCACCGGTCCCGCCGCACGTCGGCTCACCGTCCGAATCCCGCCGGTGGAATACGCCCCGCTGCGTGAGGCTGGGCCCATGACTCCCACCCACACCGTCCGGGCCATCGAGCCCACCGCCCTCGACGAACTGCGCGCCACCGACGACGCGGGTCGCCCCTGCAGGGCCTTCGCCGACCCCGAGGGCGGAGCCCTCCTGCGCTGCTGCCTGCGTCACTCACGTCCCGGCGAGCGCATCGCCCTCGTGTCATACGCCCCGCTGCGCCGCTGGGCGGCACGGACCGGCGCCGAGCCGGGCGCGTACGACGAGCAGGGACCCGTCTTCGTCCACGCCGAGCGGTGCGCGGGGCCCGGAGCGCCGGGCACCTATCCCTTCGCCCGTCCCGGCGCGCTGCGCACCCTGCGCCGCTACGCCGCCGACGGCACGATCGCCGGTGGCCGCCTCCTGGAGATCCCGGAGGCGGCCACCGAAGCCTTCGACGAGGCGCTGACGGAAGCCTTCGCCGACCCGCGGGTGGCCCTGGTGCACGTCAGGGCCGTCGAGTACGGCTGCTTCCACTACGAGGTCAGGCGCCCTTGAGCTCGCGCGCCACCAGCTCCGCGATCTGCACCGCGTTCAGCGCGGCGCCCTTGCGGAGGTTGTCGTTGGAGAGGAACAGCGCCAGACCGTGCTCGACGGTCTCGTCGGCCCGGATGCGGCCCACGTACGAGGCGTCCTTGCCGGCCGCCTGGAGCGGGGTGGGGATCTCGGACAGCTCGACGCCCTCCGCGTCCTTCAGCAGCTCGTAGGCGCGCTCGACGCTGATCGGCCGCTCGAAGCGGGCGTTGACCTGGAGGGAGTGGCCGGAGAAGACCGGGACACGGACACAGGTGCCGGAGACCTTCAGGCCGGGGATCTCCAGGATCTTCCGGGACTCGTGGCGGAGCTTCTGCTCCTCGTCCGTCTCGAAGGTGCCGTCGTCCACGATCGAACCGGCCAGCGGTACGACGTTGAAGGCGATCGGACGCTGGTAGACGCCGGGCTCGGGGAACTCCACGGCCTCGCCGTCGAAGGCGAGCCGGTCGGCGTTCTCGGCCACGGCGCACGCCTGGGTGCGCAGCTCGGCCACGCCGGCCACACCGGAGCCGGAGACGGCCTGGTAGGTGGTGGCGACGAGGGCGGTCAGGCCGGCCTCCTGGTGCAGCGGCTTGAGGACCGGCATCGCGGCCATCGTGGTGCAGTTCGGATTGGCGATGATGCCCTTGGGACGGTCCTTGACCGCGTGCGGGTTGACCTCGGAGACGACCAGCGGCACCTCGGGGTGGCGGCGCCACGCGGAGGAGTTGTCGATCACGACGGCGCCCTGGGCGGCGACCTTCTCGGCGAGCGCCTTGGAGGTGGCGCCACCGGCGGAGAAGAGCACGATGTCCAGGCCCGTGTAGTCGGCGGTCGAGGCGTCCTCGACCGTGACCCCGTCGACGACCGTGCCGGCGGAGCGGGCGGAGGCGAAGAGCCGCAGCTCGTCCAGCGGGAAGTTCCGCTCGGCCAGGATGCTGCGCATGACCGTGCCGACCTGACCGGTGGCTCCTACGATTCCGACCTTCACGGGGACTCCTCCGAATATGTGTGCAGGGTGGTGCCGCGTCCATCATGCGTGCGCTCCGGGGCGCCTTGTCCAATCCGTAGTCCAAGGGGCGGGATGACGCCGGGGCCTCTCGCGAGGCTCCGGCCGGCCCCCGGAAGGCCCGGTACAGCGAAGGGGCGGACACCGTCTCCGGTGCCCGCCCCGGGGCATGTCATGCCAAGGTGTGACCCTCGTTACGGCGTGTCCCTACTCCGTGACCTTGCCGATCACGACGCTGCCGGTGCCCGCGGCGGTTCCGCGCGCGTTCAGCAGCTGGACCTCGCCGAAGAACCGCCGGCCCTCCGGAGCCATGCCGGAGACCAGGACCTCGGCGCCGACCTGAGTGGTCGCGCCGTTCGCCAGCTTCACCCGCTTCGTCTCGTCGACCTGCACGGTGCCGAGCGCGGAGGAGTAGTAGACGTCCTTGTAGTCGTAGGTCGTGCCACCCTCCGCCTGGACCGAGTAGCCGTCGATGACGATGGTGTAGGTGCCCGCGGCCGGCTTGACCAGGGAGACGGACTCCTCCGAGTCGCCGTCGGCCGACTGGCCGACCTGCTTGTCGCCCAGGTAGACGGTCAGGTCGAGGTCGGCGGCCTTGTCGGAGGTGTTGCCGATGGCCACGTCGAGCCGCTCGACACCCTCGCCGATGGTGACGGTCTTCGTCTGCTGCTCGTGGTGCCCGATGGTCGGGGTCTCCACCCGGGCGGAGCCCAGCGGGCCGCCCTTCAGCGTGCCGTCGATCGCGGCGAAGGAGTTGGTGATCTTCCATTCGACGGCGGCCGGGGTGCCTACCTTGGCCTCGTCGACGGTCTGCACCGCCGGGTCGAAGACGGCGCCGAGCGCCGACACGTCCAGCCGGTAGGGGTTGTTCAGGTCGGGCGAGGTACGGCGGGCCTCGACCTCGATCTCCCAGACGCCCGGCGTCGGGTTCGCGTACGACCGCAGGTCCGGACGGCAGGTGTTGGCCGGGTTGTAGTGCGGGTAGCAGACGTTGGACGCGGTCGACTCGAACGGCACACCGTAGGGGTGGATCGCGATGAACCGGGTCTGGCTCTTCGCCTTCAGGCCGCCGAGGGCGACCTCGAGGGTCTTCGCGCCCTTCGGGACGGTGATGAAGTACGACTTCACGTCGTTGCGCTGTACGGAGCCGGTGGCGGTGAACGTGTAGCCGGGGGCGGTCAGATCGCCGGCGACGACGACGGTCGCCATGATCTGCTTGTCGACGCCCTCGGTGAAGAAGTCGTCGGCCTCCAGGATGACGCTGTGCACACCGGCGGTCTTCGCGCGGGCCTGCAGCTTGACGGTGACCGGCTTGTTCAGCGGCATGGCGATCCAGTCGCCGCCGACGATCCGGAAGGTGCCGTCGTTGTGCTTCAGGTTCAGCCGGTGCCAGAGCGTCCGGTTCGGACCGCTGGTGCGCGTGACGGTGACCTCGTAGACCTTCTTCTGGCGGACCTTGAGGCCGCCCTCACGGTCGTACACACCGGTGCCGGTGTGCGGGGCCGGGAAGATCACGGTGTCGACCGGGGCCTCGACCTTGTAGTCGTGCGCGGTCGCGCCGAAGCGGATCGAATCCCAGGCGTCCACGATGTCCACGAGGCCGGCACCCTGCTCGTGCGCCGCGACACCGGAGATCCGCTTGGCGGTCGAGGTGAGCGCGGTGCGCAGGGTGAGCGGGGAGAGGTCCATGTGCCGCTGCTTGGCCGCGGAGATCAGCAGCGCGCCGGCGCCGGCGACCTGCGGCGAGGACATCGAGGTGCCGTTGAACATGGCGTAGCCGGCGGGCAGCTCGTAGCCGGCCTCGGGCACGGGGGAACCGGCCTGCCAGGTCGGGACGGTGCTGATGGCCGAGCCGGGGCCGGTCACGGTCGGGGTGAAGCCGCCGTCCTCACGCGGGCCGCGCGAGGAGAAGGGGAACATGGCGTACTTCTTCTTGACGTCCGAACCGTAGTTGGCGGCCCAGGTCGCCTTGGAGACGCCGGCGCCGACCGAGATCACCTTGTCGGCGAGACCGGGGTCGCCGATGGTGTTGGTGCCGGGGCCGGAGTTGCCGGCGGAGATGACCAGCTGGACGCCGTACTCGTCGATCAGCCGGGTGTAGAGGCGGGCGCGGACGTTGTCGCCGTCGTTGAGCGCGGGCAGACCGCCGATCGACATGTTGACGATGTCGACGCCGCGGTTGACGACCAGGTCCACCATGCCCTCGGTCAGGGCGGTGTTGGTGCAGCCGCCGGACCAGGTGCAGGCGCGGGCGGAGACGATCTTGGCGCCGGGAGCGGCGCCGTCCATCCGGCCGCCGAACATGCCGTTGGCGGCGGTGATGCCGGCGACGTGGGTGCCGTGGGCGGACTCGACGACGCCGATGTTGACGAAGTCGGCCTTCTTGCCGACCCAGCTGCCGCCGTAGGGGTCCATCGGGACGTCCTTGCGGATCTCCACGACGAACGGGGTCTTCTCCGCGACGTCGGTGGACGGGTCGTCCGTGCCGAAGTAGCCGACCTGGTGGCCGTCCTTGTACGGCTTCATCGGCGCGTTGTTCGTGAAGTCGCCGTCCTGGTCGGTGTCGACGCGGACGGTGCCGGCGGCCGGGTCGTACAGCATGCCGAAGACGTCGGTGGTGTCGCCGTCCCGGTTGATGTCGCCCTCGGGGTCGCCGCCCTGGGTGGCCGCCTCGGAGAAGCGGTTGAAGCGGTAGGTGCCCTCGGGCGCCTTCCAGCTCTGTCCGGAGGCGCTGAAGACGGGGCCGGTGACCTCGGTCACCTGGGCGCGCCAGGTGCCGTCGCCCTCGGTGATCGGGTCGGTGGCGGTGACCCAGTCGACGATCTTGCGCTCGCCGGTGGTGGTCTTCTGCAGGGCAGGGTGGGCGAGGTCGACACCGGAGTCGAGGATGCCGATGGTCACGCCGCGGCCGTCGGCCCGGGGGTGGTCCTGGACGAACTCGACCGCACCGGTCTCGAAGGACGGGTTGTACGGGTTCTTCGCCGGCGTCTTCCTGTCGGGGCCCGTGTAGGTCCGCTTTCCGCGGTGGCCGCCGGCGGCGCTCGGGGTGCCGGCGTCCGGGGTCGGGTCGTCCAGCACGATCTCCGCCTGGAGGTCGATCGACTGGACCGCGGACAGCTTGGTGGCGGCCTTGATGGCGGCACCGGCCTTGGCGGTGGGCAGGGTGGCGCGGACGTAGCCGAGCTTGTCGTCCTGCTTGCCGATCGAGGCGCCGTGGACCGCGTCGAGCTGGCCGGCCACCTGCTCGGTGGCGCCGGGCGCGGTGGCCACGAGGATCGTGACGTTCCGCGCGCCGGTGGCCTCGGCCTCGGACAGGCGCTGGGCGTCGGTGGCGCCGAGCTTGTCGGCGGCGTCGGCGGACTTGACCGGGGGAGTGGTCGCCGGCTCTTCGGCGGCCAGGACCGGAGCAGCGCCGGCCGCGATGAGCGCGGTCACGAGTCCGGCGGCGGCGGCGATGCGTGCCGCGCGTCTGTGCCCGGGGTTCGAGTGCCCGGCTATGGAGCTCTGCGATGCGGGGGTGGTCATTTACATCCCTGTTTTGGTGAAAGAGAGAGTCCGGAATTCGGCACCGGATGACCGCTCACACTTTCGCAAGTGACAGGGGTTTGTGGAGAGTTGCCGGGTGGCGGGATGACGGGATGGCGGACATCCGCCACTGTCCGGCATACGCCATAGGGAACGAACAGCGTCCAAAAGGGCGTTTGGGTCGGGGTGGGCGAGGGTGGGGCGAGGGTGGGGCGAGGGCGGAGTGGGGGTGCGGCGAGGGTGGGGCGAGGGTGCGGCGAGGGTCGTGCTTCCGGCTTCGCGCGCCGGACGGCTTCATGACGGCGCGGGATCGGGTGCCGGGGCGGGGAGGGGTGTCGGCGCGGATGCCGGGGAGGAGCCGCTCGGCAGGTGCTCAGGCGTCCTTGGCGCGGGCGTGATGCCGCGAGGCCTTGGCCCGGTTCCCGCAGACCGCCATCGAGCACCAGCGGCGGGTCCCGTTCCGTGAGGTGTCGAAGAAGTGCAGGATGCACGCGTCATGGGCGCAGGCCCTGATGCGGTCCGGGGCCGTGCGCAGCAGGTCGAGGTAGTTGCGGGCGGCGGTCCAGCCGGGGCCGCGGGTGGGGTCGCGGAACTCCACCTCCTCGCCCGGTCCCTCGGTGGTCAGTGTGGCGCGGATGCGGCCGTGCCCGAGGACGGCGTCGACCCGCGCCGTGGCGGCCGGGTCTCCCGGGCGGTCCACCAGTGCCGCGAGGGCGTCGCGGGCCGCGAGGGTGTGGCGCAGGGTGGCCGGGTCGGCGGTGAAGCGTTCGTGGAGTCCGTTGGCGCGCAGCCACACGGTCAGTCCCGCCTCGTCCGTGAGCAGGTCCTGGCGTACGCCGTCCCGCATCCACCGGGTGTTGAGCAGATCGAGGGCCACCGGCTCGCCCGTGAGGGGGCGTGGGTCGGAAACGGTCATCGTCGACGGCCTTCCTCGGTGAGTAACCCCTCAAGGGTACGTGACCGGTTGCGCTTACGCCTGGCTAACCCTTAAAGTCAATTTAAGAGGTTAGCCCTCCGGGGGCTCGCCGTCGTACAGAGGGGAACCGCCATGCCGGCGATCGGCACGCTGCACACGGGGCACACCGGCCTCAACGTCACGGACCTTCAGCGTTCCCTCGGCTTCTACCGGGACGTCCTCGGCTTCGAACCCCTTGGTGAGGGCGCGGAGGAGGGCGGCCGGTTCGCGCTCCTGGGGCAGGACGGGCAGCTCGTCCTCACGCTCTGGCAACAGGCCGACGGCGCCTACGACTCCGGGCGCTCCGGCCTCCATCACCTGGCCTTCCGGGCCGAGTCGATCGAGCGCGTCGAGGCGGCCGAGACGGCGCTCAGGGCGCTGGACGTCTCCTTCGCCTACGAGGGAGTGGTCGCCCACGGCGAAGGCTCCGCCTCAGGCGGCATCTTCTTCCACGACCCGGACGGCATCCGCCTGGAGATCTTCGCCCCCACGGGCGCCGAGGGCGCGCCGGCGCCGTCCGGCACCGCACCGACCTGCGGTTTCTTCTGAGCGGCCCCGCAAGCGCGACCGCCCGCACCCGTGGCCCCGCGGGCGGGATGCCCCCGGCATCCCGCCCGGCCGCCGAACGAGAGGACGTCCCATGGACTCCGTGCACGCCTTCCACTCCGGCTCCCTCGCGGTGCAGCGACGCCTCGGCGTCCGCGACCTCGCCGCCCACGTCGGCCGCTCCATCGGTCCCGGCATCCGCCCCGTCGCCGCGGCCTTCCTGGAGGCCCAGCCGATGCTGGTGCTCGGGGCGGCGGACGCCGACGGCAGGGTGTGGAGCGCCCTGCTGGCCGGCCGGCCCGGATTCGTCCGGGCGACCGGCCAGCACACGATCTCGGTCGCCGGCGGGGTCCCGGACCACGATCCCCTCGCCGGAGCGGTCACCCCGGCCGGCACCGCCGTCGGCACGCTCGCCCTCGACCCGCGCACCCGCCGCCGGATGCGCCTCAACGGCACGGCCCGGCCCAGCCCGCGCGGCTTCACGGTCGAGGCGGAGCAGGTCTTCTCCAACTGCCCCAAATACCTGAGGAAACGGGAGCCGTACCCACCCGACCCCGACGCCCTTCCCGGGGCCGTGCGGCGCGGCACGGCACTCGATCCCGGGCAGCGGCGCTTCGTCCACGCCGCCGACACCTTCTTCATCGCGACCAGCGCCCCCGACGGCATGGACGCGAGCCACCGCGGCGGCGATCCGGGCTTCGTCCGGGTCGACACCCCGACCGAGCTGAGCTGGCGGGACTACCCGGGCAACGCGATGTTCCTGACTCTCGGCAACCTGGAGTCGGACGGCCGGGCCGGCCTGCTCTTCCCGGACTGGCGAACGGGCACGACGCTCCAGCTGACGGGCGACGCCACCACCGACTACGGCCAGACGGAACGGACCACCCGCTTCTGTGTCCGAGAGGTCGTCGAGATCCCCCGCGCCGTCCCGCTGCGCTGGTCGGATCCCGTGCACCCGCCGGCCGGCCCCCGGCCCGCCTGACCCGGCGCACCGCCCGCCACGCGGCGGGCGACCCCCACCTCACCCGGCCCCGCGAAGGAGACCGAGAGCCCCGTGACGACCGCCCCCGCTCCCGCACGGCCACCCGCGCGCCCGCGCCTCCGGTCCGTCGCGCTGTCCACCGCCGTCAGTGTCGCCGCGCTGCTCGTGCTCGTCGCCGTCGGCGGCGTACTCGACCAGCCGCTGCTCATCCCTCCACTGGCCGCCAGTATGGCCCTGCTCGCCGGGGCCCCCGAACTGCCGCTGTCACAGCCCAGGTCGGTCGTCGGCGGCCAACTCCTCTCGGCGCTCACCGGCTTCGCCGTCCTCGCCGTCGCGGGGCCGGGGCTCTGGGGCGCGGCTGTCGCCGGCGGGCTCGCGCTCGGTGTCATGTCGGCGGCCCGCACCCCGCACTCGCCGGCCGCCGCCACGGCCGTGATCGTCGCCCTCCAGGCACCGCCCCTCCCGGCCTTCCTCGCGCTGCTCCTGCTCGCCTCCGTCCTCCTCGTGGCCCTCGGGCTCGCCGGCGCCCGAGCGGCGGGCCGCCCCTACCCGGCCTACTGGTTCTGATCCCGCCCCGGGAAGCAGGAGTCGAGGGCGGCGGCCCGCCAGGGGGAATCCGGCTCGCACCCTCACGGAGAAGGGTGCCCCGGAGATCCTTCAGCGGGGCAGCACGACGACATAGGCGGCGGGCTCCCGGTCCCCCGCGGCCATCAGGGCCGTACGGACCATGGTGGCCTGCTGTTCCCGGGCCTCCCGCAGCCCCCGTGGGGTGAGGTGGACGACGGTGATGCCGACGCGCTCCAACTGCTCGCGCTTGCGGGCGTGCTCGGACCACAGGGCGTCGTCGTCCTGTCGCCTGGCCCGGGTGTCCAGTTCCACCGCCACCGCCTGGTCCGGCCAGTACGCGTCCACCTCACCCAGGTGCGGGCCGCCCGGCAGCCGCAGGTCCACGTTCCACACCGGGTCGGGCAGCCCGTGCTCCCGCACCATCGCGTACAGCCGGTCCTCGGCGACCGCTCGTCCCTCGGCCAGCAGCGCGTCCACGGCCTCCACGACGTGCGGCCGGGTCAGCAGTCGCGCCCGGTTCAGTTCCCGTACCACCGGGCCCGGTTCGCAGTGCCCGCCGCGGACGGCCTCGATGAGCAGCCGGCGCACCGTCCCGGCGTCGCTCAGTCCGGACACCGCGTCCGCGAGCGCCCACGCCACCGGTGCGACCGGAACACCGGCGATCTCCGTCGCCTCGGGCATCTCCGGGGACCGGACCACCCGGACCCAGCCGGCCGACCGCAGCCGCCGGGTGCGGGGCACCAGCACCTCGATCCGTTCGAGTCCGGCGGGCGGAGGGACGTGGGCGAAACCGTGCAGGGCGAGGGCCGCCTGCCCGGTGACCACGGCGTCCGGCCCCTGGGCCGGCACCGCGCCGGAGTGCCGCGCGTACAGGAGCGCCGCCTCCAGCCGGTCCTCGCCCGTGGGGTGCCCGGGGTGCAGCAGGAAGACCCCGGGGAGCAGCTGCTGCCAGCCCCCGCCCGGCCGGCCGTACGCGGCGATATCGGCTCCGGTCATACCGAGCGCCCTCAGTTGCGCCGCGCAGAGCACCCGGCGGGCGTCGACCGCCGGGAAGGGGAAGGAACGGGGGGAGGTGGGGGTGTCGTGGTTCATGCTGGGGGTCTTCCGCCGCCCCCGGCCGCGCTAACCGCTGTGACGATCCCGTCGACATTTCGGGACGAGCTCGTCCTCAAGCGGGCGCGTCCTGGGCCGAAGGCCCCTCACGCCTCACGCGGACGGCCCCGGGCCCGCCCACGCGTTCCGGGGGCCGTCCGCCGGCGGGCCGCCGCTACCGCGCGCGGCCGTCGCACGCCTGGGCGCGCAGGGCGCGGGCCAGGTCGTCGCGCGCCTCCAGGACCAGCCGGCGCAGCGCCGGCGCGGCCGACTCGTGCCCCGTCAGCCAGGCGTCCGCCGCCGCGAGCGTCTCCTCGCTGTCCTGAAGACCCGGGAAGAGACCGCGGACCACGTCCATGCCGATCTGGATCGAGCGCTCCTCCCACAGTCGTTCGATCGCCGCGAAGTACTTCGGCGCGTACGGCGCGATCAGCTCGCGCTGCGAGGACTGGACGAAGCCCGAGATCGTCGCCTCCACCAGGGCGTTCGAGAGCATGTCCGACTCGACGACCTGCGCCCATGCCTGCGCCTTGACCGCGGCGGAGGGGCGGGCCGCCAGGCAGCGCACCTGGTGGCGCTTGCCGGTCGCCGTGTCGTCCCGCGACAGCTCCTCGTCGATCCGGGTCTCATCGGCGCGGCCGTGCGCCGCCAGCGGCGCCAAGAGGGCCCAGCGCAGCTCCTGGTCGACGTCGAGCCCGTCGATCTTCGCCGTGCCGTCGAGCAGACCTTCCAGGAGTCGGAAGTCCGCGTCGGTGGTGGCGGTGGCGGCGAGGAAGCGAGCCCAGGTGAGCTGGTGCTCGCTGCCCGGTTCGGCCAGCCGCAGCTCGCGCAGCCCGCCCTCGGCCAGCAGCCGGCCGCCCTCCGGGCGCCAGTCGGCCGCGGCGTAGTGCGTGACGGCGGACTGCGCCCAGGCGTGCACCATCTGGAGGACGCCGATGTCCGTCTCGCGGCCCGCGAAGTCCAGGACGGTCGCGACGAAGTCCCGGGCGGGCATCAGCCCGTCGCGGGTCAGGTTCCACAACGCCGACCAGCACAGGGCGCGCGCCAGCGGGTCCGTCATGTCGCCGAGGTGGGCGCGCAGCGTGGCCAGCGACCCCTCGTCGAAGCGGATCTTGCAGTAGGTCAGGTCGTCGTCGTTGACCAGGACGAGCGCGGGCCGTTCCTCGCCCACGAGCCCGGTCACCGCCGTGCGCACGCCGGTGATGTCGGCCTCGGCCCGCGCGTACCGCACCAGCTCGCCCTCGGTCGACAGCCGGTACAGGCCGACCGCGGCCCGGTGTGGGCGGAGCTCCTCGCCGTCCTGGACGACGGCCAGTTCGGTGATCCTGCCGTCCGCGTCGTACGTCACCTCGGGCGTCAGCGCGTTGACCCCGGAGGTCTGGAGCCAGGAACGGGACCACGCCTTCATGTCGCGGCCGGAGGTCTCCTCCAGGACGGACAGCAGGTCGGCCAGGCGCGTGTTCCCGTAGGCGTGGCGCTTGAAGTAGCGGCGCGCGCCCTCCAGGAACGCGTCCCGGCCCGCGTACGCCACCAGTTGCTTGAGGACCGAGGCGCCCTTGGCGTAGGTGATGCCGTCGAAGTTCAGCTTGGCGTCCTCCAGGTCACGGATGTCGGCCGTGATCGGATGGGTGGACGGCAGCTGGTCGGCCCGGTAGGCCCACGCCTTGCGGTTGTTGGCGAAGGTCACCCAGCTGTTGGTGAAGCGGGTCGCCTCGGCCAGCGAGAACGAGCCCATGAAGTCCGCGAAGGACTCCTTCAGCCACAGGTCGTCCCACCACACCATGGTGACCAGGTCGCCGAACCACATGTGCGCCATCTCGTGCAGGATGACGTTCGCCCGGCGCTCGTACGCCGCCTGGGTGACCTTGCCCCGGTAGATGTACTCCTCGCGGAAGGTCACCATGCCCGGGTTCTCCATCGCGCCGAGGTTGTACTCGGGGACGAATGCCTGATCGTACTTCCCGAAGGGGTACGGGTAGTCGAAGTTGTCGTGGAAGAAGTCGAAACCCTGCTTGGTGACCAGGAAGACGTCGTCCGCGTCGAAGTGCCGGGCGAGGCCCTTGCGGCACATCGCGCCGAGCGGGATCTCCAGCTCGGTCCCGTCCGCCAGCGTCCGCCGGTAGGTGTCGGTGACGTGGTGGTAGGGCCCGGCGACGACACAGGTGATGTACGTGGAGATCGGCTCCGTCTCCGCGAACCGCCACACCGTGCCGTGCCCGCGCGTGTCGTCCGCGTCCTCCCGTACCCGCTCGCCGACGCCGTTGCTCCACACCGTCCAGCCCTCGGGGGCGGTCACCTCGAACCGGTAGGGCGCCTTGAGGTCCGGCTGCTCGAAGTTCGCGTACACCCGGCGGGCGTCGGCGGGCTCGTACTGCGTGTAGAGGTAGACCTCGCCGTCCTCGGGGTCGACGAAGCGGTGCATGCCCTCGCCGGTCCGGCTGTAGGCGCACCGCGCGTCCACCACCAGGACGTTCTCGTCGGCCAGGCCGTCCAGCGCGATCCGCGCGCCGTCGAAGACGAGGGACGGGTCGAGCGCGCGGCCGTTCAGCTCCACCGCGTCCACGGCCGGCGCGATCAGGTCCACGAAGGTGGCCGCGCCCGTGCCTGTACGACGGAAGCGGATCGTCGTCACCGAGCGGAAGGTCCGCACCTCGTCCGCGCACTCGCCGACGGCCGAGCGCAGGTCGAGGGACACCTCGTACGCGTCGACGGTCAGCAGCTCGGCCCGCTCGCGGGCCTCGTCGCGGGACAGATTCTCTCCGGGCACGGGCACTCCTTCGTGGCACGTTCGAAACAGCACCGATCCTCCCATGTGCGGCTGTCGCCCGGCGCACGGGGAATGTCCTCGGCGGCGCGTGGCGTTGCCTCACCGGCGCACGTGTCCGTCAGATAGCCGTCCACGAGGAGTGACATGTCCGAGAGCAGGACCACCGCCGACTTCTGGTTCGACCCGCTGTGCCCCTGGGCCTGGATGACCTCCCGCTGGATGCTGGAGGTGGAGAAGGTGCGTCCGGTGGACGTCCGCTGGAAGGTCATGAGCCTGGCGGTGCTCAACGAGAACCGGCTGGACGAGGTCCCACCGGAGTACCGCGAGATGCTGGAGACCCAGGCGTGGGGGCCGGTGCGCGTGGTGACGGCGGCCCAGCGGCTGCACGGCGACGAGGTCGTCGGCAAGCTGTACACCGCACTCGGCACCCGCTTCCACAACGACGGCGAGGGCCCGACCCGTGAGGCCATCGTCGGCGCGCTCGCCGACGCGGGCCTGCCGGCCGAGCTGGCCGACTACGCCGACCAGGACGTCTACGACGCCGAGTTGCGCGCCTCCCACAAGGAGGGGATCGACAAGGTCGGCCAGGATGTCGGCACGCCGGTCATCTCCGTGCCCGGCTCGGACGGCGACGAGGTCGCCTTCTTCGGCCCGGTGGTCACCCCGACGCCGCGCGGCGAGGCCGCGGCCCGGCTGTGGGACGGCACGCTGCTCGTGGCGGCGACGCCCGGCTTCTACGAGATCAAGCGCACCCGCACGGCGGCACCCAGCTTCGAGTAGCCCGCCTGCCGCCGGGCCGGATGCCCGCGCCGGGGCCCGCAGCCCGCGCCCGGCCCTCGTCGAAACGGCCGGGCGGTCCGCACCCGCGCAGCGAAGAACCCCCGTGATTCACGTCATCACGGGGGTTCTCCGTCATTCCGTCCGCCACGCGAAGGCTGAGAAGACGATCACGAGCAGGACGACTGGGGGCCGATCAGAAGGAGATCAGCGGGACGGAGGCCCTGGCCGCCTGGTAGCGCTTGTTCACGTCCTGCCAGTCGACGACCTGCCACATGGCCTCGATGAAGTCCACCTTCTGGTTCTTGTACTGAAGGTAGAACGCGTGCTCCCAGGCGTCGAAGACCAGGATGGGCACCGATCCCTGGCCGACGTTGCCCTGGTGGTCGTAGACCTGTTCGACGATCAGCCGGCCGCTGACCGGCTCGTAGGCGAGGACGCCCCAGCCGGACCCCTGCGTGGTGGCCGAGGCCTTGGTCAGCTGGGACTTGAACTTCGTGAACGAGCCGAAGGACTCGGCGAGCGCGTCGGCGAGCTCGCCGACCCCGTCGGCGGCCAGCGGCTCGCCGCCGCCGCCGTCCTTCGGGCTGTTCATGTTGTTCCAGTAGATGCTGTGCAGGATGTGTCCGGACAGGTGGAACGCGAGGTTCTTCTCCAGGCCGTTGACGGCACCCCACGCGTCCTTCTCGCGTGCCTCTTCCAGCTGCTCCAGGGTGTCGTTCGCACCCTTGACGTAGGCGGCGTGGTGCTTGTCGTGGTGCAGCTCGATGATCTGCGGATTGATCACCGGCTCCAGCGCCGCGTAGTCGTAGGGCAGTTCCGGAAGTGTGTAGATCGCCATGTGCCGAGCCTCTCGCCGCTTCTGCTTATTGCAATCTATATGCAAGTGCAGGCTAGCAGCAGTAAGGGTGCCCGGCCGGTCGGCCCTCCGGCCGGGCACCGACGTCCCCCGGATACGGCACGAACCCCCGGACCGAAGGCGGTCCGGGGGTTCGTGCCGGCGGGGGGCGGCGGATTCAGGAAGCGCGGCCCACGGCCTTCTGGCGCACCAGACCGACGGCCGCGAGCAGCAGCGTCAGCCCGCCCGTCCAGTACAACTGCACGCGGGTGCCCTCCTCGCGGGCCATCAGGAAGAAGATGACCGCCATGCCGGCCAGCGCCAACCACGTCAGCACCGGGTACGCCCACATCCGCACCACCAGTTTCTCCGGTGCCTCGCGCTCGGTCCGGCGGCGCAGCACCAGCTGTGAGACGGCGATGAAGAACCAGACGACGAGGATGATCGCGCCGATGGTGTTCAGCAGCCAGAGGAAGATGTCGTCCGGCCGCCAGTAGCTGAGCAGCACGCAGCCGAAACCGAAGACCGAGGAGACGAGCACGGCGGGACGCGGCACTCCGCCGTACTTCCGGCCCAGCGACTTCGGGCCCTGGCCGCGGTCGACCAGCGAGCAGGCCATCCGGGAGGCGCCGTAGACGTTGGCGTTCATCGCCGAGAGCAGCGCGACCAGCACCACCGCGTTCATGATCTGACCGGCCGCCGGGATGCCCAGGTGATCCAGGGTGGCGACGTACGGGCCCCGCTCGACGACCGCCTCGTCGCCCCACGGTACGAGGGTGACGATGACCGCCATCGAGCCGATGTAGAAGACGGCGATGCGCCACATCGCCGTCCTGACCGCCTTGGCGACACCGCGCACGGGGTGCTCGGACTCGGCCGCCGCGATGGTCACCGTCTCCAGCCCGCCGTACGCGAACACGGACGCGAGCAGACCCACGATCAGGCCCTCGGAGCCGTTCGGGAAGAACCCGCCGTCACCGGTCAGGTTCGTGGTGCCCGGCGCGTCCGAGCCCGGCAGTACGCCCACGATGGCCAGGACGCCGATTCCGAGGAAGAGGACGATCGCCCCGACCTTCAGGGTGGCGAACCAGAACTCGAACTCGCCGAAGTTCTTCACCGCCGCCAGGTTCGTCGCGCAGAACACCAGCATGAACAGGGCCACCCAAGCCCACTCCGGCGTGCCGGGCAGCCAGCCGGTCATGATCTTCGCGGCGCCGATGCCCTCCAGGCCGACCGCCACGCACAGCAGGAACCAGAAGGACCAGCCCGCCGTGAAACCGGCCCACGGGCCGATGGCCCGCTCGGCGTGGACGGAGAAGGAGCCGGACGCCGGGTTCGCCGCGGACATCTCGCCCAGCATGCGCATCACGAGCATGACGAGGAGGCCCGAGATCGCGTAGGCGACCACGATCGAGGGGCCGGCCGCCGCGATGCCGGCACCGGAGCCGACGAAGAGACCGGCACCGATCACACCGCCGAGGGCGATCATCGAGAGATGGCGCTGCTTGAGTCCGTGTGTGAGCCCGCTCGGTGAGGTCGCGCCGTCGTCCTTGCGGTCGGCGGGCGCGGGCGCGGGCGCGGTGGTCCGTGACATGGGCCGCCCTGTTCGTTGACTGAGGGTAGGAACCGCCACAGTCTGGGTGGCCACACCGCTCACAAGGAACGAATGTCCGCTATACGGTCACTATCTTCACGGAATGTGAACGGACGTGACCCCGTCGTGTCCCGTGCCCCGCGCCTGCGCCAAGGGAGGGGCTTCGGAGAAGGGGTGTCGGTCCGGAGCCGTCATGCGACGGGATGTGGCCGGCGAGTCGGCGAGCCGGTCGCGGGAATCCAGGGTTCGGGCACGCGTTTATGGAGACCCCACAGTCTCCCCATCGGGAACGCCTCAGAGCAAAACGGACCTCTCGCCAAGGACTGCCCGTGACGAGCGTCACGCGACACGCGGGCGAGCCGCCCCGTCTTGTCCGTTCCCGACGAAGAGCCCGCCCCTCGCTTGTGGACCGCTGACGGTGATCGGACGCTCACTCCTCGACTACGGTCGATCCGTCCGGCCCTTCCCCCGGCCTTCGCACGGGGGCCCAAGCCCGCGGAGTACCGATGACCACCGCTGTCGCCCCCGTCCGTCCCCTCCACGCGGGGACGGTCCTCGCCGACCTGCTGCCCTCGCCCCGGGTCTTCGCACGCGAGGCCGCCTCCAGCCGGGCGCGCGACATCGCCCTCGTCGTCGGCGGCGCCGCCCTCACCGGCATCGCCGCGCAGATCGCCGTCCCCGTCCCCGGCTCCCCGGTACCCGTCTCCGGCCAGACCTTCGCCGCCCTCCTCGTCGGCTCCGCGCTCGGCGCCCGCCGCGGTCTCCTCTCCCTCGCCCTGTACGCGGTCGCCGGCGTGGCCGGCATGCCCTGGTTCGCGCAGGGCGCCTCGGGCTGGTCGATGCCCTCCTTCGGCTACATCCTCGGCATGCTGCTCGCCGCCGGTCTGGCCGGCGCCCTCGCCCGCCGTGGCGCCGACCGTTCGGTGCCGCGCACGGCCGCCACGATGGTGCTCGGCTCCCTGGTCATCTACGCGGTGGGCGTCCCCTACCTGGCCCTCGCCACCGGCATGTCCCTGTCCCAGGCGGTCGCGGCCGGCCTGACCCCGTTCCTGATCGGCGACGCGCTCAAGGCCGCACTGGCCATGGGGCTGCTGCCCGCCGCCTGGAAGCTCGCCGGCCACCGGGCCTGAGAGGCCCGGTCGGAGACCACCCGACAGGCTCTCAGGGTCTCCGGAGAGGCCGGGGGACCCGGTGGACCGGCACCGGAAGGGGTGAAGGTGCCGACCCCGGCGGCGGCCGGCCACCGCCGCGCGTGCCACACTCGGAACCATGCGCGTGTACCTCGGCTCCGACCATGCCGGCTTCGAACTCAAGAACCACCTCGTCGAGTGGCTGAAGGCCCATGGCCACGAGCCCGTCGACTGCGGACCCCACATCTACGACGCCCTGGACGACTACCCGCCGTTCTGCCTGCGGGCCGCGGAGAAGACGGCCGCGGACACGGAAAGCCTCGGCATCGTCATCGGCGGCTCCGGCAACGGCGAGCAGATCGCCGCGAACAAGGTGAAGGGGGTGCGCGCGGCCCTCGCCTGGAGCGAGCAGACCGCCGCCCTCGGCCGCGAACACAACAACGCCAACGTCGTCTCCATCGGCGGCCGGATGCACACCCGGGAAGAGGCGACGAAGTTCGTCGAGATCTTCCTCGCCACGCCGTACTCGGGCGACGAGCGCCACAGCCGCCGCATCGACATGCTCACGGCCTACGAGACGACCGGCGAACTCCCCCCGATCCCGGCCCACCACCCGCAGAACGAGGCCTGATCCCTCCATGCCCGAAGGGCACACGATCCACCGGCTGGCCGCCGACTACCGGGAACGGTTCGGCGGCCGGCCCGTGCGCGTCACCAGCCCCCAGGGCAAGTTCGCCGACTCGGCGGCGCTGCTCGACGGCGCCGTGCTCATGGACACCGAGGCCCACGGCAAGCACCTCTTCCTGGGGTTCCCCGGCCGCGAGTGGGTACACATCCACCTCGGCCTGTTCGGCAAGGTCGCCTTCGGCGCCGCCCCCGCGCCGCCGCCCACCGACACCGTCAGGCTCCGTCTGGCCCACGCCGACGCCTACGCCGACCTGCGCGGCCCGACGGCCTGCGCGCTGATCACGGACGGCGAGAAGACGGCGATACACGACCGCCTCGGCCCCGACCCGCTCCGCCCGGACGCCGATCCGGCCAGGGCCTGGCGGCGCCTCTCCGCCTCACGCACCACGATCGCCGCCCTGCTCATGGACCAGAAGATCGTCGCGGGCGTCGGGAACGTCTACCGCGCCGAGGTGCTGTTCCGCCACGGCATCGACCCCTACCGCGCGGGCCGCGACCTCACGGCCGGGCAGTGGGACGCCGTCTGGACCGACCTCGCAGCCCTGATGCGCGAGGGGGTCCGCCTCAACCGCATCGACACCGTCCGCCCCGAACACGCCCCCGAGGCGACGGGCCGCCCGCCGCGCGTCGACGACCACGGCGGCGAGGTCTACGTCTACCGCCGCGCCCGGCAGCCCTGCCACGTGTGCGGCGCCGTGATCCGCACCGCCGACCTCGCCGGCCGCAACCTCTTCTGGTGCCCCGGCTGCCAGCCCGCCTGACCGGTCCCGGGCCGGCCCCGCCGGCGGGCGAAGGGCGACCCGCACCGCGGCACCAGGACGTGTCGCGGGAGTCCCTCCCGGCCCGTGACGCCTGGTACGCGCGCTCGCCGCGTTGCCGGAGTCATCCGAGTGCGCCCGGTACGAGGATGATCCTCCGCCTTGCGATCACACGCACCAGACGCGGCGGGCCCCGCCCTCCGGGCGGACGGAGCTACTTCCCCACACGCCCTAGAAGCCGTGCGGCAGCCACGGAGCCACCGGCGTCCCGAAGGCCACCGACGCCTCCACCAGCGCCCCGTCCCGAAGCTCCCGTACCCGGCCCGCCGCCGCCAGCGACACCAGCGAGGTCCCGCCCAGATACGCCGCGCCCAACTCCCTTGCCGAGAGGGAGAGATCGGCCCGGTCGCCGGTCGGGACGCACACCGCCCCCTTCCCGTCCCCGGTCAGCCGCCAACGCCCCTCGTTCCACGGGCAGAACGCGTCCGTCACCTCCCACACCACGTCCACCGGAGTCAGGTACGTCCGCGCCTCCAGCGCCGCGCCCACGTCCACCAGACGCACGTGCAGCGCGTCGCGCTGCGAAGGCGCGCAACGCCGGATGTCGCTCACCAGATGCTGCCAGGCGTCGTCCACCGGGCGGCTGTGGATCCGCACCTTCGACGTCAGGTCGACGGAACACAGGAAACGCCACAACGCCGCCTCCGCCGCCGGGTCCAGCGCCTCCAGGTCCCGCACCAGCACCGAGCCGTCGGCTCCCGTCGGCGACCACTCCGGCTTGATCGCGTACAGCGTGTACCCGACCACCTCGCCGTCCCGTTCCGCCAGCACGCACTGGAGCGGCGAGGCCCCGTTCCGCTCGCCCGACGGGTCGAGCCGCGGCACCCTGTCCCACCCCGGCTGCCGCACGAGCATCCCCGGCCGACGCGTGACCCGGCGCGCGTACACCGCCTCGCACCGCGCCGTCGCCTCCACCGGATCGACCTGGCGCAACGTCACCTCGTCCGTGCCCGCCGGGACCGCCAGCCCTACCCGGTGCGTGTCGATCGTCGCCCGGGTCGTGCAGGTGCCGACCCCGTAGCCGAAGCGCCCGTAGATCGCCGGCTCCGACGCCGTCAGCACCGCCAGCGGTTCCCCCCAGGCCCGGACGTCGTCCAGCTGGCGCCGCATCATCGAGGTGAGGACACCACGCCGTCGGTGCGTCCCGGCCACACTGACCATCGTGACGCCCGCCGTCGGCACCACCGCCCCGCCCGGCACGGACATCCGGAAACGGAACGCCCCCGCCGTACCGACGCACCGCTCATCGTCCCAGACCCCGAGGAAACGCTCGTACTCGGTCAGCTCCCGCCACAGTGCGCGCTCCTGCGCCGACTCCGGCACACCGCCGAACGCCAGCTCCAGCGTCGCGTACCAGTCGTCCCACTCGGCCGGCTCGAGTACCCGCAGGTCAGTAGTCATATGCCATCGATATCAGCGCCTCCGTGCCTGGGGCGACCCGATTTCACGCGCAATGTCTCAGGGGTCCCCCTGCACGCGGTCCGTTCGGGTGGATAGGGTCCAGCCCAATGGGACGTCGTACGGGAGTCGATTCGTACGGGGCCCGGCTGCGCAAGAGCGCACACCGGGCCCGCATCGCGCTGCGCAAATCCGGGGTCGACTACTTCCGGGGTGACGGCTCCGACTGGGTGGCGCTGGCCGGTCTGCTGCTCACCGTCCCGGCGATCACCTGGGGCACCCTCGCCAACCCCGTGTGGTGCGCCCCCGCCGCGCTCGTCCTGCCGATCGTGGCCGGCGGACTGCTGCTGCGTCCCGCGAGCCTCCTCGGCCTGTACGCGGCCTCCGCCGGCGCGCTGATCGTCGAGTCGCTCGTGCTCGGCCCCTACCTGGAGGGTCCCGCCCGGGTCACCCCGGGCACGGTCCTGGTCGTCGCCGCCTGCGGACTCTTCGGGCTGCTCATCGCCCAGTTCCGGGCACGCGTCGGCGTGCCCTGGCGCCGCGGCGGCACCATGCTCTTCGACCTGCGCGAACGCATCCGGGTCCAGAGCGCCCTACCCCGCCTCCCGCAGGGCTGGCACCGGGAGATGGCCCTACGCCCGGCGGGTGGCCAGTCCTTCTCCGGGGACTTCGTCGTCGCGGCCCGCACCCACGGCGGCCGGACCCTGGAGGTCCTGCTCACCGACGTCTCCGGCAAGGGCATGGACGCCGGCTCGCGCGCCCTCCTGCTGTCGGGCGCCTTCGGCGGACTGCTGGGCTCACTGCCCCCGCACGGCTTCCTGCCCGCCGCCAACGGCTACCTCCTGCGCCAGGACTGGGACGAGGGCTTCGCCACCTCCATCCACCTCGTCCTCGATCTGGAGTCCGGCGACTACGAGCTGCTGTCGGCCGGGCACCTGCCCGCGCTCCAACTCCACGCCGGCAGCGGACGCTGGGAGGAGAAGGCCGCCGAAGGCCCGCTCCTCGGCGTCTACGACGGCGCCGAGTTCCACCCGGTCAAGGGCTCGCTGCGGCCCGGAGACGTCCTGATGCTCTTCACCGACGGACTCGTCGAATCGGCGGACCGTGACATCGCGGAGGGCATCGACCGGCTCACCGGCGAGGCCGACCGCTACGTCGCCTCCGGCTTCGAGGGCGCCGCCTGGCACCTCATCGAAGCCTGCGCCAAGGACGTCAACGACGACCGCGCCCTGCTGCTCATCAGCCGCCAGGGCTGACCGGCCGGGCTCCCGCCGCCGACGCGGCGCCCCGCGCCGCCGTACAGTCGGCGCATGCCGCACCTCAGCCTCGCCGAGATCGAGCGCCTCGCCCGTGACGCCCACCAGGGTCAGACCGACAAGGCGGGGCGCCCGTACACCGAACACCTCCAGGCCGTCGCGGAGGGGGTACGGGCACGGGGCGGCGGCGAGGAGCAGATCGCGGCGGCCTGGCTGCACGACTCCGTCGAGGACGACGCGCTCTCCGCCGAGTGGCTGGAGGCAGCCGCCCTGCCGCGCGCGGTCAAGGACATGGTCCTCGCCCTGAGCAGGCGCGCGGGCGAGGGGCCGGAGGCGTACACGGGGCGGATCCTGGCCACGCCCGGGGCCCTGCTGGTGAAGGAGGCCGATCTCGCCCACAACACCGATCCGGCCCGGCTCGGCGCACTGGACGAGCCCACCCGGGACCGGCTGACGGCCAAGTACGCCCGGGTACGCGCCCTGCTCGGTCTCCCGTCCGCCTGACGGCACACGGCCCGCGCCCGCTCCGAGCCCCCACGCGCCCGGCGCCGCGACGCTCGTGTCCCGCGTCGGCCGGGCCGGCGGTGCTCAGCCCTCGCGCCGGAACGCCCAGGCCATCCGGGGTTCGGTCACACAGCGCAGCGCGCGTCGGACCGGCGGCGTGCACAGCAGGGTCACCGCCGCGGCGGCCAGCAGCGTCACCAGGATCTCGCCGCCGGGGGACCCGAGCCACGGGTACTTCTCCGCGAGATGCGCGTAGGCGAAGCCCTTCACCACGAAGCCGTGCAGCAGGTAGCCGCACAGGGTGCCCCCGCCGAGCACGGTGTACCAGGTCCGGCGGCGGGGCACCCAGGCCAGGAAGGCCGCCGTCAGCGCCAGCGCGCAGCCGAACAGGAGCAGCGTCATCACCGGCCCGGTCCACCCGGGTGCGCCGATCTCCTGCGCGCTGTCCGCCCGGTAGAACCATCCGTGGCGGATGTCCGGCGCCACCCGATAGGCGACGACGAACGCCGCAAGCGCCACCACCGGCGCGAGCGCCCGTACCGCGCGTCTGCGCACCAGCTCGAAGTGATGGGGCCGCAGCACCAGACCCAGGACGAAGAACGGCAGGAACTGCAGCACCCGCTGGAGGTCGAGGTCGCCACCGATCCCCGGCGTGAGGGAGGCGAGCGCCGCCACCGTGAGCGCCACCGGCACCGGATGGCGCAGCGTGAGCCAGAGCGGGGCCGACAGCCGCCAGACGAAGAGGGCGAGCAGGAACCAGGTCAGGTAGAAGGGGTCGGTCAGGCTGAGCGGCTGGTCCGGTTCGCCGCCCGCCCAGCGCAGATACAGCGAGTAGGCCGTCTCGAAGACGAGGTACGGCACCAGCACCCCGGTGATCAGTCGTCTGAGCTGGTCGGGCCGGCCGGTGAAGCTCCGTGAGAAGTATCCGGAGACCAGGATGAAGGCCGGCATGTGGAAGGTGTAGACGACCAGGTAGAGCGCCTGCGTGGTGCGGCTGCCGCCCATCAGCGGCTCCCAGGCGTGACCGACGGCCACGAGCACGATCGCCGCGTACTTCACGTTGTCGAAGTACGCGTCGCGCCGGCCGGCCGGAGGCGTGGGGGTGTCGGCCGGTCCGGGCACCGGCTCCTGGCGGGATCCGAGCCGTTCGGACAGGGGTGGGGGGGAGGACATCTGCCGCACACTAGCCGCGCCAAATCGCAGACGTAAAGCTCTGGAACGCCCGTACGCGTCCTGTCTGTGAATGCGGTGAGAACCCCGTGAATGATCGTTTAGAACGCGCCGAAGTGGATCTTCCGTTTACTTCGCCCTCGCGGTGGCCGGACATCGGAATTTGCTGTGGAGAAGAGGTGAGGGAAGCGGAGTGGCGGGTCCCGGATTCCCCGGTTGGCTCGATCCCGGCCTCGACGATTCGTCACCCGGCATCGATGGGAAGGAAGTTGGTGGCACGATGGGGGCAGCGGGGGTGTTCTGTGACGTGCGCTCCCGGGCGGCAAGGTGGGACCGACCGAGGGTGTGATCAGTTGTGGCCATTTCGCTATCCGTGGTGCTGCTGTTGGCGGTCATCCTGGTGGTGCTGATCCGCGGGGGGAGCCTCAAGGCCGGCCCGGCCGTCGTCGCGGTGCTCTTCGGCTTCTTCCTCGCCTCCACGGGCATGGCCGACGACATCCAGCGCTTCCTCGACTCGATAACGGAGACCGTCGGCTCCATCAAGTTCTGACCGCGGCTCCGCCCCGGGCCCGGGGCGGAGTGAAGCGACCGCGCCGTAGCCGCCCGGCGCGCGCCCCGGCCCGTGGATCTCCGGCCCGGAGACACCCGGGGTCGAGGGGCGCCTCTCCGTACCCCGAATCCGGCCCCGAGGTCCCCGTGCGTCCCCGGCCGCCTCGGGAAACGCCTCGGGGCCAGACGGGAGAAGGTGTCTCCTGCCTGGCCCCGGGCCAGAAGAGCGGGCGACGGGAATCGAACCCGCGTAGCTAGTTTGGAAGACTAGGGCTCTACCATTGAGCTACGCCCGCGAAGATCGCACCGCAGGTCACGAGGCCCGCGGCACGGACAGCATCGTAGCGGGTCCCGGGCGGTCCCCGCACACCCCCGGAAACGGGGCGTCGCGCTGTCTCCGTCCATGTACCCTACGTGTCGCACCGACGGGGTGTGGCGCAGCTTGGTAGCGCGTCCGCTTTGGGAGCGGAAGGCCGTGGGTTCAAATCCCGCCACCCCGACCATCACGTCCGACCAGCGTCACCGGACACCTGGGTGGGCGACCGCTGACAGGGCCGGGCTCCCGCAGGCAAGATCGCGTTGTGGGCGCCATGCCGCTTGCGGCTACTATGCAAGCTGCGTGCCCGTGTGTCTCTCTGACCGGGCCGATCGGCCGGAACCGCTCACCAGCGGCATCGGCAGAATCCAAGAATCAGCCACCAAGGAGACCGAACCGTGAAGAGCGCCGTGGAGACCCTGAACCCGACTCGGGTTCGGCTCACTGTCGAGGTGCCCTTCGAGGAGCTCAAGGACAGCCTCGACGCGGCGTACAAGAAGATCAACCAGCAGGTCACGGTCAAGGGCTTCCGCAAGGGCAAGATCCCGGCTCGTGTGATCGACCAGCGGTTCGGCCGTGGTGCGGTGCTGGAGGAGGCCGTCAACGACGCCCTCCCGAAGTTCTACACCGAGGCCGTCAACGAGGCCGAGGTCAACCCGCTGGGTCAGCCTGAGGTCGACATCAAGGAGCTGAAGGACGGCGAGCTGCTGGCCTTCACCGCCGAGGTCGACATCCGTCCGGCGATCGAGATCCCGGACTTCTCCGGCATCGAGGTCACCGTCGACGCCGTCGAGGTCACCGACGAGGACGTCGAGAAGTCCGTGGAGCAGCTGCGCGAGCGCTTCGCCTCCACCAACCCGGTCGAGCGTGCCGCGGCCGAGGGCGACGTCGTCACCCTCGACCTGGAGGCCAAGGTCGACGGGGAGGTCCTCCCCGACGGTGTCGCCGAGGGCGTCTCCTACACCATCGGTTCCGGCGAGCTCCTCGACGGCATCGACGAAGCCGTGACCGGCCTGGAGGCCGGCGGCGAGGCCACCTTCACCTCGCAGCTGAAGGGCGGCTCCGCCGAGGGCAAGGACGCCGAGGTCACCGTCAAGCTGAGCGCCGTCGCGGCCCGTGAGCTTCCCGAACTGGACGACGAGTTCGCGCAGATGGCGTCGGAGTTCGACACCCTCGACGAGCTCAAGGCCGACAGCCGCAAGCGCCTCGAGAACATGAAGCAGTTCGACCAGGCCACCCAGGCCCAGGAGCGCGTCCTCGACGAGCTCCTCAAGCTGGTCGAGGTCCCGATGCCCGAGAAGCTCCTCGAGGACGAGATCAACACCCGCAAGCACAACCTGGAGCACCACCAGCTCGGCCAGATGGGCCTGAACCTCGAGAAGTACCTGGAGCTCCAGGGCAAGACCGAGGACGAGTTCCTGGCGGAGACCAAGGAGCAGGCCGAGAAGGGCATCAAGACGCAGTTCATCCTCGATGAGCTCGTCAACCGGGAGAAGCTGAACGTCAGCCAGGAGGAGCTCACCGAGCACCTCATGCGCCGCGCCGCCTCCTCCGGCATGAGCCCCGACCAGTTCGCCCAGGCCGTCGTCGAGGGTGGCCAGGTGCCGATGCTCGTCGGCGAGGTCGCCCGCGGCAAGGCCCTCGCGGTCGTCGTCGAGGCCGCCAAGGTCGTCGACACCAATGGTGAGGCCGTCGACCTCGAGGACGACGAGGCCGAGACCGAGGCCGCCGCCGAGACGGTCGAGGCCGTCACCGGCGGGACCGAGGCCGCCGAGGAGGAGAACGAGGGCTGATCCTCGCTCCGAAACCGGTCCACGGGCCCGGGTGCACTGCGGTGCGCCCGGGCCCGTGGGCGTCTGCGCGGGACCCCAACTACCTTGCGCTCCCAGCGAACAGTTCGGGAAGCGGGATGGCGTTGTCCTACCTGCGCGTTAGGGTCCATGAATACGAGGGCAGGGTCGTACCCCGTCCCCGGTACGAGAGACGCTGAGACGGCCGGAGCCGTCAGAGACGAGCAGGTGGATACGTGACGAATCTGATGCCTTACGCCGCGGGTGAGCCGTCCATCGGTGGCGGCCTCGGCGACCATGTCTACAACCGGCTGCTCGGCGAGCGCATCGTCTTCCTCGGCCAGCAGGTCGACGACGAGATCGCCAACAAGATCACCGCGCAGATGCTCCTCCTGGCAGCAGACCCGGAGAAGGACATCTTCCTGTACATCAACAGCCCCGGTGGCTCGGTGACGGCCGGCATGGCCATCTACGACACCATGCAGTACATCCCGAACGACGTCGTCACGATCGGTATGGGCATGGCGGCCTCGATGGGCCAGTTCCTGCTCACCGGCGGTACGGCCGGCAAGCGCTTCGCGCTGCCGAACACCGACATCCTGATGCACCAGGGCTCCGCCGGCATCGGTGGTACGGCCTCGGACATCAAGATCCAGGCCGAGTACCTCCTTCGCACGAAGAAGCGCATGGCCGAGATCACCGCGCTGCACTCCGGCCAGACCGTCGAGGCGATCATCCGTGACGGTGACCGAGACCGCTGGTTCACCGCGGAGGAGGCCAAGGCGTACGGCCTCATCGACGAGATCATCTCCGCCGCTTCGGGCGTTCCGGGCGGCGGCGGCACGGGCGCCTGAGCCCGGCAGTCCGCTGAAGAGCCCCAGCCCACCGAACGCCACCAGGATGGTGAACACCCCAATGACCCCCAACTTCTCCGCGAGCGGCCTTTACACCGGCGCCCCGGTGGACAACCGGTACGTCGTCCCGCGCTTCGTCGAGCGCACCTCGCAGGGCATCCGCGAGTACGACCCGTACGCGAAGCTCTTCGAAGAGCGCGTGATCTTCCTCGGCGTGCAGATCGACGACGCCTCCGCCAACGACGTCATGGCACAGCTCCTCTGCCTGGAGTCGATGGACCCGGACCGCGACATCTCGATCTACATCAACAGCCCCGGCGGCTCCTTCACCGCGCTGACGGCCATCTACGACACCATGCAGTTCGTGAAGCCGGACATCCAGACGGTCTGCATGGGTCAGGCGGCCTCCGCCGCGGCCGTGCTGCTCGCCGCCGGCACCCCCGGCAAGAGGATGGCCCTGCCGAACGCCCGTGTGCTGATCCACCAGCCCTCCGGCGGCACCGGCCGTGAGCAGCTCTCCGACCTGGAGATCGCGGCCAACGAGATCCTGCGCATGCGCACCCAGCTGGAGGAGATGCTGGCCAAGCACTCCTCGACGCCGATCGAGAAGATCCGCGACGACATCGAGCGCGACAAGATCCTGACCGCCGAGGAAGCCCTCGCGTACGGTCTTGTCGACCAGATCGTCTCGACCCGCAAGAGCACGGCCGCCTCGGCAGCCTGACCCTCGGATCCCCCCTGGCACGCGCACGCGGAACACTCCCGTTCATGTGAACCGTGCCAAGGGGGGCCCGAACGGGGGGCCCGGCAAGGTACCGTCGAATATGAGGCACCAGGAGTGCTGAACCAAGCACTCCCAGGCGAAGGGGAAGCACCTCGTGGCACGCATCGGTGATGGCGGCGACCTGCTCAAGTGCTCGTTCTGCGGAAAGAGCCAGAAGCAGGTGAAGAAGCTCATCGCGGGACCCGGTGTGTACATCTGCGATGAGTGCATCGACCTCTGCAACGAGATCATCGAGGAGGAGCTCGCGGAGACGAGCGAGGTGCGCTGGGAGGAACTCCCCAAGCCCCGCGAGATCTACGAGTTCCTCGAGGGGTACGTCGTCGGGCAGGAGCCCGCGAAGAAGGCCCTCTCGGTCGCGGTGTACAACCACTACAAGCGCGTGCAGGCCGGTGAGAACGGCGGCGCGCAGGGCCGCGACGACGCCATCGAGCTGGCGAAGTCCAACATCCTCCTGCTGGGCCCCACCGGCTCCGGCAAGACGTTGCTCGCGCAGACCCTGGCCCGGATGCTCAACGTCCCCTTCGCCATCGCCGACGCGACGGCGCTCACGGAGGCCGGCTACGTCGGCGAGGACGTCGAGAACATTCTGCTCAAGCTGATCCAGGCGGCCGACTACGACGTCAAGAAGGCCGAGACCGGGATCATCTACATCGACGAGATCGACAAGGTCGCCCGGAAGAGCGAGAACCCGTCGATCACCCGCGACGTCAGCGGTGAGGGCGTGCAGCAGGCCCTTCTCAAGATCCTGGAGGGCACCACGGCCTCCGTCCCGCCGCAGGGCGGCCGGAAGCACCCGCACCAGGAGTTCATCCAGATCGACACGACGAACGTGCTCTTCATCGTGGGCGGCGCCTTCGCCGGCCTGGAGAAGATCATCGAGTCGCGCGCCGGTGCCAAGGGCATCGGTTTCGGGGCGACGATCCGCTCGAAGCGCGAGATCGAGGCGAGTGACCAGTTCCAGGAGGTCATGCCGGAGGACCTGGTGAAGTTCGGGATGATCCCGGAGTTCATCGGCCGCCTGCCCGTGCTGACCTCCGTCCACAACCTGGACCGAGAGGCACTGCTCCAGATTCTGGTCGAGCCCCGCAACGCCCTGGTCAAGCAGTACCAGCGACTCTTCGAACTGGACGGCGTGGAGCTGGACTTCGACCGTCCGGCGCTCGAGGCCATCGCCGATCAGGCGATCCTGCGCGGCACGGGCGCACGTGGCCTGCGGGCCATCATGGAAGAGGTCCTGATGTCGGTGATGTACGAGGTGCCGTCCCGTAAGGACGTGGCCCGTGTGGTCATCACGGCGGACGTGGTGCACAACAACGTCAACCCGACGCTGGTGCCGCGGATCGTGAAGAACGACGGCCGTCACGAGAAGAGCGCCTGAGCGCCTGTCGGGTGGCCTTCGGCCGACAGGCTCTCAGGCCCACGTCGAACGTCAAGCCGAGGGCTGTCGTCGTGCGCCCGCCGGAGATGACGGGACAGCCTTGAGTGTCGTGTCCGCAGGTGGCGCCGGGTGTCGTGTGGGCCGGGAGGGATGTCCGGACACGCCGTGGTCCCGGGGCGGGTCACCGTGCCCGACGCGGCACCAGCCTGTACGGCAGTTCACGTCTCGACGCCCCGCCGGTGATCCGGCGGGGCGTCGGCGTGCCGGTCCCGGGTGGTCAGACCTTGACCCGGACCTCCTTGCGGAGCTTGGCGGTGAGTGACGCCGCCTCTTCCGGGGAGCCGGCCTTGCCCGCGGCGATGGAGGCCATGTCCATCGGCGTCACGAAGCCGACCGTGCTGTGGTCCGCCCATACGCAGACCGTCATGGTGAACGCCGGAGTGGCCTGGGCCGCGTCGGGCTTGGTCTTGGCCTGCTGGCACTTGAGGATCGCGCCGTCGAGTTCGGCCGGCGTGTACTCCTGCGGGCTGCCGATCAGTTCGGGCTCGTCGGCCTTGCCCTTGTCCTTGTCCGCTTCCCTCCTGATGGCGGCGAAGACCCCGTCGACCACTTTCTCCGGGTCGTCGATCTCGCCGTAGAGGCCGCTGAACGAGACCATCTTGGTGCCGAGCGGGTTGGACGCGTCCTTCACCTGATAGAAGGCACTGACGTCCTTGGCGTTCTCGACACCGTTCTGCTGCGCTTCCTTGAGGGACTCCTTGTTGCTCGAACCCCCCGTGCCAGGCGCCTTCTTGTACGTGCCGAGCACGGTCTCCGGGGTGACCAGCTTGTGCGGACCGTCGTCGGCGACCGAGGAACCGCCGCCACCGGTGGTGAAGTACCACGCGCCGCCGGCGACCAGCGCGAGTGCCAGCACCGCACCGCCGACGATCAGGCCCGTCTTCTTCTTCGGGGCCGCAGGCGGGGGCGGCGGGTAGCCGCCCGGCGCCTGGCCGTACGGCTGTTGCCCGCCGTATGGGGGCTGCTGGGGCGGCTGTCCGTAGGGTCCGGACTGCTGCTGGGGCGGCTGCCCGTACGGGCCGGGCTGCTGTGGGTAGCCGTACGGCTGCTGCGGCGGCACCCCCGGGGGAGCCTGCTGCGGATACCCGTAGCCGGGCTGGGGCGGACCGTACGGGCCGGGCTGCTGGGGCGGACCGTATGGGCCGGGCTGCTGGGGCTGGCCGCCGTACGGGCCGGGCTGCTGGTGACTCATGGACGGTTCCCCTCACAGGATGTCTTCGACTGGCGAACATCCTGTCGGAACCGTGGACCCGCCGGGGCGGGGGGCCTCACACCGTTACGGAACAATCGCGTTTCAGGACCACCCGGTGACACCCCTAAACTGGGCCCGTGACCGAGAACACTCAGCAGCAGCCAGCAGCCAACCCCGAACTGCCGACCCAGTACGCGCCGGCCGAAGTAGAGGGGAAGCTGTACGAGCGCTGGGTAGAGCGTGGTTACTTCGAGGCGGACGCGCACAGCGACAAGCCGCCCTACACCATCGTCATCCCGCCGCCCAACGTCACCGGCTCCCTCCACCTGGGCCACGCCTTCGAGCACACGCTGATCGACGCGCTGACCCGCCGCAAGCGGATGCAGGGGTACGAGACGCTGTGGCAGCCGGGCATGGACCACGCGGGCATCGCCACGCAGAACGTCGTCGAGCGGGAGCTCGCCAAGGAGGGGAAGTCGCGCCACGATCTGGGGCGCGAGGCGTTCGTCGAACGCGTCTGGCGGTGGAAGGGCGAGTCCGGCGGGCAGATCTCCGGGCAGATGAAGCGGCTGGGCGACGGCGTCGCCTGGTCGCGTGAGCGCTTCACCATGGACGAGGGCCTGTCCCGTTCCGTCCAGACCATCTTCAAGAAGCTCTACGACGACGAACTGATCTACCGCGCCGAGCGCATCATCAACTGGTGTCCGCGCTGCCTCACGGCCATCTCCGACATCGAGGTCGAGTACCAGGACGACGACGGAGAACTCGTCTCCATCCGGTACGGCTCCGGGGACAGTGAGATCGTCGTCGCCACCACGCGCGCCGAGACGATGCTCGGTGACACGGCCGTCGCCGTCCACCCGGACGACGAGCGGTACCGGCACCTGGTCGGCACCGAGATCGAGCTGCCGCTCACCGGCCGCCGGATTCCGGTCGTCGCCGACGAGCACGTCGACCCCGAGTTCGGCACCGGCGCCGTCAAGGTGACGCCCGCTCACGACCCGAACGACTTCGAGATCGGCCGGCGCCACGACCTGCCGAACCTCGCCGTCATGGACGAGCGCGCCGTCATCACCGCGCACGGCCCCTTCCAGGGCCTGGACCGCCTGGAGGCCCGTTCCGCCATCGTCGCCGCACTGCGCGCCGAGGGCCGTGTCGTCGCCGAGAAGCGTCCGTACTCCCACTCCGTCGGCCACTGCTCGCGCTGCAAGACCACCATCGAGCCGCGCTTGTCGATGCAGTGGTGGGTCAAGGTCGGGCCGCTCGCCCAGGCCGCCGGCGACGCGGTCCGCGACGGCCGGGTCAAGATCCACCCGCAGGAGATGGAGAAGCGGTACTTCGACTGGGTCGACAACCTGCACGACTGGTGCATCTCGCGCCAGCTGTGGTGGGGCCACCGCATCCCGGTCTGGTACGGACCGAACGGCGAGGTCGTCTGTGTCGGCCCGGACGACGAGGCCCCCACGGGCGAGGGCTGGCACCAGGACACGGACGTCCTCGACACGTGGTTCTCGTCCGGTCTGTGGCCGTTCTCCACCCTCGGATGGCCCGAGCGGACCCCGGACCTGGCGAAGTTCTACCCCAACTCCGTGCTGGTCACGGGCTACGACATCCTCTTCTTCTGGGTCGCCCGGATGATGATGTTCGGCCTGTACGCCATGGACGGCACCCCGCCGTTCCACACCATCGCCCTGCACGGCATGGTCCGCGACCAGTTCGGCAAGAAGATGTCGAAGTCCTTCGGCAACGCGGTCAACCCCCTGGACTGGATGGACACGTACGGCTCCGACGCCGTCAGGTTCACCCTCGCCCGTGGTGCCAACCCGGGAGTCGACGTCCCGATCGGCGAGGACTGGGTCCAGGCGTCCCGGAACTTCGCCAACAAGATCTGGAACGCCACCCGGTTCGCGCTGATGAACGGCGCGACCGTGGAGGGGCCGCTGCCGGACCCGTCGCGGATGTCGGCGACGGACCGCTGGATCCTCTCCCGTCTCAACAAGACGGTCGCCGAGGTCGACGCGTTCTACGACGACTACCAGTTCTCGAAGCTGTCCGACTCCCTCTACCACTTCGCCTGGGACGAGGTCTTCGACTGGTACGTCGAGCTGTCGAAGACCACGTTCTTCGCCGGCGGGGAGCAGGCCCGGGTCTCCGGCCGCGTCCTCGGCGAGGTGCTGGACGTGATGCTGCGACTGCTGCACCCGCTGGTTCCGTTCGTCACCGAGACGCTCTGGACCACGCTCACGGGCGAGGAGTCCGTCGTCGTCGCCGACTGGCCGAAGGACTCCGGCTTCCGCGACGACGCGGCCGAGGCCGAGATCGAGCTCGTCCAGCGCGTCGTCACCGAGGTCCGCCGGTTCCGCTCGGACCAGGGGCTGCAGCCCGGCCAGAAGGTCCCGGCCCGTCTGGAGTTCGCCGGCACGGCGCTCGTCCCGCACGAGGCCGCCGTCCGGCAGCTGCTGCGTCTCCAGCCGGAGGGCGAGGGCTTCGCCGCCACCGCCTCCCTGCCGGTCGCCGGGGCGACCGTCGCGCTCGACCTGTCGGGGGCCATCGACGTCGTCGCGGAGCGCAAGCGACTCGCCAAGGACCTCGCGGCGGCCGAGAAGGAGAAGGCGCAGGCCAACGGCAAGCTCGGCAACGAGGCATTCCTGGCCAAGGCGCCGGATCAGGTGGTCGAGAAGATCCGCACGCGTCTGGCCAAGGCGGACGAGGACATCGCCCGGATCCAGGCGCAGCTGGACGGGCTGCCGCAGGTCTGAGGACCGGCACCCGGTGACCGGGCCGACCGGCCGGCGCGGGCCCGGAACCGACGGGTTCCTGGCCCGCGCCGCCGTCCGGGCGCGGGACGTTCCCCGGCCACGGCCACGGCCGGCGCACCTCCGGACGCGGCCTTGGCCGCCGGGGCGGCCCGGCCGGTTCCGCCGACGGTGGACCGGAGGTCCCCGGATGGGGTGGGTCCGCGTTCCCGTCGGTCCCCCTCCGTAGACTGGGCGCGTGAGTGAGCCCCGCGACCAGTTCGACGAGTCCGACCCTTTCGACCGCATCGTCGACGCCGAGACCGACCGTGACCCCGACCTGGCGGTGATCGAGGCCGGCAGCCGTACGCTGCGCGCGCGGTCCGGTCCGCCCCAGGGCGACCCCGTGCCCGCGCGGCCCGCCGATCCGGAGGTGGACAAGGCGCTGCGGGAGGTGGAGACCGAGCTGGCGACGCGATGGGGCGAGACCAAGCTGGAGCCGTCGGTCCGCCGGATCGCCGCGCTGATGGACGTCCTGGGTGAGCCGCAGCGCGCGTACCCCTCGATCCACATCACCGGCACCAACGGCAAGACATCCACGGCACGGATGGTCGAGGCCCTGCTCGGTGCGTTCGAGCTGCGGACCGGGCGGTACACCTCGCCGCACGTGCAGACGATCACCGAGCGGATCAGCCTGGACGGCGCCCCGATCCCCGCCGAGCGGTTCGTGGAGACGTACCAGGACATCAAGCCGTACGTGGAGATGGTCGACGCCCGTGAGGAGTTCCGGCTCTCCTTCTTCGAGGTCGTCACCGGTATGGCCTACGCGGCCTTCGCCGACGCCCCGGTGGACGTGGCGGTCGTCGAGGTGGGCATGGGTGGCACCTGGGACGCCACGAACGTCATCGACGCGCCGGTCGCCGTCGTGACCCCCATCGACCTGGACCACACCGACCGGCTCGGCCACACACCCGGCGAGATCGCGGGGGAGAAGTCCGGGATCATCAAGCAGGGCGCGACCGTGATCCTGGCCCAGCAGCCGGTGGACGCGGCACAGGTCATGCTGAAGAAGGCCGTCGAGGCGGACGCGACGGTGGCCCGCGAGGGCATGGAGTTCGGCGTCGTCCGGCGCGAGGTCGCGGTGGGCGGCCAGCTGCTGACCCTGCGTGGACTCGGCGGTGAGTACGACGAGGTCTTCCTGCCGCTGTACGGCCCGTACCAGGCGCACAACGCCGCGGTGGCGCTGGCGGCGGTCGAGGCGTTCTTCGGCATCGGCGCGGAGCAGGCCCGCGCCCTGGACGTCGAGACGGTCCGCCGGGCCTTCGCCTCGGTGTTCTCGCCGGGCCGGCTGGAGGTCGTGCGCAGCTCCCCGACGGTGATCCTGGACGCGGCGCACAACCCGGCGGGGGCGCGGGCGACGGCGGACGGCATCGCGGAGTCCTTCGGCTTCTCCCGTCTGATCGGGGTGGTGAGCACCAGCGCCGACAAGGACGCCCGGGGGCTGTTGGAGGCGTTCGAGCCGATCTTCGCCGAGGTCGTGGTCACGGCGAACTCCAGCCCGCGCGCCACCGACGTGGACGCGCTCGCGGCGATCGCCGTAGAGGTCTTCGGCGACGACCGGGTGGTCGTCGAGCCGCGTCTGGACGACGCGATCGAGGCGGCGATCACGCTCGCGGAGGAAGAGGACGAGTACGCCGGCGCGGGTGTGCTGGTGACCGGTTCGATCTTCACGGTCGGCGACGCCCGACTGCTGCTCGGAAGGGGCTGACCCGGATGCGTACGCTCTGTGCCTCGACCCTGATCGGCGAGGTCTTCGTGATCGGTTTCGCCGGTCTGGTCGCCATGAAGGACGACAGCCTGTCGATGACGGCGGTCTGGGCGGTCTGCGGTGCCGGGATGCTGCTTTCGGTCCTGCTCTGCGGCATGCTCACCCGGCCGGGCGGCCTCCAGCTCGGCTGGGCGCTGCAGGCCGCCCTGATCGCGAGCGGCTTCGTGGTGCCGGTGATGTTCTTCCTCGGCGCGGTCTTCGCGGTGTTGTGGTGGGCCTCGATCCACTACGGCCGCAAGATCGACGAGGCGAAGGCGCGGTGGGCCGCGCAGGCGGAGGCGGCGGAGGCCGCGGCCTCCGCTCCGTGATCGGTCTCCCGAGAGCTTGACGCTGCGTAATCGTGCGTCGAGTCCGCCCTGTAGCCTCTGAGGTCCCGCACACCGCCTGACGAAGGAGTCCCCACCGTGAGCCAGCGCAGTCTTGTCCTGCTCAAGCCCGACGCCGTCCGCCGTGGCCTGATCGGTGAGATCATCGGCCGCATCGAGCGGAAGGCCGGCTGGACCATCGCCGCTCTGGAGCTGCGCGAGCTCGGTCAGGACGCGCTGGAGCAGCACTACGGCGAGCACAAGGGCAAGCCCTTCTACGAGCCGCTGATGGGCTTCATGCAGTCCGGTCCGGTCGTGGCCCTGGTCGTCGAGGGCGAGCGCGTCATCGAGGGCCTGCGCACCCTCGCCGGACCGACCGACCCGATCGCCGCCGCCCCCGGCTCCATCCGCGGCGACTTCGGGACCATCGTCCGCGAGAACCTGATCCACGCCTCGGACTCCGAGGAGTCGGCCATGCGGGAGCTGAAGATCTTCTTCCCGGGGCTCGTCTGACCCGCTCGCTGAGCCGATGTCAGCCGAACACCGCAATGACCTGGGGCGACCGAAGGAATTTCGGTCGCCCCTGGGCATATGAACGGCACAACCGGGAACGCATCGCAGCGTCCTACCGTCACCTATACAGAGGTGGACCGCCGCGCGGTATCCGTGGGGGCCGCACTACGATGGAAATTCCAGCCGCAGTACCCTCACCACCACCTCGCCGACCTGAGAAGCCGTCAACGCTCCGCTAGGGAAGGCCCGACGCATCCTCATGGGAAACAAGGGGAACTCAATGTCGTTCATCGGCCGTGACATGGCTGTCGACCTCGGGACCGCCAACACGCTGGTGTACGTCAGGGGTCGAGGCATCGTTCTGAACGAGCCGTCCGTCGTCGCGATCAACACCAACACCGGTGGCATCCTGGCGGTCGGGGCCGAGGCGAAGAAGATGATCGGCCGGACGCCCGGCAACATCGTCGCCGTCCGGCCGCTGAAGGACGGCGTGATCGCCGACTTCGAGATCACCGAGCGGATGCTCCGCTACTTCATCCTCAAGATCCACAAGCGTCGCTACCTGGCCCGCCCGCGGGTCGTCGTGTGCGTGCCCTCCGGCATCACCGGAGTGGAGCGCCGCGCCGTGATCGAGGCGTCGACCCAGGCCGGCGCCCGCCAGGTGCACATCATCGAGGAGCCCATGGCCGCGGCCATCGGCTCGGGTCTGCCGGTCCACGAGGCGACCGGCAACATGGTCGTGGACATCGGCGGCGGCACCACCGAGGTCGCCGTGATCTCGCTGGGCGGAATCGTCACGGCACAGTCGATCCGCGTCGCCGGGGACGAGCTGGACAACGCGATCATCCAGCACATCAAGAAGGAGTACTCGCTCCTCCTCGGGGAACGCACCGCCGAGCAGATCAAGATCACCATCGGCTCGGCGTACGACCTCGACAAGGACGAGCACACCGAGATCCGCGGCCGTGACCTCGTCTCCGGGCTGCCGAAGACCGTGGTGATCTCCGCCGCCGAGGTCCGCAAGGCCATCGAGGAGCCGGTCAACGCCATCGTCGACGCGGTGAAGACGACCCTCGACAAGTGCCCGCCGGAGCTCTCCGGTGACGTGATGGACCGCGGCATCGTTCTCACGGGTGGCGGCGCACTGCTGCGCGGGCTCGACGAGCGGCTTCGCCGGGAGACCGGGATGCCCATCCACATCGCCGAGGACCCGCTGGACTCGGTGGCGCTCGGGTCGGGCAAGTGTGTGGAGGAGTTCGAGGCCCTCCAGCAGGTCCTGGACGCGCAACCCCGCCGATAACGGAGCGGTGACGATCCGCTGCACGGGTGGCAAGAACCCCCGCGCAGCGGATCGTTGATATAACGACACGAACCGCACGGAACAACCGAACCAAGAGGAAAGGCACGGCCGCCGCACGTGAGGGACACACGAGAGAGCCGGCTGCTCCTGGTGCTGCTGATCGCCATCGCGTTCGCGCTGATCACGGTGGACATCCGCGGCGGCGAGGAGTCACCGGTGGACGGTGCCCGGCAAGCCGCCGCCACGGTCTTCGGACCGGTCGAGAACGGTGTCGCGGCAGCCGTCGACCCGATCGGCAACGCGATAGGGGCGGTGCGGGACTCCGGGGAGCGGCACACCAGGATCGCGGCCCTGGAGCGTGAGAACGCCGCCCTCAAGGCCAAGCTCGGCAGCGACGACCGCAACCGCAACCGGATCCGCGAACTCGACGCCATGCTGAAGACGGCCGGCGCCGGACAGTACGGCATCAAGGGCGCCGAGGTCATCGCCATAGGGGCGGCCCAGGGATTCTCCTGGACCGTCACCATCGACGCCGGCGCCGACGACGGCATCCGGCGGGACATGACCGTCCTCAACGGTTCCGGTCTCGTCGGCCGCGTGACCACCGTCGGCCCGTCCACCGCCACGGTCCTGCTCGCCAACGACCCCGACTTCACCGTCGGCACCCGCATGGAGAAGACCGACGAACTCGGCTTCGCCACCGGCCAGGGGGACCGCCCGCTGCTCGTCCAGCTCCTCAACGGCAAGGCCAAGGTGAAGAACGGCGACCGGCTCGTCACCTTCGGCTCGCAGGCCGACAAGCCCTTCGTGCCCGGAGTCCCGGTCGGCGAGGTCGTCCGGGTCGACCCCGCCGGCGGTGGTCTCACCCGCAACGTCTACGTCCGCCCGTACGTCGGCTTCACCAAGCTCGACATCGTCGGCGTCGTGGTCCAGGCCCCGCGCACCGACCCCCGGGACATGGTCCTGCCCGCCAAGCCGAAGCCCGCGCCGACGGTCACCGTCACGGTCACCCCGTCCCCGGCGGACGGACAGCGGCAGGAGAACCAGCAGGACCTGCCCCAGTCCCAGGGCACCGCCCGCAACGAAGAGGAGGGAGTCACGCCGTGAAGTTCAACCGCATCCTGCTCTCCACCACCCTCGTCGTGGTCGCCCTGGTCGTCCAGGTCTCCGTCCTGGCCCGCCTCCAGCTCCCCGGCGCCGTCCCGGACCTCGTACTGCTGACCGTCCTCGGCCTCGCCCTGGTGTACGGGCCCGTAGGCGGCTGCCTGATCGGCTTCGGCGCGGGACTCCTCGCCGACCTCGCGCCGCCCGCCGACCACGCCGTCGGCCGCTACGCCCTCGTCCTCTGCGTCATCGGCTACCTCGCCGGACTCGCCCGCCCCGACAACGGCCGGCTGAAGTCCGCCACCGGCCCGATGGCCGTGGTCGTCGCCGCCGCGATCGGCTCCACCCTCCTCTACGCCGGTGTCGGCGCACTCGTCGGCGACACCGCCGCCCGCCACGTCGGCCTCGGGTCGCTGCTGTTCACCGCCGCCGTCTACGACCTCCTCCTCGCGCCCTTCGCCGTGCCGCTGATCATGGCGCTGGCCCGGCGCGCCGAGAACGACCCGCTCGCCGAGTCCGGCGGAGGCGGCACCGACGTGGCCACCGGCTGGCTCTCCTCCGGCACCGGCCTGCGGATCGGCAGCCAGCGCAGCGGCCTGCGCGTGAAGGCCGCCCGCGGCAGAGCCGCGCGCGCCGGACGCATCAAGGGAGTCAAGCGACTGTGACCGAGGGGGCACCCGCAGTATGAGCAACATTCCCGAGACCGGGCGGACCCCCAGGGTCCGGATCCGGCTCGTCGTCATCCAGGTTCTCGTCTTCTCCCTCCTGCTCACCCTCGGCGGGCGCCTCTGGTACCTCCAGATCCGCAACGGTCAGGAGTACACCGACGAGGCCAAGAACAACGGCGTCCAGCGCGTGGTCCAGCCCGCCGTGCGCGGCTCCATCCTCGACGCCCGGGGCGTCCCGCTCGCCGACAACGAGACCCGGCTCGTGGTCTCCGCGTCCCGCACCGAGCTCATGAAGATGAAGGACGACGGCAAGGGCGTCCTGACCCGCCTCGCCGAGGTCCTGGGCATGAAACCCCAGGACGTGATGGACAAGGTGCGGCTCTGCGACTCCCAGACCCCGCAACCCTGCTGGAACGGCTCGCCCTACCAGCCGATCCCGGTCACCGCCGAGGCCACCACCCAGCAGGCGCTCCAGATCCGCGAGCGCGCCGAGGACTTCCCCGGCATCACCGCCGAACCGACCGCCGTCCGCCGCTATCCGGCCCCCGGCAAGTCGCGGACCTCACAGGTCCTCGGCTACCTCTCGCCCGTGACCGACGCCGAGATCGAGAAGGCCAAGGACAGCGAGTCGCCCTTCCTCCGCTCCGACCAGGTCGGCCGCTCCGGACTGGAGCGCACCTACGACCGGGAACTGCGCGGAAACGCCGGCATCACCCGCTACGAGGTCGACAACCTCGGCCGGGTCATCGGGGAGGCCAAGAGCGACAAGGCCGTGCCCGGCTCCAACGTCGTCACCTCCATCGACGCCCGCGTCCAGGCGGTCGCCGAGTGGGAGCTGCACAACGCGATGGTCGAGGCCCGCAAGGTGCACGACCGCAACACCAACGAGAACTACAAGGCCGATTCCGGGGCCGTCGTCGTCATGGAGGCGAAGACCGGCCGGATCGTCGCCATGGCCTCGCTGCCCGACTATGACCCCAACGCCTGGGTCGGCGGCATCTCCGGCAAGGACTACGCGGCCCTGACCAGCAAGGAGTCCAACCTCCCGCTGCTCAACCGGGCCATCCAGGGCCAGGCGGCGCCCGGCTCGATCTTCAAGGTCGTCTCCTCGGCTGCCGCGGTCAGCGCCGGCTACGACTTCAACGGCCGCTACCCGTGCCCCTCCTCGTACTCCATCGGCAACCAGGTCTTCAAGAACTTCGAGTCCCAGGGCCACGGCTCCATCACCCTCGGACAGGCCCTCGAGGTCTCCTGCGACACCGTCTACTACGCCCTGTCCCACCAGCAGTGGCAGAAGGACGGCGGCATGAAGCCGAAGAAGAACGCGAAGGACTGGTTCTACACGACCGCCCACCAGTTCGGCCTCGGTGCCGAGACCGGCATCGACCTTCCCAACGAGGTCACCGGACGCATCCCCGACCGGAAGTGGAAGCAGAGCTTCTGGGCGGCCAACAAGGACTACTGGTGCAAGATCGGCAAGCGCGGCGGCACCTATGTCGAGCAGCTCAGCTACGAGAACTGCCTCGAAGGCAACCTGATGCGCGCCGGTGACTCCGTCAACTACTCCATCGGCCAGGGCGACACCCTCGTCACCCCGATCCAGATGGCCACCATCTACGCCGCCATCTCCAACGGCGGCACACTGTGGAACCCGAGCGTCGGCAAGGCCGTCATCAGCCCCGACGGCAAGAAGGTCACCGAGATCAAGCCCACCTCCCATGGCAAGCTCCCCATGAGCGCCGAGACCCAGGGTCTGATAGACGAGGCCCTCGCGGGAGTCGCGACCCGCGGCACCGCCGCCTGGCGATTCGGCGGCTGGCCGCAGGACAAGATCCCGATGCACGCCAAGACGGGTACCGCGGAGGTCTACGGCAAGCAGACGACCTCCTGGTTCGCCACGTACACCAAGGACTACGCGATCGTCATGACGATCTCCCAGGGTGGTACGGGCTCCGGCGCCTCCGGCCCCGCCGTGCGCAACATCTACGACGCGCTCTACGGACTCGACGACTCGGGCCGGCAGGACCTCAAGCGCGCACTGCTGCCGCAGCCGCAGAAGGGCCTGCCCAAGATCGAGTCCGACGGCTCCATCGACGCCCCCAAGATCAAGCCGTACGACCCCGAAGCGCAGCAGGCCGACCCGCTCGAGCAGGGCGGCGACGCACCGGCCGACCCGGCCACCGACGCCGCCCGGCGGGACGACCAGGAACTCGCGGGCCCGCCCGCCGCCTGGCGGAGGGACTGAACCGATGACCGCGCCCCACGGCTTCTCCGTCTCCCGCTACGCGCCCGAGCGCGGCGCCCTCGCGAAGCTCACCGCCCGTGGCTCGGTGCTGCGCCGGCTCGACTGGCCGATGCTGCTCGCCGCGCTCGCCCTCTCCTTCATGGGCGCACTGCTCGTCTGGTCCGCCACCCGCGGCCGAACCGAACTCAACAACGGCGACCCGTACTACTTCCTGTTCCGCCACGTCCTGAACACGGGCATCGGCCTCGCTCTGATGATCGGCACCGTCTGGCTCGGACACCGCACCCTGCGCGGCGCGGTGCCGGTCCTCTACGGCCTCTCGATCGTGCTGATCCTCGCCGTCCTCACCCCGCTCGGCGCCACCATCAACGGTGCCCACGCCTGGATCGTCATCGGCGGCGGCTTCTCGCTCCAGCCCAGCGAGTTCGTGAAGATCACGATCATCCTGATCATGGCGATGCTGCTGGCGGCCAAGGTCGACGCCGGCGACCAGCTGTACCCCGACCACCGCACCGTCGCCAAGGCCCTCTGCCTGGCCGCGCTGCCCATGGCCATCGTCATGCTGATGCCCGACCTCGGCTCGGTCATGGTGATGGCGGTCATCGTGCTCGGCGTGCTCCTCGCCTCCGGCGCCTCCCACCGCTGGGTCCTCGGCCTGATCGGCGCGGGCGTCCTCGGCGCCGTCCTCGTCACCACGCTCGGCATGCTCGACGAGTACCAGATCAACCGCTTCGCCGCCTTCGCCAACCCCGACCTCGACCCGGCCGGCGTCGGCTACAACACCAACCAGGCCCGCATCGCCATCGGCTCCGGCGGGCTGACCGGCTCCGGCCTCTTCCAGGGCTCGCAGACCACCGGCCGCTTCGTCCCCGAACAGCAGACCGACTTCGTCTTCACCGTGGCCGGCGAGGAACTCGGCTTCCTCGGCGCCGGACTGATCCTGGCCCTGCTCGGGGTCGTCCTCTGGCGGGCCTGCCGCATCGCCCGCGAGACCACCGAGCTGTACGGCACCGTCGTCGCCGCCGGCATCATCGCCTGGTTCGCCTTCCAGTCCTTCGAGAACATCGGCATGACCCTCGGCATCATGCCCGTCGCCGGCCTCCCTCTGCCGTTCGTCTCCTACGGCGGGTCCTCGATGTTCGCGGTGTGGGTGGCGATCGGACTGCTCCAGTCCATCAGGGTGCAGCGGCCGATAGCCGCGTAGGGCCTCTGCCGTTCCGTGCGCCGCGCGCCTACATTCGATGCATGGCGGAGACGAAGCGCGAGATCGAGCGGAAGTACGAAGCCACACCCGGCACGAGACTCCCGGACCTCACCCGAGCCCCGGGAGTCTCCGCCGTCCTGGAGCGGGGCGTCACCGAACTCGACGCCGTCTACTACGACACCGCCGGGCTGCGCCTGGCCGCCGACTCCCTCACCTTGCGCCGCCGCACCGGCGGCGGCGACGCGGGCTGGCACCTGAAGTTCCCCGTCGCCTCCGGCATCCGCGACGAGATCAGGGCCCCGCTGGCCGACACCCTGCCGCGCCCGCTCGCCGGGCTCCTGCGCTCCCGCGTCCGCGACGAGCGGGTCGTGCCCGTCGTCCGCCTCCGCTCCTCCCGCGACGTCCGCCACCTCCTGGACGCCTCCGGCACCCTCCTCGCCGAAGTCTCCGTCGACGTCGTCCACGCCGAACGCCTGGGCGGCGGAGGTGCCGGCGGGACCGGCTGGACCGAGATCGAGGTCGAACTCGCCGACGACGCCGACCCCGCCGTCCTCGACGCCGTCGAGAAACGCCTCAGGAAGGCCGGGGTCCACCCCTCCGCCTCGCCGTCGAAGCTCGCCCGGGCCCTGGAGGAGACCGGCGGCGGTCCCGCCACCCCCGGACGGACCCCGCCCACGGTCCCCGGCGAGCACACCGCCGGCGGCCTCGTTCTCGCCTACCTGCGCGACCAGTACGAGGCGATCGTCGCCCTCGACCCCGCCGTGCGCCGCGACATCCCCGACGCCGTCCACCGCATGCGGGTGGCCACCCGGCGGCTCCGCAGCGCCTTCAAGACCTACCGCAAGGTCCTCGATCGGACCGCCACCGACCCCCTCGGCGAAGAACTCACCTGGCTCGCCGGAGAACTCGGCGTCGCCCGCGACCAGGAAGTGCTCGCCGACCGGCTCCGCGCCGGCGTCGACGACCTGCCCCGCACCCTCGTCCTCGGCCCTGTGCGGGGCCGGCTGCGGATCTGGACCAGGACCCGCGCCGGCGCGGCACGGCGCCGGGTCCTCACCACCCTCGACTCCCCCCGTTACCTCGACCTCCTCGCCGCGCTCGACGACCTCCTCGCCGACCCCCCGCTGCGCCGGGCCGCCCACCGCGACGCGGGGCCCGTGCTCACCGCCGCGGTCCTCAGGGACCACGCCCGCCTCGCCGCCCGCGCCGAGCACGCCCTCGGACTGACGCCCGGCCACGAACTGGACCTCGCCCTGCACGAGACCCGCAAGGCCGCCAAACGCTGCCGCTACGCCGCCGAGGCCGCCACCCCCGCCCTCGGCAAGCCCGCCCGCAAGCTCGCCGAGAAGGTGAAGGCCGTCCAGTCCGTCCTCGGGGAGCACCAGGACGGGGTCGTCGCCCGCGACGCCCTGCGCCACCTGGCGGTCCAGGCCCACGCGGCGGGGGAGTCCGCCTTCACCTGGGGCCTCCTTCACGGACGCGAGGAAGCCGGCTGCGCGGCCCGCGAGCGGGAGTTCCCCCGGATCTGGGCCAAGGCATCCCACCCGGGACTCGGGGCGCCGGAGACCCGCTGAGCAACGGGTACGCTTGAGAGTCGCCCCCCGCCAGCTCACGAAGGTTCGAGATGTCTGCTGCCGAGTCTGTCTTCCCGCAGCTCGAAGCCCTGCTCCCGCACGTGCAGAAGCCGATCCAGTACGTCGGTGGAGAGCTGAACTCCACGGTCAAGCCGTGGGAGTCCGCCGACGTCCGCTGGGCACTCATGTACCCGGACGCGTACGAGGTGGGTCTGCCCAACCAGGGCGTCATGATCCTCTACGAGGTACTCAACGAGCGCGAGGGCGTCCTGGCCGAGCGGACGTACAGCGTCTGGCCGGACCTCGAAGAGCTGATGCGCGAGCACCGGGTGCCGCAGTTCACCGTGGACAGCCACCGCCCCGTCGGCGCCTTCGACGTCTTCGGCCTGAGCTTCTCCACCGAACTCGGCTACACCAACATGCTCACGGCCCTGGACCTGGCGGGCATCCCGCTGGAGTCCAGGGACCGCACCGTCGACCACCCGATCGTGCTGGCCGGCGGCCACGCCGCCTTCAACCCCGAGCCCATCGCCGACTTCATCGACGCGGCGATCATCGGTGACGGCGAGCAGGCCGTGCTCGACATGACCGAGATCATCCGCGCCTGGAAGGCCGAGGGCCGTCCGGGCGGGCGCGAGGAGGTCCTGCTCCGCCTCGCCAAGACCGGCTCGGTCTACATCCCCGGCTTCTACGACGTCGAGTACCTGCCCGACGGACGGATCGCCCGCGTCGTCCCCAACCGCTCCGGCGTGCCGTGGCGCGTGTCCAAGCACACCGTCATGGATCTCGACGAGTGGCCCTACCCCAAGCAGCCGCTCGTCCCGCTCGCCGAGACGGTCCACGAGCGGATGTCCGTCGAGATCTTCCGCGGCTGCACCCGAGGGTGCCGTTTCTGCCAGGCCGGCATGATCACGCGTCCCGTGCGGGAGCGAAGCATCACCGGCATCGGCGAGATGGTCGAGAAGGGTCTCAAGGCCACCGGCTTCGAGGAGGTCGGCCTGCTCTCGCTGTCGAGCGCCGACCACACCGAGATCGGTGACATCGCGAAGGGACTGGCGGACCGGTACGAAGAGGACAAGATCGGCCTGTCCCTCCCGTCCACCCGCGTCGACGCGTTCAACGTCGATCTCGCCAACGAGCTCACCAGGAACGGCCGCCGCTCCGGCCTCACCTTCGCCCCCGAGGGCGGCTCCGAGCGCATGCGCAAGGTCATCAACAAGATGGTCTCGGAGGAGGACCTCATCCGGACCGTCTCCACCGCCTACGGCAACGGCTGGCGCCAGGTGAAGCTGTACTTCATGTGCGGCCTTCCGACGGAGACCGACGAGGACGTCCTCCAGATCGGGGACATGGCGGTCAAGGTCATCGCCGAGGGCCGCAAGGTCTCCGGGCAGAACGACATCCGCTGCACCGTCTCCATCGGCGGCTTCGTGCCCAAGCCGCACACGCCGTTCCAGTGGGCGCCGCAGCTCTCCGCGGAGGAGACCGACGCGCGCCTGGGCAAGCTCCGCGACAAGATCCGCGGCGACAAGAAGTACGGTCGCTCGATCGGCTTCCGCTACCACGACGGCAAGCCCGGCATCGTCGAGGGCCTGCTGTCCCGCGGGGACCGCCGGATCGGCGCCGTCATCCGCGCGGTGTACGAGGACGGCGGACGCTTCGACGGCTGGCGCGAGCACTTCTCGTACGACCGCTGGATGGCCTGCGCCGAGAAGACCCTGCCCGAGCGGGGCGTCGACGTCGACTGGTACACGACGCGCGAGCGCACCTACGAGGAGGTCCTGCCCTGGGACCACCTGGACTCCGGCCTGGACAAGGACTGGCTCTGGGAGGACTGGCAGGACGCTCTGGACGAGACCGAGGTCGAGGACTGCCGCTGGACGCCGTGCTTCGACTGCGGCGTCTGCCCCCAGTTCGATACATGGCCGCAAACGGGACCGACGGGTAAGAAACTGCTCCCGCTGGAGGTCAAGAAGTAGCCGTGACCAGCGGCGATGCCGTCCGGAGGGTGACTGAGACGCTCGCCGGCGGGTCGCCGGGTACGTCTCCCGGGCCGTCCGGCGCTTCCTCGGCCGAGTGGCCTGGGTGCTGCGCGGGCGTCCAGCCGTCCGGTTCTGACGCGGCGTGTGCGTGCCGGGCGGCCACTGGGCCGCGACCACCGGATCCGGCTACCCGCCCGGAACGCGGCCGTCGTGGCCGGTCAGGCCGCCCGTGACACGCTCGCCCTCGCGCGTTCGACCGTGCGCCAGGCCCGCCGGGACGCCTGGCGCACCCTGATCGGAGGAGCCCGCGCCACCGAGCCTGTGGAACCGGCGATGGCCTCTGCGCGTACTCTGGGTAGTGCAACGAACGCCTCCGGCGCGGCGCCCGCACCCGAGATCTCCCCGCGAAAGCGGGGGTGAGCCGGTCGGGACCCCCAGGGGCCACCCGCTTTCGAGGGCGGCGCGCCACCGCGCCCGCTCCGCACCGAGGAGAAGAACCACTGGGCAAGCGACAGCCCGAAGGCCCGCCGCCCGCACCGGCGGTGCAGCGCATCAGACTGCGCTACACCAAGCGCGGCCGCCTCCGGTTCACCAGCCACCGTGACTTCCAGCGTGCGTTCGAGCGCGCGCTGCGCCGCGCCGAGGTGCCCATGGCGTACTCGGCCGGATTCACCCCGCACCCCAAGGTGTCGTACGCCAACGCCGCCCCCACGGGTACGGGCTCCGAGGCCGAGTACCTGGAGATCGCCCTCACCGAGAAGCGGGACCCGCTCACTCTGCGGACGCTGCTCGACGAGTCGCTCCCCGACGGCCTCGACATCACCGACGCGGTCGAGGCCCGGACCTCCGGACTCGCCGACCGGCTCACCGCCTCCGTGTGGGAGTTGCGTCTCGACGGCGTCACCGTCGAGGACGCGGAGAAGGCCGTGGCGGCCTTCCTCGCGGCCGGGACCGTGGAGGTCCAGCGCAAGACGAAGAACGGCATCCGCACCTTCGACGCCCGCCCCGCGGTCGCCGATCTCGCCGCCGGCCGTCCACAGGCGCGTTCCGAGGCTGATAGGCCACTGGACAATGCTTGTGCGATACTGCGGCTGGTTGTTCGGCACGTGACACCTGCCGTGCGACCCGACGACGTCCTGTCCGGTCTCCGAGCTGTGGCCGACCTGGCGCCGCCGGTCCCCGCAGCGGTGACCAGGCTGGCGCAGGGGCTCTTCGACGAGGAGTCCGGCACGGTGACCGACCCGCTCGCGCCCGACCGCGAGGCAGTCACGGCCGCTCCACCCACGGCCGCCGCGACCTCCTCAGCGACGGCGCCGGGTACCGGTACCGCGTAGGGAGCGGTCGTCGTAGCGCAGCCCTGGTACTCGGGAGCCACCTGGGTCGGGCAGCGCACGGACACAGGAGACTTTCGCCAGGCCGTACGCATCAGGCGTACGGAACCGGCGAGCCAGACATCAGCTCCCGTGCGGCGCCCGCGCCCCGGACGGCGGCATCGCGCACTGTGCGCGGTCGTGCCGCCGGACCGGAAACAGGCGCGGCGCCCGGGAGCGTGACGGGAGAACCGCCCGCATGCTCGAGCCGAACGAAGAGAACAACAACGCACCCGGTGACAAGCTGCCGCCGCGCCGCAGGCGCCGCGCCGCTTCCCGGCCCGCCGGACCCCCGGTCGCCGCGGACACCACCGCCGAGGTCGTGATGGACACACCGGCCGCCGAGGCTCCGGACGTCGAGGCCGCTCCGGTGGAGGAGGCCGCTCCGGCGCCGCGTACGCGTCGTCGTGCGACCCGTAAGGCGACGTCTCCGGAGCCGGTCCTCGAGGCCGAGGCCGTGGTGGAGACGCCCGCCGCCGTGGAGGTCGTGCCCGAGCCGGAGGCCGAGGCGCCCGCCGTCGAGGAGGCCGCTCCGGCGCCCCGTGCCCGTCGTCGGGCCACCCGCAAGGCCACCGCCCCCGAGCCGGCCGCCGCTCAGGCGGAGAACGCCGAGGCTCCGGACGTCGAGGCCGCTCCGGTGGAGGAGGCCGCTCCGGCGCCGCGTACGCGTCGTCGTGCGACCCGTAAGGCGACGTCTCCGGAGCCGGTCGCCGAGGCCGAGGCCGTGGTGGAGACGCCCGCCGCCGTGGAGGTCGTGCCCGAGCCGGAGGCCGAGGCGCCCGCCGTCGAGGAGGCCGCTCCGGCGCCCCGTGCCCGTCGTCGGGCCACCCGCAAGGCCACCGCCCCCGAGCCGGCCGGGGAGAGCCTGCCGCGGGAGACCGTCGCGCAGATCACCACCACCGAGGCCGAGCCCGCGGTCGCCGCCGCGGAGAAGGCCGCCGGACGTGGCCGCTCGCGCCGCCGCGCCACCTCGCCGCAGTTCACCTCGGAGCCGGTCGTCGCGCCCAAGGCCGAGGACACCCCGCGCGGGCGCCGCGCCGGGCGCCCCGCCGTCGCCGTGTTCCAGGCGCCGGTCTTCACCGAGCCGATGTTCCAGACCCCGGAGACCGCCGCCGCGGCCGCCGCCGCGCAGGCCGCGGAGCCGGAGGAGGAGCCCGACGAGACCCCGGAGACCGCCGAGGTCGCGGAGGCCGCGGAGGTCGCGGAGGCCGCGCCCGCCGAGGAGCGCCCCGAGCCGTCCGGCCGTCGTCGTCGCCGCCGTCGCGGCGAGCCCGTCGAGCCCGCCGTCGAGCCCGTCCCGGCCACGGTCGCCGAGGAGCCCGAGGTCGAGTCGGAGGAGCCCGAGGCGGAGGCCGAGGACACCGACGAGTACGAGGACCGTCCGTCCCGCCGTCGCCGCCGGGGCGGCCGTCGCCGTCGTCGTGGCGAGCTCACCGACGCCGAGGAGACCGAGGACGGCGAGGACGCCGGCGCCGAGGACACCTCCGAGGAGACCGAGGACGAGTCCGACGAGGAAGGCGAGGAGCAGGACGACCACGAGGGCGGTACCCCGTCCGCCGCGGGCACCAGCAGCTCCCGTCGTCGCCGTCGTCGCCGTCGTCGCAGCGGTGACACCGCCGACACCGAGGCCGCCGAGGAGGAGGGCGTGCGCACGGTCGTCAAGGTCCGTGAGCCCCGCCCGGCCCGCGACAAGGCGGAGGCCGGCACCGGCCCGGACGAGGTGCAGTCCATCAAGGGCTCCACCCGCCTGGAGGCGAAGAAGCAGCGCCGCCGCGAGGGGCGCGAGCAGGGCCGCCGCCGCGTGCCGATCATCACCGAGGCCGAGTTCCTGGCCCGTCGTGAGGCCGTCGAGCGCGTCATGGTGGTCCGCCAGAACGGCGAGCGCACCCAGATCGGTGTCCTCGAGGACAACGTGCTCGTCGAGCACTACGTCAACAAGGAGCAGGCCACCTCGTACGTCGGCAACGTCTACCTGGGCAAGGTCCAGAACGTGCTGCCGTCCATGGAGGCCGCCTTCGTCGACATCGGCAAGGGCCGCAACGCCGTCCTCTACGCCGGCGAGGTCAACTTCGAGGCGCTCGGCATGGCCAACGGGCCGCGCCGCATCGAGACCGCACTCAAGTCCGGCCAGTCGGTGCTCGTCCAGGTGACGAAGGACCCGATCGGCCACAAGGGCGCGCGTCTGACCAGCCAGGTATCCCTGCCGGGCCGCTACCTCGTGTACGTCCCCGAGGGCTCGATGACCGGCATCAGCCGCAAGCTCCCGGACACCGAGCGAGCCCGCCTGAAGACCATCCTCAAGAAGATCGTCCCCGAGGACGCGGGCGTCATCGTGCGCACCGCCGCCGAAGGCGCGAGCGAGGACGAGCTGCGCCGCGACGTCGAACGGCTCCAGGCGCAGTGGGAGGACATCCGGAAGAAGTCGAAGATGTCCATCACCTCCTCGCCGAGCCTGCTCTACGGCGAGCCGGACATGACCGTCCGGGTCGTGCGGGACATCTTCAACGAGGACTTCTCCAAGGTCATCGTCAGCGGTGACGACGCCTGGGAGACCATCCACGGCTACGTCAACCACGTGGCGCCCGACCTGGCCGACCGCCTCCAGCGGTGGACCAGCGAGGTCGACGTCTTCGCGACCTACCGGATCGACGAGCAGCTGATGAAGGCGCTGGACCGCAAGGTCTGGCTTCCCAGCGGCGGCTCGCTGGTGATCGACAAGACCGAGGCGATGATCGTCGTCGACGTCAACACCGGCAAGTTCACCGGCCAGGGCGGCAACCTCGAGGAGACCGTGACGAGGAACAACCTCGAAGCGGCCGAGGAGATCGTCCGGCAGCTGCGCCTGCGGGACCTCGGCGGCATCGTCGTCATCGACTTCATCGACATGGTCCTGGAGTCCAACCGCGACCTGGTCCTGCGCCGTCTGCTGGAGTGCCTGGGTCGAGACCGGACGAAGCACCAGGTGGCAGAGGTCACCTCGCTGGGCCTGGTCCAGATGACCCGCAAGCGGGTCGGCCAGGGGCTTCTGGAGTCGTTCTCGGAGACCTGCGTCCACTGCAACGGCCGCGGCGTGATCGTGCACATGGAGCAGCCGGTCACCCAGGGCGGCGGCGGCAGCGGCAAGCGCTCGAAGAAGCGTGGCCGAGGCGGATCCGAGCACCACGAGCACGAGCACGTGGAGGTGGTCGAGACCGAGGCCGAGGTCGCCGCGGAGATCGCGGAGCCGATCGCCGTGGAGGAGCCCATCGCCGCGGACGAGGAGCTGTACGGCAGCGCCGCCGAGGCCGAGGCCGCCGCCACCCGTGGCCGTGGCCGTCGCCGGGCCACCCGCAAGGCGACCGCGCCCGCCGGTGCTCCGGTGGCCGCGCCGGAGCCGGTGGTCGAGTCCGAGCCGGTGGTCGAGCCCGAGCCGGTCGTGGAGGCCGCGCCCGAGCCGGAGGCCGTGGTGGAGGCGCCCGCCGTCGAGGAGGCCGCCCCGGCTCCCCGCGCCCGTCGCCGGGCCACCCGCAAGGCGACCGCGCCCGCCGGTGCTCCGGTGGCCGCGCCGGAGCCGGTGGTCGAGCCCGAGTCGGTCGTGGAGGCCGCGCCCGAGCCGGAGGCCGTGGTGGAGGCGCCCGCCGTCGAGGAGGCACCCCCGGCCGCCCCGCCGCGGGCCCGCCGCCGGGCCACCCGCAAGGCGACCGCGCCCGCCGGTTCGCCGAGCGGTGCCGAGGAGGCCGCCGTCGTGGTCGTCGACAACCCGGCCGCCGTACCGGCCGCCGCCGAGGACCCGGTGGTCGCACCGGAGTCGGAGGCCGAGGCTCCCGCCCCGGCCAAGAAGACGGCCCGCAAGACGGCCAAGAAGGCCACCGCCAAGAAGGCGGCCACCAAGAAGACGGTGGCCGCGAAGAAGACGGCCGCCAAGAAGACCACCGCGAAGAAGGCCGCCACGAAGAAGACGGCGGCCCCGGCACAGGACTGACGCGGTACCGGTACAGTCCGTGTGGGCCGTCCTCACCAGGGGACGGCCCACACGCCTTTGAACGCGATTGGGAACCAGGAACCAGCTCGATGAACAACACTCCCCCCGGGCCCGCTCGGCCCTTCGCCGTCCGCAAGGCCGTCATCCCGGCCGCCGGACTGGGCACGAGGTTCTTGCCGGCGACGAAGGCGACTCCCAAGGAGATGCTGCCCGTCGTCGACAAGCCCGCGATCCAGTACGTGGTCGAGGAGGCCGTGTCGGCGGGCCTGCCGGACGTGCTGATGGTCACCGGACGCAACAAGCGTCCGCTCGAGGACCATTTCGACCGGAACTACGAGCTGGAGTCGGCGCTCACCCGCAAGGGTGACGAGGAGCGGCTGGCGAAGGTACAGGAGTCCAGCGAGCTGGCGACGATGCACTACGTCCGGCAGGGCGACCCGCGCGGCCTCGGCCACGCGGTGCTGTGCGCCGCACCGCACGTGGGGAACGAGCCCTTCGCCGTCCTCCTCGGCGACGACCTCATCGACCCCCGTGACCCGCTGCTGGCCCGGATGCTGGAGGTCCTCGGACAGCGCGGCGGCAGTGTCATCGCGCTGATGGAGGTCGACCCGGCGCAGATCCACCTGTACGGGTGCGCCGCCGTTGCGCCGACCGACGACGCCGACGTCGTCCGGATCACCGGTCTGGTCGAGAAGCCGGAGCCGGCCGAGGCGCCGAGCAACTACGCGGTGATCGGCCGCTACGTCCTCGACCCGGCCGTCTTCGGCATCCTCCAGGAGACCGAGCCGGGCCGCGGCGGTGAGATCCAGCTCACGGACGCGCTCCAGAAGATGGCGCAGGACGAGGATCTGGGCGGCCCGGTGTACGGGGTGGTGTTCAAGGGCCGCCGCTACGACACCGGCGACCGCGGCGACTACCTGCGGGCGATCGTGCGGCTCGCGTGCGAGCGCGAGGACCTGGGCCCCGGGTTCCGGGCCTGGCTGCGCGGTTTCGTCGCCGAGACCGGCGACGCCTGACCTTCAGCCGAATTTGACCCCCTGCGGCACCGGCCCGTAACCTTGACCGTCGGCGTGTCGTATGACCCGCCACTACCCCTGAGCACCCTCCTCCCGGTCTGACGGGAGAGGCCGCTCGTCCACTTCCGGATCACCGCGGGCTCCGGCCCGTGTGAGCGGCTGGCATCAGGGGTCCGTTCCCGAGTGAGAGAGAGATCCGCGTGTACGCCATCGTGCGCAGCGGTGGTCGCCAGCACAAGGTTGCTGTCGGCGACATCGTTGAGGTTGACAAGATTTCCACTGCCAAGGTTGGCGACACGGTCGAGCTCTCGACCCTGCTCGTTGTCGACGGCGACGCCGTGACCAGCGACCCGTGGGTGCTGGCCGGTATCAAGGTCACGGCCGAGGTCGTGGACCACCACAAGGGCGCGAAGATCGACATCCTTCGCTACAAGAACAAGACCGGCTACCGCCGTCGCCAGGGCCACCGCCAGCAGTACACGGCGATCAAGGTCACCGGCATCCCCACGGCTGCGAAGTAAGGGACTGAGGAGAGATGGCACACAAGAAGGGCGCATCGTCCACTCGGAACGGTCGCGACTCCAACGCTCAGCGGCTCGGCGTGAAGCGCTTCGGCGGTCAGGTCGTCAACGCCGGTGAGATCCTGATCCGCCAGCGTGGCACCCACTTCCACCCGGGTGCGGGCGTCGGCCGTGGCGGCGACGACACGCTGTTCGCCCTGCAGGCCGGTTCGGTGCAGTTCGGCACCCACCGTGGCCGCAAGGTCGTGAACATCGTTCCGGTCGCCTGATCGGATCTCTGCGGAGGCGGACCTCACTTCCCCTTGGGGAAGCGGGTCCGCCTTTCGCGTGTTACTAGATAGACATTCCACATATTCCCCCGGTCGCCGGCCGGGGGACCCCCACCTGGAGGCACAGAACATGACCACCTTCGTGGACCGCGTCGAGCTGCACGTCGCCGCGGGTAACGGAGGCCACGGCTGCGCCTCCGTCCATCGCGAGAAGTTCAAGCCGCTCGGCGGCCCGGACGGCGGCACCGGCGGCCGGGGCGGTGATGTGATCCTGGTCGTCGACCAGTCCGTCACGACACTCCTCGAGTACCACCACTCACCCCACCGCAAGGCGACCAACGGTCAGCCCGGTGCCGGCGACAACCGCTCCGGCAAGGACGGACAGGACCTCGTCCTCACCGTCCCCGACGGCACCGTCGTCCTCGACAAGCGGGGCAACGTGCTCGCCGACCTGGTCGGCGAGGGCACGACCTTCGTCGCGGGCCAGGGTGGCCGCGGCGGCCTCGGTAACGCCGCGCTGGCCTCCGCCCGCCGCAAGGCCCCCGGATTCGCCCTGCTCGGCGAGCCCGGCGAGGCGCGGGACATCGTCCTGGAGCTCAAGACCGTCGCCGACGTGGCTCTGGTCGGCTACCCGAGCGCCGGCAAGTCCTCGCTGATCTCGGTACTGAGCGCCGCCAAGCCGAAGATCGCCGACTACCCGTTCACGACCCTGGTCCCGAACCTGGGCGTCGTCACGGCGGGTTCGACCGTGTACACCATCGCCGACGTCCCCGGCCTGATCCCGGGCGCGAGCCAGGGCCGGGGCCTGGGCCTGGAGTTCCTGCGCCACGTGGAGCGCTGCACGGTCCTCGTGCACGTCCTGGACACGGCGACGCTGGAGTCCGACCGCGACCCGGTCTCCGACCTCGACGTGATCGAGGAGGAGCTGAAGCAGTACGGCGGTCTGGACGACCGCCCGCGGATCGTCGTCCTCAACAAGATCGACATCCCGGACGGGCAGGACCTCGCGGACATGATCCGCCCGGACCTCGAGGAGCGCGGGTACCAGGTCTACGAGGCGTCGGCGGTGGCCCGTACCGGTCTGAAGGAACTGTCCTTCGCGCTGGCCGACATCGTCTCCACGGCGCGCGCGGCCAAGCCGAAGGAGGAGGCGACCCGGATCGTCATCCGCCCGAAGGCCGTGGACGACGCCGGCTTCTCCGTCACGTACGAGGAGAGCGAGGACCTGTACCGCGTGCGGGGCGAGAAGCCCGAGCGCTGGGTGCGGCAGACGGACTTCAGCAACGACGAGGCCGTGGGCTACCTGGCCGACCGCCTCAACCGCCTGGGTGTCGAGGACGCGCTGATGAAGGCCGGTGCGCGTTCCGGTGACGGTGTCGCGATCGGAGCCGAGGACAACGCGGTCGTCTTCGACTGGGAGCCCACCATGATGGCCGGCGCCGAGATGCTCGGGCGCCGCGGTGAGGACCACCGTCTGGAAGCCCCGCGGCCCGCCGCCCAGCGCCGCCGGGACCGCGATGCCGAGCGGGACGAGGTACAGCGCGAGTACGACGACTTCAAGCCGTTCTGAGACGGCCCCGGGAAGACCGGGGCAGGTCCCGGACGACGCGCCGGATTCCGCGAGGGGTCCGGCGCGTCGTCCGTTCCCGAGCCGGGTCCGGCGGGCCGCTCCGGACCCCGGGAACACGGGTCGGGGAACACGAGGAGGGCCCGTCCCCACCGCTTCCGCGGTGGGGACGGGCCCTCCTGCTGCCGTGCGTGGGTCAGTACACCGGCTCGGGCTCGGGCTCCGGTTCCCGGTCGGTCTTCTTCTCCGTCGTCGCCGGGGTCCGGTGGCTCGGGCCGCCGAACCGGGGCTTCGCCTTGATCAGGGGAAGGACCAGGACGCCGATGAAGATCGGGCCGATCATGTAGCGCCACAGCGGCGCCGGGTTGGCCGCCAGGACGGTCAACTGGAGGCCCAGTGTGACCGCCAGCAGCGCCGGCACGCCCGCCAGCCTCGTACGGCGGCGGAACAGCAGCACGATGGCATAGGTGGCGTAGCACCAGATCGCGCCGCGGAAGAGCAGCCACTGCAGCTGGGGCACCTTGCTCGCGCGCCACGAGAAGTCGGCGAGGGAGTGCAGCGAGTCGTTCAGCGGGCGGATCTTGAGGATCGGCCGGTACTCGCTGTTCTTGATGTCGTCGTTCCACTTGAGGTAGCTGAAGAGCGTCTTCGACGTGTGCGGGTCGCTGAGCAGCGTGTGCGCTCTGAGGTCCTCCGGCCCGGGGAAGACCGCCCAGGCGATGTGCGCACGGCACACCCGGGCGCCGATGACGACGTCCGGGGTGCGGTTCAGCACCCGTCGCCACAGCGCCATCAGTTCGTCGTTGCGCTCGGCCGCCATCGAGCGGTTCATCGGCGGCGACTCCATCGCCCAGTCGGCGTTGTAGCAGTTGCCGGCCCGGCCTCGCCAGTGGGACAGCGGCGCGATGTCCGCCATCAGCGACTTGTCCTCCTTGGTGAAGTAGCCGGGGTGCTCCTTGTACGCCACCGCGATGTCCGCGTAGAAGAAGGCGTAGACCGCGTCCTTCGGGGGCGTGGTCACACCCACCGCCGGGTAGAACACCGTGGTGAGGAACAGGAAGAGGGACACCGGCACCGCCGTCGCCGCCAGCAGCCACCGCCGCATCCGGGGCAGCGACAGCAGCAGGATCGGCGCCGCCACGACGGCGACCAGGATGCCGTTGTTGCGGAACACCGACAGGGCCAGGAAGCCGAGGAAGAGCAGGCCCATGTCGCGGTAGAAGACCCGGTCCCGTTCGGCTTGCCGGCCCCGCGCGCGGCGAGCGGCGAGCCGTCCCACCGCTGCGAAGGCCAGGATGCCGCCGATGACGAACGGCACGTCCTTCCACACGAAGATCACGAAGACGGCCGTCGGCGGCGCCACCGTCAGGGCCACCGCCGCGACCGCCGCCCAGCGCTGCCGGACGCCCCATTCCCGCAGGGTGCCCGCCGTGTAGGCGAGCACCGCCGACATGGCGATCGTCTGAGCCAGGGTCAGGACCGCCAGATCGCCCGTGGTGTTCAGCGACAGCCACACCAGGGCGTCGTAGACCACCGAATGGTTCGACTCCCAGTTCCCCGTGGTGACGTGCCAGACGTAGGTGATCGAGTCGTAGCTGAGGGCACCGGGGTAGAACGCCGCCCACCACAGCAGGAACATCACCTGGCTGGCGGCGTAGACCGCGACGGGCAGCCGCCTTCGCTCCGGGATCCGGTCCCATTGTCTGCTGAGGTACGGGACGCGCGGGAAATTCAACTCGGCTCCGCAGGCTGGTCGGTGGCGGACTAAAGGATCAGTCGAACACACTAGCCGGTTCAGACCGTCTCTCTGTCGCGCGCACGCTGCGGCGCGGCCGGTTCCTCATCCGGACGCGGTGCTACCGGGCGTTCGTCGACCGGAACCACGGGCGGGACGTCGTCCTGACCCAGGAACACCTTCCGTACGACCCGTTCCGCGGCCTGCCCGTCGTCGAACTCGCAGAACCGCTTGCGGAACTCGGCGCGGGCCTGGTCGGACTCCGTTCCCGTCCAGCGGCCGGAGGTGAAGGCATCGGTGAGCTCGGCCTCGGTGCGCAGCGTCAGACCGGGGGAGTCCACCGTGATGTCGAAGTAGCTGCCGCGGGTGGTGCGGTACACGTCCCAGTCGTTCGCGTAGATCACGATCGGCCGGTCGAGGTTCGCGTAGTCGAACATCACCGAGGAATAGTCCGTCAGCAGGCAGTCGGAGGCGAGGTACAGCTCCTCCACGGAGGGGTACGCGCTCACGTCGACGAGCCGGGCGCTGCCACTGGTGCCGCCCGCCAACAGGGTCTGCTGGGCGTAGAAGTAGTGCGCCCGGACCAGCACGGTCCACTCGTCGCCCAGGGCCTCCGCGAACCGGTCGAGGTCCAGCATCTGCTGGGGACCCTCGTGGTAGTCGCGGTGCGTCGGCGTGTACAGGACGGCCTTGGTGCCCTCGGCGAGACCGACCTTCCGGCGCGCCGCGGCCACGTCCTCGGCGGTGGCGTTCACCAGCATGTCGTTGCGCGGGTAGCCGTAGCCGAGCGGCTCGTAGTACGACGGGTACGCGCGGTCCCAGATGGCGGTGGAGAAGCTGTTGGACGTCAGGCTGTAGTCCCAGCGGTCCACGCGGTCCATCAGGCGCTGGAGGTTCATGCCGCGGCGGCCGACGGGGTACTCCGCCAGGTCGACGCCCATCCGCTTCAGCGGCGTGCCGTGGTGCGTCTGCAGGTGGACCTGGCCGGGACGCTTGACCACGTTGGAGGCGAAGTTGACGTTGTTGACGAAGTACTTGCCGCGGGCCATCGCCTTCCAGTACCCGAGCGAGCCCGGGTGGACCGTGAGGGTGCCCTTCGGCGGAACCGCGTCGGCGCCGTCCTTGACGACCCACACGGCGCGCATGCCGGGCGCGAGCTCCCGCATCTTCTCGTCGATGGCGGCGGGGTTGCAGGCGTAGCGGGCGCCCCAGTACGCCGAGAAGACCGCGACGTCCTTCTGGATGGGCAGCATCCGCTGGGCGCGGTAGTACGCCGACAGCACGCGCTTGCGGAGCTTCTTCTTGAAGCGCGTGGCCAGCGACTTCTTCTTGCGCAGCGCGTGGACGGTCTTGCGGGCCTTGGCCCGGTGCTTGCTCGGGACCAGTGTGCCCTTGGGCTTGATCTCCGCCTCGCCCTGCGGGCGGTGGGCACGGTCGGCGACCTGCCAGCGCTCGCGGAACTCGGCCCGGGAGTCGTCGGGCAGCCGGCCGGGGGAGGACTCGACGGCGCGGAAGTGGTTGACCATCCGTTCGTACATCGTCCCGCGCCACTCGCCGAACCGCGGGTTCTCGGCGAGGAACGCGAAGACCAGGTCGTACTGGTCGAAGACGTCGAAGTGCTTGCGGCTGGTGGAGTGCAGGATGCTGCCCTGACGCCGCTGGCGGTAGTAGACGCAGACCCGGTCGATCACGGAGATCGACTCGGCCGCGATCAGCACCGGGTAGGTCCAGGGGGTGTCCTCGTAGTAGCCCGTCGGGTACTGGAAGCCCCACTGCTCGATGAAGTCGCGGCGGTACGCCTTGTTCCACGCGACCTGGAGCAGCATCAGCAGCTCCGGCTGTTCCTTCAGCGAGAAGGCGCCGTGCTGAGCCGCCTTGGTCAGCACATGGGCCAGGCTGTTGGGCGTGACGCGACCGTCCCAGTGGGTACGGGAGTAGTCGAAGACGACCAGATCCGGACGGGAGGTCTCCTCGATGCGCTGGGCGATCGCGGCCAGCGCGCCGGGCAGCAGCGTGTCGTCACTGTCCAGGAAGAGCAGGTAGCTGCCCTTGGCGCGGGCCATGCCCGCGTTGCGCGCCCGGCCGAGACCGACGTTCTGCTCCAGGTGCATCGGGACGACGCGGGCATCGGCCTTCGCGTAGTCGTCGATGATCTCGCCGCACCCGTCCGGCGAACAGTCGTTGACCACGAGGAGTTCGTAGTCCTGGAACGACTGCTCCAGCACGGAGTCCAGACAGTCCCGCAGGAACGCCTCCACCTTGAAGGTGGGAACGATGATGCTGAACAGGGGCGATTCGGAAGCGGAGGATTGCGTCTGTGTCATCTCAATACCGTGGAATCTGACGTGGGAGACAGGGGCTTGGCTGTCTGATCAGCGCTGACTCGTGGACAGGGCATAGCCGAGAAGAGTGCGTATGGTTCCCGGCCGGCGCCGGCGTAGCGCTCCGGGGACCATGCTCAGCGCGTGCAGTCTCATGGACAGGTGGCGCCGGGCGGCGCGTGCCGCCTTGGGCCAGCCGTGGTGGTCGAGCTGGTCGGCGACGTCGAGGAAGAAGCGACGGGCCTCACCGAACCGGGCGCCGGACGCGGCCTCACCCGAGGAGAGGCTCGCGGAGTGTCTGCGGTACCGGAAGGCCGGTGTCGGGTCGACGACCAGCTTCTCGCCCCGTCGGACGATCTCGACGATCAGCGCCAGGTCCTGGATGACCGAGAGGTCCTCCCGGAAGCTGATCTCCTTGACGATGTCCGCGCGCCAGCAGATCGACGGGAAGTACAGCCAGTTGCCGCTGAGCAGGTTCGCTGCGAGCGGCTCGCCGGAGAGTACCCGCCGGCCGGTGCCCTTGGGCGCGTACAGCCGTCGCTTCACCTCGTCGATGAGGGTGGTCGACGGCGTGCCGTTCTCGTCGATGACCTGGACGCCCGGCTGGTAGATCGCCGCGTCGGGGACCGCCGCGACGGCCTCGCGGACCGTCGCCACGTAGTCCGGCAGCAGGATGTCGTCGCTGCCGAGCATGGTGAAGTGCGAGGACTCGACCAGGTCCACGCACTTGCGGAAGTTCTTGGTGATACCGAGGTTCCGCTCGTTGCGGAGGTAGCGCACGCGGCTGTCGCCGAGGGAGGCGAACCACTCGGGTACGCCCTCCTCCTTGCCGTCGTCGACGACGGTCAGCCGCCAGTCCTCGTCTGTCTGGTCGAGCACACTGCGCACGGCCGCCTGGAGGAGCCCGGTGTCGCCGTAGTGGGGAAGCATGATGTCGAGGGTGTCCACCGCCGTCACCTGCTCTTCCCGGCCGGGCCCAGCGCGGACCGCCGGCTCAGCGCGAGCAGCAGGATCATGCCGATGCGGCCGAGGTACAGGGTGGCCTTCCACGGGGACTGGCTGGGGGTGCCGGTCGCGCGGGGACGCATGGAGACCGGGACCTGTTCGATGCGGTAACCGGCCCGGACCACGGCGATGGTGCTCTCGACGGTGTCGCCGAGGTACTCCACGGGGTACCAGTGCGCGAACACGTCGATCAGGTCGCGGTTGCAGGCGCGGAAGCCGGAGGTCACGTCCGTCAGCTTCGAGCGGGCCATCCGGGAGAGCCAGAACGCGAGGACGAGCATCGCCCACTTGCGCGGGCCGCGGGTCTCGTAGGAGCCGGTGCCGGCGAAGCGGGCGCCGATGACGAGGTCCGAGTGGCTCAGGCGGTCCAGGAGTTCGGGCACGTTGCGCGGGTCGTGCTGGCCGTCGGCGTCGACCTGGATGGCCACGTCGTAGCCGCGGTCGTGCGCGAAGCGGTATCCGGCGCGCATGGCGCCGCCCACGCCGAGGTTGTACGGGAGGGTCATGACCGCCGCGCCCGCGGCGCGTGCCACGGCGGCGGTACCGTCCGCCGAGCCGTCGTCGACGACCAGGACGTCGACCCCCGGAAGCGTGGTCTGGACTTCCTTCACGACATCGGCCACACCGGCGGCCTCGTTCCACGCGGGCATGATGATCAGCACCCGCTTGCCGTCGATCACTTGCCGCCCCCCTGTTCGGTCACGCCGGCCGTCCGCGCGTCCGCCAGCTGCGCCCGGAGGTCCTGGACGTCCATGCGCAGCAGGGCCACCTCCTCCGCCAGTGTCCGGCTCTCCTCCTCTATGTGGCCCGCTTCCCAGCTCAGCTGGAGGCAGACGACGAAGAGGAACGCCACGCTCAGGAACAGGATGAGGCTGACACCCGAGGCGACGCCGACCGCACGGGCCACCGAGTCGAGCATGGAGGGGAAGAAGCCGAGCGGGATGATCACCAGGCCGGTGATCATCCAGAGGAACGCGTACTTCTCCTTGAGCTTCCTCCGGCGCAGCAGCTCGACGATGCACGCGACCAGAATGACTCCGGTTACCGAAGTCAGCATCCACAACTTCACGCTGCGCTCCGGTGTATCGGACGACTCATGGAAAGGGCCTGTCTACTCTTCCGGGGTGGGCGGCCGGAGGAATAGCCGCCTGATTGCAGTCCACTGTCCGCCGCGGTGGTTACGGAGAGTGAGGGAATGGTGATCATTCCTATGAGTGCACCGAACGGTAGCCTACACGAGAGCGAAGAACGAGAATCATGCTGGTGACCACGGAGAGCGCCCCCGCCGTATAGGCGATCTCGACCCTGCTCCGCAGCTCGAGCGGACTGAGAGTAATCGCGATCAGGACGACCGTTCCGATCGCCCACGCGACCAGCTGCTGCCGTGCGGCACCGCTCGTCAGCAAGGCCTGGCCCAGCACCATGGCCAGCAAGTACAGCGTCGTGCCCAGCGAGAGCCACACGAAGTCGACAGGACCGAGGACGTCCGGCGCGCCGAAGAGGGACGGCAGCAGCACCGGTCCCAGCACCACCGCGCCGAGGCCGCACGCGGCGCCCAGGCCGGCCGTGAACGCGGAGGCCCGCAACAGCAACCGACGGTAACCGCCCGTGTCCCCCTCGGCCGCCGCGGTCGAAAGACCGGCCAGCAGCGAGGCCTGGAAGGCGCCGAAGGCGAAGACGGGCACACGGGCCAGCACGAGGGCCGCCAGCAGGGCGGTCACCAGCTCGTTGTCGTTCGTGGAGATCAGCTTGGTGCTGATCACGGCGACGTTGACGAGGAGCTGGGCCAGCAGGGTCGAGCCGACCAGAAGACCGAGGTGCTCGATGAGCTCCCGCCACTCGGCCGTGGAACCCGCGTTCGACCCACGGATCACGGGCGGCAGCGTGACCAGCACCGACACCAGCGGCGCCACCGTCATCACCGCCGCGAAGAGCAGTGCGGAGTCGACCCCCGCCAGAGCCAGCGCCACGGACAGCACGATCCGCAGGACGCCGTCGACACCGAGCTGGAGCCCGTACGCCTCGAACCGGCCGAGCCCCGCCAGGACGCCACGGGTCACATGGGCGCAGGCCAGCGCCGCGAAGGCGCCACCCAGCGCGACGACCAGGCCCGTGTCCCCGTGGAAGAAGACGTCCGCGAGCTGACGGCCGAAGACCGCGAGCGGCAGCAGCACCACGGCCAGCAGGCCGACGGCGAGCGTGGCGCCTCGGCGCAGTACCGGCAGCGCCCCGTCGCCCGACACCGTGCGGCCCGCGACCACCCGCGTGATCTCCTGCTCGACCGGGAAGAACAGCCCCAGTCCGATGGAGGCCACGACCGTCCACAGGACCGAGAAGCTCGCCATGGTGTCCACGGGGAGCGAGTGGCCCGCCGCCGCCAGGTGCACGTAGTTCGCCACCCCGAGCACGGCGGTGCCCGCCCCGACGAAGGCGGTGCCTCGCGGCAGGGCGGTGGTGATGCGGTCGAGCAGACTCACCGGGCGGGCCGTCCGCCCTCGGTCATCACGCGCAGCGCCTCGGTGAGCTGGTCACGCCAGTGGGGCTGGACGGCGACGCCCGTTTCGGCCCACCGGTCGTGCGCCAGCACGCTGTACGAGGGGCGCCTGGCCGGCCGGACGAACTTCTCCGAGGTCGTCGGACGGACCCGCTCCGGGTCCAGCCCGGACAGCTCGAACGCGGCTCGCGCCAGGTCGAACCAGGTTCCCGTCCCGCTCGCGGTGCCGTGGTACACCCCCGCGGGGGCACCCCCGGCCACCGCCGCCTCGCCCAGGTCTCGCAGCTGGCGGGCGAGTGCACGCGTCCACGTCGGCTGGCCGCGCTGGTCGTCGACCACGTCGACGGTCTCGTGCCGTTCCGCCAGGCCCAGCATCGTGGAGACGAAGTTGCGGCCGTGCGCGCCGTAGAGCCACGCCGTGCGCACCACGTAGCCTCGGTCCGGAAGCAGCTCGGCGACGGCCACCTCGCCCGCCAGCTTGCCGCGGCCGTAGGAGTTGACCGGAGAGGTCGGGGCGTCGTGCGGATACGGCCGGTCGGCGTCCCCGGGGAACACGTAGTCCGTGGAGACCTGCAGCAGGATCGTGCCCTCCTCGGCACAGGCCCGTGCGAGGACCCGTACCGCGTCCCCGTTGACCCGGGTCGCCGCGGCCTCGTCGGCCTCGGCGCCGTCGACGTCGGTCCAGGCGGCCGCGTTGACCACGACGTCCTGGCCGGCGACCGCGGCACGGACGGCCACCGGGTCGGTGATGTCCAGGTCTCCGCGGGTGTGCGCGGTGACGGTGCGCGTCCCGCCGTCCCGCAGGACCTCGTCCAGGTCGTGGCCGAGCATGCCGCCCGCACCGGTGATCAGCCAGCGGTTCATGCGGAGAGCGCCGCCTTCGTCTTGAGCGGCTCCCACCACGAGCGGTTGTCGCGGTACCAGTCGACGGTGGCCGCGAGACCCCGCTCGAAGCCGACGAGCGGGGTGTAGCCGAGCTCCTCCTGGATCTTGGCGATCGACAGGGAGTAGCGCAGGTCGTGACCCTTGCGGTCGGTCACATGCTCGACCATGTCCCAGCCGGCTCCACAGGCGTCGAGGAGCATGCCGGTCAGTTCCTTGTTCGTCACCTCGGTGCCGCCGCCGATGTGGTACACCTCACCGGCCCGGCCGCCGCGCAGCGCCATCTCGATGCCCCGGCAGTGGTCCGAGACGTGCAGCCAGTCGCGGACGTTCAGGCCCTCGCCGTAGAGCGGGACCTTCTTCCCGTCCAGCAGGTTCGTCACGAACAGCGGGATCATCTTCTCCGGGAAGTGGTACTGCCCGTAGTTGTTGGAGCAGCGCGTCACGACGACGTCCATGCCGTGCGTCCGGTGGTACGACAGTGCCAGCAGGTCGGAGCCCGCCTTGGACGCCGAGTACGGCGAGTTCGGGGCGAGCGGCCAGTCCTCGGTCCACGAGCCCTCGGCGATCGAGCCGTAGACCTCGTCGGTGGAGACGTGCACGAAGCGGCCCACGCCGTGGCGCCTGGCCGCGTCCAGCAGGACCTGCGTGCCCAGCACGTTCGTCGTCACGAAGGGCGACGCGTCCATGATCGAACGGTCCACGTGTGACTCGGCCGCGAAGTGCACCACGGCGTCCTGTCCGCGCATCACGTCGTCGACGACCGCCGCGTCCCGGATGTCACCGCGGACGAACGTGTAGCCCGGCTCGCCGGCCACCGGCGCGAGGTTCGCCTCGTTGCCCGAGTACGTCAGGTTGTCCAGGACCGTGACACGGGCGCCGTCGCCCGAGGGCAGTTCTCCGAGCAGGAGAGCGCGCACGAATTGAGAACCGATGAAGCCGGCGCCGCCGGTGACGAGAATCTTCATAAGGGACGCCATTCTATGGGCTCCCCACCGCCCCGGTCCGTCGGCCGGGCTCCGCGTGCTGTCGTAGGCTGCGGGACCATGCGCGGAATTCTGCTTGCCGGTGGTACCGGCTCCCGACTGTGGCCGATCACCCGAGCCGTGTCGAAGCAACTCATGCCGGTCTTCGACAAGCCGATGATCTACTACCCCCTGTCGACGCTCGTCATGGCGGGACTGCGGGACATCCTGGTCATCACCGGTCCGGACGAGCGCCCCCAGTTCGAGCGCCTGCTCGGTGACGGTTCGGACTTCGGCCTGAACATCGAGTTCGCCACGCAGGACCGCCCCGCCGGCATCGCCGAGGCATTCGTCATCGGCGAGGAGTTCATCGGCGACGAGCCCGTCGCGCTGATCCTGGGCGACAACATCTTCCACGGCGTCGGCCTCGGCCGGCAGCTGGCCACCTTCCAGCGCCCCGAAGGCGGGGTGGTCTTCGCCCACGCCGTGTCCGACCCCTCCGCCTACGGCGTCGTCGACTTCGACGAGCAGGGCCGCGCCCGCTCCATCGAGGAGAAGCCCGCCCGCCCCAGATCCCGCTACGCGGTGCCGGGCCTCTACTTCTACGACAGCCGCGTCGTCGAGATCGCCAAGGGGCTCGAACCGAGCGCCCGCGGCGAGCTGGAGATCACGGACGTCAACAAGTACTACCTCGAGCGCGGCGAACTCCAGGTCTCCGTCCTCGACCGCGGCACCGTCTGGCTGGACACCGGCACCTTCCAGTCCCTCGTCCAGGCGTCCGAGTACGTCCGGGTCGTCGAGGAGCGCCAGGGCATGAAGATCGGCTGCCTCGAGGAGGCCGCCTGGCGGGCCGGATTCATCGACGACGCGCAGTTGCGCGCACTCGCCGAGCCGCTCACCAAGAGCGGCTACGGCGACTATCTGCTGAACCTCCTCGCCTACGAGGCGTGACGGGCACCCACCCCGCCACACGCGGGGCGTCAGTACGCCGACGCCGCACCGATGTAAGGAATTCGCGATGAAGGTCAATCCCCTCGGTATCGAGGGCGCCTGGGAGTTCGTCCCGCAGCAGCACGGGGACGCCCGCGGCCTCTTCCTCGAGTGGTACAAGGCGGACCGGCTCGCCGAGGCCGTCGGCCACCCGCTCGGACTCAAGCAGGCCAACATGTCGGTGTCCGCGGCCGGTGTCCTGCGGGGCATCCACTTCGCCGACGTGCCGCCGGGACAGGCGAAGTACGTGACGTGCGTCCGCGGCGCCGTGCTCGACGTGATCGTCGACGTACGGGTCGGCTCGCCCACCTTCGGCCGGTGGGAGGCGGTGCGCCTCGACGACACCCAGCGCAACGCGGTCTATCTCTCCGAGGGCCTCGGGCACGGTTTCTGCGCCCTCACCGACGACGCCACGGTCGCCTACCTCTGCTCCGAGGGCTACGCCCCCGAGCGCGAGCGGACCGTCTATCCGCTGGACCCCGAGATCGGGATCGCGTGGCCGGTCACCGGGGAGCCCGAGCTCTCCGCGAAGGACGCGCAGGGACCGACGCTGGCCGAGGCCCGCGAGGCCGGGATCCTGCCCCGCTACGAGGACTGCCTGGCGTTCCGCGCCTCGCTCGGCACCACCGACGGCGGCTGATCCCGACCGCCCCCGCGGGCACCTCGCGAGGCCGTCCCCTCACGAGCGTCCCCGCGGGGCACCGGGACGGCCCGCTCGGCCGTCCCGCACCCGCTAGGCTGCCTGGATGACGTGGCTCATCACCGGCGGTGCCGGCTACATCGGTTCCCATGTCGTCAGGTCCATGGTCGAGGCGGATGAACGTGTCGTCGTCGTGGACGACCTCAGCTCCGGCGACACGGCCCGGGTGCCCGCGGGCGTCCCGCTGGAGAACGGCACGGTCCTCGACGGGGCCTTCCTCGACCGTGTCCTACGCGACCACGGCGTGCGGGGCATCGTCCACCTCGCCGGCAAGAAGGCCGTCGGCGAGTCCGTCGAACGCCCCCTCTTCTACTACCGCGAGAACGTGACCGGCCTGGAGGTCCTGCTGCGGGCCGCCGCCGACGCGGGCGTCCGCCGCTTCGTCTTCTCCTCCTCGGCCTCCGTCTACGGCACACCCGATGCCGAGATCGTCACCGAGGACACCCCCTGCGCCCCGCTGAGCCCCTACGGCGAGACCAAACTGGCCGGAGAGTGGCTGGTGCGCGCCGCGGGCCGCGCCCACGGGATCGCCACCGCCTGCCTGCGGTATTTCAACGTGGCCGGTACCGCCACCCCCGGACTCGCCGACACCGGCGTCTTCAACCTGCTGCCGATGATCTTCGAGCGGCTGGACGCCGGTCTGCCGCCGCGGATCTTCGGTGACGACTACCCGACGCCCGACGGCACCTGCGTCCGCGACTACGTCCACGTCGCCGACATCGCGGACGCCCACCTCGCGGTCGCCCGCAGGCTCGACACCTGCGCGGAGGCCGGTGAGACCCGCGACCTCACTCTCAACATCGGTCGGGGCGAGGGCGTTTCGGTGCGGGAGATCATCGACCTCGTGGCCGAGGTCACCGGCGTCGAGATCACCCCTGAGACCGTCGCCCGCCGCGCCGGCGACCCCGCCCGGGTGGTCGCCTCGCCCGAGCGGATCTCGGCCGAGCTCGGATGGAAGGCCCGCCACGACGTCCGCGACATGATCGTCTCGGCCTGGCGGGCGGGACACGGCGACCACGCCTGAGCTGAGTGAGAGCCTGTCGGGTGGCCTTCGGCCGACAGGCTCTGACGCGGCCCGAGCCGCCCGCGGCCACGTCCACCCAGCGGAATACGCGGGCGGTCGCCGCGCCCGCTCGCGTAGATTGCCTGGCAGCCGCGGCCGGGCGGGCGCGGCGCGAGGGGACATCCGAGTGAGGACGACGCAGGTGACAGTGGCAAGGCAGTACGTGACGGAAGCCCGACGGATCGTCGTCAAGGTCGGTTCCTCCTCACTGACCACCGCCTCGGGGGGCCTGGACGCCGACCGGGTCGACGCCCTCGTCGACGTCCTCGCCAAGGTGCGCAGCGGTGGCGAGAAGGAGATCGTGCTGGTCTCCTCCGGTGCCATCGCCGCGGGCCTCGCTCCGCTCGGCCTCGCGCGCCGCCCCAAGGGCCTCGCCCGGCAACAGGCCGCCGCCAGCGTGGGGCAGGGGCTGCTGGTCGCCCGCTACACCGCCTCCTTCGCCCGCTACGGCGTCCGCGTCGGCCAGGTGCTCCTCACCACCGACGACACCAGCCGGCGGGCCCACTACCGCAACGCCTTCCGGACCCTCGACCAGCTGCTCACCATGGGCGCCCTGCCGATCGTCAACGAGAACGACACCGTCGCCACCGACGAGATCCGCTTCGGCGACAACGACCGCCTCGCCGCCCTCGTCGCCCACCTCGTCCGCGCCGACCTGCTGGTGCTGCTCTCCGACGTCGACGGACTCTACGACGGCGATCCCGCCAAGCCCGGCACCTCGCGGATCGCCGAGGTCTCCGGCCCCGCCGACATCGCCCACGTCGAGATCGGCTCGGCAGGCAAGGCCGGCGTCGGAACCGGAGGCATGGTCACCAAGGTCGAGGCCGCGCGCATCGCCGCCGCCGCGGGCATCCCCGTCGTCCTCACCTCCGCCAGCCGCGCCGCCGACGCCCTCGCGGGACGCGACACCGGCACCTGCTTCCATCGCACCGGCCGACGCTCCGCCGACCGCCTCCTGTGGCTCGCCCACGCCTCCACCCCGCAGGGCTCCGTGACGCTCGACGCCGGAGCCGTACGGGCCGTCGTCGAAGGGAAGAAGTCGCTGCTGGCAGCCGGAATCGCCGCGGTGGAGGGGGAGTTCTCGGCGGGCGACCCGGTCGAGTTGCGCGACACCGTCGGCCGCGCCGTCGCCCGCGGGCTCGTCAACTTCGACGCCAGGGAGATCCCCCGGATGCTCGGCCGGTCCACTCCCGAACTCGCCAGAGAACTCGGTCCGGAGTACGAGCGGGAGGTCGTCCACCGCGACGACCTGGTCGTCCTGCCCTCCTGAGCGGGCGACGATCCACGGCCGGTGCCGGGGAATCGGTCTCCGATTCCGTGGTGAACCGGCGTGTAAACGGCCGAAAGACCGGCCATCCGGCAGAGAGCTTCACCAAAACCGCCCCATGCGCCGCCTCGGGCTGGTCAACTTTGTCTCGGGGACAAGACAGGGCGGGGTACAGCACCACACGCATCACAACAGGAGGCCGCCGGTGAGACGAGCGCGCCCAGGGGCACCGCCCCGCGGGGCTGCCGAACGCGCCCTGACCAGTGTCGAGACCGGACCGGACTTCGACGCGGGGCAGGAGACCGAGACACGTGAGGCACATGGCGACGAGCGGATGGTGTCCAAGCTCTGGCACATCACCCTCAGCGTCTCGGGGTCGGAGGCCCCGCTGAAGGAGGTCAGGCGCGGCCTGGAGCAACTGGCCCACGACCATCCCTTCCTGCTGACCAGTCGCTACGCCAACGACCACGCCGAGATCCGGTACTGGGAAGAGGCCCGTGACCTGCACGATGCCGCGGCCGTCGCGCTGCGGCTGTGGGGCGAGCACCGGCAGAGCGCCAAGCTGCCGCCGTGGGAGATCGTCGGCCTGGAGGTGATCGACCGCGAGACCTACCACCAGCGGATCGCCGAGGGATACGGCCCGCCGCCGGCCGCTCCGGTGGGCGTCCACCCCTACTGATCCCGCCATGCCCGCCACCGTGACCGGCCCCGCCCACGGGCGCCCGGTACGCGGGCACCACGCGGACACCCACGGACACCCACGGGTCCGGGGGAGGGACCCGGGACGGGGATGTCTCGGAGTACGGGATACGTGAGGGATGTCCGCGGGGGTGCCAGTACCCTGCGGACATGACCTCGCTCACGCCCCTCGACAACCTCTCTCCGGTCGCCCAGGCCGCCTACCGGGCCCGCGCCGCCGCCGCCGAAATCGCGCCACTTCCGCGCGCGGCCAAGGACGACGCGCTGCTGGCCGTCGCGGACGCGCTCGAGGTGCGTGCCGCCGAGATCATCGAGGCCAACGCCGAGGACGTCGCCCGCGCCCGCGAGGCAGGCACCAGCGAGTCCGTCATCGACCGGCTCACCCTCACCCCCGAGCGGGTCCGGGCCATCGCCGCCGACGTCCGTGACGTGGCGGCCCTGCCCGACCCGATCGGCGAGGTCGTCCGCGGCTCTACCCTGCCCAACGGCATCGACCTGCGCCAGGTCCGCGTCCCGCTCGGCGTCGTGGGCATCATCTACGAGGCCCGGCCCAACGTGACGGTCGACGCGGCGGCCCTCTGTCTGAAGTCCGGCAACGCCGTCCTGTTGCGCGGCTCGTCCTCCGCCTACTCCTCCAACACCGCCCTGGTGCGGGTGCTGCGCGACGCGATCGGCGGCGCCGGCCTGCCCGCCGCCGCCGTCCAGCTCGTCCCGGGCGAGTCCCGCGAGTCCGTGCGCGAGCTGATGCGCGCCCGCGGTCTGGTCGACGTCCTGATTCCGCGTGGCGGCGCCTCCCTCATCCGCACGGTCGTCGAGGAGTCCACGGTCCCCGTCATCGAGACCGGCACCGGCAACTGTCACGTCTACGTGGATGCCCAGACCGACCTCGACATGGCCGTCGACATCCTGATCAACTCCAAGGCCCAGCGGCCCAGCGTCTGCAACGCCGCCGAGACCCTCCTGGTCCACCAGGACATCGCCGGGGCGTTCCTGCCCAGGGCGCTCGACGCGCTCGCCCAGGCCGGCGTCACCGTCCACGCGGACGAGCGGGTCCTCGCCTACGCGGAGGGGTCCAAGGCCACCGTCGTCCCCGCGACCCCGGAGGACTGGGAGACCGAGTACCTCTCCTACGACATCGCCGCCGCCGTGGTCGAATCGCTCGACAAGGCCGTCGACCACATCCGGCTCTGGTCGTCCGGTCACACCGAGGCGATCGTCACCACCTCGCAGGCCGCGGCCCGCCGCTTCACCCAGCTGGTCGACTCCACGACCGTCGCCGTCAACGCGTCCACCCGTTTCACCGATGGCGGTCAGTTCGGTTTCGGCGCCGAGATCGGCATCTCGACACAGAAGCTGCACGCCCGGGGCCCGATGGGCCTGCCCGAGCTGACCTCGACGAAGTACATCGTGACCGGCGACGGTCACACCCGGTAACCTCGCCGTTCCTCCGTCCGGCGTCGCCCGTCCGGAGTCATCGGTGGCCCGGACGGGCAGGGAGACTTCGCACTCTCCCTGCCCGAACCCACCTTCCCGGTCTACTCTGGCAACGTGCCGGACGACGTGGGGGGCAAGCCGTTCCCGGACGGCTGGGAGCCCGACGACGACCGCGGGGGCGCGGACGAGGACTTCGCCACCGTGGTCTTCGACGAGGACTTCGTACGGGCGGCCGAGGTCCACGAGCCCACCGCGGTGGAGCGGCTGCTCGCCGCCGCGCAGGCCCGCGCCGAGGCCGATGCCGCCCGGGCCCGTGCCGCCGTGCGCTCCGCCGAGGACGAGTTCCACGAGGACGCCCACGATCCCGCCCACCCCTACGGTGATCGCTCCGGCGACGAGGACGACCTCTACGACGAGTCCGGCCCCTACGGCCGTCACGGCGGAGCCCTGCGCCCCTACCGCGGCTCCGCCCGCTGGCACCGTCCCGTCGCCTGGGTCCTCGCCCTCGTCATGGGTGTCGGCATGGTCGCCCTCGCCTTCTCCGCGGTCTACCGGGGCGCCTCGGCCAACCGCGAGGACCGCATCCCGGCCCCCGCCACCAGCGGTGTCGACGAGCCACGCGCCGTACCTCCCGCGGCAGGGACCCCCTCGGCCGGCGCCGCGCCCGCTCCGGCCGTCTCCCACACCCCCTGAGGCCACCCGCCGCTCCTCCCCCTTGCGGTGCGAGGTGCCCGCCCCGCGCCCGGCCTCTGGGGGAAACGGGGGGAACTTGTCGCACGGCTCGGCGTTTACCGGGGCCGCCGCGGACCTACTCTGAAGGTATGGCAGGGAGTGGCGACCCGCCTGAGAGGGACCCCGAGGGAGTCCCCGGCGGTGGTGAGGACGAGTACCGATCCGTCGTCTTCGACGAGTCGTTCGTCCGCGCTGCCCGGCTGCAGGAGTTCTCCGCCCAGGAACGCCTGGGCGAGCACGCCCAGGCGGTGCGCAGCCGCCGCACCCGCACCGGAGGCGGCTCCCGTCAGGCCGTCATGCTCGTCCTCCTGATCCTCTTCGCCTTCGGCACCGCGATCTACCTCGGGGTCCGCAATCCCTATCAGCCCCCCTCCGACACGCGCGCCGAAGTGCTGCGCACCACCCTGGTCCGGCTGGCTCCCCAGGGGCGGGTTCCCGGTGGTGAGCCCGACCAGCTGTTCGCGAAGAGCCCGGCCGCGGACTACCGCACCGGAGCGGCCGGCATCGACCTGCCTCCCGCCGGGCGCACCACGCACTTCTCGGAAGGCCAGGTGATGGCGGCACTGACGATCGCCAAGGACTACCTGGTGGCCTCGTCCCTGGAACCGGACGTGCTGACCGGGCAGACCGTCCGTCCGGCCCGGCTGCTGATCGACCTCGACCAGCAGGAGCAGTTCGACCGGAGCGTCGAGTCCCCGAAGGACGACGGACAGCACGCGATCGCCGCCTGGCTGGTCCGCTTCGACCCGGCCGAGGTCGCTCTCGCGGAGCCCGCCCCGCGGGTGCGGGGCACCCTCCACTTCGCCGAGGTCGACAACGGCACCCTGGACGTCACCGCCGACCACACCTTCACTTACGCGCTGCGCCCCGCCTCCCCGGGCGTCGGCCCCACGGCCCCGGCCTCGCTGTTCACCGTCCACCGTCAGACGCACTTCCGCTTCGACCGGGAGGATCTGAGGGCCCACCGCGCCGAGCTGCTGACCAGCGAGGTGCAGGCCGGACCTCAGGCGTGCGGTCCGGACACCTCCGGCTCGCTCAGGCCACTGCTGGCCGGGGAGCGGACCTCGAAGCCGGACGGCGAGGCGGTCACCGACCCCTACGCGTCGGGCCGGGAGGCCGTCTCGCCGCTCTGCGGAGTCCTGGCCCCGGGCGCTCAGCCCTCGCTCCCGCAGTGAGCGCCGGAGCCACCGGGGCTCAGCCCTTGCCGCCGTCCTCGCTCGCGCCGTCCTTCCCTTCGGTGTCGCCCCCGCCCCCGTCGCCGTTGCCTCCGCCGAACCTGTTGCGCAGCTTGCCGCCCAGATCGCCCGCGAGGTCACCCGCGCCGCCGGCTATGTCGCCGACCAGCTTCATCAACGGATCCTTGCTGGTGCGGACCGACTCCGCGTAGTGCCCGGCCGACTCGCGGAGGGAGCCGGTCACCGAGGTGTCCTTGTCCTCCGAGCGGCGCGGGTAGTGCCCGTCCATGATCCGCTGGTAGTCGCGGGATTCGGACCACTTCTTCAGCTCGGCGGCTCGGACGGTGGTGAAGGGATGCGTCCGCGGCAGCACGTTGAGGATCTTGAGCACGGAGTCGCGCAGATCGCCGCCCTTCTCGTACTCGTCCGCCTGAGCGAGGAACGCGTCCACGTTCATCTCGTGCAGGTGATTGCCGCCCGCTATCTTCATCAGGCCCCGCATCGACGCCTGGAGATCCTGCCCGGCCAGCAGCCCCGCCCGGTCGGCCGACAGCTCCGATTTGCGGAACCACTCCCGCAGCGCCGTCACGATCGCCATGATCGCGACGTTTCCCAGCGGAATCCAGGCGATCTTCACGGCGAGGCTCGTGAGGAACAGCAGGATCGTGCGGTACACCGCGTGACCGGAGAGGGCGTGGCCCACCTCGTGGCCGACGACCGCGCGCATCTCCTCCTCGTCGAGCAGTTCCACCAGGCCGGTGGTGACCACGATGATCGGCTCGTCCAGGCCGATGCACATGGCGTTCGGCTTCGGGTCCTGGGTGACGTACATCGGCGGGACCTTCTCCAGGTCCAGGATGTGACAGGCGTCCCTCAGCATGTCGTGGAGGTGCGCGAACTGGACGTCGCTCACCCGTACGGAGTCCGAGAGGAACAACAGCCGCAGACTGCGCTCGGGCAGTAGCCCGCTCAGCGCCTTGAAGACGGTGTCGAAGCCGCTCAGCCTGCGCAGCGCCACCAGCGCCGAGCGGTCCGCGGGGTGTTCGTAGGCCCGCGAGGAGATGCCGGGGAAGCGCCTGCGCTGCCTGCTCGGCATGTTCTCCTGATGGTTCTCGGTCATGGATGCCCCCTGTTCGTACGAGACCTGCTCGTCCCCCTGCCGCAACCCAGAGTAGGCGCTGGGCCTACCGTGTGCGGAGGGCTGTGGATAACTCCCGCGCTGTGGACGACCTAGGAGCACGGCCGCGGAGCACGGCCGACATGACGGCCGCAGCACTGCTCTCCGCCGCCGCCGGACAGCAGGGGGCGGGCGACACGCTCCGGATCGTCCTGCTCGTCTCGATCTTCGGCACGGTGCTGCTCGCCTGGTTCCTGCCGCGCGGATACCGCGACCACGAGGACGACGACGCCAACGACTGAGTCGGCGTGAGCGTGCCCGGACCGCCCGCATACGATGTGCGCGAAGTCTCCGCTCCCATCCCCGATCGATAGGTCCTGTCGAAGATGAGCCTCCACAGCACCGCCGCCAGCCTGGTCACTCTCGCCGAGGGCGCCGAGCACGGCGGCAGCCACGAAAGCCTCAGCCCCTACCTCACCGGTCTCGGCGCCTTCGGCGCCCTGCTCCTGCTGCTGTGGATCACCACCCGCTTCAACCGCGACCGCTGAGCCGTCGGCCCCTGGGCTCAGGGCGCCCGCCGCGGTGCCAGTAGGCTCTGCACGCATGGGAGAGCAGGAAGTGCCTACCGGCAGCCGCGGCAAGCGCCGACTCGGGGTGATGGGCGGGACGTTCGACCCGATCCACCATGGACACCTGGTGGCCGCCAGTGAGGTGGCCGCCCTGTTCCACCTCGACGAGGTGGTGTTCGTGCCGACCGGGCAGCCGTGGCAGAAGAGCCACAAGACCGTCTCCGCGGCCGAGGACCGCTACCTGATGACGGTCATCGCCACGGCGTCCAACCCGCAGTTCTCGGTCAGCCGGATCGACATCGACCGCGGCGGGCCGACCTACACCATCGACACGCTGCGGGATCTGCGCTCCCTCAACGGCGACTCGGACCTCTTCTTCATCACCGGAGCCGACGCGCTGTCCCAGATCCTCACCTGGCGGGACGCCGAGGAACTGTTCTCGCTCGCCCACTTCATCGGCGTCACCCGCCCAGGCCACGACCTGACCGACGACGGCCTTCCCAAGGGCGGCGTCTCCCTGGTCGAGGTGCCCGCCCTCGCGATCTCCTCCACCGACTGCCGGCACCGGGTCGCGCAGGGCGATCCGGTGTGGTACCTCGTGCCGGACGGTGTGGTGCGCTACATCGACAAGCGCCAGTTGTACCGCGGCGCGTGAGCGGAGAGGGGCACCGGTGAACGAGCAGCACAACCCGTACGACCCGTACTACCCGCAGCCGCAGATCGTCGGCTACGACGAGTACGGCCGACCGGTGTACCAGCAGGTCCCGCAGCAGTCGCAGCCCCCGGCACCGTCCCAGCCCCCGCAGCAGTACGACCCGTACGCGCAGCAGCAGGGCTACGGGTACGACGCCTACGGGCAGCCGGTCCGGCCTCCGCAGCAGTACGACCCGTACGCGCAGCAAGTTCCGCAGGGCTACGGCCACACCGGATACGACACCGGCCAGGTCTACGGCGACGCCCCGGGTCAGGGCGGTCCCGGCCAGGGTGCCTACACCGACGGCCAGGGCGGCTACGGCGGAGGCCCGGCGGGCTACGACCCGGGTCGCCCGCCGGCCCAGGACACAGGCGGGGTCCACGACAGCGGCGGCCAGTGGGCGGTGCGGGCCGAGGCCCCGCCGGCGCCCGCTCAGACCCCGCGCCAGGCCGCGCCCGCCCCCGCCGGTGTGCCGGGCCAGCGTCCGGCACCGGACGAGGACGGCGGACGGGCGTACCGGACCGAACAGTTCTCGTTCATCGAGGAGCCCGACGAGGACTCCGAGGACGTCATCGACTGGCTGAAGTTCACCGAGAGCCGCTCGGAGCGGCGCGAGGAGGCCCGGCGCCGGGGCCGCAACAGGTTCGTCGCCCTCGTGGTGGTCCTCGTCCTCGCCGTCGTCGGCGGTGCCGGCTATCTGTGGTCGGCGGGCAAACTCCCCGGCCTGTCCGGCGAGGAGCGGAAGCAGAACACAGCGACCGGTCCGCAGAAGCGCGACACGATCGTCGTCCACCTCCACGACCTCAAGAGCGGCGGCACCTCCACCGCGCTGCTCGTCGACAACACCACCACCGGGCAGGGCACCACCGTGCTGCTGCCCAACACGCTCGCGGTCGCCGACGACGAGGGCGCCACCACCACCCTCGCCAAGTCCGTCGAGGACGACGGTTCCAGCGGCACACGCGAGGCGATCGGCAATCTCCTCGGCGCCAGGATCACCGGAACCTGGCGGCTCGACACCCCGTACCTGGAGAACCTCGTCGAGCTCGTCAGCAACATCGACATCACCACCGACACGGAGGTGCCGGGCGCCGAGAAAGGCGAGGCACCGCTCGTCGCCAAGGGCGAGAACCAGACCCTCAACGGCCGCGCCGCCGTCGCCTACGCCACCTACCGCGGACCCGGCGAGGCCGACGCCAAGCAGCTCCAGCGCTTCGGCCAGGTCCTGTACGGCGTCCTGCGGAAGATGTCCGACGACCCGGAGGCCGCCACGGTCACCGTCCAGACCCTGACGCAGATTCTCGACCCCTCGCTCCCGGAGAAAGACCTCGGCGCCTCGCTGGCCAAGCTCGCCGAGCATGCCAAGGGCGGCGACTACAAGACGGCGCTGCTCCCGGTCTCCGAGGACGGCTCACTGGCCGACGGCGCGGGCGACAGCGTGGTCAAGGACATCCTCGGCGGAAAGGTCAGCGCACCCGAGCAGGGGGCGGTGCCCCGCGTCTCGCTGCGCGACGCCACCGGCAAGGAGGAGGCGGCCGACGCGGCCCGGATCGTGCTGATCAACGGAGGCTTCGCCTTCGTCGGCACCGCGAAGGGCGACACCGCGGCGACGTCGAAGGTCGTCTACGGCGACGACACCCAGAAGGCGACAGCCACCGAGGTCGCCAAGACCCTGGGCCTGCCGGACGGCTCGGTCGAGAAGGGCAAGGCCGCCGGTAACGCCGACGTCACCGTGGTCCTGGGCCAGGACTACAAGCTCCCGAAACCGCCCTCGTAGAGCCCGCCGGGGCGGCCCGGGTAATGGTTTGCGGTGCGGTCGGCGGTACGTGAGACCCTTGACGAGTCTCAGACCGCCGACGAAAGCCTGCTTGTGACCGCCACGGATCGCTCCATCGAGCTCGTCAACGCCGCCGCCCAGGCGGCGGCCGACCGGCTCGCGCACGACATCATCGCGTACGACGTCAGTGATGTGCTGTCGATCACCGACGCCTTCCTGCTCGCCTCCGCGCCCAACGACCGCCAGGTCAAGTCGATCGTCGACGAGATCGAGGAGCGGCTCAACAAGGAGCTCGGCGCCAAGCCGGTGCGCCGGGAGGGCGACCGCGACGCCCGCTGGATCCTCCTGGACTACGTCGACATCGTCGTCCACGTCCAGCACAGCGAGGAGCGCGTCTTCTACGCCCTGGAGCGGCTCTGGAAGGACTGCCCCGAGCTGCCGCTCCCCGAGGACGCCCTGAAGACCCGCGGCAAGGCCGAGGAACACGCCCGCCTCACGGGTGCCGAGGGAGCGGACGGTGAGCTGAGCTGAACGGCACCAAAGGCGGCACCGGCCGCCGCGTCGTCCTGTGGCGCCACGGTCAGACTTCCTGGAACCTGGAGCGCCGTTTCCAGGGCTCCACGGACATCGAACTGACCGAGACCGGGGTGTCCCAGGCCCGCCGGTCCGCCCGGCTGCTCGCCTCGCTCGGGCCGGACGCGATCATCGCCTCCGACCTGAGGCGGGCGGCGGCCACCGCCGGCGAGCTCGCCGCCGTGACCGGCCTTCCCGTCGCGTACGACTCCGCGCTGCGCGAGACGTACGCGGGGGAGTGGCAGGGACTGACCCACGAGGAGATCGTGGGGCGCTACGGCGAGCAGTACGCGGCCTGGAAGCGCGGCGAGCCCGTGCGCCGGGGCGGCGGGGAACTGGAGACCGAGGTGGCCGACCGGGCGGCTCCGGTGGTCCTCCGGCACGCCGAGAAGCTGCCCGAGAACGGCACGCTGGTCGTGGTGAGCCACGGCGGCACGATCCGCACCACGATCGGCCGGCTCCTGGGCCTGGAGGCCCGGCACTGGGAGGGCCTGGGCGGCCTCTCCAACTGCTGCTGGTCCGTCCTCGGTGAGGGCGCGCGCGGCTGGCGGCTCCTGGAGCACAACGCCGGCACGCTGCCCGAACCGGTGCTCGGCGACGACGACTGAGTCCCCCGCACCCCCCGGATTTCGCTTTCCGGCAGGTCACAGGCTAAGGTTCTTCTTGTTCGCAGCGCGGAGCGCGAAGAGCACGAGGGGCTATAGCTCAGTTGGTAGAGCGCCTGCATGGCATGCAGGAGGTCAGGAGTTCAATTCTCCTTAGCTCCACATTCACCGAATCCCGTCCCCTGCAGGGGGCGGGATTCGTCGTTCCGTCACTTTCCCGGCGTTCCCTCACGTGTCACCGGAGCCTGCGTGGCCCATCGGCGTTCCTCACCTCCCGGGCATGCCGGAGGCGCCTGCCCCCGCGGACGAGCCCCGGGCAGAGGCCCTCGCCCGGGCCGCCGCGTCGATCTCGGGCGGACCGGCGGTGACCGGTCCGCGGAGCCCGCTGACCCGCTTGCGAGGCCATGGCAGAATCGGGATGGCCGGAGGGGGACGAGGGTCCGGACGGGAGGGAGTGTGCGTTGGCCGCGAGCGGTGCCGAGGATTCCGAGGCCCATGCCGTCGCCGAGACCATCGAGGACCGTACGGGGGTGCCAGGCGCGCGACCCCGGGCCGGCCGCCCCGCCCGGCGATCGACGGAGGCCGCCCAGGTGCGTGACGGCGGCGGTGTGTCCGGTGGGCACACGTCCCGCGGTCACAGCGGGGGCTGAGTGATGGGTGCACACAGGCGGAAGTGCGACTGGTGCGGCAGGGGTACGCCCATCGTCCGGGACATGGATCCGGTCAACACCGAGTACCAGTACTGGTGCGAGGAGTGCGCTCGGGCGCTGATCATAAAGGGCGACCCCATCGAGACCTACCGCGAACTCGAGGGTGAACCGATCTACGGGCGGCTCCTCGAGGAGCACTGCACCCTCAAGCGCTTCTACTCGTTCGCCACGGCCTGACGCCACCGGGTGAGGGCGTATCCCGCGAACAGCGCCGTCATCGTCAGCGGATAGACCGCGGACAGCAGCATCTGGCCGGCGTTCTGGTCGAGCTCGGGACGCCCGGGGTCGTGCGGCACCCACCACAGCGCGAACGAGGCGAAAACCAGCGCGACCGCGGGCACCGCCCAGTCCGGCCGTACCCGCGCGCGCCGGTCCACCAGCAGGACCAGCAGCGGGACGCACCAGACCCAGTGGTGGGACCACGATATGGGGCTGATCATCAGGGCGGTGACCGCGCAGACCACCACGGCCATCGCCGTGTCCCCGCGCAGCGCCGCCCGCACCGCCAGAGTCATGGCCGCCGCGCCGAGAACGGCCGCCGTCGCCACCCACCACATGCCCGGGTCGTCGGTGTGCATGAGCCGGGCCAGTACCCCGCGCACCGACTGGTTGGCGGTCTCCTCGGCGAAGCCGACCCGGCCGGTCTCGAAGAGTGTCCCGGTCCAGAAGCGCTTCGCGTCGTGTGGCAGCGCCAGCCCGCTGGCCAGCGTCGTCCCCAGGAAGACGGCCGTCGCGGTGACCCCGGTCCGGAGCCATGTGTTCCAGCCGCGCTCGGCGCGCCACCGCAGCAGACCCACGACCAGCAGCAGCACGACGAAGAGGCCGGGTGTGAGCTTCACCGCGGTGGCGAGGCCGATTCCGAGCCCGGCCCAGCGGCTTCCCTCGCGCCGGGTGAAGTCCCAGAGCACGGCGACCGCGATCAGCAGGTTGATCTGTCCGTACCGCAACGTCGTCCACACCGGCTCCGACCAGACCACGACGGCGGCCACCAGGAACGTCGCCCGCCACAGATCCGCGCGGGCGAGGGACGGGCGGACCAGCCGGAGCGACAGCTGGACCAGCGCGACCACCAGCAGGAGGTTCCCCGCGGTCGTCAGCGTCCGCATCAACGGGACGCCCACCAGCGTCAGCGGCACGAACAGCAGCCCGGCGAACGGGGGATACGTCATGGCGAGGTTCGCCGAGGTGGCCCGCATCGCGTACAGGTCACCGCCGGCCCGGACCGTCTCGCCCTCGGCCCGGTACACCATCACGTCGAGCATGTTCACGTGTGCGAGGCGCTGGGCGACCCAGAAGGCGGCGAAGGAGAGCAGGCACACCGCCGCGGCGGTGGCGAGGGGCCACTTGCGGGCACGGGTGCGGATGAGGACGGGCGCGGTCACAGAGGGGGACCCTACCCGTACCCGCCGGCCCCCCGGTGAATCGATTTGGTGATCCCCTGGAGGGCCGGTTAATGTTCTGTCTGTCGCCGCGGGGGAAACCCGGAACGGGGCGGCAGGCAGCAAGGGGCTATAGCTCAGTTGGTAGAGCGCCTGCATGGCATGCAGGAGGTCAGGAGTTCAATTCTCCTTAGCTCCACAAGAAGGAAGCGGGTCATCCGGATCGGATGACCCGCTTCTTCGTGTTCCCTTCGGAGGTCAACTCCGGCCGCTGCCCAGGGCCTTGCGGCCGGAGCCGGGCGGCAGGGCGGGGCGTTCGGCCGGGGCCGGCTCCACGCGCAGGGCCAGCGCGGGACAACGGCGCACGGCGCGCTGGGCGCGGCCCCGCAGATGCGTCGGCACGGACGCGTCGGCGAGTGCCGGGTAGCCGTCCGGGCCCAGCCTGATCAGCTCCGGTACGAGGTCCGCGCACAGGCCGTGCCCCTGGCAGAGCGTCCAGTCCACCGCGAGCTTCTCACCGCTCGGAATCGACTCCTCCGCGTCTTGGTAGCCGGCCGCGGGCAGCGGCAGCACCCCGATCGTCGGCCGGCCGCAGCCGCCGTTGAGCACGTGGGCGGCGAGATCGTCGGTGAACGCGGAGAGCGTCGAGGCGAAGAAGCGGGCCGAGCCGTCCGGGTGCTTGCACGCTCCGCGGCCCTTCACTGCCTGCGTGACCTCCCGCAGCGCCTCCAGCGCGGCCGGACCGCCGCCGTTCAGCAGGTCCGAGAGACCGCCTGCCGCGGCGGGCAGGCCCAGCCGACAGGGCCCGCACTGCCCGGCCGTCTCCGCCGCCAGCCAGTTCGCGACCCGCAGGGACTCGCCGAGCGGGCAGGTCTCCGGACCGATGGGCAGGATCGCGCCGGCGCCCAGGGCTCCGCCTACCGCCGCCAGCGACGCGCGCGAGACGGTCGCGTTGTGGACGGCGACCGAGTCGATCCAGTTGCCGTGGTACCCGCCGGTCAGAACGCCCTGGGGGAGCGGTGGGGCCCCGGCCAGCTGGAGCGCGTACCGCAGCGGGACACCCGTCGGGACCTCGACCACCATGGGGCGCGCGACCGCCCCGGAGATGGTCAGCAGGACCGTTCCCGGCTCGGAGTCGAGTCCGGTGTGGGCGTAGCGCTGCGGACCGATCCGGGCGGCGATCGCCAGCTGCGCGAAGGTCTCGGCGTTCGACAGCAGTGTCGGCGCGCCGCCGACGCCGGACTCGGCCGCGCGTTCCCGGCGGCCGGGCGGCAGGGCGGGGCCCCCGGAAGCGGCACGGATGACCGCCGATGCCTCCCCGGAGACCATCCGCTCAGGGGTGCGGACGACCCGCGCGCGCAGCGCCTGGCCGCGCCGGTCGGACAGGCCCCGCTCGGCGAGGGCCGAGCGGATGGAGATCTCCGTGGAGTTCCGGGTCACGGCGACGATGAGCGTTCGGGCGCCGAGCGCCTCGGCCGCCAGCAGCGCGCCGTCCAGGATGAGGTGCGGAGCCCGGTTGAGCAGCACCGTGTCCTTGCGGCAGGCCGGTTCGCCCTCACTGCCGTTGACCACGACGACGGGGCGTACCCCGCGTCGGATCGCCGCCTTGCCGACCGCCCGGAGTTTGCGTCCGAAGGGGAAGCCGGCGCCGCCGCGGCCGGTCAGGGATATGTCGTCGGCGAGCTGGGCGAGCTGGTCACCGCTGAGGGGTTCCAGCGGTCCGTGCACCTTCAGATGCATGTCGAGCCCGAGCCGCTCCACCAGGTCGAATCCCTGAGTGAGTTGGGGCAGGCCGACCACCCGGACCTCGGGGACATCGGGGAGCGGGACGTTCACGGGCGTTCTCCTGCGGGTGCGTTCCAGGGCTCACCTGCGGGTGGCGGGCTGGAGTACGTCGGCATCGGCGGCGACGGGGCCGGCCAGTAGCCGGGTCGGGGGCTGGGATCGGGGACGACGGGGAGCTCCTCGGTCATGGGTATGCGCTCGGCGTACGGGACGCCGGGGTCGGTCGGATACGAGGCGGTCTCCGGCGCCGCGGTGGTGGCCCGCGACACTGCGCGGTACGCGGCCGAGAAGCCGGCACCGGCAGGGGGGACCGGGGACGCCGGGGCGACCACCGGCGGCGCGGAGACCGCCTCGTACAACTGCGGTACGGGCGGGGCGGCGGAATTGTTCAAGAAGGGTGCGGAAACAGGCCGGTCCAGCCACTCGGCGGACAGGGTGGGGGGCTCCTCCGGCGGGCTCGGCGCCTCTCGCTCGGTCCGGCGGGCCCGCCTCGCGGACGGCTCGGGCGTCGGCCGGCGGCCTTCCAGCAAGGAGATGAGGACGACGAGTCGGTCGACCAGCGCGCGCCGGGTCGGTGCGGGCAACAGCCGCAGCGAGACGGCTCCGGCGACCACGGCCAGGGCCAGGCAGTACAGGGTGACGACCCAGGTCGCCGCGGGCCTGCCGGTGTACAGGCCGTGCATCAGTGCGAAGCACCAGGCCGGGTAGGCCAGCATGTGCAGGGGCCGCCAGCGGGCGGCGAAGCGGCTCCGGCCGGCCAGGGTGCTGCGCAGTGCGCCGGTCGCGGCGGCGACCACCATCAGCAGGCCGGCCAGCGAACCGAGGCCGATGAGGCCGCCGGTGCCCGTGACGCCGAGGCCGAAGGGGACGAACGCGCCGATCGCCTCGACGTGGCCGAGGGAGACCTTCACCGTCGCGTGCAGCAGGAGGAAGCCCAGGGAGGCGACGGCCGTGGCGCGGTGGATGCCCTGGGCGAGCAGCCGGTGGCGAGTGGAGAGCAGCAGCCGGTCGGTGGCGGTCAGGCCCCAGGCGACCGACGCGGTCAGGGACACCAGCGACAGCACGCCGGTGGTGAAGTCGAGAGCGGCCCGGAAGCTCTCGCTGCCGAGGACGGCGAGCAGCGGGATGGCGACCAGGGCCGCGACCGACAGCCCGCCCTGAACCGGCCGGCTCATGCCGGCTCGTTCGGCGGGCGATGAACGGATCTTGCGGTGAGGGTTCATGGGGGCGACTCCGAATGGTGCGGATAAGCGGTCCCGTTGCCGCATGCTAAGTCCCGGCATACCGACCGGTAGATGGTTTGCGCGTTTACAGGGCTTGCGAACGAGAACTGACTCTGGGGTTGCCCTGGATAGGGGCGATACGCGGGGTAACCCGGGTGGCTCGGGCGGTCGGTGGTCACCGGGTGGAGCGTCGGCGCGGCCCCGTGGGGTCCGGCGGTCACAGAGCGGAACACCGGTGCGGCCCGCTCGGGCCCTGCGGTACCCTGACGCCATGCGTGCCGTACGCCTCCTGCTTAGCGAGCCGCGCTGATCAGTCCCGACGGATGAGAGATCCGGTCGGAATCGGCGCGGCGTCCCCTCCTGTGCGAGGGGTTTTTTCATTTCGTGGCAGCGGGCAGAGACGATCGATGGAGCTTCAAGGATCATGAGCGAGATGAATTCGGCTGCCGAGACGGCGGCCCCGCATCGTTATACGGCGGCCATGGCCGCCGACATCGAGGCACGCTGGCAGGACTTCTGGGACACCGAGGGAACCTACGAGGCACCGAATCCCACCGGTGACCTGGCGGGCGACCCGGAGATCGCCGCCCGGCCCAAGAAGTTCATCATGGACATGTTCCCGTACCCCTCGGGCGCGGGACTGCACGTCGGTCATCCGCTGGGGTACATCGCCACCGACGTGTACGCCCGCCACGCGCGCATGTCCGGGCACAACGTCCTGCACACCCTGGGCTTCGACGCCTTCGGCCTGCCCGCCGAGCAGTACGCGGTGCAGACCGGCACGCACCCGCGGGTGTCCACCGAGGCCAACATGGAGAACATGAAGGTCCAGCTGCGCCGGCTGGGCCTGGGTCACGACAAGCGCCGGTCGTTCGCCACGATCGACCCGGAGTACTACAAGTGGACGCAGTGGATCTTCCTGCAGATCTTCGACTCCTGGTACGACGAAGAGGCCGGCAAGGCCCGCCCGATCGCCACGCTGGTCGAGCGGTTCGAGAACGGCACCCGTGAGGTGCCGGGCGCGCGCCCGTGGGGCGAACTGAGTGCCGCGGAGCGCTCCGACCTGCTGAGCGAGTACCGCCTGGCGTACGCCTCCGACGCCCCCGTGAACTGGTGCCCGGGTCTGGGTACGGTGCTGGCCAACGAGGAGGTCACCGCCGACGGGCGCTCCGAGCGCGGCAACTTCCCCGTCTTCAAGTCCAAGCTGCGCCAGTGGAACATGCGGATCACCGCCTACGCGGACCGTCTGCTGGGCGACCTGGACGCCCTGGACTGGCCCGATGCCATCAAGCTGCAGCAGCGCAACTGGATCGGCCGGTCCGAGGGCGCCCGCGTCGACTTCCCGGTCGGCGACACCGGCGCGATCACGGTCTTCACCACCCGCCAGGACACCCTGTTCGGCGCCACCTACATGGTCCTGGCCCCCGAGCACGACCTGATCGAGAAGATCGTTCCGGCCGCCTGGCCCGAGGGCACCCACGACGTGTGGACCGGCGGCCACGCCAACCCGGCCGAGGCCGTCGACGCGTACCGCAAGCAGGCCGCCGCCAAGTCCGAGGTGGAGCGGCAGGCCGAGGCCAAGGACAAGACCGGTGTCTTCACCGGCGCGTACGCGACCAACCCGGTCAGCGGGGAGCAGGTCCCGGTCTTCATCGCCGACTACGTCCTGATGGGCTACGGCACCGGCGCGATCATGGCCGTCCCGGCCCATGACTCCCGCGACTTCGCCTTCGCTCGCGCCTTCGAACTGCCGATGCGCTGCGTCGTGGAACCAAGCGACGACCGCGGCACCGACCCGGCGGCCTGGGACGACGCCTTCTCCTCGTACGAGGCCAGGCTGGTCAACTCCTCGAACGAGGACGTGGCCCTGGACGGTCTGGGCGTCGTCGACGCCAAGGCGAGGATCACCGCCTGGCTGGCCGAGCGCGGCATCGGCGAAGGCACCGTCAACTTCCGCCTGCGCGACTGGCTGTTCAGCCGCCAGCGCTACTGGGGCGAGCCGTTCCCGATCGTCTACGACGAGGACGGCGTCGCGCACGCGCTGCCCGCGTCGATGCTGCCGCTGGAACTGCCGGAGGTCGACGACTACTCGCCGCGCACCTTCGACCCGGACGACGCCGACACCCGTCCGGAGACCCCGCTGTCCCGCAACGCCGACTGGGTGAACGTCACGCTGGACCTGGGCGACGGCCCCAGGAAGTACCGACGCGAGACCAACACCATGCCCAACTGGGCCGGCTCCTGCTGGTACGAGCTGCGCTACCTGGACCCGAACAACTCCGGGAAGCTGGTCGACCCCGCCATCGAGCAGTACTGGATGGGGCCGCGCGAGGGCATGCCCACCGGGGGCGTCGACCTGTACGTCGGCGGCGCCGAGCACGCCGTGCTGCACCTGCTCTACGCGCGCTTCTGGTCCAAGGTCCTGTTCGACCTGGGCCACATCTCGTCGGCCGAGCCGTTCCACAAGCTGTACAACCAGGGCATGATCCAGGCATTCGTCTACCGCGACGCGCGCGGCATCGCTGTCCCCGCGGCCGAGGTCGTGGAGCGCGACGGCGCCTTCTTCCACGGGGACGAGAAGGTCAGCCGCGTCCTGGGCAAGATGGGCAAGTCCCTGAAGAACGCGGTCACCCCCGACGAGATCTGCGCCGAATACGGCGCCGACACCCTGCGCCTGTACGAGATGGCGATGGGGCCGCTGGACGTCTCCCGCCCCTGGGACACGCGCGCCGTCGTCGGCCAGTACCGGCTGCTGCAGCGTCTGTGGCGCAACGTCGTCGACGAGTCGACCGGTGAGGTGACGGTCGCCGACGCCGAGCCCACCGAGGACACCCTGCGTGCCCTGAACAAGGCGATCGACGGGGTCGCGCAGGACATGGCCGCGATGCGCTTCAACACCGCCATCGCCAAGATCACCGAGCTGAACAACCACCTGACCAAGACGCCCGGCCCGCTCCCGCGGCCGGTCGCCGAACAGCTGGTGCTCCTGATCGCCCCGCTGGCCCCGCACATCGCCGAGGAGCTCTGGCGCAAGCTGGGCCACGCCGGTTCGGTCGTCCACCAGGACTTCCCGGTAGCCGACCCGGCCTACGTGGTGGACGAGACCGTGACCTGCGTCGTGCAGATCAAGGGCAAGGTCAAGGCGCGCCTGGAGGTCTCCCCGTCGATCACCGACGCGGAGCTGGAGGCGCTGGCCCTGGGCGATCCGCACGTGACCGCCGCGCTCGGCGGCGCCGAGATCCGCAAGGTGATCGTGCGCGCACCGAAGCTGGTCAACATCGTGGCCTGACCGCGGCACCGGGGTTTTCCCCTACGGGCAGGTTGGGGGTTCCGATGGAACCCCCAACCTGCCCGTTCCGTTTACCGTGGAGGAAGCGACAGCCGAGGGAACCCGAAGGACGCCGGAGGGCGCATATGGAAGCCGCGATTGTGATCATGGCGCTGCTCTTCTTCGCCCTCGTGGCGCTGGGGGCGTACGCGACCGTGAAGGCGGTCCGGGCCGCCAAGCGCGGAGTCGACCGCACCCTGTCCCAGGCCAGACGGACGGTCGAGGACACCACCCTGCGCGCCAAGAGCTACGGGCAGACCGGGGTCGCGGGCGAACTGGCCCAGCTGCGGCTCTCGCTGCGCACCTCGATGCGCGCGACCCAGAACGCCCTCCAGGCCGCCGGGCCCGAGGACGCCTCCGTCGGGGAAGCGCTGCTCCTGTTCCAGCGACTGAGCGCCCACGGCCGGGAGCTGGACGACGACCTGAAGCGGCTGGAACGGGAGCCGGACCGGTCCAGGGTGGCCGGACAGCTCGGCGAACTCCGCGAGCGCACGGAACGCATCACTCACTCCGCCGACTCGCTGCGCTGGGCCGCCCGGGACCGGGCACGGAGGTTCGCCGACGACGACCTGGCCTCGCTCAGCGCGCAGATCGACATCGAGGCGGGCGCGCTGCGCCACTGGTCGCCGGTGGACGACACCTCCGGCTCCCGGCCGGCCGACCTCTCCTGGTCCGAGCCCACCGCGGCGGGCGCCGGGCGCGAGCGGACAGCGGCGGCGGACGAGGACGCACACGGCCCGCAGGGGCCACCCCGTCCGGCCGCGCCGGAGCGGCGGCCTCCACGGGGCGTCACGGCGCGTGCCCCGCGGACGACGGCGTTCCCGTGGGAGAAGACCCCGCGACCGGAGTCCGGCAACCGCACCTGACCCGGGCGGCGGTGTGCCGGCGCACCGGGCACCGTCGCGGCAGTTGCCGTACGCCCCTCCACGCGCGCCGCGACGCGGACCCATGGTCAGCCCGCCCCGCTCACGCGGGCGCCGGCGGGCCATCTCGGACGTGCCCCGGTCCGCGCACCGTCCAGGCCTACGCGGTACGCGGCCGGGTGCCGGACGGGACGACGCGGCGGCCGGTGGACGGGACCCGGGCTGCCGTCGGGCCGCCCCTGCGGGTAACCTCCCGCTCATGTCCCGGCATGTCGCGATCGTCACCGATTCCACGGCCTACCTGCCACCCCAGACGATGGAGCGGCACGCCATCACAGCGGTACCGCTGACCGTCGTCGTCGACGGCCAGGCGCTCGAGGAGGGTACCGAGATCTCGGCCCGCTCACTGGCCCAGGCGCTCCAGAAACGCCGGCCGGTGACCACCTCCCGGCCGAGTCCCGAGGTCTTCGCGGCGACCTACCGCGCGGCGGCCGACGCCGGCGCGACCGGCATCGTCTCGCTTCATTTGTCCGCCGAGTTCTCGGGGACGTACGACGCCGCGGTGCTGGCGGCGAAGGACGCCTCCGTGCCCGTTCGGGTGGTGGACACCCGCATGGTGGGGATGGCGCTCGGCTTCTGCGCCCTCACGGCCGCCGAGGCCGTCGACGCGGGAGGCTCACTCGACGAGGCGGTCGCCGCGGCAGAGAAACGCGCCGCGGGGACCGCCGCCTACTTCTACGTCGACACGCTCGACTACCTTCGTCGCGGCGGTCGCATCGGAGCCGCGCAGGCGCTGCTCGGCTCCGCGCTGGCGGTCAAGCCGCTGCTCGAACTGGACGGCGGGCGGATCGAACTGAGAGAGAAGGTGCGTACGGCGTCGAAGGCCATCGCCCGCCTTGAGGAGATCGCCGTGGAACGTGCCGCGTCCGAGGCGGTGGACGTGGCGGTGCACCATCTGTCCGCACCCGAACGGGCCGGCGCGTTGGCCGAACGGCTACGGGAGCGCATCCCCGCCATGGCGGGGCTCCAGGTCTCCGAGGTCGGTGCGGTGATCGGGGCACACACCGGACCGGGATTGCTCGCCGTGGTCGTCTCGCCCCGCTGAGCGTCCCGGGGCGGGCGGATGCCGCCGTGCGTCCCACCCCGCCGGCCGCGGCCGCCCCCCGCCCGCTCCCTCGTGCGAGTGACGACTTTTTCCACAACTGTCCGTCTGTGCACGGATTCAGGAGCGTCTCGTCGGTTTCCTCGCTTTCTGTCTACCGTCGGACGCATGACTATTCGCACACGCATCTCGGCGGCAGCGGCCAGCGGACCGGGAAGGGCGCCAGGGCCGGACGGGCGCGCTCGCTCCGGTGGGCGAGGATCGCCCGTGGGGCGCGCTCGTCTCACGGCAGGCGGTGGACAGCGGGCGGTGGTGAGCGGGGCGGCGGCGCGGTACCGGGGAGAGGCGCTCTTCCCCGGAGCGGCCCGAGATCCACGGTCCGACAAGCCCGTCGACGAGCTTTCCGCCACGGCCGACGGCTCGGCGGCGGCCGTACCGCCGGTGAGCCGGCGAGCGGCGGAGACGGAACCCCCGCCCGGCACCCGGGAGGAGAGGGCGGGCCCCGGGCGGCGCGAGCGCCTGGGCTCCGCGCTGCGGGACCGGTTACCGGTGTGGGTGCAGTCCAGCTGCGGACTGGAGCCGCGGGCGTTGGCGGCGCTGGCTGTGATCCTGGTGGTGGCCGCGGGTGTCGCCGGATGGTACTTCTGGGCCGGAGGACCGGAGGTGGTCCGGGCACCTGAGGTCGTCCACGCGGCGCCGCCGGCGGAGAACGGGGCACCCTCCGGGACGCAGGGCGTCCCGGAGGCCCCGATGCTGTCCGCCCACCCCTCCTCGCAGACCTCGGGCACGGCGGTCGTCGTCGATGTGAACGGCAAGGTGCGACGGCCGGGGGTGCTCACCCTGCCGGCCGGATCGCGGGTCGCGGACGCGCTTCGCGCGGCGGGTGGAGTCCGGCCGGGCGCGGATCTGACGGGACTCAACCGTGCCCGGGTCCTCATGGACGGCGAGCAGGTCGTGGTCGGACTTCCCCCCGCGGAGATTCGGGCGGGGGGCGGAGGTGTCGGTGCGGCAGGCGGGGCCGCCGTCGGCACCCGGGCCGGGCCCTTGAGCCTCAACACGGCGACCATGGAGCAGCTTGACGCCCTTCCCGGGGTCGGGCCGGTCCTCGCCCGGCACATCGTCGACCACCGCACCCGACGCGGCGGCTTCCGCACGGTCGCCGAGTTGCGCGAGGTCAGCGGCATCGGCGAGCGCAGGTTCGCGGAGCTCGAACCACTGGTGCGGCCATGAGGACGCCCGAGATGCGCCCTGGCTTACACGAGAACCATCCCAAGGGCGGGGGCGGCCACGACGGTGACGCGGCGGAGGACGGCCACGACCACCACCCGCACTTCGGAGGCCGGCTGCGGAGCCGCCGAGCCGTGAGCCGGGGCGGCCCCGCCCGCCACGACTGCCGGGAAGACCCCGACGACACCGACGAACCCGACCACCGGCACGAGGACGGGCCGGTCGATCTCCGGCTGGTGCCTCCCGCGTTGGCGGCCTGGGGAGCGGCGGCGCTCGCGGTGGGCGTCAGCGGATGGTGGACGGCCGCGGGGGTGGCGGCCTGTGTGGGTGGGGCGGTGTTGCTGCTGACACCCGTGACGATCGGCGCGCGACGCGGCCGGCCGGATCGGGCCCTCAAGGCCACGGCGGCTGCTGCGGTGCTGCTCTGCGCGGCGGCCGGGGCGGCGTCGGGCGGTCTGCACGCGGCGGACCTGCGGCGCGGCCCGGTGCCGGGGCTCGCGGAGAGACATGCGAGAGTGACCGTGGAGATGACCCTCGTCTCCGATCCCCGGCTCACCCGCCCCCGGGTCCGGGGCGACCGGACCGCTCCCGCCTCCGTGGTCCTGCGCGCCGAAGCACACCGGGTCGAGCCGTCCGACGGCTCGGCACACCGCACCAGAACACCCGTGCTGGTCCTCGTGCCGGCGGGCAAGGCCCAGGGTGCGTGGCTGCGCCTGCTGCCCTCGACCCGGCTGCGCGTCCACGGGCGCCTGGCCTCCCCGCTGAGTCCGGGCGAGTCGTTTGCCGCGGTGCTCCGCGTCGACAGTGCCGGGCCGCCGCGGATCACCGGGCCGCCGAGCACCGTACAGCGCACGGCCGGAGGACTGCGCGCCGGACTACGTCGCGCGACCGAGAACCTGCCTCCTGACGCGCGGGCGCTGCTGCCCGGCCTCGTCGTCGGCGACACCGCACGGATCGAGCGGGATCTCGCGGACGCCTTCGCCGCCACCGACCTCGCTCACCTGCTCGCGGTCTCGGGATCGAACCTCACCGTCGTCCTGCTGCTCCTCGTCGGACGGCCGAGCACCGCTCTGGCTGCGGAACGCGGCGGGCTCGCGCCCCGGCTCGGCATTCCCCTGCGGTCCACGGCGCTCGTCGGAGGAGGGCTCACCCTCGCGTTCGTGGTCGTGTGCCGGCCCGACCCCAGCGTGCTCAGGGCGGCGGCCTGCGGTCTGGTCGCCTTGCTGGCCATCGCCACCGGCCGACGCAGATCCCTGATTCCCGCACTGGCCGCGGCGGTGCTGCTGCTCGTGCTCTACGACCCCTGGCTGGCGCGGAGTTACGGCTTCCTGCTCTCGGTCCTGGCCACCGGTGCGCTGCTCACGATCGCCCCGCGCTGGAGTGCGGCCCTGCGACGCCGCCGGGTGCCCGGCCGTCTTGCCGAGGCGCTCGCCGCGGCCCTGGCGGCGCAACTGGTCTGCGCCCCGGTCGTGACGGTCTTCGCCGCTCGGGTGAGTCTGGTCGCGATCCCCGCCCACCTCCTCGCCGAACCGGCCGTCGCCCCTGCCACGGTGCTCGGGTTCGCCGTCCTCGCGCTGGCCCCGGTCGCCCCGCCGATCGCCGAGTGGGTGGCGCGGGTCGCGGCCTGGCCCGCGGGATGGATCGCCACGGTGGCCCGTCGGGGTGCGGAGCTGCCGGGTGCGGAGGCGGCCTGGCCGGGCGGTTGGTGGGGCGGACTGCTCCTCGCCGGCGTGTTCGCTCTCGTGGCGACCGGCATCTGGAAACTGCCGTACCGGCGCGGGATCGCCGTCTTCGGAGCCGTGCTGCTCCTGCTCGCCGCGGTGCGGCCCCCGCCGCTCGCGCGGCTCGTCACGGGCTGGCCTCCGCCGGGCTGGGTGTTCGTGATGTGCCAGGTCGGGCAAGGGGACGCGACCGTGGTGGCGGCGGGCGGGGACACGGCTGTCGTGGTCGACGCCGGGCCGGACCCGGGACTGGTGGACCGCTGCCTGCGCGACCTCGGAGTGCGCAGAGTCCCGCTGCTGGTGCTCACGCACTTCCACGCGGATCACGTCGCCGGACTGCCCGGGGTGCTGCGCGGGCGCTCGGTCGGCGCGATTCAGACGACGGGTCTCGAAGAACCCGCGGGGCAGGCGGCGTTCGTGCGCAGGACGGCCGCGGCGGCGGGTGTTCCGCTGGTCGCGGCCCGCGCCGGGGAGCGACGACGACTCGGCCCGCTGGACTGGCGGGTCCTCTGGCCCCGCGACACGACCACGCGGGCGGGCCCGGAGGATTCCTCACCGAACGACGCCAGCGTCACTCTGCTGGTCCGGGCCGCCGGAGGGCTGAGCGTTCTGCTCCTCGGAGACCTTGAACCGCCCTCCCAGAGCGGGTTGCTGCGTACGCATCCGGACCTGAAGCCGGTGGACGTGCTGAAGGTCGCCCACCATGGCTCCGCGCATCAGGACCCTGAGCTGATGCGGGCGGTCCGGCCGAGGCTCGCGCTGATCTCGACCGGACGGGACAACCCGTACGGACATCCCGCGCCCCGTACCGTCGACGCTCTGCGGGCCGGCGGGGCGCGGGTGCTACGTACGGACCGGGACGGTGCGATCGCGGTGACGGGAGCGGGAACGAAGCTCCTCGCCGTACCGAGAGGAGCCCCCTGAGAAACGCCCGGTCGAGACCGCGTCCGGACGTCCGAAGGTCACGCGGCAGGGCCGGCGACGCGATCCGGTGCGTGCCCGCTTCGGACCGGCCGCGGTGTCCGGACCACGGGCTCCAGCGGTCCGCCGCCGCCCTGGCGGTCATCGGAGCCGCCACCACGCCCGGACGAGGCCCGTGGGAGACCGGTCACCCGTTCTCGGAGCCGCCGCGCGCCATGCCGCACCGTCATCGGTACCGACCGGGCTCCGCGCCGCCGCGGCGGCCGAGGCTGGGTCACGTCCGGTACACGGCCTAGGACCGAAGTCCCATGGCGGCATCCGGGACCTGCCGGGGAGACTGTCTTCATGGACAGCCCCGCCGCCGACGAACGCCCGACCGCCGACGCGTACCTGCGGCGCGTCGGTGCCACCCGCCCCGCGCGCCCGGACACCGCCGCGCTGGACGAGCTCCACCTGCGGCACCTGCGCACCGTCCCCTTCGAGAACCTCTCGATCCACCTCGGCGAGGACATCGTCCTGGAGGAGGGGGCGCTGCTCGACAAAGTGGTCAACGCCCGTCGTGGTGGCTTCTGTTACGAGGTCAACACGACGTTCGCCGTACTCCTGCGCGACCTCGGCTACCGGGTCTCCCCGCTCCAGGGCCGCTGCTTCGGAAAGGACGGACGGCTCGGCATCCCCTACGACCACATGGCGTTGCTCGTGGAGACGGCGGACGGAGGACGCCGGCTCGCGGACGTGGGCTTCGGGAACCACTCGCACTTCCCGCTGGCCTTCGACGAGCGGGGGGACCAGCAGGACCCGGGAGGCGTGTTCCGGGTCGTTCCGGCCGCGGGCGGTGATCTCGACGTGCTGCGCGACGGGAAACCCCAGTACCGCCTGGAGACGAGACCACGCGTGACGGCCGACTTCACGGCGGGGGCCTGGTACCACCGCACCTCACCGGATTCGCACTTCACGCGTTCCCTCATCTGCTCCCGTCTCACGGGGGAGGGCCGCGTCACGCTCAGTGGGTACAAGCTGGTGACGACGCTCGGGGCCGAACGGGACGAGCGGTCGCTGGAGAGCGACGAGGAGGTGCGGGCGGTGTACCGGGACCTGTTCGGCATCGAGCTCGCCCGCCTGCCCGAAGTACCCCCGTCCGCGGAGCGGTGACCCTCTGGCCGTGACGCCGTGGCCGACCACGTACCGTCTGAGCGTGTTCGTTCCCGATCGACAGGGTCCCGTGCTGCACGGGCGAGGCGAGAGGGACCAACGGGGCCGACCGTCGCGGCTCGGCGGAGCCCCGGGCACCGGACCCCTCCCGAGTGAGGGGGCATCCACCAGAGCCGGAGGCACCGAGGACCCCGCCGGTGCGGTCGCGCCGCCGGTTCCGCGGGGAGGCCGTCGGCGTTACGGGGCCTCCAGCCAGCCCTCGTACTCCGCGGCCAGCGCGTCGAGGCCCTCGGCGTCCAGGCGCGCGTCCGGGTCCTCCACGACCACCAGCCACTGGGCGTCCTCGGCGTCGTCCTCGCCCGCCAGGGCGTCGCGCACGAGCTGCGGTTCCTCGTCCGGGCCGAATCGGTCGTTCACTTCCCCGACCACCTCCTCCGCGGCGTCGCGGTCCGGCAGCACCAACACGTGTCTCACGTCGCTCACGCGCACATTCTCCGGTACGGCGACGGCCGCACGGCAGGGGGTGTCAGCGGTCCGTGGGATGCTGGGACGCGATGGCACCCAGGAAGAATTCCACCGACGACCTCCTCGGCCCCGTGACGATCGCCGTGGGCCAGGAGGATCTCCTCCTCGACCGCGCCTTCCAGGAGGTGGTGGCGGCTGCCAGAGCCGCCGACGCCGACACCGACGTACGTGATCTGGGCCCCGAACAGCTCCAGCCGGGCACCCTGGCGGAGCTGACCAGCCCTTCGCTGTTCGCGGAGCGCAAAGTCCTGGTCGTACGGAACGCGCAGGACCTGTCCGCGGACACGATCAAGGACGTCAAGGCGTACATCGGCGCTCCCGTCGAGGAGATCACGCTCGTGCTGCTCCACGCCGGCGGGGCCAAGGGCAAGGGGCTGCTCGACGCGGCACGCAAGGCGGGCGCGCGCGAGGTGCCCTGCCCGAAGACGACGAAGCCGGCCGAACGACTGGCGTTCGTAAGGCAGGAGTTCCGGGCGGCGGGGCGTTCGGCCACGCCCGAGGCGTGCCAGGCGCTGGTGGACGCGATCGGCAGCGACCTGCGGGAGCTTGCGTCGGCCGTCTCGCAGCTCGTCGCGGACGTGCCGGGGACGATCGACGAGGCGGTCGTCGGACGCTATTACACGGGGCGCGCCGAGGCGTCGTCGTTCAACGTCGCGGACCGTGCGGTGGAGGGCCGGGCGGCCGAGGCGCTGGAGGCGCTGCGCTGGTCCCTCTCGACCGGGGTTCCGGCCGTGCTGATCACCAGCGCACTCGCGCAGGGGGTCCGGGCGATCGGCAAGCTTTCCGCGGCGCGAGGCGGACGGCCCGCGGACCTCGCGCGGGAACTGGGGATGCCGCCGTGGAAGATCGACCGTGTCCGGCAGCAGATGAGGGGCTGGACGCCGGACGGGGTGTCGCTCGCTCTGCGGGCGGTGGCAGAGGCCGACGCGGGCGTCAAGGGCGGAGGAGACGATCCCGAGTACGCCCTGGAGAAGGCGGTGGTCGCGGTGGCGCGGGCGGCAAGACTCCGCCGGTAGCCGATAGCCCACGCACCGAAGGCCCCGCACCCTCCTGGGGAAGGAGGAGGCGGGGCCTTCGGCGTTACGGCGGTGGGCCCGTGCACGCGTGGCGAACGCGTATCGCGCACGGATCCGGGGTGCCGGTCGGGAGCGGGAGAGAGGGCCCGCTGTGCCCCGTCCGGCGTCTACATCAGAGCTCAGCCCTGGAGAGCGGCAACCTTGGTGGCCAGCGCCGACTTCTTGTTGGCGGCGGCGTTCTTGTGGATGACGCCCTTCGAGACAGCCTTGTCGAGCGCGCGGGAGGCGGCGCGGGAAGCCACGACGGCCTTCTCCACGTCACCCGCGGCGACGGCCTCGCGGGCCTTGCGGATCGCGGTCTTGAGCGAGGACTTGACGGCCTTGTTGCGCAGGCGCGCCTTCTCGTTCGTCTTGTTCCGCTTGATCTGGGACTTGATGTTCGCCACGAAAGAGCCTTTTCAGGTTCGATGTTGTTTCAGAGTGCGTGACCCGTAGCTGAGAGGGCATACGAGACACAGCTGTCCACGGTATCAGCAGCCCGTGGGACCGCCCAAACCGAGCACCGCGTCACAGTCATGGGACGATGGAGCCTACGTATCGATCCGACATCGCCCCGAGACGAGACCCTGCGTGCCCGCGACTCCTCCCCACGTGCCCGAGCCGAGCCGTACCGACCCGGCTCTGATCCGCAACTTCTGCATCATCGCGCACATCGACCACGGCAAGTCGACCCTTGCCGACCGGATGCTCCAACTGACCGGAGTGGTCGACCAGCGGCAGATGCGCGCCCAGTACCTCGACCGGATGGACATCGAGCGCGAGCGCGGCATCACGATCAAGTCCCAGGCCGTCCGTCTGCCCTGGGCGCCGAGCGAGGGCGCCGGTCAGGGCAGGACGCACATCCTGAACATGATCGACACCCCCGGGCACGTCGACTTCACCTACGAGGTCTCGCGGTCCCTCGCCGCGTGTGAGGGCACGGTTCTGCTGGTCGACGCGGCGCAGGGCATCGAGGCGCAGACCCTCGCCAACCTCTACCTGGCGATGGAGAACGACCTCACCATCGTCCCGGTGCTGAACAAGATCGACCTGCCGGCCGCCCAGCCGGAGAAGTTCTCCGAGGAGCTGGCCAACCTCATCGGTTGTCAGCCCGAGGACGTGCTCAAGGTCTCCGCCAAGACCGGTCTCGGCGTCGAGGCCCTGCTCGACCGGGTCGTGGAGAACGTTCCGGCTCCCGTCGGTGCCGCCGACGCCCCCGCCCGCGCGATGATCTTCGACTCGGTCTACGACTCCTACCGTGGCGTCGTGACCTACGTCCGTGTCGTGGACGGCCAGCTCAACAAGCGCGAGCGCATCCGCATGATGTCGACCGGCGCCACCCACGAACTGCTGGAGATCGGCACCAACTCGCCCGAGATGCTGCCGGCCGACGGCCTTGGCGTCGGCGAGGTGGGCTACCTCATCACCGGGGTGAAGGACGTCCGTCAGTCCAAGGTCGGCGACACGATCACCTCCCTGGTCAAGGGCGCCTCGGAGGCCCTCGGCGGCTACAAGGACCCCAAGCCGATGGTCTTCTCCGGCCTCTACCCGCTGGACGGCTCGGACTACCCGGAGCTGCGCGAGGCCCTGGACAAGCTCCAGCTGAACGACGCCGCGCTGGTCTACGAGCCGGAGACCTCCGCCGCCCTCGGCTTCGGTTTCCGCGTCGGCTTCCTCGGGCTGCTGCACCTGGACGTGATCAGAGAGCGCCTGGAGCGCGAGTTCGGCCTCGACCTCATCGCCACGGCTCCCAACGTGGTCTACCGCGTGGTCATGGAGGACGGCGGCGAGCACACGGTCACCAATCCGAGCGAGTTCCCCGAGGGCAAGATCGACGAGGTGTACGAGCCCGTCGTGCGCGCCACGATCCTCGCCCCCAGCGAGTTCATCGGGTCGATCATGGAGCTGTGCCAGACCCGGCGCGGCACCCTGCTCGGCATGGACTACCTCTCCGAGGACCGGGTGGAGATCCGCTACACCCTGCCCCTCGCCGAGATCGTCTTCGACTTCTTCGACCAGCTGAAGTCCAAGACGCGCGGCTACGCCTCCCTCGACTACGAGCCCACCGGCGAGCAGGCGTCCAGTCTGGTCAAGGTGGACATCCTGCTGCACGGCGACAAGGTGGACGCCTTCTCGGCGATCACCCACAAGGACCAGGCGTACGCCTACGGCGTGCGGCTCGTCGCCAAGCTGAAGGAGCTCATCCCTCGGCAGGCGTTCGAGGTGCCGGTGCAGGCCGCCATCGGGTCCCGGGTCATCGCCCGGGAGACCATCCGCGCCATCCGCAAGGACGTCCTCGCCAAGTGCTACGGCGGTGACATCTCCCGTAAGCGGAAGCTGCTGGAGAAGCAGAAGGAAGGCAAGAAGCGGATGAAGATGGTCGGCTCCGTGGAGGTCCCGCAGGAGGCGTTCATCGCCGTCCTGTCGAGCGACGACTCGGCGGGCGGCAAGGCCAAGAAGTAGGGCGCACGGTCGGCCGTGAGGACAGCGGCCGATGGGGTGACAGGTCCTTCGAACGGGCTCACGTACGAACAGTGCGGGGGCCCGTTCGTTATGAAACCGGGTGCGAAGCGGCGACCGCGGGCTCTTACGCGGCGCTCTTCGGCCATCTACTCTGATCCCGGCTCGAAGGTTACTCGCCAGTTAGAACGCGAAGAACACCCAGAACGCACCGCCGCCGCCCGGAGGACGTCGTGAGCGACACACAGACCCAGATCGAGAACCGGCCGCCGTCCGTGGCGACCCTCTTCCTTGAGCGCGTGGCGCGGACTCCCGACGCGGAGGCATATCGCTATCCGGTCCCGGCCGCCTCCGGTCAGGGCACCGACGAGTGGAAGTCGCTCAGCTGGGAACAGGCCGCCGAGCGCGTCTACGCGATCGCCGCGGGTCTGGTCGATCTGGGTGTCCAGCCGGAGGAGCGGGTCGCCCTGGCGTCCTCCACCCGGGTGGAGTGGATCCTCGCCGACCTCGGCGTGATGTGCGCGGGCGCCGCCACCACCACGGTCTACCCCCAGACCAATGCCGAGGAGTCGGCGTTCATCCTCTCCGACTCCGAGTCCAAGGTGCTGATCGCGGAGGACGCCGCCCAGGTCGCCAAGGCCGTCGCCCGCCGCGGTGACCTGCCTGGTCTCCATCACGTCGTCGTCGTCGACACCACCGATGTGGAGACGGACGACTGGGTCATCTCGCTGGCCGACCTGGAGGCGCGCGGCAAGGCGTACCTGGAGAAGCACCCGGAGGCCGTCAAGGAGCGGGTCGCCGCGATCACCTCCGACCAGCTGGCCACGCTCATCTACACCTCGGGCACCACCGGCCGCCCCAAGGGCGTCCGCCTCCCGCACGACAACTGGTCGTACATGGCCAAGGCCATCGCCGCCACCGGCCTCGTCACCCAGGACGACGTCCAGTACCTGTGGCTGCCGCTCGCGCACGTCTTCGGCAAGGTGCTGACCTCGGGGCAGATCGAGGTCGGACACGTCACCGCGGTCGACGGCCGCATCGACAAGATCATCGTGAACCTGCCGGTGGTCCAGCCCACCTACATGGCGGCCGTCCCCCGCATCTTCGAGAAGGTATACAACGGAGTCGCGGCCAAGGCCCGTGAGGGCGGCGCCGCCAAGTACAAGATCTTCCAGTGGGCGGCCGACGTCGCACGCGAATACGCCAAGGTCACGCAGGACAACTTCCGCCGCACCGGGACCGCCTCCGCGCCCTTCGGCCTCACCGCCAAGCACAAGGTCGCCGACGCGCTGGTCTACAAGAAGCTGCGCGAGGCGTTCGGCGGCCGGCTGCGCGCCGCCGTGTCCGGCTCCGTCGCGCTCGCGCCCGAGATCGGCTACTTCTTCTCCGGAGCCGGCATCCACATCCTGGAGGGCTACGGCCTCACGGAGTCCTCCGCCGCCTCCTTCGTCAACCCGGGCGAGGCATACCGGACCGGCACGGTCGGCAAGCCGCTGCCCGGCACCGAGGTCCGCATCGCCGACGACGGCGAGATCCTGCTGCGCGGCCCCGGCATCATGGAGGGCTACCACGGCCTGCCGGAGAAGACCGCCGAGGTCCTGGAGCCCGACGGCTGGTTCCACACCGGGGACATCGGCGAGCTGTCCGCCGACGGCTACCTGCGGATCACCGACCGCAAGAAGGACCTGTTCAAGACCTCCGGCGGCAAGTACATCGCCCCGACGGAGATCGAGGGCCGGTTCAAGGCCGTCTGTCCGTTCGTCTCGAACATCGTGGTCCTCGGCGCCGACCGGAACTACTGCTCGGCACTGATCGCGCTCGACGAACCCGCCATCCTCGGCTGGGCGGCCGAGCACGGCCTCGAGGGCAAGACGTACGCGGAGGTCGTCGCCGCCCCGGAGACCGAGACGTTCGTGCAGGGCTACGTCGAGCGCATGAACGAGGGACTCCAGCGCTGGCAGACGATCAAGAAGTTCCGGCTGCTGCCGCGCGACCTGGACGTCGAGCACGGCGAGCTCACCCCGAGCCTGAAGATGAAGCGGCCCGTCGTGGAGCGCACCTACCAGCACCTCATCGACGAGATGTACGCGGGAGCCCGCGAGGCCTGACCCCCGGTACTCTCAGGCCGGACGCGCACCTCGGGTGGTACGGGACAATGGGCTCATGCCTTCCGTACTGCCCGATGGTGAGTCCATGCCCGAGGACGGGGCGCTGCCCGCACACGCCCTGGAAGGGGCCGGGGAGCGACCGCTCGGGTTCTATCTGCATGTGCCGTACTGCGCCACGCGCTGCGGCTACTGCGACTTCAACACCTACACCGCGAGTGAGCTGCGCGGGGCCGGCGGCGTGCTCGCCTCCCGGGACAACTACGCGGGACAGGTCGCCGAGGAGATCCGGCTGGCCCGCAAGGTGCTCGGCGACGACCCCCGGCCGGTCCGGACCGTGTTCGTCGGCGGCGGTACGCCGACGCTGCTCGCCGCGGGCGACCTGGTGCGGATGCTGGGGGCGATCCGGGACGAGTTCGGGCTCGCGGACGACGCCGAGATCACGACGGAGGCGAACCCCGAGTCGGTGGACCCCGCCTACCTGGCGGAACTGCGCGCGGGAGGCTTCAACCGGATCTCCTTCGGGATGCAGAGCGCGCGGCAGCACGTCCTGAAGGTCCTGGACCGGACCCACACGCCCGGCCGTCCCGAGGCGTGTGTGGCCGAAGCGCGGGCCGCGGGCTTCGAGCACGTGAATCTGGACCTCATCTACGGCACGCCCGGCGAGAGCGACGACGACTGGCGGGCGTCGCTCGACGCGGCGATCGGGGCCGGACCCGACCACGTCAGCGCCTACGCGTTGATCGTGGAGGAGGGTACGCAGCTGGCGCGGCGGATCCGCCGCGGCGAGGTCCCGATGACCGACGACGACGTCCACGCGGACCGCTATCTGATCGCCGACTCCGTTTTCGCGCAGGCCGGATTCGCGTGGTACGAGGTGTCGAACTGGGCGACCTCCGAGGCCGGGCGCTGCCTGCACAACGAGCTGTACTGGCGCGGAGCCGACTGGTGGGGCGCCGGTCCGGGCGCCCACAGCCACGTCGGCGGCGTGCGGTGGTGGAACGTGAAGCACCCGGGCGCCTACGCGGCGGCCCTCGGGGAAGGACGCTCGCCCGGCGCCGGCCGGGAGCTGCTGTCCGCGGAGGACCGGCGGGTGGAGCGCATCCTGCTGGAGCTGCGCCTCCGGGAGGGCGTGGAGCTGGGGCTGCTGGCCCCTGCGGGCCTGGCCGCCTCCCGCAAGGCGCTCACGGACGGCTTGCTCCAGGCGGAGCCGTACCGCGCGGGCCGTGCGGTCCTGACCCTGCGCGGACGCCTCCTCGCGGACGCGGTGGTCCGCGACCTGGTCGACTGACCGCCGCGTCCGCGAGGAGGCGTCCGCCGTTCCCGCGTCCCGGCCGCACGCCACCGGCGGCCGGGAGCCGGCTACGGCTCCGTCACGAAGTCGATCAGCTCCTCCACCCGGCCCAGCAGCGCCGGTTCCAGATCCTTGTAGGTGCGGACCTTCGACAGGATGTGCTGCCAGGCCGCGCCGGTGTTCTCCGGCCAGCCGAGCGCCCTGCAGACGCCCGTCTTCCAGTCCTGGCCGCGCGGGACGGACGGCCACGCGGGGATGCCCACGGAGGACGGTTTCACCGCCTCCCAGACGTCGATGTACGGGTGGCCGACGACGAGCACGTCCTCGCCCGTGACCGAGGCCGCCAGGCGTTGCTCCTTCGAGCCGGGCACCAGATGGTCCACCAGGACACCGAGCCGTGCGTCGGGCGCCGGACCGAACTCCGCGACGACGGCCGGCAGGTCGTCGACGCCCTCCAGGTACTCCACGACGACGCCCTCGACCCGCAGGTCGTCGCCCCAGACCCGCTCGACGAGTTCGGCGTCGTGGCGGCCCTCCACGTAGATACGCCCCGCCCGTGCGACCCGTGCCCGCGCGCCCGGTACCGCGATCGAGCCCGAGGCGGTCCGGGCGGGACCCGCCGGGGCCGCCGCCGACGGGCGGACCAGCGTCACCACCCGGCCCTCCAGCAGGAAGCCGCGCGGTTCCATCGGGAAGACCCGGTGCTTGCCGAAGCGGTCCTCCAGGGTCACCGTGCCCGCCTCGCAGCGGATCACCGCCCCGCAGAAGCCGGTCGCGACCTCCTCGACGACGAGGTCCGCCTTCGCGGGGACCTCCGCGACGGGTGCCGACCGCTTCCAAGGGGGCGTCAGGTCCGGGTTGTAGCTGCGCATTCGCGCGACGTTATGACACTCCGAAGCGCTGTGCCAGCTCATCGCGCTGCGTCCGTACGAACGTTGCGTCGACCGTCGCTCCGTGCCCGGGCACGTACACCGCGTCCGTACCGCCCAGTAGCAGCAGCCGGTCGAGCGCCGCCGGCCAGCGTGCCGGGATCGCGTCCCGCCCGGCCTGTGGCTCACCGGACTCCTCGACCAGGTCGCCGCAGAACACGACCTCCGGGCCGCCGTCCGCGTCGGGGACGAGCAGCGCCAGATCGTGGCCGGAGTGACCGGGACCCACGTTGGCCAGCAGCACCCGTCGGCCACCCAGGTCGAGGGTCCACTCGCCGGACACCGTGTGGCGCGGGCTCACCAGCACGTCGACCGCCTCCTCCGCCACGTGCGCGTCCACCCCGTGCTCCACCGCGGACGCCCGCAGCGCGCCGGCCTCCCGCCGCAGCAGCGCGTCGAGCCCCACCGCGCCGTACACCTCGGCTCCCGCGAAGACGGCGGTGCCCAGGACGTGGTCGAAGTGCGGGTGGCTCAGTGCGATGTGCGTCACTCTCCGGCCCCCGGTCAGCGCCCGTACCTGAGCCCGCAGCTCCGCGCCCTCGCGGAGCGAGGAGCCCGTGTCGTACAGCAGGACGGCCGTCTCGCCCAGCACCAGGCCCACCGTGGCGTCCCAGACCGGCAGACGGCGCCGCCCGATTCCGTCACCGAGTCGTTCCCAGCCGAGCTCTTCCCAAGCGACATTCATGCGGCGACGCTATCCGCTACGACGCGGCAGGCGGGGACTCGGCCTCCTTGCCAGGAGCGATGCCCGCCGCCGTACACTGGCCGGGGGATTCCTGGCACTCGGACGACACGAGTGCCAAACACGGAGCAACCGGGACGACAGCTGGAGGTGTGCCCATGCTCAGCGAACGCAGACTCGAGGTGCTGCGCGCCATCGTCCAGGACTACGTCGGGACGGAGGAACCGGTCGGCTCCAAGGCGCTCACGGAGCGTCACCGGCTGGGGGTCTCACCCGCCACCGTCCGCAACGACATGGCCGTCCTGGAGGAAGAGGGCTTCATCGCCCAGCCCCACACCAGCGCCGGACGCATCCCCACGGACAAGGGCTACCGACTCTTCGTCGACCGGCTCGCCGGCGTCAAGCCGCTGTCGACCCCGGAGCGGCGCGCCATCCACAACTTCCTGGACGGCGCCGTCGACCTGGACGACGTCGTCGGGCGCACCGTCCGGCTGCTCGCGCAGCTGACCCGGCAGGTCGCCGTCGTGCAGTACCCCTCGCTGACCCGTTCGACGGTCCGGCACGTGGAGCTGCTCTCGCTGGCGCCCGCCCGGCTGATGCTGGTGCTGATCACGGACACCGGACGGGTCGAGCAACGGATGATCGACTGCCCGGCGCCCTTCGGCGAGACCTCGCTGGCTGATCTGCGGGCCCGGCTCAACAGCCGGGTCGTCGGCCGCCGTTTCGCGGATGTGCCGCAACTGGTGCAGGATCTTCCGGAGTCCTTCGAGGAGACGGAGGACCGCGGCACGGTCACGGCGGTGCTCGCGACCCTGCTGGAAACCCTGGTGGAAGAGCACGAGGAACGGCTGATGATCGGCGGTACCGCCAATCTCACCCGCTTCGGGCACGACTTCCCCCTCATGATCAGGCCGGTGCTGGAGGCGCTCGAGGAACAGGTCGTGCTCCTCAAGCTGCTCGGCGAGGCCAAGGACTCGGGCATGACCGTACGGATCGGGCACGAGAACGCCCACGAGGGGCTCACCTCCACGTCCGTCGTCGCGGTCGGCTACGGTTCGGGCGACGAGGCAGTCGCCAAACTCGGCGTGGTCGGACCGACCCGCATGGACTACCCCGGAACGATGGGAGCGGTACGCGCAGTGGCACGTTACGTCGGACAGATCCTGGCGGAGTCGTAAGTGGCCACGGACTACTACGCCGTACTCGGCGTACGCCGCGACGCCTCCCAGGACGAGATCAAGAAGGCGTTCCGGAGGCTCGCCCGCGAGCTGCACCCGGACGTCAATCCCGATCCGAAGACGCAGGAGCGCTTCAAGGAGATCAACGCCGCCTACGAGGTGTTGTCGGACCCGCAGAAGAAGCAGGTCTACGACCTCGGCGGGGACCCGCTCTCCCAGGCTGGAGGCGGCGGTGGCGCCGGCGGCTTCGGCGCCGGCGGCTTCGGGAACTTCTCGGACATCATGGACGCGTTCTTCGGCACGGCGTCGCAGCGCGGGCCGCGCTCGCGCACCCGCCGCGGCCAGGACGCCATGATCCGTCTGGAGATCGATCTCAACGAGGCCGCCTTCGGCACGACGAAGGACATCCAGGTCGACACGGCGGTCGTCTGCACGACGTGCTCCGGCGAGGGCGCCGCACCCGGCACCTCCGCGCAGACCTGTGACATGTGCCGCGGCCGTGGCGAGGTCTCGCAGGTCACCCGGTCCTTCCTGGGCCAGGTCATGACCTCGCGTCCCTGCCCCCAGTGCCAGGGCTTCGGCACCGTCGTCCCGACCCCGTGCCCGGAGTGCGCCGGCGACGGACGGGTCCGTTCGCGCCGCACCCTCACCGTGAAGATCCCGGCCGGTGTCGACAACGGCACCCGGATCCAGCTGGCCGGCGAGGGTGAGGTGGGTCCCGGCGGCGGTCCCGCCGGCGACCTGTACGTCGAGATCCACGAGGTCCCGCACGAGGTCTTCCAGCGCCGCGGCGACGACCTGCACTGCACGGTCACCATCCCGATGACGGCGGGTGCGCTCGGCACCAAGGTGCCGCTCCAGACGCTGGACGGGATGGAGGAGGTCGACATCAGGCCGGGCACGCAGTCCGGGCAGTCGATCCCCCTGCAGGGCCGCGGCATCACGCATCTGCGGGGCGGCGGGCGCGGCGACCTGATCGTGCACGTGGAGGTCACCACGCCGTCGAAGCTCGACCCGGAGCAGGAGCGGCTGCTGCGCGAACTGGCGAAGCTGCGTGGTGAGGAACGCCCGACGGGCCAGTTCCAGCCGGGGCAGCAGGGCCTGTTCTCGCGCCTCAAGGACGCCTTCAACGGCCGCTAGGGCGTGACGGGCGGGGCCGACGCCCCGCCCGTGCGGACCTTCGCCCGGAGTGGCACCGTCGGCACCTCCCGGGGCGGCACGCGTGGACCACGCGTGCCGCCCCGGGCGTTTTCGGCCGGGGAGCCCGGCCATGACACGATGCATGCATGTCCACCGCACTGAGCGATCTCTGTCGTCACCCGATCGTGCAGGCCCCCATGGCGGGTGGCGCCTCCTGTCCGCAGCTGGTCGGAGCCGTTTGCGAGGCCGGCGGCCTGGGATTCCTGGCCGGCGGCTACAAGACGGCCGGCGGCATGTACCAGGAGATCAAGCAGGTCCGCGGGCTGACCTCGCGCCCGTTCGGCGTGAACCTGTTCATGCCCCGGAGCGCACAGGCCGCGGACCCCGCCGCCGTCGAGATGTACCGGCACCAGCTCGCGGGGGAGGCCACCTGGTACGAGACCGAGCTCGGCGACCCGGACAGCGGACGCGACGACGGCTACGACTCCAAGCTGGCGATCCTCCTGGACGACCCGGTGCCGGTCGTCTCCTTCACCTTCGGCTGCCCCTCCCGGGACACCCTGAACGCCTTCGCCCGCGCCGGTACGTTCACGATCGTCACGGTGACCTCGGCCGAGGAGGCCGGCACCGCGCAGCGCGCCGGCGCCGACGCGGTCTGCGTCCAGGGCGACGAGGCCGGCGGGCACCGGGGCAGCCACCGCGACGACCCGGACATCGCGCTGTCCGCCGGAACCGGCCTGCTGGCGCTCGTGACCCAGGTGCGCGAGACCGTGCGGCTGCCGATCATCGCGAGCGGTGGGCTGATGCGCGGGGCGCAGATCGCCGCCGTCCTGGCCGCCGGTGCGGACGCGGCCCAGCTCGGCACCGCGTTCCTGGTGTGCCCCGAGTCGGCGGCCCATCCCCTGCACAAGCAGGCCATGACCAATCCGCTGTTCTGCCGCACCGAGCTGACGCGGGCCTTCTCCGGGCGCCCGGCGCGCGGGCTCGTCAACCGCTTCATGCGCGAGCACGGGCCCTACGCCCCCGCCGCCTATCCCGAGGTGCATCACCTCACCGCCCCGCTGCGGAAGGCCGCCGCCACCGCGGGCGACGCGCAGGGCATGGCCCTGTGGGCCGGGCAGGGGCACCGGCTCGCCCGGGACCTGCCGGCCGGCCGGCTCGTCGAGGTGCTGGCCTCCGAACTCGACACCACCTCCGCCGGGCTGGCCCACAGGAGCGCCTCATGACCGCACCCGTCTTCGTCGTCGACGCCGTACCCGGCGCCGGCCGCTATGTCCTGGACGGTCCCGAGGGCCGCCACGCCGTCTCCGTGAAGCGCCTGCGGGCGGGGGAGGAGCTGGTCCTGACCGACGGGCGCGGAGCCTGGGCCGGGTGCGTGGTCGCCTCAGCCGAGGGCAAGGACCGGCTGACCGTGGACGTGCGGGCGGTCCACGACGACCCCGAACCCACGCCCCGCATCACCGTGGTCCAGGCGCTGCCCAAGGGCGACCGGGGGGAGCTCGCCGTCGAGATCATGACGGAGACGGGCGTCGACGCGATCGTGCCGTGGGCGGCGTCCCGCTGCGTCACCCAGTGGCGGGGCGAGCGCGGTCTGAAGGCCCTCGCGAAGTGGCGGGCCACGGCACGCGAGGCGGGCAAACAGTCGCGCCGCACCCGTTTCCCCGAGGTCGCCGACGCGATGAGCACCAAGCAGGCAGCGGCCCTCCTCGCGGAAGCCGACTTCGCCGCGGTGCTCCACGAGGACCGCGACCACCCCAGTGACGCGCTGGCCGACGCGCGACTCCCCGTGACGGGCGGGATCGTGCTGGTGGTGGGGCCCGAGGGCGGCGTCTCCCCGGAGGAGCTCGCCGTCTTCGAAGCGGCCGGCGCGAAGCCGTACCGCCTGGGCCCCAGCGTGCTGCGGACCTCCACCGCGGGCACGGCGGCGACGGCGCTGCTCCTGGGCCGCACCGGCCGCTGGAGCGGGACGGTCCCCTCGGACCACTGACCTCCGGGGCGCCGCCGGCGTCCCGGACCGGCCGTCGTCGGCGGTGCGCCGATCCGGCCGCCACGCCCGCGCCGGTCCTCGCCGGCCTCTTCGGGTCCTCCGGCGGCCCGGATCACCGCCCTCCGCCACCGGATCCCCGGAACCCGGTGGACGGGAGGGGTGGGCCGCTCCTTAGGCTGGCCGCATGCCCGACGAGTCCCCTCTCATCCGCAGTCTGCGCGCCGCCGTCGCCGCCGCCCCGGACGACGTCCCCCTACGGCTGCACTTCGCCGAACTGCTCCTCGCGGAGGGGCGTGGAGACGAGGCCGTCACGGAAGCGGCCGTCGCCCTCCAGCACGCGCCGGGCGACGAGGCGGCCCGGACCCTGATGGTCCGTGCGATGGGGCTGCCCCCCACCCCGCCGGCCGCGCCGCCTCCGGCGCAGGGCCCCACCCCGCCGGTGGCGCCGCGGGACGAGCCCCCCACCGCGTCCCGAGCCGAACCCCCGGCCGATCCCCCCGCCTTCGACTGGGCGGCGGCCGAGCAGGAGATCGGGGACCTCGTCGGCCCCCGGTTCGTCACCGGTGACGAACCGGAGCCGCCCCTGACGGCCGACGGCGGCGGCGACCCCGGGGACGCGCCCGCCTGGGACGTCGACGCGCCGGGAGCCGTCCGTCTCGCCGACGTCGGCGGCATGCGGGAGGTGAAGGAGCGCCTGGAGGCCGCCTTCCTCGCTCCCATGCGCAACCCCGAACTCCGCAGGCTCTACGGCAAGTCGCTGCGCGGCGGACTGCTCCTGTACGGCCCGCCCGGCTGCGGCAAGACCTTCATCGCCCGCGCCGTCGCCGGCGAACTCGGCGCGAACTTCATGTCGGTCTCGCTCTCCGACATCCTCGACATGTACATCGGCACGTCCGAGAAGAACGTCCACGACATCTTCGAGACCGCCCGCCGTCAGGCGCCCTGCGTGGTCTTCCTCGACGAGCTGGACGCCCTCGGCGCCAAGCGTTCCCGTACCCACCACAGCGGTCTGCGCAACGTCGTCAACCAGCTCCTCACCGAACTGGACGGCATCCACAGCGCCGGCAACGAGGGGGTCTTCGTGCTGGCCGCCACCAACGTCCCCTGGGACGTGGACCTCGCCCTGCGCCGTCCCGGCCGGCTCGACCGCACCCTCCTGGTGCTGCCGCCCGACGCCGCGGCCCGGGACGCGATCCTCCGCTACCACCTGCGCGGCCGTCCCATCGAATCCGTCGACCTGGGCAGACTCGTCAAGGCCACCGACGAGTTCTCCGGCGCCGACCTCGCCCATCTGTGCGAGACGGCCGCCGAGTCGGCGCTCCTCGACTCCGCTCGCACCGGCACCGTACGGATGATCGGCATGAAGGACCTGCTGGGCGCGGCGAAGCAGATCAAACCGTCCAGCGAGTCCTGGTTCGCCTCGGCGCGCAACGTCGCGATGTTCGCCAACGACGGCGGCACCTACGACGACCTGGTCGCCTATCTGAAGAAGAAGCGCAAGCTGTGACCGGCCACGCCCGGGGCTCCCGCGTCCGGGCCCGCCACCGCCGGATCCGGACGCCGCGTCCGCCCGGCACCGCGGGCGACGGGGGCACGGTCCGATGAGCCCGTCACTGGAACGCGCCGACGCCCTCTTCGACGTAGGCCGGTACGAGCAGGCCGCCGAACTCGCCGCAGGGCACCTGGCGCAGGACCCGGAGGACGCCGAGGCACTCGTGCTGCTCGCCCGCTGCCAGCAGCGCCTCGGCCGGGATGAGGAGGCCCTCGAGAGCGTCGAGCGGGCGTTGCGCGCCGCACCCGAAGCCCTCACGGCCTGGCTGATGCGCACCCATGTCCTGCTGTCGCTCCGGCGGTACGAGGAAGCCGAGGCCGCCGCCCGGCACTCCGTCGAACTGGCCCCGCACTACTGGGGCAGCCACTACGCCCTCGGCACCGTCCTCGACCGGTCCAGCCGGATCGAGCGCAGGCGCGCCGCCTACGAGGCGGCCCGGACCGCCGTGGCCCTGGCTCCCGAGGAGAGCGACGCGCACTTCCTGGTGGGACTCACCGCCCAGCGCACGGGCGACCACCGGGTCGCCCAACAGGCGTACGAGACGGCGCTGCGGCTCGACCCGGAGAGCAGCGAGGCCCACAACAACCTCTCCCTGCTGCACCTGCGCCGCCGCTGGTTCCGGCGTGGGGCGTGGACGAAGGCCGCCGAGGGTTTCGTCGAGTCCGCGGCCCTCGACATGAACGACCGCCAGGCCCGCTACAACCTGGAGACCATGGCCTGGAACACCGCCGCCGGGGCGCGCTGGGTGGCCCTGCTCGGCTGCGTCGCGGCCACCTTCGGCTCGGCCTCTCTGCGTGGAGGGGCCGCCGGCCGGGACGCGCTCGTCCCCAGCCTGATCGCCGTGGCCGTGCTCGTCTGCGGCTGGGGAGGCTGGGCGCTGCTGCTGAGCCGTCGCGTGCCGGCCCGGCTGCGGCGTCCGCTGCTTCTGGTGGCGCGCGGCTGCCGACCGGTCCTCGCGATGGCGGCGGCGGTCGGACTCCTCGGTCTCCAGTCGTTGCTGGCCCTGGTGTTGTGGCGGGTCGAGCCCGTCACGGCTCTCGCCTACCCGCTGTTCTGGGGTGTGGTGATCACCTACTGGGTGAGCCGCTCGGCCCTGCGGCGGCGCGCACCCCGGCCCTGAGCCGGCCCGGGGTCCGGCCGATACGATGCGGATGTATCGATCATCGACGCGAGGAGGCCCGGGCCATGGCCGGAGAGCCGCACAGCGACTGCCTGTTCTGCAAGATCGTCGAAGGGGAGGTGCCGGCGACGATCGTGCGTGAGACGGAGACCACGCTCGCCTTCCGGGACATCAATCCGCAGGCGCCCACGCACGTGCTCGTCATCCCGCGCGTCCACTACCCCGACGCCGCGTCCCTCGCGGCCGCCGCCCCGGAGGTCGCCGCCGACGTGCTGCGCGAGGCGGGCGAGGTCGCCGCCCAGGAGAAGGTCGACGGCAGTGGCTTCCGGGTCGTCTTCAACACCGGTTCCGGCGCCGGACAGACCGTCTTCCACGCGCACGCCCACGTCCTCGGCGGGCGCGGACTCAACTGGCCCCCCGGATAGCCGCCCGCACGCACGAGAGGAGCCTCGCCGTGTCCGTACGCGAGCTCGTCGTGCTCGGGACCGCCAGCCAGGTCCCGACCCGGCACCGCAACCACAACGGCTATCTGCTGCGCTGGGACGGGCAGGGCCTGCTCTTCGACCCCGGCGAGGGCACCCAGCGCCAGATGCTGCGGGCCGGCGTCGCCGCCCACGACATCGACCGGATCTGCGTCACCCACTTCCACGGCGACCACTCGCTGGGCCTCGCCGGAGTGATCCAGCGGATCAACCTCGACCAGGTGCCGCACCCGGTGGGCGTCCACTACCCGGCGAGCGGGCAGCACTTCTTCGAGCGGCTGAGGTACGCCACCGCCTACCGAGAGACCGTGGCGCTGACCGAGGCCCCGGTCCGTGCCGACGGCCCGCTCGCCGTCACCGACGCGTACACCCTCGACGCGTGCCGGCTCTCCCACCCCGTCGAGTCCTACGGCTACCGGCTCGTCGAGCCCGACGGCCGCCGCCTGCTGCCGGCCCGCCTCGCCGCGCACGGCATCCATGGCCCGGACGTCGGACGGCTCCGGCGCGAGGGCGTCCTCGACGGGGTCACCCTCGACGAGGTCAGCGAGGTCCGCCGCGGACAGCGTTTCGCCTTCGTCATGGACACCCGGCTCTGCGACGGGGTGTACGCCCTCGCGGAGCGCGCCGACATGCTCGTCATCGAGTCGACCTTCCTCGACGAGGACGTCCGTCTCGCCACCGACCACGGGCACCTGACGGCAGGTCAGGCAGGTGCGGTCGCGCGGGAGGCGGGGGTGCGGCACCTCGTCCTCACCCATTTCTCGCAGCGATACCACGATCCGGACGCCTTCACCCGCCAGGCCCGCGCGGCCGGATTCGAGGGAGAACTGAGCACCGCCCAGGACCTGATGCGGGTCCCCCTCCCCAAGAGATAGACGACACACCCGTGCACCTCCCCCTGCCCAAAGCCGAACTCCACCTCCACATCGAGGGCACCCTCGAACCCGAGCTGGCCTTCACGCTCGCCGCACGCAACGGCGTGACGCTGCCCTACGCCGACACCGAGGCGCTGCGCGCGGCGTACCGGTTCGGCGACCTCCAGTCCTTCCTCGACCTGTACTACGCGCTGATGGCCGTCCTGCGCACGGCGGACGACTTCGGCGAACTCGCCGACGCCTATCTGGCGCGCGCGGCGGCTCAGGGCGTGCGGCACGCCGAGGTCTTCTTCGACCCGCAGGCCCACACGGCCCGGGGGGTGGCGATCGGGACGGTCGTCGAGGGCCTGGCCGACGCACTGGACCGGGCCGAGGAGCGCCACGGGGTCTCCACCCGGCTGATCATGTGCTTCCTGCGCGACGAGTCCGCCGAGTCGGCACTGGCGACCCTGGAGGCCGCGAAGCCGTACCTGCACCGGATCACCGGCGTCGGCCTGGACTCGGCGGAGGCCGGGCACCCGCCGTCGAAGTTCCGGGAGGTGTACGCGGCGGCCGGGGAGCTCGGGCTGCGCAAGGTCGCCCACGCGGGCGAGGAGGGGCCACCGGCCTACATCCGGGAGGCGCTGGACGTCCTGGGCGTGGAGCGCGTCGACCACGGACTGCGGTGCGTGGAGGACCCGGGACTCGTGGCGCGGCTCGTCCGGGAACGGGTGCCGCTGACGCTCTGCCCGCTGTCGAACGTGCGCCTGCGGGCGGTCGACGTCCTGGAGGACCACCCGCTGTCCGCGATGATGGAGGCCGGTCTGATGGTGACGGTGAACTCCGACGACCCCGCGTACTTCGGCGGCTACGTGGGTGACAACTTCGACGCGGTGCGGGACGCGCTCGGCCTGGACCGCGAACGGCTGCGGACACTGGCCCGCAACTCCTTCGAGGCGTCCTTCCTCGACGACGACGAGGAGCGCAGGGCGCGTTACCTCGCCGAGGTCGAGGCGTACGACTTCGACGCCGCCGGATAAGCCCCGTCACGGGCCGGGGTGCGCAGCCGCCCCGCCGGCTCCCCGCCCGATCCGTCCGGCGGACCGCCTCGCGGCGTCACCGCCGCCACCCGGCCCCCATCGGGCACACTGGGCAGAACCGCACCATGTTCGGGAGCCTGCCGTGACCACACCAGAGGGAGACCAGCAACGCGACGCCGGAGTCGACCCCCTGGTGTGCCTGCGTGAGCCGACCGACCCCGACTGCGACGTCTTCCTCACCGGCACGGTCTTCCTCGACATCGTCTTCACCGGCCTGGACAGCGCGCCCGTCCGCGGGACCGAGTCCTGGGCCCGGGGGATGGGCTCCAGCCCCGGCGGCGTGGCCAACATGGCCACCGCCCTGGCCCGCCTCGGCCTGCGGACCTCGCTCGCCGCCGCCTTCGGCGACGACCACTACGGCGAGTACTGCTGGGACGCCCTGGAGCAGGGCGAGGGGATCGACCTTTCCCTCTCCCGGACCGTGCCCGGCTGGCACTCCCCGGTCACCGTCTCCATGGCCTACGAGGGCGAGCGCACGATGGTCTCCCACGGCCACGAGGCCCCGCCCCTGGACGGAGCGCTGCCCGCCTACCCGCCGCACGCCCGTGCCGCGGTCGCCTCCCTGGCACCCGGGCGGGGCGAGGAGTGGGTCGCCCAGGCGGCCCGCGGCGGCGCCAGGGTCTTCGCCGACGTCGGCTGGGACGACACCGGACGCTGGGACCTGGCCGGGCTCACCGACCTGGAACACTGCGAGGCTTTCCTGCCCAACGCGCAGGAGGCCATGCGGTACACCCGCACCGACTGTCCGCGGGCCGCCGCCCGCGCCCTCGCCGACAAGGTCCGCTACGCGGTGGTCACGCTCGGCGCCGACGGCGCCTACGCCGTCGACGGCGCCACCGGCGAGACGGCGGAGGTCCCCGCCATCGAGGTCTCCGCGCTCGACCCGACCGGAGCCGGCGACGTCTTCGTTGCCGGGTTCGTCACCGGCACCCTCGCGGGCTGGCCGCTCGCCGACCGGCTCGCCTTCGCCGGTCTGACCGCCGCCCTCTCGGTACAGGAGTTCGGAGGCTCCCTGTCCGCGCCGACCTGGGGCGAGGTCGCCGCCTGGTGGCAGCACGTCCAGGGCCACGCCTGCCAGGACCCCGAGGCCCTCCGCGGCCGCTACGCCTTCCTGGAACGCCTCCTGCCGGCGCCCGCCCGCCCCTGGCCGCTGCGCCGCGCGGTGCCGACCATCGGCTTCCGCCGCGGGGCCTGAGCACCCGGACCGGGAAAACACTTCGGTCTTGTCGGCGGCAAGTCGTAGGCTGGGAGGCCGAGAGGTTATCGAGCAGCGAGAACCCCGCAGCGGGAGGTATGCGCAGGCCACAGTGCCGGCCCATGACTCAGACACCCACAGACCGCAACGGCGCCACGGGCGAGGCCCGTGCCCACTTCACCGTCCCCGCCAAGCACCCGATGGTGACGGTCCTCGGTTCCGGTGACGCTTTGCTCCGCGTGATCGAGAAGGCGTTCCCGGAAGCCGACATCCATGTCCGTGGCAACCAGGTCAGCGCGGTGGGCGAGGCGGCGGAGGTCGCACTCATCCAGCGCCTTTTCGACGAGATGATGCTGGTGCTCCGCACCGGGCAGCCGATGACGGAGGACGCAGTGGAACGCTCGATCGCCATGCTCCGGGCGAGCGAGAACGGCAAGGCCGAGGTCGGCCAGGAGACCCCGGCCGAGGTGCTCACGCAGAACATCCTCTCCAGCCGCGGCCGGACCATCCGCCCCAAGACCCTGAACCAGAAGCGCTACGTCGACGCGATCGACAAGCACACCATCGTCTTCGGCATCGGCCCCGCCGGCACCGGCAAGACGTACCTGGCCATGGCCAAGGCGGTCCAGGCCCTGCAGTCCAAGCAGGTCACCCGGATCATCCTGACCCGACCCGCCGTCGAGGCGGGCGAGCGGCTCGGTTTCCTGCCCGGCACGCTCTACGAGAAGATCGATCCCTACCTGCGGCCGCTCTACGACGCCCTGCACGACATGCTCGACCCCGACTCGATCCCGAAGCTGATGGCCTCGGGCACGATCGAGGTCGCGCCGCTGGCCTACATGCGGGGCCGCACGCTCAACGACGCGTTCATCATCCTCGACGAGGCGCAGAACACGAACCCCGAGCAGATGAAGATGTTCCTCACCCGCCTCGGTTTCGACTCGAAGATCGTCATCACCGGCGATGTCACCCAGGTCGACCTGCCCGGCGGCACGAAGAGCGGTCTGCGACAGGTCCGCGACATCCTCGACGGGGTGCGGGACGTCCACTTCTCGACGCTCACGTCGCAGGATGTCGTCCGGCACAAGCTCGTCGGCCGTATCGTCGACGCGTACGAGCAGTACGACAGCCGCAACGGGAAGTAGCACACCAGCACCATGTCGATCGACGTCAACAACGAGTCCGGTACCGAGGTCGACGAGCAGGCGATCCTCGACGTCGCCCGCTACGCGCTCGCCCGGATGCGCATCCATCCCCTCTCCGAACTGTCGGTGATCGTCGTGGACGCCGACGCGATGGAACAGCTCCACATCCAGTGGATGGACCTGCCGGGTCCGACGGACGTCATGTCCTTCCCGATGGACGAGCTCCGCCCGCCGACGAAGGACTCCGAGGAGCCCCCGCAGGGGCTCCTCGGCGACATCGTGCTCTGCCCCGAGGTCGCCACCCAGCAGGGCAAGGACGCCCCCACACAGCACTCCATGGACGAGGAGCTCCAGCTCCTCACCGTCCACGGCGTGCTCCACCTGCTCGGCTACGACCACGAGGAGTCCGACGAGAAGGCCGAGATGTTCGGCCTTCAGGCGGCCATCGTCGACGGCTGGCGCGCGGACAAGGGCCTGACCGGCCCGTCCCCGGCGCCCACCGTCTCCTGAGCCACCGATGGACGCATCGCTGATCCTCGGCGCCGTCGCCCTCGTCGTCGTGGCCTGGCTCGCCGCCTGCGCCGAGGCCGGACTCGCCCGCGTCTCCACCTTCCGCGCCGCCGAGGCCGTCCGGTCGGGGCGGCGCGGGGCCGAGAAACTGGCCCAGGTCTCCGCCGACCCCACCCGCTATCTCAACATGGCGCTGCTCGTGCGCGTCTCCTGCGAGATGGCGGCCGGAGTCCTCGTCACGTACGCGTGCCTGGAGGCGTTTCCCGAGACCTGGGAGGCGCTCCTCGTCGCGATCGTGGTGATGGTGCTCGTCAGCTACGTCGCCGTCGGCGTCTCGCCGCGCACCATCGGCCGCCAGCACCCCCTGAACACGGCGACCGTCGCCGCCTACGTCCTGCTGCCCCTGGCCAGGATCATGGGCCCGATCCCGCAGCTCCTCATCCTCATCGGCAACGCGCTCACGCCCGGCAAGGGCTTCCGCAAGGGCCCTTTCGCCTCGGAGGCCGAACTGCGCGCGATGGTCGACCTGGCCGAACAGGAGTCCCTGATCGAGGACGAGGAGCGCCGCATGGTGCACTCCGTCTTCGAGCTCGGCGACACCCTGGTCCGCGAGGTCATGGTGCCCCGCACCGACCTGGTCTGCATCGAGCGGTACAAGACGATCCGTCAGGCGCTCACTCTGGCACTGCGGTCCGGCTTCTCCCGGATCCCGGTCACCGGTGAGAACGAGGACGACATCGTCGGCATCGTCTACCTGAAGGACCTGGCACGCAAGACCCACATCAACCGGGACGCCGAGGCGGACCTCGTCTCCACGGCGATGCGGTCGGCTGCCTTCGTCCCGGACACCAAGAACGCGGGCGATCTGCTGCGCGAGATGCAGCAGGAGCGCAACCACGTCGCCGTCGTCATCGACGAATACGGCGGCACGGCCGGGATCGTCACCATCGAGGACATCCTGGAGGAGATCGTCGGCGAGATCACCGACGAGTACGACCGCGAGCTCCCGCCCGTCCAGGACCTGGGCGAGGACCGCTACCGGGTCACCGCCCGGCTCGACATCGGAGACCTCGGCGAGCTGTACGGCCTGGGCCCGGACGAGTACGACGACGAGGACGTGGAGACCGTCGGGGGCCTGCTCGCCAAGGCGCTCGGCCGCGTGCCGATCGCCGGTGCCTCCTCCGTCGTGGAGCTGCCGGACGGCCGCTCGCTGCGCATGACGGCAGAGTCCCCCGCCGGCCGCCGCAACAAGATCGTGACGGTGCTCGTGGAACCCGAACCGGAGGGAGAACCGGAATGACGCCGGAGCAGCTGCGCGCCTTCTGCCTGGGCTTCGAGGACGTGACGGAGGAATTCCCTTTCACCCCGGAGACCTCGGTCTTCAAGGTCGCCGGGAAGATGTTCGCGCTCTGCGCGCTCGACGCGGAGCCGCTGCGGGTCAACCTCAAGTGCGATCCGGAGGAGGCGGTACGGCTCCGGGAGGAGTACCCGGCCGTCGCCCCCGGCTATCACATGAACAAACGCCACTGGAACACGGTGACGGCCGGAGAGCTCCCGGACCGGATGGTCCGGGAGCTCGTCGAGGACTCCTACGACCTGGTCGTCGCAGGTCTCCCGAAGGCCGTCCGGCTCCGCCTCGACCGTCCCTAGCGCCGCGTCAGGCGATCTCGCCCCGTCGTACTGGCGCACCGTCGGCGGGCTCGCTCGGCTGACGGACGGGGTGTCCGGTCCCGGGCGGACGATCGTCGCCTGCCGTTCAAGGGGCGATCATGCGCTGTCACCGGTGCCGTATATCCTCCACGAGGCTTGGCCCGCTCCGGGGCCGAGACCTTCATCTCCTCATTTCAAGGGGCTCTTCAGCATGCGCACCCGCATACGCCACGGCGTGGCCGCCGTTCTCGCCGTCTCCTCTCTCGCCCTGACCGCGGCCTGCGGCGGGTCCGGTGACAGCGACGCGAAGAGCGGCGACGAGAAGAGCGCCGGCACACCGGCCGCCTCCGCGAAGGCCACGGAGTCCGCTCCCGCCGCCGCGCCTCTGACGGAAGCCCAGATGAAGGCCGGCGCGCTGGCGCTGACGGACCTCCCGTCCGGCTGGAAGGCGAGCACGTCGGAGTCGGACGGCACCGTCTACAAGGCCGACAAGCCCGAGTGCGCGCCGCTGGCCACGCTGCTCGCGGACGAGATCGCCGGCGCCACGACCGGCGCCTCGGTCGACTACGAGACCGCCGGCACCGAGTCCCTGATCGGCCAGCAGGTCGCGACCTTCCCGGGCACCGGCGCCGCGGACCTCGTGAAGTCGGTCGGCACCGCCGTCGACGCCTGCGCCGGGTTCGGTGCCGAGATGCAGGGCATGAAGATGGACGTCACCCTGCAGAAGCTGACCGCCCCGCAGGGCGCCGAGGAGGCCCACGCCTTCCGGCTGAAGATGAAGATCAAGGACGTCGGCATCACCGTGGAGTCGAACATGCTGGTCGCCTCCCAGGGCACCGGACTGACCCGCTTCTCCCACACTCCCGCCAACGCCTCCGGACACAAGGACTTCGACGGCCTCGCCAAGCTCGCCGTCGAGAAGTTCGCCAAGGGCGCGCAGAGCTGACCCGGCGCCCCGACCTATGCTCGGGGCATGACACTCAGCAGCGACCACGGTGACCTCGGCACCGAGGACCTCAAGATCATCACGCTGGCGCGCAGCGCCCGCGCCCGCAACGGTGTGCCCGAGGGGGCGGCGGTACGGGACGAGACCGGCCGCACCTATGTGGCGGGGACCGTGGCCCTGGAATCGCTCCGGCTCAGCGCACTCCAGACCGCGGTCGCGATGGCCGTGGCCAGTGGCGCCCGGTCGTTGGAGGCCGCGGCCGTCGTCTCGGACGCCGACGCCGCCTCGGACGCGGACCGGGCGGCCGTCCGGGACCTCGGCGGCCCGCGGACCCCGGTGCTGCTCGCCGGTCCCGACGGCACGCTGCGCGCGGCGGTCACCGCGGGCTGAGGTCCTCGGGTGAGTCACCGCCGAAGGGCCCGGAGCATCCTTCCGGGCCCTTCGGCGCGTTCGGCCTCCGACGCGGCCGTGAGACGCGACGCGAGTGTCCCGACGCCACCGGGGGACGCCTTTCCGGCCGATGCGCTCCGGGGCAGGGGGGCGCGGCAGGGTGCCGCTGCCCGCCGGGCGTGCCGGCGTGGATCCACACAGGCGACCGGAGTGGCGTCGCCCTCAGCGTCACCGGTACCTGCGCCGACCTGGTGGGATGCCGCCGGTTTGGCGATCTTGACAGTATCTGATGGGTCATCAGTCGGTGGATTTGGATGCCATTGACTTCTTTTGACGCGCGGCCGTCAATGGCGCCCTCTCATCCCTCAGGAGGGGCACACATGGCACTGTTCCGAACCTTGCCGCGAAGACGGCGCCGGACGGCCGTCCTCGGCGTCGCCGTCCTCGCGACCGCCGCCGTCACCGCACTGGCCGGCCCGGCCGGCGCGGTGACGACCGCGTCGCAGGCCGTGGACTTCCCCACGCACTGCGTTCCGCCGCCGATCGCGGGCATCCCGCCCATCGACGGCACCACGACGGCACGGATCACCGTGGACAAACCCACACCCAAGGTCGGCGACACGGTCACCGTCACCTACGAGGTCACCAAGCCGGCCGCCTCCAACCCGGTCGACCTGGCCCTGCCCGCCGACATCATGACGCCGAGCGGCAAGGTCGCCCTCGGTGGCGCCCAGTCGGGCGCGGTCACCGTCGTCGGGCCCAAGAAGAACGATCCGGTCCCGGGCAAGGGCGCCTTCCCGCCGTTCTCGATGACCGGCACGTTCACGGTCACCGCGCCCGGTGCGATCACCCTGTCGCCCGGCGACTACAACATCCACACCAGCTACCTGATGGAGCTGGACACCCCGTGCACGGTCACCGACCCGCCCGCACCGGTCTCCGAGACCGTCACGGCGAGCCCGCAGCCGGGCGCCAACGAGCGGAACATCTCGCTCGGCTCGGCCTCCGGCGCACCGGGCGTCCAGGTCACCGTCACCGGCGCGAAGTTCACCCCGCTCGCCGAGGTGACCGTCGCCGGCCGCTCCGGCGCCGCGGAGACCACGGACCGGATGACCGTCACGACCGACAGTCAGGGAGGATTCACCGCACGCCTCACGGTAGGCGACAAGGCGACCACCGGTGTCGTGGCGTACGAGGGCACGGCCTGGGACCCGGAGAAGGGCGCCGGACCGGTCGCGTACACCGTCGTCGACGACACCCCGCAGCCGCCCGGCAGCCAGAAGCTGACGGCGGCCGTCCGAGCGGGCGAACTGTCCATGACCCAGGCCGGGGACGCGGTGGAGCTGTCGTCCGTCGACTTCGGACAGGGCGGCGCGGCGACCGGCGACCTGAAGACGGTGACGGTGAAGGACTTCCGCGGCGGCCCCGCGGGCTGGTCCCTGACCGGCAAGGTCACCGACTTCACCGGACCCGGCGGCTCCATCGACGCGGGCCGGCTCGGCTGGACGCCCGTCTGCGCGACCAAGGCGGGCAGCCCCAGCACCTGCGCCCCCGGCTCGGCCGGGACCGTGGGCAGCGGCGGGGCGACCCTCGCCTCGACCCCGAACGGCACCGTCACCGGCGGCGAGTTCACCGTCGACGCCACGGTCTCCCTCGATGTCCCGGCGTTCACCGCTCCGGGCACGTACGCGGGCGTCCTCACGCTGACCCTGAGCTGACCCCCGACACCCACGGCGGGCCGGGCGCGCACCCGGTCGGCCCGCCCCGACCCCAGGGACTCCGCACCGTGCGCAAGCTGTCCGCCCTCGTCCTCGCCGCCGCCTCGCTGCTGCTCGGAGCGCACTCGGCGTCCGCCGCCGACAACGGCGAGTGGGCCGTCTATCCGGTGGCCTCCGAACTCGGCAGCCGCCCCTACTTCTACCTGTCCGCCGATCCCGGCACGACCGTGACGGACCAGGTCACCGTCGCCAACCGGACGGACGCCCCCCGCACCTTCCTGATCTACGGAGCCGACGCCTACAACACCGAGCGGGACGGCGGCTTCGCCGTCCGCGGACGCGAGGAGAAGCAGACCGGCGCCGGCGCCTGGATCACCCCGGACCGCACGCGGGTGACCGTGTCCCCGCACACCTCCGTGACCGTGCCGTACACCCTCGCCGTCCCCTCCGACGCCGAACCCGGAGACCACCCCGGCGCCGTCGTCGCCCTCGACGAGCGAGTGGAGGGCGGCGGGTCCGGCGCCGTCGCCGTCGGCGTGCGGCGGGCCGTCGCGGCGCGGGTCTACCTCCGGGTCGACGGGCCGGCCGTGCCCGCCCTGGGCGTCGAGGACGTCACCCTCTCCCAGGACCGCCCGCTCGTACCCGGCACCGGCGAGAGCAGCGCCGTCGTCTCGTACACCCTGCACAACCGCGGCAACGTCACGCTCCGTCCGAAGGTCGCCCTCCGGGCGGAGGGGCTCCTCGGCCGGACGCTCCTCGACCGCGAGCTCACGCGGGTACCTTCCGAGCTGCTGCCCCGGCAGAAGATCAGGCTCACCGCGCGCTGGGCGGGGTCGCCGCAGTTCGACTGGGGTGACGTGACCCTGACGGCGACGGCCGAGAACGTACGGGAGTCCGGCCGGGTGTCCTTCCTCGCGCTGCCGTGGTCGGCCGTCGCGGTCGTGGTCCTCGGGGCGGTCACGGGTCTGGCGGGGCTCCGGGTGCGGCGTCGCAGGGCCGCCGCGGGGCGCTGAGGACGCACTGGGTACGTGAGGCCGTCCCGCATCGGGGAGAATGGCCCTCATGAGCGCTCGTAACCAAGATTCCGAAGCCGTCCACCGGGCCGGCTTCGCCTGCTTCGTCGGCCGCCCCAACGCGGGCAAGTCCACTCTCACGAACGCTCTGGTCGGCCAGAAGGTGGCGATCACCTCCAACCGGCCGCAGACCACCCGGCACACTGTCCGGGGCATCGTGCACCGCCCGGACGCGCAGCTGATCCTGGTCGACACGCCCGGCCTCCACAAGCCGCGGACCCTGCTCGGCGAGCGGCTCAACGACGTGGTGCGCACCACCTGGGCCGAGGTCGACGTGATCGGCTTCTGCCTGCCCGCCGACCAGAAGCTCGGTCCGGGCGACCGCTTCATCGCCAAGGAACTCGCCGGGATCAAGAAGACCCCGAAGGTCGCGATCGTCACGAAGACCGACCTGGTCGACTCCAAGACGCTCGCCGAGCAGCTCATCGCCATCGACCGGCTCGGCAAGGAGCTGGGCTTCGAGTGGCAGCAGATCGTCCCGGTCTCGGCCGTCGGCAATCAGCAGGTCGAGCTGGTCGCCGATCTGCTGATCCCGCTGCTACCGGAGTCCCCGCCGCTCTATCCGGAGGGCGACCTCACGGACGAACCGGAGCAGGTCATGGTGGCCGAGCTGATCCGCGAGGCCGCGCTGGAGGGCGTCCGCGACGAGCTGCCGCACTCGATCGCCGTGGTCGTCGAAGAGATGATCCCGCGCGAGGACCGGCCCGCCGACAAGCCGCTGCTCGACATCCACGCCAACGTCTACATCGAGCGCCCCAGCCAGAAGGGCATCATCATCGGCCCCAAGGGCAAGCGACTGAAGGAGGTCGGCATGAAGTCCCGCAAGCACATCGAGGCGCTTCTCGGGACGCCGGTCTTCCTGGACCTGCACGTCAAGGTCGCCAAGGACTGGCAGCGCGACCCCAAGCAGCTGCGGAAGCTCGGCTTCTAGTGCCGGGCCGGAGGGCCGTCGGGGGAGGGGTCAGGCGCCCTCCTTCAGCACGCGTGTGATCAGCGACCGCTGGGCCGGGGTCAGACGCGGGTCGCCGCAGCGGACCGTCCGACCGTCCACGGTGATCTCGTACCGGAAGCCGTCCGGTACCCCTCGTCCCTCGTCGTCACCCTCTTCCAGGACCGCGGCCGCCAGGCCGTGCCAGTCCCCGGCGTCCGGCAGGTCCGAGGTGTCCACCTCGGCCTGCCGTTCGATCCCCGCGAAGCCACCCGTGCGCCGCACTCGAATCCGCATGCGCCCTGTCTACCAGCCGGCGGTTCAGTCCGTGGGGACACCGACCGCGGACCATGCCTTCAGCACGGCCTGGATCTCCTTCCCGTCGCCGTAGCGGGCCCGTGCCGCGGCGCAGGTCGCGGCGGCGAACTCGGAGAACCGCGTCTCGGGCCGCAGGGTGCCGCCGGTCATCACGTCGTACCAGACCTGTCCCGCCCGCTCCCACGCCTTCCCGCCGAGCTCGGTCGCCGCCAGGTAGAAGGCGTGGTTCGGGATGCCGGAGTTGATGTGCACCCCGCCGTTGTCGCGGCCGGTGCGGACGTAGTCGTCCATGTGACCCGGCTGGGGGTCCTTGCCGAGGACGTCGTCGTCGTAGGCCGTCCCCGGGGCCTTCATCGACCGCAGGGCGGTCCCCTCCACGTCCGGGTGGAACAGGCCCTGGCCGATCAGCCAGTCCGCCTGGTCCGCGGTCTGGCCCAGGGTGTACTGCTTCACCAGCGAGCCGAACACGTCCGAGACGGATTCGTTGAGCGCGCCGGACTGGCTGAAGTACTCCAGGTCGGCGGTGTACTGGGTGAAGCCGTGCGCCAGTTCGTGACCGATGACGTCCACCGGAAGGGTGAAGTCGAGGAAGATCTCGTCGTCGCCGTCCCCGAAGACCATCTGCTCGCCGTTCCAGAAGGCGTTGGCGTAGTCCCGGTCGTAGTGGACGGTCGCGCGCAACGGGAGGCCCACGCCGTCGATCGAGTCGCGGCCGAAGGCCTTCAGGAAGAGGTCGAAGGTGGCGCCGAGCCCCGCGTACGCGCGGTTCACGGTGGCGTCGCCGGTGGCCTCCTGGCCTTCGGCCCGCACCTCGGTGCCGGGCAGGTCGGTGCCTTGCCGGGCGTCGTACACGGTGCGGCGAGGGCGGGCGGGCTCCGGCGGCCCGGCGGCCGTCCCGGTGGCGCCGGAAGGCACCGTGCGCGCCGTACGGGCCGCCGCGTCGGCGACCAGGGTGCGCCGGGCGGCGGCCGCGACCGCCGGATTGCCGGACCGCGCCAGGTGTTCCAGGAGGTGCGGCGGCACGATCGTGCAGAAGACGGGGTGGCCCGGAAGGCGGTGCGTGGGGGAGGTCATGCGATGAATGTGGCACTGCGTCACGTCGGTGTCACCAGGGGCGACCATGATCCGCGAAATAGAGTGATGCGTCACCCTTCGTCCTTGACGCCACCGCTGTCCCGCATACTGAAACGGGACGTCCGTCTCCGGCGTCCTGGGCTAGGCTGCGGCACATCATGCGTTTCGGGCTGCTTCTCCTTAGCTGCCGCGGCGAGGGCCTGTAGTCGTAGGCCGACCCCCTCCCCGCGGGACCTGGTGTTGCGTTCGACAGTCGGCCGTCCCCCCGCTGGACCCGAGGAGCCCTGCGCGATGTCTCAGCCTGTCGGCCGCCCGACGCCCGTCACCAACGCCACCCGGACGCAGAAGCCGTCCGGTATGCCGATCCACAAGTACGGCCGATACGAAGCCGTGCACATCCCCGATCGCACCTGGCCCGAGCAGCGCATCACCAAGGCCCCCCGCTGGCTCTCCACGGACCTGCGCGACGGCAACCAGGCACTGATCGACCCGATGTCCCCGGCCCGCAAGCGCGAGATGTTCGACCTGCTGGTGCGCATGGGCTACAAGGAGATCGAGGTCGGCTTCCCGTCCTCCGGCGACACCGACTTCGCCTTCGTGCGCTCCATCATCGAAGACGGCGCCATCCCGGACGACGTCACCATCTCGGTACTGACACAGGCTCGCGAGGACCTGATCGAGCGGACCGTGGAGTCCCTGGTCGGAGCCAAGCGCGCCACCGTCCACCTGTACAACGCCACCGCCCCGACCTTCCGTCGGGTCGTCTTCCGCGGCTCGAAGGAGCAGATCAAGCAGATCGCCGTGGACGGCACGAGGCTGGTGATGGAGTACGCGGACAAGCTGCTGGGCGACGAGACCGTCTTCGGCTACCAGTACAGCCCGGAGATCTTCACCGACACGGAGCTGGACTTCGCCCTGGAGGTCTGCGAGGCGGTCTGTGACGTCTGGCAGCCCGAGGAGGGGCGCGAGATCATCCTGAACCTGCCCGCCACCGTGGAGCGCTCGACTCCGTCCACGCACGCGGACCGCTTCGAGTGGATGTCCCGGAAGCTGACCCGTCGCGCGTACGTCTGCCTGTCCGTCCACCCGCACAACGACCGGGGGACGGCGGTGGCCGCCGCCGAGCTGGCGATCATGGCCGGCGCCGACCGTGTCGAGGGCTGCCTGTTCGGCCAGGGTGAGCGCACCGGCAACGTCGACCTGGTGACCCTGGGCATGAACCTGTTCTCCCAGGGCGTCGACCCGCAGATCGACTTCTCGCAGATCGACGAGATCCGTCGCACCTCCGAGTACTGCAACCAGATGGAGGTCCACCCGCGTCACCCCTACGCGGGCGACCTGGTCTACACCGCCTTCTCCGGCTCCCACCAGGACGCCATCAAGAAGGGCTTCGACGCCAGGGAGGCCGACGCCGCCGCGGCGGGCAAGACCGTGGACGAGATCGAGTGGGCGGTGCCCTACCTGCCCATCGACCCGAAGGACGTGGGCCGCTCCTACGAGGCCGTGATCCGGGTCAACTCGCAGTCCGGCAAGGGCGGCATCGCGTACGTCCTGAAGAACGACCACAAGCTGGACCTGCCACGGCGGATGCAGATCGAGTTCTCGAAGATCATCCAGCAGAAGACGGACGCCGAGGGCGGCGAGGTCACGCCGGCCGCGATCTGGTCGGTCTTCCGCGACGAGTACCTGCCCAACCCGGACAGCGCCACCGACCGCTGGGGTCGTATCCAGCTGCGCTCCGGCCAGACCACCTCCGACACGGACGGCACCGACACGCTGACCGTAGAGGCGGTCGTGGACGGCGTCGACACCGTCCTGACGGGCTCCGGGAACGGTCCGATCTCGGCCTTCTTCGCCGCTCTGCAGGCGATCGGCGTGGACGCCCGGCTGCTGGACTACCAGGAGCACACGATGAGCGAGGGCGCCTCCGCGCAGGCCGCCTCGTACATCGAGTGCGCCATCGACGGCAAGGTGCTGTGGGGCATCGGCATCGACGCCAACACCACCCGCGCCTCGCTGAAGGCCGTCGTCTCGGCGGTCAACCGCGCCGCGCGCTGACACACCCCCTTTCGCGGCCCCGCACTCCCCGGAGTGCGGGGCCGTGGCCGTCCCTGGGCCGTCCCTTCCGCCGTGCCGCTGTCCGCCTGCCGCCGCCGGCGGGGTTGCGGTGTCCGGCGGCTGGTGACCGCTGCCGTGGAACGGAGGGGAACCGCGGGCCGTCGCGTGCGGCGCGGCGGCGGGCTCCGGGGTGCGTCTGCGCGGCCTTCCACCGGAATTCCTTCCCGCCCGTCGCCACCGGACGCGGCCTCGGCGCCCCGCGGCGCGCCGCCCCTTGTCCGTACCTCCTGACCTGCTTGCGGGCCCGTCCGGCGGGTGATCCACGGGTGTCGTGTCTCGGCCAAGTCGGTCGCGTTCTGCTGACGGGGTGCTGACGCCACATCATGGATGTGGCTAACATCACGCCAACGCCGGCAGTGCTGCCGGACCGTGGAGGAGGTGCGACGTGCAGGCTGCCCGAGGCTCACGCAGGAGAAAGCTGGGCGTTTGCGGTATTCGCACTTCCTGGAACACCGTCGCGGACGGCGAGTTCTTCTGCGAGGAGTGCGGTGGTGACCGCAACTACCGCCGTCGCACCGGCCGGCGCCGCTTCACCGTCCTGGGTGTTCCGGTCCTTCCGCGCGGACAGGCCGGGCCGGTCGTCGAGTGCGCCGCCTGCCACACCCACTTCGGCACCGAAGTGCTCGACCATCCGACGACGAGCCGCTTCTCCGCGATGCTGCGCGACGCCGTTCACACGGTCGCCCTCGCGGTCCTCGCGGCGGGTGGAGCATCCTCCCATACTGCCGTGGACACCGCCGTCGCCGCGGTGCGCGCGGCCGGATTCGCCGAGTGCACCGGCACGCAGCTCACCGACCTGGTGGAGGCCCTGGAGGCCGACACGGGCCGCTTCCTGCCGGATGTCGGCGGCGGGGGCGCGGCGCTGGCGATCGAACTCCACGAGGCGCTGGAGCCGCTCTCCCCGCATCTGGCCGCGTCCGGGCGCGAGGCGATCCTGCTCCAGGGGGCCCGGATCGCACTCGCGGACGGCGCCTACAGTCCCGCCGAGCGGGACGTACTGAGCACCGTCGGTAACGCGCTGGCGCTGTGCGCCGACGACACGGCACGGCTGCTCGCCAGCGCGAGGACGCTGCTGTAGCACCCGCGCCCGCCCTCCGGGGAGGCCGGGCGCCGACGCGCGTGCGGCGAGACACCGGGGACGGGAGCCTTCCGCGTGGACGCGCGCACCGATGGCGTCAGGGGCCGCCTCCCGGGCCCGTCACGACGGGACCGGACCGGCCGGCGCGGGCTACTCGTCCGTGCGCCGGACCCGGTCCGTCACACACCGCGCCGGTGTCTACCGCGGGGTGACCGCGTCGCTCGCGCGCAGCATGTCCTCGCGCTCGACGATCTTCACCCGCTCGCGCCCCTCCGCCTCGCCCAGCGCCTTCTCTGCGGCGTCCAGGGCGTACCAGCCCTCCCACGTGGTGTACGTGACGCCCCGGCCTTCCAGGAACGCCACGACGGCGTCGGTCTCCGGGTTCTCCGGGGTGAGCAGCCTGCCGTTCGCGAAGTCGTCGAGCAGGTTGCCCACCGTCTCGTTGGCGTCGCCCTTGGTGTGGCCGATGAGGCCGACCGGGCCGCGCCGGATCCAGCCGGTCACGTAGGTGGACGGCATGGGCGCGCCGCCCTCCTCGACGACCCGGCCGCCCTCGTCCGGGACGGTTCCGGAGGCGGTGTCCCAGGGGAGCTTGGGCAGTTCGTCGGAGAGGTAGCCGACGGCCCGGTAGACAGCCTGGACGTCCCAGTCGGTCGTGGTGCCCGTGCCGGTGACGTTGCCCGTGCCGTCGAGCTCGGTGCGCTCGGTGCGCAGGCCGACGACCCTGCCGTCCGCGCCGAGGATCTCGACGGGGGACTCGAAGAAGTGCAGGAAGAGCTTGTGCGGGCGCTCGCCGACGTCGCGGATCGCCCAGTTCTCCAGGGTCTTGGCGACCATGTCGGTCTGCTTGTTCTTGCGGCGCTCGGCGATCGAGCCCTCGTCGTAGTCGATGTCCTCGGGGTTGACGATGACCTCGATGTTCGGCGAGTGGTCCAGCTCGCGCAGTTCCATGGGGCTGAACTTCGCCTGAGCGGGGCCGCGGCGTCCGAAGACGTGGATCTCGACCGCCTTGTTCGCCCGCAGGCCGGCCTGGACGTTCGGCGGGATCTCGGTCGGCAGCAGCTCGTCCGCGGTCTTGGCGAGGATGCGGGCGATGTCGAGGGCCACGTTGCCGACGCCGAGCACGGCGACCTTCTCGGCCTCCAGCGGCCAGGTGCGCGGCACGTCCGGGTGTCCGTCGTACCAGGAGGCGAAGTCGGCCGCGCCGTACGAGCCGTCGAGCTCGACGCCTGGGATCCGCAGCGTACGGTCGGCCATGGCGCCGGTGGAGAAGACGACGGCGTCGTAGAAGGCTCGCAGGTCGTCCAGGTGGACGTCGGTGCCGTAGTCGACGTTGCCGAAGAGTCGCACCTGGGGCTTGTCGAGCACCTGGTGCAGCGCGGTGACGATGCCCTTGATCCGGGGGTGGTCGGGGGCGACGCCGTAACGGATCAGACCGAACGGCGCCGGCATCCGCTCGAAGAGGTCGATGGACACGCCCGGCTCGGCGGCGGCCTCGGACTTCAGCAGCGCGTCAGCGGCGTAGATCCCGGCGGGGCCGGCGCCGACGATCGCGACCCGGAGGGGGCGGGGCATGTCAGGTTCCCTTCGCAAGCGACATGGCGGCGAAAGCCGCCGACACTTAGGTCACCCTAATTACCTCTCCCTATCGGCCGGTACCCGCCCCCGGTCTATGGACCCATAAGGTCGACTTATGACTTCCATAAGTCGATGCGTGAGGCGGAGGGGCTGTCACGGTATCCCCGGACCCGGTCCGAGCCGGATTCCCGGGCGCCGGGAGAGGATTCCCGGACCCCGGGGAGGGCGGGTCCGGAGTACGGGAGAATGGGGCCCATGAGTCTGTTCCGCGACGACGGCATCGTGCTGCGCACCCAGAAGCTGGGTGAAGCGGACCGCATCATCACGCTCCTCACGCGCGGTCACGGCCGCGTACGCGCCGTGGCCCGCGGGGTCCGGCGCACGAAGTCGAAGTTCGGGGCCCGGCTGGAGCCCTTCTCGCACGTGGACGTCCAGTTCTTCGCGCGGGGGAGCGAGCTCGTCGGCAGGGGCCTTCCGCTCTGCACGCAGAGCGAGACCATCGCCGCGTACGGCAGCGGGATCGTCACCGACTACGCCCGCTACACGGCCGGCACCGCGATGCTGGAGACCGCGGAGCGCTTCACGGACCACGAGGGCGAACCGGCCGTGCAGCAGTACCTGCTGCTGGTCGGCGGACTGCGGACGCTGTCCCGCGGTGAACACGCCCCGCACCTCATCCTCGACGCCTTCCTGCTGCGCTCGCTCGCGGTCAACGGCTACGCCCCCAGCTTCGACGACTGCGCGAAGTGCGGCATCCACGGACCCAACCGGTTCTTCTCGGTCGCGTCCGGCGGAGTCGTCTGCGGCGACTGCCGGGTGCCCGGCAGCGTCGTACCCTCTTCGGAGGCCATCGGCCTGCTCGGCGCGCTGCTCACCGGCGACTGGGCGACGGCGGACGCGTGCGAGCCGCGCCACGTCAGGGAGGGTGGCGGGCTCGTGTCCGCCTATCTGCACTGGCACTTGGAGCGCGGCCTGCGCTCACTGCGGTATGTAGAGAAGAGCTAGACGCTCGGAGCTAGGAGTGACCCCATGGCCATGGCACGAATCCTCGGACGGCAGCGCCGGGAGTACAAGGCCCCCGAGCCGCACCCGTCCGGCGCGCGCCCGCCGAGGCTTCCCGGCGAGCTGGTGCCGAACCACGTGGCCTGCGTGATGGACGGCAACGGCCGCTGGGCGCAGGAGCGCGGTCTGCCGCGCACCGAAGGCCACAAGGTCGGTGAGGGCGTCGTCCTGGACGTGCTCAAGGGCTGCCTGGAGATCGGGGTCAGGAACCTCTCGCTCTACGCCTTCTCCACGGAGAACTGGAAGCGGTCGCCGGAGGAGGTCCGCTTCCTGATGAACTTCAACCGGGACGTCATCCGCCGCCGACGCGACGAGATGGACGAGCTCGGCATCCGGATCCGCTGGGTCGGCCGCATGCCGAAGATGTGGAAGTCGGTCGTCCAGGAGCTTCAGGTCGCCCAGGAGCAGACGAAGAACAACGACGCCATGACGCTGTACTTCTGCGTGAACTACGGCGGCCGGGCCGAGGTCGCGGACGCCGCGCAGGCCATCGCGCGCGACGTGGCGGCCGGGAAGCTCGACCCGGCCAAGGTCAACGAGAAGACCTTCCAGAAGTACCTGTACTACCCGGACATGCCGGACGTGGACCTCTTCCTGCGCCCCAGCGGTGAGCAGCGGACCTCGAACTACCTGATCTGGCAGAGCAGTTACGCGGAGATGGTGTTCCAGGACGTGCTGTGGCCGGACTTCGACCGCCGCGACCTGTGGCGCGCCTGCGTGGAGTACGCCTCCCGCGACCGCCGCTTCGGCGGGGTCTCGGAGGAGGACCTCGCCGTCCTCGACAAGCGGTAGCGGCTCGCCGTGCCACGCCTACCCGGCGGCGCACTCCGCGCAGGTGCCGAAGATCTCGACCGTATGTGCCACGTTCACGAAACCGTGCTCCGCGGCGATCGTCTCCGCCCACTGCTCCACCGCCGGGCCCTCCACCTCGACGGCCTTGCCGCACAGGCGGCAGACCAGGTGATGATGGTGGTCGCCGGTCGAACAGCGGCGGTAGACCGTCTCGCCTTCGCTCGTGCGCAGCGCGTCGACCTCGCCCGCGTCCGCGAGCGACTGGAGCGTCCGGTACACCGTCGTCAGGCCGACCGAGTCGCCGCGGTGCTTGAGCATGTCGTGCAGTTCCTGGGCGCTGCGGAACTCGTCCACCTCGCTCAGCGCGGCGGACACCGCGGCCCGCTGTTTGGTCGAGCGCCCGCGTACGGGGGGTCCTGCCGTCGCCACCGGGGCCTCCTTGTGAAGTCGTCTGCCCCCGCCATTCTGCCAGGCCGCTAGAGCGTGGCGTCGTCCGTCGCGCGCCGTGTGGCCGGAACCGCCATCTCGCACTCCGCCGCGGAGGCCCGGCCTCTCGACGCCTCCGCGGCCCGGGCCCGGCGTTTCGCCAGAGGAGTGGAGAGGGCGGTGAGCGCGATGAACACGGCGATGGCGAGCAGCACGATCGTCGCGCCGGGCGGTACGTCCCGGTAGTACGAGGTGATCGTGCCGGCCAGGGTCACGCCGGTGCCGATGACCACCGCGAGGACGAAGGTCGCCCGGAAGGACTTCGACAACTGCTGGGCCGCCGCCACCGGGACCACCATCAGGGCGCTGACGAGCAGCAGGCCCACGACGCGCATGGCGACCGTCACGGTCACCGCGGCGGTGACCGCGATCAGCAGGTTCATGGCGCGCACCGGCAGGCCGGTGACGCGCGCGAACTCCTCGTCCTGGCTGACCGCGAAGAGCTGGCGGCGCAGTCCGACCGTGACGAGGACCACGAAGGCCGCGAGCGAGGTGATCGCGGTGACGTCCTCGGGTGAGACCGTGGACAGCGAACCGAAGAGGTACGACGTCAGGTTGGCGGTGGAGCCGGTGGACGAGAGGTTGATCAACAGGACGCCACCGGCCATGCCGCCGTAGAAGAGCAGCGCGAGGGCGAGGTCGCCGCGGGTCTTGCCGTACGCCCGGATCAGCTCCATCGCCACCGAGCCGACCACGGCGACCAGCGTCGCCATCCACACCGGGCTGGAGTTGAGCAGGAAGCCGAGGCCGACGCCGGTCATGGCGACATGACCGATTCCGTCGCCCATCAGTGCCTGGCGGCGCTGGACGAGGTAGATGCCCACGGAAGGGGCGATGATGCCGACGAGTACGGCCGCGAGCAGCGCTCGCTGCATGAAGGCAGGCTCGAGGAAGTCCATGGTCAGGTCAGCAGTCCCGTGCGGAGCGGCTCGTCGGCCGCGTGCGGATGTACGTGGTCGTGTCCGGGCAGCGCGTGCTGGCCGACGGCCTTCGGCGGCGGGCCGTCGTGGACGACGCAGCCGTCACGCAGGACGACGGCCCGGTCGATCAGCGGCTCCAGCGGGCCCAGTTCGTGCAGGACGAGGAGGACGGAGGTGCCGCGGGCGACCTGCTCGCGGAGCGTCGAGGCGAGGATCTCCTGGCTGTCCAGGTCGACGCCGGCCATCGGCTCGTCCATGATCAGCAGTTCGGGTTCGGAGGCGAGCGCGCGGGCGATGAGCACGCGCTGGTGCTGGCCGCCGGAGAGCGCGCCGACCGAGTCCCCGGCCCGGTCCGCGAGGCCCACGAGGGTGATCGCGCGGTCGACGGCCGCCCGGTCGGCGCGGGTGAGCCAGCCGAACGTGCGCCGGGAGAGCCGGCCGGAGGAGACGACCTCGCGGATGGTGGCGGGCACGCCGCCGGCCGCGGTGGTGCGCTGAGGTACGTAGCCGACCCGGGCCCAGTCGCGGAACCGTCTCCGGTCCGTGCCGAACAGGGAGATCGTTCCCCCGGTCAACGGCACCTGCCCGATGACCGAGCGCACGGCGGTCGACTTGCCGGAGCCGTTGGCGCCGAGCAGGGCGACGACCTCGCCGCGGCGCACGGTGAGGTCGACGCCGCGCAGCACCGGGCGCGCGCCGAGGGCCGCCGTGGCTCCGCGGACGGAAAGGACGGGTTCCAGGGGCATGTCGTGAGCCTCCGATGCGAGTCTGCCGTGCTGGGGTGTCACCTGGCGCCGAGAGCCTTCCGCAGCGCGGCGAGGTTGGAGCGCATGACCTCGATGTAGTCGTCGCCCAAGGACGCGTCGGTGATTCCCTCCAGCGGGTCCAGGACGTCCGTCCGGAGGCCGGTGTCGCCCGCGAGGGTCTTCGCCGTCTTGTCGCTGGCGAGGGTCTCGAAGAAGACGGTGGAGACCTTCTCCTTCTCCGCGATGCCCTGAAGTTCCCTGATCCGGGCGGGGCTCGGCTCCGACTCGGGGCCGAGGCCGCTGATGCCCTCCTGGTCGAGGCCGTAGCGCTCGGCGAGGTAGCCGAAGGCGGAGTGGGTGGTGATGAAGGTCTTCGTGGTCGTGTTCCGCAGACCCGTCTCGTAGGCGGTGTCCAGGTCCCCGAGCTTCTTCACCAGCGCCTGGGTGTTCTTCGCGTAGTCGGCGGCGTGGGCCGGGTCGGCCTTCTGCAGGGAGGCGCCGACGCCCTCGGCCACCTCGGCGTACTTCACCGGGTCGAGCCAGACGTGCGGGTCGGCGCCCGCCGCGCCGTGCCCGTGGTCCTCGGAGCCGTGGTCCCCCGCGTGGTCGTGGCCGACGGTGGTGCCGTGCGCCTCGAGCGTGGTGAGGGTGGTGGCGTCGACGCTGTGCTTGACGCCGGCCTGCTCGATGGCGTCGTCGACGGCGGGCTGCACGCCTTTGAGGTAGAGGATGTAGTCGGCTTCGCCGAGTTCGCCGATCTGCCGCGGCTTGAGCTCCAGGTCGTGCGGCTCGACGCCCGGCCTGGTGAGCGTGGTGACGCTGACGTGCTCGCCGCCTATCTGCTCGGCCAGGTACTGCATCGGGTAGAACGACGCCACGATGTCCAGCTTGCCGTCGCCGCTCTTGTCCGCCGCGTCGGAGGTTCCGGCGCAGGCAGAGAGGGTGAGGAGGCCGAGGGAGACGGCTCCGGCGACGGCGGTGGCGGGTATCAGGCGTCGTACGTTCATGACACTCATTTTCAACAAAACTGGAAACGATTGTCAATTGTCCTTCCTGTGGCCCGGGCCACGCCGCCTCCGGCCGGGCCGCGGGAGGGTCCGGCACCGAACCGATTTGATACGGGGGGTGCGGGCGCCGGTAATCTGAAGCATTCGCACTTCGTCGTCGTAATGAAGAGAGCACCGTGGCCGCCGACAAGATCGACACCATCGTCAGCCTGAGCAAGCGCCGTGGCTTCGTCTACCCGTGCAGTGAGATCTACGGCGGCCAGAAGGCCGCCTGGGACTACGGACCGCTGGGTGTCGAACTCAAGGAGAACATCAAGCGTCAGTGGTGGCGTTACATGGTCACCGCGCGCGAGGACGTCGTCGGCATCGACTCGTCGGTGATCCTGGCCACCGAGGTCTGGGAGGCCTCCGGCCACGTCGCCACCTTCACCGACCCGCTGACCGAGTGCACCTCCTGCCACAAGCGCTACCGCGCCGACCACCTGGAGGAGGCGTACGAGGAGAAGCACGGCCGTCTCCCCGAGAACGGCCTCACCGACCTCAACTGCCCCAACTGCGGCAACAAGGGCACCTTCACGGAGCCCAAGCAGTTCTCCGGCCTGCTCTCCACCCACCTCGGCCCGACCCAGGACTCCGGCTCCGTCGCCTACCTGCGTCCCGAGACCGCCCAGGGCATCTTCACCAACTTCGGCCAGGTGCAGCAGACCTCGCGCAAGAAGCCGCCGTTCGGCATCGCGCAGATGGGCAAGTCCTTCCGGAACGAGATCACTCCGGGCAACTTCATCTTCCGTACCCGCGAGTTCGAGCAGATGGAGATGGAGTTCTTCGTCAAGCCGGGCGAGGACGAGCAGTGGCACGAGTACTGGATGGAGCAGCGCTGGAACTGGTACACGGGCCTGGGTCTCCGTGAGGAGAACATGCGCTGGTTCGAGCACCCGAAGGAGAAGCTCTCCCACTACTCCAAGCGCACCGCCGACATCGAGTACCGCTTCCGCTTCGGCGGCAGCGAGTGGGGCGAGCTCGAGGGTGTCGCCAACCGCACCGACTATGACCTGAACGCCCACTCCAAGGCATCGGGCAACGATCTGTCGTTCTTCGACCAGGACGCCGGCGAGCGCTGGACGCCGTACGTCATCGAGCCGGCCGCCGGTGTCGGCCGCACGATGCTGGCGTTCATGCTCGACGCGTTCAACGAGGACGAGGCCCCGAACGCCAAGGGCGTCATGGAGAAGCGCACCGTGATGCGCTTCGACCCGCGCATCGCGCCGGTCAAGGTCGCCGTCCTCCCGCTGTCCCGCAACCCGCAGCTGTCGCCGAAGGCCAAGGGCCTCGCCGCCGACCTGCGGCAGAACTGGAACATCGAGTTCGACGACGCCGGCGCCATCGGCCGCCGCTACCGCCGTCAGGACGAGATCGGCACGCCGTTCTGCGTCACGGTCGACTTCGACACCCTGGACGACAACGCCGTGACCGTGCGCGAGCGCGACACCATGAAGCAGGAGCGCGTCTCCCTGGACCAGATCCAGGGCTACCTGGGCAGCCGCCTGCTCGGCTGCTGACGCCGCGCCGTCCGCGGCGCGCCCGCACCACGAAGCCCCCGGTTCCCGAGCGTGTGGGAACCGGGGGCTTCGCGTGTCACGGGCCCGGGGCGGGCTCCGGCACGGCGCGCGACGCCCGAACCGTCCGCGGGAGCAGTGACGGCGTCGCCAGGGCGAGGAGCCCGGCGAGCGCCAGCGCGGCGCGTGGGCCGGTGAGTCCGGCCAGCAGTCTCCAGAGTGCCGTCGTCGCCGCGACGGCCAGCTTGCCGCTGACCGACCACGCGGACAGGGTGCGTACCAGCCGGTCCGTCGGCGTCAGGTCGAGTCGCACAGTGGCGAAGACCGGGTTGAACACCCCCATGCACGTGATGATCCCGAGTTCGACGACCATCACGGTCAACAAGCCGGGAACGCCCGGCCCGACGAAGGCGAGCCCGGGCAGCCAGCAGGCGCGCAGCACCCCGGCGGTGCGCAGCACCCGGCGCCGTCCGAACCGCGCGACGAGCCGGGGCGACCACCGTGAGCCGATCAGACCGCCGAGGCAGGGCACGGCGAAGACGAGGCCGTACTGCCAGGGCGCGAATCCGAGCCGGCCGAGCATGAGGACGGCGAGCAGAGGTGAGGTCGCCATGATCAGGCCGTTGACCGCGAGGGTGTTGAGGAACAATCGGCGCAGGGCCGGGTCGGCCAGGATGAACCGCCACCCGTCGGCCAGCTCGCCGATCCGCAGCCGCGGCGCGCCGGTTCGCCCGGCGCGCGCCTCCCTGCCTGGGATCGCCCGGATTCCCAGCGCCGACAGCAGATAGCTGACGGCGTCGGCCAGCACACTCGTCACCGGACCGAACAGTCCGATCGCGGCGGTGCCCAGCGGAGGCCCGAGCATCGTCGCCGTCCAGGTCGTCGCCTCCAGCCGTCCGTTGGCGCGCAGCAGGCTCTCGGGCGGCACGATCTCCTTCAGGCAGGCTCCGGACGCCGCCTGGAAGGTGATGCCCGCCGCGGCGACCACCACCGACACCACGAGGAGCTGCGGGAAGCCGAGCAGGCCGAGCGTGTAGGCGACGGGCACGCTCAGCAGCGCAGCACAGCGCACCAGGTCGGCCACGATCATCACCGGGCGCTTGCGGCGGAACTCCACCCAGGGACCGAGCGGCACCGCGACCACGGCCCCGACCGCGACGCCCGCCGCGGCCAGTACCGACACCTCTGTCGTCCCCGCGTCCAGCACGAGGACCGCGATCAGGGCGAAGGCGTCGAACGCGAGCCAGGTCCCGAAGGCGCTGACCGCGTACGCCGCCCAGAGCCACCCGAACCCTCCGTCCGGGGACCGCCGGTCAGTCATGGTCCTCCTCCCGGCCCCATGGGTCTCCCGGGCCGGCGGCGTCGGCCCGGGCCCCTCCGCGCCGCACCTCGCCGGACGACTCAGGTGCTCAGGCCGCGCAGCACCAGGTTTACCACGGCGTCGAACTCGCCTTCGATCGAAGGGTTTTGCCAGGCGGGGGCGTAGGCCGGATCGTGGAAACGGGCGGTCGCGTCGAAGACGGCGCGGGCCGTGGCGTCGGGGTCGGCCGCGGTGAACTCCGCTTCCCGGGCACCCTCCTCGACGATCGTCCGTACCTGGCCGATCAGCGTGGCGATGTGTTCCTCCACGACGCCGCTGTTCTCGTCGATCAGCACGTTGTAGGTGGCGAAGAGCTCGGGGTCCTCCCCTGCCTTGCGGCGCTTGGCCGCGAACAGGGTGGCGAGCCAGTCCCGGAGCTTCTCGGACGCCTGACGGTCCGTGGCCGCGGTCACCTCGGCGAGCGCGCCCTCCGCACGGGAGAGCCAGCGTTCGGTGACCGCCTCGCGCAGGGCCGCCTTCGTGCGGAAGTGGCGGTACACGCTGCCGTGGCTGACGCCGAGCACTCGGGCTACGTCGACGACCGTCGCCTTGGCCGGTCCGTAGCGCCGAAGCACCTCCTCGGTGGCTTCGAGGATGCGCTCTGCGGTCAGGGTCTCGGTCGACATGGCAAGGACAGTACCCGTCGGACGGAGAGGGGTCAGCGCTCGCTGTCCAGGTGCGCCATCTGGGCCGCCGGGTAGCGGTCGCCCGCCGCCGCGCCCATGGGAACGGCCTCCTCCACCGCGGCCAGGTCGGACTCGTCCAGGACGATGTCGAGCGCCGCGAGGGCCTCCGTGAGTCGGTCCCTTCGACGGGCGCCGATCAGGGGAACGAGGTCCACGCCGTGCCGCGGGCCCTGGGCGAGCACCCAGGCGATCGCCGTCTGCGCGACCGACACTCCCTTGGCCTCTGCGACCGCGCGCAGCCGGTCCACGAGTTCCAGGTTCCGGTCGAGATTGGTGCCCTGGAAGCGCGGACTCATGCCCCGGAAGTCGCCTGGCGTGAGCTCCCGGTCCCTGCCGAAGTGGCCGCTGATCAGTCCGCGCGAGAGCACGCCGTAGGCCGTGACCCCGATGCCCAGCTCGCGGGCGGTGGGCAGGATCTTCTCCTCGATGCCCCGGGATATCAGCGAGTACTCGATCTGCAGGTCCGCGATCGGGGCCACCGCCGCCGCCCGGCGCAGCGTGTCCGCGCCGACCTCGGAGAGACCGATGTGGCGGACGTGTCCGGCCTCGACCAGACCGGCGATCGCGCCGACGGTCTCCTCGATCGGCACGTCGGGGTCGACCCGGGCGATCCGGTAGATGTCGATGTGGTCGAGGCCGAGGCGCTGGAGCGAGTACGCGGCGAAGTTCCGCACCGCGGCGGGTCGGCCGTCGTACCCGGTGAACCCGCCCTCGACGGTGCGCAGGGCTCCGAACTTCACGCTGGTCAGGGCCTTCTCGCGGGCCGGCGCCGGCGCGGTCCGCAGGGCTTCGTTGATCAGCAGTTCGTTGTGTCCCATGCCGTAGAAGTCGCCGGTGTCGAGCAGGGTGACCCCGGCGTCGAGCGCGGCGTGGATGGTCGCGACCGACTCGGTGCGGTCGCTCTCGCCGTACAGCGCGGACATACCCATGCAGCCGAGACCGAGCGGGAAGACGCGGGGGCCGGTGGTGCCGAGGGTGCGGTTCATGACGGTCTCCTCTGAGGGATGCGGACGGGCTGGCACGAGACGACTATGGCACGACGGATGACAGATTTCAATCTTTGTCATTCGGTCGGGTGATCCCGATGCGAGCCACGGTGGGCACCCCGCCGCGACGGGTCCACGGGGGCGCGCCGTGGAGCGGGTACGGCGCGACCGGCGGGCGACCGAAAGCGGATGACCGGACCGGCCCCGCGCGATAGCGTCACCGCCATGTCCTCGATGCCCGCGTTCCTCCAGATCTACGAGTAAGGGCGCCGCGGGTCCCCGACCCGTGTCACGCCGGATCACCGACCACCGCAACGCTCACTGATCGGAGAACACCATGGCCAAGGGCCGCAACAACCTTCTCGGCGTCGGGGGACAGCGAAGGAAGCCGTCCCGCGGCGACGCACAAGGAGGCGTGGAGAGCCGCGACGCCGACCGCAAAGCCGCCGTCGACCAGAAGCGCGAGCTGCTGAGGAAGATGCGCGAGCGCGCCCAGGACTCCGCCGGCGCGGTGCCCGCCGGGGACACCGGCGCCGTCGACGGCACTCCGGCCGACGCGCGTGAGACCGCGTAGGCCGTCGCGACGGGGCGGCCGTCGCCTGCTGCGGCATTCGCCGTACCGCCCGTGAGCTCGGCGACGGGGGCCCGTGTCATGTCCGTGACCCGGGCCCCCGTCGCGTGCTCCGCCGGGCGCCCCGGCCATCCGCCCGTGGGGATCAGCCCACCAGGCGCGGCAGCCGCAGGCTCAGCCCGACCGTCAGGACCACCGCCCCCAGCTGCACCAGGAGCGTGGCCACCAGGGCGTCCCGCAGTCCCGCAGTCCCGGCCAGGGACAGGAACAGCGACCCCAGTGTGGCCACCCCGAGCGAGAGCGCCGACTGCTGGGCGGTCACCATCACCCCGCTGCCCACACCCGCGCTCTCCGCCGGGACCTCGGACAGGACGACCCGGAAGAGCACCGGGAGCTGGAGTCCCTGGCCGAGGCCCGCGACCGCCATACCAGGCAACAGGCTCCAGGCCGACAGCTCCGGCCAGGAGCGCCAGGCCGTCAGGGCGAGCAGTGCGATCCCCAACGCCTGGAACAGCCCTCCCGCCGTCACGGTCCGGGTGCCCCAGCGACGCACCAGCCGCGGGCCCGCCAGCGAGGCGCCGAAGAAGGCCACGGCCATCGGGACCAGCGCCAGCCCCGAGACCACCGCGCCCATGCCCAGACCCTGCTGGAGCGCCACCGCGACCACGAACATGAATCCGCCGAAGCCGACGGAGAAGGGCAGCACCAGGGCCAGGCCGCGGCGCAACGAGACGAGGGCGAGCAGGCTCGGCGGGATCAGCGGCGTGCGGCCGAGACGGTCGGCCCGCAGCTCCACCCGCCAGAATGCCGTGGCGGCGAAGGGGGACACCGCCAGGGAGACCCAGGTCCACCAGGGCCAGCCCGCCGCCCTGCCCTCCGTCAGCGGCACGAGCAGGCTGGTGAGAGTGAGAGCCAGCAGCAGCGTGCCCGGGATGTCCACCGGCGCCGGCCGGTCCGCACGCGTCTCCGGTACGGTGCGGACCGCCAGGAGCAGCCCGGCCGCCGCCACCGGCACGTTGACCAGGAAGATCGCCCGCCAGCCAGTGCCCCCGAGGTCGGCGGCGACGAGTACCCCGCCCAGGATCTGGCCGGCCACCATCGCCAGACCGGCGGTCGCCCCGTACAGGCTGAGCGCCCTGGCGCGCCGCGCTCCCGCCGTGGAGGAGTGAATGGTCGCCAGCACCTGCGGCAGCATCGACGCCGCAGCGGCACCCTGTGCCACCCTCGCTCCGACCAGCGCCCAGGCGTCCGGTGCCAGTCCGCAGGCCAGCGAGGTCAGGCCGAAGGCGGCCATGCCGGCGAGGAAGAGACGCCGACGGCCGAAGAGGTCACCGAGCCGTCCGCCGAGGACGAGCAGCACGGCGTACGCGAGGCCGTACCCCGCGACGACCAGTTCGAGCAGGGCCGGACCCGCCGCCAGGTCGTGGTCGATGGTGGGCAGGGCGACGTTGACGATGAAGAAGTCGATCAACGGCAGCGCGGCGCCGAGAAGCACGGTGAACAGGCCGAGGGCTCCGAGTCCTGACGGTGAGCGGCCGAGGGCGGAACCGACGGAGGAAGGGGCGGCGGAGGCACCCGCGAAAGGGGTGTCCATGGCGGATCGAGAGAAGGTCGTGGAAGGCACGTCCTTGACGATCCGCTCCTTTCGAGCCTGGTACCAGAGTCTTCTTATCCTGGTATCAGTGCTACCTGGTACCGGGCTGAGCAACCCGGCATCCTGGAGACATGAGCATCCTGGCGGCCCCCGGCACCCCCGGCACCCCCGGCACCCCGCGCGCCCACGGCTCCCGCGGCGACTCCGGCACCGAGACCGACGTCCGGCGGCACGAACTGGCCGGCTTCCTGCGCAGTCGCCGGGAGCGGATCACCCCCGAGCAGGTCGGCCTGCCGCGAGGCCGCCGGCGCCGTACCCCCGGGCTGCGCCGCGAGGAGGTCGCGCAGCTCTCGGCCGTCGGCGTCACCTGGTACACCTGGCTGGAGCAGGCGCGGCACATCCAGGTGTCCCCGCAGGTGCTGGACGCCCTCGCCCGTGCCCTGTTGCTCGACGCGACCGAACGGACCCATCTCTTCGCCCTCGCGGGCACCGCCGACCCCGCTCCGGGAGGGTTCTGTCCCACGGTGACCCCGGCGCTGCGACGGATGCTGGACCAGCTGGAGCCCCTGCCCGCCTGCATCCAGAACAGCCGCTACGACATCCTGGCCTACAACCGCACCTACGGGCGGCTGCTGTGCGACCTGGACGCGATGCCCCGTGAGGACCGCAACTGCATCTGGCTCTGCTTCACGGACGAGGACTGGGCGCGGGCCCTGTCCGCGCTCCCGGACGTCAAGCAGACGATGGCCGCGAAGTTCCGCGCCTCGATGGCCGAGCACCTGGCCGAACCCGCCTGGAAGGCGCTGCTCCAGCGCCTCCGGGCGGCCTCGCCGGAGTTCCGGGAGATCTGGGAGCGGCACGAGGTGGCGGGGCAGGCGGGCCGGGTCAAGCACATCCTCAACTCCCGGGTCGGCATGCTCCGGCTGGAGCACGCCGACCTGTGGCTGGGCCCGGCCACAGGCCCCCGTCTGGTGACCTACGTCCCGGTGGACGAGATGTCCCGGGCCGGCCTCGAACGACTCCACGAGTCCGCCGTCCGTGAGGAGGCGTTCGGGGCGGCGGCGCTCCGGTCGGAGCGTGCGCCGACGGAGTGGGTGGCGGAGCAGAGCCCGGTGGCGGCGGCGCTCACGGTGCCGTGAGGCAGTGGCCCCCGTTCCGCCGCCCTCTTTCCGGCCCGTCGTCGGCCCGACCGGCGGGGTACGGCCGGTCGTCGGCCGCATGGCGCACGGCGGGAGGAGCGTGCGTGCGCCGCCGGGTCCGCGTGTGAGCTCGGGCATACCGGGACGGCGCGGCCGGTCGAGGACTTCCGGCGTGCGGGACAATGGGCGGATGACCGCGTTCTCCCCCCTCGCCATCGGGCCGCACATCGTCCAGCCCCCCGTGGTCCTCGCGCCGATGGCCGGCATCACCAACGCCCCCTTCCGCACCCTCTGCCGCGCGTACAGCGGCGGCAAGGGCCTCTTCGTGAGCGAGATGATCACGACGCGGGCGCTGGTCGAGCGCAACGAGAAGACGATGCAGCTCATCCGCTTCGACGACAGCGAGAAACCGCGCTCGATCCAGCTGTACGGTGTCGATCCCGTGACCGTCGGCAAGGCGGTGCGGATGATCGTGGACGAGGACCTGGCCGACCACATCGACCTCAACTTCGGCTGTCCGGTGCCCAAGGTGACGCGCAAGGGCGGCGGTTCCGCCCTGCCGTACAAGCGGCCCCTGCTGCGGGCGATCCTGCACGAGGCGGTGACGAACGCCGGGGACCTGCCGGTCACGATGAAGATGCGCAAGGGCATCGACGACGACCACATCACCTATCTCGACGCGGGCCGGATCGCGGTCGAGGAGGGCGTCACGGCGATCGCCCTGCACGGGCGGACGGCGGCGCAGCACTACGGCGGAACTGCCGACTGGGACGCCATCGCGCGCCTGAGGGAGCACGTCCCGGAGATCCCGGTGCTCGGCAACGGGGACATCTGGTCGGCGGACGACGCGCTGCGGATGATGCGCGAGACCGGCTGTGACGGCGTCGTCGTGGGGCGGGGCTGCCTGGGGCGGCCGTGGCTCTTCGGCGACCTGGTGGCGGGCTTCGAGGGGACGGGCGAGTACGCCCGGCCGGGGCTGCGCGAGGTCGCTGACGCTATGGTGCGGCACGCGCGACTGCTGGGGGAGTGGCTCGGCGACGAGGCGCGTGGTGTCATCGACTTCCGCAAGCACGTGGCCTGGTACCTCAAGGGGTTCTCGATCGGCTCGGAGATGCGCAAGAAGCTGGCCGTCACCTCGTCTCTGGACGAACTGAGCGCTCAGTTGAGCGAGCTCGACCTGGATCAGCCGTGGCCGGTGGGCGCGGACGGCCCACGGGGCCGTACGTCGGGCAACAACCGGGTGGTGCTGCCGGACGGATGGCTCAAGGACCCTTACGACTGCGCGGGTGTGAGCGAGGAAGCCGAACTGGACACGTCCGGCGGGTGAGCGGTTCCCGAGGGGACCGATCCCGTCCGGATCGTGGGAATCGAGCCGGTTCCATGGCGTGATCCTCGCCACCCCTGATCGCGGTGGCGCTCAGATGAGCGGATTGCGAGATGTTGCACTTCTGGAGGGGTGGCACTGGGTGCCACCCCTCCAGGGTTCAAGAGTTGAACACAGATGCCACCTTGTGCGCTCATGTGAGCGCACAAGCCCTGGTTTGGGTCAAGCGGGCTTCGAAGCCTGAAAGCGGGAGCTACTCGTCGGTTACTTTCGATCTGCTGGCGGACGGGTGGTTAAGTCCGGGTGACCGGTAGGCGTACCTCCCCAGAAGCCTTCGATCTGGGTATGTTCCTCGCCGTCAGGGCAGCCACCGAGTGCTCGAGGAGTCGAGACCCGTGTCGGAAAACAAAGATCAGAAGTTCGTGTACGACTTCACCGAGGGCAACAGGGACCTGAAGGACCTGCTCGGTGGCAAGGGCGCGAACCTGGCCGAGATGACCAACCTCGGTCTGCCGGTTCCCCCCGGCTTCACGATCACCACCGAGGCGTGCAAGGTCTACCTCGAGAGCGGTTCCGAGCCGGTCGAGCTCCGCGACGAGGTCTCCGCGCACCTCGACGCCCTCCAGGGGCAGATGGGCAAGCGGCTGGGGCAGGCCGACGACCCGCTGCTCGTCTCGGTCCGCTCGGGCGCCAAGTTCTCCATGCCGGGCATGATGGACACGGTCCTCAACATCGGCCTCTCCGACGAGTCCGTGGCCGGTCTCGCCACCCAGGCGGGCGACGAGCGCTTCGCGTGGGACTCGTACCGCCGCCTGATCCAGATGTTCGGCAAGACCGTCCTCGGCGTCGAGGGTGAGCTGTTCGAGGAGGCGCTCGAGGAGGCCAAGGCCGCCAAGAAGGTCACGGTCGACACCGATCTCGACGCCGCCGACCTGAAGAAGCTGGTCAAGCACTTCAAGAAGATCGTCAAGGTCGAGGCGGGCCGGGACTTCCCCCAGGACCCGCGCGAGCAGATGGACCTCGCCATCGAGGCGGTCTTCAACTCCTGGAACACCGACCGAGCGAAGCTGTACCGCCGCCAGGAGCGCATCCCGCACGACCTCGGCACGGCCGTCAACGTCTGCTCGATGGTCTTCGGCAACCTCGGCCCGGACTCCGGCACCGGAGTCGCCTTCACCCGCGACCCCGCCTCCGGTCACCAGGGCGTCTACGGCGACTACCTCCAGAACGCGCAGGGCGAGGACGTCGTCGCCGGCATCCGGAACACCGTGCCGCTCGCCGAGCTGGAGTCGATCGACAAGAAGTCGTACGACCAGCTGATGCAGATCATGGAGACGCTGGAGACCCACTACAAGGACCTCTGCGACATCGAGTTCACGATCGAGCGCGGTCAGCTGTGGATGCTGCAGACCCGGGTCGGCAAGCGCACCGCCGGTGCCGCCTTCCGGATCGCCACCCAGCTCGTGGACCAGGGTCTGATCGACGAGGCCGAGGCGCTCCAGCGCGTCAACGGCGCCCAGCTCGCCCAGCTGATGTTCCCGCGCTTCGACGACGCCGCCAGGACCGAGCTGCTGGGGCGCGGCATCGCCGCCTCGCCGGGCGCGGCCGTCGGCAAGGCCGTCTTCGACTCCTACACGGCCGTCAAGTGGTCGCGTTCCGGCGAGAAGGTCATCCTGATCCGCCGGGAGACCAACCCGGACGACCTGGACGGCATGATCGCCGCCGAGGGCATCCTGACCTCCCGTGGAGGCAAGACCTCGCACGCCGCCGTCGTCGCCCGCGGCATGGGCAAGACCTGTGTCTGCGGTGCCGAGGAGCTGGAGGTCGACACCAAGCGACGCCGGATGACCACCGCCTCGGGCGCGGTCATCGAGGAGGGTGACGTCGTCTCCATCGACGGCTCCACCGGCAAGGTCTACCTCGGCGAGGTCCCGGTCGTGCCCTCCCCGGTCGTCGAGTACTTCGAGGGCCGGATGCACGCCGGCGCCGACGACGCCGACGAGCTGGTCGCCGCCGTGCACCGCATCATGGCCTACGCCGACCGCGTACGCCGCCTGCGAGTACGGGCCAACGCCGACAACGCCGAGGACGCGCTGCGGGCCCGTCGCTTCGGCGCCCAGGGCATCGGGCTGTGCCGCACCGAGCACATGTTCCTCGGTGAGCGCCGCGAGATGGTCGAGAAGCTCATCCTCGCCGACACCGACGAGGAGCGCGCGGAGGCCCTGGAGGCCCTTCTGCCGCGTCAGAAGCAGGACTTCGTCGAACTCTTCGAGGCGATGGACGGCCTGCCCGTCACGGTCCGCCTGCTCGACCCGCCGCTGCACGAGTTCCTGCCCGACATCACCGAGCTGTCGGTGCGCGTCGCCCTCGCCGAGGCCCGCAAGGACCCGAACGAGAACGACCTGCGCCTGCTCCAGGCCGTCCACCGTCTGCACGAGCAGAACCCCATGCTGGGTCTGCGCGGCGTCCGCCTCGGCCTGGTCATCCCGGGCCTGTTCACCATGCAGGTCCGTGCGATCGCCGAGGCCGCCGCGCAGCGGATCGACGCCAAGGGCGACCCGCGTGCGGAGATCATGATCCCGCTGGTCGGCACCGTCCAGGAGCTGGAGATCGTCCGCGAGGAGGCCGAGCAGGTCATCGCCGAGGTGCAGGCGCAGACCGGAGTGGAGCTGAAGCTCGCGCTCGGCACCATGATCGAGCTGCCGCGCGCCGCCGTGACCGCCGGTCAGATCGCCGAGGCCGCCGAGTTCTTCTCCTTCGGTACCAACGACCTCACGCAGACGGTCTGGGGCTTCTCCCGCGACGACGTGGAGGCATCGTTCTTCACGGCGTACCTGGAGAAGGGCATCTTCGGGGTCTCCCCGTTCGAGACCATCGACAAGGACGGCGTCGGGGCGCTGGTGCGCAGCGCCGTCGAGGCCGGCCGGGCCACCCGTCCCGACATCAAGCTCGGTGTCTGCGGCGAGCACGGCGGTGACCCGGAGTCGGTGCACTTCTTCCACGAGGTCGGTCTCGACTACGTCTCCTGCTCGCCGTTCCGGATCCCGGTGGCGCGCCTGGAGGCGGGCCGGGCCGCGGCCGAGTCGAGCGGCAGCGACAGCCGCTGACCGAACGTTCAGTAGCGAAAAGGCCACCGGAGCCGCCGTTCGTCCCCGACCCTCACCGATGGGCGGCGGCTCCGGGTCGCGAGAGAGACGGGGCGGACACCTTGTGCGGAGGTGTCCGCCCCGTCGTCCGTGGGTCCCCGATGCGGTGCGAGACGGGTGATCACCCAGGCTTCGGCCGGAAGTAAGTTCGTGTTCAATATCGAGCGGATCAATTATTCGCTGTTGAACATTTTCGCGATTCGACCCGCAAAGAACGAGGCGGGCGCGGCCACCGGATCCCCACCCGGTGGCCGCGCCCATTACCCTTGCCGGGCAAGTGAGCCGCAACCCTCGCCGACCGCCGCCGGACGCCCGAAGCCCCCCACGGTCTTCGTCGCGTCACCTCGGTCCTGAAGGTTTCCTGCCCGACACGCACAGCCTTTCGGTTTGCCCCCGGTCTCCGCGATGCTTTTCAAGTGTGGCTGAAACACCCTGGTAACGTCCTGTGATGGTGTGCATACTCCTTGCAGGGGGTGGTTGCGAGTGCACAGGTGGGGGTTTCATGCTGCGGATTCATTTCACAGGAAACGACTTGGCCGGCGTCCGGATGGCCGCCCGACCGGACGTTCTGTGGGAAACGATTCTCAGTTTTCACCGTTTAAGGGACCGGCGCGGCAACGTCGTCTACGGAGAATGGCGGTCGGAAACCCGTACCCGGCTGAACGGTGAGACGCGGCTGCTTGCCGCCTTGGTTCCCAGCCGTGGATATTTTCCCGACTTCCTGACGCCCGCCGAGGGCCTCGGTGGGCTCGACGAGGGGCTTGCGGCGGTCCGTGCCACCTCTCCCGAACGGCTCCGTGCCGAGCTGGCGCTGCTGGGCGCCGCACGGCCCGGCGGCCGGACCGTGCCCCATTCCCTGAGGCTGTTGGCCGAGGGGGGCGCAGAATCGTTCAGCCGCCTCATCGGGGCGCTGCGCAGCTACCACCGGGCCGCCGTCGAGCCGTACCTGCCCCACATCAGGGCGCGAGTGGAGGCGGACCGGGCCATGCGCGGCCGGGCGCTGCTCGACGGCGGGACCGAGGAACTCCTCGCCTCCCTGCCGCGGATGCTCCGCTGGCGCGCCCCGGTCCTGGAGTCCGACTATCCCGTCGACCGTGACCTGTACCTGGACGGCCGCGGGCTGCTGCTCCAGCCGTCGTACTTCTGCCGCGGCACGCCCGTCGTCCTGCGCGATCCGGCACTGCCGCCGGTGCTCGTCTACCCGATCACCCACTGCGAGGCGCCGACCGTCCGCGAACCGGGCGGGTCCTCGCTGGCGAAGCTGGTCGGCACCACGCGGTCCGCGGTGCTGCACGCCATCGGTGACGGCGGCACCACCAGTGAACTGGCCCGCAGGGCCGGGGTGTCGCTCGCCTCGGCCAGCCAGCACGCCGGTGTCCTGCGTGAGGCCGGCCTCGTCGCGACACTGCGGCACGGCAACGCGGTGCTGCACACGCTGACGCCCCTCGGCGCCGCCCTGCTGGGCGGCGCTCGGGGGGCGCCACGAGGGGAGCCGTGCTACGCCCGGAACGGGCCCGTCACCTCGTAGCGAGGCGAAGGCGCCGGAGCCGGCCGTGGGGACCCGGGGCCTGGAGCACACATTGACTGTGCAGCAACAAACAGTGAAGGCGAGGCGTCGGCTCGCGGTCCGGGCCCGGCGCCCCGGCCCGGCGGCCGGAAACAGGTCCGCGGCGCGCCGACGGGAGCGACCGGGCCGTGATCGGGTGCCGGGTCCGGAAAGATTCTCCGCGGACAGCGATGAGTTTCGACCGGGCCCGCCGTCCTACCTCTCGTAGGCGCCGAACGTGGAGCCCGGACCGGAGAGAAGAGAGACCGCCATGCCCCAGATGATCTTCGTCAACCTGCCCGTGAAGGACCTCGAAGCCTCGAAGAGCTTCTGGAGCAAGCTCGGTTACTCCTTCAACCCGCAGTTCAGCGATGACACCACCGCGTGCCTCGTCATCAGCGACACGATCTTCGCGATGCTGCTGACGGAGCCCCGCTTCAAGGAGTTCACCGCACCGGGCAAGGAGATCGCCGACGCGGCCAGGACCACCGAGGTGCTGATCGCGCTGAGCGCCGAGAGCCGGGAGAAGGTCGACGAACTCGCCGACGCCGCCCTCTCCGCAGGTGGCTCACCGGCCAAGGAGCCCGTCGACTACGGCACGATGTACGGCCGCTCCTTCGCGGACGTGGACGGCCACCACTGGGAGGTCATGTGGATGGACCCGTCCGCGGTCCAGGGCTGACCGGAGCGGGCCGCCCCGAGCGGCCCCGAGGCGCGGGCGAGCGGCCCCGGAGTGATCCGGAGCCGCTCGCCCGCGCCCGCCGGTCCCGTCACCCGGGCGCCACCGGCCCGGAGCCCCCTCTCTCCGTCCCCTCTGTTCCCGGCAGCCGGCGGACGGGCCCGCCGCTCAGACCGCGCGGACCGGGTACACCGCCACCGTCACCTCGTCGTCGTCCAGGCAGCGGCCCGTCTCCAGATCGAAGCGCTGCTTCAGCAGCGGCGAGGCCACGAACACCCGCCCGTCCGCCGAGCCGAGCAGCCCCCGGGACAGGACCTGCGCCCCGGTGAACGGATCACGGTTGTCGATCGCGTAGGCGCGCCCCGACCGGTCCCTGAACAGCGCCGCCTGCCGGCCGTCGGGCAGCAGCGCCGCCACACCCCGGCCCGGCGTCAGCCGGGACTCCTCGCAGACGGCCGTCCACGCGTCGGCCTCGGTGTCGTGGGAGAGTTCGAGCTTCATCGGGCGGAGGCTCCTTCCAGGCGGGTTCCGATGGTCAGAACGGTCAGGTCCGGCTTGATCTGCTCACGCTCCGGGACGAATCGCACCGACGGGTCCGGCGCGTCCGGAGCGTTCACGAAGGACACGAAGCGACGCAGTCGGTCCGGGTCGTCCAGGGTCTGCGCCCACTCGTCCTGGTAGTCCGCGACGTGCGCGGCCATCAGCGACTCCAGTTCGTCGCAGAGCCCCAGCGAGTCGTGCACGACCACGTCCCTGAGGTGGTCGAGCCCGCCCTCCAGCCTCTCCAGCCAGGTCGAGGTGCGCTCCAGCCGGTCGGCGGTGCGGATGTAGAACATCAGGAAGCGGTCGATCAGGCGGACCAGCTCGGCGTCCGAGAGGTCCTGCGCCAGCAGGTCCGCGTGCCGCGGGGTCGCGCCGCCGTTGCCGCCGACGTAGAGGTTCCAGCCGCTCGCAGTCGCGATGACGCCGAAGTCCTTCGACCGGGCCTCCGCGCACTCCCGGGCACAGCCGGAGACGGCCGACTTGAGCTTGTGCGGCGAGCGCAGGCCCCGGTAGCGCAGCTCCAGTCCGATCGCCATCCGCACCGAATCCTGGACGCCGTAGCGGCACCAGGTCTGCCCCACGCAGGACTTCACCGTGCGCAGCGACTTGCCGTACGCGTGGCCCGACTCGAAGCCGGCGTCGACCAGCCGGGTCCAGATCGCCGGCAGCTGGTCCACCCGGGCGCCGAACATGTCGATCCGCTGCCCGCCGGTGATCTTCGTGTAGAGCCCGAAGTCCCGCGCCACCTCCCCGATCACGATCAGCTTGTCCGGGGTGATCTCGCCGCCGGGGATGCGCGGCACCACCGAGTACGAGCCGTTGCGCTGGAGGTTCGCCAGGAAGTGGTCGTTGGTGTCCTGGAGCGCGGCCTGCTCGCCGTCGAGGATGTAACCGTTGTTGAGGGAGGCCAAAATGGAGCCCACGGTGGGCTTGCACACCTCGCAGCCGTCGCCCCCGCGCGCCTCCGGCCTGCCGTGCCCGTCCAACAGCGCCGCGAAGGACGTCAGCCGCAGGGCCCGGGTGATCTCGTACAGCTCGCTGCGGGTGTACGAGAAGCAGCCGCACAGGCCCTTGTCGGTGGCCGCGGGCAGCAGTTGCTGGATGACCTTCACACAGCTCCCGCACCCGGTACCGGCCTTGGTACAACGCTTGACCTCGGGCAACGTCGTGCACTGCCCGATGGCGTGCTTGGTGACGTTGTGACAGGAGCAGACGACCGCGTCGTCCGGCAGGGCGGACGGCCCGAGCGCGACCGGTGCGCCGGCGCCCGCCGGCAGCACCAGCTGCTCCGGGGCGACCGGTGGCACCGTGCCCGTGAGCGGGCGGAGCATGCCGTACGAGTCCGCGTCGCCGACCAGCACACCGCCGAGCAGGACCCCGTCGCCGTCGACCACCAGCTTTCGGTACACGCCGGAGCGGGAGTCCGCGTAGACGACGTCCAGACAGCCCTCGGCGGCGCCGTGCGCGTCACCGAAGGAGGCCACGTCCACCCCGAGCAGCTTCAGCTTGGTCGACATGTCCGCACCGGTGAAGGAGTGCTCCTCCGCCGAGGCGATCGTCGCCGCCGCCGTCCGCGCCATCTCGTAGCCGGGCGCCACCAGGCCGTACACCCGGCCGTCCGCGGCCAGCGCGCACTCACCGATCGCGAAGACGGCCGGGTCGGAAGTGCGGCACTGCTCGTCGACCCGGATGCCGCCCCGCTCGCCGACGTCGAGGCCGCAGTCGCGGGCCAGCTGGTCCCGCGGCCGTACGCCCGCCGAGAACACCACCATGTCCGTGGCGAGTTCGGAGCCGTCCGACAGGCGCATCCCGGTGACCGCGCCGTCCTGCGTCACGACCTCCTGCGTACCGGTCCCGGTGTGGACGCTCAGCCCCATCCGCTCGATCGTACGCAGCAGCGCCGCACCACCGCCTTCGTCCACCTGCACCGGCATCAGCCTCGGGGCGAACTCCACGACGTGGGTGTCCAGCCCGAGGCCCTTGAGCGCGCCCGCCGCCTCCAGACCGAGCAGGCCGCCGCCGACCACGGCGCCGGTGGCCGCGGTCTTCGCGTACTCCTCGATCGCGAGCAGGTCCTCGATGGTCCGGTAGACGAAGCAGCCGCGGGCGTCCTTGCCGGGGACCGGCGGGACGAAGGGGAACGAGCCGGTGGCCAGGACGAGGGTGTCGTACGCGAACACCCGCCCCGAACGCGCGGTGACCGTGCGGGTGCCGCGGTCGACCGACTCGGCCGGGTCGCCGACGTACAGCTCGATGCCGTGCTTCTCCAGGAAGCCGTCCTCGACCATCGACAGATCGTCGGGCGTACGTCCGCTGAAGTAGGAGGTCAGCTGGACCCGGTCGTAGGCGGGGCGCGGTTCTTCGCAGAGGACCACGATCCGGGCGCGCTCGGTGACGCCCCGGTCGGCCAGTGCCTCCAGGAACCGCTGGCCGACCATTCCGTGGCCGACCAGGACGACGGTGGGGGTGTGCGCGGGCGTGGTCGACATCTCAGGAGCCTCCGTCATGGGTGAGCAGGTGGAGCAGGGGAGCGTGCGGAAGGGCCTCGTCGCCCTCCCACGCTCGGGCGAGCGCTCCGATCGCGGCGAGATCGCCCAGCAGGACGCCGCCGACCAGGCGGTCCCCGCGGACGACGACCTTGCGGTACGCCCGGCGGGTGCCGTCGGTCAGCTGCACGACGTCGTCGCCGGGCTGGGCCTCGGCCTCGCCGAAGGCGGCGAGATCGAGCGGCACCGGACCGCCGAGGGTCAGCCGGGTCAGCGCCCGGGTACCGGTGTAGGCGGGCACGGGCACCCGGGGCCCGTCCGGGACCCGGGTGCCCGGCGGCGCGTAGGCCGAGCCCGCGCCCGCCAGCACGGACGCCAGCGCGTCCGCCTGTTCGAGGGCCGGGCCGGCGAGTCCGTAGACGCGGCCGTCGTGTTCGGCGCAGTCGCCGATCGCGTGGATGTACGGGTCGGAGGTGCGCAGCTCGTCGTCGACGACGACTCCGGTGCGCACGTCCAGACCGGCGTCCCGGGCGAGCCCGACGCGCGGCCGGACCCCGCAGGTGAGGACCACGACCTGTGCGTCGAGGACGAAGCCGTCGGCGAGTTCGACGGCCGTGACCGCGCCGTCCCCGCCGTGCAGTCCGCTGACCCGGCACTCGGTGTGCACCTCCACGCCGAGGGACTCCACGTGGTCGCGCAGTAGCGCCGAGGCCCGCTCGTCGAGCTGGCGTTCCATCAGCCGCTCGCCCTGCTGGGCCAGGACGACCTCGGCGCCCAGCGCGGCCAGCGCGCGGGCAGCGGAGACCCCGAGGAGTCCGCCGCCGATGACGACGGCGCGGACCCCCGGGCGGACGACCGTCCGCAGGGCCAGGCAGTCCTCGAGGGTACGGAACGGATGGACGCCCGAGGGCAGCCTGGCGTCGCGCAGTCCGCGCAGCGGCGGCAGCACCGGATTGGAGCCGGTCGCCAGGACCAGGTGGTCGTAGCCGACCGTCGTCCCGTCCGCGCACTCCACGACCCGGGCGGCACGGTCGATCCGCACCGCCCGGACGCCGCGCCGCACCGGTTCCCGGGTGTCGGGCAGCGTGATGACCTCGGGCTCGTACCGCCCGGCGAGGACATCCGCGAGCAGCACCCTGTTGTACGGTGCGTGCGTCTCCTCGCCGAGGAGGGTGACCGGCAGGCGCTGGGCGAGCCGGGCACCTGCCGTTCCGCCCCCGACCACCACGATCCGTGTACTCATGACACGAAGCGTGCGGGCTGGGTGTTACCCGTCGACATCCCGCCTGTTTCCCGTACGGAACGCTGATCTCAGCCCCCGGGAGAGCGCGCTGTGAGGACGCGCCCCTCACGCACGCCGGGGGAGCCGGCGTGAGGTCCGGCCCCCGGTCGGAGCCTCCTCGCGGGCGCCCCGAGGAGCGTGGGGGACCGGCCGGCGAAGGCGTTCTCGTATACCGGCGGCCCGGTGCGCGGAAGGCGACGACCTCGGCCGTTCCTCCTCCTCGACGGCCCGGACCGGGGCCACCCGCACCGGGCCGTCCCGGCACCGACCTCCGCGGACAGAACGCCTAGGCTCACCACCATGCCCGAGATATCCCTGACCACGCTCGCCCTGCTCTGCGTCGCCGCCCTCGTGGCGGGCTGGATCGACGCTGTGGTCGGCGGCGGAGGACTCCTGCTGCTGCCCGCCCTGCTGCTCGGCCTGCCACAGGTGCCGGCCGCCCAGATCCTCGGCACCAACAAGGCCGTCGCGATCGTCGGCACGAGCGGCGCCGCCGTCACCTACGTGCGCAAGGCTCCGGTGCGTGTGAGGACGGCGGTACGGATCGGCCTGGCCGCCCTCGCCGGATCGATGGGCGGTGCCTTCTTCGCCGCGGGCATCAGCAGCGAGGTACTGCGGCCGGTGATCATGGTCGTGCTGCTCGCCGTGGCCGCGTTCGTGCTGCTCCGCCCGTCCTTCGGCTCCGGGAGCCGGGGCACGGCGCCGGTGGGCCGGGCCCGTGTCGTGACCGCGATCGTCCTGGTCGGCGGGGGGATCGGCTTCTACGACGGACTGTTCGGGCCGGGTACCGGCACGTTCCTGGTGCTCGCGCTGACCGCCGTGCTCCAGCTGGACCTGGTGACCGCCTCCGCCACCGCCAAGATCGTCAATGTCTGCACCAACGGCGGCGCGCTCGCGATGTTCGCCTACCAGGGCAACGTGCTGTGGCAGCTCGCTGCCGTCATGGCGCTCTTCAACCTGGTGGGCGGGATGCTCGGCGCGCGCATGGCGCTGCGCAAGGGGGCCGAGTTCGTGCGTGGGGTGTTGCTCGTCGTGGTCTTCTCGCTCGTCGCGAAGCTCGCCTTCGACCAGTGGGCCTGAGAGCCTGTCGGGTGGCCTTCGGCCGACGGGCTCTGACGTACGGTCGGCCCCTCGCCGCGGTCCTGCGGTCCGGCCCCGCCACCGTACCGCCGGCGGCACGGCACGGGAGGGCGGCGCGTCCCGGTTCAGCGCACTCCGATGAGGTGCCCGAACGCCACCACGTTCCCCTGGTAGCCGGACTTCCGGGTGAAGCCGCCGCCGCAGGTGATCACCCGTAGTTCGGCCCGCTCCGACTCGCCGTAGACCTTGGTGTCCGGGAAGTCCTCGTTCTCGTAGACCTCGACGGCGTCGATGGTGAAGACGGCGGTCCGGCCGTCCTGACGGTCCACCTCGACCCGGTTCCCCTTCTTCAGCGCGCCGAGCGCGTAGAAGACGGCCGGTCCCCGCGCGTTGTCGACATGACCGGCGACGATCGCGGTTCCCCGGGCGCCGGGCGTGGTGCCCTCGCGGTACCAGCCCGCCAGGTTGCGGTCCTCGGCGGGCGGCACGTCGAGCGCGCCCCGGGCGTCGAGCCCGAGCGGCGTCATCGGCGTGTCCACGTCGATCTCGGGGATGCGCAGCCGGACCGGCGTCGACGGCGGCAGCGGTTCGGCGGCGGCGTCGGTGTGCTCGTTCGGTCCCGCGGCGAACGCCTGCGCCGCGGACGGCATGGGCGGGGTGACCTCCTCCGCGCCGTTCTGGACGAGCCAGACGCCGACGCACGCGGCGATCGCGACTCCCCAGCCCTTGGTCCTGCTGCTCACGGTCCTCCCTCTCGGGTGAGGAGAAGTGGCCCTGCCCCCGCCGCGCCTCGAAGGGGCGTGCGACGGGGGCAGGGCGTGCGGTACGACTCAGCCGCCCTGCGTGCCGCTCGCCCGGCGACGCAGGAGCCAGGTACCGCCGACGGCAGCCGCGGCCAGCACCGCCGCGCCCGCCGTGATCCGGGCGGTGTCGGGGCCGACGCTGCCCCCGACACCGGTCTGCACGTGCCCGCTCGGGGTCTTGTGCTTGACGACGAGTTCGCCGTGTGCCGTCTTGCCGTTGTCGCAGGCGACGCTGATGCCGTACGTCCCGGCCCTGGCGTGCTCCGGGACCGTGAACTGGCCGACCACGACCTCCTTGTGCGTGCTCGGGTTCAGCGGGAACTCACCCGCGCCGAGCGACTGGGCGTCCCCGACGCCGTGCCCGTGCTTCCCGCAGGCGAGGGTGTTCACGGTGACGATGGTGCCGGGCGAGGCCGAGGAGGGGGTGACCTCCAGGCTCTCGGAGTTCCCGGCGTACGCCGACGGTGCGGCGAACACGCCGATCGCGGCGACCGTCAACGCGGTACCGGTGAGCAGGCGGGCAGTGGTGCGCATGGGGTCCTCCGGGGCGCGCTGTCGGTCGTTCCTGAGACCGAGACAAGTGCCGCGGCGCGCCCGCCGCCTGCTGATGGAGAATCAGAAGGGGCCGTCCGGTGCGGCGTGTCGCCTTGCTTTCCCGCGTTTGCGCAGGTCGGAGCGGCCGGCGCGACCTTCCGCCGCGGTACCTGCCGAACGAGTGACGGGTGGGTGGCACTGGCCGGGCGCGGGTCTGCGAAGGCCCTCGGCGCTCACTCCGGGCTGCCGGGGCGGTGCTTCTCCGGCCCGCGCCGGGCGGCCGGTCACCCGCCGGGGCCCGCGCGCAGCGCCTCCCGGGGGACCGACTCGTACGCCGCGCGCACCCGCCGCATCAGGCCCTCGTCCACCTCGAACGCCAGGTCGTCGATCCGGCGCACCGGGGTGACGCTCCGGGCGCTGGTCAGGAACGCCGCCCGGAAGCCCGGCAGGTCCGCCCGAGTCACCCGGCGCTGTACCGACCCCAGCGCGGGCTCCAGCAGGGCCATCGTGATGCCGGGCAGGCAGGGTGCCGACGGCCGGATCACCGAAGTGCCGTCCCAGAAAGCGATGTTGGCGTACGCCGCTTCGGCGATCTCGCCGTCCGGGGCGGTCAGCAGGGCGTCGTCGAACCCCGCCCGTCGGGCCGCGTCGCCGTGGAGGCGCTGACCGAAGCCGCCGAGGTGCTTGATGTGGGCGGCCGGCCGCTGGTAGCCGACGGACATCAGGCTCTGTGGGGTCGGATCGGGTGTGAACGGCTCGCGGACGGTCACCGTGGTCCGGATCCCTTCGTGGACGTACACCCGCACCGCCGCGTCCCGCCGACCGGCGCGCTCCAGGGCCCCGGTCACCAGGGTCCGGACGTAGTCCGCGTCGAGGCCCGGTCCGAAGAGCTCGCGGGTCGAGCGGTCGAGGCGCGCCAGGTGCAGCCCGAGGCCGCGGGCCCGGCCGTCGCGCACCTGCAGCGCCGTGAAGTGGCCGTAGCCGCTCATCAGCGCGGCCAGGGTCTCAGGATCGGACGACGGGGTGCCGTCGGTCTCGATGCGCAGGGAGCCGGGGGAGGTGTGGGTCATACGACACCGTAGCCCACGGACACGCCCTTGACCTCGACCATGGTTGAGGTTGAAGGATCGTCCGCATGGACCTCACGCGTTCCGCGCCCCTCAGACTCGCCGTCGTCGTCGCCAGCAACCGCGAAGGACGCTTCGGCCCCGTCGTCGCCGAGTGGTTCCTCTCCCGGACCGCCCTGCGGGAGGACTTCGCCGTTGATGTCGTGGACCTCGCCCTGACGCCGCTGCCGACCGCCCTCTCCCACCGGCCCGGTCCGGAGGCCCGCGCCGCACTCGACGCGGTCTCTCCGGTGCTGGCCGCCGCCGACGCCTTCGTCGTCCTCACCCCCGAGTACAACCACTCCTTCCCCGCCTCCCTGAAGGCCCTCGTCGACTGGCACTTCACCGAGTGGCAGGCCAAGCCCGTCGGGTTCGTCTCCTACGGAGGCATGGCCGGCGGCCTGCGGGCCGTCGAGCAACTGCGCCAGGTCTTCGCCGAGATGCACGCGGTCACCGTCCGCGACACGGTCTCCTTCCACCGGGCCGGGGAGCTGTTCGCGGAGGGCGGCGCCCTCAGGGACCCGGCCGGGCCGGACGGCGCCGCCAAGACGATGCTCGACCAGATCGCCTGGTGGGCACGTGCCCTGCGGGAGGCCAAGACCGTCCTCCCGTACGCGGGTTGAGCGGACCGCCCACCCCGCTTCCTCCGCTTCTCCGCACCGCCCCGGCCGCCGTCTCCCCCGAACGGACCGGGTACGCGGGAGCGGTCCGGTGCGTGCCGCGGGCCGGCCGATGTGAGTACGGTGACGCGGTGACCCACGCTCCCACCGCCCTGACCGTCCAGACCACCGTCGACTCAGCGTCCCAGGCACGGGACCTCGCCCGCGGGGCGGTCGAGGCCCGCGTCGCCGCCTGCGCGCAGATCTCCGGACCCGTCACCTCCGTCTACCACTGGCAGGGGGCGATCGAGACCACGGAGGAGTGGCAGGTGTTCCTCAAGACCACCGAGGCCCGCTACCCGGCGCTGGAGGCCCACCTCCTCGCCGCGCACGCCTACACGACTCCCGAGATCCTCGCCACCCCCGTCGTCCGGGCGTCCGCCGCCTACCTGGAGTGGATCGCGGCCGAGACGGCCGCCCCGTGACGACCGGGCCGGAGCTGCCCTTCTTCGCGTACGGGACGCTCCGCCCCGGCCGGCGCAACCACGACCGGTTCCTCCTCGGTCGCACCGCCGCCGAGGAGCCCGGCCGGCTGGCGGGCGCGGTGCTGCACGACGGTCCCGGCTACCCCTACGCCGTCCCGGGCGACGGACGGGTCACCGGCGAACTGGTGACCGCCGCGCCCGGCGCCTACGCCGGACTGCTGGCCGTACTCGACCGCCTGGAGGAGTACCGGGGTCCGGGCCACCCGCTCAACCTGTACGAACGGGCCGAGCGGGAGGTGGTCCGGCTCCGTGACGGGGCGGCGGTCCGGGCATGGGTGTACTTCGCGGCCCCGGGCGTCCCGCTGGGGCCGCGAGTCGTCGGCGGCGACTGGATCAGGCGGGTTCCAGACGGACCGCGCAGGTCTTGAACTCCGGCATCCGCGAGACCGGGTCGAGCGCGGGGTTGGTGAGGGTGTTGGCCCGTCCTTCGCCCGGCCAGTGGAACGGCATGAAGACGGTGTCCGGTCGGATGGCCGTGGTGATCCGCGCCGGAGCCACCGCCCGTCCGCGTCGGGAGACGACCGCGACGCGCTCGCCCTCGGCCACCCCGATCCGCTCCGCGAGCCGTGGATGCAGTTCCACGAAGGGACCGGGAGCGGCGGCGTTCAGCTCCGGGACGCGCCGGGTCTGCGCGCCGGACTGGTACTGCGCGACGACCCGGCCGGTCGTCAGGACCACGGGGTACTCGTCGTCGGTCTCCTCGCCCGCCGCGCGATGGACCACGGAGACGAACCGGGCGCGTCCGTCGGGGGTCGCGAACCGGTCGAGGAAGAGGCGGGGCGTGCCCGGGTGCGGGTGGTCCTCCCGCGCCGCCACCCCCGTCGGCGGGGACTGGGGCGGTGCCGGCCGGGCCGGCCGCGGGCAGGGCCAGAAGACGCCGTTCTCCTCCCGGATGCGGCGGTAGCTGATGCCCGAGTAGTCCGCGGGACCCCCCGCCGAGGCGCGGCGCAGTTCGTCGAAGACCTCCTCCGGGTCGGTGGGGAAGCCTTTCTCCCAGCCGAGCAGCGCGGCCAGGGCGTGCAGCACCTCCAGATCGCTGCGGACGCCGGCCGGCGGGGTGAGCGCCTGCCGCCGGAGCAGGACCCTGCCCTCCAGGTTGGTCGTGGTGCCGGTCTCCTCCGCCCACTGGGTGACGGGCAACACGACGTCGGCCAGCTCCGCCGTCTCCGAGAGGACCACGTCCGCGACGGCGAGGAAGTCCAAGGAGCGCAGCCGCTGCTCGACGTGGGCGGCACGCGGCGCGGAGACGACCGGATTGGAACCCATCAGGAGCAGCGCGCGCACGTCGCCGCCCAGCGCGTCGAGGAGCTCGTACGCGCTGCGGCCCGGACCCGGAAGCGACTCCGGCGCCACCCCCCACACCTCCGCGACGTGCGCGCGGGCGGCCGGGTCGTCGAGCTTGCGGTAGCCGGGCAGCTGGTCGGCCTTCTGGCCGTGCTCGCGTCCGCCCTGGCCGTTGCCCTGGCCGGTGAGACAGCCGTAGCCGGACAGCGGACGTCCGGCCCGCCCGGTCGCCAGGCAGAGGTTGATCCAGGCGCCGACCGTGTCGGTGCCCTTGGACTGCTGCTCCGGGCCGCGTGCCGTGAGCACCATCGCGTTCTCCGCGTCGCAGAACATCCGCGCGGCGTCCCGCAGCAGGGGTACCGGCACCCCGGTGATCCGCTCGACCAGCTCCGGCCAGTGGGCCATCACACCCGCCCGCGCGGCCTCCCAGTCCGTGGTGCGTTCCCGGATGAACTCCTCGTCCGTGCGGCCCTCGGCGACCACGAGGTGGAGCAGGCCCAGGGCGAGCGCGAGGTCGGTGCCCGGCCGCGGGGCGAGATGCAGGTCGGCCTGCTCGGCGGTCCGGGTGCGGCGGGGATCGACGACGATCAGCCGGCCGCCGTTCTCCTTCAGCTCGGTGAGATAGCGCAGTGCGGGCGGCATGGTCTCGGCGAGGTTCGACCCGACGAGGATCACGCAGCCGGTGCGCGGGATGTCCTCCAGCGGGAAGGGGAGCCCTCGGTCGAGCCCGAAGGCCCTGCCGTGCGCGGCGGCCGCCGACGACATGCAGAAGCGGCCGTTGTAGTCGATCTGCGAGGTGGCGAGGACGAGCCTGGCGAACTTGCCCAGCGCGTATGCCTTCTCGTTGGTGAGACCGCCGCCGCCGAAGACACCCACGGCATCGGGTCCGTGGTCGGCGCGGGTCCGGCGCAGCCCGTCGGCGACGGCGGCGAGTGCCTCCTCCCAGGTGGCCGGCCGCAGTGCACCTGTGTCAGGGCAGCGGACCAGGGGCTCGGTCAGCCTGACCCGGGAGGAGAGTACGGCCGGAGCGGTGCGGCCCTTGCCGCACAGTGCGCCCCGGTTGACCGGGAAGTCGGTGCGGTCGACCACCTCCACGGAGCCCGGCCGCTCCGGCGGGCGGCGCAACGACATGCCGCACTGCAGGGCGCAGTAGGGGCAGTGGGTGGGGGTGGTGACGGCCTCGGACATGTAACAGAGCGTGCGACGCGCGTGTTACGGGAGGCGGCGCGTCCGATTACGGGGCCGGTACGTCGCGCTCCGCCGGCCGCTCCGGGGCCGGTGAGGGCCGGGCGGGTCCGCCGAGGTCCGCCGAGGGGCGCCGCCGGATCCCCGGCCGACGCGGCTCAGTGTGCCGAGGCCAGTGCCTCCGTCACCCCCTTCTCGTGCGTGCCGAGGAAGCGCGGGTCGGGGCGCAGGGCCGCGTCCAGGGCGGCCTTCCCGGCGGCGAGGAGCTCCCGGGCGCCGCCGTAGTAGAAGGTCGTGTCGTGCGGCTCGACGACCTTGACGCCGTAGGACTCGACGCCCGCCGCCGTGCACAGGGCCACCGCCCGCCGGATGTGGAAGTCCTGGGTGACGAGGACGGCCCGGTCGACGCCGAAGATCCTTTTCGCGCGCACGCAGGAGTCCCAGGTGTCGAAGCCCGCGTAGTCGCTGACGATCCGGTCGTCCGGCACCCCGTGCGCGGTCAGGTAGGTGCGCATGGCGTCGGGCTCGTCGTACGAGGTCCGGCTGTTGTCGCCGGTCACGAGGAGGACCTTGACCTTGCCCGTGCGGTAGAGCGCGGCCGCGGTGTCGAGCCGGTGCGCGAGGTACGGGGTCGGGCGGCCCTTCCACAGCCCGGCGCCGAACACGAGGGCGACGTCCTGGGCGGGCACCTCCGCGGCGGTGCGGAGCCGGCTCTCGGCGACGGCGTGCGTCCAGGTGGCCGGGGCGAGGGCGAGGACGGCGCCGAGCGCCAGGGTCCGGACGGTCCGGCGCCGGGCCCGGCGGGTGCGCGGCAGCCGCGCGGTCTCCCGCAGCCGGGTGGGTAGGCCTGAGCCTCGCATGAACGGACCTCCGTGGATCGTGCCTGAGCTGTCACCACCCTCGACGCCGGAACGCGCCGCCCGGTTCATCCGGGGGAGAGGTCGGCGGCGTCGAGGGCGGCCGGATCGGCCGGATCGGCCGGGGAGGCACGGCGTGGGCCCGTCGGCCGGGCGGTGCCGGAGCGCCCAGGGCCGTAGAGGACGGCGGCGAGGGCGGTGCCGAGCAGGGCGCCGAGCAGCTGCGCGCCGATGAAGCCGGGCAGCGAGCCGGGCGCGATTCCCGTGAAGGAGTCGGAGAGGGAGCGACCGACCGTGGCCGCCGGGTTGGCGAACGAGCCCGAGGACGTGAACCAGATGGCCGCGGCGACGTACGCGGACACCGCGACCGGGGCGAGCGAGGAGCGTCCGGTGTGTCGCAGCCCTTGGACGACCAGGACGAGCCCTGCCGTGGCCACCGTCTCGCCGAGCAGAAGGGAGGTGTGCGTATGCGCCCGGGTGGACCAGGTGCCGGGAGCCCGCCCGAACATGGCCTCGGCGAGGAAGGCGCCCGCGATGGCCCCGGCGAGCTGGGCGGCGATGTAGACGGCGGCCTCGCCACCGCCCGGCGCACCCGCCTCGCGGCGCCGGGACCACCACTCGGAGAGCGTGACGACGGGGTTGAGATGGGCGCCGGAGAGCGGGCCGAGGAGGGCGATGAGGAGGCCGATCCCGAGGGCCGAGGCCAGGGAGTTCGCCAGTAGGCGGACCCCGCTGTCCTGGCTGAGCGCGTCGGCCCGGATGCCGGATCCGACGATGACGGCGACCAGGCCGCCGGTGCCGACGAGTTCGGCGGCGGCGCGCCGTCGCAGCGCCGGAAGAGTCATTCTCATATCGGAAAATATATTCCGCAGTGCGAAAGTCGGAGAAGGGGAGGGTGAGAAGCGTGCGGAGGGCTCGTAAGATCAGCAGATGATCATGCAGGCAGTGCGCAACAACGCCGAGTGGTGCCAGGCGATGTGCCGCGCCCACGGACACCCCGGCGTGTTCGGCCCCCGGGCCTGGACCAACGGCCGCCGCACGCCGCTCTACTACCCGGACGCGGTGACGCTGACCGCCGAAGCGAACGAACGCGACGTCCTGGACGGCATCGACCGGGACACCCCGGGTGCCTCGGTCAAGGACGGCTTCGCCCGCCTGGACCTCACGGCCGAGGGCTTCCGGCCGCTGTTCGAGGCGGAGTGGATCCACCGACCGGCGGGCCCGGCGGGCCCGGCCGCCCCCGGTGCGCGGTGGCGCCCGGTACGCGCTCCCCAGGACCTCGCCGACTGGGCGTCGTCCTGGAGTGGCGGTTCTCCGGAGGAAGCCTCCCTGTTCCGTCCGGACCTGCTCACCGACCCGGCCACCACGGTCGTCGCGGGATACGGACCCGACGGGCGGATCCTCGGGGGCGCCGTGCTCAGCGACAGCGGCCCGGTCACCGGCGTGTCCAACCTCTTCGCCGCCGACGGCACCGACCCGTCCGAGGTCTGGGTCGGCTGCCTGGGCCTGGCCGATCCCCGCCGACCGGTCGTCGGTTACGAGTCCGGCGACGATCTCGCGCCCGCCCTCGCCGCCGGGTTCGTCCCGCTCGCACCCCTGCGGGTCTGGCTGGACACGGGGGCCTGAGAGCCCGGCGGCTTCCCTCCGGCCGGGGCGGGCACGGCCCGCCCCGGCCGGAGGGGGGCGTCCACCACGCTCTGACAGCCCCGCGGGGCGTCCGGTGAGCACGCGGAAAACAGCCGTGACCCCGGCGCAACCGGCAGGCAACGTGCCAGGAGCAGGATCGGTCCATGACGGAGCCGGACAGCACGTTCGACAGCACCGCCCAACTGCTCGGGCGGATCACCGCACAGCTCGGGACCCAACTGGGCCGGGTGCATCTGAACGGGCGCGGCGGCCGAATCACTCACGTCACCCCCGCCCCCGACGAAACGCGCAGGCCCATGAGCAGCACCGCCCCCACCCTCGTCGCCGTCGGCCACGGCAGCCGCGACCCGCGGGCGTGCGCCACCCTTGGCCGGCTGCTGGAGCGGGTCCGCGAACTGCGGCCCGGACTCGACGTCCGTCTCGCCCACATCGAGCTGAACACTCCGCTCCTCGGCGACACCCTCGCCGGGCTCGCCGGGGCGGGCCGGGGCGCCGTCCTCGTCCCGCTCCTGTTCGGCCGGGGCCACCACGTCAAGCGGGACCTGCCCGACGCTGCCGCCGCCGTACCCGGCCTGCGGACCCGGATCGCCCTCCCGCTCGGCCCGCACCCGCTGCTCGTCGAGGCGCTGGCGGACCGGCTCGACGAAGCGGGCTGGACCGCCGGGGACAGCGCCTCGCGCTCCGCCGGCGTCGTCCTGGCCGCGGCCGGCTCCCGCGACCCGGAGTCCCTCGCGGACATCCGCCGCACCGCGGCGCTCCTCGGCGAACGCCTCGGCACGGTGCCCGTCGTGCCCGCGTACGCCTCCGCCGCCGCGCCCACCGTGCCCGAGGCGGTGCGCGTGCTGGCCACTCGCGGCCGGCACCGGGTCGCCGTCGCCTCCTGCTTCGCCGCGCCCGGTCTGTTCGCGACCCGCAGCGCCGCCCAGGCGCCCTGGATCGCCGCGGACCCGCTCGGCGCGCACCCCGCACTGGCCCGCCTCGTCCTGCACCGCTACGACGAGGCACTGCGGAACCCCGCCGCCGCGCCCGGACGCGCGCTCGCCCCCGCCTGAGCTGAGAGCCTGTCGGTCGAAGGCCACCCGACGGGCTCTGAGGACCGCCCCGGCCGGTCCGAAAAGTACGCGTCGACCACCAGGTGTCCGTCCCTCCGGTTACCTTCGGTGCATGGAAGGCATCACGGACACCCCGGGCTACGACGACACCGCCACCGAACGCTGGGCCGCCGAGCCCGACAAGCGCCCCGGCCGCACCGCCTTCCAGCGCGACCGCGCGCGTGTCCTGCACTCCAGCGCGCTGCGGCGGCTGGCCGGCAAGACCCAGGTCGTCACCCCGGGCTCGCGCAGTCACGCCTGGGACGCCAGCCCCCGTACCCGGCTCACCCACTCCCTGGAGTGCGCACAGGTCGGCCGTGAGCTCGGCGCCGCTCTCGGCTGCGACCCCGACCTCGTCGAAGCCGCCTGCCTCTCCCACGACATGGGCCACCCGCCCTTCGGCCACAACGGCGAACAGGCCCTCAACGACTTCGCCAAGGACTGCGGCGGCTTCGAGGGCAACGCCCAGTCGCTGCGGCTGCTCACCCGGATCGAGCCGAAACGATTCATGGCCTCCCCGCTCACCGGTGCTCCGGTCAGCGTCGGCCTCAACCTCACCCGCGCCGCGCTCGACGCCGCCACCAAGTACCCCTGGCCGCGCGGCGGCCACCCCGAGGACCCCGACTCCGCCAAGTTCGGCGTCTACGAGGACGACCTGCCCGTCTTCGACTGGGTCCGCCAGGGCGCACCGGCTCACCGCAAGTGCTTCGAGGCCCAGGTCATGGACTGGGCCGACGACGTGGCCTACTCGGTGCACGACTTCGAGGACGGCCTGCACGCCGGCCACATCGACCCCGACATGTTCTTCGCCGAGCCGGAGCGTGCCGGCATCTGGACCGTCGCCCGCGGCCGCTACGTCCCGGCGGACACCGACCCGCACGAACTCTCCGACGCCCTCGACCGGCTCACCGCACAGGACTGGTGGCCGCACGGCTACGACGGCTCCGCCGTCGCCCAGGCCCGTCTCAAGGACGCCACCAGCCAGCTGATCGGCCGCTTCTGCCTCGCCGCCGAGGGCGCCACCCGGCAGCGCCACGGAGCGGGCCGCCTCACCCGCTACGGAGCCGAGCTCGTCGTTCCGCGCGAGACCCGCAACGAATGCGCCGTCCTGAAGGCCGTCGCCGACCGGTACGTCATGCAGCGTGCCGAACAGGAGGCGCTCCGCGCCGACCAGCGCATCGTCCTCGCCGAACTCGCCGAGGCGCTCACCGCCCGCGCGCCCGAGGGGCTCGACCCCCAGTTCCGCGCCCTCTTCGACGCGGCCCCCGACGACCGCGCGCGCAAGCGGGTGATCATCGACCAGATCTCCTCGCTGACCGACGCCTCCGCCCGCAGCCTCCACGCCCGATACCGGGGCTGATCGCGGTGCGCCGGTTTTCAGTCCGGTGGTGAGGCGATGGTGAGTCGAGCCGACCAGCCGACCTCTCAGGTCTCCTGTGCGCGGTGTCGAGGACGGCCCCAAGCCCCTCCATGTCCCCGTGCGGGGAGTGCGGGGCCGCCCTCGACCGGAACGTCGACGCTGCGGTCACCGTCGCCAAGGCCGTCGGACCGGCGGCGTCAGCCTGTCGAGCGCGGGTAGGACCGGTACCCGTCCCGGCACGCCGCCCCGAAACGGGAACCCACCGAGACGGTCAGACGACCGTGGCGGGAATCCCCGGGCTCCGGCGGGGAGCGGAAACCGACGTCCCCGCCACGGCTGACCGGCGACCGCCCCCGCCCCCTTCCGCCCTCACGCTCCGTGCGGGACGCTCACGGGCAGGGCCCGAGGCGGTACCGTCCGCCGGAGGGCCGGAGGCGTAGCGTGGAAGCGGTCGCAACGAGGAGGCAGCAAGTGGTCGACGCAGATCAGACCTTCGTCATCGTCGGCGGGGGCCTCGCCGGCGCCAAAGCGGCGGAGACCCTCCGTGCCGAGGGCTTCAAGGGCCGTGTGATCCTCATCGGTGACGAGCGCGACCACCCCTACGAACGTCCGCCGCTGTCCAAGGGCTACCTCATGGCCAAGGAGGAGCGCGACGCCGTCTTCGTCCACGAGGCCGCCTGGTACGCCCGGAACGACATCGAGCTGCACCTCGGGCAGCCCGTCACCGCCGTCGACCGCGCGGCCCGGACCGTCCGCCTCGGCGACGGCACCACCATCCGCTACGACCGGCTGCTCCTCGCCACCGGCTCCGAGCCCCGCCGCCTCGACATCCCCGGCACCGCCCTCGCCGGAGTCCACCACCTGCGCCGGCTGGCGCACGCCGACCGGCTGCGCCACGTCCTGGCCGCTCTCGGCCGCGACAACGGCCACCTGGTGATCGCGGGCGGCGGCTGGATCGGGCTGGAGGTGGCCGCCGCGGCGCGCGGGTACGGCGCCGAGGTCACCGTCGTCGAGTCCGAGCCCACCCCGCTGCACCAGGTCCTCGGCCCCGAACTCGGTCAGATCTTCGCCGATCTGCACACCGAACACGGCGTCCGCTTCCAGTTCGGCGTCCGGCTCACCGAGATCGTCGGCCAGGACGGCATGGTCCTCGCCGTCCGCACCGACGACGGCGAGGAACACCCGGCCCACGCCGTCCTCGCCGCGATCGGAGCCGCCCCGCGCACCGCCCTCGCCGAATCCGCCGGTCTGGCCCTGGTCGACCGCGCCCACGGCGGCGGCATCGCCGTCGACGAGTCCCTGCGCACCTCCGACCCGGAGATCTTCGCGGCCGGCGACGTCGCCGCCGCCCACCACCCGCTGCTGCACACCCGCCTGCGCGTCGAGCACTGGGCCAACGCCCTCAACGGCGGCTCGGCCGCCGCCCGCGCCATGCTGGGCCGGCACGTCAGCTACGACCGGGTGCCCTACTTCTTCTCCGACCAGTACGACCTCGGCATGGAGTACTCGGGCTGGGCCCCGCCCGGCACGTACGACCAGGTCGTCCTGCGCGGCGACGTCGGCAAGCGCCAGTTCGTCGCCTTCTGGCTGAAGGACCGGCGGGTGCTGGCCGGGATGAACGTGAATGTGTGGGACGTCACAGAGCCGATCCAGCAGCTCGTCCGATCCCGGGCCCAGGTGGACCCGGACGCGCTCGCGGACCCCTCGACCCCCCTCGACGGCCTGCTCTGAGAACCCGCCCGGCACCGTAGGATTCACGCGTGGCAGGCAGGATCAACGATGACGACGTGAAGGCGGTACGGGACGCGGTCCCGATCGACGCCGTCGTGTCCGAGTACCTCCAGCTCCGCAACGCCGGCGGCGGAAACCTCAAGGGCCTGTGCCCCTTCCACGACGAGAAGTCGCCCTCCTTCCAGGTCAGCCCGAGCAAGGGCCTGTTCCACTGCTTCGGCTGCCAGGAGGGCGGCGACACCATCGCCTTCGTGATGAAGATCGACCACCTCTCCTTCTCGGAGACCGTCGAGCGTCTCGCCGCCAAGGCGGGCATCACCCTGCGCTACGAGGAAGGCGGCTACAACCCCGGCCACCAGCGCGGCGAACGCATCCGCCTGGTCGAGGCCCACAAGGCCGCCGCCCAGTTCTACGTCGACCAACTGGGCAGTGCCGAGGCAGAGATCGGCCGGAAGTTCCTCGCCGAGCGCGGCTTCGACCAGGCCGCGGCCGAGCACTTCGGCGTGGGCTACTCCCCGGCCGGCTGGGACCACCTCACCCGCTTCCTGCGCGGCAAGGGATTCTCCGACAAGGAGCTGACCCTCTCCGGGCTCTCCCAGGACGGCCGCCGCGGCCCCATCGACCGTTTCCGCGGACGCCTGATGTGGCCGATCAAGGACGTCGGCGGCGAGGTAGTCGGCTTCGGAGCGCGCCGGCTCCGCGACGACGACAACGGACCCAAGTACCTCAACACCCCCGAGACGCCGATCTACAAGAAGTCCCAGGTGCTCTACGGCATCGACCTGGCCAAGAAGGACATCGCCAAGGTCAGCCGCGCCGTCGTCGTCGAGGGCTACACCGACGTCATGGCCTGCCACCTGGCCGGCGTCACCACCGCCATCGCCACCTGCGGCACCGCCTTCGGCGGCGACCACATCAAGATCCTCCGCCGCCTCCTGATGGACAACGGCTCGGCCCGGGTGATCTTCACCTTCGACGGCGACGCGGCCGGTCAGAAGGCCGCCCTGCGCGCCTTCGAGGACGACCAGAAGTTCGCCGCGGAAACCTACATCGCCATCGCCCCGGACGGCATGGACCCCTGTGACCTGCGCCTGGCCAAGGGCGACCAGGCCGTCGCCGACCTGGTCGAGCCCCGCACCCCGCTGTTCGAGTTCGCGCTGCGCCAGATCGTGCGCCGCTACGACCTGGAGACCCCCGCGGGCCGGGCCGCCGCGCTCGACGAGGCGGCCCCGATCGTCGCCAGGATCAAGAACGTCGCCTCTCAGCACGAGGTCGCCGTCCAGCTCGCCGGCATGCTCGGCATCCTCGACACCCCCTTCGTCGTCCGGCGGGTCGCCCAGATCGCCCGCTGGGCGCGCGACCGCGGCGGCCGGGGCCCGGCGCCCACGCAGACGCGCCCCGCGCCCCCACCGCTCCAGGCACCCCCGTCGCCGACCGGCCCCGCACTCAACCTGCGCAGCCCCGCCCACCGCACCGAGCGTGAACTCCTCAAGCTCGCCCTCCAGCGCCCCGAGCTGGTCTCGCCCGCCTTCGACGCCTACGGCGCCGACGAGTTCACCGCCCCGCCCTACACCACCGTGCGCCAGTGCATCCAGGACGCGGGCGGCGCGACCGACGCCCCCGCGGACTACCTGACCGCCGTCCGTGAGGCCGCGCCCGACGACACGGTGCGCGCGCTCGTCACGGAACTCGCCGTCGAGACGATCTTCGCCAAGACCGTCGACGAGGCGTACGCGGGCGACCAGCTCGTCACGGTCCGCCTGCGCGCGGTGGACCGCCGCATCCGCGAGGTCCAGGGCAGCCTGGCGCGCCTCGGCGCCCACGGCGACCCCGAGCGGCTCGCGGCCGTACAGAACGAGCTGTGGGTCCTGACCCAGTACGGACAGTCCCTGCGTACCAACGGCGCCGCGGCACTCTGACCGGGCGCCGGCGCGCCCTCGCGGTCGGGCCGCGTGCGCGCACCGTGCCGGGCGGGCCGGTCGCCCGGCCCCGGCGCCGCGACCCCCCGTGAGACACCCGCCGTCGGGCCCGCCGACACCGGCCGTCCCCCTTCGTAGTCGCCCGCATCCAAAAAGTCACCGCACGCCCCTCGTGGCGGCGATGTGTCGTCCCCCACACTGGTGGGCGGTGCCTGAGCCCTCGGAGCGCGCCCCCGCGATTCCGCCCCTCGTGTACGGGACGGACCACCGCGGCCCGGCCGCCCCCGTCCCGCTGCCGTACGCCCCCGAACCGGCAGCGAACACCCTGGAGGTCGCCCCCGTGCAGACCCGGACCCTGCCCCCGACCCACGCCGTACCCGGACAGCGTCCGGCCGCCCACCACCCGGAGGCGCCGGAGCCCGCCCCGTCGGCCAGGCCCCTCCCCGGGCCCGCGGAGGGGCCGCACCCCACCGCCGCCGATCCGGCCGGCACACCCGCCGGGACCGAGGCGGCCGACGGACCCGAAGCACCGGAGGCGGCCGACCCGGCCGCTCCGGTGGAGACGACCGCGGCGCCGGAGAGCCCCGCCCCCCGCCGCGCCGAGCTCGCCGGCAACGGCCCCTCCTCCGACCTCTTCCGGCAGTACCTGCGCGAGATCGGCCGCATTCCCCTGCTCAGCGCCGAAGAGGAGGTCGAACTCGCCCGCCGGGTCGAAGCGGGCCTCTTCGCCGAGGAGCGGCTCGCCACCGCACCCGACCTCGACTCCCTGCTCGCCGTCGACCTCGACCGGCTGGTCGTCATGGGCCGGATGGCCAAGCGCCGTCTCATCGAGGCGAACCTGCGCCTGGTCGTCTCCGTCGCCAAGCGGTACATCGGACGTGGCCTCACCATGCTCGATCTGGTCCAGGAGGGAAACCTGGGTCTGATCCGCGCGGTCGAGAAGTTCGACTACGCCCGCGGCTACAAGTTCTCGACCTACGCGACCTGGTGGATCCGCCAGGCGATGTCCCGCGCCCTGGCCGACCAGGCCCGGACCATTCGCGTCCCCGTTCACGTCGTCGAGCTGATCAACCGGGTCGTCCGGGTCCAGCGCCGGATGCTCCAGGAACGCGGCTACGAACCCACGCCCGAAGAGGTGGCCGTCCAGCTCGATCTGACGCCCGAGCGGGTCGGCGAGGTCCTGCGCCTCGCCCAGGAACCCGTCTCACTGCACGCTCCCGTGGGCGAGGAGGACGATGTCGCGCTCGGCGACCTGATCGAGGACGGCGACGCCGCGTCCCCGGTGGAGTCCGCCGCCTTCCTGCTGCTGCGCGAACACCTGGAGGCCGTGCTCTCCACGCTCGGCGAGCGTGAGCGCAAGGTGGTCCAGCTCCGCTACGGCCTCGACGACGGCCGGCCCCGCACCCTGGAGGAGATCGGCCGGATCTTCGGTGTGACGCGCGAACGCATCCGCCAGATCGAGTCCAAGACCCTCGGCAAACTCAGGGACCACGCCTTCGCCGACCAACTCCGCGGCTACCTCGACTGAACACTCCCGCAACCGTGCGCGGTGACCCGTGAACCGGGGGAGGACCCGTGTCCCGGTACGAGACGCGGTCGTTCCGCCTCAGGACCGGGCGGCCCTCCCGCGGCCGAGGGCCGCGCCGGACGCCGCCACCTCCCCGCCGGCCCCGTCGTGACACGGCCCGCCGAGACGGTGCGCGGCTTCCGTCACCGCCGGGCGGCCCGAGCGCGTCCGGCGGTGACGGCGGACCCTCAGTCGACCTCGGCGACCGCCTGGGCGAACTGGGCCGCGTACAGCCGCGCGTACGCGCCGCCCGCCACCAGCAGCTCCTCGTGGGTGCCCTGCTCGACGATCGAGCCGTTCTCCATCACCAGGATCACGTCCGCGTCCCGGATCGTGGAGAGCCGGTGGGCGATCACGAAGCTGGTCCGCCCGTCGGCGAGCCGTGCCATCGCCTTCTGGATGAGCACCTCGGTCCGGGTGTCGACGGAGCTGGTCGCCTCGTCGAGCACCAGGATCACCGGGTCGGACAGGAACGCCCGCGCGATGGTGATCAACTGCTTCTCGCCGGCGCTGACCCCCGCCCCGTCGTCGTCGATGACGGTGTCGTACCCGTCCGGCAGGGTCCGGACGAACCGGTCGACGTGCGCGGCCCGCGCGGCCTCCTCGACCAGCTCCCGGGAGACCTTCCCGCTCGCCCCGTACGCGATGTTCTCCGCGATCGTCCCGCCGAACAGCCAGGTGTCCTGCAGCACCATGCCGATCCCGGCCCGCAGGTCCTCGCGGGACATCCGCGACACGTCGACGCCGTCGAGGGTGATCCGGCCGCCGGTCACCTCGTAGAACCGCATGAGCAGGTTGACCAGAGTCGTCTTGCCGGCGCCCGTCGGGCCCACGATCGCGACCGTCTGCCCCGGTTCCACCGCGAGCGACAGATCCTCGATGAGGGGCGTGTCGGCCTCGTAGCGGAAGGACACCTGCTCCAGCGCGACCCGGCCCTTCTCCGCCGCCTCGGACGGCCGCTCGCCCACCGGGACGTCCGGTGCCTGCTCCTCGGCGTCGAGGAGTTCGAAGATCCGCTCGGCCGACGCGACGCCGGACTGGACCAGGTTCGCCATCGACGCGACCTGCGTCAGCGGCATCGAGAACTGCCGGGAGTACTGGATGAACGCCTGCACGTCACCGATCGACAGCGTGCCCGAGGCGACCCGCAGACCGCCGACCACGGCCACCAGCACGTAGTTGATGTTCGAGATGAAGAACATCACCGGCTGCATGACGCCGCTGTTGAACTGGGCCTTGAACCCGGCCTCGTACAGGGCGTCGTTCTGCTCGCGGAAGTCGGCCGCCGACTCGTCCTGCCGCCCGAAGACCTTCACCAGCGCGTGACCGGTGTACATCTCCTCCACATGGGCGTTCAGCGTGCCCGTGGACTTCCACTGCTGCACGAAGTGCGGCTGCGAGCGCTTGCCGATCCTGGCCGCCACCACCACCGACACCGGCACGGTCACCAGCGCGACCAGCGCGAGCAGCGGAGAGATCCAGAACATCATCGCCAGCACGCCGACGATGGTGAGCAGCGAGTTGATCAGCTGCCCCATCGACTGCTGCAGCGTCTGCGAGACGTTGTCGATGTCGTTGGTGGCCCGGCTGAGCACCTCACCGCGCTTGGCCCGGTCGAAGTACGACAGCGGCAGCCGCGCCAGCTTCGCCTGGACGTCCGCGCGCATCCGGTACACCGTCCGGTTGATCACCTTGATCGACATCCGGGTGGAGACCAGCATCAGCAACCCGGCCACCAGGTAGACGACCAGCGCCCACAGCAGCACCTCGCCGACCGCCGTGAAGTCGATGCCCCGCCCCGGGGTGAAGTCGACCCCGGACAGCATGTCGGCCATGCCGTCGTTGCCGTCGTCCCGCAGCGACTCGAGCGCCTGCGCCTTGGTGGAGCCTTCGGGCAGCTGCCGCCCGACCACGCCCGCGAAGACCAGGTCGGTCGCCTTGCCGAGGATCTTCGGGCCGACCACCGAGGCCGCCACGCTGAGCACACCGGCTATGACCATCAGCCAGAGAGTGCTCCGCTCCGGCGCCAGTTGCCGCAGCAGCCGTTTGCCCGAGCCCTTGAAGTCCATCGACCTCTGGTCGGGGCCGCCGCCGGCCATCATCCGTCCGCCAGGACCGGCCATCAGGCTGCCTCCGCCTCGGTCAGCTGGGAGAGCACGATCTCCCGGTACGTCTCATTGCCCGCCATCAGTTCGTGATGGCGTCCCGCCCCTACGACCCTGCCCTGGTCCAGGACCACGATCCGGTCAGCGTCCCGGATCGTCGACACCCGCTGGGCGACGATCACGACGGTCGCGTCGGCGGTCTCCTCCGACAACGCGGACCGCAATAGCGCGTCCGTCTCGTAGTCGAGCGCTGAGAAGGAGTCGTCGAACAGGTAGATCTCCGGCCGCTGGACCAGGGTCCGCGCGATCGCGAGACGTTGGCGCTGCCCGCCCGACACATTGGTGCCGCCCTGCGCGATCGGCGCGTTCAGACCGGCCTCCAGATTCCGTACGAAGTCGGCGGCCTGGGCCACCTCCAGGGCGTGCCACAACTCCTCGTCGGTGGCGTCGGGCTTCCCGTACCGCAGGTTCGTCGCCACCGTGCCCGAGAAGAGGTACGGCTTCTGCGGGACGAGCCCGACCGTCCGCGCCATCAGCTCCGGGTCCAGAGTCCGTACGTCGACGCCGTCGACCAGGACCTCGCCGCCGGTCACGTCGAAGAGCCGCGGCACCAGACCCAGCAGCGTGGACTTGCCGCTTCCGGTCGAACCGATGATCGCCGTGGTCTCGCCGGGCCGGGCCTCCAGGGCGACCTCCCGCAGGACCGGTTCCTCTGCGCCCGGATAGCGGAAGTCCGCCGCCCTGACCTCCAGGTGCCCGCGCTGCCGCAGCTCGCGTACCGGCACCACGGGCGGCACCACGCTGGACTCGGTGGCCAGGACCTCCTCGATGCGTTCGGCGCACACCTCGGCCCGCGGCACCATCATGAACATGAAGGTGGCCATCATCACGGCCATCACGATCTGCATGAGATAGGCGAGGAAGGCGGTCAGCGCCCCGATCTCCATCCCGCCGCTGTCGATTCGGTGCGCTCCGAACCAGACCACCGCGATGCTGGAGACGTTCACCACCGTCATCACGGTCGGGAACATCAGCGCCATCAGCCGGCCGGTCGCCATCGACACGTCGGTCAGCTCCGTGTTGGAGCCCCTGAACCGCTCGCGCTCGTAGTCGTCCTTCACGAACGCCCGGATCACCCGGTTTCCGGAGATCTGCTCGCGCAGCACCCGGTTCACCGTGTCCAGCCGCTCCTGCATGGTCCGGAACAGCGGACGCATCCTCGTCACGATCAGGGAGACCGCGATGCCCAGGACCGGGACCACCGCCAGCAGCACCGCCGACAGCGGCACGTCCTGACCCAGCGCCATGATGATGCCGCCGACGCACATGATCGGCGCCGACACCATCAGGGTGAACGCCATGAGGACCAGCATCTGGACCTGCTGGACGTCGTTCGTCGTACGGGTGATCAGCGACGGTGCGCCGAAGTGCCCGACCTCGCGGGCCGAGAAGGACTGCACGCGCGCGAAGACCGCGGCACGCACGTCACGGCCCAGGGCGGACGCCGTGCGTGCCCCGAAGTAGACGGCGCCGACGTTGCAGACGACCTGGAGCACCGAGACCGCGATCATCAGGGCACCGAAGCGGAGGATGTAGCCGGTGTCCCCGTTCACCACACCGTTGTCGATGATGTCCGCGTTCAGCGTCGGCAGATAGAGGGAGGCACAGGTCTGCAGCAGCTGCAGGAGCACCAGCAGGGCGATGGGCTTCTTGTACGGTCCGAGGTGGCTTCGGAGGAGTCTTATGAGCACGGGTTCTACTATCGCCCGTCAGCCCCCGGCGTTACGACTCGGTTTTCTCCGCCCCCGGCGACCCCGGGAACTCGGCCCTGACCCCGGGCTCCTGAGCTCCCGCGTCCGCGTTCCGGCCCCCCGAGCACCCGCTCGGGGGGGCCGGGTGACTACGCGTCGAACGCGCCCGGGTGGGTCTGCTCCCGGGTCGCCCGGTACTGCTGCCGGACCGCCTGCCCCACCGCCAGCTCCTCGCCCGGTTCGAAGACCTGCGCCGCCGCACCCTGCCAGGCCGGCGGCGCGCCCGGCGAGAGCCTGCCGTGCGAGACACCGAGCGCCCACGCGGCCTGCCGTGCCGCGCCGCGCGCCGCGTAGTCCGCCGGCTGCGGGACGACGACCTGCGCTCCGAAGACCGCCGGGGCCAGTGCCTGTACGGCGGGCAGCTCCGCCGCCGCGCCCAGCAGGAACACCCGCCGCACCTCGACGCCCCGCCCGCGCAGTACGTCCATCGCGTCGGCGAGGGAACAGAGCATCCCCTCGAAGGAGGCCCGCGCGAGATGCTCCGGCTTCATCGACTCGCGGCGCAGACCGCTGAGGGTGCCCGCGGTGTGCGGAAGCTGCGGGGTGCGCTCGCCCTCCAGATAGGGGAGGAGGACCAGGCCGGAGGAGCCGGGGGTCGACTTCAGGGCGAGGGCCGACAGTTCCTCCAGGCTGTCCACGCCCAGCATCTCGGCGGTTCCGCGCAGCGCCCGGACCGCGTTCGAGGTGTGCACGACGGGCAGGTGCATGCCGGTCGCGTCGGCGAAGGAGGTGATCATGCCCTGCGGGTCGGCGAGCGCCTGGTGGTGCACGGCCATCACCGAACCGGAGGCTCCGAGCGACACGACCGCGTCCCCGGGGCCGAGCCCGAGGCCGAGTGCGGCGGCCATCGTCTCGCCCGTACCGGCGGAGATCAGCAGGCCCTCTGGGGTGGTGCCGGCCGCCTCGGCGGGGCCGAGCACCTCGGGCAGCACGGCCTGATGGCCGAGCGCCAGCTCGACGAGATCGGGACGGTAGGCGTCGGCGCCGGCCGACCAGTAGCCGGTCGCCGAGGCGGCGCCGCGGTCGGTGGTGCGCCGCAGCGGCCTGCCGAGCAGCTGCCAGACCAGCCAGTCGTGCGGCTGGAGGACCATCGCGACACGCTGGGCGTTCTCGGGCTCGGTGCGGGCCAGCCAGCGGAGCTTGGCGACGGGCTGTCCGGCCTGCGGCACCGATCCGACGGCCTCGGCCCAGGCCCGACGTCCGCCGAACGCCTCGACGAGGTCGGCGGCGGCGACCTGTGCCCGCCTGTCGTTGCCGACCAACGCGGGCCGCACCGGGGTGCCCTGCTGGTCCAGAGTCACAAGACCATGCTGCTGAGCGGAGACGCCGATGGCCTGCACACCCTCCAACAGCCCGCCGGCCGCGGCCTCGCCGAGCGAGAGCAGCCAGCCTTGCGGATCGACGTCGACGGCCTTCGGGTCGCCCGGATGCGGGGCATAGCCCTGCCGCAGCACGGCACCCGTGTCCGCGTCACAGACGACGATCCGTGTGAACCCCGAAGAGCTGTCCAAGCCCGCGACTATCCCCATGGCAGGAGATTCTGCCGCACGCGGAGGAGTAGGGGGAGCGCTGACGGGGTATGAGGGGTCTTTTCAGGCACCCCCGGCGACCGTCCGGGGGCCCCGGAGCCATGGAACACACGGACGCCGCCACGCGGACGTCCGTGGGGAAGTCCGCCGCGTGACCTTGCCCACGGGGCCTGGCGGCGTCAGGTGTTGCTGACGCCCCAGTCGTCCTCGGTCACCTGGCCGTTGTGGTGGCGCAGGGCGTGGATTCGCTCGGTCATCGCTTCGGGCAGTCTGTCGCCGACCTTGTCGCTCACCGCGTGGAGAGCCTTTCCGGCCACCTGGCGCCCGGTCTGTGCCGCGGATTCGGCCGCGTTGCGCACGGCGGGATTCTGCGAGAACTCGCGCGCGGACTTCTTCATCTGCTCGTAGCGCTCGCGCCCGGCCCGCGTCCCGATGACGTAACCGAGGGCCAGTCCCACGACGAACGTCAGCTTGTACCGCACGGCGGCACCACCCTTCCCTGGAAGTTCCCTGATGCCTCACTGGTGCCCACGAGCGCCCGCGGCATACCGATTGGCGGAGCACCCCCCTGCTTGCGCTAATGTATGTGTCGCAGCGAACGAGCGCCGCCCGGGACGCCCGAGGTGCGTACGTTCGGTGCAACGCAGCAATCCCCTGTAGCTCAATTGGCAGAGCAGCCGGCTGTTAACCGGCAGGTTACTGGTTCGAGTCCAGTCGGGGGAGCGCGATCCCCTGTAGCTCAATTGGCAGAGCATTCGGCTGTTAACCGGAGGGTTGCTGGTTCGAGTCCAGCCGGGGGAGCGAAAAGAAAGAGGACCCTGAGGGGTCCTCTTTCTTGTGCCCGGGAACCAACCCGTGCGGTGCGTAGTCCTCATGGTCGTGGATGCCGTGAGCCACAGCGAGAGATCGTATGAGCGGCTATGCTGCGGCAGACGGCGCGCACACGTGTACGCGACACGCCGTTGAGGGGCGGTAGCTCAGCCGGTTAGAGCAGCGGACTCATAATCCGTCGGCCGTGGGTTCGAGTCCCACCCGCCCCACTACGGCAGAAACGTCGTGACCAGCCAAAACGCCGGTTTCACGCTAGGTCGGTGGTCGCGTTCGCCGCACGAACGCCGCACCGAAGCGCCGTACGATCACTCTCATGGCGTACATCAAGACCAATTCCCGGCTGTCCGGAGACCCCTCCTATACCGTCATGTGGCGGGCCGGTGGGACCCGAACGGGCCAGTGGTGCCGCGAGACGTTCGACGACGAGACGCTGGCGGAACGTTTCCGCGACCTGGTCAATGGTCACGGACAGCAATGGCCCCCGGGGTGGGTCAAGGGCGAGGGCTTCGTCGAGATCAGCGAGCCGTCGGCACCAGACGCGGAGAAGTTTCCGGCCTACGCCCACGCCTACGTAGGGCTCCTGACGGACATATCCGAGCACACCAGGACCAACTACACGAGGTTCATCGACAACCACATGGTCCCGTGGTTCGGAGAGCTGTCCGTGTCCGATCGAGGGGAGAAGCTCACCCGCGATCACGTCAGCCGGTGGATCCTGGACCTTCAGGACGGGAGGCCGGGCCCCCTGCATGCTCCGGGGACGAAGCGCCGCGCGTACGCGGCGAAGACGATCGCCAACCTCCACGGCCTGCTCTACAGCATCCTCCAGTCAGCCGTGGACTCCGATCCGGCACTGCGTGACTCGAACCCCTGTGTGCACACGAAGTTGCCCAAGGGGAACGACACGGAGGACGACGAGGTGTTCCTCGAACCTGAGGAGTACGCCCTACTGCGGAGGCATGTACGTGCCGATGCTGTCGACATCATCGACGCGCTGGTGAGCACCGGCCTCAGGTGGGGTGAGGTGACGGCGCTGCAACCTCGGGACTTCACCTTCGTGTCCAAGAGGCCGACGCTCCGCGTGCAGCGCGCGTGGAAACGGCGAGGCGAGGGCGGGACATTTCTCGGGGCCCCCAAGACGAAGAAGTCGCGCCGCACGCTCGTGCTCACTCCTGAGCAGGTGCAGCTGTTCCAGCGGATCTGCAAGGGGAAGAAGCCGACCGACCTGGTCTTCACCGCACCAGAGGGCGGAGCCTGGCACTCCGGTGTGTTCCACGCACACCGCTGGAAGCCTGCCCTGGACGCAGTCAACGCCGCCGGTCTCACCAAGCGCCCACGCATCCACGACCTGCGCCACACTCACGCTTCCTGGCTAATCGCCGGCAAGGTCCCCCTGCCCGTGATTCAGGCCCGCCTCGGCCACGAGTCGATCACGACGACCGTCGACCGATACGGACACCTCCTGGAGTCCTCGGACGACGAGGTCGTGGCAGCCGTCGAATGGGCGATGGGCGCAGCGATCCCGCAGGACCTCGCCGAGGCCGCCTGACTGGGTGCGCGTCAGAAGGGCGGAGTGTCACCTACCCGTCCTCCGGCGCGGTCCGCGCGCGTGCGCACCCAGAGCTTGTAGTTGCCTAGGTCCTGAGGTCCGCGATCCACTCTGAACAGCGGAACCTGGGCGTACTCCCAGTCCACCAGGAAGGGGTCGTATCGGTCGAGGTTCAGGAGCGCGTCGGCAAGGATCGCGGAAACAGCCTGGTCATTCTTGAAGAGGTCCTGCGTCTTCTGATGACGCCAGAGCTCATTCAGCTCCTCGATAGCTTGTGCCTGAGCGTCCAGGACAGTAGGACGAGCGCAGGGCCCCAGGTGCGCTAGCAAGCGCAGCGTCGATCCCCGATAGCCGCCCGGGATGCCCGAGCTGTGTAGCGAGTCCTCAAGGGTTGCTAGGACTGTGGCGGTCGTGAGGCTGGGGTCTTCTCGTCTGGCGTCGACGCTGATGACACTGCCCGCGCTCATGTCGCGGCGGTGCGCGCCCTCTGCGCCGTACCCGATGTCGGAGAGGGCATCGGTCACGATGAACCGCAACGCACGACGGTTTTGAACGCTCAGGTCTGAGGGCCGCGCCCACTCGATGCGCAGGGCGAGTACCGGTGCTGGTGTTGGTGCTTCGATCTCGGATGGGATCGTTCGTTCCGCGGAGAGTTGGCTCGACGGCGCATGGTTGTCGTCTGCTCCCGTCGCTGCCAGCCAGAGGCCGTGCAGCCTCTGTTCCTCTTCCGAGAAAGCGGACCCCGGGATGAATTCGCACAGAGCCTCCGCGAGTACCTGGATCAGCCCCCACGACGGCAAGCGATCACTTGAGAAGGCGTCGTAGACCCTGCTCTTGCTTGCGACTCTCGGACCTATGAGCTTGGCGAGATCTCGGGTGGAAGGTCGGCCGGCACGCCGATGCAGGTCGTGCAGCGCAGTGTTCAAGTCCTTCAGCCCGCCGTCCGGCAGGTTCGGCCGCTTCAGCCCTGGCATAGCCCCCCCGGCAGCTGTCCGATTCCGTCCTATGGTGTCCGACAACGACCGCCGACGTCTAGCACCGTCCACCTCAATGACCTTCAGATCAGGCTGATCGGAGTGCAGTCGAGGTCAGGAGGCGTAGGGGATGACACTGTCCACTCCCTTTTGGGAGGCCGTTGTGGAGGGGGTGTTGGCGGAGGTGATCGGTTCCGTGGTCATGGTGGGGTTGTTGGCTGCTGTCCGCTCAGTGCGGCGGAAGGAGCGCCAGCCGGGGGATACGGAAGGTGGTCAGACGTAGTCACGTAGGCGGGGCCGGGGCACGCCTTACCCACCGCTCCGTGGAACCTCAGCTCACCAGAGGCTGAGTGGCCGACCAGCCGACATGGCAGCTCGGATGCGGCCCGCGATCTCCTGGTCTGACTCGCGGTTCTCTCGGCCGGCCCGGATGGCGGCGCCTATCGCGCGGGAGCGTCCGGCCGGGCCGCGGAGGTCGGCCAGAGGGCTGCCCGGGTTTCTGCGGCGGGCCAGCCACTCGGCTCGGTTCTCTGCCGCCGTGCCAAGCCGAAGGTGTGTCGGCTGCTGGCAGGAGTGGTTGTCGCAGGTGTGGCACACGGTCGGGCTGTCGGTACCCCAACCGAGCCGAGGGATGACACCGTGCGCGAGCTGGTACCCGTAGAGGTGGCCGGGCACCGTGCCGCGTCGCGTCCTGCCCGGCCGCGACGCGGCCCTGAAGCTGGCGTGGCCGGTGCTGGAGATCCCGCCGAAGAAGAACCAGCAGTCTTCGGTTGACGAGGTTCGGTAGACCTTTGCCCAGTACCGGGCTTGAACTGACTCGTTGGCCAGCCAGACCGACCACTCAACAGCCGGTATGCGCACCGGTGTTGGTTCACCGATGAGGGCTAGTTGCTCATCACGGTGAACGGGCCCGGACTCGTTCACCGCCGTGAGCGGGAAGAGTCCGGGCCCGAGGTCGTTCTCAGGCGGCATCAGCCCGGCTACCGTCCGCTGTGATGACCGGGGCCGGGATGTGCGAGGTCGAGGAAGCCGCATCCGTCCCATCCGCGCGAGGCTTACGGGGCCGGGTGGGACGGGGGCGCTCGGCGCGGGCCCGCAGCGACTCGATGATCTCCTTCGCCCGAGCGGCGGTAACAGGCTTCGCCTCGCGTTCCAGCTCCTCCGCCGGCACGCCAAGAAGCTCCGAGACCAACTCGGCGTCGTTGTCGAACAGCCGCAGAACCACAGCGGCAGCTTCTCGTGCGGAGGCGTCGGCCTCCTCCTTCGCCTTGGCCGCCTTCACCGCGGCCTCACGCGCGGTCAGCGCGTTCGTCGCGGCCATCTCCCGCGTCTTCGCCTTCAGCGCTTCAGCAGCGCGAACCCGCCGCCGCAGCTCCGCCGCGCTCACCGGTCCTGCCGAAGTGGTGCTCACCTGTGCCCCCAGTCCTGTTCGAAATACTGCTCATCGCGCGCACCGTAGGCACAGGTCCGCGGACATCTCGAACCACGAGTTCGTTGGGTGTCGGCCAGGGCGAAAGGCTGCCTCCGGCGGGTCCTCCTCGGAGGGGGTGGGGGCTGGTTGTTTGGGTGCGGGTGCGTTGTGGTGCGGGTGAAGGCGGGGTTCCCTCCTCGGCCGGACACCCGGGGGCGTACCAGGAACCCGGACACGGCGTCCAGGCCGAGCCGCTGCGCGGTCGCTTCGCGAGCCAGGACACCGCGCCCGGAACCCTGGTACGGCGGAGCTGTCCGACCGAGGAGGGAACCCCGCCAAGGCCCGTTGTGGCCGGGCCCGGCCGGGCGGGTGCGGGTCGGGCGTGGTGAGAAAAGGCCAGGTCAGAGCGTATATTCGGGTTGACCCAACCCCCTAGAACGTGGTTTAATTAGTGATGTCGGAAGGGGAGGGCAACCCCCAGCCGGCGAACGGCGGGCCGACCGGCCGCCGACAACCTCTCTCACCAGGAGAACGTACGTGAGCACTACGAAGGCCCCCGCGAAGCTCGATACCATCCGTGCTCTGCTCGCCAAGGCGGAGGACCCCCGTACGCCGGAGTCGGAGGCGGAGTTGGCCCGGAAGCGGGCGTTCGAGATGATGGCGAAGTACGGCGTCGAACAGGCGATGCTCAACGACGCCAACCCGGCCAGCGACGCCCCCACAGACCGGAAGATCGTTCTGGACAACCCGTGGGCGATGGAGCGGGTCCGCCTCATCAACCGCATCGCACTCGCCCTCGGCTGTGAGCTGATCCACCTTGGCCGAGACGGCAGCGGCCCGGCCCGCCGGGTGCACATCTTCGGGTACGCGAGCGACCTTCAGCGTGTCGAACTGCTCTACACCTCTCTTCTGCTCCAGATGAACAGCGGACTGGCCGCTCAGTCAGTCCCGCCGGGCCAGGGTGCGCGTGCCTGGCGTCGGTCCTGGCTCCTCGGCTTCATCAACCGGGTGGGTGACCGCATCGAGGAGGCCGAGCGCGGCGCACGCGAAGAAGCCAGGGGCGAGACCAGCGCCACCGGCCGCAGCGCGGCCCTCGTGCTTGCGGACCGCAAGGCCGTCGTCTCGCGCAGCTACCAGCAGGCATACCCGCGTGCACGGAAGGGCGGCACCACGACCATGACCGGCAACGGGTACGGGGCCGGATGGATCGCGGGAAGCCGCGCCGACATTGGCGGTAAGCGGATCGGCCGCACCACGGCCGGGTCCATAGCTGCGTAGCCCCGTCAGGGCCGGGGGCGGCCGTCCGCCGCCCCCGGCCGCCGAGCCCGCGACCGCCACCCTAGGAGGCATGACCGTGCCGACACGAAAGCCACCGGCCACCCCCGCCCGCATCCTCACCGCCGCCGCCGACCACATCGAACGCGTCGGTCTCTACCAGGGTGACCACCTCTGGCAGCCCGGCCGGATGGGCGACACCGCCCCGTGCACCGTGTTGCACGCGTGGGAGCGCGGCGTGCGCACCGTCCGGCCCCGCTGGTCCGTACGCGGTGAACCGTGGGACATCTTCCAACGCGCCCTGTTCGACTCCCTTGTAGTGCTCAGCGACCACGCGAACGGCCATCCCGTGTCCGGCGTCCGGTGGCGAAAGCTCAAGCTCACCGAGGACGCCTACCGGCGCACCCTGCTGTGGTGCTGGGGGGACGAGCCCGAGCGGACCACCGCCGAGGCCGCCGCGATGATCCGCGCCGCCGCAGCGCTGCACCCGAGTGACGACGATCACAGCACCCCCGGTTGCCCCACCCTCAAGAACATGGTTTAATTAATGGTGCCGGAAGGGGGAGGGCAACCCCCCGACCGACACCTTCACCGGGCCGAACGGCCCGAAGGACTCTCACCAGGAAGAGAAGGACCGATGACGAACACCAAGACCCAGGCCGGCGTCCAGACTGCCCCTGCCCCGTGGCCGACCCTGACGGTCGCCGAGCTGGCCGCGCACCCCGGCAACGTCCGCGCCATCGAGGCCCCGGCCGATCTGCTGGCCGACGTGAAGGACAACAGCGTCGTGGAGCCGCTGTACGTCGTGCGCACCCACGGCGACGTGCCGCAGGTCATCGACGGGTTCCAGCGGCTGGCCGCCGCCGTCGCCGCAGGGCTGGAGACCGTTCCGGTCACCCCGCGCCCCGTGATCCGGATCGACGCGCTCACCCCGCACCCGAAGAACGTCCGCGAAGACCTGGACCTGAACGCGCCGTTCGTGGATTCGCTCCGCACCGAGGGGTGCCGCATCCCCGTCAAGATCCAGCGACTCGACGGCGGAGTCCTCCAGGTCAACGACGGAAACCGCCGCTACCACGCCGCGACGGACGCGGGTCTTACCCACCTGCCGTACGAGTGGGAGGACGACGACCGCGACGCGGCGGGCCAGTTCCTCGACATGATCACGACCGCACAGCACCGCAAGGGCCTGAGCACTTCCGAGATGAACCAGGCGATGTTCAGCGCAGCCGAAGCGGGCGCGCAGGTGGGCCGCATCGCCAAGGCCGCAGGCGTGCGGCAGAAGGACGTCAAGACGCTGGTCAAGGTCCGGTCCGACGAGAAGCTGTCGGCCGCCGTCAGTGGCGCGAGCAGCTACGAGTGGACGTTCGAGCACCTGGCCGCGCTGTCGGAATTCGCGGACGACGCCGAAGCGCTCGCCGCGATCACCGGGGCCGCCGCCGACGACGACGCCGACGAGGGAGACGTTGACTGGGCCATCGCCGTTGAGCGGACCAAGCGCGACAAGCGGACCAAGGCCGAGGCCCACCGCGCCGAGCTGGAGGCGGCCGGGCAGAAGATCAGGGACGCCGAGGAGCTGTCCGAGCGCGCCATGCCCGTATGGCGGCTGCGCGGCATCAGCGCCGAGGAACACGCCGAGTGCAAGGGCCTGGTGTGGGTGTTCGACGAGCGGCGCGCAGACCGGTACGAGCCCTACTGCTCCGCTCCCGGCCTGTACGGGCACACCGTGCCCGAGGGCAGCAGCGGCACCGGCGGGACGAAGACCGCCGCCGAGGTCGAGGCCGAGCGCGCCGCCCGCGCAGCGGTCAAGAAGGGGAACATCGACTGGGACGCGGCCGAGGCCCTGCGTCGGAAGTGGATCGCCGACCTGATCAAGCGACGCAACCTTCCGAAGGCCAGCACCAACACCCTGATCGGCCACGTCAATAACGCTCTTCTGAATGGCAGTTGGGGAATCTGTGACGACCTGAACAAGGAGGCAACGACCGAGATCCTGGCATCCTTCCTGGGGCTCAGCACCGAGCAGGCCAAGGACCGGGGCAGCTTCGCCGGGCACGTCGCCCAGGACCCGCGCCGGGCCCCGCAGCTTCAGTTCGCTGCCATCGCGGCCGTCCGGGAGAAGTGCGCGAACCGGTCCGCGTGGAGGACGGACAGCCAGCGCGCCCCGTGGACGCGGACGCCCACCGGCCGATGGTTCCAGGTGCTCGCGTCCCTCGGGTACCCGCTCACGCCCATTGAGCAGTCGGTCGTGGACGATGAGCCCTACGACCCGTCGAAGAAGAAGCCCCGCGCGATCACGTCCGGCAACGAGCCGAAGACCGAGCAGGAGCCGGGCACCGACGAGGAGGCGGGCGAGCCGGAGGCCGAGGAAGCCGACGACCCGGCCAGCGACGACGAAGCCGCCGCCTAACCACCTCAGCCGCCCGACGCCGGGGGCGGGAAACCCTCCTGCCCCCGGCCACCCCAGGAGCCCCACGGTGACCCGTACAGCTCTGTTCGAGACCCACGCCGACGACCACGGTTGCGGATGCGTCCCCGCCCCCGCCGAGCCCGACCCCGGCACCACCACCGACATCATGCAGGCCCGCGCCATCGCGTCCGGTCTCGCAGAGTTCGGCATCGGGCCCGCCCGCTGGTCCGCCGCCTACGACCACGAGGCCGCCGCCGTCGTCCTGCGCGTGGACACCCCGCGCGGACTGTACGCGCTCGCCATCCCGGCCCCCGGCCAGCCGTTCCCCGTCCGCCACCGTGGCGAGCGCATCGGGGCGCTGGACTGCCGCCGTACGTACGGCACCGCCGACAGTTACACCGCCGCCCTGTTCGCCGCGTTCCTGCGCGACCGCGCTGCACTCGACATCCCCGGGCGGGATGCTTGCCCCACACCCCAAAACATGGTTTAATTAATGGTGCCGGAGGGGGAGGGCAACCCCTCTCCGAGACCACGGGCCGCCAGCCGGCCCGACCCCGGCCGTACGCGGAGGGCAACCCGCCCGGCCGGGCCCGCGATTCCTCTCTCACCAGCAGGAGCACCCACGATGACCAGCGCAGCCATGCGGTTTTCCATCCCCGCGACCGCCCAGTTCCGCGTCCGTCAGCTTGTCGAGGCCACCAACGCCCGCGCTGCCGTCCACCACCTCAGCGCGTACGCGCTCGACATTTCCGAGCCGTTCCTTGCCGACTACCACGACATCGACGGCCGCCTGATCGGCAAGCGCCCCACCGTCACCGTGACGATCTCCGGTGACATCCCCCGTCACCACGGCTGGACCGTCATCGCCCGCCTGGACCACGACGAAGAGGGCGAGACGATCACCAGCCTGTTCCCCGGTCTGCCCGAGCAGGACGCCGAGGCCGCGCGCCAGTACCGCGCCATCCAGAACTTCTGCCACGGGTGCGCCGTCGCCCGCCACCGCACCGCCACCTATCTCGCCCGCCACGAGAACGGCGAGATGCGGCAGTTGGGCACGACGTGCGTCGAGCCGTACACCGGTCTGCCCATCAAGGGCCTTGAGGCCCTGTGGCGGTTCGGCACGCTGAAGGACTCCGACTGGGACGGCGAGGGGGGTGGCGTCCCGGCCGATCTCCGTGTCCCGGTGATCGAGGTCCTGCGGGTGACCGCCGCCATCGTGAAGACGGAGGGCCGGTTCTACAGCCGGTCCGAGCAGTGGAAGAACACCCCGCCGACCGCCGACGGCGTCGAAGCGTACTTCTTCGACCGCAAGGCCCCGATGGACTGGCGGGCCGCCATCGACGCCGACCCCGACGCGCCGACCACCGCCGCCGCCGTCCAGGCATGGGCCGTCCAGGGATACGGCAGCCTCTCCGACTACCGCCACAAGGTCGGCCAGTTGGCGAAGGGCGAGACCGTCGACCCGCGCCATCTGCCGACGCTCGTGTCCGCCATCGCGGGTTGGTACCGCGACCAGGAGAAGGAGACCAGCGAGCGGGCCGCGCAGAACAGCAAGCCGCAGGGCAGTGTGGGCGAGCGCATCACCACCACCGCCACCGTCACCACCGTGATCGAGCTGGAGGGCCGGACGTACGGCTACCAGACCCAGCGCCGCCGACTGGTGAAGTTCCAGGACCCGAGCGGGAACGTGTTCGTCTGGTTCAGCTCCGCCGCCGACGTGCCCGACCAGGGCGACGAGGTCGAGCTGACCGGCACGGTCAAGGACCACAGCATCTACGGCGAGACCGCACAGACCGTGCTCACTCGGTGCCGCGTCGCCGCGCGCGAACCGGTCGCCGCGTAGCAGCAGCCCCGGCCGGGCGGGAGCCGCCACCCGGACGGACCCCGGCCGCCGGGCCGTGGGGTGGACGGCGTCGAGCCGCCCACCCCACGCTCCGCCCACCACCGTCCGGACCCCGCCCGCGTCGGCGGCCGGCGCCAGTCACCGGCCCCCGCAGAAAGGGCGTCCCTCTGGGACGGCTCAGCCTGGCCCGGCTCGCAGCCGGCCGGAACGTCCGGGCCGCGGGCGGCCCTCCCGCCCCGTCCGGACGCCGGGCCAAAACGGGCGTGCCCTCCGGGCACGACGGCACTGTCCGTCGCGCTCCGCGCGACCACGGGCGGCACCTCCCCGGCGGAGGAACGGTCCGCCGCCGACTGCACCACCGAGACGCCGAGAAACCCCCATGCCTGAGAGCGCGTCCGCCGTGCAACGTCAGGCCGCCGCAGTCAGCGAGGGCATGACCACCGTGTGCCGCAGCCGATCCGGCGCCGCGACCGCCGCACGGCGAGCGCAGGATGGCTTGACGTTGTGCCCGTGGGAGGAGCGTGCCGCCCGGGGGCGACGCCCGTCACTCGTTCCGCCACTCGTCGCGCAGCCGGCGTATCGCGGTGATAGCTCGTACTGCTTTCTCGGCAAGCGACGGCACCTGATCGAGAACGTAGCCGAGCACGAGAACGCACCCACCGAGCACTGCCACTGAAGCTGTTGCCCATCCGACCGTTTCCATGCGTCCGACGTACCTTCCGTGAAGGTGGTCGGTTCGGTGGCATGGCTGCTCGAACCGACCACTGTTGCTCCCAGTGATCAGGTCGAGAACCAGGCACCGCACGCCGTACTCGGGTATGGACTTGTATCGGAGCGGCAGCTCCGTTCTCCCCGGATGCCCGAAGGCGAGGAAGGCGACCGGGTTTGTGCAGTGCGGTGACTTCACCCGATAGCCAGGAGCCTAGGTTCCATCGCCCGACGACGCCGAAGAGCGAGAATCACTCGCGCCGTTACTAATTCGTGACAGTCGGCAGGCTGGGCGGCGTTGCGTGGCGTGCACCACGAGCAATCTATTTTCAGACCGGCCCCGAGTCTGGAACCCCGTCGATCGAGGGGCGTTGGGTGCCGGCCAGGGCGAAGGGCTGCCTCCGGCGGGTCCTCCTCGGAGGGGGTGGGGGCGGGTTGTGCGGGTGCGGGTGCGTTGTGGTGCGGGTGAAGGCGGGGTTCCCTCCTCGGCCGGACACCCGGGGGGGGCGTACCAGGAACCCGGACACGGCGTCCAGGCCGAGCCGCTGCGCGGTCGCTACGCGAGCCAGGACACCGCGCCCGGAACCCTGGTACGGCGGAGCTGTCCGACCGAGGAGGGAACCCCGCCCAGGCCCGTTGTGGCCGGGCCCGGCCGAGCGGGTGCGGGTCGGGCGTGGTGAGAAAAGGCCAGGTCAGGGCCGGTGTCCGGGTTGACCCAACCCCTAGAACGTGGTTTAATTAGTGATGCCGGAAGGGGAGGGCAACCCCCAGCCGGCGAACGGCGGGCCGACCGGCCGCCGACAACCTCTCTCACCAGGAGAAGGACGATGAACACGCCTCTCACCGTCGCGGAACTGTCCCACCCGATCGCCCTCGAACTTGGCGGAAACTGGCGACCGCAGCCCGCCCGCCACGGCGTCCAGGAGTTGGACCACGCCGCCACCTTCGCCCACCTGGACGGTCGACAGCTCCACCTCTCCGAGCGGTTCGACGACCCCGGCCACCTGCACATCCGAGGCGCATTCCCCGCCACCGACTACCCGTTCCGCAGGGGCGAGCGCGACACTGTCCGAGTCGCCATGAACGAGGACCCGGCGGACATCGCGGCCCGGATCGCCGCCGACCTCATCCCCGCGCACCGCGACGTTCACGAGCGGGTGAAGGAGCATAACCGCGCACAGGCCGAAATGCGCCGAGACGTCGAGAAGGCCGCACGTGATCTCTCCGAGCGACTTCCCGGAGCGCGAACCCGCATTGATGGCACAACCGCTTTCGTTTACATGAATCTTGAGCCGGGCGAAGTCCGTATTGGACTCGACGGCGACACGGTGAGTCTCGTACTCAACGACGCGCCCCGGATCATCGCCGACGCCGTCGTATTCGCAGTGAGCCGATTCCTTCCCCATGTGCAGACCCCCGAGGGGGAGCGCGGCGAATACGTCGACGGATACGCCCTCTAATTCTTCGTGCGTCACGGCGGCGCGCTGTCCCTGCGCGCCGCCCCCTCCAGAAAGGCCCCCAGGATGAGCGCAGACGTGTTCACTATCGAGCCGCAATGGCTTGTGCAGGCCCCGCATCTTCGGTGCACCCTCAAGCGCGCCCTTGCCCTCCAGGCCACACGTAACGTGTGGTCCGGTACCGAGCACATCAACAACGCCGTGGCGATGGCCTATGGCGATCAACTCCCGGATTCAGGCCGATGGGAACTGACCCGCTCACAACTCCGCACGCTCAAAATCGCCATTGAATGGCGCAGGGCCACGCGCGCGGCCAGCGACAAGGAGACCGCCCCCGATATCCTCGACCGCTGGACGCGAATAGAGGACGAGGTCATAGCCGCATATCGCGCCGTGAGCAACGAAGCAGGCTTGTACTGGATTTAGGGGTTGCCGATCACTCTAGAACATGGTTTAATTAGTGGTGTCGGAAGGGGGAGGGCAGCCCCCCGGTCGACGCCCCCGAGGGTCAGCCGGCCCCGGACGTATCTCTCACCAAGAGGACCGCGACATGCCCCGTAAGCCGAAGATGACCGACGAAGAGCGCCGGGCCTACTCCGCCAAGATGCGCGGTGAACTCGAAGCCGTCATGGATCGTGCGTACGGCGCAATGGTCGGCAGCGAAGACTTCTGGGCCGTCGTCATGCGCACGGCCGCGAACCTGACCCACACGGAGCGCGACGATCGCAGCCCCACCAACTGCATCGCCATCGCCGCCCAGTGCCCGAACGCCACCCACGTACTCAGCTCCGGAGACTGGCGAAAGGCCGGACGCTTCCCGGTCAAGGGGTCCACCTCCCTCCGTATCTGGACGCCAATAAAGCGCCGGACCGAGGACACCCAGGAGGCCACAGCCGCCGCCGACGGTGGGCAGCGAGAGGCCAACGGCGAGGCCGTCGAGGGCCAGGGACGCAAGGTCTCCGGCTTCAAGGCCGGGCCGGTCTTCGACATCAGCCAGACCGACGGCGACGCCTACGAGCCGCCCGCCGCCGCCCCGCTCGCCCCCGAGGTCATCCGCGATGCCCTGGTGAGCCAGTACCGCGACCAGTACCACGAGGACCCCGAGCAGGCCGGGGGGTTCGACTTCACCCAGGAGGCCCCCGACAACGCCGTCCGTATCCTGCTGTACGGCCACGCGTGGCGACGCATCACCGAGGCGGACGCCCCCCTTCCCGGCCAGCACGCCGCCGAAGTCGCCTCAGCCGCCCACGTCGCCGCGCTCATCCTCGGAATCACCCCGGGCCCCGCCGTCATGCCGCCGCTCGCGGGCATCATCACCCAGGACAAGAAGCCCCCGGTGCACGAGTCCGCCGTCCGGGCCATCGAGACCGGCCGCGCCATCGCCCGCGCCGTCACGACGGCCGCAGAGCGCCGCCGTGAACTCGCCGTGACGGGTTGACCCACACCTAATAACATGGTTTAATTAATGGTGTCGGAAGGGGGAGGGCAACCCCCCGACCGGCACCCCCGCCGGAGCCAGACGGCCCCGGCGGAACCTCTCACCAGACAGGGACACGACATGCTCACCACCGCACCGAAGCCGACCGTCCAGGACTTCCCCACCGCGACGCTCGTGATCGGTGGCCCCTGGTTCCGGGGCCACCAGCTCGACACCCGCCCCGCTGTCGTCGTCGGACCTTTCGGCGGGCCGGAGTTCGCCGACGAGGCCACCATGGCGGTCGTCTGGTTCTTCACTCTCGGTGCCCCGCAGCCGGGCGACAGCGTCCAGGCGATGTTCCCGCATGAGCTGACCCCGCTGGACGACACGTTGACCACGATGCACGGCGACACCTTCCGCGACATCGCCAGCAACCTGCGCCGGGGACGGTTCGCCTACGACGACGGGAACGCGCTCCGCGCCGCCGTCCGCCAGGCATGGCGCGAGCGGACCGGGCTGGCCGCCGCCGACCCGGCCGCCCGGCACACGCTCCACCGCAGCTGACACCGGGCCCCGCCGGTCCGGGGGAGGGCAACACCTCCGGACCGGCAGGCCCCCAGCACACCAGCGGACACCCCTTCGGGGCGGCAGGACAGGTCCGGTGCGTTCACCGCCGCCGGCCGACTCCGCCGCAGGCGGCTCCGCCGACCGACGACGGGCACCGGACCGCAGCGGACGCGCCCCGCGGGGGCGCGACAGCCCCTGTCGTCGCGCAGGCGCGACGACCCGCGAGCCGATCGTCCCTCACGGCCCGCGCCGGTGGTGCAGCGCCGCTGCCAACGCACGGTCCGCCCTGCGGCCGGACCACAAACTCTCACCAGAAAAGACCAGTTCAGTGACTATCGAGATCACCCACACCCGCCGCGAAGGAACTCTGATCGAGGGGACCAGCCGGGGCGACGGATCGGCCGAGATCCTGCGACTCCGTGAGTACGGTCGCACCCAGCGCCAGCCCTTCCGCTGGAGCAGGAACCTTGACTGCTGGTACCTCCCCCACAGCCGCGACCACGCCACCTACACCCCTTCGCTCGAACTCCTCGCGCAGCGACTCCGAGACAAGGGGTTCGAGGTCACGCTGACCGTCGACAACGCCGACCGCCGGAGCTTCAGCGAGGCCGAGGAGGAGCGGGAGGAGAAGGCCGACGGCCGCGCCGATCGGTTCGGGGAGTACGCCGCCAACGCCGCCCAGTCCTCCGAGGCCGCGTGGAAGAAGAGCCACGACATATCCGAGCGCTTCGCCTTCGGTCAGCCGATCCTCATCGGTCACCACTCCGAGGGCCGCGCCCGCCGCGATCACGCGCGGATGGACGACGCGATGCGCAAGAGCATCAGCGAGAGCGACCGCGCCGCCCACTGGACCGGCCGGGCGCAGGCCGCCGCGAACTACCAGCATTTCAAGAAGGACCCCGGCCGCACGCTCCGCCGACTCGACAAGCTGCGGGCCGACCTCCGCGCGGTCGAGAAGTGGCAGCGCGGGGAGTCCGCCAAGGGGTTCTCCCGGAACCCGGCAGACCCGGAGCTGCAAATCGAGCACCAGGAGCTGACCGAGGAAATCGCCCACTGGGAGAAGGTCATCGAGGACGCCGAAGCCGAAGGCTTCAAGGTCTGGTCGCGGGCCGACTTCAAGCGCGGGGACTTCGTTCTCTACCGAGGTACCTGGTACGAGGTCCTGCGGGTCAACCCGAAGTCCGTGACCATCCCGCACATCCACAACAGCATCGGAAAGCGCATCGTCCGCGCCACCGGCAACCAGCACGACGACTGGACATGGACCGCCCCCTACGACGGCGTATCCGGACGTAAGAGCGCCGACGAGATGCAGCAGCCGCCCCAGACCCCGGCCACCGAACCGCAGGTACCAGCCGAGCAGTCCCCGGCGGTCGAGGAACCGGTACCGGCCGGGGAGCCGACCACCGCAGCGGCCTCCGCCGCAGGTGCGAGCTGGCTGGACGGCATGGCGCTGGTGCTGATCGCCTCGAAGAACTCCCCGCGCCGTCGCAAGCGCGCCTTGTGGGCGATGACCCGCCGCGAAGCGCAGGCAGTGTGCGGCGACCCCCGCACCTCCGGCCGCTCCTACATGCTCACCTGGACCGACCGGCCGGGCACCGAGGGCGCTGACTGGGAATGGGTGGCGGACAACAGCAGCCACGCCCCGATGCTCGCCGAGCTGGGCATCACCCCGCGCCGTGAGTGGACCGCCACCCCGCAGGCCACGGACGCCGAGGCCGCGTAACCGCGCCCCCGCCCGCCCCGGCGGCCGAGCACGCCAGGGCGGGCCCCTCTCTCACCAGAACAGGGCCCCACCATGACCACGCAACTCCTCGAACGACCCGCAACCATCACCGTCCCCGACACCGAAGCGGGCAGGCTGACCGTCCCCGCGACCGGCGGCAGCACCACCCTCCCGACGTACCGCGTCGGCACCCCCGACATCCAGTGCCGATACCCCGTGATCGTCGGCGAAGACCAGGTCATCGGCCGCGCCTACCGGTGGCACCGGGATTGGCTCGTCCTCACCACCGCAGGCGAACGCAACCTTCGCCGCCCTCCCAAGGGAACCCCCGGCACCGACATGGCCGCCGCTCATCTTGCCGAGGAGTACGCCGCCGGTCGGATCGGCGCGGTCCCCCTGGAACAGGTCCTCGCCGAGGCCCCCACACCGCTGGTCGGGCCGGTGCCCCTCCTGCACCCGCGGATGCCGGTCAACGACCGCAACACCGAGGGCGCCGAGATCGCGTTCGCGGGACTCGCGGCCCACCACTGGCGGGCTGTCCTCACCGGGTTCCCTGGCAGCGATAACCACTGGTTCCTCAGCTGTGAATTGTGCGACTGGCAGGGGCCGAAGTTCTGGAGCCACTTGCGCGGGCGCAACGGAGAGCCGCCGAGCGCGCGCCGTCACAGGGGCGGGTGCATCGGGGAGGACAAGGTCCGCCAGTTGATCCCCGCCTACCACTAGCAGCCCGACCGGGGGCGGCGGCAGCACGCCGCCGCCCCTGCCCTGCCCGAAGGACAGCACCGTGCCGACCCGCCACACCCCCGAAAGCATCGTCATCGCGGACACCCCCGCCACGATCCTGGAATGGGCCGCCCGCCACATCGAACACGTCGGCATCCACCAGGGCCCGCGCCTCTTCGACGGTCCCGGCCGCACCGCCACGTTGCCGTGCTGGCCGCGAGGCGCCCTCCAAGTCGCCGCCGGCCACGGGCGGGGAGCCGCCGGCCGGACGTACGACTGGGACCGCATCGACCGCGCCCGCGACCAGGCGTTCGCCCTCCTCGCGGAAACCCTCACCGGTCACCCCGTCAGCGCCGAGGACCCCGCCGCCACCAAGGTCCTGCACCGCGAGGCCATCGACCGGTGGAGCGCCGAGCCCGGCCGTACCGCCGCCGACGCCGCCCACGCATTCCGCACCGCCGCCGCCCGCGCCGAACACGCCCTGTTCTGACCCCGACGCCCGCCAGCATCCCGAGTCATCAAAGGCCAGCACGATGGACGAGACGACACAAGACCGCAGCACCACCAGGACGCCGAGCCGCCGAGGAGCCGCCACCCCCAGCCGGGACGGCGTCCACCGACTCAGCGTTCCCCTCCACCCGCGGCTCAGCGCGACCGAGCTGATCCGCGTACTCCTCGCGGCCCCCGGGGAAACCGACCTCTCCACCCTCGACCCCGTACAGGTCCGGTCGCTCATCGCCGACGTGCTCACCCAGCACGGCTACGGCGTGCTCGACCGATCGCCGTACTACCCGGAGCTCGACCGCCACCAGGACGCCCGCCGGGCCGTGCGCCGCGCGTACGGGCCCCGGTTCCTCGACGCCCCCGACGAACAGGCCGTGCTCGCGGACCCGCTCCGCGAAGTGCTCGCCGCCGGAAGCAGGCCGTCGTGACCGACACCGTCGCCGAGCCGACCGGAGCACGGGCACGGCAGACGCACTACTGGCGAGTGCGCAACGCGCGGACACGCCACCGCCCCGAGAAAGCCGGGCGGGCGTGGCACATCCAGCCCGGACACCCCGGCGGCGCCTACTGCGACCTCGGCCACGAACTGGACCCGCCCGCACACCACACCCCGACCCTGCTCTCCCGCAGCCGGCCGACCGGCCGCCGGAGGGACGAGCAGGAGTTCCGCGGCGGCTGTCTCGCGTGTGAATGGGAAGGCCCCGTTCACTGCGGCGACGGGTTCGGGGACGGCGACAACGAAGCGGTGGAGGACGCGCACGACCATGCGTTCCCCGGCTGGAGGACGCTGCCGCCGATCACCACGGTCGAGGATCGATGGGCCGCTCTGCAGAGCCGGAGCCGCTGGGCTCAGCTCACCTCCCAGTACCCGGCGGGATGGGTGGATCAGGGCGCCCCCGTCGTGGCCTGGCGTCGGTACCGCCGCAAAGCCCACCTGCCGCCGCACGCCGGACGCCCCCGCTACGAACTCCTCGTCGCCCGGCCACCCACCGGCCGGGGCCGACGCCCCACAGATCAGGGCGCCCTCTTCTGACGACCGCCGTCCTCTGGATCAGAGCCCCGCCCCGCGCGACGCAAAGGTGGTTTAATTACTCCGCCGTCAGCGGAGCGGGCAACCTCCGACCGGCCGCGCGTCCCACAGGACGCCGCTCACCCCAGACGACAGATGACGGCCAGCGCACAAGGGCAACAAGGCGCTGGCCGTCGGTGTCTCTCACCAGAAAGACCACACCATGCTATGTGACCGACACCCCGACTGTCCCCAGCCCGGCGACATCGCCCAGCTCACCAGGGGTAACAGCATCGGCGCCGACGCCAGCGACTCCTTCGTCATCGTCGAGGACTTCCCCCCGACCGGCCGGCACCTCGTGCTCAACCTCCCTGTCGACCACCCCGGCCGCGCCGACTGGGCCGCCGCCGTCCCCCTGGCCGACATAGCCACCCTCACCCGGCTCGAACCGGCGGGCAGCCGTACGTGGACGCCGGCCCCGGACCCGGACGACATCGAGTGACCGCGCCGAGCGGGCACGACCCCGACCAAGAACAGGAGACGACCGTGTCCCCCAAGACCGGACGCACGCTCTACTCACGCGCGGACCTGCGCAGGGTCCACGGCATCAGCGAGCCGACGCTTCAGAACCTCTGGACCGACCGGGAGAACAACGGGCACCCGCCCGTCGCGGACACCATCGACGGCGTCATGCACTGGGACGGCGACGTATGGGCGACGTGGCACCACGAGCTTCAACGGCGGCGCGCTGCCGCCAGCACCACCAACCCACCGAAGCTCGATGGCGACCCGGAGGAGATGGTCGGCCCCGCCGAAGCCGCGAAGGTCTGCGGGTTCGCCGACTCCACCACCGTCTCCCACTACGTCAAGAACCCGCCCGAGGGGTGGCCGGCACCGGACGACTGGGACGAGCTTCCGACCCGGCGGCGTCCGAAGTGGAAGCGCTGGCGGCTGTGGCAGTACCTCGCGGACCGCAAGGGCCGCGGGCACGCCGGCGGACGGCCCACCGGCCGCCGCGGACTGGCCTACCCGTACCAAGGAGACGAGCGGCTGGCCCTCGCCCGGCAGGCCATCGCGGCGAACCCCGGGGCGAAGAATGCCGAACTGATCCCCGCACTCCAGGGCCAGACGGAGAAGACCTACTCCCGCCCGACCTGGAACCTGATCCTCAAGTCCGCCCGCGAGCACCCCGAGGAGTGACCCGTGCCCGACACTCGCTGTCCGCGCTGCGGCGGCCCGCTCGGTGAACGGCCCGCACGTTCCCGGCTGACCCTCGACCGCGAGGTCTTCATCTGCACCTTGTGCGGTACGGACGAAGCCGTACGCGAAGCCCACGGTCAGGCGCCGGTGCCATTCGGCGAGTGGCCCCTGAACACGTAGCCGTCGGCCGAGCCACACGGCCAGCATGACGAAGGTCCCCGCTCCGACCCGGAGCGGGGACCTTCGTCATGTCACCAGGGGCCTGCGGATCGAGCAGGGCCCAACCAAGACCGCACGACCCGACAGCAGTCAGACGTCCCGGTCCAAACCGGCCCTCCGCGTCGCCCCCGTACACCGGGGAGTCCGCGGCCATCCAATACGAGCCCGTCAACTCGGCGAACCGGCGGGAGGCCGCCGGATACGGGGTGTGCTCCATACGCCATCCAACGACTCGGCCCCGCGCAGGTACCGCGCCGACATCGGATCGTCACACCGCCTCAGCACGTACGGCACCCCAGCCCGCGCACCCCGCACAGAGGTAACAGTCCAACCGGAGATCGGACTCCAGGAGCCAAATCCGCCGGAGCGAGAGGCCGCTCCGAGTTGTCCGATCCAGTTGGGTGCTGCATCGCTCGTCGGCCGTGACCAGAGGGATGAAGGGTCGGACTGTGCGACCGGCGCCGGAGTTGGTCAACCCGACCCTGCATCTTCGGCGAACACGTCCAAGCCCACCGCTGTGTCGGGCGACACGAATGTGTCAGTGGGCGACGCCACGTCACTCGGCCGGAGGCGTTGCTCCCGTCATCGAGCGGATCGGCGGCTGTATCAGGGCCAGACGTATGTGACCCAGTATCGCTGCGCGCACTTGAGCGGGGAGCCTGTGTTGTAACCCAATGTGAAGGCAGCGGTGCGCTCGGACTTGTTACCGTGCGGCTGGTGTGCGCCGATGGTGGTGTCGGCCGCAGACATGAGCGCCCGCACTGCCTGCCCCAGGTCGGCGTGGCCGACCATCTTCTGCTTGAAGGCGTACTTGGCCCAGTTGCCGCTGAAGCAGTCCGCGATGAGCTCGGACTCCTTCACCGGAATGGTGTTGCCGTTCTCGTCCAAGACGGGTGCACCATCCTTCATCTGCACGATGGCGGGCAGGTTCAGCTGAGTCATGTACTCCTGGGTGACCTCATGGCCGTATTCGTGCGCCACCACAGTGGCTACTGCGAAGGCGCTGGTGTCGGCTTGCAGGCTCATGGCAGAGCCCACGGGTATGTGGATCCCACCCGTGTAGGTGGTTCCCTCGGCGTTGGTCCAGGTGTCAGCCGCGCAGTAGAAGTAGTTCTGCGTGTTGGTCTGTATCGGCTCAGGCAGACACCGGCTTACGGACTCCTGCCCAGAACCGATGAGCGAGTAGTACGTGGACGGCCCCGTTAGCTTTTGCTGCGTGAAGTCGTTCTTCCAGTACTCATCAATCTTGCCGAAGGCGAACGTCAGGTACTCGGCAAGACCCTCAGGAGTGTCGGTAGGAATCTCCTGGGCGTAGGGCGCTGGAGCGGTGGGGGTCGGAGGCGGCTGCGGTTCACTCACCGCGGTTCCGGTGAACGGGCCGGCCGCGACGAATGTAAGCGCGGCAATCAAGGTGGTGCACGAGGTTGCACCCTTGCGTCGTCGCATAACGGACTCCCTTTCCGGGCCTTCCCTTCCTCCACCGTGCGCCCGCCGGGTTTCCCCAGCAACTCCTGCCGTGTGACCCCCCCGGCGGCCCACGACGCACCTCTTACCGGCGTGACAGCCGACCATGATCGACCCAGCCTGTCGAAGCCGGGGTACTCCTCCGCGTCTGAGTCGACGGCGGCAACGACCCCGGCGACGCCTCCCAGCGCCAAGCCGTCGAAGACCTAGCGGCCGCCATGGTTACGCGCGGCGACATCATCGACGTCCTGCCCAACCACGTCGCATACAGCCTCCGGCTGCTCTCCGAGCAGCCGTCACCGCCTACCGACACACCTCATGTCGCCGACCACTGACATTTCGTGTCGTTTCCCACTGACGTTCTGACGTCGTCCGACAGCAAGGTCACGCTGACCTATGCAAGATCACGTGCAGCCTAAAGCTGACCTGTGCAAGGTCGACCAGTTGTCGTCTGCCACGGAAGTGTCAGTGGTTCTGCCACCTGATGTGTCAGTCGCGCGAAACGACCAGCCGAGGACGTGGGACGCCCCCAGCGCGGGCTGCGCCGGGGGCGGTCTGTGTGTGTCCTGTGCCACTGAACCTCGACCGTTTGCCACTGAAGTTTGACCGGGGTCGAATGCGCCTGGCAGTGGAGCGGGAGGGCCACCGCAGCATGGTCGAGCGTCCCGAGTAGCAGGGCCCGGAGACTGTCTGCCGCCATCCATGCCGGGCCGACCGACCTTTCGGATGTAGGGAGAGCTGTGGGAGGAGGCACTTGCACCATCATCTGTTGCCAGCCAAGCGATGGCTGATTCCCTGTGAGTTGATCGATTCAGGGAGAAGGGTCTCTCCAGTAGCTCTAGCGTGGCGGGAAACCGACCAAACGAACTTATGGAGCGTCCATGACCAGCAGCGAAGCAGAACCCGCCGCCGCCGACCAGGAGGCCCAGCAGATCCCGGTGGTGATCAACATGTCCGAGGTCGACGCCGCCACCGACGCCCGCGACGCCTTGTTGCGGGCCATTGGTGCTGAAGCCCAGATTGTCGCGGACAAGTTCCCGGGCCAGGCAGCCAAGGCCCTGGTTGACCTTGCGAACGCCTACGCCCTGGTGACCGCCGGAACCACGGCAGTCGCCACAGTCTCCGCGCCCACCCGGTCGTTCGCGAGCACCATCAGCAACCTCCAAAACATCAACGAGAACGCGTCGGCCGCGTTGGGCTGAGTAGAGGGCTGAGCTCGCTGCTGAGACGGCCAGATGAGGCTGGCCCATCAGTCCGCCTGGGGTCCGCGCCATGAGCCGCGGGCTTGTTTCCCGAGGCAAGTCCGCCGCTCGCCGATCAAACTTCAGTGTCAAACGGTCAAGGTTCGGGGTCATAGGACAGTGTGGACTACGAGGCGGGCCCGGCCTCGGGGATCAGTCGAACCGGGTGGTTGTCGGCGAGGTTGATCAGGGGCGGTAGGGGCCGCTGACCTTCAGTGAGCGGTGCCGCAGTGCGCGATACCCAGGGTCTGGTCGGTGCCGGTGAGGGCAAAGACGCGGGCGACGATGGGGGCCTTGACGTCGGACACGGTCAGCGGCACGCCTTGGCGGGCAGCACGGTGGCGGGCAGAGGTTGACGGTCATCTGCTGGGGGTCGTACAGCGGCCCTTGTCCTTGAGTGCGATGGCGAAGGTGAGCGTGTCGTCGTCGATGACCTTCGGCCGTCCGCCGTGGTTAGCGCGTCGCTGACCGGGTCAGCCGCCGCCTGGGCGTCGACGGTGATGTCGGCGAAGCCGAGACCGCGCTCTGCTCCGTTGGCTCTGGGGGTGGAGCAGAGCGTCGGCGGACGCTGCGGCGGGTGCTACAGGGGCCTGGCCCTTTCCGCTTGTGCGCCCTTCGGCCCCTGCGTGACCTCGAACTCCACCCGCTGGTTCTCTTCCAAACCCCTGGGCCCGGTGCCCTGGATCTCGGAGGACTGCACGTACACATCGGCGCCGCCGTCATCCTGGCTGATGAAGCCGTAACCGTTGTCGGCGCTGTACCACTTCACGGTGCCTGTTGGCATGGGTCTCAGTCCTTCTTCCGGTGCTACGGGGCGCTCTGAGCGCCCCGGCCACAGCCGATCGAGCCGACTGCGGCACTCGATCATGTCTTGCCGCCGGGGGGGAAAGCCGCTGTCTTTCCTGTGCCTCACCCGCGGGGATGAACGTCGTCGTGCCACGGCTCTGCTTGAGGCGGCGGCACTGTGCCGACTGATGGACAGACGCTTTTCGGTTCTCGGACCGCCCGGGGCTGCTCATGCGGCACAGCGACCTGCACTCTCAGAGGTCCGGCTCATGGCGTACGGCCAACAAGCGGATAAGTCGGCCTGGTGGCCGGGCCACCGCCGGCTCGGCAGCGAGGCCGGTCCGGCAGTGGCGCGTTCAGTGCGTCAGCCGGTGGTCTGTGTGGTCAGCTGCTCTTCTTCGGCGGTGTCGTCGGCGGCGCTTTTCTTGCCGAAGCCGCGGTGGACGCACATCAGCTGGTCGTGGGTGCCGTTCTTGTCGCGGTAGACGATCAGGGCGGGGCCGGCGTTGCTGGCGTGCTTGCTCAGTTCCTTGTCCTGGCTCCAGCCCTTGCCTTCTTCGAAGACGGTGTACCACAGGCTCTGGTCACGGTTGCCCCGGTGGACGCAGTACAGCTTGTCCTTGAAGACCGCGAGGGCCGCTCCGGCTGTGGTGCCGTGCTGGGGGAACTTCTGGCTCTGGCTCCAGTCGGTGCCGTTCTCGGAGACCGTCCACCACAGGCTGTTGTCGCTGCCGTCGCCCTTGTAGACGCAGTACAGCTTGTTCTTGTAGACGGCGAGGGCCGGGTTGGAATCGGTGGCCGTTTTGGGGATCACCTGGTCGCCGGCCCAGCTCGTGCCGTCCGGGTTGAGGGTGGTGTACCAGAGCTTGGGGTCCGAGCCACCGCCGCGGTGGACGCAGTAGAGCTTGTTCTTGAAGACGGCCAGGGCCGGTCCCGCGCCGGTGGCGTGCCGGGGGAACCGCTGGTCGGAAGACCACCCGCCGGCGGCTGTCCGGGCCGTCCACCACAGGTCCGTGTTTCCGTTGCCCTTGTGGACGCAGTACAGCTTGCCGTTGAAGACCGCCACTGCCGGGCCGGCGTCGCTGGCGTGCCTGGGAAGCTCGACGTCGTCGCCCCAGCCGCTGTCGGGGTTGTAGAGGGCCTGCCACAGGCTCTCGTCCGAGCCGCCGCCGCGGTGAATCACATGCAGGCTGCCGTCGAAGGAGGCCAGCGCGGGGTTGGACTGGCTGGCGTGGGCGGGCAGGCGCTTGTCCTCGCTCCAGCCGCTGCCCTCCTCGAAGACCGTCCACCACAGGCTGGTGTCTTCCTTCGGGATCTTTCCGACCGGGATGAGCATGCCCGGCGCGATCCACGGCGAGACGAGCTTGCAGCCGTACCCGGCGGACACGGCCGAGATCCACTCTTTCTTGATCTCGCAGAACGCCTCGACAATCTTGTTGAACGGCGACGGCAGGATCTCACCGCCAACGGCACCGATCAGCTCGGCGATGTCTCCCGCCATGTCGGCGGCCTCGGCGTTGAGGTGGAGCTCGAAGCCCCACCACTTCGTCTCTTTCCAGACCTCGACGCCGCGTGCAGCCAGTTCCTTCCGGGCCTGCTCGCCACGCGCCAGGTCCTGCGGTGACGGCTCCGCGTTGTCGCTGCCCAGGATGTAGCTGGGGCTCTGTGCAGCTGCTTCGTCAATGGCCAACGGGCACTCCTAGCGTTTGGTGCTGTGAAACTCAGGGCCGCCTCAGCAGCTGCCTTGAGCAACGAGACGAACTCACCCGACCACGAACCACCCACTACGAAAAGTAATTATTAAGTCACGTTTAGTGTCATATTTTCGGGTGTCTCGTGTCAGGTCCGTGTACGACCTCTGTCGCACACCGATCAGCCGGACCCGGGAGGCCGCTGTCCAGTACAGATATTGATCGGCCATTGGATTCCTACGACGCCCGCGACAGCAGAGGCGACGATCTGTACTCGTGGATCAGGTGGATGACAGCGGCGCGGATCGCGTCGTACGCCGAGTCATCGACAGCGTGGTCGGGGCCGGCGGTGAGCGCGTCGGCCTTCCGTCCAGCGCCCGCCCTGCTGCTCGACGCGATGAAGACCGCGTGCTGCTGCTTGGCCTCCTTGTACGCCGCGTTGAAAGCGTCGACGGCGGCGGCGTCCGGGATCAGGTCGGCGGGGCAAGGTACCGGCAGCGGCTGCATGAGGGGCATCGTGCCAGGCGCGGCCGGGTGGCGCCGGTGCCGACGCGTACGGGCGCGGGGGCGCTGCTGGTCAGCGGTGCAGGTCCTCGTTGAGCCGACGGTGCAGCAGCAGGAGGGCCTCGGCGTCGGCGACGTCGGCCAGCTGGTGGAGCAGGGGGCGGATCGCGGGGTCGTCGCCGGCGCGTACGGCCGCCACGATGCGCTCGATCAGCCGTGCTGCCTCGCAGGGGGTGGCTGCCGGACCGGGCGGGGCCCAACCATGGCCGTCCGGTCCGGCAGCGTGGGGTGCAGCCCCGTGGGGGCTTGTGGTCGTCACGGGTTCAACGCTCCTGCTCGGACTCAGTCACGCGGTGAGCGGCGAGCGCGCCCTTCACGGTCGGCGGTTCGATGGCGACGCCGAACTCGTACAGGCCGATCTCCAGCACGATGTCCGTGGTCGCCGCGGCGGTCCGCTTGAGGGCGAGCGCGGTGGCCCCCTGGGCGATGGTCTGCTCGCGGCCGGGGACGTCAAGGTCCTGGAGCGCGGACAGCACGTTCCGCCACAGGGTCGTCATCGCTGCGTCCGCTCCTGTTCCTGCTCGGTATGCGCCTGGTTCCGATCGTCGCCGTCGGCCTCACGGTCGCCGCCGTACGGCCCGAAGGGCCCGACCTCCCCGGCGGCGCGGGCGCCCAGGAGGAGGGCGGCCCCCTTCATACGGTGCGGGTGCGGGATCACCGGGTGCTCCCTTCGAGCTGGGCGGGGACGCGGGAGGTCCGCAGTTCCTTGAGGTCGGGGACGTGGTTGTAGAGGGTGCCGACCGAGACGCCGAGCAGGGCCGCGATGGTCTCGATGCTGTTCTCCGGGTTGGGCAGCATGTCGCGGGCGGCGCGAAGCAGCTTGTCGTTGACGACCGAAGGCCGGCCGCCGACGCGGCCGCGGGCCCGGGCTGCGGCCAGGCCCTCGTTGGTGCCCTGCACGATCAGCTCCCGGATGAACTCCGCGAGCGCCGCGAACACGTGGAAGATCAGGCGGCCGCCCGGGGTCATGGTGTCGAGCTTCTCGTGCAGCGAGGTGAAGCCGATCTCGCGCTTGCGCAGCTCGGCGACCATGTTCACCAGGTCCTGAAGCGAGCGCCCGTACCGGTCCAGGGAGGGCACGACGAGGGTGTCCCCGGCCTGGAGGAAGGCGTGGCACGCCTTCAGCTCCGGGCGCAGGTCGTTCTTCCCGGACTTCTTCTCGGGGAAGATGCGCCGGCATCCCGCGAGGGTGAGCGCGTCGATCTGCCGGTCGAGCTTCTGTCCGCCGGTGGAGACCCGGGCGTAGCCGATGCGGATCTCGGTCGGACGGGCCGGGAAGATGCCGAGGAGGTCGTCGTCAGCGCCGAGCACGTCGGTCAAGGTCGTCACGGGGGCAGTCTGCCCTCAAGTAACCAACGTTTTCTGAGGATCGGCCGACGATCACCGAAAAGGGCTCCAGAGCCTTCAACAACTCCCTCAAAAACCCCCGCCCCTCAAGAACACCCGGAGACCCTTTGATGAGGGAATCCGGGCCCCTCCGGCCGTATCCGGATCACGCCCGGCGTCCGCTCGCCACCGGTTCGGGAACAGTCCACCCGGATGTGTGGATGCGGGCGCATGTTCGGGCGCGGGGTTCTGCCACCGCTGACACTTCGGTGCATGGGGAGGGTGTCGGCGGAGAAGCGCCGGGCGGCCGTCGAACGGCTGTCCCGGCTGCGCGAGGACGAGGCGCTGACCGCGGCGCATGTGCGTACGGTCGCCGCGGGCCTTGAGGTGTCGGAGCGGACGGTGTGGCGCTGGCTCGCGCCGCCGAAGCCGGCCGCGCCCGCCGCCCGCCCGCGCCCGCGCTACGAGCTGAACGAGGCCGACCGGGCGGCGCTCGCCTTCTACCGGGGCAACGTCGCCGCCGTGGTCCGCGCCCGGCGGGCGGTAACCGACGGGGACGGCACGACGGCCGGGGCGCCGGTGCCCGACTTCCTCGCCGACGGCTGGGCGGGCGCGAAGCCGGTCGCGGAGCGCACCCTGTACCGGGCGTTCACCGACGGCCTGACCCCGGCGGAGCGCGCAGCGTGGAAGACCGGTGAGGCCGGGCGCCGGGCGGGCTCGGTCTACCTGCGCCGCCCCGACGCGCTGCGCGGCCGCATCTGGGAGATGGACCACAAGCAGCTCCCGATCCTCGTCTTGCCGCCGAAGGGCAAGGCGCTCGCGCCGTGGCTGACCACCGTGGTGGACGACGGCACCCGGGCCCTGCTCGGCTGGGCCATCGCCACCGCCCCCAGCTCCGGCACGGTCCTCACCGCGATGCGCCTGGCACTCACCCACGAACCCGAGCTCTCCCCGTTCGGCGCGGTGCCCGAACTCGTACGCATCGACCGCGGCCTGGAGTTCGCCGCCGGCGCCGTCAAGGAGGTCCTGGGCGGCCTGGCCGTGGTCATGCACCGGCTGCCCGCGTTCACCCCGCACCGCAAGGGCAAGGTCGAGCGGCTGAACCTCACGATCGAGCAGATGCTGATCTCCCAGCTCCCCGGCTTCACCGGCGGCCCGCGCGACGCCGCCGGCCGCCTGTACGGGCCGATCAAGGACTCGACGGCCGCCCAGCGGGCCGCCGAGAGCGCCGCCGAGGGCGAGGGCCCGCTGCGCCTGGAGCGGTTCGTACGCCGCTTCGCCGACTGGGCCCGCTGGTACAACACCTCCCACCGCCACCGCATGCTCTGCGGACGCACCCCGCTCCAGGCGTGGGAGGAAGACCCTGCCCCGCTGCGACGGATCGGCGCCGACCAGCTGCGCCACCTCATGCTCGCCGGCACCGAGCGAATCGTGCAGAAGGACGGCATCAACTTCCGCTCCCTGGCCTACGTCGCCCCCGAGCTGCATGGGCGCGGCGGACAGCGGGTCCAGATCCGGTACATGCCGCACGATGACCGCACCATCGAGGTCTACCTGGGCGCCGAGCACCTGTGCACCGCCTACCCGACCGGCCAGCTCACCCCGGCGCAGACCGACGCGTTCCGCGAGCACGCCCGCGCCGAAGCCGAACGACTCGGCCGGGAGCGGCGCCGCGCCTCCCGCCAGGCCCGCCGCACCCTTGCTCCCATGACCGGCGACAGCGCACCCGCGGAGTCCCGGCTCGTCCCGGCCGCCGACGGCCGCGACCGTACCCAGCGCGACCGCGACGCCGCGCTCGCCGCCCGCGCCTCCACCAGCCTGCTCGGACTCATCGACCCCACCGCCCCCGCCGACCCGGAGAGCTGATGCCGCGCCACTTCGTCGACCTGGACGGGGCCAACGCCCTGCCCACCGGCCACTTCCAGATGACCGCCCGGATCGTCCGCGACCTCGTCGCGCACGCGGCGACCGGCGTCGTCCACGGCCCGGCCGGCACCGGCAAGACCTTCGCCGTCGAAGCCGCCCTCGAAGCCCTCGACGCGCTCCCCGCCGTCGACCGGCCCCAGGTGTGCCTGCTGACCTTCCCCTCCCGCCCGACCATGCGCATGATCGCCGACCAGCTGCTGCGCGAACTCACCGGCGCGGACACCCCCACCTCCCGCAACCGCTTCGACCTCACCACCAAACTGGTCGGCCTGCTCGCCACCCCGATGCGCCTGGTCGTCGTCGACGAGGCCCAGCGGCTGAACGGCGACTGCATCGAGCTGCTGCGCCACCTCCACGACCACCCCAAGACCCGCTTCGCGCTGCTCTACGTCGGCGGCGACGGCTGCTGGGAGGTCCTGTCCAAGGAACCGATGCTCCGCTCCCGCGTCTTCCGCCGCCTGCCCTTCTCACCCCTCGCCCCGGCCAAGGTGCCCGCCCTGATGCGCCGCTACCACCCCATCTACCAGGGCGCCGACGACGAGCTGCTGCACGAGGTCGACGCCTCCTACGGGCACGGCACCATGCGCGACTGGGCCGTCTTCACCCACACCGCCGCCGCCCTGTGCGCCGAGCAGAACCTGACCACCGTCGACCAGACCACGGTGCACAACGCCTACTCCCTCCTCGGCGGCGGCCTGCGTGACTGAGACCCTCCCCGCCGCCGAGCAGACCGAAGACCCCGCCGCCCGGCCGGTCGTCCCGCGCCGCACGGTCCGCGTCGTCATCGACGCCGGCGACGACCCGGGCCTCAACCGCCGCCTGGCCGCCCTCGAAGCCGCGAGCCGGATCGTGGTCCGCCCCAACCCCGTACGATCCACCACCGACCTGGTGTGGGACGTCCTGGCCGCCGCGGGCAAGAACCCCGCCGCCGTCCACTCCCCGCGCCTGAGCGTCGCCGACGCGTGGAAGGCCGTCGCCGCCTGGCTGTCCGCCGCCCATGTCACCGACGTCATCGTGGAACGCGCCCACCGCCTCCTGCCCGGCGAACCGCTCGAACTCGCCAAGCTCGCCGACCGCATAGACGCCGACCTGTGGCTGATCTGGTCCTCACCCGCCGACCCGACCCGCACCTGCAACTCGATCGAAAGCCTCGGCCGCTCCCGCCGCAACCGCGGCCGCCTCCCGGCCAGCGGACCCCACCGCCACGTCCGCGTGATCGGCATCAGCATCTTCCACGACCTGCTGTCGCTACCCGCCCCGGCCCACCACCAGCCGCCCCACCCCGACGAGCACGCCGACATCGACGCCGACTGGCCGGCCCTGCCGACCGCCGACTTCCCCCTCTTCCTCGCCACCTGCCGCCGCCGCCTCGCCGGAGACACCTTCGACCAGCTCAACCACGCCTACCGCGCCGAAGCACAACGCGCGGACGAGTTCGTACGCCGCCATCGCCACGAGCTGACCCCGAGCCGCACCCCCGGCGAGTTCCAACGGCAGCTGAACGCCTACCTGCGCGACGAACGCCTCGGCACCGCCGCCAGCGGACGCCTCGCCCTCATCCGCCTCCGCGCCATCCAAGCCTCCCTGCTCACCCGCGGCGTCCTGCTGCGCTGGCAGTCCGCCGCCCTCGGCCCCGCCGCCCCCGACAAGCTCACCACCTGGCTCACCCCCGGCATCTGCCGCGCCCTGCGCGCCACCGTCTCCACCCACGCCGCCGCCGTCACCGTGCTCTCCCTGCACCTGACCGCCGCCCCCGACCGCTTCGCCCACCTGCTATGCCGCAACGTCGACGAACACGGCCAGTACCTGTACCTGCCGACCTTCGCCGACCACGCCCTCTACCTCCGCGCCGACTGGGCCCACCAGCTCGACCGCCGCGACGACGACGAGTGCCCCAGCTACGCCCACACCACCGGCAAGACCCTGCTCCCGCCGTACGCGGCCGACATCATCGCCGCCCACCTCGCCCACCGCCGCGCGGACGGCGCCGGCACCCGCCGCCGCTTCTTCGCCGACCCGAAGAACCCCGCGCTCGACGCCTCCGACCGGGCCCTGACCGAGATGGTCCTGCGCACCTGCCGCCGCATCGGCGTCGACCCGATCTGGCTCCACCGCGGACACTGCGAAGTCGCCCAGCTCGGCGCGGGCCCCGCCCCGCTCACCGACTGGATGGCAGCCCGCCGGCTCGACGTGAAGATCCTGACCGACCGGGGAGCCACCCTGTGACCGACCCCGGCCCCTACAAGCCCCCGCGCTACAAGCCCCGCGGCTGGGGCGAGGAACTGCGCCGCCGCCAGCACAACGCGGGCATGTCCGCCTGGGAGCTCGCCGACCTCCTCGGCGTCCACGAGCACGACATCTCCCTGGACAACCTGCCCAACCAGCCGCTGCGCGTCGTCCTCGAACTCGCCCGCCGCCTCGACCTCCACCCCGGCGACCTCACCCCGTACGCCGCCGAGGTCTACAACCACCCCCTCTACTTCGACGCCCAGTTCCCGGCCGAGCCCGCCCCCGGTACCGACACGGACGCCGTCGCCGTTCTCAACGCGCTCGCCCACGCCGGCCGCCCGCTCACCGCCGATTTCCTTGCCGAGTCCCTCGGCTGGAGCCTGGACCGCGTCAGCGACGCCATCGAACGCGCCTGGGCCTACCCCCACCTCGCCGGGCCATACGCCCTGCGGCGCGCGGCCCCCGCACACTTCGCCCTCAGCCCGCGCCTGGACGTCCTCACCGACCGGCAGATGAACTGGGTCCACCCCGCCAACCACACCGAGCCGTGGCGTCACCCGCGAGATGCGCACTTCCGGCCGCTCCAGCGCGACGTCCTCAGCGACCAGGACGCGGCCGTGCTGTTCCAGGCGTCCTACGAGGGCACCGTCTCAACCGATCCCGAGGAGCCGATCGCGGCCACCGTCGCGGGCCTGCTCGACGCCGGGCTCCTGATCCGGGCCGACGACGGGACCGCAGTCCTGACCGACGACGTCCGCTACAGCCTCCGCCTCACCGACGCCGACGACGTCAGCACCTACTGACACACCTCATGGCAGAACCACTGACATCCAGTGGCAGACTCCGCTGACGTCCCGATGGCAGACGACACCAGTACCGGACACGAGTGACCGAGGTTCCCCGTCGTTGATCATGATCTTGAATTGAGAGGACCAAGGTATCGTCACTTCGTGACGATACAATCAGCCAAGACGACCGAAACTGGCCGGATGAGAGCGGGGGGTGAGCGGGCCGATGGGATGGGTGACCATGATCGGCCCCTCCGACGAGCAGGTTGAATACCGCCTTACCGGCGGCCACGGATGCGGGAAGTCCACGACGGTCGACGCCGCCACCCTCGTCGCCGCCATCGAGGCCAAGGCCGAAGCGGCCGGTGCCCCCGTCGCCTCCCTGTTCGCCAACCGCGAGGCCAAGCGCGCCTTCTTCCGCGCCCGCGGGCTCGTCCGCAGCAAGGGCACCGCGCGGTTCACCGGGTTCGACGCCGTCGAGGTCGCCGCCGCAGCCGGACTCGACGCCCGCGACCTCTATGGCGAACGGGCTCTTCCCCCACGGCCCGTCGACGGACAGGTGGACTACCACCTGGACGCCAGCGAACGCCCCCTGGTCTGGATCGGGGGAGGGCTCACCGAGTTCGACATCACGCCCGGCAGCGTCCTCGCCCCCGAGCAGTTCCAGGCGGCACGGCGCCTCATGCACGGGGAAGACCCCCGGACCGGGCAGACCCTCGTGGAACCCAAGCTGGCCATCGCGCCGGCCGCCAAGCTCCCAGCCGCCCCGCTGGCCCGCGCCATCCGACGCGCCGCCGCCGAACGCAGCGTGACCCCCGCCTCCCTGCTGGACTCCAAGCGCAAGCAGGACGCTTACCGCCGGATGGAGAACCAGATCCAGCGGTTCGGGGAGTCGCACCGCGTGCCCGTCGCCACGGTGCTGAAGCTCGCCGACGCCGTCGGCATCGACGCCGTCGACCTCTACGGTGAAGGCGTGGTGGAGAAGGCTGTCGCCGCCGAGGCGGGCGGCCACCTGGACGCCCGTGCGCTCCTTCGCGCAGTCGAGGCCCGCGCCACCGAGATCGGCCAGGAGCCCGCCGACCTGTTTGACGCCGCGTCCATGAAGCGCCGATACGCCCAGACCGAGGGCCAAGGTGCACGGCGCCTTCGGGACCTGCCGATGGACGTCCGCGAAGCCGTCGCGATGGCCAAGGCGGCAGGACTCTCGCCCGAGGACGTGTGGGACGCCGAGGAGATCAAGGCCGCTCTCCTCGAAGGCCGCGTGCAGGTCGGCAACTTCGGCGCCGACGTCACCTTGGACCTGGCGAAGTCGAAGTCCGCGTTCCTCGCCTACGCGCCCGAGGAGATCGCCGCCCAGGTCGAAGGCATCTACACAGCCGCCGGCCGCGAGTCCATCGGTGCCCTGGAACGGTGGACCGCGTACGCCATGCGTGGCCACCACGGCGACGGCGACGAAGCCGAGACCGTGAAGACGAGTGGGTTCTCCGGCTGGATGATGGTCCACCGTGCCGCCCGCCCGGTGGACGGCGCACCGTATGGAGACCCGCACTTCCACCTGCACTTCACCCTGGCCAACATGGTCAAGGGTTCCGACGGCAAGTGGTCCACGATGGCCAGCGGGGGCCGAGACCTCCACCGGCACACCCGCGCGACCCAGTCCCTTATGAACGCGCGCATCCGCAGGGAGCTGACCGACACATTCGGCATCAGCTTCCGCCGCGAGGAGCGGACCGGCGCGTGGGAGATCGCAGCGATCCCCGAGTCCACCATCAAGCTCTTCAGCAAGCGCGACAGCCAGGTCCGGGACCTGCTGACGAAACTCGGCATTGACTACGACAGCGCCACGACCCGCGAGCGCACCGCCGCCTCCACCGCCTCCAAGGCCGCGAAGAACGGCGAAGCCGCCGGAGTCGAGGACGACGTGCTGCGCGCCTACTGGCAGGCCGAAGGCCGCGCTGCCGGTGACGACCCCGACGCCATCGCAGCCAGCGCGATGGAGCAGGACCGAGCGGACCAGAACCCGTCTCTGGACGAGCTGTGCGCCCAGGTCTTCGACCCGAAGACCGGCCTGACCAGCCACTCCAAGGAGTTCACCCACGCCGCCGCCATTTCCGCCGTGTTGGACGCCCTGCCGTACGGCGTCGCGGACGCCGCTGAAGCCGAACAGCTCACCAACTCTGTCCTCCGGCACGCCGGGTACGCGGTGCAGCTGAACCCGAAGGGTGCCCAGCACTTCACCCACGCCGACCGTTACACCACGGCGGATGTCGTCGCGGCGGAAGCTCTGATCGTTTCCGAGGCAACGAACCGGCTCGGCACGCAGGCCGCCGTCGTCACCAGCGACACCGTCGACATGACCTTGTCCACCGTCGAGGCCCAGCATGGTGGGACCTTCGCGTTCTCCGACGAACAGCGTGCCGTCCTCGAACGGCTGCTTACCGCCGGGCACGGAATCGACGCCGTGGTGGGCATCGCGGGTTCGGGCAAGACCACGATCATGGACACCGCGAGGCAGGCGTGGGAGGCCCATGGTCTCGTCATCGCCGGCGCGAGTACAGCCGCCGTCGCCGCCGCGAACCTGAAGGCTGAGGCGGGCATCGAGTCCCGCACCCTTGCGTCGTGGCTCACCGGCATCCGTGCCGGTGGCCCCGGCCTCACCGGCGTGGACGTGTTGGTCGTGGACGAAGCCGCCATGTGCGATGACCGCGACATCGCTGAACTCCTTACCCACGCCGCGATGACCGGTACGAAGGTCGTCGGCATCGGCGACCCGAAGCAGCTCCACTCGCCCGGCATCGGCGGCAGCTTCGCCGCCGTGCACCACATCGTCAGCGGACTCAGCCTCAACGAGAACTTCCGGCAGAAGGACATGGTCGAGCGCCGTGCCCTGGAACTGTGGCGCGACGACAACCGCGTGGAAGCACTCCGTACCTTCGCCGGAACCGGCCGCGTGCACGCCCTCGCGGACAAGGACGCCGCCCTCGCCGCGATGCTCACGATCTGGGCCGACAAGCGCGCCGCGCACACCGACGACCACACCGCCGTGCATCAGCTCCTCATGCTCGCCGCGACCAACGAGATCGTGGAGGAACTGAACGTCGGGGCCCGCGCCCTGCGGAAGGAGAACGGCGACCTCACCGGTCCCGAGCACGCCTACGCGCTGCCCGGTGGCGGCGAACTGACTCTGTCCGTCGGTGACCAGGTCCTCCTTCGGATCAACGACTACCGGGGCAAGAAGTCCCGAGGCAACAACCAGGACGTGTTGAACGGCCTCCGCGGAATCGTGCGGGCCGTGGACGAGGAACGCCGGGTGCTGGTCGAGTGGCGAGAGAAGACCGCGGACGGCCACCGTGACGTCGCCGAATGGGTCGATGCCGACTACATCGCACAGGGCGGACTCAGCCTCGGATACGCGATCACCGGCCACAAGTCGCAGGGTCTCAGCGTCCAAGAGGCTCTGGTCTACGGACCCGGCGCCCAGGCGAATGCGCTCTACACGATGATGTCGCGGGACAAGAAGGAGTCCCACCTCTTCCTGCCGCTCTCCGTCTACGAGACCGACGCCGACCGTGCCCGCCACGGCGACGCACTCACCGAGCAGGAACAGCTTGACCGCGCCGTCGCCGGCCTCGTGCGCGAGATCGAGAACGGCACCGAGGAACGCATGATCCTCACCGAACTCCCGAAGAGCGCGGTCCCCGCCCACGTCCGCCAGGCCGTAGCGGATCTGCCGATCCCGCGCGCCCCCGGTGCCGGTGAACCGCACGACGCGAACACCCCCGAAGAAGCCGCAGCGCCCGAGGTCCGATCCACCCCGGCCACGGCTGGGCGGCACGAGGAGTTGACCGCTCCTCCTGAAGCCGCGCCGACGGCTGAACGTCCGTATGCCCACCTCAGTAATTCAGCCTTGCGCGACGCTGTGCGAAAGGCGGCGTCGGCAGCGCGCGCCACCAACACGGCGGCCGGGAAGGCGGAGGCCGCCGCCGATCGTGCCGAGCGGGAGGCTGCTGCCGGATCAGGCCCCAACTCGCTCGCACTCCAACGCCGTCATGAGGCCGTTGCCGAACGGGCCGTGGCCATCTGCGAAGTCCGAGCGCTGGACAGCACGATCGCTGAACGCACCGCCCGACTGAGCGGCACGCAGGCCCGGATCGAAGGTCTCGAACGGCAGCTGGCCGCGACGGGCCGTTTCGGGCGCTCCGCGCTCCGCGGTGACGAGCGTGCTGCGGTCGAGGCGGACCGGGAGGCACTGCTTCGTACCCGTGAGGAGACAGGGCAGGAGCTGGAGCAGATGCGTACGCGGCTCCAGGATGTTGCTGGGCAGGCCGGACCCGTCGGTGAACACGAAGCTGTGCTGACGGAAGCGGACATGTCGCCGCAGGAGAAGGCCGCACTGCTTCGGCGGGCCAAGGACAAGGACAACGGGGCCGCCAAGCAGCTTCGGGCCGAGGCCATCAAGGCTCGCAGCACTGCTCGTGGCGCGGACCACCGCGTGTCCGGTCTTCAGAAGGAGACGAGTTTGCGACACCGGCGCGGGGGTCAGCACGTCGACGTCGGTGAGTCCGTGGCGCCCACATCTCCGAGCCCCGATTCCTCGTACGCCAGCCGAACTGCGATGGACCACACGCAGCCTGCACTGCCGGACAGCGCTCACGACGCGCCGCCCGTGTAGAGGGCGCCTGAGACTGCCTAGGGCTCATGCCAGGTATGAACCCGACGCGAGAGCGGTACCGCAGCGTGATCTCGTGACCCGAGCGGCAGGTGGAGGGGCGCTCGGGCCGCGACGTAGTAGACGGACCACGGTTCGCCGTAGAAATGACGGCGCAGCCGGCACGGTGAGGCCCTCGGCCGGATGCGCCCAGAGGTGTCCTGTGAGCCGGTCCCGTATCTCACGCAATGGCGCCGATGGCGTCGCAGTCGGGTGACTTTGGCCCCGGCTGCAGCGCGCCAATGAGCCGTACGCAATGATGGAGACGGCCCGTGAATACCACTCCTTCGAACAGCACTGGGCCACGAGTAGAAGGAATCCCTCATGAATGACGTCTCGACACAGCAGGAGAACCTGCTGACCCTATGCGCGCTGCACCATGATGGCGCGACCGTGGACTGGCACGTGATCGCCCGTACCTGCCAGTCGCAGGCGGGGCTGGAAGCTCTCCAGGCCGGGGAGATCCCCGAGGACTCCGTCGCTGCCCGCAAGTCCCTGCCCGTCCTGCGGGGCGGCCTCGAAGCCCAGGACAAATCGCGTGAACGCGTGGCGTCCGAGCTGGCGGCGGCCGAGAAGGCTGGGGCCCGGCTGGTCACCGTCCTCGATGAGGAATATCCGGCGAACCTGCGGCTGGTGCCGAACCTTCCCCCGTTCCTGTTCTACCTCGGGGAACTGGAGCAGCGTGATGCCCGCTCGATCGCGGTGGTCGGAACCCGGGGGGCCTCTGAGGAGGGTCTGCGCCGGGCGGCCCGTATGACGCGGGGCCTGGTCGAGCACGGTGTGGTGATCTTCAGTGGTCTGGCGAAGGGCATCGACACCGCTGCGCACAAGGCGACGCTGGAGGCTGGCGGGCGCACCCTTGCCGTGATGGGCACGGGTATTGCGGCACGCGTCTACCCGGCGGAGAACAAGCCGCTGGCGGAGAAGATCGTGGAAGACGGAGGGGCGATCCTGTCCCAGTTCTGGCCGACGAGCCCGCCCGCCCGCTGGACGTTCCCACGCCGCAACGTCGTCACCTCGGGCGCCAGCATGGGCAGCGTGGTCATCGAGGCGTCCAGCACCTCCGGCGCGAAGATGCAGGCCCGGATCGCGGCCGAGCACGGCAAGCAGGTGTTCCTGCTCCGCTCGCTGGCGGCGACCCAGCCGTGGGCGGCGAAGATGATCGCCGACGGCCGGGCCGTAGAGGTCGCCGAGCTGAACGATGTGATTAAACGCCTCGGGAGTCCCGAGCGCGTCCGGAAGGCAAGCCAGCAGCGTATCCAGCTCGCTCTGGCGGGCCTGTGACCGACGAACTTCCCCAGCCACTCGGATTCCCCCACTGCGCCCGCTGCCCCTACCGCGTCAACGGCACCCCACGGATCTGCGGGGACTGCGCCGGTAAGACTCTCAAGCCGATCCCTGACGATCACTGTCCGGTATGCTCCCAGGTCCTCAAGCCCAACGTGCCCTGCGTGAACAGTCTGTGCGGCTGGCAGCAGGGCCGGGCTCGCTGGAAGCGGAGCATCACCCGGATCGACGCGGTCGCCCAGTACACCGACCCGTTCAGCTCCACGCTGCGACGGTTCAAGGAGGTCGCTGGTCACGAGCCGTGGGGAGGGATTTTCGGGCGTCTCCTCGTCGGCTGGATGGAGACCCACGAGAGTATCGTGTCCGACATCGACCTCATCATCGGCAACCCGACCCACGCCGAGCGGCAGCCGTTGCAGCACATCGAGACGATCATGGCTGCTGCGTACGTGGCGGACGCGCTTGGCTGGTGGCCCCTTCCGCATCCCGAGAAGCCAGTGCTGCTCAAGACGAAGGCGACCGTCACGTCCAAGGACAAGGGCTTCACTGCCAAGGAGGAAGCGGCGTGGGAGCACGTCATGGCAATCCAGCGGAGTCCTGCTGTCGACTTCAAGGGCAAGAAGATCCTCCTGATTGACGATGTGTGCACCACCGGGCTCCAACTGAACTACCTGGCCTATCGGCTGCTGGCCTCTGGAGCGGCCGAGGTCCGGGGTCTGGTCCTCGCCCGGGTTCCCTGGCGGTACTGACCGTCAGCGGCGGCCCTGCACCCCATCCGGGTGCAGGGCCGCTGTCGTTTTGAGGCGCCGCCGACGTCGCCTGCTCCGAGACGTGTCAGGAAGACGCCTTGGCCCGGGTGGCGGGGCGTACGGATGCCTGGATGCAATCCGCGGTGAGGTCGAGGCGTTCGGCGGTGTGGACGGCCATGACGAGGACTGGGCTACGAGCCACGCCTTCCCCGGCTGGCTGCACACCGAGGAACGGAGGGTCAGTCCACCTCTTGTTCGACGGAGCAGGATTGGTCCGCCGCCTGGAAGACGCTGGCCATAGCCTCGGCCCACGCTGCCGCCGGCTCAAGGTCCTGGCCCGGAGCGCTGATTCGCGCTCCGGGCTGGCTCTTTGAGGCGTGCCCTGCACGCAGGAGCCACTGAACAAACGCGGTACGAGCGTCGGGGAAACAGACCCACGCGAAGCCCGCCAGCCCCGCAGCAATGACCTCGACTCCCCCAGGGCCCTCCAGCGCCATCGGCGTAGGTCGGCATTCCTGCCTGGCCCGGTCCGCGACCTTCAGCGCGATCTCGTAGAGGCCGGCCCAGTCGCCAGGAACGATCGCTGGCGAGTCAACGGCGCCGGGGATCTTCCTCCCGGGGTACAGCGTGACAAGTTGGACAGGAGCATCGTCCTCGATCTTCCACGCAGCCGTGACCTGCTTGGTCTGGCCGTTTAGACCGACAACCGGAGCACTGATCTCGAACCGGAGCTGCTGTGTGTCTCCATACGCTCGGTTGTCCCTGAATTTCTTCGGCTCGGCACCATGCAGGGCCGAGATCAGCTGGATCGCGAGGAGTCTCCAGTTGCTCTGCTCGATTCCCAACTCTTGTTGGAAGAACCTCGCCTTCGAGCCGCCATCGGGATGGGCAAGGTTCAGGGCGTAGTCATGCAACTTGCTGCGCAGGTCGTCCACCAGGGGCTGCTGACGGCCTACCGTGAAGGACAGGCGACGTTCGGCTTCCTGGTACTCATGAACGAGCGCCGCGATCGACTCCTGGTAGGTCCTGCCCCCAGAAGAGGCGAGGGCTCCTAGCGTCACCGGAGCCTCGGACGGAAGCGTGGCGGGGGTCCACGGAATCTGGCAGTGGTGCTCAGCGATCGGACGTTCTCCCAGGCCGATGCCATCCACCGCCAGCCCCGCGAAGAGTTCCTCCGCCGAGATGCCCTCCCCACCCGGGTGATCCACGCGCCCCCGCGAGTACCTCCACTCGGGAAGCGGGGAGAACACCTCTTGGTGGAGGGGGTCGTTCGGGCCAACCTCGATCGCACCGAGGTACCAGCTAAATGCCCGCAGCTGGTCGTCCAGCGGTGCCCGCAGCTCGCTCGGCAGCCGCGAGATCACACCAACGTAGACATTCGATGTCCCGAGAAGCCACGGCGCGTGGGCACCCAGCGTGCTCCAGCGGCCTTCGCTACCCCGGCACAGAGTGGAAGCTGCAGACCACAGGAGAAGCGGATCGCGCGCCAGCGCCAGCTTGCCGTCGGACGAGGAACTCTCCCAGCGGAAGCTCGGCAACAGGAGCGAGCCCCAGTACGTCTGGAACTGGCATCGCCGGGGCTCATCGACGGTGAGGATGGCAGAGAGAATCGCCCGCTTGATCTGCGGGCCGTACTCGAACTCACGCGACACAACAAAATCGTCCGCGCTGACAAAGATGGCGATGGGTGCCTGGTGAGAGATCGCCGCTGCGGATGCTTCAGTCATGCCCGCCAGTATTCGCGACGGTCGGAGCGCCGACCACACCTGTGACATAGACCAGGTACGGATCGAGCAATCCGGCAGCCGATCAGCGCGGTTCAGGGAGCCCGCCCCAGAGACGACCACGACGCAACGGCCGAGAGTGACCACATCCGCTTGTTCCTCGCCGGGCAAGACGAAGACGTCGCGGCGGGGCCAATCCAGGCGGCCCCTTCCTTGTAGTGCCCGTCCGCAGGTCAGGTGCCGGAGGGATGGGGAGAGCCACTGAGCAGGTCTGGGGTTACCCAGAGCAGGGGGTGGCCGCTTTCAGAGGGCGTTAAGTCCGTTTCTGGTAGCGGCCTCGTCCGGGTTGGGTGAGGAAGCCTTGGCGGGTGAGGCGTCCGAGGCGGCTGCGGGTGATGTTGACGGCTGCCTCGTCGGTGGGCATGGCGAGGAGTTCGTGCAGCTCACGGGCTCGGAAGACCTGGTCGGGGTGCTGGTTGAAGACGTTCACGATGGCCTGGTAGGCGGTGTTCGTCTCGGGCGGATCGGGCTCGCCTCCAGCCGGTGCGAGTTCGGCGATGACCTTGGCGGTGGTGGCCAGGTCCGCGAGCCGTGCTTCGGTCTCGGCCAGGGCGGCGGTCAAGCGCTGGATCTGGTCGCGTAGTCCAACGGCCCGGGCGGTGGTCTCGTCGTGCTGGGCCTGGAGGTCGGCCAGGAGCTCGGTGACGTTCACGCGGCCAGCCCGAGGGTGTCGCGCCAGGCCGGAGACGGTGTGGTGAGGCGGCGGGTCATGTTCGCGATCGAGGCCCAGTAGACGCGCGAGGCGGAGGTGTCGGGCCGGTGGTCGTACTCACGGGCGAGGCGGCGGTGCAGCATCAGCGTGCCGTTGACCTGCTCCACGATCCACCTCTTCGGTTGCGGAACGAAGCCTTTGCCCTGATCGGCCCGGTTGCGGCGGACGATCTCGACGTCGATGCCGGCCAGGGCGCCGTGGATGAGGACCTCGTCCTTGAAACCCTGGTCCACCAGGGCCTTCGCCAGGCGGTTTCCGCACCGCTCGGCGGCCTGGTCGAGCAGGGCGGTCCCGGCGGTGTTGTCGTGGGCGGAGGCGGCGAGCACGACGACGCCGATGACCAGCCCCATTACATCCACGGCCAGGCCCCGCTTGCGGCCCGACACCTTCTTGTGCGCGTCCAGTCCCGTCGTGGTCTTCGGGACACCCGCCGCGGCGCGGACGGACTGGGTGTCGATGATCACGAGGGACGGGTCCTCTAATCGCCGGGCTCTCTCCCTCACCTGGCAGCGCAGGATCTCCTGGATCCGCTGGTCGAGACCGTCCTGTCGCCACAGGGTGAAGTAGTAGAACACCGCCGACCAGGTCGGCAGGTCGTGGGGCAGGTAGCGCCACTGGCAGCCCGTCCGGTTCTGGTAGAAGATCGCGTTCACGACTTCCCGCAGGTCGCAGGCCCCGGGATCGCCGGTCGCCGACCGTGCCACCCGGTCCTGCTTCCAGGCCGTGATCATCGGCTGGATCAACGCCCACTGCTCGTCCGACAAGTCGCTGGGGTACGGCTTTCTCTCCATGGCCGCATCTCAGCATGGACATGCCCAACGGATGTCCACTGTGGCGATCAGTACCACGATCGAGCGATCACGAACCGAGGAAGATCGGACTTAACGTCCACTCAGAGAGCACCATCAGCTCTCGCCTGCCTGATCAATTCCGTTCCCGGAGAGCCACTGCGCCGATGATGAGCGTCGTCATGACCCTGATCTCTCCCCGTGCAGGATGGCTGCCCTGGCCGCCCAAGCCAGGATGCTCTGCCCGCGCATGGACAGGCCGAGCCGGTTCCAATGGAAGATCACGTGGTAGCTGAGCACCTGACGCAGCCCGCGATCGAGCGTCCCGTCCTGTACGCCGCGGGCGAGTGCTTGGCCGGTGCTGCGGAAGGCGGCAGCCCACTCGGCGATGGGTTCCAGCGGGCCGCCGGAGCGCAGCAGGGTGTCGCTGTCGGCGAGAAGCAGGGGACGGATCTCCTGCGCTCGGGCGTTGAGTCGTTCCGCCGGAACATCGCCGATGGCTGAGCGGTGTTCCGTCGTGATGACCCGGTCCCAAACATCGCCTTGCTCGTACCACTCTAGCCGCGCCGCACGCATCATGATCGTGCACAGGAGAACGGACAGCTCCCTGGGCCCAACGGTGAGACCGCCGTGCTGTCGCAACTTCTGGATCTCGTGGCTGTCGGTGACGAACAGGGAGTGCGCGGCCGTCATGCTGGACTCCCCGCCGAACGCCGGAGTCTCCGGTTCGTAGATGCCGGGCCACCAGCGCTGAAGGTTCCCGTCGGAGACGAGGCGGTCGAAGTGGTCCCCGATGCCCAGCTTGGCGCCGCCCGCGGGCTGGACGCGGATGCGCAGACGCCAGCAGGGGTGCTTTCTGGTGTACCACCAGCCGCCGATGAGACCGGCGGTCTCCGCCTCCCGTAGTAGAGGCAGGACGTGTGCGGTGAAGGTCTCGTCGGCTTTCGTCCAGTCGGTGAAGTGGAGGTACACCTGCCACCAGTCGACTGCGGAGGCGTGTCGAGCCAGGGCCTCCCGGCCGCCTTGGTCGTAGACCGCCACAGCGTCGGAGAGGATCGCCGGTTCCATCCCGTACTGGGCTGCGACATCGGGGATCGACATGCCGGTGAGGGCAGCGGCGACCGCGCGCTGGATCGGGCTCGGCTCCGTCAAGATCAGTTGATCAAGAGACATGCGTCCCATCCGGTGATCGGGGCCTGCTGTGAGGCGTGGGTGGTCAGGGCGAGCGCGGTGCCAGCGTCACCGTTGATCAGGCCGAGCCCGGGAAGGCCGGGCTGGGCGTTCGCCGCGAGGGAGTCGCCGAGGCTCTTCGGGAGGGTCCGAAGACGAGGGTCGAGGGCATCGGCGGCGGCGCGGGTGGCGGTCTGGTAGATACCTGCCCAGCCGTGGCACAGGCCGGAGTCGGTGACGTGCGCGAGCTGTTCGGGGTCGGTCAGGGCGCAGTACAGCGCGTCCTCGTAGAACGCCTGGACATCGGGGGCGCGCAGGGCGAGCCCGGCGAGTTGCCCGGCTCGTGCGATGCCCGTGGTGCCGTAGCACCAGCTCGGCCGGCTTGGAGCGTCGTGGTGCGGGCGCCCGAGGTCGAGGTCGCTCCGCGAGATGTGCTCGGGCCACCAGGGACCGGAGGGATTGAGCTGGCACCACGCGTCGAGGTGTTCGCAGATGTTCCAGATGGCTTCGCGGTGGCCGCTTACGGTGATGCCGCGGCGCATGGCCTGGGCCAGCAGGAGGAGCGGGCCGGTGATGCCGTGCGCGGCACCGAAGTTGCCGTGGCCGCCCGGGAAGTGGGCGGACTCACCGCGGGCCGGGTCGTGGCGGACCCACCAGCCCGGCAGGCCGCGGCCGTCGGGGGCGAGAGGGCGGGTCAGGGCAACGAGGTATTTCAGGACTCGTTCCAGGGACAGCCCTTCGGGGTCGGTCCGCAGGAAGTACGCCCCGATGCCGGTCAGGCCGTAGAACAGGTCGTACTCGGCGAACGTGGGCAGGTCGCCCTTGCGGATGCGGGTGAGCGCGGCGTCCACGCGGCGGTGGGTCAGATCAATGATGTGCTGGTGCAGGGTCCGCCTCGCCGGTTCGTACAGGTGCTGGAAGGACGGCGGGACGGTGGTGAGGACGAAGCCGAGGGCGGGGGCGCCGAAGAACAGCCCCACGGTGTCGGCCGCGCTGATTTGCCCAGCCGCAGCGGCGGTGATCCACCGGTGTGCGGGACGCCAGGAGCCGCCGTGACGACTGGACATCTCGACGTGCAGCAGGCTGATTCCGGCGGCGCCGTCGGCGAGGGACTGCACCGCCCAAGGCTTGTCCCGGGGCAGAGGAGCGGGTTGTGCGAGCCGGGCGGTGTACTGCTCCAGGATCGCCGCAGTGGTGACGGCCGGCGTGGTCATCGGGCCGCCATCCGGTGCTGAACGGCGGCGGTCCGTACGAGCCGGATCGTGGTCTCCTCGGCGCGCGGGTCGACGCCCAGGGCCCGGACGTGGTGCTGGTGCAGCAACGACCGGACGACGTCGAGCGGATCACGCTGACTGGTCAAGGCCGTCCGGTAGGAGTCCACGGCGACGGCGCGGGCCCGCCAGGCTTCGGCGACCGCAGGGCCGCCGGGGAGGGCTGCGAGCACGGAGGCGCCGTTCGGCGCGGCGAGTTCGAGCACCTGGGTACGCAGAGCCCGGTCCAACCGCCCCGTGCCCTGCGGGAGGGTGCGCACCAACCACTCCTCGGCCGCCGCGGTGTCCGGCGCCAGGGGGGTGACGAGGTGCAGGGCGCTGGCCGCGGCGAGGGCCTGCGGGGCGAGCGCGTCGGTGCGCTCGGTGAGCTGGATCTGCGCGAGGGCGGCGGCGGAGTCCGCTGCGAACACCTGGTGCGCGGCGTCCATGGCCTCCGCGCCGCCGAAGCGCCCGGTCTGCGGCTGGTAGGGAGCCAGGACGAGCCCGGCCGCCAGGCCAGCCCCGTGCAGGCTGTCCGCCCACCTACGGACGTGCTGGGCGGCGGCCCCGTATGCGTCCGGCGGCAGGTGCAGCGTGAGGTCGAGGTGCTGGTCGGCGTCCGGGCGGGCCATCACCCGGTGCCGGGTGAACCACCAGACCGGCGGGGTGTCGCCGAACGCGGCGAGGAGGCTGGGCAGGTGGCGGCTCAGGATCTCGTCGTAACGGCGCGGGTGGGCGTGGAGCTGCGCGAGCAGGACGTCACCCGCGCCCGGAAGGCGCCGCCCGGGGGCCAGCACCGTGGCTGGGCGCGGCCGGGGCACATCGGCGGCGTCCGACTCCAACCGGCCCAGGGAGAGCCAGATCTCGTGTGCCCGCCCGATCCAGCCGTGGGCGTCTGCGTCTGGCACTTCGCGCAGCTCCAGGCGCCGGGCGTTGTCGAGGTGCGCGCGCAGGACCCGGCGGTGAACCGGGTGGGACAGGTCGAGGGGGAGACGCTGGTCGTAGTCGATGACGGCGACCTGCATCGGGACCCGTAGCCGGTCCCGCCAAGCGGTGAAGGCGTCCTCCCACTCCTCGGTCGCTGCTTTGCGGCCGGGCAGGTCGTCTGCCATCAGCAGCCATCGGGCCTGCGTGAGGATGGTGCGGCGGTAGCGCACCCGGGGGAGGAACGGGAGCCGGGAGCCGGCGCCGAAGTCGAACGGCTTGTAGGCGGCGAACCGCCCGTTGGCCACTTCGGCTAGGAACCGGGCCAGTGGCGGGGTCTGCGTCCCGCCCTCCAGGGCGTGCAGGACCCGCACGTCGATGCGCCGGCCGGTGGAGAGCTGCACGAGGCGGAAAGTGCGCGGGTCTGCGGTGACGGCGATGTCGGCGAGCGGGATCGTCGCCTCGTCCGTCTCCTGGTGGCCGGACAGCTCGATGACGTGTGGCAGCAGCCGCGGCGTGCGGGTGACGTTCTCGTTGCGGTGGCGGCGCGGCGGGAACACGAGCTGCGCCGTGAGGCCGTCCGGCGCCCCGTCGTACGTTGCGGCGAGCGCGTCCTGCTGCTCAGGCGGCAGGACGTGAGCGAACCGGCCCGCCATGCTGCTGCCGGGGCGGGGGACCGCGGTGAGCAGGAGGTCGAAGGTGCCGCTGGACAGTGCCCGGGTGCTGGGTGAGTGGACCTCGAAGGCGGTCTCCACCCGGGGCACGAACAGCCGCTCGTCTATCCCGGCGGACTTCTCCAAGCGGTCGACTATGTCGTCCGTTAGCCGCAGCTCACGGCCGCCGTCCAGGAGGACTTGCTGTACCAGGGCGAGTAGCAGTTCGTCGCGGTCGGTGCGCACCTTCAGGGCGGCGCCGCGTTCGGAGCCGACGTATCCGGCGGGCAGGCCGAGGCCGCTGTCGGCGACCAGGTCCATCACGGGCACCAGGGCGCCGACGCCGTACCGGGCCCGGAAGCGGCGGTGGTAGTCACGCCAGTGCTGGTAGCCGTAGGGCTGCGGGGTGGTCCGGTAGAGGGCTGACACGGCTGCTTGCGCTTCCGCGATCACGGCCTGCGGGAGCTGGGTCTCGCAGTCGAGGGCGGTGTCAATGAGCAGCGGTGTCGGGGTGACGGTGGTGAGGTCGCGCATTCGCGCGGCGACGGCGCTCACGCTGGTGTCGGAGAGCGTCGGCTGGTGGGCGGACACCTCGTCGCGCAGGGCGTACAGCGAGTGGACCAGGTCTCGCACCTCGGGGACGTTGTCCGCTTGGTGCGCCTCCAGTTCGCGGCACAGGTGCTGGAAGGCGTCCACGGTGGTCATGGGCGCCCACAGGCTGGTGATGAGGAACTGCTGCTCGACCAGGCTGGTGAGAAGGGTGTCGATCTTCTCCGGCGTGGCCTGCGGGAAGCGGTCGTGCAGGCGGCTGTGGAGGTCGCCGTAGGGGATGGGGGCGCGGGCCGCGTCCATGGCTGCGGTCACCGGCCGGGCGTTGCGGACGGATATCTCGACCGGGGCCAGGAGGACGGCGTGGCCGTCGGAGGGCGGCCCTGGCGCCACGAGCCGGTCACCGCGGGCGCGGGCGGCGTTGTTGGCGACGAGCGGTAACCGCTTCAGCAACGCGGGGGTGCGCTGGAGGCGGAGCACCATGTCGGTGACCCATTCGGCGTCCGGCCGGATCATCGCGCGGTGCTTGTCGCGCCACCGTGCGCTTGCCTGGGGCCCGACGGACACGGGGGCGGTGCCGGCGAACAGGCCGAGCGGGGTCGGCCGGTGTTGCCACCGCAGGAGGTATGCGACGGTCGACAGCGCGGTGCGGCGGACGTGACGAGGCTCGGTCTGCCGGCCCCGGACGACTGCCTCGATGGCGTCGGACAGGACGGGGGTGGCGAGCTCCAGCGCGCTGCGGAAGTCCTCGCGCTGCCAGATGCGGTTGAGCCATCCGCGGGTGACGGCCACGTTGTCCACGTCGAGGGTACGGGGGATGTCTGCCGGCCCGGGGCTGGTGGTGGCGCGCAGCATCGCAACGCCTTGCCATAGGTATCCGGCGGCTGCTCGGGAAGCCATGAGGCCCTTCCATGAGGCGGCGCGGGAGGGGAGAGGGCCTGTGGGCCGGGCGAAGCGCTTCGCCCGGCCCACAGGTGCGGGATCGGCCTGGATCAGGCCGGGTCCTCGGTGAAGGAACCGCAGGCGGAGGCACCGTTCGCACAGGTGGTGCCGCAGCCGTCGCCCGTGGTGCACATGAGGTGGCCGTACGAGTGCTCGGCGATGACGACCCTCACGTCCAGGGGCGCGAAGTCGTCGTCCAGGTCCGCTGACGCCGCGGGCGCGACGGGGGGCGGGGCGAGAGTGGCGCTCGTCATGATGTGCCCTTCTACTCGTTGGGGTGGTGCGGGATTACCTGGCTCCCGGTGTTATGCCGAGGGCCAGGAGAGCGAGATCCGGCTGTGCACCTTGTCGATGACGCGGTCGGCCGGGATCTGGTCATCGGGGGTGCTGGCCGGATAGACCCGGATGACCGGGCTGGGGCCACCGCGCCGGTTGGCCTCCCAGTCGCGGAGCACGCCGGCGATCTCGTCGGCGAACTGCTCCGCGTGCGGGCCGAGGGCGTGCACGCCGTACTCCAGGTGCTTGTTGTCCTCGGTGCGGCGGGTGACGAGGTAGGCGAATGTGTCGTCCTCGACGGCCGCGAGGGCAAACCGCTTGTTCACGGGGGCGACCAGGCCCGTGTCCGAGTTCTCATCGACGGCCATCGTGCAGAAGCCCGGCAGGCTAATTGCCATCGCCATCTGAAGGGTGTCGATGAGTTCCTGGATGCGGACGGTGACGCCGGTCCACAGCTCGTGGCGCGGGAACGTGACGGCGTTGTCGAGCCGGTGCGGGTCGGCCGGCAGGCCGTCATCGAACTTGAGCCCGATCTCCGGGGTGCCGTTGACGAGGAGGAGTTCTTCCCGGTGAGCGGTCGAGCCCTGCATCGGGACGAAGCCGCAGATCCGCGCCGACTCGCTCTCCAGGTAGCGGCCGTGTTCGCCCTCGACCTGGGTGAAAGCGACCGACCGGGTCAGGCCGCGCATCCGGAGCGGCACCACGAGCCGGCCGCCCTGCTTGAGCTGCGCGGTCCAGGCCGGGGAGATGTCCCAGGCCCCGGCGGTCACCATCACGATGTCGACCTCGCCGAGGTCCGGGACGGGCTCGGCGGCGTCGGCGGTGACGACGTGCACCCTGCCGTAGCCGTGCTCGTCGAGGAGGCGGCGCGCGCGGTCGGTGACGCCGGGGTCGATGTCCACAGTGACGACTTCACCGTCCTCACCGACGAGCTCAGCGAGGTAGGCCGCGTTCAGCCCGCCCGAGCCGATCTCCAGGACCCGCATCCCGGGCTTCACCTCGGCCTGCTCCAGCATCATCGCCTGGATCTGTGGCGCCGAGACGGAGCTGAGCTGAACGCCGTGCTCGTCCGTCTTGGTGATCACGGCGGCGTACGTCTCGTACGCCTTGTCCAGCGGCGTGTCGGCGGGGGTGAACGCGTGCCGGGGCACCTTGCGCATCACCGCTTCGATCTCCGGGGAGGAGATGTTGCCGTCCGCGCACAGCTCGTCCACCACCTTGTTTCGCAGGCGGCTTGCCTCGTCGGGCTCGACGGTCGTGTTCGTCATCGACTTCCTTCGGTCGTTCGTGTTCGGGGGGTGAGTAGGCCAGCACTGCGTGCCGGGGGCGGGGAGGCTATCGGCGAACGCTCTCCGTTCTCGTCGGACCGCCGAAGGTTGGCGGATTCGTGTTGGACGGCGCGCGAGGCTCTGCGCCGGTGGTGAGCCGCCCGGCGGTCCTGTCTGTACCACTCAGGACCGCCGGGCGGCCGTCTATGCGGCGGGCACAAGATCGTCCAGATTGACTACCTCGTAGTCCCGCAGTTCGCGTACGAGTTGGCTCGCCAGGAACCAGCCCAACTGGGGGTGCCCGTACGCCACGGGCGCGTCGTCGTCGGCAGGAAGCGGCTCCAGGCCGGTGGCGGTGAGGCGGTACCGAGAGCCGATGACGCCCCAGACCGATGTCGCCCGCGCGCGGAAGACGACGTGACCCTTCCGCAGGTGCGGGCACAGCTCCACAGCCGGCCGCAGGTGCTTCAGACACACCGGCGGCTGTGCCGTCCTCACCGGCTCACCAGCACGGTGAGACGCGTCTTCCACAGTCCCGGCGAGGAAGATGTACCCCCGGTCGGTCTCGGCCGGGCAGAAGCCGACCTGGCACCGAAGCTGCTCCATCGTCTCCCGCTGCCGAGCGGGGTTGACCAAGCGCCACTGCGGCTTGCCCCTCGGCTTCCCGGTAGCGTTCAGCGACTGGGAGCAGCGAGCCCACAGCTCACCGCGCGGCCCGCGGTCAGCGGGGGTCTCCTCCTGGTAGGCGAGACGCACGGAGCCGAAGGCGTTGATGCTCAGCGTGAGTTCCGACTCCAGTCCGCCATACTCGCCCTCTCGCGACGTGATGTACGGGACGAGCCGGGGGGCTGCGCTGGTCCGCTTCACGCGGCTGCTCGCGCCATGTTGAGGGGCCGGTGCGGGGCGACGATCCGACCGTCGGGGAGGAGTTCGCCGGTGTCCTCGAAGAGAAGCACTCCGTTGCACAGCAGGCTCCAGCCCTGCTCAGGCCGGTGCGCGAGGGGCCGCGCGGCCTCCCTGTCGGGAGCCTCAGCCGTGGGGCACGGCGGATTGTGCGCACACATGGTACTCGTCCTCTCGGATGAGAAGTTGGGCCCTCTTCGGCGAGCTACGGTGCCGTGGGGGAACACGGTTCGGGCACGGCCGAAGAGGGAGTTTTGTGGTGCCGCTGCATGAAGGCGGCGATGGCTGCTTCGCTGTAGCCGTAGAAGCGTCCGAAGACCGCGTCGTCCTCCCACCACTCGGGGGCGGGATCACCCCACTCGACGGTGTGGCAGGTGTCGCGGTAAGGCGACCAGCGAACGCGCAGGTCCGGGAAGCCTGGCCGCTCCGTGAGGAGACCGCGCGTCGCCGTCGCCAGAGTCAGCAGGTCGAAGGACATGTATCCGCCGTGGCGCGGCCCACCGACGGGAACCGCGAGGAGCGGTGCCCGAAAGACACAGACTGCTACGGCGTCAGCGAGAAGTGCAGGCTCGGCGAGACGGCTGCCGAAATACTCGTAGTCGTACGCTTCCGTCGCCGGGCGAAGGGAGACGGTGAGCTGGCGCGTCGGCGTCGCGGCGGTGGTCAGCATTCGACCAGCCCCTTCACGATGCCGACTTCTTCCAGGCGCTCCGCGAGCTCCAAGGTGACCCGGCCCAGTTTCCGCAGGAACGTCAGGGCCTGCTGCTCGTCGCCGGGCAGCTCTTCGGAACGCAACGTCCGTGCTCGTTCGATCAGATCGGCAACGTCCGGGTGCTTGTTGGCGTCGTCACGCAGACCTCGGTTCACAAGCTGCATGAGGGCCCCGCGGAAGCGCTGAGCGAGTTCTTCGGCTTCGTCGTAGCCGGGCCCGGCGGCCCCGGGCCGGCCGCTGCCGCTGGAACCTGCCGCGTGGTGGCTGACTTCCTCGTTCAGGACGATGTCCAGGCCGTCATACACCGCGTCCCAGTCAACCGGCTCCCAATTTCGCACTGCGCTGAGCAGGTCGTGAAGGCCCAGCCTGCCAAGCGGAGGGGTCCAGGGTTCTGCCTCGACGGTGGGGTCTTTGACGCGGACCGGCATGGTCTCCGGGCTCGTCGTCTCGTCGCGTAACGCGGTCTTCGTCATCAGCACGCCACCAAACTCAGCTCGCACCACGTGGTGGCGCCGCTGTCGCTGACCCCCCACGCGCCTTGTCTGCTTCGGGCGATCTCCTGCACGAGCACCAAGCCGCGACCGTGCTCGTCGTCGTCCTCGGGGAGCTGAGCAGTGGGGCGAGGTCCGGGCACTCCGTCGTGGACACGGATGCTCAGAACGCCATCGGATACGTCCAGGGTGAGCCGGATCTGCCTGCCACCGCTGTGCACGATGGCGTTAGTGATCAGCTCAGAGACAATGAGCGTCGCGTCGTCGGCGACGCAGGTCAGACCGCTAGAGGTGAGACGTTCGCGGGTCACGAGCCTCATGGCGCGGACGCGGGACTCGTCTTCGGGAGGGGGGCGCTCGCCCGGGGAGTGCTTGGTGATGGGGAAGCGCTCCTTCACCAGGCCGCCGGTAGTTGCGGCCGGGCGCTGCGGCGCCTGGCCGTTCACCGCTCCGTCCCGATCTGTGAGGCCACGTCTCCCGGGGTGGCCCGGTCGTCGAGGGAGGCGAGCGGGCCCGTCCGGCGCTGCTGGCCCGGGACGTGCCGGAGCAGCGCGGCAAGAGCGGGCAACGGTGTGATCGACGCGTCCGCGAGGTTGCGGCGGCGCTCACGATCTGCGGGAGTTCGTGCGGTCATCAGTTGTCCCCTTCCGCGAACGGGAAGAGGGAACCGAGCCTGCTGTGCAGAGCAACCGCTTCATCGGCCGTCAGGACCAGCGGAATGGTCGCGGGCTCCGCGGCCCCCTCGTGCAGGTCGAGGGGGACCGCGAACCGACCGGCCTCCGTGTGCGCGACCTCGGCCTCACGAGTAAGGCGGAGGTGGCGCTTGGCGGGCGGTAAGGGCGCCGCGCCGGCATCCGTCTGAGCGTGACTAGTCGTCATGACGCGTAAACGTAGGGCCACTTCGGGGCCCCACCCCTGAGAAAAAATCAGGGCTGAGTAACGCTCAGGGTTGGCATATGCCTACGCGGCGAGCCCGATGTGCGCGGCCACCTTGCGCAGGTCGTCGCGCCACAATGGCTTCTCGCGCTTCAACAGGTCGGCCACCGCCTCCCTGACCAGGGGAGAGAACACGATCTCCTCCGGAGACTGCTTCAGCAGCTTGCCGAGAATGTGCACCGTCGCGTAGTCGTCCTTCTGGATGCGGTTGAGGTTCATTACCTCGATCAGGTATCGGGTTCGCCGTTCGAGCGGGACCTCTTCGTTGACTTGGACGTGGTCAGCGGCGCGGAGTGCTTCGCTGGTGTCGCCCTCCTCCGCCTTCAGGTGTACCTCGTGCATGGCGAAGTTGGTCGGCCCGAAGCACGTGTGCCAGTGGTTGAGGTCTGCGCCGACCCGCTCCACGGCCTGCTGTGCTCCGTTGTACAGGTCCCATGCCCTCGGGCCCTTTGTGGCGCGTACGGCGGCGACGGCACCTTGCAGGTGCAGTGCACCGTACGCGGACCAGTGCTCCGGGTTGGAGTCGTCCTGCGGCCGGCACTGGGCGATGGTCTGCTGGGCGAGTTCGTAGCTGTCTTCCACATCACCAGCGGAAGTGAGAACGCAGGCTAGGTTCCAGGCCGCAGCTGCGAGGAGGGCCGGGTCACCCGCGTTGTCCGCGAGGGAGAGCCCGCGGTCAGCCGCGATGCGGGCGAGAGTCGGTTCACCGACGCGGCGAAGCCAGATCTGGTGCAGGCCGTAGAGGCTGATGAGCTGCCGGAGGACGGTGCCCTCTTGCTCAGGCGAGGCGTCGCGCAGAGCGGCGTGTCCCTGCCGCAGCAGGGTGGGCAGCCGCTCGCCGACGTCGCGGTACCGGTCATCCGCCTGTGTCTCGTAGACATTCCAGGCGTCCGTAACCGACGACTCGAAGTCGTCGGAGGTGACCGACCCGATCCGTTGCGGAAGGAGGGACGCAGGGAGCGACAGGGCCTGTCGGATGAGCGGAACGTGCTCGTGCTCCGTACCCGCCGTAACGATTCCGGACACGTAGCCGCCTGTCAGGTCCTCAAGGCTGCATCGCAACTGCTTACTCAGGGCGATCAGGATCGGAAGCCGGTCCAGGGGCATCCGGTCATTCTCGATCTTGTAGACCCAGTTCTCTGACCTGCCGATTAGGTCTCCCAGCATCTTTTGGGACAAGCCCCGGCGCTCACGCCACCACTTGATCCGTTGGCCGATACTGAACAACTCTCCGTCATACACCATGGGTTGACCGTTCGCCGTAGTGGACAGGGCACTCGTGTCAAGCGTAGGCCCAGGTGCTTCGGGGAGGGGCGATACTGGGGGTCTCTCCCTCTGGGGAGGGCACTCAACGGTCCCCCTGTCGCCCCGCGGCCGGGGGACCGCTTACACGTATGAAAGATCGGCAAGGAGGCCGCTTTGCCAGCCCCATACCGTGGCCTGATCCTCGACTTCGGTGGTGTGCTCACCACTCGGATGCGACTGAACGGGCAGGCGTTCGAGAGGACGGAGGGATTGACTCCAGGCGCGTATTTCGCGGCGCTGAACGAGCATCCCGACGGCGTCGCGATCTACGCAGCGCTGGAGGTCGGTGAGGCAACCCAGGAGGACTGGAACCGTGTCATCGGCGGCATCCTCGGTATCGACTCCACCGATTTGATGCGGCGCGCTCTGGCCAACCTCCACCCGGAGCCTCAGATCGTCGCCGCCGCGAAGCGCGCTCGCGCGGCCGGGATCAAGGTGGCGATGCTCAGCAACTCGTTCGGGATCGAGCCCTACAACCCGTACGAGGACAAGGGCATGTGGACGGACTTCTTCGATGCCGTGATCTTGTCGGAGCTGGAGGGCGTACGGAAGCCGTCGCCGCTCATCTATCAGCGCGCTCTTGACGCCCTGGACCTGACCGGTCCTGAGTGCGTCTTCGTTGATGACCACGCGGAGAACCTGCCGCCCGCCGAGGCCCTGGGCATCCGCACTGTGCACCACACGACCGATCCCACCGCCACCTCTGCCATCCTCGACTCGCTTCTCCTCGATCCCGCTCCCGCCTGAACGAACTGCCGGGGATTTCACGCCGGCCAACGAACGGCAGCAGCGTTCGAGGCACCCGTGGGGCTCCTTGAACGCTGCTGGACAGGTATGGGCTCTTCCTGGCGGGCGTTCTAGATTGCTGGGGACTGGGGCCAGCCGGGTTCACCCGGTCCTTCTGAAGCGGATACGCCCCCGTACGTAGGCCGCCTGGTGTCCGCTCTTGCAGGCTGATCATTGTTCGTGCCCGCCTCGGGGGTGACCTCACCGGGCTCCCGCGCGGCGAGCTTCGTGAACACCTGCTTTGCGCGATCCAGGGTCAACCGCATCGTGCCGTAAGGCCCCACGGCGTACCCGGTCCGGTGCCCGTGCAGGTGCAGTTCCTCCACTGCCTGAAGGCCGGCGTCGGCCTCCGGCACGTCGCCCGGTGGGATGAGGGCGTGCAGTTCCTCCGCCCACTCCCAACCGAGATCACGGAGCACGGTCCGCGCCTCCTCCTGCTCCCAGCCGCTTCGCGCCACCAGGCCGTGACGGGGGTCCGTCGAGAAGACCACGTTCGGGTCCGTCATCATCCGGCCGTCTCCTCGACTCGTTCCGCAGGCCCCGTATCTTCACCCTCGGCCGCGGGCCAGGCAGCGAGCTGGAAACGCGCCGAACGCTCCTCGTGTTTGCCGACGCGGCATTCGTCGCCCGCCTTGCCCAACGTCTTGTTCATGCGGGTGAGGAAGCGGTCGTACTGCTCGTGCCAGACCACGGACGAGCCCGTCTCCGTGTATGCGTCCCGCCGGGCGAAAGCCAGGGCGGCGATCTCGTATGCCAGACCCTCGTGCTTCGCCCAGCAGGGTGGGATCACATCCTGCGGCTGCCAGGCGTACCGCCCGTTCAGCCAGCGGCACACGGAGTCGAGCCACGCCGGCATAGGCTCGATCAACTCGGCGGACAGGGCGCCGAGGTCCCACGGGGTGGGACCGTCAGCGGCCACGGACTCCCCCGTGCTCCGCTCCGCGATGTACTCCAGGATCAGGGCAGGCGGCTCGGGGAAGGGCTCGAAGCGGGTCAGGGTCTCGGTCACGCGGCTGCCGATCCTTCACGGCCGGCCCATGCCGCCGCGTGGGCCTTGGCCTGGTTCTTCTTCTCGGTGGCTCGTCGTGTGCGCTCGGCTTCGTTGGCGGCCCGCAGGTCCCGGACGTGACCCTCGATCTCGGCCCAGGAGTCCCAGGTCCACATGCCGTCGAGCCGGGTGACGATCGGCGGGAGATTGTCCGCGAGGACCAGGGCGTGCCCCTCGGCCAGGCTCCGGATTTCATCTCCTCGAAGGACTGGTTCGAGCGCCATGTGCGTGGCCGTCGAGTGGCCGCCGCGGTCCCCACCGGACGTGGTCTTCGTCGTGCGCTCTCGCTCGACCTGGCCGCACAGGTCGGACATGTCCTTCAGGAAGTCGGGGTCCTTGTCCCCGGGAAGGACGATGACGTTGTTGGTGAAGGCCGCCAGCTCCTTGGCGGTGTCCTCGCCGAAGCGGGCACGCGCAGACGCCCACGCCTGGAGGCCATAGACGACCGTGATGCCACGGCCTCGGCCGTCGGCGACCCGTTGGCGAAGGGACGGGATCGGCGCGATGTTCGGGGCCTCGTCCAGGGCCGCGAGGAGAGCGGGGTCGAGCCGACCGGCCGGTGAAGCGAGCGCGTGCGCCTCCGCGAGGTCCAGAAGGTCTTCGGCGATCGCGGTGGTCAGCGGCGCAACGCTGTTCACCTCCGAGTCCTTACCGAGAAGGTAGAGAGTGCCCCCGGCGTCGAGGAACGCGCCGAAGTCCGTGGGGTCCTCTCCATCTCCCTGAAGGGCGTTGATCACCGACTGGTGCATGAAGGGTTCGAGAGCCGCATCAAGGGTCGATGCGGTGTTGCCGACGGTGCGGCTATCGCCCGTGGTGGCCGTGCGGAGCATGTCTGCCCAGCCGGGGCCGGCGCCCGGGTGGGCGTTGAGGATTCCGAGCGGAGTGGGGTCGGTCAGCTTGCGGGCCCACCGCAGCACCCAGTCGAGGGAGGCGCCGTCCAGGGCGGCGGCGTGGAAGAAGGCAGCGAGGATCTTGGAAGCCTGCCCCTTGTAGAAGGCGGCGCCCTCGCTGGACTGTGCCGCACCGTTGGTGGTGCGCGAGCCCGCGACGAACGCCTTCCCGCGCATCATCGCCACCTCCGTGTCGGCTGCACCGTTGATCGGCGTCCAGCGGAAGCGCGGGAGGCTCGGCGCGATGTTCTGCGGGTCGAAGACCGCCACAGGGCGGCCGTCCCGCCGCCTCGCGTCGAGGGTCAGTTCGACCAGATCGGGCTTGGTCGAGGTGGCCAGGACCGGTCCGGCCCAGCCGCGGACGAGCGGGGCGAAGAACCGCAGAGTCTTTCCGCTGCCCATCGGACCGATGACCCGGCATGCCTTGTCGGCACGGGACCACAGCTCGACGCCCTTCGGACGTTGCGAGGTGCCCAGCGAGTAGCCGAAATCGTGAGGATCGAGAGGGTGGTGCATGACGTACTCCGGAACGAAGTGGGCGACGAGGAAAGGGAAGGTCAGCGAGCGGAGGAACGGTCCTTCGCGAAGCTCACTGCCGACGCTCGGCTGGGGCGGCCGTCGTCGCTGGTGAGGGAAGGCCGAATCTCCGTGGCCTTCACGACCGCCTTGGCCGACATCTGACGCTTGAGCTGTCCCTTGCTCGCGAATCCGGCGTTGCGCCGTCCGCGGCTCAGCAGGAACCAGAGCGTCACCAGGGTGACCGCGCACACGGCCGTCACGGCGTACAGGGCCAGAGAGATTCCGCCGGGAAGGATGTCCATTACTCGGCCTTCCGCGCGACGCGGGCCGCCAGGTAGCGCATCCGCCGGCCGCACAGCCGCGACATCGACGCGTCGGGCCCAGCACAGCGCGGGGGCGCGGTGTGGAAGGCGCTGTGCAGGTCCTCGGCGGCTCGCCAGATGTGGGAGACGGCCGTACGTACGCGTCCTCCGGCGGCGGAGTAGTCGCCGTGGTCCAGGACGATGGCCAGTTCCTTCGTGCGGCGGGCGAGGTCGAGTGCTTCGGCGTGCAGCTGGTCGATGTCCTGTCGCACCGCGCGTTCGGCGGCGGGCAGTGCGGTGTGGTCGGTGGGGATAGTCATGGAGGGGGCTCGTTCCGAATCTGCGTGGAAGGGGGCGGCGGCGGAGAGGTGGCGGTACCCGCTCATGCGGCGTCCGCCGCAGTGGTGGTCAGATCGGTCATCGAGCCGGAGGAGAAGCACAGGTGCTGCTCGGCCTCCACCAAGAGGTGCTGAACGCCGGGGTAGATCACCTCGCCGACCTTCCACAGCGCGATCCCGCGGCGCAGGCGCATGATGTGCTCGGCCGTCCAGGACGGCAGGCCCAGCCGGGCCACCGTCGCTTCCGCCTCGGCCTTCTTCTGGCTGTAGATCACGATGGTGTCGGCCATCTTCAAAGCCGCTTGGGTTTCCGGGCTGTCGTCGATGTCCGAGAGGTGATGAACGATGAAGATGCAGGAGAGGCCGTACCCACGAGCGAACTTGAGGAACTTCTCCAGCAGTGACGCGAGTTGGGGTGTTCCGAGGATGTGCCACGCTTCCTCGCAGACGAGGATGCGCTTGCGCTGCGTGTAGCGGCGGCAGCCAGAGCCGGGGTTCGGCCCCAGCTCCCAGGCTCCGGAGTTCGCGTCGACCACGATGCGGTCGTGCTGGCCCGGCTCCGTCCCGCACTCGCACAGCGGGCGAAGCCACACCTCTTCGAGGAAGACCGAGATCACGGCGACGAGGATGGTCATGGCGACGCCGCCGGACGGAACCTTGGTCAGGTCAAAGACGATCATGTCGGCGTCCAGGTCCACGCCCAGGCTGGTCGGGCCGTCGAGCATGCCCGTGAGGTCGCCGGTCGCGTCCTGCTCACTGCCGCAGAGCCGGTCCAGGACGTAGGACGCCTCCAGGCCGTCACCGAGGAGTTCGTCCCGCGTCCGCTGCTTGGCCGTCGCGTCGGACTCCTCCGGCGCCCGAAGGGCGGCGGCGACGTCGGCCAGGACAGGGGTGCGGCCGTGGTCTCCCGCCCGCTGGTGGGCCCGGCGGATCGCGATGCGGAGCGCGGAGCCGGCGAACTCGTCCAGGTTCTTGCCGAGGCCGAGTTCCACGATCGTGCGCACCAGCTCGACTTGCCGCTTGCCCGCGATGGCGGGGTCCATCGGGTTGATGCACGAGGCCCCACGTCCGCCGCCGGGGGCGAACTTCACAGGGGCCTTGCCAGTGAGCGAGCGGCCGAGCGCGGCCCACTCTCCTTCTTCGCGCTCCTTCTGTTCCTTGGTGTCGAGGACGACGACCTGACGGCCGAGGCGGATCTGTCGGGCCGCGTAGGTCTTGGTCAGGGCCGACTTTCCCCGACCCGTGTCGCCCATCACGATCATGTTGCCGCCCGGCAGGCCGTCACCGAACGCCGAGAACGGGCAGTAGATGAAAGCCTTGCCGGAGTAGAGCTCCCGGCCGATGATCGCTCCCGCGGTGCCGAGGGTGGGCGGTGCGATGGGCAGATACAGGGCCTGGCTGGTGGTCGTCTCGGTGTAGAGGGGACGGCGCACGGTCTCGTGCATCGGCGACAGCGGGGCGAGGTCGAGGAGGTCTGTCACTTGATGCCTCCGGCGAGGGGCAGGGTCGTGGCGAAGGCGCGGGCGTGTTCGAGGTCGAGCCATTCGATGCGCAGGTGCGCGTTGCGGGCGCGGGAGGCGGTGGTGCGCTTGGTGCGCTCCAGCTCTTCGGCGCTGCGCGAGGAGATGGTGACGTAGCCGACGACGGCCGAGCCGGCCGCGCCCGAGGCGGCCAGAGTCATGCCGCGTGATCCGGTCGCGGTGGCGGCGATCTGGTCGCGCGGGTCGATGTTCTTGCCGCGCTTACGGTCGCGGTCCATCTCGGCCTGGTTGTTCGTGTCCTCCGCGAGCATCCGTTCCACGGCCTTGTCGTTGGGTTCGAGCTGCTGCGTGATCGAGATGGTGCGGATGACGTCAGGCATTCCGATGAGCAGGGGCGAGAGGAAGTCGGGGCCGACGGGGGTGGTAGGCCATCCGACGACGGCGGCCGTGGCGTGGTACCAGCTTTCGGTGGAGCCTGCTGCGCGGGTGGCGACGTGGGCGCCGTCGCGGACGTCGACGTTGCGAGGGAAGGCGTGTGCCCGTCGGAGGTCGGTGTCCCAGATGGCGTGGTCAGGGTCGTAGGAGTTGCGGATGAACGCGGTCATCCGGCCTTCGTCCAGGGGCGCGATCACGGAGAGGTCGGCATCCTCCGCGCGGGACCACAGCTCATCCAGGTACGCGGCCATTGCGGCGGCGATCCCTTCGTCACCGGTGCCGCGGGCGGCGCCCTCGGCCGCCAGGTCGCGGGTGAACCGAGCGTGGATGGTGATGTAGTAGCGGTGTTCCTCCGCGCTGGTGGACACGGCGTCGGCCAGCACGCTGTACGAGTCCTTCAGCCACTGCGGCGCGTTCGACGTCGCGGCCGATTCGTCGCGTTGCGCGATGAACCGCTGGTGGGCGTAGGGGTCCGACTTCATCTGCCGAGCGAGGACCTGAATCCGCTTCACCGGGTGCTCTTCCACGTTGCCGAAGGCGTCGAGGAGTTCACCCCAGCGCTCCAGAGCAACAACCTGCTCCCCGACTTCCTTGCCGCCGAGGCCGGGCGAGGCGATTTCCAGCGTGGCCGTGACACACCCGGCCTCCGGCTGGAGGACCACGACGGCCTGCTGCCCGCGGACCGTGACCGGCACCCACGTCATGCCGACGATGCCTTCCGGCTCGATCAGGGCCGCGTCCGGCGGGGTGCCGTCTCGGCGCACGCCGGCCTCGACGGCCGGGGACACCCACACGCCGCCGGTGCGGCGGAGTGCCTTGCGGTGGTAGCGGTTGATCCGCCACCAGCGGTAGAGCGTGCGCCGCTGGGCGGTGCCCCTGGGCCGGTACGGGGCGTACACGATGACCAGGGCCAGCAGGATCGGCAGGAACAGGCACGTCGCGGCGATGGCCGTCACGCCGTTGAAGAGGTATCCGAGCAGGATGCCGGTGACGGCGCCGCCGCCGAGGACGACCTGTTCACCGAGGTCGCGGCGGCCCACCAGCCCTGTCGGGCGGTGCTTTCCGAACTGATACGTACGAGTCGACATGAAGGGTCACTGATCCTTGCTGGGGTTCGGTCGTCCGGGAGCCTGGCCGCCCGAGGGCCGCGGAGGTGGCGGGGGTGAGAGGGAGGGCCCGGAGCCCGAGGTGGTTCCTGAAGCGGAGGAGGGAGACGAGGGGGATGCGGGCGGCATCGGGACCGAAGTTCCCGAGCCGGGCGACTGCGGCAAGGGCGGCTGAGCCGTGCTCGGCGACCCGTTGGCGCCCGATGGGCTTCCGGCCGATGCGTGACCACCGGCCGAGGACCAGTCCGGAGAAGAGCTGACGACCGGGTCGGAGGTCGCTCCCTGTGGACGAGCGGCGGCCGGTGCACCGGAGGTACCGGCCGTGTCGTCGCCGCCCTGCTGGCCTTCGGGCTGTTCGGGGTTGCCGCCACCTGCGGCGGCGGTGCCCTGCGCACCCGGGGAACTGGTGGCCTTGTTCTTCGCCACGTCGAGGCCGGCCTTGGCAACGGCGGCCCCGGCCGCGAGCGGTCCGGCCACAGCAGTTCCGCCGCCCATCTTGGCACCAGCAGTCTTGGCGCCAGCGGTCTTGGAACCGCCGACCAATGAGTCTTGGACACGAGCGCCCATCGCCCTGTTGGCGTGCTGGGCGGGGCCGTCGACCGCTGCGGCCGGGCCGGAGGACTGTGCAGTCTTGCGGTCGTGGTGGAGGCTGGCCATCTCGTCGCCGAAGGCGGGCACCCACTTGTAGAGCGTGGCGGACGCGAAGACGGCGAGCAAGAGGATCAACGCGCCGACCAGGGTCTTGGAGACCGCGTCGGACATGCTCCCCGAGGTGTCGCTGAGGATCGCGCCGCCGAGGCCCAGCAGGGCGAACAAGATCGGCTTACTCAGGCCGATGGCGAAGATGGCGCCGAACCACTTCTTCGACTTGCCCCACAGGTCGCGGTCGACCAGCCCGGCGTTGACGATCGGCCCGAGCGCAACGGCCACGTAGATGGCCGCGCTGCGGATCAGCAGCTCGATCCACATCAGCAGGGCGCCGCACATCATGATGAGGTTGACGACCAGCAGCTGTCCCACGCCCTCCGTGGGGTTGGCTGCCATGACCTTGAGGATGTTCTCCAGGAACGGCTTGAAGTTGCTCGTCGCGTACGGCTCGAAGACGGCCGTGACTTCGTCAATGGCCTTCATCAGAAGTGCGATTGCGCCCGGCGTCATGGCGTTGACAACGAACTGGAGGAGCAGGAAGCCGATCGCCTCGGACACGGCGGTGGTCACGGCGACTCCGCGGACCGCACGCTTGGCCACGGCGATCAGCCAGAGGGCCACGGTGAGCAGGCTGGAGGCCGCGAAGATGATCGCGTACTGCTTCAGGAAGCCGGGGCTCGTGAGGTCGATCTTCGTCGTGTTCTGGATCAGCTCCAGCATCTTGCGCAGGAACCAGATGTTGGCCTCGGTGAGCTTCTGGAGCAGGAAGCCCAGCGGGTCCTTGACGAAGTCGATGGCCGCCTTCGCCTCGCACACCATCGGGATGTAGCAGAAGGGGTTGGCCACCGCCGAGGGCACGAACACGAACCCGATGATCACGTTGACCATGGCCACCGCCTGGAGGCGGCGGCGCCAGCGGCCCGGCGTTCCCCGCTCGACGGTCAGCAGGCCGGGGGCGTCGTCACGCAGTCGCAGGCGCATTGCTGGCACCTCCCACGTCCGCGAAGCTGTTCGCCGGGTCCGCCTCCTGCATGGCCGGCGGCGACGGTACGAGCGGCTCGGACGGCGTGACGGCCGTCGTCTTCCAGGTGCCGTCTTCCCAGACCAGATCCACGGTCATCCGCAGGAAGGCGACCTGCGGGCGCTGCGTCTCGTCCTTCCCTGCGACGCCGCCAACCGACGCCGTCCACAGCTCGATGCTCGCGGCCTGGTCGGAGTAGGAGATCGAGCGGGTGGCGAGCGCCGCAGTCCGCGTGATCAGTTCGCTGCCGTCGGCCGTCTTCCCGTCCGCGCCGACCCCGCGGTTCTCCATGACCAGACGAGCCGTCGAGTCGGTGTCCGAGGTGACCGAGTCCAGCACGCTCGAAGCGGCGGTGGCCGCCAGCATCCGGTGCCGCCAGTCCTCATCGGTGAAGAACCGGGGGTCGCCGTAGAGCATGGTGGCGCTGACGGCGGCGGCACGCGCGCCGCGCTCGTTGTGCCCGTACGGGGCCGGGAATCCGCTTCGGTCTTCGGTGCCGCTCAGCACGGGGTTTTCTGCAGCGCCCGGGGCGTAGGCCGAGAAGTCGGCCGGCACGTTGGACGCCTGCCGCACGTCGATCGGAGCGACCAGCCCCGTTGAGGCCGAGCTGTCCTTCAGCTTCCAGTCGTTGTCCTCCCAGGTGAGCGTCACCGTCACCGACCGGAAACCCGTCCTCGGTGTCGCGTGCCCGGCCGCGCTGCCGCGAACCGTCGTGGTCCACAGCCGCACCATGGCGCCGTGGGCGTCGAAACCCAGGACGTGAGCCGACAGGACCCCGGTACGGGAGATGGCCTTCTCGGCGGAGACCTTGGAGGTGTCGCCTCGCAGTGAGCCGACCGCGTTCTCCGCCGCGTGGTCGGCCTTCTTCACCACCGATCCGGCCGTGTCCTTGGCCGCCATGACGGCCACCGCACGGTGCCGAGCGTCCTTGTCCGTGAGGAACCGGGAACTGCCCGCGATCGTCGTGTAGTTGGCCGCCGCCGCCTTGGCGCCGGATCGAGTGTGCGGGTAGCCGACAGGGACGCCGTGCAGCTCGCGCACGCCTTCGCCGCTCGCCTGCGGAGCTGAGTGAGAGGGTGCTGACGCGGAGGGGGCCGTGGCCGGAGGGGTGCCTGTCGTCATGCTGACGACCACCCCGGCCGCGGTGACGACTGCCGCACCGCCAGCCGCGATGCCCCAGAGCTTGGCCGACGAGCGGCGCACTCCGCTGGCCTTCGAGGAGGAAACGTTCCTCCGGGATCGGAAAGGCATGGATCACACACCCATGCCGTACGTGATGGCAAAGATGGTTCCGAAGCTAGCCACGAGGAACACGCAGGTCAGACCGCCGACCATCATCCCCTTGCCGCGCGAGCTGTCCATCGTGGAGTGGCCCTCGCCGAACCAGCCCTTCGACTTGCCGACACCGGCCAGGAAGGCGCCAGCGCCAACGACGAGGACGACGGCCGCGATGACGCCGAGGATCACCTTCGCCGTGCCGCCGAGCTTCCCGAAGGGGCCCCAGTCCGGCTTCACGCCGGACACGACATCGGCACCGGCGGCGAGGGTCGTGTGCAGGGAGGGATCGGCAGCGGCAGACAGGAGGTTGTGCATTTTCAGTCCCTTGGTGATGTAAGTGTTTGTTTGGGATGTTTTGGCTTGATTAGCCGACGTGCCGCATCGCGATGATCTGCGGTTTCCAGTAGCTGAGCGGCTTGATCCGCACCTGAGCCCCGGTGCGCGGGGCGTCGATCACCTGGCCGCCGCCGATGTACATGCCGACGTGCTCAGGTCCGGCGCTGCCGGGAACCGTGAACAGCAAGTCGCCCGGAACGAGTTGGGAGATGTCCTTGACGGCGGTCCCTGCGTGGACCTGGTCGTACGTGGTGCGCGGCAGGTTCACTCCCGCCGCTGACCAGGCCATCTTGGTGAGCGAGGAGCAGTCGCAGCCGCCCGCGCCCTCGTACGGCATGACACAGCTGCCGCCCCAGCGGTACCAGGTGCCCAGGGCCGTCTTCGCGGCCGAGATCGCGCGGGCAGCACCCTTGCCGGCCGGTGCGTCCGGGCTGACGGCGTCGGCCCATTCCGAGGCCAGCGCGCGGATGACGCGCACGTAGTTACGGGTCTCGGAATACGGCGGGATGCCGCCGTACTTGATCACCGCGCCGCCGCCCGCGTTGTAAGCGGCCAGCATGTTGTCCGTCGAGTCACCCGGCACCTTCTTGACCTCTTTGGCCAAGGTGCAGTCGTACGCGGCCTGCGCGGCGATGGCGTCGGCAGGGTTCCGGACGTCCTTGACCCCATCGCCGTCGCCGTCCTTGCCGTGCTGAGCCCAGGTCCCTGGCATGAATTGCGCGATGCCGAGGGCGCCGACGGGTGACGTCGCACCGGAGTTGAATTTGCTTTCGGTCCAGAGCTGCGCGGCCAGGAGCGAAGCTGTGACCTGCGGGCACTCTCCCGCGTGCTTGTTGATCAACTCGCGTACCCAGCCCGGTACGGGCGCGTCCGTCTTGATGCCCCCGCCCGGACCGGATTCCTGCGCCGAGGCGCTGTCCGCCCCTCCGAACGTGGTCAGCATGGCGACACCAGTGATGAGACCGGCCGAGACGAGTCCCAAGCCAGCTTGCGTGCCCTTGTTCATCGCGGCCCCGTCACGCCCAGGGCAGGGCGGTGACGCGCCAGCCCTCGGAGGTGTGCTCCAGGCGGAGTGCGAGCTGTTCGCCACTGCTGCGTGCGGGCCCGGACTTCGGGGTCGTCGTCAGGGTGTAGCTCACCCGGACGAGAGCGGAGGAGGCGGTCACCGCAGGTGCACCGTCGGGGACGGCGGCTGACGTGATCTTGGCTGTCTGGTGTGCCTTCTCGGCCCGCAGGGCGGCCCAGGCGGTGTCCTGGCTCGGCCGCTTCTGGGCGAGCACGCCCGCGAGTTCTCCCGAGGAGAGCCGGGCAGCCCGAGCGCCGGCATCCGCGTACGAATGGTCGCCGCCGTCGCGGGCGTCGTGCTCCACGTAGGCCGTGGCGAAGGCCCGAGCCGTCCGCTCAACGTCTCTCGGCAGACGGTTTGTTGACGGGGAGGCGGCAGCGCCGCTGTGCGACGGAGCCGTATCGGGTATGCCCGCCGAAACAGAGCGCGGCTGCGGGGATGCGGTCGAGGCCGCGGACGTGCCGCTGTTCGAGTTGGAACAGCCAACCGACAGGAGAATCAGGGAACCAGCCACGCCTATTGCGGCTGATATAGGTATGAAACGGGTGGATCGAGGCATGCGGGAACCACAACCTTGGTGCAAGAGATTTCGGAAGTGCGAGCGGCGCGGCCCCGCGGGGGCTGGGGGTCGCGCCGCTCCTTCGCAGGAAGAAGGGGGATTCCTCCTGCGGGCTTTACCGGCGAATGCCGGGGAAATCGCAAAGCAGGCCGGAGCGTATAGCTCTATCTGCCTGTCTCATCTGCGGAAGAGGTCGATCGCGTTTCGCATCTACGAGACGGTTGAGCTGCCGGGCGCGTTACTCATATCAAGGCCATCAGCCCCTTCCGCGATTCGAGCGAGATCGTGAACAGACCTCTACGGCCGAAAAATGCCTTGTGGCGTTGGCCGTGCCTGAATCCTTGCAGGGGTTCGCGGACAACTCGAATCACGAAAAAGCCGGAACTTAATTCCTAGAATTAAGTTCCGGCTTCTATGGGAGAGAGGGAGGCTTTTCCAACCTGGTTGCGTGGCACGTCGGTTGGCTGACGGCGGCGTTGAGGGAAAGGCGAAGCTCCTGGTAGATGGGTTGTCGACCAAGATCAACCTGTCCGCCCGGAGCTTCACGTGCTTGTCTACCCATCGGGGATCGATCTGTCCAACTCGACCCTGCGCTATCTGTCTGACCTGTTGAGAGCCCGGCGTCGTGAGCGCGGCACGCGCTGGCGCCGCCTGACCGCGGACCGACAGGCTCTGCTCGCGCTGGCCCATCTGCGCTGCGGGCACACGTACGCCCAGCTCGCGGCCGGCTTCGGGATCGGGCTGGCCACCGTCTACCGGTACATCGCCGAGGCGGTTGAGGTCCTGGCCGCCCTTGCCCCCACTCTCCAGCAGGCCATGACCGTCGCCGCCAACAAGGCATTCGTGATCCTGGACGGCACCCTGCTTCACATCGACCGCATTGCCGCCGACCGCCCCTACTACTCTGGCAAGCACAAGCGCCACGGCATGAACGTCCAAGTCATCGCCGACGCGTTCGGACGCCTGCTCTGGGCCTCACCTGCCTTGCCAGGTGCCGTCCACGACATCAAGGCCGCCCGCACTCACGGCATCATCGAAGCGCTCACCCGCGCTGGCATCCGGACGTGGGCCGACAAGGGATATCAGGGAGCTCAGGGGACGATTCGGGTGCCATACCGGGGCCGCTGGAGCACGCTCCCAGCCGGGAAGCGGGCGGTGAACTCCTCCCACGCCAAGATCCGAGCCGTCGGAGAGCAGGCCAACGCCACCCTGAAGAGCTGGCGGCTCCTGCGCAAACTCCGTTGCAGCACCACCCGCATCACCGACATCGTCAAGGCCGTCCTGGCCTTGCACTTCGCCACGGCAGCCTGAGATCACTGGCGGCCAAAGGCATGGACAAGGACAGCGCCACCATCAACGACAGCAAAGGGAGACCGCTCACCGTGACAGACGTTAGAGTCACCTACGACAAAACCGTCAACGCAGCGTACGTATACCTCACCGAACCGCAGGCCCGCGTGCAGTCCGCGCGCACGTATCCCTGCGATCCAGTGGACGTCGACGGCATGATCAACCTCGACTTCGACGAGCAGGGCCGCCTCATCGGCATTGAAGTATTGGCGGCCAGTTCCAAACTGCCCGAGTACCTGCTCCAATCCGCGGAGCGACTTGACACCGAAGGTGCATGACCAGCCGGGCACCACGCTCGCGGCGAACAGGTTGGAAAAGGCTCAGGATGTCGGTCCCGCGGGAGGGGCGCGGTACCTCGCCTGGTCAAGCAGCCTTCGGTTGGTGGTGGCTGAACGAGCTCGTGCGGGGGTGAGCCTGCGAGTCGGCTCGTCCCGCGACCGCCGGAAGTCGGCCACCAGAGGGGCGTCTGCGCGAGTGGGGGCGGCGGCGACCAGCCGGGCGCAGCGGTCGGCGGCTTCGAGAGTTCGGATCTTCGGGCAGGAGCCCGGCTCTGAACAGGAGAAGGGCATGTTCGATGTCGAGCGTCCCAGCATGCTTTCCAGAACAGGTGCACATGGACGGCAGGGCTGCAACAAAAGACGCCCCGCCCGCGTACGCTTCAAACTAAGATGGTCGGGTGATTGATGATGGTCCGGCATACAAGCTCTTGCTGTATAGAGCAGTGAAGCGATTCGAACTCGACCTACGGAAGTGGCCTTGGCCTCCCACGCGAGCTGCCGGAGACGACTGGGGCGCGTACTGGCAAGCGCGTTTCGAAGACACGCTTTTTAGGGTCGGTCTCGGCGCGCGAAAGCTAATCGAGGCCTCGAAACTTTCCGTTGAAGTTCAACAATGCCCGATCGATGTAACCTTCATGCCTGTGCGTCAGGAGCTATTTCCCGGCTCCATAAACCAGCACCACATCGAAAAGTTCTACGACACCGAGGCGGCGCGCCCCGACCGGATGCCTGTCCTGCTTCTCTGTCACGCAATCATCCATTCGTACGTTCTCGTTCCCCGATTCGGCGGGTCGGGGCACTCGGGGTTGCGTGTTGAGGACTTCTACCTGGCTTCGGACCGTGGGAGGAAGAAAGGCGTCTACCTGATCGAATGGCGCACTTTCGTCGATCAATTGGTGCACGCTGTGACTTCGGACGATGTCGTTGAGATGATCATGCATCGTTTGCCTAGTGGGGAAGAGCTTAGAATCCCTTCTTCATCTCATCGTGGGTCCGTGGGCCCGCGAGACGGGGCGGTGAGTCTTTATCGAGGCCTGTCGCAGGGGAATGCCAAACTTGTCGATAAATTCATGAAAGAATGGCGAGAGGCTTATGGGCTACCGTCCGATGGCGAACCTTGGGTGTAATACGGGATTTGTTCGTCAGGCCAAGGCGTCGGTATTACAAGCTCCATGGGGGGTGGCGGTGAAGGTGCTCGATCGCGACGCCGAGCCACGGCGCGGCCGGGCCGGCCAGGAGCAGGGGCGCGCACGTGCTGTACGAGAGCACGACGGTGGGCGGTTCAGCGGTGACTTCGGTCAGGAGGGCGTGGTCGAAGGGCATCCACTCGTGAGCCCCCAGCGGCAGGAGCCGCACCCCGGCCGAGGTGAGCACCACCCGGGCGCCGGTGTGGTCGCGCCACTGGGGAAGGGCGGCGTTCTCCGCTTCCTGCCGTCGACGGGCGTTGAGGCGACCGTTGCTGACCCACCGCCGGCCGAAGGTCGGGTGGTTCTCGAAATAGCCGGTGGCCGAGGTCGGGTAGTCGACCTCTGCCCCGTAGAAGCGGGTGGCGGAGCACGCCACGTCCGCGAAGGCGACCTCACCAGCCGCCAGGACAAGGCCGTCCGCCTGGACCGGCACAAGACCGCCCCCGCCCTGGAGGTGAAGCGCGAGGGCGGACGCTGCCTGTACGGCATCGGCGTGGGCGGCGTCCTCCGCCCGGTCGCGTGGGCGAGACCACATCGTCTTTCCTTCCTGATCAAGCTGACCGGCCGGGGTCTGTGCGGCGTGAGCCGCAGAGACCCCGGGCCCGTCATGAGATGAGATCACCACAGGGCGCTGGCGGCGGCGGCGGGTGCCTTCGCCGCCTCTTCATCCGCTTCCTTCAGCCGGGCCAGCAGCACGCCAAGACGGTCGTTGCTGATCGCCTGGTGCTTGCGGACGGCGTCCCCGACAACCTCACGACTGGTCCGTCCGGCCCGCTCGGTAGCGGCCCGCGCAATCGGCAGCAGCTCTGCCAACCAGTCGTCGTCCGCCTCCCGGTCCTGGGGGCAATCCGCGTCGTCCGGGACGGACGGCTTTTCCCCGTCCGCGGGGGTGCGGACCGCCGTGGGCGCAGCGGATTCCGTGCTCTCCGGAACTGCCGTGGACGGTGCGCCGTCCGCAGGGCCGCCGTCCGGTCCGCCCGCGCTCTTGCCCTCGCTCACCGCTCCGTCCGCTTCCGCGGACGGGTGGGCGGCAGCGTCATCGGTACACGGTTCTTGGTTGGGCCGGGACTCGGCTTTCCGCAGGTCAACGGGTGCTGCGGCGGCGTCCTGCTGAGCGGACGGACCGTCCGTCAGCGGCCGTGGAGGCATTGAAGCCGATGCTTCCACCGGACGAGGACCGTGCTGGACGGGGACGCGTTCGAGCGTCGGAGACGTCTCGCGGACTGGTCCGGGACCGGTCCTCCTCCGGTCCGGGACCGATCGCTCAGCCGTCCGCGCCATCAGGATGTAGAGGTGGACCGATCCCGCCAGCGCGAGCGGCGCGAGCATCGACAACACCCCGACGACGCTGTCCGTGAGGTGCAGCGCGGACCGTCCGGCCTGCGGAGAATCGTTCAGCGTGATGGCGTGCAGAGCGTTCGCGCCGAGGCTCGCCCCCGTCGCCGCGAGGAACAAGAACCAGGCGTAGAGCCGCGCGGCGAACCGCTGGTGCCGAAGGAGCACGATCGCCCGCACGCCGTAGGCAATGAACCCGTCGATGAACACCGGAAACAGGTAGGACAAGGTCTCCCTGGCGTGGATCGCGAGGGCGATCTGACGCAGTGCGTCGTACGAGAAGGCGAAGCCGGCCGCGCCGAGCAGGATGATCGCACTGCGGTCCCAGGCCGTCATTCCGCGCAGGCTGTAGCTCTCCTGCCGTACGGTTCCCGCCGCCGTGTCTATGTGCGCGTATGACATCAGAGGTTGCCCCCGTCACGCGGGCTGATGTCCTGCCATGCCGGGGTCTGCGAGAGGAGCTGTCCGAGCTGTTCCAGAGACGTGACCTCGTGCACGTGCTGACTCGGGCAGCTCACGCACGACACCCGCAGTGAGATTCGTTCTGTGCCGCCTTGATCGGTGTAGTACAGCTCCAGGTGCTGGCCCCCGGTCGTATCCAGCGACGCGAAGGCTTGCAGGTGTTCCTCGAAGCTCAGAAGTCCCAGCACCTCCCAGTCGAGCGTGACTGCCGAGTTCCCCAAGAGGGTGCGCGCGTACTTGGACGCTGCGGTGATCGACCTCGGACCCCAGGTGCGGAACGCGGCCTCCCGAGCGGTCTTGCGCTGCACCTCTGCTGTGGTGAGGTGCTTGGCCGCAGCGAACATGATCGGGTGACTCATCAGGGGCCTTCCAGAAGATCGTTAGTGCGGGGCGCGGTGAAGTCGCCCGGCTCGTTGGCGAGGCGGAGGAGAACGTCCGCGTGGCACGGAGCGTCAAGGGGACAGGTGCACATCAGGTCGAGCCCGCGCAGGACTCGGGCGAAGCGAGCTGCGTAGTGGCGTCCGACCGGGCCCCGGAGCGTGGCTACGAAGCGGTCCACCGACTCCGCAGCGTCCATCGGAGGACCGAGCGGGGACCGAACCCCGGCTGTGAACGGGTTCGCGTACCGGCTGCGAGGGCCGACGTATGCACAGGCTCTGGACAGCGCTGCGGCATCGCGGGACGCTCCGCGGAGGCGGACGGGCATCACGCCGCCCTCCCGCCACGGCGCCGGTCGGCCCCGATCATCGGCACGAGGGTCGTGACCATCTCGGCCAGGCGACTCGCCACGCGGGCCCCGACGAAGTCGCTCAGGTCCGGCCCGTTCTCATCACGGGCCGGAAGGTTGGACGTGATGATCGTCGGCAAGCAGTGGTTGTACCTGTAGTTGATCAGCCGGTACGTGACCTCCTCTGTCCATTCCGACGTCTTCGCCGTGCCGAGGTCATCGAGAAGCAGGTACTGAACCCGGCTGAGCCGTTGCAGCTCGTGTTCTGCTGTCCCCATGACCTGTGACGGGCGCAGGTTGCCGTACATGTCCGCTGAGTTCACGGTGATCAGCTCGAACCGGTCCGGTCCGCCGGCCGCGATCCTCCGCAGGGCCCCGTACGCCTGGTGCGTCTTGCCCGTCCCCGTGAGGCCAGTGAGGAGAAGAGCGCCAGCCTCAGCGTTGTCCGTGAGTGCCCGGTCGGCCCAGCCGATGACCTCCGGCAGCGTGGCCTCAGCGTCGCGGAACCGGGGAGGGGTTGCCCTCTGCCAGCGGCTCACGGCGTAGTCGGCCCGAGCCCGGCAGTGCCACTCGCGGTCTCCGGGGTTCTCTTCCGGTGCGTCGTCGGCGGGGTTGGCGTCCGGCACGACCTGAAGTCCTTTCGCAGCGAGTATTCGTTCCATTGCGCGCATTGACCTGGCGCCGCCCGCGCGTTCCGGCTCTGCCATGATCAAAATCCGTTCTGGTAAGCGCTGGGGGCGGCGGTGTTCTGAAAGGGAATCCAGCCTCCGGACTGCCGTCGCAACGGCACGACATTCCCCTGGGAGGCTGCTACGGGAGCGTGTGAGGGCAGATCCGCCCAGATCCGCAGCAGATAGCGGGCGGACTGTGGCGGGCGGTCGGCGTTCCATCGCCGCGCCACCATCTCGACCAGCCGTTCATTTCCCCAACGCGCTGCGAGAGCTGTTACCCGATCCCATTCCGATTCGGTCAGTCGCCAGCCAACGAGCATTCCAGCGCTTGTTATGGCTGTTACCAGGTCCTTGGATCCGTCCGGAACCTTCACCGAGTCTTGCTTGACGGCGCTGTTCTCTCGGCGAGACCCCAGCAAGCTAGCTTGCTCTTTGGTGGTGGTAATACTCCCGTAGGGAGTATTACCACCACGTACGCGCGAGGAAGAAACTTCCGAGTCTGCGTGCTGAAAGTTCCCACTTCCGACTTTCATGGCGGGGTTCTGGGAAGAAACTTCCTGGACCTTCTCTCCCACTTCTGAATCCTCACGGGGGAGTGTAGGAAGTTCCTTCGCTGAACTGGCGCTTTCCTCGGCGGTCCCGCTGCATAGCAATATGGAGTAGGTATTCGGGTTGGAAGCACCCCCGCCACGCTCGTGGCTGAGTTCCCCGAGCTTCGCCAGCTCTCCGAGGCACTTCGTTATCGAGCGCGGAGTGAGACGGGTAAGCGTGGATATCTCATCCAGAGTCAACGTCGCCTTGCCGGCGTCGTCCGCCTCGCGTGCCAGCGCCAGCATGACGAGGCGCGAGCCCCTGCACGACTTTGACTGTGACCAGATCAGTTCGGTCGCTATGTCACTCATCAGCGCTCCCCGCCGCCTATGGCTATGCGACGGCTGAGGGAAAGACCAAAAGACTGATCGTCCTCCGGGACGTAACCGTTCTGATGCGGCTCCGGGGTGAGATACAGCGTTTCGGTAGGGAGGTAGAAATCGTGGGCGTGACGCCAGTCAGCGGCCCCGCCGAAACCACGCCTGACCATGCGCGCCAGTTCCTCTTCCGTCCTGCGGTTGATGAGCATGCGGTAGAAATCCGATCCGAAGACGTGGGTAACAGACCGGCGCGCGGGATAGACCCGTACGAGTACGGCTGTAGGTGCAATTTCCCGAATCTCGGCACCGATAGGTGCACGCTGAAATCCGGAGGGTCTGTTCTGAAGCATGGGGAGAACTCCCGTGAACGCAGGATCCGCCGAGCGGAAGAATCGTTTCCTTGGGAGTGCGTCAGGCAGCGACGACGCGGAGCGACGAGGGCGATCCCTGCCCGGCCTGAGACTTTCGGTAGCGACGGGCGAGTTTCAGCAGATACTCGTGCGTCACGCCAAGCCCGCGGGCGACGGCGGCAGCGTCCAGTGAGGGATCAGTGGCGAAGCGCGCAATTACGGCGTCCCGGGCAGGCTTGGTCAAGGCCGCAGTGGCCCCTCGAAGCGCGCCTTCTACCGCCTTCTTGCTGTCCTGCTCTTGCCACGCACGCCGAAGTTCTGAACGCTCGGAAGCGAGAAGGCCGCCCCGGATTCCGTACTCGTCGTCATCCTTGAGGGATTCCACCAGACACCGGGCAGCGACGGCCAACGGGCATGACGCGCAGAGATTGCGAGGACGGTTGAGGGAGATCCCCAGCTTGGCCCTTACCGACTCGGGGTCTTCTCGCGGGCCGTCCGTGAGAGGGACGAACATGTTGACGTCCTGGTTCGCACACCGGGCAAATTCGGCCCAGTGCTTACCCGGAGCTTTCTTTGACTCCTCTATGAGGGGCAGCCAGTTTCCCTGGTGCGCGGCCTCGATGAGGCTGGATATGTCAGTGCTCATTTGTATCTCGCGATGTTCGCAGCGCCGCGAATTATTTGTCATCGGGCGCGAGAGGAGATCAGGAACGCTTACGAGAGCGCTTGGAAGGCTGAAGGGCCAAAAGTGCCGACTCGCCATCCGTCTGGGACTTCGCGCCAGGGCTGACGAAGTGCATATCGGAAATCGCGTGGAGGTCGTCCTCCGTGAACTGGACGAACTTCCCGAACTTCCGGTGTGGGAGCGTCGATATGCGCTCACGGAGCCACTTTTCCGGGATGTTCAGCCGTTCAGCGGCTTCGCCGTACCCGACGTGCAGACGCTTGTCGCGGGGGTCCGTAGCCGGGCTGCCCAAAAGAGCGTCCAGGCCGCCGGCCTGAGTCAGGAGGCCGACCACGGCTGCGAGTCCCTGCAAGTCCACAGCCGGGCCCGCGTTCGCCGGTGCCAGGGCCGCCATCACGCTTCCAGCCCGCGCAGTTCAGCGGTCCGCAGGTCGAAGGCATGCCCGCCGGAGGCCGCCCATCCGGCCTGCGGGAACGAGCGGATGATCCACCGGGCGATGGTGAGCGCCTTCGCCCGGGGGACACGAAGGGTCCGTCCGCGGGCGCTGACGGCGGTCAGCCCGAGGTGGGGCCACAGGGTCCGAGGCCCCTGAAGGCGCACCTGTATGACAGCGGCCTCCGGCAGCATGGACGACAGTTGCGCTGCCAGCCGTTCGGCCGGGCCCGAAGGGATCTCCACCTTCGGGTTGCAGCCCGTAGCAGGGGACATGCGACACTCCTCTATGTGGTACGCCGCTCCGTCGTGCCGTGCGAAAGGACACGGAGTGGCCGTGCGAGTGATCAGCGCCCTTGTTGGGGGCCGCGGATCACGAGCTGTCTGGCGTCCGAGAGGTGCGAACTCTCGGGCGCCGATGGCGTTTTGGGGGGAAGGGCGGCGCCTGGGTGATGCGCTGTCTCCCCTCTCCACCAAGTCGGTCCACGAAGGGAACCGCAGGTGGGCGAAGGCTGAGAGGGGTGCGAACCCCCTCGTTTTTCGCTAAGATGAAGCTATCTTGGTTCGCATCAAAAGTCAACAGTCCGAGGTTTCCTCGGTTCGCCCAAAAAACGAGGTCCGATGCCAGCTCGCCGTTTCGACAAAGAACGTGTGCGCGCTGTACGCCGAGCTGCGGACGTCTCGCAGGCCGAAGTGGCGTCGGCCCTCGGTGCTGCGGACTCGACTGTGGCGGGGTGGGAGTCGGGAGCGACGACACCCGATCAAGAGAAGCTGCCTGCTCTGGCCAGGGTGCTGGACCGGGACCTTGACGACCTGTTCCCGCGCGACGGCTTGCCCGATCTGACCGACCTGCGGTGCGACGCCGGCCTCTACCGGTACGAGACGCGGGCGGTCATCGGGACCAAAAGCGACGGGCCGGTGGCTGGAGCCGAACAGGGCGTCCGCCGGCTCAAGGAGCGGTACGTCCCTCTCCTGGCGGCTGCCTACGGCGTGACCGAGGACGAGCTGATGCGCGCCCAGGACCGGTCTTTCGGAGAGGCTGACGAGGACGCTTCCGAGGCCGAGAAGGTGCCGGAGACGCTGGCCGAGAAGATCACTCTCCTGCTGAAACGCTCCTACCCGGGCCGAACCGCTCCGGGTGATCAGGAGATCGCGGATTCGGTGAACGCCTACGCGGGCTCCCAGGTCACGTCAGCCGAGGGCATCGAGGCCCTACGAACGGGCAAGGGCGACGCGCCGGTGCCCGTGGTCCTCGAAGGTCTGGCCCAGTTCTTCGACGTCTCCAAGCTGTACTTCGAGCCGAATGAGTCCGTTGCCCGGCAGGTCTACGAAGGGCTCCGTCTCATGTCGGCGGCTAAGCAGGGCAAGGTGGGCAGAGTCCGGGCTCGCGGAATGAGCGCCGAGGGTCTGCCGGCCGACGTCCTCTCGATCCTGAACGATCTCGCCAGCGAGCTGGACAAGAAGGCCGGTCCAGGCACCAACGGCTAGTGCCCTGTCCCCCGGGCCCGTGAGGGTCAGGAGACAGGGCACCAGTGTGAGGTTCCTACCGCTCCGTGCTGTTCGGCTCGTGGCGCAGGCCAGAGGCGAACACGGCCCGGACGGCGCTCAGTGCGGAGAGATCCGCGAGCGGGTCGCCGTCCACCAGGAGGAGATCCGCTCGGTAGCCGGGAACGACCTTCCCCGTGATGTCGCCCAGGCCCAGGGCGGCGGCGGCCTGCGAGGTGGCCATGTCGATGATCATGGCGTTCGGCAGCCCCAGGTGCGAATAGAACGACAAGGCCTGAACTAGCCCGTCGAAGCCGGCGCGCTGCACTCCTGCGTCCGTCCCCGCGATCATGCGGACCCCGGCATCGGCCATCTGCCGCACCAAATCGAACATCGCGCGGGCTCGGTCCTCGCCGAAGAAGCGCGGGAGCATCTGCCAGTGGGGGCTTACGGCCGGGCAGACGGTGATGTCCTTCGCGATGATCTGCTGGACTACGTCGGGCCGGTAGTCCAGGCCATCGCTCGACATCCAGGTGCAGTGCTCGATGGTGTCGACGCCTGCCTCGACGGCGGAGGCGATGCCGTCGGCACCGTGGGCATGTGCTGCGACGGGCACGCCCGCCTCGTGGGCTTCCTCGACCAGAGCGGCCAGTTCCTCCGCCGTGAACTGCGACTGATGACTCTTGGGGCCGTCCTTCGTCAGACCGCCACCGGTGACCATCGCCTTGATGACCCCGGCCCCGGCCGCGAGGTTGCGCCGTACGAGTGCCCGGATCTCGGTCTCGCCGGAGACTTCGCCGCCAAAGAAGTGGCAGTGCCCACCCACGGTGGTCGCCGGGGTGCCCGCAGAGACAATCCTCGGTCCCGCCGTACGGCGATCGTTGATCTCGGCAGCCAGACGAAGGGCCAGGCCGCCGCGGTCACCGAGATCGCGGACGGTCGTGACGCCACTGTGCAGGAGTTGTTCGCCGCGGCGCCGCATGTCCTCGAAGAGGGCTTCATCCGTCGAGCCCTGGAGGGTGGACACCGGATCAGGCCCGCCGTCGAAGGCCAGATGAACGTGGGCGTCGATGAGTCCTGGCACCACGGTTCCGTCGAACTCGAACCGGGGCACGTCGGCCCCGGCCCGCTCCTCGATCTCCGCGCGCGGCCCGACAGCAGAGATCGACTCGCCCTCGATGAGAACGGCGCCGTCTTCCAGGTAGGTCCCTGAATCGACGAGCACTCGTCCACCGGTGATCAGCATCGTGTGACTCCTTGATCGTGCGAGGTCATGCGGCTGCCCGCAGTTCGTCGGATACCGCAATCAGTTGTTTCACATCCGACTCGCGGTCGCTGCCCAGCGCCATCGCGAGTGGAACCGCGCGGCGGGGGGAGGGGGCGCCCTTCTCGATCCGGGCGGCGGCCCGGCGCAGCCGGGCGGCAAGCTCGGCGGAGTCGATGTTGAGGACTGTGCTGTCGTCACTCTCTTCCAGCAGGTACGGACTGATGTCCACCAAGCCGTCGCGGCACTCCACGATGCGACGGTGGTAGCGCCGGTGTACGCCGCGGGCTCGCCATCGGTCCAAGGCGGCCGAGGACGCCGGCCGCAACACGTTGTCCGGGTACGCCTCCGCCAGCAGCTCCCACAGCGGGGCAAGGCGGCGGTGATCGCGCCGGTGCTGGAGCCACAGCCGCAGAGACGAGATCCGGGCTCGGGCTCCGGAGTACGTGATGCCCGCCGCGAACGTGAGGATGGACGCCACCAGGAGGAAGGCGACGGCGGCCATGAGCGGTCTCGGGACCTCTACGCCGGCCGCGCGAACGGCGACGATGACGGCGCGGATCGCGCAGGCCGCCGCCATCGCTCCCAGACCCACGGCAGCCATCCAGAGCCCGGTGGAATGCGGGCGGCGGGACATGCGGGCGTAGCGGCGAGTCCATCGGCACGCCATGCCGAGCGCATACATGAGGTAGAGGCCCGCGACGCCGTAGAAGAACGCGATTTGCGGCGTAGTCATGTCGGTCGTGCTGAAGGAGCCGGCGAAGACCTCGTGCGGCACCGACACGGCAGCCACGGTGATTGCCACCGCGACGACCGCGACAACGACGGCTTCATTCCGCGCCCGGCGTCGGCCCGCCTCCTCGTTGGCGGCGGAGAACAGGTAGAAGCACATCAGGAAGTACATCGCCAGGAGCAGCAGCACGTTCTGGATCAGCTTCGCCGTTCCGTGCCCGGCGACGGTGTCGACGCCGGACGCGCCACCGGGCATCGCTACCGGGTACGAGAGCGTGGCGCAGAGCAGGCAGAGGGTGACGGAGCGAAGAGGTGCGTCATGCGGGTTTCGCTTCCACTGGTAGAGCTTCCAGACCAGTGCGGCCACGAGCCCCAAGAGCAGGAGTTCCACGAGTTACAGCCATCCCCGCCGGTCACCGAGAGCGGCCTCGACCCGGCGCAGAGCGGGGTCATCGGCCGGCGGAGTGGAGCTTGCGAGCAGGGCAGACCACTCCAGGATGATCGTGGCCACGAGCTCGACGGAGCACTCCTCGCCGTCGTCGTACGAGCAACGCTGGGCAACACGCTTGACCGCCTCAGTCCCGAAGACCGGCATCAGGGCGGCCCAGCCCTCCACATCGACGGCTGTCGCGTCTCCGTCGCGGGCGGATTCCTCGGCTGCCTTCTCGTTCTCTGCCACGAGGATGTGCCCGACCTCGTGCAGGATGATCCCATCCTGGTGCAGGTCGGTCGTCTCCTGCTGGTACAGGATCACGTCGTAGGTGTCGTACTCCGCCCACATGCCCGAGGGGCCGGGCTTGGGCAGCGGAGCTGCCCGCAGAAACAGGGGGCGCCCGCGCCGTCGGCTCAGCTTCTCGCAGAGGTCGTGAACGTCGAGCGGGGGAGTGACCCCGAGGTCTTGCAGCTCACGCCGAATCAGCCGGTGCAGATCCTTCTCCACCGTCCGGGCTGCGGCTGTGCGCCAGCGTCCGAGACGTCGGCGGTTGGCTCCGCCTTGAGCAGGAATCTCAGACTCCGCCGCGTCTCGACCACTCTTATCCGACCACACTGAGTAATCCCTCCAACCGGCAGGTGATGGCTCCCCTGAGCCGGGCGACATCGCGCCCCCATCCATGGCGTCCGGATCCCGGCGCCGGAACGACCGCCTCTTGAAGAGGCGGGAGGCCGGACGCCGAGGGCCTTCCGCGAGCTCGGATATCGCGCACGCGAACGCGCGCCGATGCCCCGAGCTGGGCAGACCCGTGGAGCCCCCGGAAGCCTCTTGGACAGTACGTGACGCTTCAGACAAGACATGGCTTAAAAGCCATGATCGATTCGTGTAGATGGCAGGCAACTTTGACCCGCCAAAGTGCCCCAAATCAACCTTGTTCAATTCTGCACAAGGCCCTGAGCTGCGTCTTCGCAATCTGGCGTGAACGGGTCAACGTCTGCGGGCCTATAAGTGGCTCCGTTATCAACCTGGGACTTTCGGCGAGTGAAACACCGCCCCATAAGCGCATGAAAAGGACGAAAGTGCTGCTCGGTGGAGGGTGTGGCGACGGTCGCTCTGGGGCAGTTCGGGCAACTGTCGCGTTTACGCTTTCAGTCATGTCGAACGCGATATCTGCCCAGCCAGACAGTTACCTGGAGTTCTGGAATGAGTACCATCTGTGCACATTGACCACGCTGCGACCTGACGGGCGACCGCATGTCGTACCTGTCGGGGTGACGGTGGATGCTGCGGAGGGTGTGGCCCGGGTTATCACCCGCAAATCGAGCCGTAAAGTGGCCAACATTCTTGCGGGCGGGAGTGAGGCCCGTGTAGCCGTCTGCCAGGTCGACGGCGGCCGGTGGGCCACGCTCGAAGGCGTGGCGGAGGTGTGCACCGACGAGGCTGTGGTCGAAGACGCGGTGACCCGTTACGGAAAGCGATACGGGCGTACGCCGGGCCCGGATCCTGAGCGGGTGGTTATCCGTATCTCGGTCGAGCGGGCGCTTGGTCAGACCTTGGGTGCGCGGCCTCAGCCAGCCCAGGCCGCTGCGTAGCGGCAAGTGATCCACGGGTGGGCTGTCCACGGCATAGGCATATGCAGACCCTGAGTGTTACTCAGCCCTGAGTTTTCCTCAGAAGCCGTATCTCAACCGAACGTGATCGCTTGATTTCTGCTGGTCAGGCATGGTGTAGCTCCGAATGAGGGAGGGATCCGGCGTCTTGTTTCCGCTCCATGAGCAAGGGGTGCGCGATGGCGTCGGTTCTGGGAATGCTGGAGGAGCGGGAGACAGCGGCCCGTGTGCGGGTGGAAGGGCTTCGGGAGGAAGTCGCGCGGTTGGCTGGGGTGTTGGAGGCCGCCGAGATCGAGTTGGACCGGCGGGTGATCGCGCGGGAGGAACTGGTCGAGGCCCTGGCCGTGTCCGCGGCCGAGACGACTGCCGTGACCGAGGCGGAGCAGGAAATCGTGCCCTCGCCCGCGCCGGTGCCGGGGTCGATCGTGCCGCCTTGGCGCGAAGGCTTGCCGGTGACGGTGCTGGCGCCGGACTACCAGCGGATCCTGGGCGTGCTCGATGAGCGGCAGCCGGCGGGCCAGGGATCGCTCAAGGCCAGGGAAATCGCGGTGGGGCTGGGCCTTCAGACGACGTCGGCGAAGGTCGAGGGGGTGCGCTCGAAGGCCAGGCGCCTGGCGGAGCGCGGGTGGCTCGTGCAGGAGACGTCGGGGGCCTTCAGCGTCGGCCGGCGGCCCGTGGCCGTGCCAGGCGACGGCTCATCCGCGTGACCATCGACCACCGGATCATCGCCTCGCTGCTGGCCGGCAACGTCTCGTAGTCCCGGGCCAGTCGGCGCGAATGCATCAGCCACGCGAACGTGCGTTCTGCGTCCGGTGGTCAGGTGCGGCAAATTTTCGTTACCCGCGGCAATGGTTCGATCGCCTTAGCTCGAAAGGGTGAAGAGTGGGCGTTGGGTTGATTTCTGTTTCGGCGGCGAGTACGGGATTTCGTGACCGAATTTGACAGAGGCTGGACGCGTGATGGCGCTTTATGTCTGCAGGTGTCTGTGCGGAGTATGGCGACCTGGATTCAGGGGTGCTCGCGTGGAGTTCCGGGCTCCGTTTTCGCGGGTTTCTGCACCGCGTGGGGCGGAGGCGGGCGCGGCTATCGTGCCAAGGAGCACGGGAGGGACCCGGGTTGGTGTGGTGTCAGCCCCGGAGCCCCTACCGCCGTGCCGGACCTACCCCAACGTGAGGAAAAGGGCATGACTCAGCACGTCCGCCGAAAGCTCGCACGCATTCTCCCGACGGCGCCAGAAACTAGTATTCCGCTCTCCGCCGTTCTGCAAACCGGAGTGTCGAGCGTGTCTATGACGACGCTCCGCTTCAGCTCGCTGTTGACGCTCGGCGTCATCGTCGCCCCGGTGTACTGGCAGCAGCCCGTTCCCGCGCAGTTGCTGCTTGGGCTGTCGTGCACCGCGGCTTTGGACCGCAGCGGGTTCGTCCGCCTGAAGGTGCGGCGCTTCAGCTGACGCTGCCGCGCTCGTCGGCCGAGGAGGGTCGCCGCCCCGCGCACGGTGCGGCGGCCCGTCCGTACTTCCGCTCACCCTTTTACCGCCCATGACCGGGAAAGGGGGCGCGCGTGCGAGTGCCCTCCCCGCGTCGCCAGCCTCCTCTTTGTGCCTCACCCAGCTGCGAGACGACCACGATGCTGCTGCGACCCGATTCTCCGTACCCCCGCGCGACGAGCACTGCCGGCTCCTCGGTACTCGGCCCCATCCTGCCCGGTGCCGGCCCCGCTCCCGGTGCCGGAGCCGCCTTCACCGCCTTCTGCCTCGAACACGGCGACGTCTACCGCCGCTACGCCGCTGCCGTCACCGGCGACCCGGCGGCCGGCGAGCGCGTGGTTGGTGTCGCGCTGCTGGAGCTGCGGGCCCAGTGGTTCACGGCGCTGAGAAGCCCGGCACCGTCCGCGCTCGCCTGGCCCCTGCTGTGTGCGGCCACGGCGGCCAGTCGAACAGTCACCATGCGAGCGCTTGAACGAGCTCTCGGTTCACGCCAGGCCGACGCCCTCGTACTGCGCCACCGGCTGGGCCTGACTCCCCAGCGGGCAGCCCACGTCATGGGGATGACCCCGGCTGCCTTCGAGCTGCTCAGGCGCAAGGCTCTGCGCCGCGTAGCGACCCTTCCCGCCGGTGCGCATATGCCTTTGTCGGATGCCTTCTGAGCAGGTGTGTTGTGCGCCGGAGCGCTTTCCGGCCAGGCCCTCAGTGATCCGCTTCCAAAAGTTTCGCCGGCTGGCGAAAGCGGGTAGCTGTCGACCGGACCGGCCTCCTAGCATGGGCGCTTCCACCCTCGGGAAACAGCCGCACTAGCGGGGTGCGCGCGGCCGGGAAAGTGTGGGGAGCAGCTCATTCTTGACATCAGTAAACCCAGTGTCGCGCGGATGTACGACCATCTTCTCGGCGGTACTGACAACTACAAGGTCGATCGCGAAGCGGTGCAGGAACTGCTGACGATGGCACCCAGCACACGAGAACTTGCCCTGGTGAACCGCGCCTTCCTTGTAAGGGTGGTGCGGTACCTGGCCCGCGAGCACGGCATCCGACGTTTCCTCGACCACGGATCCGGTCTGCCGACCCGGCCGAACGTCCATCAGGTCGCCCAGGAAGTCGATCCGTCGAGCGAAGTCGTCTACATCGACAACGATCCCACCGTCTACGCTCACGGTCGCGGGATGCTCGCCGAGGACCCCCACACCACGGCCGTTTTGAACGCGGACTTCCGCGATACCGACGAGATCTTCGACAGCCCCGAGGTCCAGCGGCTGCTGCGCGACGGCGCACCGGTGGCTGCGCTGTTCGTCTCGGTACTGCACTGTATTCCTGACAGCGACGACCCCTGGGCCCTGGTGCGGCGCGTGGCCGAACACCTTCCCGCCGGCAGTTTTCTCGTCGTCTCGCAGCTCGCCAGCGACGACGCCCAGCTCCGGGCTCAGATCACCGACTTCATGGCGGACATCACCGACAACCACTGGGGGCAGGTCCGCTCGATAAGCGAGGTCAACCGCCTCTTCGCGGGCTTCGAGCTGCTGGACGGCGAGCAGCCCTGCGAGGTCTCCCTGTGGAAGCCGGACAGTGATCTGGCGCCCCGGCAGCGAGGCCAGGAGTGGGTGGAGTACGGCGGCGTCGCGAGAATCAGCTAACGCGCCTTCGGGGGCGGCTAAGCGAGGTACGCGATGTACTCGTCGATCTTCCGCATCGACTCCTCCTTGCTCAAAGCCCGCCCCCACAGGTCGTCCAGGGCTGCCTGGTACATCTCCACGTCGTCCACGTCTTCGAGCAGTTCACCGCCGCGGTTCCTGGTCTCCAGGTAGACCGCGCGCCCGACCGAGTCGTCATGCGGCTTGAGCAGCATGATGGACGGGTGCAAGGCAGCCCCTGCCGATCTGGGCACGATCCGGACGTGGATGTCGGGACGGTTCTCGGCGAGGTTGAACAGATGCCGCAGCTGCTCGCGGAACACCATCCGGCCGCCGACTTCCATCGACAGCACGCCCTCCGCGATCATCGCCTCGAAGACGGGGGCGTCCTCTTCTTCAAGAAGGCTCTGGCGCTGCAGGCGGATCTCCAGCCGTCGTGCGACCAGACTCTCGAGTATGCGCTTGCGCTCAGGGTTGGGCTGGGCGCGGGTGAAGTCGGTCATGAGCGCCTTGGCGTAGGCGCGGGTCTGGAGCATCCCGGGGATGCCGCTCTCCTGGTAGGTGCGGATCACCTTGGAGGCTGCCTCCCAGGCGAACAGGCCGGCCAGAGGCTCATCCACGACATCCGACGACTTGGCCCAGGCGGGCGAGTTGTCGATACGCCGCAGGCTGCGCTCCGCCTCGTCGATGACCCAGTCCGGCGCGCCGCATGCGAGGAGGAACTCCGTGACCTTGGCAGGGTCCTGATTCGCGGCACCCGTCTCGTACTTGCTCAGAGTCGGTACGGACCCCATCACGGGCACGGCCGCGACGGCGTCGGCCTGACTCCAGCCCCTCTGCTTGCGGTGAAACCGCATCATGCTGCCGACGGACCGCGCCACCGGGTGCGACGCGGCCTTCGGCTTCTTCCCCGGTTCCTCGGGGAAGGGGATCAGCTGACCGGACATGTGTTCCACTCCTCACGGCCGGCGTTCACCGTCCTGCGAGCAGCATTATTCGTCCATTCAGCCCAGCGCAACCCCTGGCCAGGGAATTTCAGACAGTCATCCCGTTGAATTCACCCTTGACGGCTCCGTCCAGGAAAGCAGACAGCTCCCCCTTTGTGAAGATCAGGGCCGGGCCCTTCGGGTCGCGGGAGTTCCGCATGGCGATGTTTTCGCCGACCGCGGCAAGTTCGATGCACTCGTTGAGTGCGTCGCTCGCCTTGGCCTTCACCCAGCGTGCGCCTGCCAGTTCGGCGGCGCCGATGCCGTTGGGTACCTCGCTCACATCTCACCTGTCTTCCTGCTGCTGATCAGCAGCAATGATCTGCCCTCGACGGCCACCCGAAGGGCCGCCCCTCCACTTTCGCCGAGCCGCGAAAATTTCCTGTCCTGGCGAAAGTTCTCAGGATTCTAGCCCTGCCGGGAGGGGTTTCGCTGTCCCTCGAAAGGGCGCTTCCGTGAGGATAGAAAACGTAAGTATGAATATCGGATTTAAGGTCGAAGGTGGTGAGAGGGGCCGTGAAGAATGGCCGAAGGGCGCTGAGGTGAACCGCCTGAGCCGCTTGGAGAAATGCTCCTGGTGCCTGTTTTCGGGGCTCGGATGCTGCACACGGCTGACGACCGGCGTGCGTGTGACGGCCGGCCCGGCGGCTTCTGAGCGCCCGCATTCAGTGGCGGCGGACCCGTGCAACACGTCCATCAAGGTGCCTGTTGGTCCCGCGGGGCAGGGCCGAACGGCCCTGTACGCGTCGCCGTGACCCCCGTCACGCTGTGGGGCAGGAGGCGAGCACCGTGGCCGCTTCCGGCGGCTCGGGAACGACGCCGGGTCCCCCTCACCTGCCGGACGGCTCTGACCCGTCAGACCGCTCTGGCCCGGAAGGAGCCGTGTGGGGTGACCAACTCACTCGTATCCCGGAGCAGCACCGCGCCGAGCCCCGTGCGGCCGTCCCGGTCGGTGCCGGTGGAGCCCGACGAGGCATGGAGACTGCTGAGCAGCGTGAGGCTGGGCCGGATCGTGTTCACCCGTTCCGCGCTGCCCGCCATCCGACCGACCCCGCATCTGGTCGAGGGGGCCGACATCATCGTGCGCAGCCACGACTGGCCCGCCCTCACCCCGGCGGCACACTCCGGCCTGGCGCACGGCGTGGTCGTCGCCTACGAGGCGGACCTCCTCGACCATGACACACACCTGGGCTGGAGTGTCGTCGCCGTCGGCTACGCCCACCTCGTCACCGGGTCCAGCGAACTCGCCCGCTACCGCGACCTGCTGCCGGCCTGGGCGGCCGACCCCGCGGACCGCGTGGTGCGTATCCGCGCGGAGGAGATAGCAGGCTTCCGGCTCACGGCCTGACCCACCGCAAGCCCCGCACCCCCTCAGCCTTCTCGGCCCCTTCTTCCAGGCGCAGTGCGCGCCCACACCTACGGCGGGACGCGCCGCGCATCCGCGCGTCCTGCTGTGCCCCTGCCCTTCGTCAGACGGACTTCCCATGGCACCCCTCGCCCCTCAACCCCTCAACGCGACCGATGCCCCGCGCCCGGTGAGGCCGGCGCACCGGCGCACCGGGACAGCCGGCCCCGGCCCCGGGCTCGCCTGGCTGCTCATCGTCACCAGCGCGCTCGGCACGGTGGCCTCGTTCACGATCACCCTGGACAAGTTCCGCCTGCTGCAGGACCCACACTTCGCTCCCTCGTGCAACCTCAGCCCGATCCTGTCCTGCACGAGCGTGATGAGCAGCGGGCAAGCAGCCGTGTTCGGCTTCCCCAACCCCCTGCTCGGGCTCCTGCTCTACCCGGCCCTCGCCGCCGTCGGCTGCGCCGCCTTGGCCGGCGCGAGGATGCGGGGATGGTTCTGGCTCGGGATCAACCTCGCCACGCCGCTCGGCTCGGGGCGTGGGAGCTGGCGCACCAGCTCAATCAGTGGGTCGACGCCGCCGACAGCTCCGCCCAGACCACGCCGGGCGGGCTCGACCGCTTGTTACTCAGTTCGCTGGGCTACTCATAGCCCGATGGCGGACTTCGGCCCCATGTAGGACCCGGCGCCCGGGAAGCCGTCCCGGCACAACTTCACGAACACGTCGCTGAAGCCACGGGCGGGCAGATCATCTAGCGCTACGAACTCGACGCCCCGAATCGGTCGGGTGTCCGCGCCCTCCGTAACCGCTCCGATCTGCCCACCCACGAGTCGGGCCTCGAAGGTGATGTGAACGACGTGAGCACCGGTGTTATCGCACAGGTACAGCAGCCGGCCCACTTCGACCTCGACGCCGGTCTCCTCCCGCATCTCCCTGACCAGCGCATCTTCCAGGGTCTCGCCGTCCTCGACCTTGCCTCCCGGCAGGGACCAGGTCCTGGGGCCGTCGGTGTCCTGGTTCAGCAGAAGGACCTTGCCGTCCTCGATGACGATGCCCGTCACGCGTGTATGCATCCACCGACGTTATCGCTCGGTGGACCGGACCGAAGGGGACACTGATGAATCTGCGATCAACCTCTGCGGCGCCACCTGTGGTGATCGCCGCCGGGGGATTGGGTACCCGCGTGGGCAGCTGGTCACCGTACTTCCCCAAGGAGCTTCGGCCGGTGTGTGGCCGGCCTGGCCTCGCGCACATCGTGGACGAGGTCGCCGCCATCGGCAGTGACCGTGCCGTCGTGGTCCACCACCCGTACTACACGCCGCTGATCGACTGGACCCGTCAGGTCCTGGCCCCGGGAGCCTTAGCGCGCTACCGGGCGCTCACCAATCAGCTGCCGGTCAAGCCCCGGCCGGCCGACCACCTTCGTGTCGACTTCATCGCCCAACGCGGCAGGTACGCCGACGTCACGTCCGTGCTCAACGGTGCCGAACATTTGCGCACGGGGGAGTTCTACGTTGTCTTCGCTGACAACGTCGACCCGACCCACGCGGCACTGTCTGCGCTCACGGAGACCCCGCTGGACACCGCCGCCGTATTGGCCGCACCCTTCGACGTGGACGCGGCGAGCAACCACGGAGTGATCGTCTGCGCGGGCGAGGGACCCGTTCTGAGGATGGCTGGCTTGATCGAGAAGCCCGACCGACAGCAGGCGGCCCGACTGGAAGCGGAGCGTGGTACTGCCAACCTGCGACTCCTCCATGGCCGGCTGCGCGTGACGCCGGATCTGCTGGACCACCTCGCCATAGCCGGGCGGAGCAGCACCAGCGAGCCGAAGCTCTCCCTGGCACTGGCCTCTTACGCACGATCCAATCGCGTCGACGTGGTCACCAGCACACAGCCCTTCACGGACCTCGGTCTCTCGAGCCCCGGAGGAGCCGTACAAGGCGACGACGTTCCTTTGGCTATGCCTCGGTCTTGACCTCGCGGACCTTGGCCTTGTCCACGAGGCGAAGGAGGAGGTCGGCCAGCTGGATGACCTCAGCCGCTTCCATGGGGTCGTCGAATGTCACCGTGCGGTGACTCGCCGGGTTCTTGAACAGCCCGATCGCGCCGGCGAAGAGGGATGACATCGCCAGTTGCTCGCCACCCTCGGCCCCGGCGTCAGCCAGCGCGCCGCCGCCAGCCCCGTTGTTGTGGGGCTTGAAGGCGGTGCGCATGAGGTTCACCCCGATCTCGGAATGCCCGAGTCCAGCGGTGTCGCGCACCGCCACCTCGACTTCCTTCATCGCCGCGAAGCAGGCAATCTCGTACTGGCCGAGGTGGAAGTTCGTCCGCACATGCCCTTCCAAGGCAGGGTGCATCGGTCCAGCCAGACGGTCAGCGGCGGCCAGTTTGACCAGCGCAGAGGGGTCAGCGACGAGCTTGCGGCCGTCCGTCGTTACGCGGCGGAAGTCGCTGGTCCTGCTGCCGACTTGGCTGACGAGCGCCTTGGACTCCACCCATGCCCAGGCTTCACAGACGCGGTCCAAGAGCTCTGCCTCATCCGGCTCTCCCTTGAACGACATCCGCGCTTCCGCCGTGATGTTCTGCGGCAGGAAGTACGTCTCCTTGGCCAGACGTTCGAGTAGGAGCATCCCCAGCTCAGGGGTGGGGAGGGTGCGCAGGGCGTTCGCCGGGATCGGCGGCGTAGCGTTCGCGGTCACGTCGTGAAGATAGTCCGTCGGCGCCGCCGCACGCAGCGGGTTTCCATCAGCCTTTACTCGTCGTCCGGGATCTCCTCCAGGACCTGCCCAAGGTACTTCCGGGTCACGCGGTAGCGCTTCGGCTTTGGCTTCGGCGGGAGGGCCCAGCCGTTGGCCTTCGCCTCCGCGATGGAGGCCGCCGCCCAACTCCGCATGAAGCTGATCAACATCGAGTCGGATGATCGAGGTCCCCAGTAGCGCTCGAAGAACCAGTCACTCCGGCGAAGATCTGTGATCTCAGCCTGAACCACGTCGAGGTGATCCAGTAGCTCCGAGCAGACCTGTTGCGCTTCTTCGAACGCACCCCGGAGCGTGTGTTTGTTCCGTCGTCTGGTTCGTAGCGGCCAGCGCTCCCGGAATTCCCTCTGCACTGCCCATTCGATTGGGGTTTTGTCGTTCTTCGTATCGTTGCACCTGTCGCAGGCCGGAACCAGGTTGTAGTAGTGATCCAGCCCACCCCTGGACCAGGGTATGACGTGGTCCATCGTCTCGGCTGCGTCGCCGCAGTAGACACACTTCCCCTCATTCGCCGACAGGACCATGAGACAGACCCATGTGGGCTGTCGCTTTCTCCCCACCCTTTGCCCCCTGTGATTCAGACACTCGACGCGTTCGCTGCGTGGCAGCCCAGTTGCTAACGGATGCGGGCCTTGGCCCTCGCTTGGGCGCGGGCGAAAGTCGGCTGTGCGAGATCGAGGGTGTTTCCGAGAACCGTGACGAAGCCGTTGACCTGCTGCCGAGCAGCCTGCTCCTGGTCGGTCGGCAACTCGAAGATGTCCGCCATGGCGCCGGCCTGCGAAGCCCAGTCAGCGCGAACACCCTGATACTCCTGCCAGTTCTCCCGGTGCTCCTCGCGAGCGCGACGGAGGAGGTGCTCAGACACCGCCTCGAAGGCCAGGATGTCGTTGACCTGCAACTGAAGGTCCCACATCGCCACGGCCTGATCCGTGGTGATGGGCGCGACCGCAGGCCCGAAGCCGCGAACGATCTCGGGGAGTCCCCGCGCTCGCCACGGACTGGCGACGGTGCTGAGAGCGGCCGCGATGTTGTCGAAGTCCGGCCTCCGGCTTTCCTCCCCGGCGCGGATCCACTGTTCCGCGATCCGGCGCTGACCGCTGGTCGCCGCCGGATCTGCGAACTGAGCGACGACCTTGTTCGCGGTGCTCCTACGGCGCGGTCCGGAGTTGATGCCGACGCTTTGCGCCCAGGTCTGAAGTGCCCTACGGGCTTGGCCGTCCGGGACGATGGTGTCGTTCATGCACCAGACGTACAGGACCACGGGAATCATGGTCCGGTGAGGGACGCGTGCGATTGGTGATCTGAGTTTGGCCGCGTTCAGCTCGTAGAACAGCCGACGCTGCTCCGGCGGATAGATCCGGCGGTCGCTGCCCCGTTGCGTTGTCTTCCGGTAGAGCGGAGGTGCGAGGAGACCCACCTCGACGTAGTCGGTGACCGTCCGCGGACTGAGCTTGATCCCGAGGGAGCGGGCATCCTCCACCAGGTCGTCAGCCGTCCCGGCCGACCACTCGCCCGGCTGGTCTGTCATGGGCTGGAACTTACACCGAGATAGAGGGCGATCGAGCGGGACTTCTCGGGCTCCGCTGGCCCAAAGTGAGGAGCAACGAAACGCCCTCGCGCCGCTCCCTCTCGCAAAGTCGGCGGCACGAGGGCCTGGCACCCTTGGAGGGCCCATGTATCACCGTACGCGCTACCCCATCCGGCGCCGCCCGGTACGGGATCACCGCCCGGCATGGCGGAAGGGCATCCTCACACATATCCTCCGTGTCGCCGGGGGAGCTGCTGTGACCACGGCCGTCACGGTGGGGCTCAACCACCTGATCCGCTGAACCGACGACTCGCTGTGGCGGCCCGAAGGTCGCCCAGCAGCCGGCGGCTAGGGTGAGGACGTTCAACGTGTAGACGCCCGAGCCCCCAGCGCGGCACTACACAGAGTAACTGCGCGCAGTGGGCGAGCATGGGGGGCAGAGCGTGGGGAGCCCATGGCGACTCGCGCAGTGAAGTGAGGACGCTGGCGGGCGGAGTTCTCCGAAGCTCCGCGGGTGCGGTGGGGTGCGGGACGCAGAGAAAGTGGTGCGGCGAACGCCGAACGGTTCTCGATCGAGCAGGATCGAGGAGGACGCAGCCGGATGGAAACGGATATATATGTCCGATCCTTTGGCATCGTTGCAGGTGAGACGCGTCACTGAATTGGGTTCGAGTCCCACCCGCCCCACCCTAGAAAAACGTTCTGACCTGCGAAAACGCCCTGAGGGGGGTGTCTTCGCGTGTGGCGATCGCCTCGCATTGGTGTGGCGAAACGGGTGCCTCTGGTCTGTCTTGCCGGGCTTAAACCGGCTTGACCTGGGGCTTTCGGTGGAACGTGAGTGTGAAGTCATGAGGATGATCCCATGGTGATCCCACGGCTCCTGCGTGTGACGCGCCGCACATCGGGTCGGATACCCGCTTTCTGCCTGTCCGCTGGGTCAGGTTCTGCCGGCAGGCGTCGGGGACTGTCCTACTTCTGTGTTGAGGCTGACGGGTAGATCATTTCCACAGTGCCCGTGCCCGGGAACGCGAGTTCCGCTGATGTCGGCGACGAAGGCGATGTCGCGGCCGGTCTAGGCGTCACCGGTGATCATGTGGGCTTCCTTGAGGTGGGCCCCGGTGTAGCCGATGAGGTCCACGGCTGGTCACTCGTGGTGGCGAACAGGTCGGACAGCTTGTCTCCCGTGGCATCCCCCGCGGTCGCGGGGATGTTCCGCCCGCGGTGTTTCGCCGGGGTCTCGAACCCGATGCCGTTCTGTGGAAGGAGCTGCGGCGCATCGCTGCAGTTCGGTGACCCATAGGGGGTCTCCCTTAGTTCTAATCGGACTTGAGTCTTGACTCAAGTCCGATTAGAATTGCTTCGTGAAGCGAAGAGACCTCATGAAACGGCTGAAGCAGATCGCAGCTGAGAAGGAGGTTGACTTCACGGGGCCGGAAGGTAGCGGACGCGGTCGGCACGAGACGTACAGGATCGGCGCCGTCAAGGTCCATGTCCCCCGGCACTCCGAGATCGCGGAGGGCACTGCCGCATCGATCATCCGGACGGCCGAGGGGGCGTGAGTCCCCTCGGCCGTCCGGGCCAACCGTCTCCACATCATCGAACTGAGCGGAAAAAGGGGCGCACTGAATGACCACGCACAAGGCAACAGCAGAGCGTCAGGGACGCTTCTGGGTCGTGACCATCGACGGCCTTCCAAAGGGAGAGCAGAACGTCACGCAGGGCCTGACCTGGACCGAGGCGCACGAGAACGCACGAGATCTGGTCAGCCTCGTTCTGGACATCGAGGACGATCCGGTCGTCTACACCGTCGACCTGATCCCGGCCGACCCTGCGATGTTCGAGGTCGTGCGGGAGGCTGAAGAGGCCGACGCTGCCGTACAGGAGGCGGAGACCCGCCGCCGCGCCGCAATGACACGAGCAGCAAAGACACTCGTCGGCCTTGGGCTGACGCAGGCCGAGGCTGGTCGCATGCTCGGCGTCACACACCAGCGGATTGCACAGCTCGCGCCCAAGGCGTCGAGCAAGGGCGTCAAGAAGAAGACCGTTGCCGCTTGACTGGCAGGACGTGACAGGTGGTTCTGCTGGCATATCCGACTCGCCGCTTGGCTGACGAGTTCGACTGGCTTATTCGGTATGCATCGGCCCGTCGGTGGTCGTACCGCTCTCGGGGACGCACGCATGCGACTTCATGCAGTTGCCAGCAGGGCTCTCTTGTGGAGCCCGACGACTCCGCTTCGACTTCGCCCACTTCGCGCCCCCACCACGGAGCAGCTCACCGCCATCGAGCAGGCCGTCAGAGGCCACGAGCCCTTGATGCCCCCGCCGTCCGAGTTGAGGCCGAAGCCGCCAGAGCTATCGCCCTGTTCGGTGAGCAACACGGTGAGCAGGTCTGCGTCGTGGACATCGGCGACTTCTCGCGCGAGCTCCACGGTGTAACCACCGGAACCGCGGTCCAGCAGGATGCGATCCTTACCCAGGAGGAAACCAGTGCGAGGTAAGCGGTGGTGGATTCATCAGCCCTATCGCGGCGGTCGCGTGGGGTGAGAGGAGTTGCCCATGTCGCAGGTATGGAAGATCACGGTCATCGTGCTGGCGGCGGCCGGAGTCCTCTCCACGCCGCTGATCTGGCTGCTGAACAGTCCCGATGCGGGACAGCTGACGGGGGCCTCTATCCAGGCCGCCGTAGGCATCGCAGCCTTGGTCTGGGCGCTGCTCCAACCCGGAGGCAACCACACGGATGACACCGCGGTGGATACCGGACAAGCCCGGGCGAGTGGTGGGGGCACGGCCGTGACGGGTGTGAGGCGACCGAAGGGACGGGGCAGTGGGTCCGCGAAGGCGGAAGGTACGGGGAATGCCACCGCCACGGGCAATGACAGCAGCGCCATCAGTGGTATCGACTACAGCTGACAGACCAGCTGGGCCGCAGAAAGAGGGAACGGTCGCGTGACCACTGGGGGCAAGCGCGCAGAGGACCCCATCGGAGCCGCAGATACGCACGTGGTGGTCACCGATACGGGGAACGCCACGGCTGCGGCCGGCGCCATGGCGGTGACCGGCTACCGAGGGCCGGCGCCAGGGACGGACGGCATCCCGACTGATCCGATATGGGTATCCGACACAGGGGACGCGCGGGCTGCTGAGGGCGGTTTCGCAAATACTGGCTACATCTACCAGGTGAGTGCCGGCCATTTGACCATGGTGCAGCAGCGCGCGCCCCGCGAGCCGGCCTCTTGGCCGCACCAGGTGGGCGTGCTCCCTTCCCGCGCTCACTCCTTCCAATACCGTGCCGAGTCCGACCAACTGCGGGCGGTGGTCGCCAACGGCGGCACGGCTGTGCTGGGGCAGGTGCTCACCGGTATGGGAGGGGTAGGCAAGACCCAGCTCGCCGCCGATTACGCTCGCACTGCATGGCAGGACGGCAGCCTGGACGTCCTGGTCTGGGTCACCGCGAGCGCCCGCTCGTCCGTCGTGACCGGATACGCGCAGGCCGGCGTCGAACTGTGCCGGGCCGACCCCGATGACCCAGAAGGGGCTGCGCAGACGTTTCTGGCGTGGCTGACACCGAAAGCCGGGGCGACGCCATGCCGGTGGATGATCGTCCTGGACGACGTAGCTGACCCGAATGACCTACGCGACTTGTGGCCGCAGGCCAGCCCTCACGGCCGCCTCCTGGTTACAACCCGCCGTCGTGACGCAGCCCTGTCGGGAGACGGCCGTCACCTCATCCATGTCGGCCTGTTCACTGAAGCGCAGGCAGTTGCCTACTTGGTCCGGTCTCTATCCGTCTGTGGCCGACAAGAACCCGTTGAACAGCTCACGGCCTTGGCGCGTGATCTCGGACTTCTCCCTCTTGCCCTGGCCCAGGCCGCCGCGTACCTCATCGACACTGGCCTCGGCTGTGCCGCGTACCGTGCGCTCCTGGCCGATCGGGCAACCAACCTCGCGGATACCGCCCCTGACGCTTTGCCCGATGACCACGCTGCCCCTGTCAGCGCCGCATGGTCGCTGTCCATCGACCGTGCCGATACGCTCCGCCCCATAGCTCTTGCCCGACCTATGCTTCACTTGGTGGCCATGCTCGGGACAGACGGCATTCCCGGCAGCGTCCTGAATGGTCCATCGGCCATCGCCTATCTCGCCCAACACCGCACCACCGGGCAAGAAGGCACCACAGAGTCTCCAGGAAGTGTGTCGGCTCAGGACGCGATCCTCGTCCTCAGGGCTCTGCACCGGCTCAGCCTGATCGAGCATGTTCCTCAGACACCACATCAAGCTGTCCGCGCCCACCAGTTGATCCAACGCGCCGTTCGTGATGATCTCACTCGCGAACAACACGCTCAGGCCGCAAGAGCAGCCGCTGATGCGCTGGTATCGGCGTGGCCCGGCGTGCCCCGTGATATTCGGCTTGAGGAATCCCTGCGAGCCAGCAGCAAGGCGCTGAGCCAGTGCGCCGAAGAGGCTCTCTTTTACCGCGATGCACACGACGTATTGTTCCGGGTCGGGAGGAGTCTTGGAGAGACCGGCCAGGTAAGGGCTGCCCGCGACTACTTCGAGCACCTCGTTCAGACCGTCACCGGTCGTCTGGGCCCCGATCACCCCAGCACCCTGGCCGCCAGGGGCAACCAGGCCCAGTGGCAAGGACAGGCCGGCGATGCCGCGGGCGCCGCAGACGCCTTCCGGCAACTAATGGAGCAGATGTTGCATTCCATCGGTGCCGACCACCCATACACCCTAACCTCCCGTGATCACCTCGCCATGTTTCAAGGGGCGGCAGGGGACGCGGCTGGTGCCGTTGCTGTGGCAGAAGCTCTCCTCCAGGACCGGCTGCGCGTGCAGGGGCCGGACCACCCTCATACCCTCACGACACGCGGTGCCCTCGCTCGCTGGAAGGGTGAAGCCGGAAATCCGGCTGGCGCGGCAGACGCTCTTGAATCCCTATTGAAGGACCAACTGCGCCTTTTCGGCCCAGACGACCCAGACACTCTGGCCACACGCGGCGCCCTCGCGCACTCTCGGGGCTTGGCGGGGGACCCAGCTAGAGCTGCAGATGACATGGAGCAGCTGCTGCAGCACATGCTGCGAGTCTTTGGAGCTGATCACCCCGAATTCATGGCTGCCACTTACAACTTGGCGCACTGGAGAGGCGAAGCGGGCGACCCTGCTGGCGCTGGAGAAGCCATTGAGCAATCGCTAGGGCAGACGCTGCGAGTGCTGGGCCCCGACCACCCGTCGACGCTCATCGCCCGAGGCGTGCTGGCCAATTGGAAAGGGCAGATAGCGGATCCAGCAGCCGCCGCAGACGACTTGGAGAAACTGCTCGATCACATGCTTCGGGTACTGGGCAAAGACCACCCTCACACGCTTACTTGCCGAGGCAATCTTGCCTTCATGCGGAGTCTGGCGGGAGACCTGCATGCTGCTGTGGATGCCCTGGAAAAGCTACTCGAAGATCAGCTTCGTACTATTGGTCCTGACCACCCTTCCACACTCACTTGTCGCAACAACCTCGCTAGATGGAGAGGGCAAGCCGGGGATCCAGTCAGCGCAGTAGCTGCTCTTGAGCTGTTGCTGGAGGACAGGCTGCGAATCCTGGGACCGAACCATCCCGACCTATTGATCACTCGCCACGATCTCGCCGTCATGCAAGGACTGGCAGGGGAGCTGGCCAGTGCAGTCGCTGCTCTTGAGGTGTTGCTGGAGGAGAGGCTGCGAATCCTGGGGCCGGACCATCCTGACCCATTGACCACTCGTCACGATCTCGCGGTTATGCAAGGACTGGCAGGAAATCCAACCGCCGCAGTGGACGCTCTCGTAAGGTTGCTGAAGGATGAGGCACGGATCCTTGGCCCCGATCATCCTGACACCCAGACAGTTCAGTACAGCTTGGAACAGTGGCGCAGGGTGGCAAAACAGCGGCCCTTGGTATGACGAACTGGCCGTCCGTCCCGCTGGAACGGTGTGGCTCGACTGCCTTCTTCACCGCGTTCGACGAGCGCGCACCGTCGCCGATGCCGCAGGAGGCCCGCCTACGCGCTTTCGTAAGTCGTCGTCCGCGGCGTTGGCCCGAAGTCAGTCGGTGGTGGTGGGTCGGCCCCGCGGGCGGGCAAGGGAACGATCAGCCACAAGACTGATGGCAGGGTTCAGTGGGCAAGCGTTGGGGCGTTTGTCCAGGCAGAAGATCACCGGTGCCCTCGGCCGAAATCCGGCAGCTGGCCGTCCAGACCCACGCCCCCCTGCTCCGCAGCCGGTCCTCGCTCACGAGCACGCCAGCAAGGCCATGCTCGGCGCGGCCATCACGGCCGATCTGCTTGACCAGGGCCCTGCCGCGCGACTCATCGTCCGGGCCGCGTAGACGGTCGGCGGCGGCGGTACCGGCGGATTGCGAGCGCTGGCGGACGCCATCCAGAGCGCTTGGAACAAGCCCTTGCCCGTTGCGGCCGCCGCCGTCCTCGGCTCTCGCCAGCCGGACGTGGGTGAAGCCCTGGCTGGTGACGACACTGGCCCGGGTCTTCCGGCATCTGACGCGGTCAGTTGTCTGAGTGCTCAGGATCGGCGGCCTGCGCCTCGGCGAAGGTGCCGTAGTCGGTGGAGTGGTTGAGTAGGGTGAAGTCCATGTCGCCGGCGGTGAATCGGCTGGTGTAGTAGTGCCCGGTAGCGGCCTTGGGCCTGAGGCCGGTCACTGCTATGCGGCAGGCCCCTTCGTGCCGTGGGCTCCGGTTCTGATGCTCCACGCGGGGCGTGTTGTCGTATAGGAAACCGATCTCGGCAGATCCGGAGTTCTCGGGCGCCCCGACGGTGGCGTTGCTCGACCGCGAGGTGCTCTCCTTCGTGCGGAGCGTCGCGTGCAAGCTCCAGTAGGTCTGCTCGATCGTCATGTACGTGGTGATCGGACCCCGGTTTCCCCCCTCGGGGATGTGGCTTTCCGGACTCGGGGAGAGGATCACGCGCCAGGTACCAGTGACCCAGGGGCGGCCGGTGAGGCGGTGGATGACAGGCCAGTGCCAGGCCCACTTGTCGAAGACGAGCACGCCGTAGCCGACGACGGCCGGGATGTACGCGAAGAGGTACCGGAACTCGGACGGGTACAGGCCCAGTACGACCAGTACGACCGTGTAGAGGGTGGCGGCGATGGTGGCGCCGGTGCGGATGGTGGTCGCTGTGTTCATCATCAGCTCCCGTAGCCGAGGTAGTGCCAGGCGCCCTCGATCAGATCGCGTGCGTCCTTCCGGTCCCACTTCTGGCCTTCGCCGAAGACCTTCTTCACGCCGTTCGGCTCCATCATGCCCTGAGCACCGAACCAGGTGCTCGTAAGCTGGCGGTGTACTTCCCGCAGGCTCGCCTGGACGGCGTCGTCGAAGCCGCCATTGAGGAAGGCGTGGTCTGGCACGTTGTAGATCAGACACTCCGAGAAGTACGACGGCAGCGCCTTGATCACCCCATGAGCCGCAAGGTCATTCTCGACGTTCTTCAGAACACGGACGACGAACTTGTACCGCAGCTTGGTGTTGGTGTTCTTCGTACGACCGTTGGTCAGCTGGAGCTCGGGCCAGTTGACGATCTTCTTGCCATCGCGTCCGTAGACGACACTCCCCTCGTAGTGCCCGCCGACGGCGGTGCTGTCGTAGAGGACGTACTTGAAGCACGGGACGACGTCGGTGCTGGGGCGGCTGCCGGCGACCTCCGGCACGTTGAAGGCGATGTTGTGGTCCGTGTCGATGGCACCGAAGTGCTGGACAAGCGCCTGTTCCACCTCAGCCCGGAGCTTCTCCGGCGTCCATTGCCCCGAGTACCGGTCGGGCTTGGCGAGCCATGAAGCACCGTCGTAGAAGAAGCACTCGTTCATCTGCACCTTGATGTCCACGTCGCTGTCGCTGCGGACGTTGGTGTTGTTGGAGTATGAGCCCTTCGGGTCGACCGCGATCGCGAGCCCCTGGAAGGGCGCGTACTGGGCGATCGCGGCGCGCACCATGCGCTCCGCGCGTTCCAGCCGGAGCTTCTCGGACGGACCCGGCGGGTTCTTCCACTTGTTGAGCAGAGCTATCCGCTGCTCGTACGACAGCTGGTGTGCCATGAAGCCCTCCCTGCACCCGATGCACCGACGACAGCCTATGAGCCGGGTCCGACAATCCGGCCTCGCAGCGAAGATGGACAGGAGCTGTATCCCGTGTCGCCGATGACGAGGGTGGGCCTCGTCCCCGACCAGCCGGCCGAGTGGGGGTACCAGGATCGCGTCCAAACCTGCAATGAACTGGGTGCAGTCGTTGGTGTCCCTCGGCGAAGGCGAGCGCGCGGCCGGACTGGCCGCAGGCAGCTGGTCTGTCTGCCTCCGGACCGGCCGAGGGAAGATGCCGCACGCGACGGCCAAGCAATCGAACATCTTACGGTTGTCGTCTAATCGCTTTCCGGCCGCCAGTACGTACTATCCATCCTTGAATCGGGACGCAGTGGCGGGTCCTGAAGCCTCATGTTCATGTTCTCCATGCGCCAGTCTTCGATTTCTTCGCGGGCCTGATTAAGTGCCTCGCACTGCTCGGCGGAGAGGTAGAAGCTTACGGCATCAACTGATTTCCAGAGTCGGTTGACGCGCTCCAGGTCAGGTGGACGTTGCGCGGAAAGCGCGAGGTAGGCAGTCACGGCTTCATTTACCTCACTCTGCAAGACGCGCGGATGCAGCTCCGGCAAGATATCGATACCGCCATCGGCGCTATAAACCACCACAATGGCTGGCGGGTGTTCACTACCGAGATAGCGCACGGCGTTGTTGAACCTACTGCCGCGAGCTGGATCACCCTCGCCCCTGGCCGAACCGTCAAGGATGACTCCGATTGCGTGGCAACGTCCTTGAGGGTCAAGGAGGACGGCGCCATCCATGTCGGTGAGCTGGGTGAGGAAGTTATCAGATAGCAGGGTAGGCTCGACTGCCCATGATTGAGGAGAAAGCCTACGCGCTTCACCTTTCGCGTCGGCAGAAATTACAAGCATCGCCCCATGGCGGTGCTTGCCGATGGCTTGCGCTGCCTGTGTCAAGGCGTCATCGTCTGGCTCGGAGAAGAGTCGATCCGAGAGGTCGCGAAAATAGCTCTCATCGAGCACATGCTTGGGCAGGCTAATGATTCCGTCTCGGGCAGCGAGAAGTGCAGTGCCGGCGTGGGAAAGTTCCCAATATCCTCGCCTCAAGAACGTGACAACAAACACCGAATCGGAAGCAGGGTCGTAGTCCGGCCGTACGGTTCCGAGGCCGTAGACAAATTCACCGTTAGATAGTACGTCGGCGGTTGGACCGCTTCCCTCGAGAAGCTTGCGGACTGCTGGCGTATTGCGGTTCTTGACGGGTTCCGCTAGCTTCAAATTCACCTCAATGGCTGGATTGTCTGCTCTCGCCAATACCAAGCGCCCAGCGCCCTCGCGCCCTTCGTAGGGCAAGGATGACAGCTGATTCATCAGCAAGTGAAAGTCGCTGGCAAACCAATATCCGGCGCAGTAGATTATGGTGCGCAGCATGTGCTCTGTCGCGCTACGCACGATTTCATCCGTCGATGCACTCAAGATGCGAAGATCGGAACCAGCGTCCGGTAGATAGAGAGTTCGCCGAGCTCGGCCAAGGATATCCCAGATTACTGCGTGTGCGAGCGATGGAACAATCGCCATTCGATCACGCGAGGTTGTGGAAATCCGGGGCACCTCGCCAAGCCTGTCTCTTGGGATTCCGGCGATAATGTGAACTTCGTAGTCCCCGACTCTGACTGATTTGCTTACAAAAAAGGTCCAGGCTTTCTGCTCCTCCAGTGAGGCAAGTCTGTCTCCAAGGGCTTCGGCCCTCATTCCATCCATGAGCGATTCTTGATGGAGCCTGTGTCCTCTTGGGTCGGAGATGATGAATGAACTTTCAGGGTTTTTGTTGTATTTTTTGATTGCGGTGCGCTGTACGTCAGAAAAATCTTCCGGAGTGTAGAGCTTCTCCCCCTGCTCCACGCAGATGTCGAATGGATGATCGCCGGCCGCCTTGAATCCTACAAGGAGGCACCTGGCTTCGGCTGCGAAGCCGATATGCTCAAACGCCCGCTCAAATTCCATGTTAAGTGAAATGCGGAAGGTGTCTTGAAACCCCCACATGAACTGTTCGATGAATCGTTTTCCCACTTGCTTCCCCGTGCTCGTCGAAGAATGACTTGACAGGATGAATTATTGTAGGTGGAGCGAGACTGCTCTCTACTTGTGCTGATGAATTCGCGGGACTTCGCTGCCGGCCAGTCCAAGGGTGGCCCGGCCCGCATCGCGCACATGCTGTCCGGAACCGTCGCCGCGTCATGGCCATCGCCTTGCGGCCCTGAACACCAACCGGAGCGACGCCTGGCACGAGGACGGCTTGCCGCCCCGCAACGGCTGATCGCCGACACCGCCGCTGTTTCGATCACGTACCGGCACGTAAAGCATGACCAAAAGGACACACCTGGGTGTTGCCGTCGGCCAGGTGCCGGCCTCCGAGGTCGGCATTGCCAGAGCCCCGTACCCATGACCACCATCGTCCTCATGATCACCATGCTGAAGAGCCGGGCCGACGGCCTCTGGTTCACGGCAGGCCAGGCTCTGTCCCTACCGTACTTGTCATCGTGATCGTGTTGGCTGGCTTTGGTGCGGACGCCTCCGGTGACGATCAGCCCGCCACCTGATCGCTCTGGCTCAGACTGGACCTCAGGGTGGTCTTCCGTCTCGTGGCCCGCCAGGGAAGGCCAGGAGAGCGAACCCGCCTGGCTGGATGAAGGTCATCGACCGCTTCGCCCCGGCCAGGCCCGTCGGCCTCACCGCCGCCCTGGCTTTCGTAATCCCGAAAACCTCGTCCTGGCCATCGGTGCCGCCGCTCCAATAGCCTCTAACACCACGTCTGCCGACAGCAGGACCGTTCGGTGGCCGTTCGTTCTCAGGCGCCTGAGCCTCTGCTTCCTGCATGGGGAGGTGTAGGTGAGGGGGCGGAGGCGGAAGGCTATCGCGCTACAGAACGTAACTGGCGACTGTTGGCGAAGACGGGGCATGGGGATGGGAACTCAGACAGCAACGTTGCTGTGATCCGGGGCGACAGCGTGGGGAGCAAGTCCTGGAAGGGGGCCGGTGTGGCGAACGCCTAACGGCCGCCGACCGAGCGGGATCGAAGGGGGATGCAGGCGGATGGAATCGGATGTATATGTCCGACCCTTCGGCATCGTCGCAGGTGAGACGCGTCACTGAAATGGGTTCGAGTCCCACCCGCCCCACCCTAGAAAAACGTTCTGACCTGCGAAAACGCCCCTGGAGGGGTGATTCCGCGTGCAGCGGTCGCCTTCATTGGTGCGGCGAAATGGGCGTCGCTGACCCGCCTCGATGGCTCCACGCCTTCTTGACCTGGGGTTTTGGGTGGAGCGTGAGTGTGAAGCCTTATCGAGGATCCCACGCCGATCCCACGGCTCCTGTGTGTGACACGCCGCACACTGCGCCGAATATCCGCGCCTTCGTCGGTGCCTCATCGACCAGGTGGTCGGAGGCGTGTCGACGGGGTGGGTTCTGGGGTCGGTAGCCGCGGCCGCTCGGGAGGGTCTCTGTTTCCGTTGAGTGCTGCGAGGTTGATCCCGTTCTCCAGTGCGTACGCGTTGTTCGCATGGATCGGGTTGGCCTTCGCCCGCTCTTCGGAGAGCGTGCGCAGCTGGTTCTCGCGGTGCTCGAATGTCTGGGTGCTCTGCATCCCGGAGCCCTCGGGGCAGGTGCCGTCCGGGCGAGAGTCCACCCGGACGGCATCGGTGCCATGGCGTACGGGGGTTTCAGCCCGCGCAGCCCAGTGACTTCTGGACGGCGGGAAGGTAGGTCCCGATGAACCGCGAGAGGTCCTCCCGCCGCTGCGGCACGTCCTCGGGGAGATCGCCCGGGACGTGGGCCTCGACGACCACCTTCCGGTCCTCCCCCTGGCGGCGGCAGTGGTCTGCCGCGAGTGCCCCGCTGTCCGCCACGCGGCCCTGGTCGCCGACGTCGATCGCGGCGGGGTGGCCGTACCGGTCCAGCTCCCGACGTCGTACCTGTACCGGGTCGGTGTCGGACGGGACGAGATCAGCCTTCAGATACAGCGCCGGCTTCTTGTCGACGGAGACCTTGCAGACCGAGCTGCCCCCGCCCAGGTCCACCGGCTCGGCGCCCAGCCGCTCGCCGGAGGGCAGCAGCGGACGAAGGGCGTCCGTGCCGACGGAGATCCCGCACACCTGGTCGGGCATGGCGTACGACGAGGGCTGGGAGCATCCGGCGGCGGTGAGCAGGGCGAGACCGGCCGCGGCGAGCGTGCCACGCCGCCCCTTCGGGAGTCGGAGAGTCATCACCTGCCCGCCAGTCCGGATGCCCGATGGTTGCCGTCGAACGCCGCGCCGTTGATCTCGCCGGTGATCGTGTACCTGTTCTGGCCCTTGTGCTCGGGGCAGGATCCTCTGCACCTGATCGCGCAGGGCGGTGGCGTCCGCGGGGCTGTGCTCCGGCACTTCGTGGCCCTTGGCGGCCCGGTCGGGGTGGATGTTCATGGTGACGGTGAATCCACCGTTCCCGGTCTCCACCACGGTCAGGTTCCGGGTCAGGCCCTGCTCGACCTTCAATGTTCCGAACTGCTGTGATCCGCCACCTCCCCCTCCGCCGTCCAGTTGGTTGAGGCGCGTTGCCGTCTGCTGCTCGCTCGCCGAAGTCTTGGTACCGGCCCATTCGTCGTCGAACGACACAAGATCCCCGTGTGATGTCGCGTTCTGACATGTTTGCGATCGTGAGTGCGATTCGCCTTAGTCCCGTCGGCGGAACGGTTGAAGATCCGGGCGGTGATTCCGCGTCGCTCGACGTGATGGCCGTTCATGGGCCTGGCCGACGTCGAGGCGCCCGCGGGTGCCGGCCGGCGAGCAACGCTTGGGGTAGGCGGACGCCGTACCGATCCGATCACCGGGACTGTTCCGATGGTCTGCGGCTCGGACGGAGGGCTGCCGGCTTGAGCCACGGGAGACGGCGATGAACGGGCCGGTGCGGATCGGCCGGTTCGGATCGGACGGGTGCTCGGCGTGCCCCTGCTCGTTCACTGGACGGTGCCCCTGCTCGTGGTGATCTTCGGATACAGCCTGGGAAGCCGGACGGTCCCCGTCTGGCTTCCGGGCCGGCCGTGCGCGGCCTGCAGGCGACGGGAAGGAGCCGCTGATGAGCGTCGAGGCGATCATGCACACCGAGTTCCCCCGAGGGATACACGGTCTTCTTCGGTGCCGACGGGAAGGTGATCATGACCCCGCGGAGCTTGGAGCATTCCACCACGATCAAGTCGTTGCAGTACGACACGATCGTGTCGCTCGGGCGCCACGCGAAGACCATCTCGGACGTCTATCTCGACTTCCCGGCGGACGAGAACTCCGCCCCCGACCTCGCGATCCTGCGCGAGGACTCCCAGAGGGTGGGCAAGCGCTACAGCTTCGAGGACGTCCTGCTGATCGCTGAGGTGGTGTCCGTCTCCTCCGCACGCAAGGACTACGACGACTGCACCGCCAAGTACGGCCGCTACGGCATCCCCGTCTACCTGGTGGTCGACCCGTACGCGGCGGAGGTCGTCGTCCACACCCAGTCCACCGGAACCGACTACATCGCGGCGCACACCCACAAGTACGGCACCGGCAAACTCCCCATCGACCTGGCCGACGGTCGGACCTTCACCCTCGACCTGGACGAGCTGCCCCGACCCGACCCGACCCGACCCGACCCGAACCGGAGACCGGCGCCCGCTGACGGGCCCGCCGCCGGCGGCCGGGAACGAGCCGACGTCTCGGCGGCAGATGCATTACGTAGCGTGACCGCCCGCCGAATACACCTGGCGGGTGCGTGGACGGCCTACAGCAGACCCACAGAGTGATGGCGAGCCGCAGGGGGTGGAGTTCGACCCGAGATCCGTGGGCGCGGGGGAGCGCGGCGACAGCGGTGCGGCGAACGCTGCACGGCGGTCGTCGATCGAGCGGGATCGAAGGGCGACACAGCCGGATGGAATCGGATGGATATGTCCGGCCCTTTTGCGTCGTCGCAGGTGAGACGCGTCACCGAAAGGGGTTCGAGTCCCCCCGCCCCACCGCGGCCCGTGGCAGCAGGAAGGATTCGTCTGTGGCCACGGGCTTCTTCCCGCCTGCGGTGTACTCTCCGCGGCCGGCGGTGTCGTAGCGACATGCCGTGATCACCCGGATGCCGACGCGGTGCTTCCTTCGGGTGAGGTTCCCGTCGCGTGTCCAGGGGTCGGGTCCGGGTCCCGCGGGGTCCATGGACCCCGCCCCTCGGCCGTCACGCCTCCACGACGGTCAGGTGGTAGACCGTGTCGACCCAGAAGCCGTTCGTGGCGCGGCCCTTGATCTCGAGGACGTACCCGCCCGGGAGTAGGGGGTCGAGTCCGGCCCAGAGGCCCCAGGCGATGTGCGTGCGCAGGCCCACGGGGAAGAAGGGCGAGGTGAACTCGCGCACGGGGAGCGGGATGCCGTTCAGATGGGCGCTCGCCTCCACCGCGGTGAGCCTGAGCGGCGTGCGTGAGTAGTGCTTGGTGTGCTGGATGTTGAGCACCGGGAGGAAGAGCGGGCGGTCGGCGGGGACTTCGCAGTGCCGGACCACGTGGCCGCCGTACGTGCCGGCGAGGAACCAGAGGTCGTCAGGCTGTCGCCAGGCCGCGTGTTCGCCGGTCCTGTCGGCGACCGGACTGCGGTCTTCCGGGGCCGAGAGGGCCCACTGCCACCAGCGCGCCGCCAGGACGCCCCCTTCCCGGTCGGTGATCTGCCAGGTGCCCGTGCTCGATGACATGGTGCTCACGCCCCCACTTCGCTTGATCCCTGACGGCACCCTATGAGGTCCGGGCCGGGGCGGGCCGCGCGGGATGCGGAACGGGGGGCGTGGGTGGTGCCCGCGCCGACGCCCCTCGTGGCGAAAGCGCACAAGGGGCGTTGAGCCGGGCATCGCGGGGCCCGGCCAAACGGGCCTGCCGGGGCTTACTCGACGACGAGGTCGACCTTGATGTTGCCGCGGGTGGCCTTCGAGTACGGGCAGAAGGCGTGGGTCTTCTCCAGGAGGGAGGCGCCCGCCTCGCCCTGGAGGTGGTCGGGGAACTCGGCGCGCATGATGACCGCGAGGCCGAAGCCGCCGTCCGTCGCGTCCTTGCCGATGGAGACCTCGGCGGTGATCGAGGCGTCGGAGATGTCGATCTTCTCCTGGCGGGCGACCAGGTTCATCGCGCTGGCGAAGCAGGCCGCGTAGCCGGCGGCGAAGAGCTGCTCGGGGTTGGTCCCCTGGCCGTTGCCGCCGAGGGCCACGGGGTGGGCGAGAGGGAGGTCGATGTGGCCGTCGGAGCTGACGGTGCGGCCCTCGCGGCCGTTGGCGCTGGCGACTGCCGTGTAGATCGCGTCCATGGGTGTCTTCCGATCCTCTCCGAGGGGTGGTGTGCGGGCGCGCCGCTCGAGCCGTGTGCTTCCGCGGTGCCTCCATATTTGTAGCGCGCGATTTAGTTGTGCACAACTAAATCGCGTGTGACGGTCGTCTCCCGTACCCTGGAACCCATGGACGGACCCACGGACGAGGACTTCCTCCGGCTCGACAACCAGATCTGCTTCTCGCTGCACGCCGCCACCCGCGCGTTCAACGGCGTCTATCGCGGTGCGCTCAAGGGGCTCGGCCTCACCTACCCCCAGTACCTGGTGATGCTCGTCCTCTGGGAGCACGGCGAGCTGCCCGTCAAGGGCATCGGTGAGCGCGTCCGGCTGGACTCCGGGACCCTGTCCCCGCTGCTCAAGCGGCTTGAGGCGGCCGGGTACGTGGAACGACGCCGCAGCCCCGCCGACGAGCGGTCCGTCACCGTGCGGGTCACCGAGGCCGGCTCCGGACTGCGCGGGAAGGCACTCGGCGTGCCCCGGAGCATCGCCGCCGCGACCGGCCTCGACCTGGCCGGGATCGTCGAGCTGCGGGACCGGCTCGACGCGCTGACCGTCCGGCTCGACAGTGTCGACCCGGACGGCCTGAACGACTGCCCCTGACCCACCGGGCGGGGTGGGGCGCCGAGAGCCCGTGATCCCCGGCCCCCGCCCCGCCCTGTCGCGCCCCCGCCCGCCGCACCGAACCCGGCCCTCCTCACCTCACCGAAATGTAAGGAGCCGAGTTGCCTCACGCTCCTATACTCACCGCATGCCCGACATCACCATCCGGCGCGCCACAGCCGACGACTCCCCGTACCTGACCCGGCTCGTCCGGAAGTCCGGCGCCTACCGGGGCGACTACGCCGACATGGTCGACGGGTACCAGGTGGGCGGTACGTACATCGAGCACCACCTCGTGTACGTCGCCGCCGACGGCCAGGGACGGGTGCTCGGCTTCTACGCGCTCCTCGTCGAGGAGGCCGAACTCGACCTCGCGTTCGTCGCCGACCACGCCCAGGGTCTCGGCATCGGCCGGACGCTCATCGAGCACATGCTCCGCGAAGGGCGCGCCGTCGGCCTCGACTCCATACGGGTCGTGGCCCACCCGCCCTCCGAAGAGTTCTACCTGCGCACCGGCGCCCGCCGTGTCGGGATCGTCCGACCCGCCGGACGGATCCACTGGGCCCGTCCCGAACTCCGCTACGACGTCGAGGCCGACGCCGCGTGAGCACCACCAAGGGACCCCCGGACACGCCGGACGCCCCGGACACCCGGGCCCGCGGCGAAGCCGCGCGGACGGACCGCCGGGTCCTCGCGGACCTCACCCCGCTCCGGACCTCCGCGCACTACCGCCGCCTGTGGTTCGGCAACACCGTCTCCTGGGTCGGCCAGGGCATGACCGCGCTCGCGGTGTCACTCCAGGTGTACGAGATCACCCGCTCGCCGTTCTCCGTCGGCCTGGTGGGCCTCTTCTCGCTCGTGCCGCTGATCGTCTTCGGCCTCTACGGAGGGGCGATCGCCGACACCGTCGACCGCCGCGCACTCGGACTGGCCAGCGCGACCGGCTCCGCCGTGCTCTCCGGGGCCCTCGCCGCCGCCGCGTTCGCCGGCTTCCACCACGTCTGGTTCCTGTACGCGATCGTCGCCCTGCAGTCGGTCTGCGCGGCCCTCAACTCGCCCGCCCGCACCGCGATGATCCCGCGCCTGCTCCCGCCCGGGCAGCTGCGCGCCGCGAACGCGCTCAACTCCATGACCATGACCTTCGGCACGCTCGTCGGGCCCAGCCTGGGCGGCCTCCTCGTCGGCATCGGAGGATTCCAGACCGCCTACCTGATCGATGCCCTCGCCTTCTCCGCCGCCCTGTACGCGATGTGGCGGCTGCCGTCCATGCTGCCCGAACGGACCGGCGCCAAGCGCGCCTCCGTCCTCGACGGGCTGCGGTTCCTCGCCACCCGCCCCACCCTCGGCCTGACCTTCCTCTCGGACTTCTGCGCGATGATCCTGGCCCATCCGAGAGCGCTCTTCCCGGTCGTCGCCGTGCTCTGGTACGACGGGGACGCGCGCACCACGGGCCTGCTCGTCGCCGCCCCGGCGGTCGGGGCGCTGCTCGGCGGGGTGCTGTCCGGCTGGCAGGGCCGCATCCGCCACCACGGGCAGGCGATCCTCCTCGCTGTGGCCTGCTGGGGGACCGCGATCGCCGCCTTCGGGCTCACCCGAGACCTCCGGCTCGGCCTGCTCCTTCTCGCCCTCGCCGGGTACTCCGACACCGTCTCCATGATCTTCCGCAACACGATGATGCAGATCGCGGTTCCGGACGAGATGCGCGGCCGGCTCCAGGGCGTCTTCATCGTGGTCGTCGCGGGCGGTCCGCGCCTCGGCGACTTCCTGGCGGGCTCGGTAGCCGGCCTCACCTCGCCGACGGTCGCGATCACCGGTGGCGGCGTGGCCTGCGTCCTGGCGGTCGGCCTCCTCGCCCTCCGCGGCCACGGTCTGCGCCGCTACGACTCCCTGAACCCCACACCGTGATCCCCGGCCCCTCCGGGACCGCGTCCGGGCCGCCCGCGCGCCGTCACGGCGAGGGCGGCACGATCCCGCGCGCACAGCCCAGCTCAACCAGGTCCTGGGGGCGCAGCCGGAGCTGCTCGGCCGTCGCCGGGGCCTCGTCGGGAGCACGCTTGAGGATCGCGGCGGCGAGTTCGGGGGCGATGACGGAGAAGTAGCCGTCCGGCGTGGTCCAGGTGTTGCCGGGTACGGCCAGGGCGAGGGCCCCGCCCGAACCGCCCTCGCCGATCAGCAGCGAGGTGACCGGCGTGCGCGCGGCGGCGATCGCCGCGAACGCCGCCGCGATGGCCGGTCCCGCGCCCGCCCGTTCGGCCTCCGCGTCGTTGGCGGCGCCGGGCGTGTCGATCAGGGTCAGCACGGGAATCCCGAGCCGGCCCGCGAGCTCCACGAGCCGCGCCACCGTCCGGAACCCGGCCGGACGGGTCGCCGTCCCCTTCTGCGCCGCGTACGCCACCGCCCGGCCCTCGTGCCGGCCGAAGCCGCATTCCACCCCGGGGTCCGCCCCGCCGGCCCGGTCTCCGCGGAGGGCCGCCCGCTCCTCGAAGTACGCGTCCAGGTAGGCGCCCGCCCGGGGCCGGCTCGCCCCCCTGGCCCGGGTCACCGCCTCCCAGCCGGTGCGGGGGGCGCCGGCGTCGGTGAGCGCGCCGGGCGGGGGAGCGGGCGCCGGGCCGGAGACCGGCTCCGGACCGGCCGGGTCCGGGGCGAGCAGCCGCAGCCATCGCGCCAGCGTCTCCCGCAGGTCCGCCGGCGCCACCAGCGCGTCCACGTGCCCGTGCCGCCACTGGTCCTCGGCCGTGTAGGCGGCGGGGTCCGCCTCCGGCGGGCGCACCCGCGAACCCGCGAACGCGACCTGCGCGTCCGGGAGGGCGAGGACCACGTCCGCGCCCGCGCCGACCGTCGCCCATCCGCCGCCCGTCGACGGATCGCGCAGCACCGCGACATGGGGGACACCGGCCTCCCGGAGCCGCACGGTCTCGGCGGCCACCCGCTGGAGCTGGGTGAGGGCGACCATGCCCTCCTGCATCCGGCTGCCTCCGGTCGCCACCAGCGAGACCAGCGGGAGCCGCCGTTCGCGGGCCGTCCGGTACGCGGCGACCAGCCGGTCCCCGGCCGCTCGGCCCAGCGAACCGCCGAGGAAGCCGAACTCGAAGGCCAGCAGCACGCATTCCCGCCCGCCGACGCGCGCCGTGCCGTGCACGACGGACTCCTCCTCGCCGGTCCGGCCGGCGGCCCGGGCCCGCGCCTCGTCGTATCCGGCCCAGCCCAGCGGCCCGTCGGCACGCGCCGGCCCCGGCCGGCCCGCGCCCCGGTCCGGGAAGCCGTCGGCGCGGCCCTCGTCCGTGGCGCCGTCCACGAAGTCGTCCGTGACCAGCGCGATCACCGCGCGGGCGGTGAACCGCTCAGCCATGAAGGGCTCCGGGCAGAGCCTTCTTCATGACCTTGCCCATGTCGTTGCGCGGCAGCTCCGCCAGGTGGCGGACCACCCGGGGACGTTTGTACGGGGCGAGCAGCCCGGCGACGTGCGCGGCCAGTTCCGCGGCGGACGGCGGCTCCTCCGGGTCCGCGGGCACCACCCAGGCCACGATCCGTTCGCCGAGGTCGGGGTCGGGCTCTGCGGTCACCGCCGCCTCCCGTACCGCGGGATGGTCGAGCAGCGCGTTCTCGATCTCGCCCGCCCCGATCTTGTAGCCGCCGCTCTTGATCAGGTCCGTCGCCCGGCGGCCGACGATCCGCACCGAGCCGTCGGGGTCCCGGACCGCCATGTCGCCGGTCCGGAACCAGTCCCCGTCGAAGGCCGCGGCCGTCGCGTCGGGCCGGTCGAGATAACCCGAGAACAGGTTGGGACCCCTGACCTGGATCTCCCCGACGCGCTCGCCTTCGTACCCGACGATCTCACCGCCGTCGTCCTCGACCAGGCGCAGCTCCACCCCCGGCAGCGGCATGCCCACCGATCCGGGGCGCGGCCCGGACCCGGCCCGCACGCTGGTGTTCATGAGGGTCTCGGTCATGCCGTACCGCTCGATCACGGTCCGCCCCGTCGCGGCCGTGATCCGCGCGTGGTCGTGCACCGGCAGCGCCGCCGAGCCCGAGACCAGCAGCCGCGCCCCCGCCAACGCCCGGACCAGGGCCGGGTCGTCGTCCAGCCGGTCAGCGAGCCGGTGATACATCGTCGGCACCCCGAACAGCATCGTGCCCCCGCCCGCCCCGAGTTCCCGGGCCACGGCCTCCGGTGAGAACGCGCCCAGATGGCGGACCGAGCCGCCGCGCCGCAGCGGCCCGAGGACCCCGAGGATCAGGCCGTGCACGTGGAAGAGCGGCAGCGCGTGCACGAGGACGTCGTCGGCCGTCCACGCCCAGGCGTCCTCCAGGGCGTCCAGCGAGGCCACGATCGCGCGGCGGGAGAGGACGACACCCTTGGGCGGGCCGGTGGTACCGGAGGTGTAGACGATCAGTGCCGGTGTCTCGGGGTCCCTCACGGGTGACGGCCCGGCGCCCGTGAGCGCGTCCCCGGCGAGCGGTGCGCGGGTTTCCGTGTCGATACGGGACAGGGCGGCCGGACCGGCGGGCAGTACGTCGGACGCGCCCGCCAGGAGCACGTCCGGCGCGCTGTCGGCGATGATGTGCGCCAGCTCCCGCTCGCCGCTCCGCGGGTTCAGCGGCACGGCCGGCACCCCCGCCAACAGGGCCGCGACCACCCCGACCGCCGTCCCCGCGGTCGGGGTCGCCCATACGGCCACCCGCCTCGCGCCCGAGATCCGGCGGGCGAGCGCGCCCGCCCGCCCGGCGAGTTCCCCGTAGCTCAGCTCCTGGGCGCCGAAGCGCAGCGCGGGGCGGTCGTGGGGCCGGTCCGGCCCGGCCGACAGGGCCGGGAAGAGCGCACTCATCGGTCGATCTCCTCGCGTCGCGGGATGCCGGGAGGAATTCTGCCCGCACGGCGGGGCCGGCGGGCTGCGACCTTGCTCACCTCGTGGGCCGGCCCGGACGGTGTGCCGTCCGGCGGGGGACACGGGGGCGGGGTCACGGCCAGCTGACGGTGACGGGGGGCCGCGCGTCGTCGGTGACCCGCAGGCCGGGGCCGCGGGGCGGCGCGAACACCTCGACGCTGATGGCGGCGACGCCGGGCCGGCGATGGGCGGCGGCCAGCGCGCCGCGCAGGACCGCCAGGATCCGTTCGGCGTCGGTGTCCTCGATCAGGGCGTCCACCGCGCCGGAGAAGTGGACCGACGGCCGGAAGCCCAGCAGGGCCGCCGCGCCGCCCGTCTCGCGCAGCACCCGGCCGCGGAACGAGGCGGGCATCTCGGCCGGTGGCTGCTGGAGGGCGAAGATGGCCGTCCGGACCTCCTGGATCGTGGAGTCCAGCTCGTCCACCGCCCGGCCGAGGAGCGCGTCCTCCTCGCAGGTGCCGCCCGCCCGGCGCCGGGTCGACTCCAGCATCATCTCCGTGGCGAAGAGGCGCTGGACGACCAGGTCGTGCAGGTCCCGGGCGATCCGGTCGCGGTCCTCGTACACCGCGAGCCGTTCCCGGTTGTGCTGGGCGTCGGCCAGGACCAGCGCGAGGGCCGCCTGCGAGGCGAACTGAGTGGCGAGCAGTCGGTCCACCGCCGTGTACGGGCGCCCGCCTCGCCGCCGGGGAAGGGCGAGGGTGCCGATCAGCCGGCCGCCGCTCTGGAGCGGCAGCATCATCGAGGGCCCGAACCGGGACCGCACGTGCGTGGTCATCCGGGGGTCGGTCGCCGAGTCGTCGATGAACACCGGTTCTCCGCCGAGCAGTTGTTCCAGCACGGGTGACCCTGGGGCGATCGTCGTGCCGACCAGGTCGCCGGGGTCGTCCACCGTCGAGGCGGCCACGATCTCCATCCCGCCGTCGTCGGTGGGCTGGAGGACGACGCCGGCCGAGGCGTCCGCCAGTATCCGGGCCCGCTCGGCGACGGTCGTCAGCGCGTCGGCCGTCGGCTCGCCGGTGAGCAGCGAGGTGGTCACCGCCGCGGCGCCCTCGATCCAGCGTTCGCGTTGCCGTGCGGTCTCGTACAGGCGGGCGTTGCCGATCGCGATGCCGGCCTGGGAGGCGAGGACCCTGAGCAGTGCCTGGTCCGTCTCGGTAAAGGTGCCGGAACGTTTCTCGGTCAGGTAGAGGTTGCCGAAGACCTCGGTGCGTACGGGGATCGGCACGCCGAGGAAGGAATGCATCTCGGGGTGCCCCTCCGGGACTCCGCCCGAGCGGGGGTCGGTCGTCAGATCGTCCAGACGCAGCGGCCTCGGGTCCTCCGTGAGAGCGCCGATCAGGCCGGCGCAGCCGTCGGTCAGGTCGCCGATCCGTCGGCGTTCGGCCTCCGTCAGGCCCGCGGTGAACAGGGCGGTGAGCCGGCGGCTCTCGGGGTCGATGATCCCGAGAGCCCCGTAGCGTGCTCCGGTCAGTTCGGTCGCGGAGTCCACGATGTGCTGCAGGGTGGCCCGTAGTTCGAGGTCGGTGCCGACGCTGAGGACGGCTTCCAGCAGCATCGGCAGGCGGGGTCCTGGGCCGTCCTCATCCGTGATCGACATAGGGTCATTATCGTACGAATATGGGCGATACGGGGGAGGGGATGGTCACGCCGTGTCCGCGAGCGGGTCGAGGACCATGGCCTGGATCTTGCCCTCCAGCATCGCGCCGAGCCCGAGGATGGCGCACACGTCCGGCCGTTCGGCGATGTGCACCGGCATTCCGGTCGCCTCGCGCAGCATCTGGTCGAGGCCGGGCAGCAGGGCGCTGCCGCCGACCATCATGATGCCGCGCTCGGCGAGGTCGGCCACCAGGTCGGGCGGGCAGTCCCGCAGGATCTTGCCGATGCCGTCGAGGACCGCGGTCAGCGGGGTGTGGATCGCGTCCCGCACGGCGGCCGTGTCGACGGTGACCGACCGGGCCAGGCCGGTCGCCACGTCCCGGCCGTGGATCTCGGTGTAGGTGGGCCCCTGGGGGGTCAGACCGTTGCCGCTGAGGGCGAGTTGCAGCGGGCGTACGGACTGGCTCGGCAGCATCAGCTCGTGCTGGTGGCGCAGGTGCTGGATGATGGCGTGATCGATGGCGTCGCCGCCGACCGGAATGCGTTCGGCGGTGACGATCGCCCCCAGCGAGAGCACGGCGACCTGGGTGGTGGCCGCCCCACAGACCATGATCATGGTCGCCGTGGGCTGCTCGACGGGAAGCCCGCAGCCCACGGCCGCGGCAATCAGGGTGTCGACCAGCTCGACGCGGCGGGCGCCGAGACCGACGAGGGTCTCGACGGCGGCGCGCTGGGCGAGCGGATCGGAGTCGTGCGGTGTGCACGCGGCGGCGCGCAGTCGGGGCTTGCGGCGCAGCTGGCGCCGGAGCTTCTCGCCGAGGAGGTGGCGCAGCATCCGCTGGGCCATGTCGATGTCGACGACGGTGCCACCGGAGACGGGCCGGGTGACGCGGATGTAGTCGGGCGTGCGACCGGTCATCTTCTCGGCCAGCGCGCCGACGGCGATCAGGGCTCCGGTGCGGGTGTTCACGGCGGCGACGCTGGGCTCGTCGACGACGAGCCCGGCGCCCTTGACGAAGACCCGGGTCCTGGCGGCCCCGAGGTCGACGGCGACATGGCAACGACGCAGCTGCTCAAGACTGACGGTCACGGCAAGTCCTCCGGAGTGCGGTGCTGGCACGGAGCGAGGTGTTCGCGGTGTCTGGGCGGTCCTGATGGCATCGTCCGCCTCCTCGACGCCGGGCGCGCGTCGAGCTGAGCCGCCCGGGGGGACGTCACCCGCTGACGGTGTGTCGCATGAGGCCCGTACGCCGGAACGGCATGGAGCGCCGCATGAGGCCGACATGCTGGATGGGGTGTGAGCGATGGAAGAGGCTGAAGTGCCCCGCGAGGTGACGGGTGGGGTGCGGTGTGAGGCGGTGTGAGGGGGCACCGGCGGGGTGGCGGCGCGGGCGGGCCGGTGGCCGGGCGGGCCGGGCCAGGGGCGGCCCGCCCACCGGAAGGCTCCGAGCGGGCGCGGCCCGTCGGAGTCGGGTGTACCGTCCCGGAGCGCGCCGGTCACAGGAGGCGTTGCAGCAGTCCCCAGGTGAACTCGGCGGCGCGGAGTGTGCCGTCGGGGAGGGTGAAGTCGAGACGCAGCCGGGTGGGCGCGCTGCCCTCGCGCGGCCGGGCCGGCGGAAAGGCGTTGCCGACCTCGGCCACGGTGCAGCTCCAGGGCCGCAGATCCTCCGACGCGCGCAGCGTCGGGGAGGGGAAGCCCGGCGCCCGTACCAGGCCGCGGCCCCACACGTCGACGGGCGCGCGGCGGCCGAGCGGGCCGATCATGACCTCCCAGCGCAGCTCGGGCCAGAGTGGCAGCGGCCAGCGCAGCACCTCGCAGGAGTACGCCTCGACGACTCGGCGGGACTCGGGCTCGCCGAGCGCGGCGCGGTACCGGTGGAGTTCGCCCGGACCCCGGCGTGCGTGGGCCCACGCCTGCCACCGCCGGTTCGCCTCGCGCATCTCGGCACGGCTCGCGCCCAGTTCGAGCCGGGCGCTCTCGACGCGTTCCGGCTGGTGGTCGGCCATCCGGCGCAACAGGACGAGCTGGAACTCGCGCGGCCCGAAAGGCGATCCGGCGGGAGCTTCGGCACGAGGGCCGAAACGGGACCCGGGAGACTCGGCGGACGTCATCCAACCATCCTGCCCGAAGCGGGAGATTGGTGACGGCACGCCGCGGACCTGGGGTTTCCTCACAGGATCCTCACCTCCACGGGTACCTTGGCCGGCGGGGCGCGACGTAGCCTGCGGGCGCCATGGACTATTGCCACCCGTGCCGACGGCATCTCAACGGCGCCCTCGCCTGTGCCGGATGCGGGACCCCCGCCGAGGAGCTACGGCACGAATCCCCCCACGCCTACGTCCCCGCGGTCGAGACCGGGCACGTCTACGAACTGGACCCGGTCGAGCCACCACAGGGTTCGGCGCAGGGCGGCGGCCGTGCCGCGCGTCGTCGTGCCGCGGCCGGTTCGGCGGTCACGGAGCGGGCCGTCGCGCGTCGCGATCGTCGGTCCCGCGGCCGTAGGGGCCGCACCGTCCTGGCGGGCGCCCTCGGAGTGATGCTGGCCGCCGGGGCCCTCGGCCTGGCGAAGACCCTCGCGGAGGAACCGGCCGAGGGGGGCGCCGCCACCGCCGTCCGGGAGGAGGACGTCGTCGAGAGCTCACTGCCGCCCGAGCCCTCGCGCGATCCCGGGGAGACCGAGGGGCCGCGACCGGTCCGGGAGCCCGCCCCCGCGACATCCCCCGGCACCCGCGCACCGGCCTCCGGACCTCCCGGCGCGGGTGCACCGGGCACGGGCGGCGGCACGCGGGACTCCGCCACCGGTACGGCGGGGTCGGGCGGCCCGGAGCCGTCCGCCTCGGGCTCCCCTTCCGGCCCGGCCGACGGCCCCGAGGCGAGTCCGAGCGCCACGGTCTCGCGCCACCCCGCCACGACGGTCCCCGGCGATCAGCCCTCGACCGGCACCCCGTCCCCCACGCCGTCGCCGACGGAGAAGCCCTGCACCCCGTTCCTGTGGTGGTGCGTCTGAGAGCCTGCCGGGTGCCGCGCGGGGCGGGGTGTCAGAGGGTGCCCTCGCCCAGCATCCGTTTCAACAGATCGCGCAGCAGGGCCCGCTCGGCGTCCGAGAGCCGGCCGAGCGGCTCGCGGGCGAAGTCCAGGGACTCCCGCAGTCGCCGCGAGGTGTCCAGCCCCTCCGGGGTGGGTGCGGCCAGCTTGACCCGCCGGTCGTCCGGATCGGGGCGGCGCTCCACCAGCCCGCGCGACTCGAGCCGGTCGACGATCCCGGTGACGTTCGACGGCTCGCACCGGAGTTTCTGGGCGATCCTGCGCATGGGGACCGGCTCCAGCGAGAGCAGCCCGAGGACCCTGGCCTGCGCGCCGGTCAGCGAGTGCTGGGCCGCCGCCTGCTCGTACTCCGCGTAGTACCGCGCCACGACCGTACCGATCAGCTCGACGACTTCGAGGGTCAGGGGGTCTGTGCGTGAGGAGGCCATGCGTCACATCGTACCCGGATACTTGACAACATGAAATATCCAGGTGCATGGTTGTTTCACGTTGTTAAGTATTGGCAACGTGAAGTGTTCTCAGTCTGAAGCTTTTCCAGGAGGCCGTGCAGATGTCCGTACTTCCCGTGTCCAGCCGTGAGTGGCACCTCGTCGCCCGCCCGCACGGCTGGCCCACCCCGGCCGACTTCGCCCTGCGTGAGGCGCCCGTCGGCGAGCTCGCGGAGGGCCGGATTCTCGTCCGGAACCTCCACTTCTCCGTCGACCCCTACATGCGAGGCCGGATGAACGACGTCAAGTCGTACATTCCGCCCTTCGCGCTGGATCACCCCATGGACGGCGGTGCGGTCGGCGAGGTCGTGGCCTCCGCCGCCGAGGGCTTCGCCGTCGGCGACCACGTCCTGCACGGCCTTGGCTGGCGCGAGTACGCCGACGTCCCGGCCCGGCAGGCCACCAAGGTCGACCCGGAACTCGCCCCGCTGTCCGCCTACCTCGGTGTCCTCGGTATGACGGGCCTGACCGCCTACGCCGGTCTCTTCGAGGTCGCCTCCTTCAAGGAGGGGGACGCCGTCTTCGTCTCCGGCGCGGCTGGGGCCGTCGGCAGTCAGGTGGGGCAGATGGCCAGGCTCAAGGGTGCCTCCCGCGTCATCGGGTCCGCCGGTTCCGACGAGAAGGTCAAGCTCCTGGTGGAGGAGTACGGCTTCGACGCGGCCTTCAACTACAAGAACGGGCCGGTCCGCGACCAGCTCCGCGAGGCCGCCCCGGACGGAATCGACGTCTACTTCGACAACGTCGGCGGCGACCACCTCGAGGCCGCGATCTCCTCGCTCAACGTCCATGGACGTGCCACCATCTGCGGCATGATCGCGCAGTACAACGACACCGAGCCGGTCCCCGGGCCGCGCAACATGGCCATGATCATCGGCAAGCGGCTGCGCCTCCAGGGCGTCCTCGTCGGCGACCACTACGACCTCCAGGGCCGCTTCGTCCAGGAAGTCGGCGGCTGGCTGCGCTCGGGTGAGCTCACGTACGGCGAGACCGTCGTCGAGGGCATCGAGAACGGCGTGGACGCCTTCCTCGGCCTCCTTCGCGGGGACAACACCGGCAAGATGATCGTTTCGGTGACCGGTTAGTCTTTCCTCAGCCGTCGCGATCGTGGGCGCGAGTCGCGGCGAACCAGCAGAGGGAAATACCCAGGTGTCCATCCAGCAGACCGACGTCGTGTACACGGCGATCGCCACCGCGCAGAACGGACGCGACGGCCGCGTCGCCACCGACGACGGCCGACTCGACGTCGTTGTCAACCCGCCCAAGGCCATGGGTGGTTCCGGTGACGGAACCAACCCCGAGCAGCTCTTCGCCGCCGGCTACAGCGCCTGCTTCCAGGGTGCGCTGGGCGTCGTCGCACGCAACGAGAACGCCGACGTCTCCGGCTCGACGGTCACCGCCGAGGTCGGCATCGGCAAGAACGGCGACGGCTTCGGCCTCATCGTCAGGATCACGGCGGCCATCCCGAACGTCGACGCGGAGACCGCCAAGGGCCTGCTCGAGAAGGCCCACCAGGTCTGCCCGTACTCCAAGGCGACCCGCGGCAACATCACCGTGGAGCTCGCCGTCTGAGATCCGCGTAGGCTTGTGGAGGGCCGCACCCCGACCGACCGGGGTGCGGCCCTCTCTGCATATGCCAAAGGCAATGCGTGCCGGTTCATTCACATCGAAGAATGTGAATGACGAGGGTTGACGTAGTCCTTTGACGATCACTAGTTTCTCGGACGGCTCGTCAACCAGAACGAGCCACCGCGCTCACCGGCGCACAGCAATCCTGCACCGTCTGTACGGCACCACCTTGCCCGTAAAGATCCGATTCCGGTTCACCCCTCGTCCGGAGGCAGTCAAGTTGCACCCCTCACCCCTCATGCTCTCCAGCCGTCCCGGCCGAGCCCCCGCCTGTTCACGCGGCGGCGTCTCCGAAGTCTCTCGGTCCATGTTCTGACGGCCCGGGCCTCAGCCCGCTCGCCTGCCGGTCCGATTTCCGCGACCGCGGATCCCCGCGCTGTTCTCCGGCGTTTCCCCGCTGATTCACATGCTCACCGCCCTTCGGCGGACTCTTGTGCTCGGAGCCTGTGATCCGGCATGCCTTCTTCCGGAATTCCCACGTTTTAGAGCCGTTCCGACGTGTGCTTCTCTTTCTCCGCCCCACCCACCGAAAGGTTCATGGCTGCGATGAGTGCTGCCCCGATCACGGCGTCGGTCGAGCGACGGTCCCTCCCTGTCGGCGGCAAGGGGACCCTCTGGGCCGCCCGCCCCGCCTACGGCGTCTTCGAGTACCGCGGCCGGCCTCTGCGCATCGAGGTCGAGGACCCGGCCGAGGTCCTTTTCCCCACCGACTGCGGTCTGAGTCTGGTGGCCGCCCTCAACCACGAGAGCGCCCCCGATCCCCGCGGTCTCACCGCCTTCGACCTGGGCTGCGGCTCCGGTCTCTACACCGTGGCCCTGCTCTCCGGCGGCGCGTCGCACGTCACGGCCCTGGACGTGAACGCCGCCGCGGCCGGTGACACCCTGCGCAACGTCGCCAGGAACGGTCTCGACGTCAACCGGGTGAGCTGCGTCGCCGCGGACCTGTCCCGTTACGCGCCGGTCGAGAAGGCCGACCTCGTCGTGACCAACCCGCCGCACCTGCCCTACGACCCGCGCTACTCCACCGACAGCGGGCTGGAGACGGCCCTGGTCGCCGGCCGCGAAGGGCGCGGCATGTACGACGCCGTGGTGGCCCGCATCGACGACCTGCTCGTCCCCGGCGGTCGCCTCGTGATGGCCCATTCCTCGCTCGCCGACGTGTCGCGGACCGTCGCGGAGATGCGGCAGAAGAACTACGCGGTGCGCACGATCGAGGTCTGCGAGATGGATATTCCGCTGGAGAGCTACGCGGAACACAAGGACATCATGCTCGGTCATCTCGAAAAGCTGCGTGCCGACGGACGCGCCGAATTCGAGGGCGAGCGATTCATGGTGCACGCGCTGGAGTTCACGCGCTCTGTCGATTCCGCAGACGCCTGAGCACCCCGAACGCGCCGAAAAACGCACGAAAAACGCACGAAAGACTCGACGAGGGGGAAACGCATGACGATCGACGGAAGTGCGGTGCACATTGCCGCTGACGAGGTGGACGGCCTGCTGAGCCGCCACTTCGCCGAGAAATTCGACACCGCGGCGACGGCCGAGATACGTGAGAAATTCGCGGCGGAGCACATCGTCCCGCTGCGTGGCCTGCTTCCGCCGGAACTCTTCGTTCCGATCCGGGACGAGGCTTTCGGCATCATGGACCGTCACGGGGTCAGCCACGATCTCACCTTCGAGATCACCGACAACACCCCGCGCAGCATGACCACCGTGGGCCAGCCCGTCATCAAGGACGAGGGCCCGCTGATCGACGCCTTCTACTTCTCGCCCCGGGTGCTCGACCTCGTCTCCCGCGTCGTCGGCGAGAAGGTCCACACCTGCCCCTACGCGGGCGAGCACTACGTCATCAGCCGCCTGCTCAAGTCCGGCGACACCCACGGATGGCACTGGGACGACTACACCTACGGCATCATCCTGGTCCTCGAGGCCCCGCACTACACCGAGGGCGGCTTCGTCCAGGCGGTCTCCCACACCTCCTGGGACAAGGAGAACCCGGACGTTCACGGTGCGCTGATCAGCAGTCAGGTGCGGTCCTACGCGCTGGAGCCGGGTGACGCCTACGTCGTCAAGACCAACACCACGATGCACCGCGTGTACCCGATCCGCGGCGAGGGCCGCCGCACGATCGTCAACATGACGCTGGCCAGCGACGACGACCTGAGCCGCCCGATGACGCACGAGACCAACGACGCCCTCTTCGGCGGCGTCCGCGATCCGCGAAGCGCCGGCTGACCCCCCGGGTCGTCCACCGAGGAGCCGAACGATGCAACCACGCGAGACGATGCGCGGCCTGCCGCGCGTCGCGCAACCCTTCCTGACCTGGGTGACCGGTGTGCCGCTGGCCGGCGCCGCGCCCCGCGTCATGTGGCGTCCCACCCTGGCCCTGGTCGCCGGTGCCCTGCAGACCGCCGCCTCCGTGGCCGTCGGCGCCTGGGCATTCACCCAGGTCTGGTACGTCCTCGTCCCCGTCCTGGTGCTCACCTGGCCCGTCACCGCCGGTGGTATGCGGCGGCTGGACGTGGTCGTCGTCCACCAGACCCTGCACCGGATGTTCACCGCCTCCAAGGAAGGCAACCGGGTCGTCAGCGAACTGATCACCACGGTGCTGTGGCGTCCGCCCTTCGACGGCAACCGCCAGGAGCACCTCACCCATCACGCGTTCCCGTGCTCCCTGAAGGACGGCGACACGCTCTACCTCCAGAGCACGGGCGCCCGCCCCGGGATGACCCGCAGGGAGTTCCGCGGGTACCTCCTGCGGGCGGTCCTCTCGCCCCGCCACCACTGGTCGTTCCTGTCCAGCCGGCTCCGGGCGAACTTCCTGACCCGCTCACCGCTGTACCGGATGGCGATGGCCTACGCCTTCCTCGCCGCCACCGTGGCCCTGCTGACGCTCACCGGCTGGTGGGCGCAGTGGCTGCTGCTCTGGGTCGTGCCGCTGACGTTCTTCTTCCAGAACCAGACGCTGCTCTACACCCTCAGCGAACACCGCTGGTGGCTCTACGACAACGCCGAGCGCCTCACCAAGGCACAGCGCGACGAGCTGACCTTCGGCCGGTTCTGCGGCCGGGCCGTCCCCGCGACCGAGGGCCTGGGCCCGGCCGGCCGCCTGACCGCGTGGACCGGCTGGTGGCTGCGGATGGCGCTGCTGTACGCCCCTTACCGGATGTGCATCCTCGTCGGCGACACCGTCCAGCACGACCTGCACCACGTCCGCCCCAAGTGCGACTGGGCGAACTCCTCGTGGGTCCGCAACGACGATCTCGCGACCGGGCACGCCGACCGCTACTACGAAGCCTGGGGCGGTCTGCTCACCCACGTCTACGTCGGCAACAGCGTCCGTGACTGGACCGCGGCGCCGTCCGCACCCCTCACCTCGTCGACGGCGGGGTGACCTCCGTGACCACACGAGCAAGGTCCATGAAGAAGATCCTCGTCGTCGACAGCACCGGACGCGGTCACGCGATCTGCGACCTGTTCACCCGCACCGACCCCGACGTCACCGTCTACTACGGCCCCGGCTGCGACGTGATCGACCACCCGCGCATCGTGCCCGCCCCCTCGGTCACGCTCACCGACCCGGCCGGCGCCCTGTCGTTCCTCGAACGCCACCCCGTGTCCTTCGTCTTCGTCTCCCACATCGACGCCCTGTCCCTCGGCTACGTCGACGAACTGCGGCGCGCCGGACACCGGGTCATCGGCCCGACCCGGGCCGCGGCGGCGCTGGAGTCCAGCAAGACGCGCGGCAAGGAGTTCTGCGCGAGCCACGGCATCCCGGTGCCCGAGTTCGAGGTCTTCACCGACCCCGACAAGGCCAAGGACCACCTGCGGACCCTCCCCTACCTCTGCGTCGTCAAGACCGACGGGCTCACGCCCGACGGCGACGGCTCGGTGGTCTGCGACTCGACGGCCGAAGCGGAGGCGGCCGTCGACCGTTTCGCCCGCGAGTGCGGCGAGGGCCTGCGGCTGGTCGTCGAGGAACGGCTGACCGGCCCCGAGATATCGGTGTTCGCCCTGCTCGACGGGGACAGTGCGCTGCTGTTCCCCACCGGGCTCGACTACAAGCGGACACTGGAGAACGACGCCGGCAAGAACTGTGACGGCATGGGGTCCGTCGCGCCCCACCCGGACGACAGTCCGGAGCTGCGCGAGGAACTGCGCACCACCCTCGTCGACCCGCTGGTACGCGGACTCAAGGCGGAGGGGCTGGACTTCACCGGCTTCGTCTACATCGGCGCCATGCTCACCCCGCGCGGACCCGTCGCCATCGAGATCAACGCCCGGTTCGGGGACTCCGAGGCCGAGGTCGTCCTGCCCGGCGTGCGCAGCGACTTCACCCTGTTGTGCGAGGCCGTGCTGGCCCGAGAACTCGGGCGGCACCGCCTGGAGACGGACGGCCTGGCCCGCTGCTCGGTCGCCCTGGTCCAGGGCAGCCTCGACCCGGGGGCGCCCGACGCCCTGGCCGGCTGGCCGTTCGGCGCCTTCGCCGTCGGCCAGGCGGTGAGCGGTCTGGATCGCGTCGACCCCGCCGAAGCGGTGGTGTTCTGCGCGAACGTCCGGCTCGACACGGCCGGGACCCCACGGACCACCGGCGGCCGGGTGCTCCACGTGGTGGGGGCCGGCGCCACTCCCGACCAGGCGCGCGCCCGCGCCTACGGTCAGATCGACCGCATCGGATTCCCCGGCATGCGCTACCGGGCCGACATCGGGGCCGTCGCGGTTCCGGCAGGGAAGTGAGCACCCACATGCCACGCAGAAGAGCCTTCGTCCTCTTCGAGTTCATGAACGCGATGCTCGTCACCGCCCAGGCCGCCAAGGCCCGCGGGTTCGCGGTCGTCGCCCTCAACCGCAACCCGTTGTGCGCCGAGGGCCCGTTCGCGGTGCCCGACGGCCTGGTCGACGAGTACGTGCAGGTCGCGTCCTGGACGGACCCCACCGTCGTCGAACCGCTGCTGAAGTACCTCACCGGCCGCTACGAGATCGCCGGCACCCACAGCGTGTTCGAAGGGGCCCTGGTCCACCAGGCCGCGTTGCGGGAACTCGCCGGGCTGCCGACCACCGACCCCGCGACCCTGCGAGGGATCCTCGACAAGGCACAGGTCCGCGCCCGGCTCCAGGAGGCCGGACTGACCGCCCTGCGGACGGCCCCGCTCGAAGAGGCGCTGGCCTGGGAGACCTGGGGCTTCGACCGGCCCGCCGTGCTCAAGCCCGCCAACGGCACCGGCAGTGCCCTGTGTTTCGAGGTCGCCTCACCCGGCGAGCTGCGCGCCGCCGTCGAGACGGTCGAGCGGACCGACGTCGTCAACCCCCTGATGCGGGACTACATCCGGGCCCATGGTTCCTTCGTCCTGGAGGAGCGGGCGGAGGGCGAGCTGCTGTCCGTCGAGTCGATGGTGCACCGCGGCGAGGTGGGCTTCCTCGGCCTCACCGGCCGCTACGTCCTCGCCTCCGACCCGGTGGTCGAGCAGGGCACCCAGATTCCTTACTTCCACCCGCACATGGAAAGCATCGTGGAGTTGTCGCGCGCCGTGCACGAGGCCCTCGGCTTCCACCACGGCGGCAGCCACCTGGAGTTCATGGTGGCGGAGGACGGCACCGCCGAACTCATCGACTTCAACGCGCGCTCCGCCGGCTTCGCCTCCCCGGTCACCACCGGCGCCGCCTACGGCATCGACTTCGGCGAAGTGCTCGTGGACGTCGGCTGCGGCATCCGGCCCGACCTCTCCTTCACGCGGCGGGCCCACCGGTTCGCCGTGGAGATGGTCGTCCTGCCGCGCCCCGGGACCACCGAGTTCCGGTCCATCGAGTTCCCGGACGACGCCCTCGCGCCCCGCGCCAGCAAGAGCGTCGGCGAGAAGCTCAGCGGGCGGGCCGACCAGCTCGACGCCGTGGGCATGTTCATCGTCACCGGCGACACGGCATCCGAGGCGCACCGGCGCGGCCTGCGGGCGCGCCGCGAGGTCGTCGTCAACGGCGAGCCGCTGGGTGATCACCCGAACAACGTCGTGGCCCACTCCCGCCACATCGGCCGGGACCTCCCGGCCCCGTCGCCGACCGGAGGACCCCGGTGACCCGCACGCACGAAGAGGCAGCCATGACGCAGGACGACGGTCCGGCCGCCGTGTTCGAGAGCCGGGAGTCGGCGGTCCGCTCCTACTCCCGTTCCTTCCCCGCCACCTTCGCGACCGCCCGGCGGGAGTTCGTGACCGGTGCCGACGGCACGCGGTACCTCGACTTCCTCGCCGGGGCGGGGGCCCTGAACTACGGCCACAACCCCGAGTTCGCCAAGCGGGCCCTGGTCGACTACATCGAGCGCGACGGTCTCACCCACGCCCTCGACCTGGCGACCACCGCCAAACAGGACTTCCTGGAGACCTTCGAGGCACAGATCCTGGCGCCCCGCGGCCTCGACCACCGGGTGCAGTTCTGCAGCCCCTCCGGTACCAACGCGGTGGAGGCCGCCCTGAAGGTCGCCCGGCTCGTCACCGGGCGCACGAACGTCGTCGCCTTCGGCGGCGGGTTCCACGGGGTCAGCACGGGCGCGCTGGCCGCGGTGGGTTCGGAGTTCTACAAGCAGGGGTTGCGCGCCACCCTGCCGACGACGACTCACATCCCCTTCCCCGACTCACCCATGGGGCCCTTCGACTCCCTCGACCTGCTCGACCGGCTGGTGTCGGACAGCAGCTCCGGCGTCGAGAAGCCGGCCGCGGTCATCCTGGAGACGGTGCAGTGCGAGGGCGGGGTGTACGTCGCCCCGACGGATTTCCTCGTGGGCTTGCGGGCCTGGTGCGACACACACGGGGTGCTCCTGATCGTCGACGACATCCAGGTCGGCTGCGGCCGGACCGGGACCTTCTTCTCCTTCGAGCGTGCCGGGATCCGCCCGGACCTGATCACCCTCTCGAAGTCGATCAGCGGCTACGGCCTTCCGATGGCGCTGCTGCTGGTGAAGCCCGAGTACGACGTGTGGAAGCCGGGCCAGCACAACGGCACCTTCCGCGGCAACCAGCTCGCCTTCGTCACCGCGGCGGAGACCGTCCGCACCCACTGGGCGGACGGCTCGGGCGACGCCTTCGGCGCCGAGGTGCTGCGCAAGGGCGAGATCGTCGCGGAGTACCTGCGACAGAACGTGACTTCGCGGTTCGCCGCGTCGGTGCGCGGCCTCGGGCTGATCTGGGGGATCGACGTGAGCCCTGCCGGAATCTCCGGGGCCAAGGTGTCGCGCCGCTGCTTCGAACGCGGGCTGATCGTGGAGACCTGCGGCCGGGACAGCGAGGTCGTCAAGATCCTCCCGCCGCTGATCCTCTCCGACGACAGCCTGACGGCCGGCCTCGACATCATCGTCGAGGCCCTCTACGACGAGGCCCAGAACGGCCGGCGGGCCACCGCGGGCGACCCGCTCGCCACGACGCCCCACGCCACCACCTCGTGACCACCGGAGGAATTGCCAGCATGAACACGATCCTGATCATCGGCGGGCGGCTGCAGGCCATCGAGAAGGCGAAGGCGCTCGGCCTGCGGGTCGTCCTGCTCCAGCACAAGGAGCGGCTGCTGCCCGGGCAGGCCGAGGCGGCCGACGCCCTGCTGCTGGTGGACTACCTCGACTGGGACGTCACCTGGCCGATCGTCCGCGCCGCCCACGAGGCGTACGGCTTCACGGCCGTCATGACCCTGGTCGAGCAGGCGACCGAGCTGGCCGGCCGGCTCAACGACCGCCTCGGGCTCGTCGGCACCTCCTACGAGGTGGCCAACCGGCTGCACGACAAGCTCAGGATGCGCGAGTGGCTGCACCACAGCGGCTTCGAGTCGGTGGGCTGCGCCGAGGTCAAGAGCGCCGCGGACGTACGGGAGTTCGGCACCCGCCACGGCTATCCGGTGATCGTCAAGCCGCTGGACGGCACCGCGAGCCGCGGCATCGCCGTCATCGACGGGCCGGACGAGGCCGACGCCGCCTGGGCCGAGGTGGCCGGGCTCCGCGACCGCGACGACCTGCCGATGGCCACGTTCTACCCGGTCACCTCCTTCATCGCGGAGGAGTACATCGACGGCGTCGAGTACAGCGTGGAGACCTTCTCCTTCGCCGGCCGCCACATCGTCGTCTCGGTCACCGGCAAGTTCCACGACGGCGTGGTGGAGATGGGGCACGCGCTGCCCGCCGTCCTCGACCCCGAGGACGAGCGGACCATCGTCGACCACGTCGTCGGCTTCCTGACCGCGGTCGGACTCAAGGACGGTGTCGGCCACACCGAGATCAAGCTCTCCTCCAAGGGCCCGAGGATCATCGAGGGCCACGACCGCGTGGCGGGCGACCGGCTGCTCGACTTCATGGCCGTCACCCACGGGGTCGACCTGGAGCAGTACGCCGCCGGCTGGCCGTTCCGCCTGGTGACCGAACTCCACGAGCGACCGAAGGCGGTCCGCGGTGGGGCGACGAAGTGGGTCAACGGCAGCCCCGGTGTCGTCGAGTCCGTCGAGGGCGTCGACGAGGTCCGCGCGCTGCCGGGCGTCCTCGGCGTCGACGTGTACCTGGAGCCGGGCGACGTGATCAGCCCGATGACCGACAACTACGGCCGGCACGTCCAGGTCCTGGTCACCGCCGAGGACACCCCGGCCGCCATCGAGCGCTGCGACGGAATCCTCGACCGGATCCGCGTGGTCACCCGGCCCGTCCAGGGCTGACCCCGCACCCGTCACGTTCGAACGAAGCGAGAGAGAGCCAGGAAGTGGCAACCACCGTCGAACCCGAGTCGATAGGCCGGAAACTCGGCATCCCACGGTTGAAGGGGCACGGCAAGTTCGTCTCCGCGAGTCTGATCGACAGCCTCGGCACCGGTCTGATCCTGGCGTTCACGGTGGTGTACTTCGCCCGGACCACCTCGGTGTCGCTGGCCGCGATCGGCGCCGCGATGACGGTGGCGCGCCTGCTCGCCCTGCCGACGTCGGTGATCGTCGGCCCGCTGATCGACCGGTTCACCGCCCGGCGCACGGCTGCCTGGGGCAACCTGGTGTCCGTCCTGGGATACCTCGGCTTCCTCCTGGCGCACTCCGTGTGGCAGATCGTGATCGTGGTGTTCCTCGTACAGGTGGGTCACACCACCTACTGGACGTCCAGCAGCGGCCTGGTGGTGCTCGCCGCCCCCGAGGACCGGCGCACCACCTGGTTCGGCTTCATGACGGCCCTGCGCAACACCGCGATGGGCATCGGCGGAGCACTGGCCGCCTTCGCCTTCACCCTGGGAGAGGGGACGGCGCTCCACGCCATCGTCATCGGCAACGCGGCCAGCTACGTCCTCGCGGCCATCCTGCTGTACGCCTGGCGGCCCTCCCCCCAGGAGACGCCTCCGGAGGCCCCGCACCCGGCCGCCGACGTCATCCTCGACGCGGCCCCGGAAGAGCGGACCGCCCCGCCCGAACAGCCCCGCGCGGGCTACGCGACGGTGCTGAGGGACTTCTCGTACACGCTGCTCATCGGGGTCAACGCCACCATGGTGTTCGCCCAGATGCTGATCAAGGTGCTGCTCGCGATCTACATCGTCGAGGCCCTGGAGATGCCGGCCTGGACCGCGGGAACCCTCATCGTGGTCAACGCGGTCCAGGTCTCCCTCACCCAGACCCTGGTCGCCCGCAAGGCCGAATCCTCCCGGATGACCCGCGCCGTGATGCTCGCCGCGTTGCTCAACACGGCGGCGTTCGCCCTGTTCGCCGTCCTCTATGTCACCCCCGACGCCGTGACGTACGTCGGGCTGCTCCTCGCGATGATCGTCTTCACCCTGGCGGAGGTCATCGCCTTCCCCGCCCTCGACACCCTGAGCGTGTCGATGGCGCCCAGCACCATCCGAGGCCGGTACCTGGCCACCTACCAGCTGTCCTGGACCGTCGGCGAGGTCGTCGCACCAGGGCTGCTCACCTTCCTCCTCGCCCGGGGCGAGGTGCTGCCGATGGTCTTCCTCGCCTCGTTGAGCCTGCTGGCCCTTCCGCTGCTCCTCGCCCTGGAGAAGAGAGCGAGGACCACGGTGTCCGAGACCTCCGGAACCCTCGGTGCGTCCGACGAGAACAAGACGAACAAGATGAGCGAGACGAACGAGACGATGACAGGAGAAAGCGCATGAAGACGGTCGTCGTGATTTCGACCCGGGGCTTCGGAGTGTTCCGCCACGATCTGCTGGTGGAGCCGGACCAGGTGCGGTTCGTCGGCATCTTCTCCGAGCAGGACAGCGCCAACGTCTCGCCGGAGGAGCGGGAGTACTTCCACGCGATCCACGTCGTCCCCTGCGGACTCGACGACCCCTCGTACACCGAGTCCTCGATAGCCGACCCGGCGTCCGTCCGGGCCCTCGTGCGCGAGCTGGCATCCGAGTGCGGCCCCGGCGAGCTCACCCTGCACTGCTTCGACGAGCGCAATCTGCTGCTGACCGGCGAGCTGCGTGAGGAACTCGGCCTGTCCGGCCCGACCTACGACGACCTGCTGCCCTACCGGGACAAGTGCCTGATGAAGGAGCGACTGGCCGGCACCGGCCTGCGCGTGCCGAAGTTCGGCCGCTTCGACGCGGAGGCCCACGCGGCCGATCCGGCGGCCTACCTGGACCGGATCACCGCCGAGGTCGGTCTGCCCTTCGTGCTCAAGCCCGTCGACGCGGCCTCCGCCGACGGCGTCTACAAGGTGTTCAGCGCGGAGGAGTTCCACGCGCTGCCCGCGGACCTCGGGCGCAGCTACGAGTACGAGGAGCACATCGACGGCACCATGTACAGCGTCAACCTGGTGACGCGGAGCGGCGAGACCGTCTTCGGCGGGGTGACCGAGTACCTGGTCAACTCCACCGAGGTGCAGAAGGGCCGGGTCAACGCCGACATCAATCTGATCGACTCCGACCCCCGGGTGCCCCGCATGGTGGCCTTCGCCGAGACCGTCCTGGACGCGCTCGGCCGACTGGACGGCGGAAGCCACCTGGAACTCTTCCACACCAAGGACGACGAGCTGGTCTTCCTCGAGGTGGGCGCCCGATTCAAGGGCCTGGCCGGGCTCGCCGCCATGCAGGAGAACTACGCGGTCGCGCTCCTCAACCTCGCCTTCGAGATCGAGGCGGGGCTGTCCAGCCGCCCTTGGGACCAGGAGCAGATGTACTGCTTCGACGCCGTCATTCCGAAGCGCCCCGGGGTCGTCGCCGAACTCCTCGACCCGGACGTCGAGAGCGACTTCACCATGAAGTGGAAGGTGGAGAACGGCGAGGAGATCAAGCAGGGCGCCTCGCTCATCGACAACGGCGGTACCTTCCTCGTCCGCAACAAGGACTACGAGACCCTCTACCGGGACTTCGAGAAGCTGGCCGGGTACACCCCGATCCGCTACACGGACGAGGTCTGACGCCGTGCTCCGACGCGCACGCGAAGCGGAAGCCGTCGACATGCCGTCGCTGCGTGCGGCCGTCGGCCGCATCGTCGAGGCGGACCGCTTCGACGGCTGGCTTGCCGAGCTGCCCGACCACGTCCTGGTGGCCGTGGCGGCACCGCTCGAAATGCTCGGATTCCAGCATTATCTGACGCCCCCTCAAGACGATCTGCTGGTCAGGGCGGCGCGCGTGGTGTGGGACTCTGTCGCCGGTCTCCTGGACGACTGCCCGGCCGATCTGGCGGCCGAGTTCGCCTCTCTCGGCGCCGCCGTCACCCCCTGTGACGCCGGCCGGGCGTCGCGGCCAGGGGCCCGCTGAGCCGACGCGACACGAAAGATCAGGAGTCCCTCCGTGCACTACACCGCTCTCGACCTGGACCGGGCCGGCGACCGGCGTTCGGACGCCGCATGGGTCGCCGCACAGGCCGTTCGTCCCGGCACCCGGGTGCTCCCGCTGTGGCGGGACCGCTGCCTCACCCAGGACGGGACGCCGGTGGCACGGACGGCCGGATCGGCGGCCTCGCTGCTCGCGGAGGCCGCCGAACCGGTGCTCCTGGGACTCGACGGGGACGAGGCGGTCTTCGCGGCCGACCTGTCCGCACTGGAGGAGGGCCGGGCGCTGGCGCTCGCAGGGGCCGACGCCGTCCACGACGTACGGCAGCTCGTCGCGCACATCAGCCCGGCCGAGGCGGGCCTGCTCGCCTACGCCCGCGGTCTTCTGCACTGGCACCGCAACCAGCGGTTCTGCGGCGCCTGCGGCGGACCCTCCGAGGCCCGGCACGGCGGCCACCTGCGGGTGTGCCGCGACTGCGGGAAGCTCCTCTTCCCGCGCATCGAACCCGCGGTGATCATGCTGATCGAGCGGGCCGGACAGCCCGGACGCTGCCTGCTCGCCCGGCACGCCCAGTCCGGACCGCAGTCCTTCAGCACCCTGGCAGGCTTCGTCGAGGTCGGCGAGAGCCTGGAGGACGCGGTCCGCCGCGAGGCATTCGAGGAGGCGGGCGTCCAGGTGAAGTCCGTCGCCTACCAGGGCTCGCAGGCGTGGCCCTTCCCGGCCGGTCTCATGGTCGCCTTCCGCGCCGAGGCGGCCTCGGACACCGTCCGGGTCGACGGCGAGGAGGTCGTGGACGCCCGCTGGTTCACGGCGGCCGAACTGCGGGCCCACATCGACGCGGGGCACGTCTACCGCCCCGACTCCATCGGCAGGTTCCTCATCGAGGGCTGGATCGCCGAGCACACCGAGAGCGCCGACGAATGAAGCGAAGGGATCACACGGATGGATGAAACCGATGGCTGACGCGTCGGCGGCCCCGGAGTCCCGGGGGCCGCTGCCCGGGTCCCGGGTCCTGGCCGTCCCCGCCGCCGAACCGGGCCGGGCCCTCGACTACTTCCTCCGGGTCCGGCTGTCCTGCGAGACGGACCCCTACGACGTCCACCACGACCTGTCCGAGGGAGCGACGGGCTTCCTCCTGCTCGACGCCCGCCAGGAAGCCGCGCACCGGGAGGAGAGCCTCCCCGGCGCGCTGAGCGTTCCGCACACCACGATGACCGACGAGCGCCTGGCCGCCCTCGACCCCGGACCCGTCTACGTCACCTTCGGCTGGGGCCCCGCCTGCAACGCCGGCACGAAGGCCGCCGCGCGACTCGCGTCCGCCGGGTTCCGGGTCAAGGAGATGATCGGCGGTCTGGAGTACTGGAAAAGCCAGAACTATCCCACGAAGCCAAAGGGTGAATGAAGTGAGCGCGGAGATCAAGCGTGTCATCGACGAGGTCGACGGCATACGCGAGGGCCTGGACCGCAGTGCCCCACGCGACCCCGAATTACTCGACGGCCTGCTCAAACAGATGGAGAACTCCCGCCATCTGCGCGAACAGCCCATCGCGCGGGCCCTGATGGAGGACCTCCGCGGCTACGGTGCGGAGCCCCGGCTGCGGCGGACCAAGGCCCACATCAACTCCGCGCGCGACCGGCACATCTTCTCGTTCTTCGACGCCTCCTACTTCCCCCGGCTGTCCCTCGACTACCTGACCTACGAGCCGCTGCCGACCCACCCGCTCCTCGCGGAACGGTACGCCAGCAACACCATGCCGGTGAACATCACCGCCTGCTCCGGGGGATTCGAGTCACGGGTCGTCGTGGCTCTCTTCCCGGAGAACCACATCGACGGCCGGCAGGACCCGGACGACCTGATCTTCTACTTCATCGACAAATTCGTCGAACGCCACCATCGCGTCACCCGGAAGATGATCGACGCGGTGATGGCGCCGGGGAGCTTCCCGCTCATCCAGGGAGCCGACGAGGATCTCGTCGAAGGGGCCTCCGCCTGGTGGGTGCGGCTGCACGAGTTCCACCACCGGCAGGGCGACATGCCCATCCCGGACTACCTTCACGCCAAGAAGCTCAAGCCGCTGGCCGGCCTGGAGGAACTGCGCGTCGACGTCTCCTCGATGCTGGTCTGCCTCCGCGACGACGAACTGCCCGCCGACGAGGCCAGGCGCGCGTACGAGTACATGCTGGCCGAACGGCTGCTGCGGTACGCGGTCGAGGGCATCCCACGGCCGAACTACGACGCCGTCGCCTCCCAGCTGCTCTTCAACTACCTCTCGGAGAACGGCGGCATCGCCCTGCGCGGCGACCGGATCCACCTCGCCCCCGGGCTCCCGGACGTGCTCGCCCGCTTCCTGGCCGAGATCGAGGCCGTGGAACGGCGCATCCGTACCGAGTCCGTGGCGGACGTGAAGGCCGGACTGCTCGCCTTCACCAACGCGTACACCGACTACGACGAGGATGCCAGGGACTACCGTCACATCCCGTTCTTCGCCGATGTCAAGCAGCGGCTGGGCGTCTGAGCCTCCATGGCTCCCTCGCCCGCGACACCCCTTTCCCTGCCCGCCCGGCTGGTCCTGGCCGCCCACGCGGACCGGCGGCTGCGCTCCCGGATGTTCCGGACGGAGCTGGGGTACGGCGCGGCCGGCGCGGCCCTGCTGGAGCTCGCAGCGGAGGAGCGGATCAGCGTCTCGCACGAAGCGATCGTGGTGCGCGACGCGCGGCGGGACGCCGATCCGGTCGTCGACCGCGTCCTCGGACAGCTGCTCTTCGCCGACCGGGGACGCGGGCCGCGCCGCTGGGTGGAACGTCTGGGACCCACCGTCCTCGACGGGACCCGGGACCGGCTGATCGCCGACGGGCTGCTGGTGCCCGTACGACGCCGGATCCTCGGAGTGTTCCCGGTCCGGGGCGACATGCCCGCCGGCACCCCGGCCGCGCCCGACCACGCCGTCGTCCGGCTGCTCGACGCGCTGCGACGGCCCGGTGCGGCGTTCCGCCCGGAGTGCCCGGGTGCCCCCGCGTGTCCGGACGCCCCCGGCCGCGCGGACTGTCCGGCCTGCCCCGACCGCGTGGACCTGGTGGTGCCGGCGGTCCGGGCCGCCGTGGCCGCCGCGGCCCTCCCGTTCGCCTGCTCCGGCTGAAAGCGGGGGCCGTCCGGCCGGCCCGCCACCCCCGGATACGCTGATCCGCATGCGTGATTTCGGGGTGGGTTTCGGATACCTGATGCGTGGCCAGCGATGGGTCGGCCGCCATGGACGGTGGTTCGGTTTCGGGCTGCTGCCCGGTCTGGTGACGCTCGTGCTCTACGTGGGGGCGCTCATCGGCCTCGGCTACGGCGCCGACGACCTCACCGGCTGGGCCACTCCCTTCGCCGACGACTGGGGCTCGCCCTGGCAGGGGCTCCTGCGCGGCTTCCTGACCGTGCTGGTCTTCTGCCTCGGACTGTTCCTCGCGGTGATCACCTTCACCGCCGTGACCCTGCTGGTCGGCCAGCCCTTCTACGAGTCGCTCTCCGAGCAGGTCGACCGCGCCGAGGGCGGTGACGTACCCGAGTCCGGTCTGCCGCTCTGGCGCGACCTGTGGATCTCGGCGCGGGACAGTGTCCGGGTCCTGCTGCGGGTCGCGTTCTACGGAGTCCTGCTCTTCGCGTGCGGCTTCATCCCGGTGGCCGGGCAGACGGCTGTCCCGGTGATCGGCTTCTGCGTCTCCGGCTTCTTCCTCGCCGAGGAGCTGACGGCCGTCGCCCTCCAGCGCCGCGGCGTCGAACTGAGGGAGCGGCTGCGGATGCTGCGGGGCAGGCGTGTGATGGCCCTCGGCTTCGGGGTCCCGCTCACCCTCGCCTTCCTCGTTCCTTTCGTCGCCGTGTTCCTGATGCCGGGTGCGGTGGCGGGCGCCACCCTGATGGCTCGCGAGCTGACCGGGGAGAGCGCCGCGGAGGAGGGTTCCGACGGCGACGGTGACGGCGCCCGTTCCGGCGGCGCGGAGGCCGGCCGGACCACCTCCGCGCGCGGCGGGACGCAGTCCGCCGGCTGAGAGCCTGCCGGGCGGCCTCTGACCGGGCGGTCACGCCCAGGCACGCGCGCGCTGCCGGAGTTGCCGGCATGCCCCGGCAGCTCCGCTACAGCGGAGTCCCGCCCCGCGGGGATCGGCGGCACGGCTCTCAGTCCAGCACCGGATGCAGTTCGGTGCGCGCCTCCCACCAGGCGCGGTGGAAGGCGTTGCGGCCCACGTTCGCCAGATAGGCCAGGGCCGCGGCCCGGAACAGCAGCTCCGCGTCCGCCGACGGGACCGCCGCCCGGTTCCACGCCAGCCGGATCCGGCCGGTGATCGGTTCGCCGTCCAGCGGCCGGAGCACCGTGCCCGGCGTGGGCGGCGCCGTCGGCTGGCTGAGCGAGATGGCACGGCCTGAGGAGATCAGGTCGTAGTGCATCTTGCGGTCGGCGATCCGGTAGCGCAGCACGGGGGTGAACCCTGCCTTGGCGCAGGCGTCGACGAGTGCCTCCGGGCCGCCGTCGTCGTCCTCCACCAGGGTCATCCAGGTCTCGCCCGCCAGGTCCGCCAGCGTGATCCGCCGGCGCTCGGCCAGCCGGTGGGTGGCCGACATCCGCACGCAGAACGGTTCCTTCGGGACGAGTGTCCGTGCCAGCGTCCCCTCCGGCAGGGGCACTTCGTGGTCGTTGACCTCGCCGTAGACGATCGCGTCGTAGCGGCCCGCGCCGAGCATCCGGGTCAGCGTGGTCACCGAGTGCTCGACGCTGACGGCGATCTCCCGGCCCGCCATCACCGGCTCCAGCTGCTCGATCAGCCCGTCGACGAGCACGAGCAGGATGCATCCCAGCCGCAGCGAGGGATGCGGCGCGGCGGCCCGCGCCCCGGCCGCCAGCGCGTCCATCTCGCCGAGCACCCGGCGAGCCCGGGAGAGGACGAACTCACCGAGCGGGGTGGGCCGTACACCCTCCCTGCCACGGAAGAAGAGCTCGCCGCCGGCCGCCCGCTCGATGCGGCGCAGCTGCGCCGAGAGTCCGGGCTGGGAGACGCCGAGACGCACGGCAGCGCGCCCCAGGCTTCCCGCGTCGGCTATCCGGCAGACAGCCTCTAGATGCCTCAACTCCAGCTGCATCAGGGCAGCGTACGCAGGGTGCGGCGGCGGCACCATAACGCGGGACTTATGCCCGGTGGGATGTCCCGAACTGGCCATGTCCACGCCCATACTCGGCGCGACGATCCGTCTCCCCCACCCTGAAACGGAGCAGACGTTGCACCCCACCAGAGTTACGGCGGCCGTGATGGCCCTCGCGCTTTCGGCGAGCCTCGCGACCGCCCTCGCCGGCACCGCCACCGCGGCCCCGAAGGCCCAGCCCGCACCGCCCGGGCAGGGCAAGTCGCTCGCCCTCGCCGCCGCCGACAAGGCCGCGGACAGCGGCCTCGACGAGCTGCGCCACGGTGTCGACGAAGACCTCGTCCGCACCTCGGTCACCCCGTGGGCGAACGGGCTGTACTACGCCGCCTACCAGCGCACCTACCGCGGCCTTCCGGTCGTCGGCGGGGACGCGGTGGTCCTGTCCGACAGCAAGGGCAGGGTCCGGGACATCGCCGCCGCCCCGGCCCCCGCCATCAAGATCCCCACCAAGGCCAGGGTGAGGGCCGCCGCGGCCCTGGCCACCGCCCGCGGTCAGCTGGCCTCCGTCGAGAGCGCGAGCACCCCGGAGCTCACCGTGCTCCTCAAGGGGAAGAAGCCGGTGCTGACCTGGCATACCCGGGTCGTCGGACGGACCGCGGCGGACCGGCCGAGCGCGCTGGACACCTATGTGGACGCGCGGACCGGGAAGGTCACGCAGGCCACCGACAAGATCCTGCACGCCGAGGGACGCGGCTACCACAACGGCAACGTCACCATCGACACCGCCGCCTCCTCGATGACGGACCCCAACCGCTCGGGTTTCCGGTGTGGCGGACAGAACGGCAGTGCCTACACCGGTTCCTCGCCCTGGGGGAACGGCGGGGCCAACGACCTGGTCACCGCCTGCGTCGACATCATGTACGCGGCGCAGAAGGAACACTCCATGCTCAAGGAGTGGTTCGGCTACAACGGCCAGAACGGCCAGGGAGGCATGGTCCCGGCGCGGGCCGGCCTGAGCGAGGTCAACGCCTACTACGACGGCACGAAGACCACCTACGGCCGAAACCAGAACGGTACCAACCAGCTCACCGGCATCGACGTCGTGGCGCACGAGTACGGCCACGAGATCTTCGACCGGACCCCGGGCGGCTCCGGTTCGAGCAACGAGAACGGCGGGCTCAACGAGTCCACCGGCGACATCTTCGGCGCGCTCACCGAGCACTACGCCGACAACCCCAACGACACCCCGGACTACACGGTCGGCGAGAAGCTGAACTTCCTCGGCGACAACAAGCCGATCCGCTACATGTACAACCCGTCGCTGCACAACAACGACCCCAACTGCTACACCCAGTTGACCTCGGGCACCGAGGTGCACGCGGCGGCCGGACCGCAGAACCACTGGTTCTACCTGCTCGCCGAGGGCTCCAACCCGGGCGGCGGCAAGCCGAGCAGCCCCATATGCTCCGGCGGTCCGTCCTCCGTGACCGGCATCGGCATTCAGAAGGCCGGCAAGATCTTCATGGGTGCCCTGCTGAGCAAGACGTCCTCCTGGAATCACCGGGCCGCCCGCAAGGCGACCCTGGCCAGTGCGAAGAACACCTACGGCAGCGCCGAGTGCAACGCGGTGAAGGCGGCCTGGAACGCGGTCGCGGTCCCGGCCCAGTCCGGGGAGACCGACTGCGGCGGCACCGGCACCCCGGACTTCTCCCTCGCGTTGAACCCGTCCTCCGGGTCGGTCCAGGCGGGCGCCTCGGTGACCTCCACGGTCAACACCAGCACCACGGGCGGCAGCGCGCAGACGGTGCAGTTGTCCGCGAGCGGCGCCCCGAGCGGGGTCACGGTCTCCTTCAGCCCGTCCTCCGTGACCTCGGGCGGCTCCTCCACGATGACGGTCCAGGTCGCCGGCGGAACGGCCAACGGCACCTACCCCCTCACCGTGACGGGCACCGGTTCCGCCACGCACACGGTGACGTACCAGCTGAGCGTCGGCACCACCACGCCGCCGACCGGCTGCGCCGACACCGAGTACACCTACCGGGGCACCCTGAGCTCCGGCCAGGCCCAGGCACAGCCGGACGGTTCGTACTACTACTCGGCCACCTACGGCACCCACGTGGGCTGTCTGCGCGGCCCGGCGGGCACTGACTTCGACCTGTACCTGCAGAAGTGGAACGGTGCGGGCTGGGCGGACGTGGCCGTGGGCGGCACCCCGAGCGCCGACGAGGACATCCGCTACAACGGGAGCGCCGGCTACTACCGGTACGTGGTCCACGCGTACAGCGGTTCCGGCGCCTACACCCTGGGCCTGAGCGCCCCGTAGCGGCGCCCGGTCATCCGTCCACGGGCAGGGGGGTTCGTGACGGGTGACGCGGAGACCGCCTCCCCGCGGTCGAAGCCCCTGACCGGGCGGCCGGTTCCCCCGGCCGCCCGGTCTCGGCGTGCTCCCGGCGCCCGCGTCAGGCCGGTATCTCCATCAGGACGTACGCCGGACCCGCGTCGCCCGCGTCGGCGATCCGCGTGCCGTCCGGCCCCCAGCCGCCCGCGTGGCCTCCGCCGGCCCCGTCCTCGTTGCGGCCGAGGACGTTGCCCAGCACCATGTACAGCCCGAAGTCCCGCGCGCGCACGGGGTAGACCTCTTCGAAGGCGTCGCTGCCGACGGACACCACCGAGCTGGCGAGACAGGCCCGGCAGCCGTCCGCCGCCGCCCGCGCGGCGAGTTCCGGAAAGCGGTTGTCGTAGCAGGTGGTCAGGGCGAAGCGGACACCGTCCACCGTGAACCGGCCGTCCTCCGTGCCCGCCGCGAACACGTCCCGCTCGATGCCGTGCAGGTGCCGCTTGTCGTAGCGCGCGAGCAGGCCGCCGTCCGGGCCGACGACCAGGGTGGTGATGCCGGGCCGCCCGTCCGCCGTCCGTACCGGCCCGTTGACCACGGCCGCCACGCGCGCCGCGCGGCACGCCTCGCGGACCGGCTCGAGGCGGGGGTCGTCCTCGGTCAGGACGATGCCCGGGGTGTCCCGGACCAGGCTCGGCTCGTAGCCCGACAGGACGAGCTCGGCGAAGACGATCACACGGGCGCCGTCGGCGCCCGCGGCCCGGATCAGTTCCGCGACGGAGCGGACGTTGGCCTCGACGTCCCCGGCGGCCGGGGCGAACTGGGTAGCTGCGACGATCATGGTCCTCATCATCGCCGGTCGGGGTACCGGACGGAAACCCCGGGTGCCGCGCGGAGGCCGGGGTGGCGGTACACGCCCGGCGGGCCCGCGCCGTGGCCGCCGGCGGACTCAGCCGTTCGGCCGGCCCTCCGTGTCCCGGCTCCTGGTCTCGGGCCGTCCGCCGGCCCCGGCCCGTCCGCCCCCGTCGTGCGTGAGCAGCCGCAGGAAGTCCCGGAACGCCTCCGGCATGTCCACCGCCGCCGGGTCCAGCAGCCATTGGTACTGGAGCCCGTCCAACACCGCGGTGAGCAGCGGAGCCGCCTGTTCCGGCGTGAGCCCGCCGGGCAGCCGCTCGCCGAACTCGATCCGCAGGACCTTGGCCATCTCCTCGCGGACCTGGGTGTAGCGCTCGGTGAAGAAGTCGCGCGCCGGGTGCCCGTCGGTCACGCTCTCGCCGAGCAGCGCGGAGAAGGTCTGCACGATCCCCGGCCGCATCGCGTTGTACTCGACGAGGGAGTCGAGCAGGTCGAGGCGCCAGCCTTCGCGCCCTCGCCCGCCGCTCGTGTCCCACCGGTCGCGTTCCTGCAGCACCGCGACGAGCAGCGCCTCCTTCGTGGGGAAGTAGTGCAGCAGCCCCTGCTGGGTGAGGCCGACCCGTTCGGCCACCGCGCCGAGCGACGCACCCCGGTAGCCGCGCTCGGCGATCACCTCGAGGGCCGCCCGGACGATGTCCGCGCGACGCTCCTCGCTTCTGGCCCGCACCACCGCCGTGGCCCCCTTTCGCGCTTCCCGTCGGACGGGAATCCGTCGCACAGGACCGTACGTCATTGGAAGATAACGAATGTATTACGTATCCTACCTGTCTACAGGGGGCGGGGTCAGGATGGCTTTCCCGGTACTTCGACGAGGAGGTACGGCCGTGGCGGAGAACAGCGCGGAGAACGTGCGTGAACGGGCCGTCGAGGCGGCGCTCGCCCGGCTCGACCTGGACACCAGGGCCCGGCTGCTCGCCGGCCGGGACATGTGGTCGCTGCCGGGCCTGCCCGCCATCGGGCTGCGGCCCCTGGTCATGTCCGACGGGCCGATCGGTGTGCGAGGCGTGCGCTGGACCGCCGACGACCCCTCCGTCGCCCTGCCCTCCCCGACCGCGCTCGCCGCCTCCTGGGACCCCGCGCTGGCCCGCCGGGCCGGCCGTCTGCTCGCCCAGGAGGCCCGTCGCAAAGGCGTCCACGTCCTTCTCGCGCCGACGGTGAACCTGCACCGCTCGCCCCTGGGCGGACGACACTTCGAGGCATACAGCGAAGACCCCTTTCTCACCGGCGAGATCGGCACCGGATACGTCCTGGGCGTCCAGGACGGAGGTGTCGGCACCACGGTCAAGCACTTCGTCGCCAACGACGCCGAGACGGACCGTTTCACCGTCGACAACCGGATCACCCCGCGCGCGCTCCGCGAGGTGTACCTCGCACCCTTCGAAGCGATCGTCGAGAACGCCCGCCCCTGGGGTGTCATGACCGCGTACAACCAGGTCAACGGTGTGACGATGACCGAGCACCGCCATCTGGTGAACGAGGTCCTGCGAGGAGAATGGGGTTTCGACGGCGTCAACGTCTCCGACTGGATGGCGGCCCGTTCCACCCGTGGATGCGTCGAGGGCGGACTCGACCTCGCCATGCCCGGCCCGCACACGGTCTACGGTGAGGCGCTCGCCGCCGCCGTCCGCGCCGGCGAGGTCGAGGAGTCGGCCGTCGCCGCCGCCGTCCGCAACGTGCTGCGGCTCGCCGCACGCGTCGGAGCCCTCGAAAGCGCCCCGCCGGCCGTCACCGAGCTCCCCGCGCCCCTCGACGGAGTGGCGCTCGCCCGCGAGATCGCCGTCCGCGGTCTCGTGCTCGTCCGCAACGAGAAGGAGGCCCTGCCGCTCGCCGCGCACGGCACCGTCGCTCTCAGCGGAGCCGCCGCCCGCGACGCCCGCGTCCTCGGCGGCGGCTCCGCCCAGGTGTTCCCCGACTGTGTCGTCTCCCCGCTCGACGGCCTCGCCGCCGCCCTCCCCGAGGGCGCCCTGACGTTCGCGGTCGGCGCCGACCCAGGCGACGAACTCGCCGCCGCGGGGCAGGGCTTCACCCTGCGCGCGATCTGCCGCGACGCCGACGGGACGGTCCTCGGCGAGGGCACCCTGCCCAACGGCCAGGTCCAGTGGATCGGCGACGACCTGCCGGTCGGTGTCACCCACGAGGAGCTCGCCTCCGTCGAGGTCGTCGGCACCTTCACTCCGCGCGAGACCGGCGAACACGCCTTCGGAACCCGCGGCCTGGGAGCCTTCGTCCTCACCGTCGCCGGACGCACCGTCTTCGAGGGCGTGCAGGCGATGGGCACGGAGAGCGACCCCTTCGAGGCGTACTTCGGCGCCCCCGTCGAACGCGCCGCGGTCGGACTCGTCGCCGGGGAGACCGTCGAGGTGTCGCTGCTGCACCCGCTGGACGAGGAGTTCGCGCCCCCGCTGCCCGCCGTGATGTTCTCCTTCGTCCACCTCGGTCCGCGCCGTGACCCCTGCGAACTGATCGCCGAAGCCGTCGAGGCGGCCCGTGCCGCCGACACCGCCGTCGTGGTCGTCGCCACCACCGAGCGGGTCGAGTCCGAGGGCTTCGACCGTGAGCACCTGGCCCTGCCCGGCCACCAGGACGACCTCGTCCGGGCCGTCGCCGCCGCCAACCCGAACACGGTGGTCGTCGTCAACGCCGGTTCGCCGGTCGAGATGCCCTGGCGAGAGGAGGTCGCCGCGATCCTGCTCGCCTGGTTCCCCGGCCAGGAGGGCGGCACCGCGCTCGCCGAGGTGCTCAGCGGCGCCGCCGAACCGGGCGGACGGCTGCCCACCACGTGGCCCGTCGCCCTCGCCGGGGTCCCCGTCAGCGAGGTCATCCCGTCCGAAGGCGCTCTCCGCTACACCGAGGGCGTCTTCATCGGCTACCGCGCCTGGGACCGGTCCGGAGCCGCCCCCGCCTACGCCTTCGGGCACGGTCTCGGCTACACCACCTGGTCCTACGACTCCCTGGAGGTCACGGGGGACACCGCCCGCGTCCGGATCACCAACACCGGCGACCGCGCCGGCCGCGAGGTCGTCCAGGTCTACCTCGCCCCGCTGTACGACACGGCCGGGCGCCCCGCCCGCCGGCTGGCCGGCTTCGCCTCCGTGGAGGCGGAGGCGGGCGGCTCCGTCGAGGTCGTGGTCCGGTTGCCCCGCCGGGCCTTCGAGGTCTGGGACGAGGAGCGCTCCGCCTGGACCACGATCCCCGGAACGTACGAGGTCAGGGCCGCGCACGCGCTCGACGACACTCGCCTGACGGCCACTCTGGAGGTCCGGGACCCCGCGTGAACGGCCCTGGCACGGAATCCGACGACCGTTCCGGGAACCGCCCGATCCGGACCGCCCGTCAGCCGCCTCCCCTACGCGGGCGGTTCCACCGCCGTCACCTGGCGGTGGGCGATCTCCGCGAGCCGGGCCTGCCCGTCCCGGCTCGGGTGGAACCAGTCCCAGGGGCTCAGCTGCCCGCCGTCGAACCGGAAGTCGAAGACCGCCCCGCCGTCGTACCGGCAGCGCGGATCGTCGGCACAGACCTCCTTCAGGGCCCCGTTGTACGCCACCACGCGGTCGCGGACCGTGGCGCGCCGCCGTTCGGCGGGTGCGCTCAGGTCCTCCGCGCCGGCCAGCATCGAGGCACAGATCCCCAGCTTCCAGACCTGTCGCCCCATCGGGCTGACCCGGCCCGTCGACCACAGTCGGCGCAGGTCCGGCACGCTCGCCACGTACACCTGTGCCGTGGGCGCGGTCGCCCGCAGCCGGGCCATCGCCGTCGCGAACGAGGCGCGGAACTCCTCGACCGGGGTCATCAGCTCCGGGGACTCCCGGCAGGCGTCGTTCGCGCCCATCATGACCGTCACCAGCTCAGGCTTGTGGGCCGCCGCCCGTGTCATCTGCGCGGGCAGCTCCGCCATCCGCGCCCCGGACCGGGCCAGGTTCCAGCTGTTCGCCGCCATCCGCCGCGTACCGAGCAGCCGCAGGGCGAGGCTGTCGACCGCGGCGTCCGTGCCGGTCGCCCAGGACGCCTCCGGACAGTCCGTCAGAACACCGCAGGCGTCGAAGGCGCGGGTGATCGAGTCGCCGACCGCGGCCACCGAGGAGGGCGAGGCGTCCCAGACGGGGGCCGGGCTGGGCTCCGGGGCCGCCGGCCGGGACGGCGCGGAGGCCCCGCGGCTCCCCGACTCGCAGCCGGACAGCGCGCCCACGCACAGCAGAACCGCCGCCACGGCCGCGACGGCGGTTCGGCATCCCTGTCCGGCGCGCATCGCGCGGTCCCTCCTCCGGTGCCCGTAGGGCGTCCTGGCGAGTGAAAGCTTGGTGTCCGGCGGGGCTCGTACCGACCGTACGTCATCCCGAGGGTGGTGCGGCACGGTAGCTTTTTCCCCGTCGAACCAGAGGCAGCTCTGCCCATCGGCTCCGGTAAATTACATCACGTCACATACTGTCCCTTTTGCGGAGTTTTGCTCCGGATGCTGTTTACTGAGGCCGCTGGGCAAGGCGAACCTCGTCCCACACTGGAGGTCCCGGTGACGACACGTGGAGTCCTGTACGTTCACTCCGCACCGCGTGCGCTGTGCCCGCACGTCGAATGGGCGGTCGCGGGTGTCCTCGGTGCGAGGGTCCAGCTCGACTGGATCCGCCAGCCGGCGTCCCCGGGTACCTGGAGAGCCGAGTTCTCCTGGCGGGGCCAGACCGGCACCGCGTCCAGACTCGCCTCCGCGCTGCGCGGCTGGCAGATGCTCCGCTTCGAGGTCACGGCGGAGCCGTGCCCGACGGCCGAGGGCGAGCGCTACAGCGCCACGCCCGAACTCGGGATCTTCCACGCCGTCACCGGCATGCACGGCGACATCCTCATCCCGGAGGACCGGCTGCGCGCCGCGTTGGCCCGCTCCGCGCGCGGGGAGACGGAGCTGGAGGCGGAGGTCGCCAAACTGCTGGGCAAGCCCTGGGACGACGAACTGGAGCCCTTCCGTTACGCGGGCGAGGGCGCCCCGGTCCGCTGGCTCCACCAGGTGGTCTGAGGACCCCGCCGCGCGCCCACGGGGCTCGCGGCCGCTCCGCCGTCGACGGCCGCCCGCGCATGTCCGCGCACAGCCCGCGCGTTTCCGCGTACCGCCACCCCTGGACGCACATGGCCCCCGCCGGTGTCGGCGGGGGCCATGTGCCAGGCGTCGGGGACGTCCGCGGGTCAGACCGTGCGGAACGCCAGGACCACGTTGTGGCCGCCGAAACCGAAGGAGTTGTTGATCGCCGCGATCGTGCCCTGCGGCAGCTCGCGCGGCTCTCCGAGGACGACGTCCGCCTCGATCGCCGGGTCCAGCTCGTCGACGTTGATCGTCGGCGGTGCCGTGCGGTGGTACAGCGCCAGGACCGTCGCGACGGTCTCGATGCCACCCGCGCCGCCCAGCAGGTGACCGGTCATCGACTTGGTCGCGGAGATCGCGACGTGGTCGAGGTCGTCTCCCAGGATCTGGCGCAAGGCTTTGATCTCGGCGACGTCGCCCTGGGGCGTCGAGGTGGCGTGCGCGTTGAGGTGCACCACCTCGGACGGCTTGAGGTCGGTCGAGTCCAGCAGGTTCCGCATCGCGGCGGCGATGCCCCGGCCGGTCGGCTCGGGCTGCGCGATGTGGTGGCTGTCGGCCGACAGGCCCTGCCCCAGCACCTCGCAGTAGATCTTCGCGCCGCGTGCCTTCGCGTGCTCCTCGGACTCGAGGACCACGACGCCCGCGCCCTCGCCGAGGACGAATCCGTCACGGCCGGTGTCGTACGGACGCGATGCCTTGGTGGGCTCGTCGTTGTTCTTGGACATCGCCATCATGTTGGCGAAGGCCGCGATGGGCAGGGGGTGGATGGCCGCCTCGGTGCCGCCGGCCACGACCACGTCGGCCCGGCCGGTACGGATCATCTCGACGGCGTAGCCGATCGCCTCGGCACCCGACGCGCAGGCGGAGACCGGGGTGTGGACGCCCGCGCGGGCGTTCACCTCCAGGCCGACGTTGGCGGAGGGGCCGTTCGGCATCAGCATGGGGACGGTGTGCGGGGAGACGCGGCGGACGCCCTTCTCCTTCAGCACGTCGTACTGGTCCAGCAGCGTGGTGACACCACCGATGCCGGAGGCGATGACGGTGCCGAGTCGTTCGGGCACGATCGTTTCGTCGTCACCGGCGGGCGCGGTGTACCCCGCGTCGGCCCACGCCTCACGGGCCGCGATCAGCGCGAACTGCGCCGAACGGTCCAGCTTGCGGGCGAGCGGACGGGGGAGGACCTCGCCGGGATCGACCGCGGCGGGCGCGGCGATCCGCACGGGCAGTTCCGCGAAGCGGTCGCCCTCCAGGGGCTTGACGCCGGAGCGTCCCGCCATCAGACCTTCCCAGGTCGATGCGGAGTCGCCACCCAGCGGAGTGGTTGCGCCGAGACCGGTGACGACCACGGTGCGATTGGTCGAGCTCACAGGAATTCTTTCTCCACGTGTGTGATGGTCGAAAAACGGCGCCACCGCCGGGTGGCGAACCGAATCAGCAAGGACCGAATCAGCCCTGGTGCTTCAGGATGTAGTCGGCAGCGTCGCCGACCGTCTTGAGGTTCTTGACGTCCTCGTCCGGGATCTTGACGTCGAAGCGCTCTTCGGCGGCGACAACGACCTCGACCATGGACAGGGAGTCGACGTCCAGGTCGTCGGTGAACGACTTGCCGAGCTCGACGTCCTCGGCCGGGATGCCGGCGATCTCGTTCACGATCTCGGCGAGACCTTCGACGATCTCTTCCTGGGTGAAGGCCATGTTGGCGCTCCTTCTGTGATTGCTTCGGTAAGGGGCTTCCGGGAGATCCGGTGTGCCTAGGGGAGGGTAACGACCGTCGCGGCGTAGACGAGACCCGCCCCGAAGCCGATGACGAGCGCGGTGTCGCCGCTCTTCGCCTTCCCGGTCGCCAGCATCCGCTCCATGGCGAGCGGAATGGAGGCGGCCGAGGTGTTGCCGGTGGTCTCGACGTCACGGGCGACCGTGACGTGCTCCGGCAGCTTCAGGGTCTTCACCATCGAGTCGATGATCCGCATGTTCGCCTGGTGCGGGATGAAGACGTCCAGGTCCTCCGGCGCGATGCCGGCGGCGTCCAGCGCCTGCTGGGCGACCTTGGCCATCTCGAAGACGGCCCAGCGGAAGACCGCCTGGCCCTCCTGAGTGATGGCCGGGAACTTGATCTCGCCCTTCTCGTTGAGGGGCAGCTTCGACACGTCGCCGAGCTGGAACTCGTTCCACGGCACGGTCTGCTTGATGGTCTCCGACTTGTCGCCCTCGGAGCCCCAGACGGTGGGGCCGATGTGCGGCTCGTCGGAGGGGCCGACGACCACGGCGCCCGCGCCGTCGCCGAACAGGAAGGCCGTCGCACGGTCCTCCAGGTCGGTCAGGTCGCTCAGTCGCTCGACGCCGATGACCAGCACGTACTCGGCCGAACCCTCGACGATCATGCCCTTGGCGAGCGTCAGGCCGTAGCCGAAGCCCGCGCAGCCGGCGGAGATGTCGAAGGCGGCCGGCTTACCCGCGCCGATCTTGTCGGCGATCTCGGTCGCGACGGCCGGGGTCTGCTTGAAGTGCGACACCGTGGACACGACCACCGCGCCGACCTGCTCCGGGGTGATCCCGGCGTCGGCGATGGCCTTGCCCGCCGCCTCGACCGACATCGCGGTCACGGTCTCCTCGGGGGAGGCCCAGTGGCGGGTGGCGATGCCGGAGCGCGAGCGGATCCACTCGTCGGACGAGTCGATCGTCTCGAGGATCACCTCGTTCGGCACGACCCGGACGGGGCGGTAGCCGCCGACACCCAGGATCCGCGCGTACGGGGCGCCCTTGCTGGGCTTGATCTTCGACATGCTTCTCGACACTCCTTGTCAGGCTGCGGTGTGCTCGGCGACAAGCGTGCGGGCCGCGTCGAGGTCGTCGGGGGTCTTGAGGGCGACCGTGGCCACACCGGGCAGGGCGCGCTTGGCGAGCCCGGTCAGGGTGCCACCGGGGCACACCTCGACCAGCGCGGTGGCGCCCAGCGTCCGGAAGGTGTCCATGCACAGGTCCCAACGGACCGGGTTCGCCACCTGGCCGACGAGACGTGCGACGACCTCGGTGCCGCTGCCGACGGTCCGGCCGTCCTTGTTCGAGACGTAGGTGACAGCCGGGTCGGTCACGGCCGGCTCCCGGGCCGCCGACTCGAGCCGCTCGACCGCGGGGGCCATGTGGTGCGTGTGGAACGCGCCGGCCACCTTCAGCGCGACGACCCGACGGACGCCCTCGGGCTTGTCCGCCTCCAGTGCGGCCAGCTGTTCCAGGGTGCCGGCGGCCACGATCTGGCCCGCGCCGTTCATGTTGGCCGGGGTCAGGCCGAGCTTCTCCAGGTGCGGGACGGTCACCTCGGGGTCGCCGCCGAGCAGTGCCGACATGCCGGTCTCGGTGATCGCGGCGGCCTCGGCCATGGCCACGCCGCGGGTCCGTACGAGACGCAGTGCGGCGGTGTCGTCGAGGACGCCCGCGAGGGCGGCGGCGGTGAACTCGCCGACGCTGTGGCCCGCGACGGCGCCGGGGGTGACGTCACCGAGGGCGGCGGCCGAGAGCAGCCCCGCGGCCACCAGCAGGGGCTGGGCCACGGCGGTGTCGCGGATCTCGTCCGCGTCGGCCTTCGTGCCGTAGTGGGCGAGGTCGAGCCCGATGGCGTCGGACCAGGCCGCGATGCGGTCGGCGGCGCCGGGCAGTTCGAGCCAGGGAGTCAGGAAGCCGGGCGTCTGAGCGCCTTGGCCGGGAGCGACGAGTACGAGCACCCTCACACTCTCTCTTGTGGACGGTCCGCCGCGCCCGTGAGGACTGGGACGAAGAACCGTCGGGGGAATTGTCGGTGTTCGACAAAAGTCTAGGACTGCGGATCTCCGTCGGCCAAGCGCCCCAGGATGAGCGCGATTCGCAGGGTGAACGCGGATCGCACGTCGGAGGGTGACCAGCCGGTGACGTCTGTCACACGTCGGAGCCGGTAGCGCACGGTGTTGGGGTGAACGAACAACATCCGCGCCGCGCCTTCCAGGCTGCTCGCCTGTTCCAGATAGACACTGAGCGTTTCCAGGAGGGCCGAGCCCGCCTCCTCCAGCGGTCTGTAGATCTCCTCCACCAGCTGTTCGCGCGCCGAAGGGTCGGAGGCGATGGCCCGCTCCGGCAGGAGATCGTCCGCCAGGACCGGCCGCGGGGCGTCCTGCCAGGCAGAACACGCCTTGAGGCCGGCCGCGGCGGCCTGCGCGGAGCGGGTGGCGGCGAGGAGGTCGGGTACCACGGGCCCGGCGACCACCGGGCCCGCCGCGTACGGCCCGATCAGGGCCTTGGCGACCTGGAGCGGATTGTCGTTCCCGCCGGCGATCACCACCAGCCGGTCCCCGAGAACACCGGTGAGGACCTGGATCTTGGCGTGGCGGGCGGCGCGGCGGATCGCCTCGACGGTCAGCTCGCTGTCGCCGTCGGGGGCTGTGCCGAGGACGACGCAGACGTGCTCGGGGGAGTTCCAGCCGAGCGCGGCGGCCCGGGAGACGGCGCCCTCGTCCGCCTCGCCGGACAGGACCGCGTTGACGACCAGGGATTCCAGCCGGGCGTCCCAGGCGCCCCGCGCCTCCGCGGCCTGTGCGTAGACCTGCGCGGTCGCGAAGGCGATCTCGCGGGCGTAGACGAGCAGCGCCTCGCGCAGGATCGACTCGTCCCCGGGCGCGGCGACCTCGTCGATCGCCACTTCCATGACCTCGATGGTGGTGCGGACCATCTCGACGGTCTGGCGCAGGGTGATGGCCCGGGTCAGTTCGCGCGGCGCGGTCCCGAAGACGTCGGTGGAGATCGCCTGAGGGGTCTCCGGGTGCCGGAACCACTCGGTGAACGCGGCGATGCCGGCCTGGGCGACCAGGCCGATCCACGACCGGTTCTCGGGCGGCATCGCCCGGTACCACGGCAGCGTCTCGTCCATGCGGGCAATGGCGTTGGCGGCGAGCCGCCCGGAGGACTGTTCGAGGCGTTTCAGGGTCGCGGAGTGCGGGTGAGCGGCGTTCGTGGGTTCAGGCACGGGGACAAGACTGCCTTATCGGGACGGCGACGTGCGGGGTCGGGGCGGTCTGCCCGCCCGCGGGCCCGGCGGACGTCCCCCGACCGGGCCGCACGGCCGGCCTCCCCCGCCGCACGCCCCGGCGGCTACCGTTTACTCCGTGATGAGCATCCAGCGCGCCGGCGACCGCTACCCCGGCGGCGATCCCGAGGCCGGGATCGAGACCCGGCACGCGTTCTCCTTCGGCGCCTCCTACGACCCCGACAACCTGGGCTTCGGCGCGCTCCTCGCCTGCAACGAGGAGCGGCTCGCCCCCGGCGCCGGGTTCGCCGAGCACCCGCACAGTCACACCGAGATCGTCACCTGGGTCGTCGAGGGCGAGCTGACCCACCACGACTCGGCCGGACACACCACCGTCGTCCGCCCCGGGGACGTGCAGCGGCTCAGCTCGGCCCGGGGCGTCCGGCACGAGGAACGCAACGACGCGGACGTGCCCCTGATCTTCGTCCAGATGTGGCTGGCTCCGCTGGAGCCGGGCGGCGACCCCTCCTACGAGATCGTCCCCGGCATCGCCGACTCCACCCCGTACGCGCTGCCCGGCGCGGCCTCGATGCTCCACGTGCGGCGCCTGGCCGCGGGTGAGCGGACCGCCGTGCCCGACGCCGACCGCGTGTACGCGCACGTCGTCCGCGGCACCGTCCGCCTCGACGGCGAGGAACTCGCCCCCGGCGACGCCGCCCGGGTCACCGGCGCCGGGAACCTCGCACTGCTCGCCACCGCCGACGCGGAGGTCCTGCTATGGGAGATGCGGGCCCGCTGAGCGGCCGCCGGGACCTCGAACCGATCGAAGGCCACCGCACGGACACGGAGCCGCGCCCGTCCCGCGTCAGTGCGCCAGCGCGCTCTTCCCCCGCCACGCCTCCCAGCTCACGTTCCACGCGCCGTAGCCGTTGCCCTCGGCCACCGTCCCCTTGGTCTCCGCGCCCTTGATCTCGAACGGGTCGCCGACCTTCACCATGGCGTAGAACGACGCGGCGTCCTCCGTGCTCATCCCGACACAGCCCGAACTGTGGTTCGCCCGGCCGAAGTACGCCGCGTTCCACGGCGCCGCGTGCGCGTACATGCCCGACCAGGTCAGCCGCATCGAGTAGTCGACCATCTTGTCGTAGGCGTCGCCCAGCCCCACCGTCTCCGAGTTCATGTTGATCGTGCCCTCCTTGGCCATCAGCACCGCCGTGCCCCGCCAGGAACGCTTGTCACCGCCGGGCGTGCCGCCCGAGACCGGGATGGCGCGCACCACGCGCCCCTCCCGCTCCACCGTGAGCCGGTGGCTGTCCAGGTCGACCCGGACCACCTGCGCCTCCCCGACCGTGAACCCGGTCCGGTAGTCCCGGACGAACCAGCCGCCCCCCGAGTCCGTGCCGTTCAGCTCCGCGTCGAGCGTCACCTTCGTCCCCGGCTTCCAGTACGCCTCGGGCCGCCAGTCCACCCGGTCCTTGCCCGACCAGTCCTTCAGCCAGCCCCAGGACCCCACCGTGCCGTTGGAGGTGGTGACCTTCAACTGCTTCTCCACCTCGGCCTTGTGCGTCACCGGCCGGTCGAAGACGATCGACAGCGGATGCCCGATTCCGACCGTCGTGTTCTTCCCGGGAGCCAGCGTCAACTTGTTGACCCGTGCGGCCTTCTCCGTCGAGAACGTCGACCGGGTCGTCGTCTCCGCACCACCCGCGCCGCGCGCCGTCACCTCCACGGTGTAGGAGGCGCCCGGCACCGCCTTGCGGTCCGAGACCCACGAAGCGCCGCCGGGCGCCGTCCGCCCCGCGAGCACCCCGCCGTCCCCGTCCGCCACCTTCACGGACGTCAGCGTGCCGCCCCGCGCCGTCACCGTCACCGGCCGGCCGGCCGCCGGCGACACCACGGCCACTTTCGCCGGACGGCCGTCCCCGCCGCCTCCCGCCGCGTCCCGTGGCGCGCCGACCGCACCCGCCGTGCAGGCGGTGAGCGAGACACTGAGGGCAACGGCCGCGACCATGGGGCGTATTCGGGTGCGGACGGGAAGCGCGGAAATCACGGAAGCCTCCGGAATCGGGGTGGGATGCCCTGGACTCTAGGCCGCCCCACCGCCGCGCGGACCTGCCGCGGGTCCTGTGACGGCGGCTGTGGCGGAACGGTCATCGTCCGGTCACATGCGACGCGCGGAGCGGTCAAAGTCGGCTGTGAGCATCCTGTGCGCCCCCCGAACGAGGGGCGGAACAAGGAGGCTCCCGTTGTGTCAGCGCTGCTCGTGACGGCCGCACCCGATGTGCGGGGTACGCGACTCGGTCCCGTCACACCCGACGCCTACCGCTCCTTCCTCGCCGCCAGGTCCACCGGTGCGGACGGCCCCAGTTTCCTTCAACTCCCCTCCTGGGCAAGGGTGAAGGAGGGCTGGCGGCACCAGCTCGTCGGCTGGGAGGGGGAATCGGGAGAACTGGCCGGAGTCGCCCTCGTCCTGCTGCGCCCCTTCCCCGGTACCCGCAAGTCCTTCGCCTACCTCCCCGAAGGCCCGGTCGCCGACTGGGCCGACCCGGACCTCGACGGCTGGCTCACCCCGCTCCTGAACCACCTGCGCGCGGCCGGCGCCTTCGCGGTACGCATCGGCCCCACGCCCGCCTTCCGCCGCTGGAAGGCCGCCGCCCTCAAGGCCAACACCGGCCCCGGGCGGCGCCTGGCCGACGTGCTGGCCGGCGAGGTCGACCCGCTCGGCACCGCCGTCGCCGAACGACTGCGCAGCCGCGGCTGGCGCCGCTGCGGCGGCGACGCCGGCGACGGGGCCGATGCCCAGCCCCGCTTCGTCTACCAGGTCCCGCTCGCCGACCGCACCTCGGACGACCTGTGGAGCGGCCTCAACCAGGAATGGCGGCGCAACGTCCGCAAGGCCCGCAGGTCCGGGGTCGAGACCGTCGTCGGCTCGGCCGCCGACCTGCCCGTGTTCCACCGGCTGCTCAGGATCACCGAGGAACGCGACGGCTTCCGGCTCGGCCGTTCCCTGGCCTACTACCAACGCCAGTACGAAGCCCTCAACGCCGAGCACCCGGGCCGGATGAAGCTCTACCTCGCTCGCCACGACGGCGAGATCCTCGCCGCGCACACCATGATCAGCGTCGGCGGGCGGGCCTGGTACCAGACCGGCGCCTCCGCCGACCACCGCCGTGAGGTGCGCCCCTCCAACGCCCTTCAGTGGCGGATGATGCTCGACGCGCACGCCCACGGGGCCGAGGTCTACGACATGCGCGGGGTACCCTCCACCCTTGATCCGGACGAACGTTCCCACGGACTGCTGCGCTGGAAGCTCGGCACCGGCGGGCAGGTCGTCGAGACGTTGGGGGAATGGGAGACACCGTTGAACGGCACGGCCAACCACGCGCTGTACCGGGCCTTTCATGCCTATCTGGCCCGCCGATGACGGCGACCGCCCTCGCCCCGGCCCGGACCGGCACCTCCGCACTGCGCAGCGGCGCGCTCATGGCCGCCGGTTCCCTCGTCTCGCGCGCCACCGGATTCGTACGCTCCGCCGTCGTCGCGGCGGCCCTGGGCGTCGGCCTGGTGTCCGACGGGTACGCGGTCGGCAACTCCGTGCCCACGATCGTCTACACGCTGCTCCTGGGAGGCGCCCTCAACGCCGTCTTCGTACCGGAGTTGGTCAAGGCGGCCAAGGAGCACGAGGACGGCGGCGCCGCCTACACCGACCGGCTGCTCACGGTGTGCGTGCTGGCCCTGCTGCTCCTCACGGCGGTCGCGGTCCTCGCGGCGCCCGCGATCGTCGACGTGTACACCGACTACTCCGGCGCGCAGCGCTCCACGACGGTTGCCTTCGCCCGGTACTGCCTGCCGCAGATCTTCTTCCTCGGGCTCTTCACCCTGCTCGGACAGGTACTCAACGCGCGGGGCCGCTTCGGCGCGATGATGTGGACACCGGTCCTCAACAACCTCGTCGTCGTCGGGGTGTTCGCGCTCTACCTGGTGACGGCGGCCGACGGCGGCCGGCTCACCGAGGGCGAGACCGCGCTGCTCGGCTGGGGCACCTCCGCGGGCATCGCGCTCCAGGCCCTGGCCCTCGTGCCGTCCCTGCGCGCGGCCCGCTTCCGCTGGCGACCGCGCTTCGACTGGCGCGGCAGCGGGCTGACGGCACCCCTGCGCGCGGCCGGCTGGCTGGTGCTCCTGGTCCTCACCAACCAGGGCGCGTACTGGGTCACGACCCGGCTCGCCACGGCAGCGGGGCAGCGGGCGGGGGCCGGGGACGGCGCGGGGGGTTTCGGTTTCGCCGCGTACAACAACGCGTATCTGCTGTGGGCGGTGCCGCACGGCATCGTCACCGTCTCCCTGGTGACCGCGCTGCTGCCCCGGATGAGCGCGGCGGCGGCCGAAGGGGACCTGACGGGCGTGCGCCGGGACGTCTCCTACGCACTGCGGACGAGCGCGGCGGGCATCGTGCCGGCCGCCTGCCTGCTGTTCGCGCTCGCCGCCCCCCTGATGGCGACCGTCTTCCAGTACGGCCGGACCGGCGCTGCCGACGTCCGGGCGATGGCCTGGATCCTGATGGCCTTCGCCCCTGGCCTGGTCGCGCTGTCCGGCCAGTACGTCTGCACCCGCGCCTTCTACGCCCTCCGGGACACCCGCACCCCCTTCCTGCTGAACCTGGTGATCGCCGGGCTCAACGCGGCCCTTTCGGTGACCGCGTACGCGTTCCTCCCGGCACGCTGGGCGGTGGCCGGCATGGCCGCCGGCTACACGGTGGCCCTGTGGGCGGGCTGGGCCCTGACGGCCTGGGTACTCGGCCGGCGGCTGGGCGCCCCCGCCGGACGGGACCATCCGCGTGCCCTGCCCGCGCTGGCGCGACTGGGATGCGCCGCCGTCCCGGCCGCCGTGGCCGGCCTGCTGGTCGCCGACACGGTCGGCACCGCGGGCGTGGTCGCCGCGGACGCGGGCGGGACGCTCGCCGTCCTGGCGGTCTTCGCCGCGCTCGCCCACCCGCTCCGGCTCCTCGAACTGCGGGCGCTCCTGACCGGCGCGGCGGACCGGCTGCGCGGCCTCGTCCGCGGGGCGTGACCCCGGCCGCCTCCGCCGCCGGGCCCGGCCACGCCCGGCACCCCACCGCCCTCACGCCGGCGCGGGCCGTCCCCGGCCCACCTCGGGCGCTCCGATACCGCTCCGGCCCGGTGCGGGACGGTGCCGGACGGTCCGCCTCCCCACGGTGCCGACCGCCTCCCGGCGGGGACTCCGTCCGTACCAAGACCGGGATACGGGGATAATCGACGGATGCCTCGTGTGCTCCTCATAGAAGACGACCCTTCCGTGCGCGAGGGGGTGGAACTCGGCCTGCGCCGAAGAGGGCACGAGGTGCGGACCGCCGCCACCGGGGAGTCCGGGCTGGCCGCGCTCGACGAGTTCCGCCCCGACCTCGTGCTGCTCGATCTGATGCTGCCCGGCATGAACGGGGTACAGGTCTGCCGCCGGGTCCGGGAGACCAGCCAGCTCCCGATCATCATGCTCACCGCCCGGGGCGACGACTTCGACGTCGTCACCGGCCTGGAGACCGGCGCCGACGACTACATCGTCAAACCCGCGCGCACCGAGGTCATCGAAGCCCGCATCCGGGCCGTGCTGCGGAGGATCGAGGAACCGGGCGACGCGCGGCCCGCCGTCGAGTTCCACGGGGACCTCGCCGTCGACCGCTCCGGACTCACCGTCGCCAAGTCCGGCGAGCGACTCCCGCTCGCCCCCTCCGAACTGAAACTGCTGCTCCATCTGACGGCCGCCCCCGAGCAGGTCTTCAGCCGCCAGCAGTTGCTGGAACACGTCTGGGAACACAGCTACCACGGCGACGCCCGGCTCGTGGACGCCTGTGTCCGCCGGCTGCGCAACAAGATCGAGGACACCCCCGGGAACCCCCGCTACATCCAGACCCTGCGGGGCTTCGGCTACCGGTTCGGCCCCCTGTGAGGCGCGCCGAGAAGAGGGACACCGATCCGGCCGCCCCGCCCGCCCGACGCCGACGGTTCCGGCCGTTCGGGCTGCGGACCCGGCTCGTCATCGCCTTCCTCCTTGTCGCCGCCATCGGCTGCGGCACCACCGCCACCCTCACCTATCGGGCCGCCCGCAACGCGATCCTCGAACAGACCCAGGACACCGCGGTCTCCGCGTTCCGCGACCAGATCGGCCGCCTCATCACCCCGCTCCCCGTCAACCAGGACGGCCTGCGCGCCGCCGTGAACGAGGTCGCCAAGTGGGGCAAGCCCCGGCCCTGGCGCGTCTACGCCGAGTACGGCGACCTCTGGGCCTCCTCCACCACCTCCCGGACCATCGGCGCCACCGTCATCACTCCCGAACTCCGCGCCGGCGCCCAGGGCACGCCGTACGGCGCCTTCCAACGGGTCCTGCGCGACGGCGTCGCGTACCTCACCATCGCCATGCCCGCCGCCTTCCAGCCGCACGTGGCCACCGGCACCGTCCACCGCACCGGTCTGGTCTTCTACGCGGTCCTCGAACTCGACGTGGAGGAAGCCGACATCGAGGCGATGCTGGTCGCCGCCCGCGACGGTGTACTCCCCGCCCTGCTCGTCGCGCTCATCCCCGCCCTGCTCGCCGCCCGCAGCGTGCTGCGGCCCGTCCGGGAACTGCGCCGCGCCGCCCGCAATATGGGGCGCGGCGCGCTGGACACCCGCATCCCGGCCCGCGGGACCGGCGAACTCTCCGATCTCGCACGGACCTTCAACGAATCCGCCGCCGCCCTCGAGAGCTCCGTCGCCGAACTGCGGCGCGCCGAGGCCCGCGCCCGCCGTTTCGCCTCCGACGTCTCGCACGAGCTGCGCACCCCGCTGGCCGGGATGCTGGCGGTCACCGAGGTCCTCGACCAGGACGCGGGCGGCCTCGACTCCGACACCGCGCGTGCCGTGCGGCTCATCAGCGCGGAGACCGGGAAACTCGCCGTCCTCGTCGAGGACCTGATGGAGATCTCCCGGTTCGACGCGCGCGCCGCCGAACTCCACACCGACGAGGTCGACGTGGCCGACTCGATCCGCCGGACCCTTCAGAGCCGCCGCTGGACCGACGGCCCCGACGCGGTCGTCACCGAGCTCCCGGCCGGCATCCGCGCCCGCCTGGACCCGCGCCGCTTCGACGTCGTCGTCGCCAATCTGGTCGGCAACGCCCTGCGGCACGGCCGCCCACCCGTCACGGTCCGGCTGTTCGTCGACGGCTCCTGGCTGGTCACGGAGGTCGCCGACCGAGGGCCGGGTATTCCGGACGAGGTCCTGCCGCACGTCTTCGACCGCTTCTTCAAGGCCGACCAGGCCCGCACGCGCTCGTCCGGCAGCGGACTCGGACTCGCCATCACCCAGGAGAACGTACGGCTGCACGGCGGCACCGTGGAGGCGGCCGACCGGTCCGACGGCGGGGCCGTGTTCACCCTGAGGATGCCCCTGTGATCCGTGGCCGGGCGGTGGCCGCCGCGGTCGGGCTGGTGCTGGTCACCGCCGGTCTCGGGGGCTGCGGCGTGCGCAGGACCGACGTCATCGAGGCCGGCGCCCCGGCGACGATCGGCGTCGACACGCCTCCTCCGGACCGGATGCTGCTGTTCTTCGTCGACGCGCACGGCGGACTGATGCCCGTGGCCCGCCGCCTGGACGCGCCTCTTCCGGACGAGTCGTCCCCCGGCGACACGTCGGGGGACACGGGCGGGCGATCACCGGTCCCGGGCACCTCGGGCGGGTCCGGTGCGGCCTCGGACCGCCGCGGAAGGGTCGCCACCGAGAAGGTGCTCACCGTGCTCCAGTACGGTCCCGACTCCCGGGAACGGGCCGTCGGGATCACGTCCCGGCTCTCCCCGCCGCGCGCGGAGGCACCCGAGTTCACCGTCGAGGTCCCCCCCTCAGGGGACCGGGCCGACGGTGAGCGGACGGTGCTGGTCAGGACCCAGCGGCGCGTCCTGGACCTGGACGAGACCGCCGTGGAACAGCTCGTCTGCACGACCGCCTACGCGGAGGACCCCAGGGGAGGAACGCTCGTCCGCCTCGTCGGCGTCGACGGTTCGCTGCCCGCCGCCGCCTGCGACTGAGGACGGCGCGACCGGGCGCGGCCGACAGGCTCCCCGGAGCCTGTCGGGTGGCCTTCGGCCGACAGCCTCTCAGCCGCGCAGCTCCGCCAGCACCGCGTCGGTGAACGGCGGCCAGGCTTCCACCGCCCAGGGCCCGAAGTCCCGGTCGGTCAGGGCCACGCACGCGGCGCCCGCGTCCGGGTCGACCCACAGGAAGGTGCCCGACTGGCCGAAATGCCCGAAGGTACGCGGCGAGGACGAAGCGCCCGTCCAGTGCGGCGACTTGGAGTCCCGGATCTCGAAGCCGAGCCCCCAGTCGTTGGGCTTCTGGTGCCCGTAGCCGGGAAGGATGCCGGTGAGGCCGGGATGGGTGACGGTCATCGCGTCGAGCACCGTGCGCGCGTCCAGCAGCCGGGGTGCCTGCAACTCCGCGGCGAACCGCAGAAGGTCGTCGACGGTCGACACCGCGTCCTTGGCGGGCGAGCCGTCCAGCGCGGTCGCCGTCATGCCCAGCGGGGCCAGGACCGCCTGGTGCAGATAGTCGGTGAAGGGAATGTCCGTGGCCTTGGCGACATGGTCTCCGAGCGCCTCGAAACCGGTGTTGGAGTAGATCCTGCGCGCGCCCGGGGCGGCCATCACCCTCGGCTCGTCGAAGGCCAGGCCGGACGTGTGGGCCAGCAGGTGGCGGACGGTCGCGCCCTCGGGCCCGGCCTGCTCGTCGAGGTCGATCGCGCCCTCCTCGTACGCGACGAGGACGGCGTAGGCCGCCAGCGGCTTGGTGACCGAAGCCAGCGGGAACCGCCGTCCGGTGGGGCCGTGGGTCCCGGCCACGGTGCCGTCCGCGCGGACGACGGCTGCCGCCGCGGTGGGCACGGGCCAGTTCTCGATCATCGCCAGGCTCTGCATGACCCCGAGCCTACTGGGCGGACGAAGTCACTTGCCTGGAGTGCACTCGAAGTCCGTAGCGTAGAGGTCATGAGCGTGATCGAGGGCACCACTCCGACGCATCCGCGCCCGGACGGCCGGGACCGCTACACGATCAGTGAGGTAGCCGCCATGACCGGTCTGACGGCGCACACCCTGCGCTGGTACGAGCGGATCGGACTGATGCCGCACGTGGACCGCTCACACACCGGCCAGCGACGCTTCAGCGACCATGACCTCCAGTGGCTGGCCTTCGTCGGCAAGCTGCGGCTGACCGGTATGCCGGTCGCCTCGATGGTGCGCTACGCGGAGCTCGTGCGGGAGGGCGATCGCACCGTCGCCGCGCGGCGCGAGCTGCTGGAGGACACGCGACGGGACGTGGCGTCCCGGATCGCCGAGCTCCGGGACGCGCTGGCCGTGCTGGACGTCAAGATCAGTCACTACGGGGAGGCATGACCCGATGAGCAGGATTTCCACGGTCCGACTGGGCACGGACGGACCGCAGATCGGTGTCCAGGGCTTCGGCGCCATGGGCATCAGCGAGTTCTACGGCGACACCGACGAGGCCGCCGCCCGCGACACCCTCGACGCGGCCCTGGAGGCCGGCGTCACGCTGATCGACACGGCGGACGTGTACGGGCAGGGCGCCAACGAGGAGTTCCTCGCGCCGTTCGTCGCCGCCCACCGCGACGAGATCACCCTCGCGACCAAGTTCGCCATCGAGCGGCGGCCCGACGACCCCCACTACCGGGGCGTCCGCAACGACCCCACCTACATCCGGCGGGCCGCCGAGGGCAGCCTGCGCCGCCTCGGTGTGGAGACCATCGACCTGTACTACATGCACCGCCGCGACCCGGCCGTGCCGCTCGCCGAATCGGTCGGCGCGATGGCCGAACTGGTACGGGAGGGCAAGGTGCGGCACCTGGGCCTGAGCGAGGTCACCGGCGCGGAGCTGCGCGAGGCGTACGCGGTCCACCCCATCGCCGCCCTCCAGTCGGAGTGGTCGCTCTTCTCCCGTGACGTGGAACGCAGCGCGGTCGGCGCGGCGGCCGCGCTCGGGGTGACCTTCGTGCCGTACTCACCGCTGGGCCGCGGCTTCCTGACGGGTGCGTTCAAGGACGCCGCGCGGGACCTGTCGGGCAGCGACTATCGGCGGCACCAGCCGCGCTTCACCGGCGAGAACGCCGAGCGGAACGCGGCACTCCTGGAGCCGGTACTGAAGATCGCCGCGGCGCACGGGGCCTCGGCGGCCCAGATCGCGCTGGCCTGGGTCCAGCGGCGGTCGGCCGTGCACGGCCTGTCGGTCGTCCCCATCCCGGGCACCCGCAAGCGGTCCCGGCTCCTGGAGAACGCCGCGGCCACCACGATCACGCTCTCCGAGACCGAGCTGGCCGCCCTGGAGCCGATCGCCGCCGAGGTGGCGGGGGACCGGTACCCGGACATGACCTTCACCTCGGCGGCCCGGGAGTAACGCGCGGGGCGGGCGGCTCGTCGCCGCCGGGCCGGGCGGTGTCACCCCTCTCCCGGCTCCGTCCCGCCCCGCTCACAGCTCCGCCAGCAGATCCGCCTTCTTCGCCGTGAACTCCTCGTCCGTCACCAGCCCCGCCCGGTGCAGTTCCCCCAGGTGCCGGATGCGCTCCGCGACCCCCGCCGGGTCGCGCCGCTCCGCCGCGAGGGGCGCCGCCGCCCGTCCCGCGCCCCGGATCGCCGCGAGGACGGAGGCCGCGAACGGCAGCGACTCGTGGACCGGTCCGTATCCGAGGCCGAAGACGACCGCCGCCGGGTCCTGGTCCGCCTGCGCGGGGCGCGGTTCACCCTTGCGCGGCAGCAGACGCAGGTATCCGTCGAAGACGTCGGGGGACCGCCACTCGACACCGCTGAGGTCCCGCACCGCGAACGTCTGGTCACCGGCCTTCCACTTCTCCGAGGACGCGCCCGTCCAGAACCAGCGGAACGCGATCTCCGACCTGCCGTCGAACGTCGCCTTCCCGTCATACGCCTTGAAGGACTGCGGCCCCTCCGGCGCCGCGACCAGGAAGCCGTCGGACGGTTCGCCGTCCGCGCCGCCCGGACGGCCCGCGAGCACCCTCCGCAGTTCGTCCCGGTAGTACTCGGCGAGCGTCTCCTGCTCGGCCGGAAGCACCAGCCGGTACGGGTCGCAGACGTCCTTGAGCTGCCCCGCCGCCGCTTCCACCAGAGGGTCGGCGCCCGGCCGTGGTACGGCGTGCAGCACGACGGTGCCCCGCTTGCCCGGGGCGAGCGTCACCGACGCCAACGCCTCGTGCGGGACACGCCGTTCGCGCAGCGCCTGGAACAGCCTCGGTGTGCGGATCCCCCGTTCGAAGCGGATGACGACGGCGTCGTTCTCGAACTCCCAGGTGGCATGAATTCCGGCCAGCACATCACCCATGTGCCATATCGTATGCGGCCGACGCCCGCGCGTCGCCCCTGTGAGAGCGCCCCGGTTCGGCGTGCTCTACGCGCGTATGTTCCCCTCGGCGCCGGAGATTCCACGGCGGCAGCCGCCGTCGGCGCCCGCGCAGGTCAGATCCTGGTACGCCCCCACCCCTATCGCGGCGAAGTTGTCGAGGCTCTCGGTACCCGGCTCGAAGTATCCGGCGTGGCCGGCCGCCCCGGCGGCCGAGAGCAGGCGCGCCCCGAACTCGGGCGCCACCGGGTCCGCTCCGTGCCCGACCCCGCCGACCTCCAGGTTGGGCACGTCCCGGATCCAGTCGTCCGCGTCCCGCATCGCCCACACCCGGGCGCGGGTGGACAGTTCGGCCGCGCTGTCCACCCGCATACCGGGAGATCCGGCCACCGCCATGTCCGTCACCCGGGCGGGCAGCCGGTGCGCGGCGACCCCGCAGAGCACCGAGCCGTAGCTGTGGCAGAACAGGGCGATGCGCGAGGTGCCCGGCAGGGCGTCGGTCATCTCCACGAGGCGTACCGCGCCGTTCTCGGCGAGCCGGCCCAGGGCGGCGTCGATGCCGAGCCCGACGGGCGCGGTGTAGTCGGCCCAGGCGATGACGGCGGTGCCGGAGGCCGGTGCCGCGCTGCGCTCCGCCGCGTACAAGGATTCGGCCATTCCGGCGGGGGCCGTGTACCTGCCGTGGGTCTTCTGGAAGGTCAGGAGGTTGGTGTCGACCCCTGGCACGATCACCGACACCCTTCGCGCCCGGTCCAGATCGCCCAGAACCTCGGCCGTCCGGCCCGGGCCGGTCGGATCGAAGGCCAGGATCTGGCGGCCACGCCGCATCAGCGACATGAAGCGGTGCACCCGGCGCAGGGCCTCGTGCCGTCCGGCGGTGTTCAGCCGCGGGTCGTCGACCCGGCCCCGCTCGGCGGCGAGCGCGCGGGCGAGGGAGAGGCGGTTGGCCCGGTAACGCAAGGTGACGGGCGCTCCGTTGAGGTTGCCGACGACCAGTGGGTGCGCGTCGGCGAGCCGGGTCCCCGAGGAGGGGCCTATGGAGTCGAAGAACGCGGCGATCCTCGGGGCGGGGGAAGCCGGGTCGGGGAGCGCCCGCTGACCGATCCGCCCGTGCGCCCACGCATTGAGCGCACGGGCCCGGAGGTCCCCTGGCCCGCGGTGATGCCGGACCGTCGTCCAGCCGGTGGTCGCCAGAAGCACGAACACGACGGCCAGCGCGAGCAGCGCGCGCCCGACCGGAAGAGTGGGGGAGGAGTCGAAGGAAGTCACTCCGGCACACCCTAGGAGACCCGCCCGGCGCGCCGGACGGGTGGGTGACGGGGATCACATGACGATCGGCGGCGAGGTCACGTTCCGTGTGTACGGGCACACGCCTCGCGCGCCCCGGTTCACCGTCGCCGAGGCCGTTGGACCGGCGATGTCGGCCTGTGGAGCGCGGGTGAGCCGGCACTCGCCCCGGCGTAGCGCGGAGAGGCGGGAACCCGCTGAGACGGTCAGGCGACCGTGGCGGGAATTCCCGGGCCTTGATCCGGGGATTCGGAAGTCAAGAGCGCCAGTCGGCCACCAGCGCCGGACCCAGCTGGTCCAGGTGACGTCCCGTGAGTTCGCGCATCGCTTCGAGAGTCGGGTCGCCGCCCCGTCCCCACAGTTGGCCGGTCACCCGCATCACGCCGCTGAACGCCGCCACGGCGACCCGTGGGCGCGGGTCCTCGTCCACGTCCAGGCCCTCGCGCTCGGCGATGAGCCGGGCGATGCTCTCCTCCATCTCGGCGGAGCGTCGCAGGTGGGTGGCGAGGAGCGCCGGAGTCGACTCGATCATCCGGAAGGTCCGCAGGTACAGGTCGACCGGCACGACCTCCATGACCGCCTCGCCGATGGTGTTCCAGGCGCAGAGCACCGCGTTGCGCATCGCGTCGAGCGGGCCTTCCTCGGCGGGACGCTCGGCCAGGGCCCGGACGAAGCGTTCCTCCACCATCTGCTGGACGGCGAAGGCGACCTCCTCCTTGGAGGCGAAGTACCGGAAGAAGGTGCGCTGCGAGACCTCGACCGCCTCGGTGATCTCGTCCACGGTGGTCTGCTCGTACCCCTGGGACGTGAACAGTTCGAGAGCCACCCGCAGCAGTGCGTCCCTGGTGCGCTGCTTCTTCCGTTCCCGCAGGCCGGAAACCGTCACGGCATGGTCCTCTTTCCGCCTTTTCCCGACGCCTCGTGCGACTCAGCGTACCTCCGGGATACATGGCAGTTACCGGCGAGTGAATCCCTTTGTCAATTGTCAGTGGCTGACATTACCCTTCCGGTATGACTCGTCAGATCACCATGGAAAAGGCCCCGCAGGGTCAGGGGGGCGACCAGGGCCCCGCTCCGGCCGCGGCGAAGGGACTGCGCGGCCACCCCTGGCTGACTCTGTTCGCCGTCGCGATCGGCGTCATGATGGTGGCCCTCGACGGCACCATCGTCGCCATCGCCAACCCCGCCATCCAGAAGGACCTGGGCGCCTCGCTCGCCGACGTCCAGTGGATCACCAACGGCTATCTGCTCGCCCTCGCCGTCGCCCTGATCACGGCCGGCAAGCTGGGTGACCGCTTCGGCCACCGGCAGACCTTCCTGATCGGCATCGCCGGCTTCGCCGCCGCGTCCGGCGCGATCGGCATGTCCGGTTCGATCAGCCTCGTGATCGCGTTCCGGGTGCTCCAGGGGCTCTTCGGCGCCCTGCTGATGCCCGCCGCGCTGGGCTTGCTGCGCGCCACCTTCCCGGCCGAGGAGCTGAACATGGCGATCGGTATCTGGGGCATGGTGATCGGCGCCTCCACGGCCGGCGGACCGATCGTCGGCGGCCTGCTCGTCGAGCACGTCAGCTGGCAGTCCGTCTTCTTCGTCAACGTGCCCGTCGGGGTGATCGCGCTCCTCTTCGGCCTGGTGATCCTCAGGGACCACCGTGCCGAGAACGCTCCGCGCTCCTTCGACATCCTCGGCATCGTGCTGCTCTCGGCCGCGATGGGGTCCCTCATCTGGGGCATCATCAAGGCCGGTGACTCCTGGGGCTGGGACAGCGGCAAGACCTGGGGCTTCCTGATCGGCGCGGTCGTGCTCTTCGGCCTCTTCGCCCTGTGGGAGACCAAGGTCGCGGAACCGCTCATCCCGCTGGGCATGTTCCGCTCCGTGCCGCTGTCCGCCGGTGTGGTCCTGATGGTCCTGATGGCCTTCGCGTTCATGGGCGGCCTGTTCTTCGTGACCTTCTACCTCCAGGGTGTGAAGGGGCTCAGCCCCGTGGACAGCGGGCTGCACCTGCTCCCGCTGACCGCGATGATGATCGTCTCCTCGCCGCTGGCCGGCGCCCTGATCACCAAGTTCGGTCCCCGCATCCCGCTGGTCGGCGGGATGGTCTGCACCGCCACAGCCATGTTCGGCATGCTCACCCTGACCTCCGGGACGGGCACACTCGCCATGTCCCTCTGGTTCGCCCTGCTGGGCCTCGGCCTCGCCCCCGTCATGGTCGGTGCCACCGAGGTCATCGTCGGCAACGCTCCGCTGGAGCTCTCCGGTGTGGCGGGCGGCCTCCAGCAAGCCGCGATGCAGGTCGGCGGCGCGCTCGGCACGGCCGTCCTCGGGGCGGTGATGTCCTCCAAGGTCGCCGGCGCCTTCGCGGAGAACTGGAAGGACGCCGGCATCCCGGTCCCGGCCGACCCCCGGCTGGAGCAGGCCGCCGAGTTCGGCATGGTCCCGCCGGAGCTGGGCGAGGCGCCCGGCATGACCCCCCAGCTGGTCGACAGCATCACCGGCGTCATCCACGACACGTTCATGGACGGTATGGGGCTGGCCTTCACCGTCGCCGGTGTCGTCGCGGTCGTCGCCGCGCTGGTCGCCACGCTCACCAAGCGGGGCGAGAACGCGGAGGCCGGTGCGGGCGCCGCCCACATCTGACCCGCGCCGCATCCGGGCCTCCGCCGCATCCGGCCCCTCGCGCGGGAGACGAGGGCCGGTGCGCGATGTCCGCACCGCCGCGTCAACACGGCGTGAACACGGCCCCGCCGGACCCGGTCCGGCGGGGCCGTCACCTATCCGGGTGATCCCGCTCGAACCCTCTTCCCATCGGGGGATCGCTCCCACAGAGTTGTGGTTACAGAGAGTGACGAAAAGTGATGGGGGTTCACCGACATGCGTACACAGACCGTTCTCACCGCCGCCGCCCTGGCGGCCACCCTCCTGAGCGCCCTGCCCGCGACGACCATGGCGGCCACTCCGGCGTCCGCCACCGCCACCGCCACCGCCACCGCCACCGCCACCGCCACCGCCACCGCCACCGCCACCGCCACCGCCGGGCCGACGGCGAGGGCCGGGACCCAGGCGCCGCCGTCCGCCGCCGCGGCCGGCCCGCGGACCAGGCTCGGCGCCTGCGGCCCCGGCCAGCTGTGTCTGTGGCCCAAACCCGATTTCGGGGGCAAGGCGCGGACTCATGAGCTGTCCGACACCGATATCGACAGCTGCGTGCCGCTCCCGCCGGGCGCCACGGCCCTGGCGCTCGCCAACCGCACCGGGAGGCCGGTCACCACCTACCAGTCGGCCGAATGCGCGGAGACCGGCGCCTTCGAGACCTATCCGGGCGACGGTACGTGGGTGCCGCAGTCACCCCACCAGGTGCGCGCCTTCAAGATCTGGGAGCGGTAGCGGTGTCCTCCAGCGCGTCGCTCGCGGCATCGTTCTGCGAGGGCACCCCGGGCGCCGACGACAGGCGCGCGACGTCCGCCCGCAGCTCCTTGACCTCACGGGTGAGTGCGTCGAGCAGTTCGGCGTGGCGGCGCTCGGCCTCGTCGTCCCGGTCGAAGCGGGAGATGAACCAGGCGGCGATATTGGCGGTCACCACACCCAGCAGGGCGATGCCCGAGAGCATCAGGCCCACGGCGAGGAAGCGGCCGAGACCCGTGGTCGGGGAGAGGTCCCCGTACCCCACGGTCGTCATCGTGGCGAACGACCACCACACGGCGTCACCCAGTGTCTTGATGTTGCCGCCCGGCGCGTCCCGCTCCACCTGCAGTACCGCCAGCGAACCGAACATCATCAGTCCGACCACCGCACCGGCCACATATGTCGTGAGCGTGATCTGCGGGGTCATACGGGCCCGTCGGCCCACCAGGAGGAGTGTCGCGACCAGACGCAGCAGCCGCAGCGGCTGAACGAGGGGCAGCAGGACCGCGAGCAGATCGAGCGGATGGCTCCGCACGAAGTCCCATCTGGCCGGCGCCAGGGCAAGCCGTACGAGGTAGTCCAGCGCGAAGGCGGACCAGACGACCCACTCGGTGAGCGAACAGACCAGATGGACCCAGGGAGCCGCGTCGGGCAGCACGATCCGTACGGCGTAGGCGATGCCGAACGCGATCGCGAGCCCCAGCAGGGGTGTCTGACTCCGCGCCTCCCAGTGTTCCCTCATGCAGGGCATCGTAGGGAACGCCGCGGGGCGGCAGGACCAGCGGTCGCACCGTGCCTCACCGTAGGGACGGGCGCCGTCCGACCGTACGGGCCGTCTCCCGGGGACCGTGGCCCGAACCGGGCCACTTCACGGCGTGGCCGAAATCACCCTCCCGCGCCGGACGAGAGGGTGACGCGTCCGCGCCATGTCACCTTCGGGTGTCTCCGGACGCCGCCCCTGCCGGACGCGGCGGCGTCCATCGGGTCACCGGTGCCGCATCAGGCGCCGGTCGCCTGTGGCCGGGCGTCGCGACGCCCGGCACGGCGACTCGTGGTGCCTCTAGGCGTCGCCGCCGGCGGCACCGGGTTCCGCCGCTGCCACGTCCAGCAGCTGGTAGCGGTCCACGGCCTGCTTCAGGACCGAACGGTCGACCTTGCCGTCCCTGGCGAGCTCGGTGAGCACCGCCAGCACGATCGACTGGGCGTCGATGTGGAAGTAGCGGCGGGCCGCGCCACGCGTGTCCGCGAAACCGAACCCGTCCGCGCCCAGCGAGGTGTAGGAGCCGGGGACCCAGCGGGAGATCTGGTCCGGCACCGAGCGCATCCAGTCCGAGACGGCCACGAAGGGCCCCTGCGCGGCGGACAGCTTCCGGGTCACGTACGGGACGCGCTGCTCCTCGTCGGGGTGGAGCAGGTTGTGCCGGTCGACCTCCACGGCCTCGCGACGCAGCTCGTTCCAGGACGTGGCGGACCAGACGTCGGCCCGTACGTTCCACTCCTCGGCGAGGATCCGCTGCGCCTCGATCGCCCACGGCACTCCGACACCGGAGGCCATGATCTGAGCCGGGATCGTGCCCGCCTCACCGCGCCGGAAGAGGTGGATGCCCTTGAGGATGCCCTCGACGTCCACGTTCTCCGGCTCGGCCGGGTGCTGGATCGGCTCGTTGTAGACGGTCAGGTAGTAGAAGACGTCCTCGGCGTCGGGGCCGTACATCCTCCGCAGGCCGTCCTGGACGATGTGCGCGATCTCGAAGCCGAAGGCCGGGTCGTAGGCGACGCAGGCCGGGTTGGTCGAGGCAAGCAGCTGGGAGTGGCCGTCCGCGTGCTGCAGGCCCTCCCCGGTCAGGGTCGTGCGACCGGCCGTCGCGCCGAGGACGAAGCCGCGGGCGAGCTGGTCGGCCATCTGCCAGAACTGGTCGCCGGTCCGCTGGAAGCCGAACATCGAGTAGAAGACGTAGACCGGGATCAGAGGCTCGCCGTGGGTGGCGTACGCCGATCCGGCGGCGATCAGCGAGGCGGTGCAGCCCGCCTCGGAGATGCCGTCGTGCAGCATCTGGCCGGTCGGGGACTCCTTGTACGCCAGGAGCAGCTCGCGGTCCACGGCCTCGTACTGCTGCCCGAGCGGGTTGTAGATCTTGGCGCTCGGGAAGAACGCGTCCATGCCGAAGGTGCGGTACTCGTCGGGGGCGATCAGCACGAAGCGCTTGCCGATCTCCTTGTCCCGCATGAGGTCCTTCAGGATGCGGACGAAGGCCATCGTGGTGGCGATCGACTGCTGGCCCGAACCCTTCTTGGCCGCCGCGTAGGTCTTGTCCTCGGGCAGGGCCAGGGGCTTCGCCCGGACGACCCGGGTGGGGACGTACCCGCCGAGCGCCTTGCGGCGGTCGTGCATGTACTGGATCTCCTCGGAGTTCCGCCCCGGGTGGTAGTACGGCGGGTAGCCCTCGTCCAGCTGCTTGTCCGTGATCGGGATGTGCAGCCGGTCGCGGAAGCGCTTGAGGTCGTCGACCGTCAGCTTCTTCATCTGGTGGGTCGCGTTGCGTCCCTCGAAGTTCGGGCCGAGCGTCCAGCCCTTGACCGTCTGGGCGAGGACCACGGTCGGCTGGCCCTTGTGGGCCTTGGCCGCCGCGAAGGCCGCGAAGATCTTCCGGTGGTCGTGGCCGCCACGGCCCAGGTGCAGGATCTGGTGGTCCGACATGTTCTCGACCATCGACCGCAGCCGCTGGTCGTCGCCGAAGAAGTGTTCGCGGATGTAGGCGCCGGTCTCCGTCGCGTACGTCTGGAACTGGCCGTCCGGGGTGGAGTTGAGCTTGTTCACCAGGATGCCGTCGCGGTCCTGCGCGAGCAGCGGGTCCCAGGTGCGGTCCCAGACCAGTTTGATGACGTTCCAGCCGGCGCCCCGGAACTGCGATTCGAGCTCCTGGATGATCTTGCCGTTGCCGCGCACCGGGCCGTCGAGCCGCTGCAGGTTGCAGTTGACGACGAAGGTCAGGTTGTCCAGGCCCTCGCGGGCGGCGATGGACAGCTGGCCGAGCGACTCCGGCTCGTCCATCTCGCCGTCGCCGAGGAATGCCCAGACGTGCGACGCGGAGGTGTCGGCGATGCCGCGCGCCTCCATGTAGCGGTTCATCCGGGCCTGGTAGATCGCGCCGAGGGGGCCCAGGCCCATGGAGACGGTCGGGAACTCCCAGAAGTCCGGCATCAGCCGCGGGTGCGGGTAGGAGGAGAGGCCGTTCGGGTACTTCGACTTCTCCTGGCGGAAGGCGTCGAGCTGTGTCTCGTTCAGCCGGTCGAGGAGGTAGGCGCGGGCGTAGATGCCGGGGGAGGCATGGCCCTGGAAGAAGATCTGGTCCCCGCCGTCGCCCTCGTCCTTGCCGCGGAAGAAGTGGTTGAAGCCGACGTCGTACAGCGACGCGGAGGAGGCGAAGGTGGCGATGTGGCCGCCGACCCCGATCCCCGGACGCTGGGCCCGCGAGACCATCACGGCCGCGTTCCAGCGGGTCGCGTTGAGGATCTTGCGCTCGATCTCCTCGTTGCCGGGGAAGAAGGGCTCGTCCCGGGTGGCGATCGTGTTCACGTAGTCCGTGCTGCGCATCTCGGGCACGGCGACGCGCTTCTCGCGTGCCCGCTCGATCAGGCGGAGCATCAGGTAGCGGGCCCGCTCCCGGCCGCGCTCGTCGACGGCGGCGTCCAGGGAGTCGAGCCATTCCCGGGTCTCTTCGGGATCGAAGTCCGGGACCTGGCTGGGAAGGCCGCCAATGATGATCGGGTTGCGATCGGATCCGGAAGCCACGCTGTTCCTTCGCTGTTCGGTGGAGCCCACGGGGAGGCCGGGAAGTCCATCGTGTACCCCGGCGGTGTCAGACGTCATCTTTACCGGGGGGTAACCCTCGTGGGGCGCCCGGTGGGGTCAAATCGCAACCTTACGCCCAAGCCGCGCATGCGTTTCGTCCGACTGTTCGGCAGACTGAAGCCGCACAAGAGAGCAAATCAGGGCGAAGAGTGTGTGCCGCGTCACGGAGTGGAGTGGAACAGGACCGGAAGTTGCGGCGAGACGGCCCCAAACGTCACCGTTTCGGCGGTCTCGACGGCCGGGTACTTGCGCGATCCGCCCAGCCCGTGTGGACTACGGCCAGCGCCGCGCGTACGCGCGTGGCCCAAGCATTTTCCGATACATGATCAGGAGGCAAGCCGTGAGCGCGACCGCGGACCACGCGGAGGAGCGGACCAACCCGGCAGCGAGGCTGGGGTTCGAGCCCGGACAGGTGGTCCAGGAGATCGGTTACGACGAAGACGTCGACTTCGATCTCCGAGAAGGCATCGAGTCCATCATCGGGTCGGATCTTGTGGACGAGGAATACGACGACGTCGCCGACGCCGTCGTGCTCTGGTTCCGTGACGAGGACGGAGACCTCACCGATGCCCTGGTGGACACCATCGGTCTTCTGGAGGACGGCGGCGTGATCTGGCTGCTGACACCGAAGACGGGCCGCGACGGCTACATCGAGCCGAGCGACATCAGCGATGCCGCGCAGACCGCCGGTCTCTCCCAGACCAAGAGCGTCAGTGTCGCCAAGGACTGGGCGGGCAGCCGCCTGGTGGCGCCCAAGCGCTGATCCCCCATGCAGCAGGAACCCCCGCCGGCCCCGCCTGCGGGGGTTCCTTGCGTAGGCTGGCCCTCACCTGTTCGGTCCAGTGAAGGGAACCCGTACGTCATGGCGATCGAGGTCGGCATCAAGGCCCCTGAGTTCGAGCTCAAGGACAACCACGGCCGCACCGTGAGGCTCTCCGACTACCGGGGCGAGAAGAACGTCGTGCTGCTCTTCTACCCCTTCGCCTTCACCGGCGTGTGCACCGGCGAGCTGTGCGAGCTGCGCGACAACCTGCCGAAGTTCGTCAACGACGACACCCAGCTGCTCGCCGTCTCCAACGACTCCATCCACACCCTGCGCGTCTTCGCCGAGCAGGAGGGCCTGGAGTACCCGCTGCTCTCCGATTTCTGGAAGCACGGCGACGCCTCCCGCGCCTACGGCGTCTTCGACGAGGAGAAGGGCTGCGCCGTGCGCGGCACCTTCATCATCGACAAGGAGGGCGTCGTCCGCTGGACCGTCGTCAACGCCCTGCCGGACGCCCGCGACCTGGGCGAGTACCTCAAGGCGCTCGACGTCCTCTGAACCCGACACTCGCGGGACACCGGGGTGAATCGCCTGTTCAGGCCGGGAACCCGTCACTAGGATCCAGACGTTGATCCGATGCCAACGCACGACGGGGGCGCTGCCCCTGGAAACCAATGGAGGGACTCGTGGGAGTCAGCCTCAGCAAGGGCGGCAACGTCTCGCTGACCAAGGAGGCCCCTGGCCTGACCGCCGTGACCGTCGGTCTGGGCTGGGACGTCCGCACCACCACCGGGACGGACTTCGATCTCGACGCCAGCGCCATTCTGGTCAGCGCGGAGGGCAAGGTCCGCAACGACCAGGACTTCGTGTTCTTCAACAACCTGAAGAGCGCCGACGGCTCGGTCGAGCACACCGGTGACAACCTCACGGGCGAGGGCGAGGGCGACGACGAGCAGGTCAAGGTCAACCTGGCCGGTGTCCCCGCGGACGTCGCCAAGATCGTCTTCCCGGTGTCCATCTACGACGCCGAGAACCGCCAGCAGTCCTTCGGGCAGGTCCGCAACGCGTTCATTCGCGTCGTGAACCAGGCCGGCGGCACGGAGATCGCCCGCTACGACCTCTCCGAGGACGCCTCGACCGAGACCGCCATGGTCTTCGGTGAGCTGTACCGCAACGGTGCCGAGTGGAAGTTCCGCGCCGTGGGCCAGGGATACGCCTCGGGGCTCCGCGGTATCGCGCAGGACTTCGGCGTCAACGTCTGAGTCACGCTCGACCTCGTCCGGCGCCGCACGCTCCGTGCGGCGCCGGACGTGCCTCATCAGCCGTACGCGCGTGGCCCGCCGGGCCGTGAGGACGCGGTACGGCTTCGCACGCAGCAGTTCTCACCGGGGAGGAACCACATCATGGGCGTCACGCTCGCCAAGGGAGGCAACGTCTCCCTCTCCAAGGCCGCACCCAACCTGACCCAGGTGCTGGTCGGTCTGGGCTGGGACGCGCGCTCCACCACCGGCGCGCCCTTCGACCTGGACGCCAGCGCGCTGCTGTGTCAGGCGGGCCGGGTGCTCGGGGACGAGTTCTTCGTCTTCTACAACAACCTCAAGAGCCCCGAGGGCTCCGTCGAACACACCGGCGACAACCTCACCGGTGAGGGTGAAGGCGACGACGAGTCGCTCATCGTGGACCTCGGCCGGGTGCCGGCCCACTGCGACAAGATCATTTTTCCGGTCTCGATCCACGATGCCGACAACCGCGGCCAGGCATTCGGTCAGGTCGCCAACGCTTTCATTCGCGTGGTGAATCAGGCGGACGGTCAGGAACTCGCCCGCTACGACCTCTCCGAGGACGCCTCCACAGAGACCGCGATGATCTTCGGCGAGCTGTACCGGTACGGGGGCGAATGGAAGTTCCGTGCGGTAGGGCAGGGGTACGCGTCCGGGCTTCGGGGCATCGCTCTAGACTTCGGGGTCAACGTTTCGTAAAACCGCGTACTTACACGATGGGGTAGACAGTGGTTCTGAAAACCTTCGGCTGGTCGTTCGCCATTACGGCGCTCGGCCTGGTCGCAGCGGTGCTCTACGGGGGGTGGGAAGCGTTCGGGATCGTGGCGATCCTCTGCGTCCTCGAGATCTCGCTGTCCTTCGACAACGCGGTGGTCAACGCCGGAATCCTGAAGAAGATGAACGCCTTCTGGCAAAGGATCTTCCTCACGATCGGTGTGCTCATCGCCGTCTTCGGCATGCGGCTGGTCTTCCCCGTCGTGATCGTCGCCGTCAGCGCCAAGATCGGGCCCGTCGAGGCCGTCGATCTCGCCCTCAACGACGCGGACCGCTATCAGGAGCTCGTGACCGACGCCCATCCGTCGATCGCGGCCTTCGGCGGCATGTTCCTGTTGATGATCTTCCTCGACTTCATTTTCGAGGACCGTGACATCCAGTGGCTGCGCTGGATCGAGCGCCCGCTCGCCAAGCTCGGCAAGGTCGACATGCTGTCGGTCTGCATCGCCCTGATCGTCCTGCTGATCAGCGCGATGACCTTCGCGACCCACGCGCACCAGCATGGCGGCACGCAGGTGGACAAGGCGCAGACGGTCCTCATCTCCGGCATCGCGGGCCTCATCACCTACCTCGTCGTCGGTGGTCTCTCCGGCTACTTCGAGAACAAACTGGAGGAGGAAGAGGAACGCGAGCACGAGGCCGAGGAGGAAGCCAAGCGCGCCGGCAAGAAGGTCTCCGTCGTGCAGCTGGCCGGCAAGGCCGCCTTCTTCATGTTCCTCTACCTCGAGGTCCTCGACGCGTCGTTCTCCTTCGACGGCGTCATCGGCGCCTTCGCCATCACCAACGACATCGTCCTCATGGCGCTCGGCCTGGGCGTCGGCGCCATGTACGTCCGTTCGCTCACGGTCTACCTCGTGCGCCAGGGCACCCTGGACGACTACGTCTACCTGGAGCACGGCGCCCACTACGCCATCGGCGCGCTCGCCGTGATCCTCATGGTCACCATCCAGTACGAGATCCCCGAGGTCATCACCGGCCTCGTCGGTGTCGCGCTGATCGCCTGGTCCTTCTGGTCCTCCGTCCGCCGCAACCGGGCCCTCGCGGCCGACGAGGGGGAAGCCGACTCCTCGGACGACAAGACCCAGGTGCCGTCCGGGGTGTGACACCCCGGACAATGAGGAACGCTTCACAGCGGGGCGGCCGGTGCACCCGGCCGCCCCGCAGCGTGCCCCCGTCCCGCCGGCGGGGGCCGGCCGACGAGTGGGGGGTGGGAGGCATGGCCTTCTGGGACGGTCTGTTTCCAGGAAGGGCGGCGCAGTTCGACTCGGGCAGCGCCGCGACCAACGCGATCGAACTGACCAGACGCCGCCCGACGGTCTCGCTCACCAAACAGGGCGCGGCCACCGGCAACCTCCGCGTCAACCTCTCCTGGCGGATGCGCACCTCGGACATCGAGGGACGCTCCAGCCAGAGCGGGCGACTCCTGCGCCACCCCTCGAAGCTCTTCAAGCCCGAGGTGGTCCAGGCCCACACCCAGGGCGTCGTCAACGTCGACCTCGACCTCGGCTGCATGTACGAGCTCGCGGACGGCAGCAAGGGCGTCATCCAGCCGCTCGGCAACTTCTTCGGGTCGTTGAACACACCGCCGTACGTCAACCTCAGCGGCGACGACCGGTTCGGCGGGTCGACAGGCGAGACGATCTTCGTCAACCTCGATCACCGGGACGAGATCAGACGGCTGCTGTTCTTCGTCTACATCTATGACCAGACCCCCGCCTTCGACCGCACCCACGCCAAGGTCACGCTCTACCCCAGCAACGGGCCACGCGTCGAGATCGAACTGGAGGAGCGCGCCCCGCAGGCCCGCTCCTGCGCCGTCTTCACCGTGGACAACGTCAAGGACGAGCTGGTCGTCCGCCGCGAGGTGAGGTTCGTCTACGGCTTCCAGGCCGAACTGGACCGGTTGTACGGCTGGGGCCTCCAGTGGGGACGCGGCTACAAGTCGAAGGCATGAACCGTGTTCTTACGGACGGACGAACTGGGGACCCATCGGCGGCAGCCGGAAGTTCGGGTCCGGAGCCGGTGCGGCGGCCGCCGCCGGCTGCGGGTATCCGTACGCGGGGGGCGCGGACGGCCTGGGCGGCACCCCGGCCGGACCCGGCGCGTGCGCCACGGTCGCGTCCGGTTCCGGGACGGACGCGGGAGCCGGGTCCGGCTCCTGAGCCTCCGCCTCCGCCGCCTCGTCGACCGAGATCCCGAAATCGGTGGCGAGCCCCACGAGCCCCGTCGGGTACCCCTGCCCCACCGCGCGGAACTTCCAGCCCTCACCCCGCCGGTACAGCTCGCCGCAGATCACGGCCGTCTCCTCACCCGTCTCCGCCGTCACGTCGAACACGGCGAGCGGGTCCTGACCGGCCGGGACCGCGTCGAACAGCAGAATCCGCAGGTCGGTGACCGAACGGAAGGTGCCGCCGTCCGAGGAGGCGGCGATCACCACCCGGTCGACTGACGGGTCGAGCCCGCCCAGATCGGCCTCCACAGTGTCGGTCAGCCCCTCGGCCACCCGCTTCTTCGGCAGCCGCCGCACCAGCCCCGAGGGATGGCGCGGCTGGTTGTAGAAGACGAAGTCCTCGTCCGAACGCACCCGGCCGTCGGAGCCCAGGAGCAGGGCGGAGGCGTCCACGTCGGGGACCCCGGGGCCCGGGGTCCAACGGAGCACGGCCCGTACGGCCGCGGTGTCGAGAGGGACGTTGGAGCCCTTCAGCATCGCGTGCGTCATGGGCGTCATCCTGCCTCCCCGGCCCGGTCAGGGACAACGCGGGGGTCGCACCGGTCCACGGAGGACTCCGTGTATGCGGACGGGTTACCTGGATTTCATACCTGGAGGGAACTAAGGACACCCACACCTACGTACTATTACCGGCCACACGTCGTCAGGGCCCCACAGAGGTAGTCGGGAGAGTTACATTGCGTCATTTCGGACACATCCCGTCCGCTTCGCGGGCCGGGCTGTTCCACCAGGAGCCGGCCGAGTTCACGGCCGACTCGCCCGCGAGCACCCTCGCCGCCGCCCTCGGCGCCACCCTCTACAGCCCGGCGACCCGGCCACAGCTCGCCGACGACGTACGCAAACAGGCCGCCCGCGGGGTCGTCTCCATGGTCCTGTGCCTGGAGGACTCCATCGCGGACGCCGAGGTCGAGGCCGCCGAGACCAACCTCGTCGAGCAGTTCACCCGGCTCGCCGAAACCGCTCCGGTGGCCCCCCGGGACCTGCCCCTGCTCTTCATGCGGGTCCGCGAGCCCGCCCAGATACCGGACCTCACCGCTCGGCTCGGCGACACCGTCCGTCTGTTGTCCGGCTTCGTCCTGCCCAAGTTCGACGCGCCCCGCGGACGCGCCTTCCTCGACGCGCTCACCGCCGCCGAGAACGCCTCCGGACGACGACTTTTCGCCATGCCCGTCCTCGAATCGCCCGAGCTCCTCCATCTGGAGACCCGTGCCCGGACCCTCACCGGCATCGCGACGCTCGTCAACGAACACCGCGACCGGGTCCTCGCCCTCCGTCTCGGCGTCACCGACTTCTGCTCCGCGTACGGACTGCGCCGCCCGCCCGACATGACCGCCTACGACGTCCAGCTCGTCGCCCACGTCATCGCCGACGTGGTCAACGTCCTCGGCCGCTCCGACGGCACCGGCTTCACGATCACCGGCCCCGTCTGGGAGTACTTCCGCCTCGGCGAGCGCATGTTCAAACCCCAGCTGCGCCGCAGCCCCTTCCTGGAGGGCCGCGCCGAAGACCTGCGCACCGCGCTCATCGAGCACGACCTCGACGGGCTGCTGCGCGAGATCGAACTCGACCGGGCCAACGGCCTGCTCGGCAAGACCTGTATCCACCCCAGTCACGTCGTTCCGGTCCACGCACTCTCCGTGGTCAGCCACGAGGAGTTCAGTGACGCCCAGGACATCCTCCGCCCGGAGCGGGGCGGCGGCGGAGTGCTGCGCTCCGCCTATACGAACAAAATGAATGAAGTGAAGCCGCATCGTGCGTGGGCCGAGCGGACCCTCCTGCGCGCCGAGGTCTTCGGCGTCGCAAGGGAGGACGTCGGCTTCGTCGATCTGCTCACCGCCGGACTGTCCGGCTGACGGAAGGTGAATCAAGACGTGGTCTGGTCGGGAACATGGGTCGCCGAGCGACTCGGCGTCGAACTGGACGGCGACGAGCGGCTCCCGGGCCTGCTGGGCCTCGCACTGCGCCGCAACCCCAGACGAGCCCATCTGCTCGTCTCCAACGTGCTGGGCAAACACGTGCCCCAGCGCCCCGCCGTGGTCCGCGACGCGGGCCACGCCCTGGGCGTACGAGTACGGGAACTGCTCGGAGACCGGGACGCGGCGCGGTCCGTCGTCCTCGGCTACGCGGAGACCGCGACCGGCCTCGGCCACAGCGTCGCCGACGGCCTGGCACTCGCGCCCTACCTCCACTCCACCCGCCGGCCCGTACCCGGCGTCACCCCCGCCGGCGGCTTCGAGGAATCCCACTCGCACGCCACCTCGCACCTGCTGCTCCCCGAGGACCCCGACCTGCTCGCCGGCGACGGACCGCTGATCCTCGTCGACGACGAGTTCTCCACCGGCAACACCGTCGTCAACACCATCCGCGACCTGCACGCCCGCCACCCCCGCGACCGGTACGTGATCGTGGCCCTCGTCGACATGCGCGCCCCCGCCGACCGGGACCGGCTCACCGCCTTCGCCGCCGAGATCGGCGCCCGGGTGGACCTCGTCACCACCGCCGCGGGCACCGTCGCCCTGCCCGAGGGCGTACTGGAGAAGGGCCGGGAACTCGTGGCCCGCCACGAGACCGCCCCCGCCCCCTCCCCGGCCCCCCGCACCACCCCCGTACGCGTCGACCTGGACTGGCCCGTCGGCGTCCCGGACGGCGGCAGGCACGGCTTCACACCCGAGCACCGCACCCGCCTGGAAGCGGCCCTGCCGACCATGGCCGACCAGCTCGCCGACGCCCTCACGGACGCCCCCGGCACCCCGCCCCGCGTCCTCGTCCTCGGCTTCGAAGAGCTGATGTACGCGCCACTGCGCCTCGGCACCGAGCTGGAGCGGGCCGGACACGACGTCGCGTACTCCACGACCACCCGCTCGCCCGTCCTCGCCGTCGACGACCCCGGCTACGCCATACGCACCCGGCTCGTGTTCCCCGCCCACGACACGCCCGCCGACGGCCCCGGCGAGCGCTACGCCTACAACGTCGCCGGCGCCGGTTTCGACGCCGTCGTCGCCGTCGTCGACTCGCCCGCCGACACTCCCGCCCTGCACGCTCCCGACGGCCTGCTGGCCCAGCTCGCGGCGCACGTCCCGCACGTGGTCCTCGCCGTCACCCCCTCGTACGTCCCCGCTCCCGCCACCGAAGCTCCCGAAAGGAGCTCCATGCTGCCCGAGCCCCTCCGCGGCCCCGCCTTCTCCTCGTACGCGCCCGACGAGGTCGGCTGGCTGCTCCAGGACCTGTCGGAGGTGGAGCTGGAGGCCCCGACCGAGGAGCGCGAGGAGGCCGTCCAGAGCGGCGGAGCCCACTACGCCGAGTCGCTGCCCGTCGAGTACCAGCCCAGCGCCCGGTACCAGGAGCTCTTCCAGACCGCCCTGGAGACCTCCGCCGCCCGGATCGCCCGCGCCGTCGGTACCGTCACCGAGACCGTCCTCGCCGAGCACGCCCAGCGTCACCGGCCCGGGAGCGGCCCGCGCCACCCCGTCCTCGTCTCGCTCGCCCGTGCCGGCACCCCGGTCGGCGTCCTGATGCGCCGCTGGGCCCAGGCACGCCACGGCCTGGACCTGCCCCACTACGCCGTCTCCATCGTGCGCGGACGCGGCATCGACACCAACGCGCTGCGCTGGCTCGCCGCCCATCACGACCCCGCCGACGTCGTCTTCGTCGACGGCTGGACCGGCAAGGGCGCCATCACCCGCGAGCTCGCCGAGGCACTACGCGCCCACCACCGGCGCCACGGCGGCCCCGCCTTCCACCCGGAGATCGCGGTCCTCGCCGACCCCGGCTCCTGCGTGCGCACCTACGGAACCCGCGAGGACTTCCTCATCCCGTCCGCCTGCCTCAACTCCACCGTCTCCGGGCTGATATCACGCACCGTCCTGCGCGACGACCTCGTCGGACCCGACGACTACCACGGCGGAAAGTTCTACCGAGAACTCGTCGGCGCCGATGTGTCGAACGACTTCCTGGACGCCGTCACCGAACATTTCGACGAGGTCTCCGCCGCCGTCGACATCGAGGTGAAGGAACTCCTGAGCGCCGACCGGACCCCCACCTGGGAGGGCTGGGCGGCCGTCGAGAGGATCAGCGAGAAGTACGGCATCCACGACGTCAACCTGGTCAAGCCGGGCGTCGGCGAGACCACCCGGGTCCTGCTGCGCCGCGTCCCCTGGAAGATCCTCGCCCAGCGCGGCGCGGACACCGACCTCGCCCACGTACGCCTTCTCGCCGAGCAACGCGGCGTACCGGTCGAGGAGGTCGACCACCTGCCCTACACCTGCGTGGGACTGATCCACCCCCAGTACACGCGGGGTGCGACGGGCACCGACGGGAAGGCGGTGGCCTCCCGGTGAACACCACCATGGTCGCCAGCGACCTCGACCGGACGCTCATCTACTCCGTGGCGGCCCTCGCGCTCGCCATGCCCGACGCCCAGGCACCCCGGCTGCTCACCGTCGAGGTCCACGAGAGCAAGCCGCTCTCCTTCATGACCGAGGACGCCGCCGCGCTCCTGGCGCGGCTGGCCACCGAGACCGTGTTCGTCCCCACCACGACTCGCACCCGCAAGCAGTACCAGCGCATCCGGCTTCCCGGCCCGGCACCCCGGTACGCGATCTGCGCCAACGGCGGGCACATCCTCGTCGACGGCGCCTGCGACCGCGACTGGAACGACGAGGTGGTCCGCCGCCTCGCCGACGAGTGCGCGCCGCTCTCCGAGATCCGCGCCTACCTGACCGCCACCGCGGACCTCTCCTGGGTGCGCAAGCACCGGGTGGCCGAGGACCTCTTCGCCTACCTCGTCGTCGAGCGGGAGCGGCTTCCCGCGGAGTGGCTGGAACGCTTCGGGGAATGGGCCGGCGACCGGGGCTGGACCGTCTCCCTCCAGGGCCGCAAGGTCTACGCGGTACCCAAACCGCTCACCAAGAGCGCCGCGATGCGCGAGGTCGCGCGCCGCACCGGCGCCACCCTCACCCTGGCCGCGGGCGACTCGCTCCTCGACGCCGACCTCCTGAGCGCCGCCGACCGGTCCTGGCGACCGGGCCACGGAGAACTCGCCGACACCCGGTGGACCGCCCCGCACCTCGACGCGCTCACCGAAAGCGGAGTCGCGGCCGGCGAGGAGATCCTCCGCCGCTTCCTGGCGGCGGCCCGCTCCCACCGGTCCCTCGTGCCCCCGCAGACCGTCACCCCGCCGGACGGTACCGGCGCCCCGCTCCCCGACCGGGCCTGACCGTCACCCAGGCAGCCAGGCAGCCAGGCACGGCGCCCGCCGCGTTCCGGGGCGAGCGGGCGCCGCCCTTCCGGCCACCCGCGGGCGCCGAGGGACCGCGGGCCCGGTGCGCCATGCGCCGGCGCCCCGCTCGGCAGCGGAACGCCACGACGGTGGGCCGCGCCACACACCGGCCGAAGCCCCGGCGGACAGCCCGCTCCGCGGTGGGACGCCCGGACCGGGCCTCGGAGATCAGCCGCAGCAGCCACCACCGCAGCAGCCCCCGCCGCCACCGCCGGACGGCGCGGCACCACCCTTCGCGGTGCCGCCGACGGCGACGGCCGAGAGCAGTTTGACGGTGTCGTCGTGCCCCTGCGGGCAGGAGGCGGGAGCGGACGACTCGGCCATCGGCCGGTTCAGTTCGAACGTGTCGCCACAGGTCCGGCAGCGGTATTCATAACGAGGCATGGGCCCAGGCTAGCGGCCGGTGACGGCTGCCACGCCGGTCCGGCGCCAAGCGGACCGTCGACGGCCCACACCACCGCGCCCGCCCCTTCCTCCGCTGCCTCTTCCCCCGTCCCGTCCAAGGTTCCCGTCCCGGCCCACGGGAACAAGGCCCGTGCGGTGGCAGGCCCGGGGGAAGGCGACGGACGGGCGAGGGACCGACGGTGGCGGCCCACGGCGGGCCCGCCTTCGCTCAGGGATGACCGGCGCCCCGGTCCTCCCGGATCTGTTCGACGACGCGGGCGGCGGTCGCGCGGACAGCCTCCAACTCGGTCAGGAAGTGCCAGTAGTCCGGGTGCCGGCCGCTGTCCAGACCCGCTACGGCCCGGTCGAGACGGTCGACGGCGTCGTCGAGAGGGCGGGCATGACGCGGGTCTGGGGTGTTCCGTCCCGCCATGGCGAGACGCTGGGCGTCCCGCACCGCGAACCGCGTGCGGTCGATCTCCCGCTGCGGGTTCCTGGCCACCTCGTCGAGCCGCCGCAGCCGGTCACCGGCGGCGGACACGGCCTCGTCGGTGCTGTTGAGCAGGGCCCGTGCGGTGGCCAGCAGACTCGTGGTGTCCGGCCAACGCTGCTCCGCCCGCGCCGTGGCCGCCTCCCGGAGCTTCTCCTCGGCCTGGCGGACGGTCGTGGCGGCCTGCTCGGGAACGTGCTGCAGGTCCTGCCAGCATGCGGCGGAGAACCGACGCCGTAGCTCCGAGAGCACCGGCTCGACCGCACCGGCCCGAGTGGTGAGGGCCTGCGCACGGGTACGGAGCGAGACCAGGCGCTTGTCGGCCTCGGCGGCCCGCTCGGGCAGCCGTTCGGCCTCGGTGCGGACGGCCTCGGCGTCGCGCAGGACGCGGCCTGCGCGCTCGAGGGTGTCCGCGACACCGTGACGCCCGGCGCCCTCGTTGAGCCGGGTGAGCTCGGGGCCGAGGGTGGCGAGCCGGGCGGCGAGGTCGTCGGCGCGCAGCCCCGACTCCCGTACCGCGTCCAGAGCGGTGCTCGCGCCGCGCAACGCCTGACGGGCCCGCTCGACAGCGGGAGCGAGGCGGGCGAGCTGCGTCTCGGCCCGGTCGAGCAACGGGCCGAGCCCTTGCTCGAAACGGTCAAGTTCGGCCTTGACCCGCACGAGTTCGTCCTTGGCGCGGGTCAGTTCCGTACGGGCCCGTTGTGCGGTCGCCGAGTCCAGTTCGTCCCGGTCGAGGTCGTGGCTGTCGACAGCGGTGATGTAGGCGTGACTGACCTCGTCGATCCGCTGCCCCAGCGCGGCGAAGCCCTCGACGGCGCGCCGGGCGCCAGGCGAGTCGTCGACGGCGGTGATCGTCTCGATGGAGATCCGCAGATCACGCTGAGCGGTGTCGAGTTCGTAGAACGCGGCGGCCGCGGCGTCCTTGGCGGCCTGTGCCTCGGCCCGCTGGCTCTCCCCGCGGCCCCCGAACCAGCGGCGCGTACCGCCGCCCGCGAAGGCGGCGGGCAGCAGGGCGAGACCGATCAGCGGTAGCGCGATCATGAGTCGCGGTCCGCTGAGACCCGCCCCGGCCGGGTCCGCCACCGGGACAGCCCCCGATTCGGCGCTCGTCGCACTGGCCCCCGCGTGAGTCGCCGCCACGTGTTCCTCTCCCGTGCTGTGTCCGCCGCTTCCGGTCCGGGTTCATTCTCCCACCGGGTAAGGACGAACACACGGGCCGGTCAGTTCGCCTCGCGGACGGTGACTCCTCCGTTGTCGTTGCGCGCCGTCACGGCGTGCCCACTGCCCTTCGCGGTCGGGACACCGATCCGCACCGTTCCGTTGTTGCTGTGGCCGTCGACGTCGTACGAGGCACGGGGCAGCGCGATGTCGATGTCGCCGTTCTCTCCGACGACTTCGACCCGACGCGGCACGGCGCTCAGAGCCAGCCGCACGTCGCCGTTGCCGGAGCGCGCGACGACATCGGTCGAGGTGGAGGATTCCCCGACGATGACCCGGCCGTTGTCGCTCCCCAGGTCGAGCGGGCCGGCGGCGCGCCGCACCACCACGTCGCCGTTGTCGGTGCGGACCCTCAGCGAGGTGGCGAACCCGTCGGCCGCCACGTTCCCGTTGTCGTCCCGCACGCTCACGGAGACCCCCCGCGGCACCTCGACCCGGTGGAGCGCCGAACAGGCGGCGGCGAGGGCCTCGCACTTCAGCCGGAGGCTGAGCCGCCCGTCGTCCATCCGCCACGTCGCCTCGGGTCCGTTCCCCAGGAACACCCATCCGTCGACCTGCCGGCTGACGCGGACGTCCTCGACGTCGGCGGGCACGATCTCCAGGTCGGAGTTGTCGGAATCGATGGTGAGGGAGGTCCCCGAGAGGGCGAAGCTCCTGGTCTCCACGGGTGCCCCCGCGGCGTCCGCGGAGCCGCAGCCGCCCACCCCGAGAGCGACCACGACGGCTCCGCCGGCGGCGAGAAGCACACGGACGTGGCGGCGAACTGCCATGACGATCGAACCCCCTGGTGAAGCGCTGACTGTCCCCTCACGGTAGGCGCCCCCCGAGCGCGCCTCGATCCGGCGTCCCACCCTCCAGGGGTGGGGATATCCCCCGGGCCCCGGCCACGCACGATCGGTTTGCGGGACCCACCCGTGGTCCATGTACGCTGTTGCTTCCTTCCACGGGTGCGTAGCTCAGGGGTAGAGCGCTGCTCTTACAAAGCAGATGTCGGCGGTTCGAAACCGTCCGCGCCCACCAGCAGGTAGCACGACAAAGGCCCAGGTCACCGGTACTGAGCCTTTTCCAAGCTGGTTTCGTTGACCGCGAGCTGGACAGTCCTGCGCAACGACGAAGCTCCTGGTAGACGGGTTCTCGACCAAGATCACCCGTGTCTGCCAGGAGCTTCGCGTGCTTGTCTATCCGTCTTCGATCGATCTGTCCAGCCGCACCTTGCGGTTCCTGACCGGGCGGCTGACCGCCAGACGGCAGGACGGCCGGTTTCGGCATCGCGACCGCCTTCCGCTACATACGCGAGGCCGTCGACATCCTGGCCGCTCTGGCCCCGTCCCTGGCCGAGGCGATGAGGACGATCCGGACGAAGGCGTTCGTCATCCTCGACGGCACTCTGCTGCCGATTGACCGCATCGCCGCTGACACCCCCTACTACTCGGGGAAGCACAAGCGCCATGGCATGAACGTCCAGGTCCTCACCGACCCGTTCGGACGGTTGCTCTGGGCCTCGCCGGCGCTGCCCGGATCGACTCACGACCTCACCGCCGCACGACAGCACGGCATCATCGAAGCCCTCACCGAAGCAGGACTCGAATGCTGGGCCGACAAGGCGTATCAAGGCGCCGGCGGACCCGTCCGGGTACCGTTTCGCGGCCGTCGCCTCAAGCGATGGAAGCGCCGCCGAGGATGCACAACCGACATGGGTCGTCAGCGCTCCGGCGTACCTTCTCGGCATGGCGAATAGACCCCCTGAGAACTGGCGTGCCTGGATGGCGGAGGTGGCCCGCGATGTCGAGGCCGGGATCTTGGCGCCCGAGTGTGCCGGGACGGCGGAGATGTACCCCGAGTCCTTGCTGAGGGCGACGGACTCGGCGCTAGAGGCGTTCGAGGCGGAGATGCGGGTGCTCGTGGAGCCTTCTGACGAAGCGCTCTTCGGGGTGATCGAGAAGGTTGTTCTCGCGCTCAATGCTGTCGACGCCGACGCTAGCCACGGTGGCGCCGGCTACTGCACCGAAGAGCGGGAGCAACTGTGCGAGTACATCGATCGCACCTTGGGCGAGCACGGTGTGGACGTGGCCGCTCTGGCGGCGAGGAGGGGCATCAATCGTGCCGAGATCACGGACGCGTGGCGCGACTGGTGACCGCAACCTCCTGAGCTTCCGCCGGCTTGCTGCGTGTGAGGGGCAAGCCCCCCGGGCTCCGGAGACCGGTCCGAGCGGCGGCATCATGGGTTCCATGACTTCCGGATACGGCCCAGCGCCGATCGAGAGCACTCATGTCACGGCCGCCGTTGAGAGCACTGCGCTCCGCTTTTCCTGGGATGCCGATGCCCGAATCGAGGTGCGCAATCTCGGGAGCGAGATCGTCATCGAGGCGAATGCTGCGGGTCTCAGGACGCTTGCCAGGCATCTTCTGGTGTTGGCCGGCGAAGGAGTTCCGGATGGGACCCATCTGCACCTCGATGACGGCAACGGGCTGGAGGAGGGGTCCGCCGGCCTTGTCCTGGAGCGCAGCGACGAAGAGTGACCGTGCTCCTCGCGGTTGTCTCGGGGGCTGACATCCGAACTGGCATCAACTACGGCAGATGACGGCCGTCGTACGCGGTCTGCCGGGGCAGGGGTGACAGCGGCCCGCTGCTGATCGGGGCACGGTGGACGAAGTCACGAGGCAGGTGTCGGTGCCAGGGCCCGTGCCAGAACCGTGCCAGATCGAGCAGTCAGCCACGGTCAATCGGGGTCCGCAGCGGGGCAAGCAAGAGCGGGGCGCCGAGCAGCGCTGTACGCCCGTTGACCAGCCAAGACCGCTCTGTGATCAGCGCCAGGCTTACAAAGCAGATGTCGGCGGTTCGAAACCGTCCGCGCCCACCGGTACGAAGGCCCCGGACCGATCATGGTCCGGGGCCTTTGACATCTACTTCTGACACCAACGGGGACGGTCGATCACGACCGGGCCTCCTCGTGAGCAGCCGGTCCACGCGACTCACGGCCGCGCACCGTGTGGACGTGGCCGCTCTGGCGGTGAGGAGAGCCATCAACCGCGACGAGATCACCGACGCCTGGCGCGACTGGTGACCACGGCTTCCCGTATTTCCCGCGGCGTTCTGTGTGCGAGGACACGTCCCCCGGCTGATGCCAACGACGGCGGATGGCGGCGGTCGCACCCGGGTTGCCGTGTCGGAGAGGGTCCCGGTCCGCGATGCCGCCGGGGTCCGCCACAACGGGTTCTCGCGTCCGGGCCATGCGCGTTCCGGTGCCGACTCCGGGTGGAGCGGGAGTGGTTGGGTGAGAACACGAGGTGATCTGTATGTGATCGGATAGGGCCATGAGCAACCGGACCCTGTATCTGTTCTCCAGCGCCGCACCGCCGTTGTTCGACGTCGCACGCGTCATCGAGGACGCGCAGGCCGACGGCTGGGACGTCTGCCTCGGTCTCACCCCCGCGGCCGCCCGGTGGCTGGAGGGCTCCCTCGACGGCCTCGCCGCGCTCACCGGCCACCCGGTCCGGTGGGAGTACGAGCCGCCCGGCCGGCCGGACCCGTGGCCGCAGGCGGACGCGATCCTCGTCGCGCCGGCCACGTTTGACACGGTGAACGCCTGGGCGCTCGGGCTGACCGACAACTTCGTGGTCGGGGTGGTCGCCGAGGGCATCGGAAAGGGTGTGCCGATGGCGGTGATGCCGTGTGTGAGTGACGCTCACGTGCGGCACCCGCAGTTCGAGAGGTCGTTGGAGATCCTGCAGAGTGCCGGGGTGAGCGTGCTGTACGGCGAGGGCGGGTTCCTGCCGGCCCGGCCCGGCCCGGACGACCCGGCCGCGTACCCGTGGCGGGCGGCGCTGGACGCCGCGCTGAGGCTGCGTGTGCGGCGCCCCGAGCCGGAGGGCGTCTGACCCCGGGGCCGGCGGGCCGACCCCTGCCGGGTACCCGCCCCACGATGTGGGAGCCCGCGCTCGCTCGGGGGCGGGGTGGCGGTGACCTTTCGGTGGATTCCTGCCGAGGGGCTCGCGGTCAGTCGGCCACGCCCAGGTCCTCACGCATGATCCGGCGCATGGCGGTGAGCGCGGGCTCCGCCGCCTTCAGGGCCTCGAGCGCCCGGGCGGCGCTCTCTCCTTCCCTGGAGATGCCGCGGTCGATGCGCTTGGCGGTGGCGTCGACGGCGGCAAGGACGGTGTTCACCTCCCGAGAGGCGCTGAGCACGACCTCGGGGACGATCATCTGGGCCTCGGCGTAGCGGTCCCGGTAGTCGCGCCGTGCCTGCTCGACCTGGGCGCGGTCCTCGTCCGTGTAGACGTCGTCCCGCAGGCGGTGAAGAGCGTCCTTCAACAGGGTGTGGAAGTGGCGGGAGGCGCGATTCATCCCGGTGTACGCGTTGCGCCGCTCCTCGAAGAGCCTTCGCTCGTGTTCGGCCCGGCTCTCCTCGGTCCGCTGGCGTTTCGTCATCCACCTCGTGACCACCGGCGCGAGGAGCGTGCCCAGCACTCCGACGACGGCGGTCACCATGGCGGCGGTCGTGGCACCCATGCGCGTGACCCTAGCGGTGGTCCGTCGCCGTCGGCTCGCTCATGAGGGAGAGAGCGGAGACGGCTGCCCCCCGGGGCCGGCGCGGGTGGACGGCGACGGTGGCGATGTACGGTCGGCCGCGCGGAGGGAGCCCCGCGGCGGTGTCCGCCCGGTATCGCGGTCCACGGTTTTTCCGTGACCTGTCCGGGGAGGTTTCGTACGTGGCTCGGGGAACTCCGGCAGGGCTCCGGGTGTCCCGCCTACCGTCCGCGGGGCCCCGCGATCAGGGGGCGGGGCGCAGCGCCCACGGCATCGGCCGGCTCCCGTGCGAGCCTCGTCCGGGCATGCGTGTGCAGGAGGAGTGGAAGGGTGCCTGTCGCCCAGGATCTCCAGAGCCACCCGTCGGAAGGTCGTGCCCAGCCGTCGGCGGGCACACGCGACGGCCTCGCCGAGCCGTCACGCCACCGGCCCGCGCCTGCGGTCGAGTCGCCCTTCCCTCGCCTCGCAGGGGCAGCCGGGACCCCGTCGGAGGCCATGAGCCGACCCGGCGGCTGGGGTACCGGGCCTGGACCCGCGTGTTTCGGCGGGAGTCGCCGGGGTGTGCGCATCCGGCCACGGTGGAGCGGTCCACCGCGGCCGAGTCGCTGTTCAGAGGCGGTGCGTCCCCGAGTAGGGGGTGACGATCCGGGTCTGGTGGGAACCGAAGTCGACGAGGATGGCTTCTGCCGCCGCCTCCACGGCGACGATCCTGCCGAGGCCGTGCCGGTCGTGAGAGACGCGGTCCCCGAGAGCGAAGTGCCTGACCGGTGGCTCGACGGGAGCCTTGAAGGGGCTGGTGGGCATGTGGCGCCGGGGCGCGGGTCTCTTTGTCATTGCTGCCAGTATGCGCCGTGCCGCACCCGTCGCATAGTGCCGAATATGTGCACGGCCGTCCGAGGGGCCCCTGCGCGGCACCCGGTGGTCCCCTGTTCGGGATGCCCGTAGGGGGTATCGGCGGCGGTTTCGGAGCGTGCGGGGCCGGAACGGCCGCTCGAAACCGCCAGGGGCCCCGGGGCCGGCCGGGGCCGCTCGGCGCCGGACCGGGGGTCCGGCTCTCCGGTGTGGGCGGACGCGGTGAGGACACCGGGCGGACGCCCGGGGGCGGCGCCGGGTGGGCGCGTGCCCCTGACCCGGCGCTGACCGCCTCGTCCTCACGCGCCGAAGTCGTACTCCAGGACGTAGGACGCCGAGTCCAGGGTCATCTCGTTGAGCTCCACCGCGACTCCGTCGGCGGCGAAGGCCGTGCGGCCGATCAGGATCACCGGGGTGCCGAACCCCAGCGCGAGGCGTGCGGATTCGTCCGCCGTGGGCATCCGGCATCGGATCTCCTCGCGGAAGTGCACGGGCTGGTGGCCGAGTTCGGCCAGCCGGGCATAGGTGCCGCCGGGGCCCGTGTCGGGAGACGCGATCGGGGTGCCCCGCGTGAGGCGGGCCGGCAGGTACGACACCGACAGCAGCACCGGCTTGCCGTCCAGTACGAAGCGGCGACTGCGCACGCAGACCCGTTCGTCCGGCCGCAGGCCCAGCGCCGCGGCGGCCCGAGCACCGGGCGTCGCCTCGGACACCTCGATCTGGTCCACCAGCAGGGCACGGTCCTCGATGTCCGCCGACCAGACCGAGCGGCCCATGCCCCAGTGCTCCTGGGCGAGCCGGGGGATGCCCCGCCGGCGCAGCGGGCGGAAGGCGCGGACGAAGACGCCGGCGCCCTTGCGGGCCTCCGCGAGGCCCTCGTTGCGCAGGACGGACAACGCCTGCCGGGCCGTCATCCGGGCCACCTCGTAGGTGGTCATGAGGTCGTTCTCGCCGGGGAGGCGGTCGCCCGGGGCGAAGGCGCCTGACTGGATGGCGGTTCTCAACTCGTCGGCGATGCGCTGGTACTTGGGCCGACGACCGCTGTCCTGGTCAGTCATGGGTGGACCACTCCCTTCGTCTGCGGGACACCCTACGGCGCGCTCCTTTGCGTTGGTGCACGCCTATGCGCCGTCCCGTGCCGCCGATCCATCCAACGGGGGACATCTCTAGAGATACGTTGACAGTGAGGGGTCTCCGGGTTTCTCTGGGTGTATCTCTGGAGATCCGCAACTCCGGGACGGAGGGGATTCGTGCCATCACTGCCCGAGGCCGGTGACCTCGTACGTGACATCGCCACCGGGCGGGTCGGCTTCTATGTGGACAGCGTCGCCGGCCGCTTCCTGATCCGGCCGGTGAGCGGCGGGTCCGTGTGGGAGGCCGCACCGGAGGACGTGCAGCTCGCCACCCCGATGAGGGAGCTGCGGGCGCGGGCCGCGGAGATCAACGCACGCAGCAGGCGTGGTCTCAGCTGAGCCCCGTGCGGCGTGGCGCCGCGTACCGGCCGCCCGGACGCCGGGCGGTCCGGCCGTCGGTCGTGAGGCCGGGGTCCGGTCCGCGTGTCGCGGCGTCCCCGCCCGACGGGTCGCTGACTCTGCGTGCGCGCCCGCGAAGATCCTTCGCGCGGTGCGCGGATGTGGCGCGCGGGACGCGGGAACGGAGAAGGACGAGGTTCGTCGATGTCAGTGGGACGCGCCACACTGGAATCATGTGCCGCAGCATCAAGACTCTCCGCCCGCCCGCCCTTCCCGAAGAGGCCACCGAGGAGGACATGAGGGCCGCCGCTCTTCAGTACGTGCGCAAGGTCTCCGGCTTCCACCATCCCGCCCCGCACAACCGCGAGGTCTTCGACAGCGCCGTGGACGAGATCGCCGAGGCGACCGCCCGGCTCCTCGGCGGGCTCGAGGTGCGCGGGGTCAGGAAGCCGCGACCGGAGCCCCAGCCGGACGCCGTATGACGTAGCCGGCGAGCGCGCCCGCGAGGAGGAGCGCGGCGACCGAGACCCCCGCGCTGATCCAGGTCGGGCCGAGCCACAGGCCGCCGAACCAGCCGAGCGCCACGCTGTAGCCGGCCCAGGCCAGGCCGGCCAGCGCCGACCAGGGAAGGAACTCCTTGATCCGGCGCCGCGCCGCCCCCGCTCCGAGCGAGACCACCGAGCGGCCCGCCGGGGCGAAGCGCGCGATCACCACGAGGAGGCCGCCGCCGCGCGCGAGCGCCGCGCCGAGACGTTCCTGCGCCCGGGTCAGACGGCGTGAGCGGGCGATGGCCCGGTCCAGCCGTGCCCCACCGCGCCAGGCCAGCCGATAGGCGACGAAGTCGCCCAGGACCGAAGCGGTGGCCGCGCACAGGAGCAGCGGCAGCACGGCGGGTACGTCCTGCGACGCCGCGGTGGCGGTCGCCGCCGCCGTCGCGCCCGTGATCACCAGGATTCCGCTCGGCAGCACGGGCAGGAAGACGTCGAGAAGCACCGACGCCGCCACCGCCGCGTAGATCCAGGGGCCCGCGGTCAGCGACCCCAGGCTGTCGAGCATGTTCACAGCGGGAGCCTACGCGGGGCGGGCGCACCGCACGGCCGGAGGGGCCGGAATTCGCCCTTGCGGCATCCGGCGCCCGCGGCCGCGGTGCCCCGGCCCCGCGCGGCGGGGACATCCGCCGTACGGGGCCGCGGCGCCTGGCCTACGCCGTGAGCGGTGCGCGCTGCTCCTCGGGCCGTGCGGAGTCCTCGCCGCGGGCGCCCAGGAGCCGGTCGAGCGCGAGCGCGCCCGGACCGGTGAAGACGAGCAGCAGGAACACCCAGCAGAAGAGGGCCGCGCCCTCCCCGCCGTTCTGGAGCGGGAAGAGCGACTCCGGCTGGTGCACCGTGAAGTACGCGTACGCCATCGAGCCGGAAGCGAGGAAGGCGGCGGTCCGGGTGGCCACTCCGGCCAGGACCAGGGCGCCCGTGGCGAGGTGGATCACTGCGGCGTACCAGCTCGGCCAGGTCCCGGCCGCGACGGTTCCGCCGCCGAGGACCCCGAAGAGCGAGGCGGCGCCGTGGCAGGCGAAGAGCAGGCCGACGACGATGCGGAAGAGGCCGAGCGCGTAGGGCCGCGCCTGGTGCAGACGGTTCGTCAGATGGTTCATGGGGGATGGACTCCTTCGGTCGTGTCCGTGCGCGGATGCGACGGACATGGGGGCGGAACCGATGAGGTCGCTAGGTTAGGCACCCCTCACTTGTACTTGCAAGTTCAACATTTGGCCTGAGTGTTCCGCCGGCGCCGTCGGGCGCGCCCGACGTGCTGGTCACGCGGGGTCGAGGGAGCGTTCGTCCCTCGTCACCAGCCTGTTCCCGGAACGGGCCTGAGCGAGCGTCAGCTTCGTCGAGCGACCGCGCAGGGTCAGTGTCATGAGCTGATTGCCGAACCACGGCCCGCCCGTCCGCCGCCAGTCGATGGACGGACGGCCCGCCCGGCCGTGGCGGGCGAAGGCCCGCCCCAGCCGACGGCCCGCACGGCTCCAGCCGAACCGGAAGCCGAACCGGATCGAGGCGGGGACCGCGTTGTGAAGGGGGGAGCAGGTCAGCTGGACGACACGAGCCCGAGGCCCTTCGCCCGGCCAGCGAGGCTCCGCCACATAGGCGTGGTGAACATCCCCGGACAGCACGCAGACGGTCGCGGGCGGCCGGAGTCCGCGGCCGTCCCCGAGGTCCACGCCCATCATGGGGTCACTCCCCGTGTCCGTGCCCGTCGCGCCGTCCGGACCCGGGGCTCCGCCGGCTTCCGCCAGCAGACGGGTCAGGGCCTCGAAGGAGGCGGGGAAGGCCGCCCAGTGTTCCAGGTCGGAGCGCTGCCGCAGCATCTCGCCGAACCGGGCCCAGCGTCCCCCCGGCCCGCCCCGTTCGCCCCGGCACAGTGCCGCGCTCCAGCCCTCGACGTCGTGGATCAGCGGCGGCAGCAGCCAGGGCAGCGAGGTGCCCACCAGCAGGTGGTCGTACGAACCGGGGTCGGCAAGGGCCTGCTCACGCAGCCAGGCCGCCTCGTCCGGGTCCAGCATCGCCCGCGCGCCCTCCTCCAGGACACGGGCCGCCCGGGTATCCACCAGCAGGACGCGGGTTCGGCCGAAGTCCCTGCGGTGACTCCAGCGCACCCGGGCCGCATCGGCGTGCGCCTCCGCCGCGAAGCGGCGCAGCCGCTCGGTCCCGTCGGGTGCCGCGCACACCTCGGCGTACAGGGGGTCGGCCGCCAGCTCGGCGGGGGAGAGGTTGCCGAGGTGCTGGTACACCCAGTACGACATCAGCCCGCTCACCACGCGCTCGTTCCACCAGGGCGTGGATCGCATCGCCGCGAGCCAGGCGGCGCTGGTGTTCCAGTCGTCGATGACGTCGTGATCATCGAAGATCATCAGGCTGGGGACGGTGGAGAGCAGCCAGCGGACCTCGGGGTCCCGCCAGGACTCGTCGTAGAGCCGGGTGTACTCCTCGTAGTCGCCCACCTCCGCGCCCGGCGCGTCGCCCGGGTCACGACGGGCGGCCAGCCAGTCGCGGGTGGCCGCCGAGGTCTCGTCCGCGTACACCTGGTCGCCCAGGAGCAGCAGGACGTCGGGGCGCTCCGGGGAGGGGCCGGCGGCCAGCGTGGTGGCCAGGGCGGCGAGAGCGTCCGGCCCGACGGGGTCGCGGCCGGACGCGGGTCCGGCCGCCCAGCGGCAGGAGCCGAAGGTGATCCGGAGGTCGCCGGCCGGGGTGCGGACGGTGCTCGGGGGGAAGGGGGGACGCGGCGGCGGCCAGACGCGGCGCCCGTCGAGCAGGACCTCGTACGCGGTCGCCTGGCCCGGTGTCAGTCCGGTCACCGGGACCAGGGCGTAGTGGTGGCCGGCGATCTGGAAGGTACGGGTCAGGCCGCCGGCGCCGTCCGCGCACCGGATCTCCGCCGCGCAGGGGCGGTCCGCCTCGACCCACACCGTCGCGGAGGTGCCCGTCACTCCGTCGACGTACCGCAGTACGGGTCCGAGTCTGAGTCCGGCCGCCATCGTGTTCCTCTCCGCCGTCGGTCGCCCCGCCGTACGGTACGGAACGACGGGGCGGACCACACGGGTTCCGGTGTCAGCAGCCGTTGAGGACCGTCTGCAGGGCACTCTTCTCGGCGGAGTCGACGTTCAGGTTCCAGTAGTGCTTCACCTGGACCCACATCCGGGCGTAGGTGCAGCGGTAGGCGGTGCGCGGGGGCATCCAGTCCGCCGGGTCCTTGTCGCCCTTGGACTGGTTGACGTTGTCGGTGACGGCTATGAGCTGCGGGCGGGTCAGGTCGTTGGCGAAGGACTGCCGCTTGGAGGTCGTCCAGGAGGCGGCGCCGGAGCGCCACGCCTCCGCGAGCGGCACGACGTGGTCGATGTCGACGTCGGAGGCGGCCGTCCAGGTGGCGCCGTCGTACGCGGAGTACCAACTGCCGCTGACCGAGGCGCAGCTGGAGTTGGTGACGACGTTCACTCCGTCCCGCTTGAGGACGGTCTCGCGGGTGTTGCAGCTGCCTGACTGGGTGATCCAGTGCGGGAAGAGGTCACGGCTGTAGCCGCTGGAGGAACCTTCCGCCTTGACGGTGAGCGAGGTGAGGTACGTTCGGGCCGTCGCCGCGCTCACCGGGGTGGGCGGGGCCGCCTGGGCTGTGGGGGCGGTGGCGAGGAGAGCGGTGGCGGTCAGTGCGGCGGCGGCGCCGGCGACGGTCGCGCGTCGAACGGTTCGACGCGCGTAGAACATGGCGGCGAGCATGTGAACTCCCTTGGTGTGGGGGAACCTTGGCCGTGCCGTCCCGCGTCCTGCCGGGCGGCCCGGTCATCGTGGCGGCGCGAGGTTTCCGCGGGGGATGCGCCAGGTGACAGGGTGACGACATGGACACGTCACATCAAGGGTTCGGGCTGTATCCGACGAGGCGTCAATCGCCCTGCGGGGGGATCGAAGCGCTCGTGCGGAGCCGGTGTCACTCCCGCCGCGGTTCCGGCGCTTCCGGCCATCGCCTGTCGCGCCCCTGGGTTCCCTTCCGCCCGCCGCCGCGACGGGGTGAGGTACCTCGCGCGGCCTCCGGCACGTCATCGCACCGTGTCGCCTCGTTCGCCTCGGCCGCCGCGCGGGCGTGGGTCGCGATCCCTCCGGGGGCCAGCCAGGGTGACCCGCCACGGGATGATCTCGGTGAATCAGCAGTGCGGCTCGGGGAGGTCGTGCTCGTCTTCCTGGACGTCCAGGGGTCGCGGCCGGTGTCGGCGCGCGGCTGCTGGGCGTCCAGGGTGCCCGGGCTCAGTCGATGCCGGTGTCCGCCTCCGGTTCCTTTCGGGCGTTGTTCCTGAGGTTGGCGAAGGGCAGAGCTCCTCCGTGGAGTTCTTCGAACTCGTCGATCAGGTCCTGCTCAGCCTCACCCGCGTCGTCCTCGGCCGTCGGTCGCCAGGCGGCGAGCAGTACGTCCGAGCCGACCAGCTGCCAGATGTAGCGACCGCCCCAATGGCCGGCCGGCAGACCGGCGCCGTGGCGGCGGTAGTCGGCGAGCCGCTGATGCAGTCCGTCCTGGCCCGTGGCCTTGCCGATGTACACGACCGTCGGCCCCGTCCACCCAGGCATCGCCGAGTTTGTCGGCCGTCACGGACGGGTCGCGGCCCTTGAGGTGTCCGGCAGGGCTGGTGGGGAGGAACGACGGGGGCGAGGTGTCCGTGCGGATCACCACGTAGATTCCCTGCCCGGTGGGGACGTTGCTGTCGGGCAGTGCACGGAACGGCACGAAGCCGCGGAAGCCGCGTGCGGTCAGGGTCCTCTGCGTCAGCTCTGGTGTCGGGCTCAGGCCAGGCGTCGTGTCAGGCGCATCTGACGGTCCTTCGGCCCAGTTCTCGTAGCCGCTATGGCCAGGTGGCGGTCTGGCTCTCGGTGATGCTCGGGACGTTCCGTCGACAGCAGAGCCGCCCGCGGCCTCCGTGGCGTCCCTCGCTACTCGTCCTCCGGTGCCTCCGGGCAGGGTCGATCGAGCGGTCCGCAGGGTCGGACGTTCCCGGTAGCGTCCCCGCGATGGTGCGAGCCGGTGCTTCTGTGTGTGGAGAACGACGATCCGACAACGGAGCTTCAGGTACAGCTTTTCGAGGGGCGGGGATCGCGCCGGGAGACGTCGCTCCCTGGAACGCCCACCCCTGGTACATCAACCGCTCGCCGAGGCTGCCGAGCTTCTGGCCGGCGTCGAGGTCCTGAAGCGGCTTCTGGGGTTGATGCCGAAGATCGGGGTGGTGCTTCTCCAGGGCGGCGAAGCCCAGGAAGCGGGGCGCCGCCCGCGAGGCGCACCCCGGAGTCGTCCGTGAACGGAGTCTGAAGGTGGTCGGCACCTACCGCCTGGGACAGCGGGGTCTCTTCGTGCGGACCCGGATGAACGCGCCCGCCGCGCACGGCACCGAGTCGTCGACTCCCGCCAGGCCGTCGGTGGCGTGCTCCGTGGGGAGGGCGGGCAGACGTGGAACTCGGCCGTGCCGGCGCGCGGACCAGGCCGTGGATCATCTGCCCGATGGGCGAGAGGTACCGGCGGCGCCCTGCGGGCGGTAGAGCCCTCGGGCGCGGGCCAGGCTGATGGGCCCGCCCTGGTGCAGGTGCAGGAAGAAGCCCAGCTGCCACGCCTGCGCACTGCCGGCCTGGCGGTTGGCGGGGGCCACCCAGGGCGGGTAGACGCGGAAGGCTCGTTTCCCACCGGAACCGTTCACCGAGACGACGCCGTGCCGGCGGAGCGCGTCCATGGGAAAGACGAACTGGCCGAAGTGGTGATCGTCGCGGGTGCTGATGACGAAGAGGTCGACGGGGTCCGTGGCGTCGAAGGGCTGGATGGGCCCGGCCGGGGACCTCTTCCAGACGGTGACGAACTGGCCGACCTTGGTGGGGGTCGTCCTGGCCGCGCGAAACCGGATGGCGAGGCCGTCGAGGGTGAACACGTGGGCGGCGTACTCGGCACTCTCGGCTTCGGGGACCGGCTGCGAGCAGGCGAACCCGCAAGGGTCGTACACGAGCGCCTTCGCCGCGATGAGGTCTCGGTGGGCCGGGGCGGTGTCCAGCCAGGGTTCGGGGCGCAGATCGACTGACTGCTCGCGGTCCGTGGACATGAGCCCACCCTGTCACACCCACGGGACCGGGCGACCGGTCACATGATCCCCGATCACCCACGCGCACTGACGATCATTCGGAACGACTCGCCCGGCGCAGGACGGTCATGCGGATCGTGCCGTCCTCGGACGCCGTCAGCGAGAGGTCGGTGAGGTCCCGGACGTGGATGTCCGGGCCGAAGACCGCCGCGCGCGGGCCCACGCCCACGACGCGCATGCCCGCGGCGCGCCCGGCCTGGATGCCGGCCTCGGAGTCCTCGAAGACCACACAGTCCTCCGCCGCGAAGCCGAGCTCCGCGGCGCCCTTGAGGAACCCTTCCGGATCGGGCTTGCTGGCGCCCACGCACTCAGCCGTGACGCGGATCTCGGGCATCGGCAGGCCCGCCGCGTCCATCCGGGCGTCGGCGAGCGCCGTGTCCGCCGAGGTCACCAGGGCGTGCGGAAGGGCGGCGAGGGCGGCCATGAACGCCGGGGCGCCCGGTACGGGGACGACACCGTCGAGATCCGCCGTCTCCTCGGCGAGCATCACCTTGTTGTCCGCGTGGTTCTCCTCCATGGGCCGCTCGGGGAGGAGGACGGCCATGGTCGCGTACCCCTGACGCCCGTGGACGACCTTGAGGGCCTGCTCGGGGTCGAGCCCGTGCCGGACGGCCCAGCGACGCCAGCAGCGTTCGACGACCGCGTCGGAGTTGACGAGGGTGCCGTCCATGTCGAGCAGGAGGGCGCGGGCGGTGAGCGTTGCCGGGGTGTCGGCGGGCATCGAGAGTCTCCGAAGGGGTGGGAGGAGAACGCAGTGGACCCGCCCGCCGGTCAGGGAATGCGAGCGGGACCCACTTTGTTTTTACACGATACAAAACGCGGCACGGCGCCGCCAATCCGTCCGTATCGCGGACCTCAGGGGCTCGTCGCCGCCTCCAGCGAGCGCCGTGTGTTCGGCCCGTAGACGCCTTTCTGGTCCCCGTTGATGGCCTGGTACGACTGGTAGACCTCGACCGCGTGGCGGACCTTCTTGTCGTACTCGCCGTTCGACGGGCCGTTGTACAGCCACAGCTGCCGCAGGCGGTCCTGGAGCTCCCGGACCTCCGGCCCCGAGTCGCCCTGGCGCAGGGTCGGGCCGAGCGGGTCCTGCGTCGGTGACGGCGTCGGCGCCGTGGTGGTGCTCGGGGGAGCGGAGGGAGAGGTGCCGACGGTGGGGACGGACGGTGCGGCCGTCCGGGTGGGCGAGGGTGACGCGGAGGCCGTGGGTCGCGCGGACGGTGAGGCCGACGCGGAAGGCGTCTCCGAGGCGGAGACCGACGGCGAGACCGACGGCGCCTCGGAGACGGTGACGTTCTCGGACGCGCTGGTGGTCACCGTGGGGACGGCGGCCCGTTCGTCGGAGTCGTCCCCCTGGTCGAGCAGGCCGGACGCGAAGGCCCCGGCCCCCACGACCGCGACCGCCACGGCCGCCGCCAGCGCGACGACGGCGCCCCGTCGGCGGGTGGCCGGCCGCTCGGGGCCGTACCCCATCGCGTACTCCGGGGCCGTGCCGTCGGACGGCGCGCCGGGCCCGGTGCCCGGTCCGGCGTGCGGAGGGAAGTCCCACTCGGGGCCCTGGGCCGCGTCGGGTCCGGTGTCGGGTGCGAACCCCCCGACGGTGCCGTACGCGACGTCCGGCCGCGGAGCGTGCGTGGGTTCCGCGCCGGCCGCCGGCCAGGCCGCGGCGTCACCGCCGCTCCCCGGCCCGCCGGCGCCCCGGTGACCTCCGGCCCCCGGGAGCAGCAGCGGCATCGTCTCGGACGGGTCTCCCGCCGTGCCCGATGCGGGGGTCTCCGACGGCAGCGGCCCGGAGCCGGACTCCGGCGGCAGCGGCCCGGGGCCGACGGCCCCGGGCGCGTGCAGGGACAGCCCCTGCGCCGTCCCCGGGGCGTGTCCGGCGGCGTCCCGCGGGCCCTGCGCGGCGTCCTGCGCCTCCCGCGCGGGGCCCGGCGGCCGGCCGTGTCCCGCCACGGGGCCGGAGCCGGCCTCCGGCGCGCCCCGGGGCGGAGCCGTCCACGTCGGTACGGGCGGCGGCGGAGCCTTCGGCGGAAGTCCCTGCCCCGGCCCGTAGGCGCCCTCCGGCGCCTCCAGCGTCACGTACGGCCGGATGCGCAGCGGGTCGAAGTCCTCCGCCACGGCCCTCTCGGTCCGGCACGCACAGCCAGGTCTGTGCGCACCGCATTCAGGACATGCTTGTCCACTCACCGTGGATCCCCTCCCCATACCAACGTGCGAGCGATTATGCAGGCCGTTCGTGTACAAGGAACGGGGGGCGGCTCTCCTCCCGCAGGCCATAACCGGACATTCGGATCAGGATGGAGGGGAATCGACCCCGAGGAAGCCCTCCGGAGATGCCCATGGCCCAGGAAGTACGCACGTCGGACTTCGACGGTGGCGCCGCGTCAGGTGAGGGGAACAGCCGACGCGGTGTCATCGTCGCCATCGGCGCACTGCTCCTCGGCATGCTGCTCGCCGCACTCGACCAGACCATCGTCTCCACCGCGCTGCCGACGATCGTCAGCGAACTGGGGGGCCTGGAACACCTTTCCTGGGTCGTCACCGCCTACATGCTGGCGTCGACCGCCGCGACGCCGCTCTGGGGGAAACTCGGCGACCAGTACGGACGCAAGAAGCTCTTCCAGAGCGCCATCGTCATCTTCCTCATCGGCTCCGCGCTCTGCGGCATCGCGCAGAACATGCCGCAGCTCATCGCCTTCCGCGCGGTCCAGGGCCTCGGCGGCGGCGGGCTCATGGTGCTGTCGATGGCCATCGTGGGCGACCTCGTCCCGCCCCGTGAACGCGGCCGGTACCAGGGCCTCTTCGGCGCCGTCTTCGGCGCCACCAGCGTCCTCGGCCCGCTGCTCGGCGGGCTGTTCACCCAGCACCTCTCCTGGCGCTGGGTCTTCTACATCAACCTGCCCATCGGCATCGTCGCGCTCTTCGTGATCGCCGCCGTACTGCACATCCCGTCCCGAGGCACCCGCCACACCATCGACTACCTCGGGACCTTCCTCATCGCCTCGGTCGCCACCTGCCTCGTCCTCGTCGCCTCCCTCGGCGGCACCACCTGGGCCTGGGGCTCCACGCAGGTCATCGGGCTCACCATCCTCGGCACCGTGCTCCTGGTCCTCTTCGTGCGCGTCGAGCAGCGCGCCGCCGAACCCGTCCTGCCGCTGAAACTCTTCCGGATCCGCACCTTCTCCCTCGTCTCCGTCATCAGCTTCGTCGTCGGCTTCGCGATGTTCGGCGCGATGACCTTCCTGCCGACCTTCCTCCAGGTCGTCCAGGGCATCACCCCGACCATGTCCGGGGTCCACATGCTGCCGATGGTCCTGGGCCTGCTCATCACCTCGACCGCCTCCGGCCAGATCGTCTCCCGCACCGGCCGCTGGAAGGTCTTCCCCATCGCCGGCACCGGCATCACGGCCCTCGGCCTGCTGCTGCTCAACCAGCTGACGGAGACCACCTCCACCTGGCGGATGAGCGTCTACTTCTTCGTCTTCGGCGCCGGGCTCGGCCTGGTCATGCAGGTGCTCGTCCTCGTCGTGCAGAACGCCGTCTCGTACCAGGACCTGGGTGTCGCCACCTCGGGCGCCACCTTCTTCCGCTCCATCGGGGCGTCCTTCGGCGTCGCCGTGTTCGGCACGATCTTCACCAGCCGGCTCAACGCCAAGCTCGACGAGGCGCTCGCCGGACAGACGCTGCCACCCGGCACCGGCCCCGGCCAGATCGCCGCCGACCCACGGGCCATCTCCGCCCTGCCGCCCGAGCTGCGGCCCCCGGTCCTGCACGCGTACGCGACCGCCATCACCGACGTCTTCCTGTACGCGGCGCCCGTCGTCCTCGTCGCCTTCGTCGTGGCCTGGTTCCTCAAGGAGGACACACTGCGGGGCTCCGTCACCGCCCCCGACACCAGCCAGACCCTCGCCTCCAACCCGGTGGAGCGTTCCTCCCGCGACGAGTGCGCCCGCGCCCTGTCCCTCCTCGGCTCGCGCGAGGGACGCCGCGAGATCTACGAGGAGATCACCGCACGGGCCGGCCTCGACCTGCTGCCGGCGGCGAGCTGGATACTGCTGCGGATCCGCCGGCACGGGACCGTCGAACCGGTCCGGCTCGCCGAGACCACCCCGGTACCGCTGAAGGTCGTCACCGACGCGTCCCGCCAGGTGGAGGAGCGTCACCTGGCGCAACGCGAGGGGGTCCAGCTGATCCTCACCGAGGAGGGACTCAGCGCCGCGACCCGGCTCGCGAAGGCCCGGGAGGACTCCCTCGCCGAACTGCTCGGCGACTGGTGGGGCCCCGAACGTCCCACGGACCTGGTGGCCTTGGTCGAGGAACTGACGGCCGAGCTGTGCGGCTCGGACGCGGAACAGCCCCGCACTCCCGAACCGCCCGGCGACCACCACGCGTAGGCACCGCCGCCCGGCCGCCGTGGCGCGGGACCCCGTGCCCGGCCGCCGACTCCCGTACCACCGGGCGGGGGAGACGACGACGTACGCGGGCGTCCCCGGGATCAGAGGGCCCTGCCGTACCAGACCTCCATGTACGGTCCGTCGCAGTAGGCGGGGATCTCCCCGTACCCGTGGCGGGTGTACAGCGCGCGCGCCTCGACCAGGTCGAGACGGGTGTTGAGCACCGTTCGGCGCGCACCCAGCTCGCGGGCCGCCGTCTCCAGACCGTCGATCAGCCGGGCGCCGCCGCCTCTGCCACGGAACGGCGGGCGGACGTAGACCCGGGTCAGTTCGGCGCGCTCGTCGTCCAGCATGAGGACGCCGCCGCAGGCGGCCGGCTCCCCGGCGAAGCGGCCGACGAGGAACGCTCCGGTGGGCGGCGTCAGGAGTTCCGCCCCGTCGTCGGCCAGCCCCGCGTCCGTCTCGGCTTCGGTCGCCGGTCGCTTCCAGTAGCGGCCGGCGACCTCGCCGTAGTAGTCGCGGCGCAGGGCGGTGGCGTGCGGGGTGTCGACACGCTCGGCGGTGAAGATCCAGTCCATGCGCGCCATGGTGGACCGGACGGCGTCAGGTGCGCCGCCCCATTTTTCGCGTGCCCGCCGCGCGCCCGCGCCTCGGCCGCCGTCTCCGCCCCGCCGGGGCCCGCCGCGGACTACTTAGGGGACGACTGCTGGACGACCTCGAAGGACCACAGAGTGGAACCGGTCGCGGCGGGCTTCGGCCGCTCGCCGCCGCCCTCACCACCCTGGTGGGCGGCCTTCATGGGACCGTTCATCCAGTTCTGGAAGTCCTCCTCGCTGCGCCAGCGGGTGTACACCAGGTACTGGTCCGTGCCCTCCACCGGGCGCAGCAGCTCGAACCACTCGAAGCCGTCGGAGCCCTCCACCGCCCCGGCCCGCGAGGCGAAGCGCTTCTCCAGCACCTCCCGCTGCTCCTCCGGGACGGTGAGCACGTTGATCTTCACGACACCAGGCACAGGACACCTCTCGGGAAACACGGGCCTGGCGCTGCGCCGGCCCTGATCGCGTACTCGCAGTCTCCTACATCCGCCGGTCGGAGCGGCGTCAGGGTGACACCCCGGACGCCGCCCGCGCCTCGGCCGGTGCGGGCCCGCGCTCCCGGCCGGTCCCGGTCAGCCGACGACGCGCGCCAGCAGCAGTCCGTCGTACCCCTTGGAGCCGACCGTCTGGAAGGCGGTCGCGTCCAGCCGGGGCTCGCGCGAGACGAGTTCGACCATCTCGCGGGTGCCGGTGATCGCGGGGTCGTCCGGGTGCGCCTCGGCCACCTTCCCGCCGCGGACCACGTTGTCGACGATGATCACCGTGCCGGGGCGGGAGAGCCGGAGTGCCCAGGACACGTAGTGCGGGTTGTTCACCTTGTCCGCGTCGATGAAGACCAGGTCGAACGGGCCCGCGCCTTCGGCCTCCAGCCGGGGCAGGGTGTCCAGGGCCGCTCCGGTGCGCACCTCGACGATCTTGTCGAGACCGGCCCGCGCGATGTTGGCGCGTGCCACGTCCGCGTGGGCCGGGTCGTACTCCAGGGTGATCAGCCGACCGTCCGCGGGCAGCGCGCGGGCCAGCCAGATCGTGCTGTAGCCGCCGAGGGTGCCGACCTCCAGGATGGATCGCGCGCCCTGCACGGTGGCGAGCAGGTTGAGCAGCTTGCCCTGGTTCGGGGCGACGGCGATCTCCGGGAGCCCGGCCGCCGTCGAGTCGGCGAGGGTGGCGGTGAGGATCTCGTCGGCGGGGGCCAGCAGTTCGGTGAAGTAGCCGTCCACGGAGTTCCATTGATCATGTGTCATATCGTCGAACGTACCGCAGCGCCGTGTCGCCCGCCCCTGCCGCCACGACGACGGCGCCATGGGGGCCTGGTGTCGCGAGGGACATGGCGCACGCGACGCACGCGTGCCGGACGCCCGCGGTCCCTCCGGTCCCGCCGGGGGAGCCGCACCGCTCAGAGCCTGTCGGTCGAAGGCCGTCGGACGGGCTCTCAGCCGGGGATCCGGACCCGGAGTTCCTTGATGCCGTTCAGCCAGGCGGCGCGCAGCCGGCGTGGTTCCCCCGCCGGTCGCAGGTCGGGCAGGACGTCCGCCAGCGCGTTGAAGATCAGCTCGATCTCCTTGACGGCCAGTGACTTCCCGAGGCAGAAGTGCGGGCCGCCGCCCCCGAAGCCGAGGTGGGGGTTGGGGTCTCGGGTGATGTCGAACGTCCCGGGGTCGTCGAAGACCTCGGGGTCGTTGTTGGCGGAGGAGTAGAAGAGCCCGATCCGGTCACCCTCACGGATCTTCTGCCCGCCGAGCTCGGTGTCCTGGGTGGCCGTGCGCTGGAAGGAGACCACCGGGGTGGCCCAGCGCACGATCTCCTCGGCGGTCGTCGCCGGGCGTTCCCGTTTGAACCGCTCCCACTCGGCGGGGTGGGTGAGGAAGGCGTGCATCCCGTGGCTGATGGCATTGCGCGTGGTCTCGTTGCCGGCGACCGCGAGCAACAGCACGAAGAACCCGAACTCGTCGGAGGAGAGGTTGCCCTGCCCCTCGGCGGCGACGAGCTGGGACACGATGTCCTGGGCCGGACACTTCTTGCGGGCTGCGGCGAGGTTCATCGCGTACCCGATGAGCTCCATGGCGGACTCGGCGCCGACCTCCTCCGTGATGGCGTACTCGGGGTCGTCGTACGCGACCATCTTGTTCGACCAGTCGAAGATCCGGGCGCGGTCCTCCTGTGGGACGCCGATGAGTTCGGCGATGGCCTGGAGCGGCAGTTCGACGGCGACCCGGGTGACGAAGTCGAAGGAGCCGTCCGCGTCCGCGCCGCGCCGCGCCTCCTCGGCGATCCTCTTGGCGCGCTCGCGCAGCGCGGCCTCCAGCCCGCGGATCGCGCGCGGGGTGAAGCCGCGCTGGACGATCTGACGGACCCGGGTGTGCTCCGGCGGGTCCATGTTGAGCATGATCAGCTTCTGGACGTCGATCTGGTCCCGTGTGACGTGCTCGTTGAAGCGGATGACGGCCGTGTTCTCCGCGGAGGAGAACAACTCGGGCCGGGTGGAGACGTACCTGACGTCCGCGTGCCGGGTGACGGCCCAGTACCCCGCGTCGTCGAAGCCGGTGACACCGGCCGACTGGGCGCACCACCAGACGGGTGCCGTCTGCCGGAGCCGCGCGAACTCCGGATGGGGGACGCGGCTGTGGAGCAGGTCGGGGTCGGTGGCGTCGAACCCTTCGGGGAGGTGGGGGCAGGACATCGGCAACACGCTCCATGGTCTGACGGCCCATCAGAATGGCGGGAAAGGTAGTAACGAGTTCCACAAGTGGCAAGGCCCGCGGCGGGAAGTGTTGCCGGGGGCCGCGCGCGGGCGTGTGCACGACCCTTGCGTACCCGCGGTAGCAGTCATAAGACTGCACTCAGAACTAGAACGCGTACTAGTTCCCTGCGGCGGGGTGCCGGGACACCCCGTCCGGGCGAGGAGAGGACGAGCTCATGGCCGCGGAACCCGTCATCGTCGAAGCCGTACGCACCCCCATCGGCAAGCGCGGAGGCGCGCTCGCCAACCTGCACCCCGCCTACCTGCTGGGCGAGACCTACCGTGAACTCCTGGGGCGCACCGGCATCCACGCCGACTGCGTCGAGCAGATCGTCGGCGGGACGGTCACCCACGCCGGCGAGCAGTCCATGAACCCGGCGCGCAATGCCTGGCTCACCATGGGACTTCCCTACGAGACCGCCGCGACCACCGTCGACTGTCAGTGCGGTTCCTCGCAGCAGGCGAGTCACATGGTGGCCAACATGATCGCCTCCGGGGTCATCGACGTCGGCATCAGCTGCGGCGTGGAGGCCATGTCCCGGGTCCCGCTCGGTTCGGGGACCAGGCACGGCCCCGGAAAGCCCTGGCCGGACGAGTGGAACGTCGACCTGCCCAACCAGTTCGAGGCCGCTGAGCGCATCGCCCGCCGTCGTGGTCTCGGCCGGGAGCGGGTCGACTCGCTCGGCCTGCTGTCCCAGGAACGGGCCGCCGTGGCCTGGGCCGAGGAGCGGTTCAAGCGGGAGACCTTCGCCGTCCAGGTGCCCACCACCGAGGAGGAGCAGGCGGCCGGGCAGGGCATGTGGCGGCTCGTCGACCGCGACGAGGGCCTGCGTGACACCAGTATGGAGGCGCTCGCCCGGCTCAAGCCGGTGATGCCGACCGCCGTCCACACCGCGGGGAACTCCTCGCAGATATCGGACGGCGCCTGCGCCCTGATGTGGGCGTCGAAGCGCATGGCGAAGGCGCTCAAGCTCCGTCCGCGCGCGCGGATCGTCGCCCAGGCCCTGGTCGGTTCCGACCCGCACTTCCACCTCGACGGCCCGGTGGACGCCACCCGCGCGGTCCTCGGCAAAGCCGGGATGTCGCTCGGGGACATCGACCTCGTCGAGATCAACGAGGCATTCGCGTCCGTGGTGCTGAGCTGGGCCCGGGTCTTCGAACAGGACCTGGAGAAGGTCAACGTGAACGGGGGCGCCATCGCCCTCGGCCACCCGGTGGGAGCGACCGGGGCACGGCTGATCACCACGGCACTGCACGAACTGGAGCGAACCGACAAGGAGTTCGCGCTGATCACGATGTGCGCGGGCGGAGCGCTGGCCACCGGCACGATCATCCAGCGGCTGTAGTACGGGCCGGGAGACGGGGGCGGGTCCGGCCGGTCAGGGCGGGGGCGGCTTCCGGACACGGCGTCCCGGGGTCGGGTGCCCGTCGTCCCTCTGCCCCGCCCCTCTCCCGCGCGGCTCCCGGCGCTCGGGCGGCCGGTTCCCGGCCCTGAAGGGCCGGGTCAAGCCGACCGTTCCAGCAGCCGGTCCGCCTCCTCCACGAGTCCGGCGAGGTACGAGGCCGCCGCCGGCGTCCGCCGGGCCAGCGCCGCCGCCTGGCCGGCCCACAGGTTCACGTATCCGGAACGCCCTCGCCTCCCGGCCTCCCGGCGGATCGGCCGCATCAGGGCGTTCTGTACGGGATAGGGCGGTACCCGGTCCTCGTGGGCGGCCATCTCCCGGACGAAGTCGTTCGGGATGCCCCGGGCGGTGCGCCCGGAGAAGAGCCGGGTGAGGACCGTCGTCCGGGCCCGCGGAGTGCCGAGCGTCTCACGGTGCACCGTGCTCGCCCCGGACTCCCGGGCGGCCAGGAACCCGGTGCCGACCTGGACCGCGTCCGCGCCGAGCGTCAGGGCGGCGGCCATCCCGCGGCCGTCGGCGATGCCGCCCGCCGCGATCACCGGCACTCCGACCGCGTCCGCCACCTGGGGGACCAGCGAGAACGTGCCGACCAGGGACTCCCGGACCGGCCGCAGGAAGGCCCCCCGGTGCCCGCCCGCGTCGCTGCCGGAGGCGACGACCGCGTCCACGCCCGCCCGCTCCAGGGCGACGGCCTCGTCCACCGTCGTCGCCGTGCCGATCAGTGCGATGCCCCGGCGCCCGGCCTCCTCGACCAGGTGACGGGGCGGCAGTCCCATCACCAGACTGACGACCGGCGGCGCGGCGGCGAGCAGCGCCTCCACCTGCGCCTCGAAGTCCGGCAGTGCCGCCACCTCGGCGGCGGTCGGCGCGGACGTGCCCAGTTCGTCGTAGTACGGCCGCAGGCGGGCCGCGTGCGCGGCCAGCTCCTCCTCCGACGGACGGAAGGCGGTCTCGCCGTCGAGCGGCACCCAGAGGTTCACGGCGAACGGCCTGTCCGTGCCCGCCCTCAGCCGGGCCACCAGGTCCGTGATCTCCGCCGGTTCGAGGACGTGGGCCCCGTACGAGCCCAGTCCGCCCGCCTCCGAGACCGCCACCGCCAGTGCGACGGAGGAGAGTCCGCCGCCGAACGGGCCCTGGACGACGGGGAGGGAGAGCCCGAGGAGTTCGCCGAGCCGTCCCGGCCTCATGCCGTGACCGCCAGGTCGCTCTCGGCCCGGCGGCCCAGGCTCTGGCGCAGGGTGGCGCGGGCGACCCGCTCGCCCAGGTGCCGTGCCGTGCGCAGGTCCGCCGCGCCGGGAGCCTGGTCGGGGCCGAGGTCGGCGGGCGACTGGGCCATGGCGCCGACGAAGCCGCCGAGCCGGTTGAGGTCCTCGGGGCTGCCGGCGGAGGAGTAGATCCAGCCGGGGGTCAGACCGAGCGGCACCCAGGTCATGCCGTGCTGGGCGGCGAACACGGTCATCGACAGCAGCGCGTTGTCCTTGTTCCCGTTGACGCCCGCCGAGTTGGTGAAGCCCGCCGCGAGTTTGTCCTGCCAGCCGCGCTCGGCCCAGACCGGCGCGCTCGCCTCGGCGAACGCCTGGAAGACGGCGGAGGTGGAGCCCATGTACGTCGGCGACCCGAAGATGATCGCCTCGGCACCGGCCAGGGCGGTCCACAGGCTTTCGTCGAGAACCGAGACGTCCCGCGCGTCGGCACGGACGCCGGGCACGGACGCCACGCCCTCGGCGACGGCGGCGGCCTGGCGGGCGGTGTGCCCGTAGCCGCTGTGATGCGCGATGACGACGGTGATCGGGGGTACAGCCATGGAACAGCCTCCTGGGTCGTCGGCGGGCCGGATGCCCGCTGACACCAAGAACGCTAGACGACCGGTCAACTAAAAGCCAGCCGGGGGCCTCCCATGTAGTTGACCGCTCGTATAGTGGCCGTCATGGGACGCACCAGCACGGCACGCGAACGGCTCCTGGACGCCACCGGCGCACTCATGCGCAGCCGCGGCTACAGCAGCCTCGGCGTCGCCGAGATCTGTGCCCGCGCGGATGTGCGGAAGGGCAGCTTCTATCACTTCTTCGAGTCCAAGCAGGCGCTGACCGTCGAGGTCGTCGACGCCTACTGGGAGAGCGAGCGGGACTGCTGGGCCGGCGTCCTGGCCGCGCCGGGGTCCGCTCTCGACCGGCTGCGCGCGCTGCTGGAGGCCATGGCGGCGGTCCAGCGCCGGATGAAGGAGACCTCCGGCACGGTCGACGGCTGCCTGCTGGGCAACCTCGCCCTGGAACTGAGCACCCAGGAACCGGATGTCCGGGCCCGCCTGGAGACGATCTTCGACGAGCAGATCCGGCTGGTGGCCGGTGTCCTCGGGGACGCGGCGGCCGAAGGCGCGATCACGCCGGACCGCGCCTCCGCGGCGGCGGCCCGCGCGGTCGTCGCCCAGTTGGAGGGCATGGTGCTGTTCGCCAAGCTCAAGAACGACCCGGCGGTGCTCGACGACCTCTGGCCGCACACCCTCATGCTGCTGGGCGCCTGAGAGCCTGTCGGGTGACCTTCGATCGGCAGGCGGGCGCGTTCTGGTATGTGCGATTCCAAGGCGCCGGGATGTCGCTGTGGCGGAACTGCCAGGGCATGCCGACAGCACCGGCAGCGCGCGCGCCAGGGCGTGACCGCCCGGCCAGAGGCCACCCGACTGGGTCTGAGGGGCCGTCGGTCGCCCCGGGGTGACCGACGGGCTGCCCTTCTGTCGGGCGGGGCGCCGGCGCGGAGCCCGGAAAACGCGGCGGGCCCCGCTCCTCCGGTGGGGAGGGCGGGGCCTTGCGTCCGCGTCCGCGGCGGCCGGTGGCGGTGGAGCGGGCCCGGGGTCGGGCTCTGGTGTCCGGCCGGTCCTCGGACTCAGTACCAGCCGTTGGCCTGCCAGAACGACCAGGCGGCGTTCGGGCTTCCGTAGCGCTCGTTCATGTAGTTCAGGCCCCACTTGATCTGCGTGGCGGGGTTCGTCTTCCAGTCGGCACCGGCCGAGGCCATCTTCGAGGCCGGCAGGGCCTGGACCAGGCCGTAGGCGCCGCTTGAGGAGTTGGTCGCGGTGAAGTTCCAGCCCGACTCGTGCTCGACGATCTTGCTGAAGGCCTGGTACTGGCCGGCCGGGACGATCTTCTTGGCGATCTCCTGGGGGCTGGCGGCCGAGGCCGAAGCGGTCGTTCCCAGTACCGCGCCCGAGGCTGCCAGCAGCACGGCTGCGGAGGCGGCGACGGTCTTCTTGCGGTCGGAGACACGAGTGGCGAGGGAGCGGAGCAAGGTGCGTACCTAACGTCGGGGACTTGGTCGACGCCGGGCGTTTCGGGCAAGCCGGAACCAGAGCCCGGGAAATCCGGGAACCGGGGGGATCGGCCTGTCCGGGGGAAGCAGCGGCGAACGCTTGCCGCCCGGCGACGTCCACCAGAGAAGCAGGGCGGGAGGACCGGCGCAACGACCCCTTGTACTAGTGCGGTTCGCACGACCGTGGAAGCGTCCGCGGCGACGCTACGGGTGTTTTCGCAGGCCAAGAGGGCCTATGGGGTGATTTGGGCGGGTCTCGACTGTCTACTATTCCGGGCCGTAGGGGACTTTGGTCATGTGGGCCGCCTCACCGCGAAGAGGTCCTTCCGCGGCCTCGAATGTGACCTGGGCCTCGAAATTGGCCCGCCGGGTGGCCCGCCGGAGCGCCTTCAGGAGGGTGCCGCCGACGGTCAGGGTCAGGACGACGGTGAGCGCGGCGCGCCCGAGGTCCCAGCCGACGGACGTCGCCAGTACGTAGGCCAGGAACCGCACGAGGTTCTCCCGCACCGGGTCGCCCGGCACGAAGGCGATCCCGTGCGCCAGGCCGCCGACCGTCACCCAGCCGTACAGATTGGTGACCGTGCCGTACGCGAAGGCGGCCAGGAACCCGTACGCCGAGAGCATCAGCAGCTCGCCCCGGCCGCGGAGCCGCTCCGGTCCCGGCAGCAGGCCGGCGCCCATCGTGAACCAGCCCATCGCCAGCATCTGCACCGGCATCCAGGGGCCCACCCCGCCCGTCAGCAGCGCGGACGCGAACATCGTGACCGAGCCGAGGACGAAGCCGAAGCCCGGTCCGAGGACCCGGCCGCTCAGCACCATCAGGAAGAACATCGGCTCGATGCCGGCGGTCCCCGCTCCCAGGGGCCGCAGCGCCGCCCCCACGGCGGCGAGCACGCCCAGCATCGCGACCGCCTTCGCGTCCATCCCGCAGTCGGAGATCGTCGCGACCACCACCCCGATCAGCAGCGGAAGCAGCGCGGCGAACAGCCAGGGCGCGTCGGCGGCATGGGTGGTGACCGCCGCGTCACCGTCCGCCAGAAGGGGCCAGCCGACGGCGATCAGACCGATCACGGAGACCAGGACGAGGGCGGCGACCGAACGCGGCCCGAGCCGGACCGGTCGTGTCCGGGTGCTCACAACGCCTCCCGCACCTGTTCGACCGTGAGCCACGGCTGGGGGGCCAGGATCTTCGCGACCTGGGGGGAGAAGGCGGGGGAGGAGACGACCACCTCGGCGGTCGGACCGTCCGCGACGATCTCACCGCCGGCCAGGATCACCACCCGGTGCGCCAGCTCCGCGGCGAGTTCCACGTCGTGCGTGGCCAGCACGATGGCGTGGCCCTCGGCCGCCAGCGTCCGCAGATGCGTGACGAGGCGGGCCTTGGCCGCGTAGTCCAGGCCCCGGGTCGGCTCGTCGAGGAGGATCAGGGGCGGGCGTCCGGTCAGCACGACGGCCAGGGCCAGCGCGAGACGCTGCCCCTCCGACAGATCGCGGGGGTGGGTGTCGTCCGTCACACCCGGAAGCAGCGCGGAGACGAGGGCGCGACAGCTGCCGGGTCCGGCGCCCGCGTCCGCGTCGGCCGCGTCGCACTCCGCGCCGACGGTGTCCGCGTACAGCAGGTCGCGGGGTTCCTGCGGCACCAGGCCCACCTGCCGGATCAGCGTCCGGGGGTCGGTGCGGTGCGGGGTCCGGTCGCCGACGAGGATTCCGCCGGACGTCGGCTCGATCATCCCGACGACGGCCCCGAGCAGTGTCGACTTGCCCGCGCCGTTGCGGCCCATGAGCGCCACGGTCTCTCCCACGGTGACCCGCAGGTCGACCCTCCGCAGTGCCTCGACCCGTCCACGCCGGACTCCGAGCCCGCGCACCTCGACCAGTGCGCCCGAGCCGTCGGGCTTCCTCGCCGCCCCGGCGCCCCGGCGCCGTCGGAACAGCGAGAAGCCCGAGCGACGATCGGTCGCGGACGGACTCCCGGCCCGGCCCGCTTCCGCCGAAGCCGACCGAGGCAGGGGCATCGGGGCGGACGGGGGCGTCGAAGGGGACGAAGGCGAGGGTGAGGGCGGCGCCGGGGCCGGGGACGGGAGTGGACGCGCCGGAGTGGCGTCCCGGAGACGCTCCCGTAGTTCGCCCGCCCCGCGTCGGGCGTCCCGCACGGTCAGCGGCAGCGGTTCCCAGCCGGCGAGCCGGCCCAGGGCCACGACCGGCGGATACACCGGCGAGACGGACATCACGTCGGCCGGCGGACCCATGACGCCGTCGGGCAGCAGCAGCACCTGGTCCGCGTACTGCACCACCCGCTCCAGACGGTGCTCCGCCATCAGGATGGTCGTCCCCAGGTCGTGGACCAGGCGTTGCAGCACCGCGAGGACGTCCTCGGCCGCCGCCGGGTCGAGCGCCGAGGTCGGCTCGTCGAGGACCAGGACCCGTGGGTGCGGGGTCAGCACCGAACCGATCGCGACCCGCTGCCGCTGTCCGCCGGACAGGGTGGCGATCGGCCGGTCCCGCAGCTCGGCCAGCCCCAGCAGGTCCAGGGTCTCCTCCACCCGGCGCCGCATCACCCCGGGCGCCAGGCCCAGCGACTCCATTCCGTACGCCAGCTCGTCCTCGACGGTGTCCGTGACGAAGTGGGCCGAGGGGTCCTGCCCCACGGTGCCGACGACGTCGGCCAGTTCGCGGGGCTTGTGCGTCCGGGTGTCGCGTCCCGCGACCGTCACCCGGCCCGTCAGCGTCCCGCCGGTGAAGTGCGGCACCAGCCCCGAGACGGCGCCGAGCAGCGTCGACTTGCCCACGCCCGACGGACCGACGAGCAGGACCAGCTCACCTTCGGGGACCGTCAGGTCCAGGCCCCGCAGAGTGGGCTGGGCCCCCTCCGCGTACGTCACGGAGACGTTCTCGAAGCGGATCACGCGGAAACCTCCTCGGCGCGGGGCGCCGGTGCGACGAACGCGGGCAGCAGGCCCACCAGGACGGAGGCGGCGGGCCACAGCGGCAGCTCCGGCGCCACCAGCGGCACGACTCCGGGGTGCAGCGCCTCGTACATGTACGCGTTCGCCAGGATCATCAGCGCCGCGACGGCGACACCCGACGCGGCGACCAGCCATGCCCGCGGGCCCCACCGGTCGGGCCGGTAGCGGGTCCGTGCCGCACGCCGCCCGCCCAGCCGCAGCCCGGCCACGGCGGCGGTGAGCCCGCCGACCACGAGCGGCAGCCCGTACCCCGCGCCCTCCGCCGCCAGCAGACCGTACGAACCGGCGCACACACCGAGCAGCCCGCCCAGCGTCAGCACGTTCGTCGTCCGACGCACGGCCGCCGGGACCCGCGCCGTGCGTCCGTAGCCGCGCGCGTCCATCGACGCCGCCACCGCGACCGAGCGCTCCAGCGCGCCCTCCAGGACCGGAAGCCCGATCCGGAGCACCGCCCGCACCCCGCCCGTCGGCCGCCCGCGCAGCCGCCGGGCCGTGCGCAGCCGCAGCACGTCCGCGACCATGTTCGGGGCGAACGTCATCGCGACGACGACGGCCACCCCCGCCTCGTAGAGCGCGCCCGGCAGGGACTTGAGCAGCCGCGCCGGGTTGGCCAGCGCGTTCGCCGCGCCCACGCAGATCAGCAGGGTCGCCAGCTTCGCCCCGTCGTACAGGGCGAACACCACCTGCTCGGCGGTGACCCGTCCCCCGATCCGGACCCCTTGGGCCCAGGAGGGCAGCGGCACCTCGGGCAGGGTGAACAGGACGTGTGAACCCGGGATCGGCGAGCCCAGGACGACGGAGAAGACCACCCGCAGGAACACCACGAACAGTCCCAGCTTCACGAACGCCCCGTACGAGCGGGCCCAGGGCGCGTCGGTACGGCGGGCCCCGACGACGTAGCCGGCCACTCCCACGATCAGCCCCAGGACCAGCATGTTGGTGGTGCGGGATGCGGCCACGGCCAGACCCAGTGCCCACAGCCACCAGGCGCCGGCGTGCAGGGCGTTGGAGCGGTTCGCCTCCGGGGCGCGGAGCGTCGTCATCGCCGGCGACGGGCCCGCAGGACGGCGGCTCCTCCGAGTACGAGCACGGCGGCTCCGCCCGCGACGATCCCGACGGACGGTCCGCCGTCGTCACGCTGCTCCCCGTCTTCCGGCGGCGCGGCGGCCGAGGCGGTCGGCCGCCCGGCGGGCGTGCCGGACGGTTCCCGCTCCGACACCTGCTCGCCGCAGCCCTTCGCCGGGTAGCCCTCGATCCCGCACAGCAGCGCGGCGCTGTCGTAGCGCAGCGGCTTCGCGACCGCGGCCAGCGCCTCCGCGCCGGTCGCCGCCTCGCGCACCTGCGCGCAGCCGACCTTCAGCGCGGGCTCCGGCGGCGTCTCGCCCGGCGGGGCGTCCGCCGGACCGCCGAAGTCGATCACCACCGCGACCCGCTTGGCACCGGCCTTCGGCTCGGTGGCGGAGCAGATCGCCTGGAAGTCGGGGGCGGCGGAGGGCCGGGCGGCGTCGCTGGAGTCCTTGCTGACCGCGAAGCGGAAACCGTTCACGTCCCCGTCGGCGGGCCGGGCGGTCGCCGGGCCCTGGGTGGCGTACGTCCAGGCGCCGCCGTCGCTCTCCCAGAAGGACCAGTAGCGGTAGCCGACGGCCTGAGCCGGCGCGGCGGCGGCCATGGTCAGGAGGAGCGGCGCCAGGGCGGCCGGGAGGAGACCGGCGGCGCCACGGGCCGTGGCGCTTCCGCCGAGGAGCCGGGTCCTCACTTCTTGCGGCCGCTGATCAGGAAGCCGATGCCGACGCCCACGACCATGCCGATGCCGATGATCCACCACAGGTCGAAGGAGCCGGAGTCCTCGTCCTCGGCGGTCTCGTCCGCCGAGGACCCGGCCGCCGCCTGGGGCGCCGGGCCGGTGGCGCTCAGCGCCTTCACGAGGTCGGTCGAGCCGAAGTGGCGCGGGTCGACGTCCATCGCGTTCGAGGCGAAGACCAGCTGAGCGTAGGCGGCGGGACCGCTGTCCCGCGCCCAGTCGGCGGAGTTCTGCTGCAGCCAGGTCAGAGCGCCGTCGGCCTCCTTCATGGCGCCGGCAGCGGCGAGCGCCACGACGGCGTCGGCGGTGTTGCCGTGGTCGGGCAGTTCGGCGGCGTCGGCGGCCCCGGGCATCGGCGGGGTGTTCAGGTGGCCCGTCTTCGCCAGGGCGGCGGCCAGGTAGGAGGCGCCGTTCAGGGCGGCCCGCTCGGCGGTGGGCTTGGGCAGGTCCGTGCAGGCCGGGGCCTGCTCGGGGGTGACCCCGTCGGCGGTCATGCCCTTGCCGAGCCCCGCGAGGGTGGCCGCGGCGGTCGCGTCGGCGTTGGCGAGCAGCGTGCCGTTCTTGTCGGGCTGGTAGGCGAAGGCGCCCGCCCCCTCCTGCGCGGCACAGGGGATCGCGAAGCCGAGCAGCGCGTCGTACGGGGTCCTCCCGTCGACGGACTTCACGTCGCCCGGCTTCTCGCCCAGCGCGGTGAGCGCGCCGATCACGACCGAGGTGGAGTTGGCGTCGCTGGGGCCGCCAGGGTTGTAGCCCCAGCCGCCGTCCTTGTTCTGCACGCCCTTGAGCCAGCCCGCGCCGGCCTTGGCGGCCTTGGCGACCGCGTCCGGGTCGGTGCTCTTGGCGCGCACCGCGTTCAGGGCCTGCACGGCGACGGCGGTGGCGTTGGTGTCGAGCATCGTGGCCGGATCGCACGCCTTGGCCGGGTCCGGACGGTAGGAGGCGAAGGCGCCGCTCTCGCACTGCTGCTGCCGAAGCCATGCCACGGCCTGCTCGGCGGGCTGGACCTGCTGCGTCCGCAGGGCGATGAAGGCGAGGGACTGGCGCCAGACGCCGTCGTAGGTCGGGTCCTTCTCGCCGTACAGCCCGGCCGGGACCTCGGGCGCGGGGGTGGGCGACGGCGACGGCGCGGCGAACGCGGTGGGGGCCGTGCCGGTGCAGAGCACAGTGGCGACTGCGAGCGCGGCGGCGCCGCGGCGGACGGTGATCATGCGTGCTGGCCTCTCCTGCGGCCGGGCACCGGCACGCACAAGGCACCAGGCTCGGCTCCGTATTCCTCGACGGTGCCGGCGTTCACGTCCCGGACGGGGCATTCCGGCTCGCCTTCGGCGGGCCTGGGCGGCTGCGACGACGGCTCACGGTTGCGGGTCAGCGCCGGATTCCCACCGGCTTCCCCCCGTACGGGCATGATGACGACCCGCTCACTGTACCGGCCCGTAACGGGGACCTCCCCGAGGGTGCGGGGCGCCGTCGGAGCCCGTCGGGTGGCTCCCGGCGGGGCGGTCACGCTCCACCCGCGCGTCCCCCGCGCCGCCGGCCTGCCCGCCGGGTCCGCGCCGGGTCCGCACGGGGGGCGTCCCCGGTGACGGGGAACACGCACCGCGCCGTGTCCGCCTTCCGGCCGGAGGTCACCCGGCGGGCTCACACCGCGATGTACGCCACCGGGTCCGTGCCCGGGGCCGGCTCCGCGCGGCCTCGCTTCACCAGGCGGCGCACATGGGCCTCGGCCTCGCTGACGGCGATGGTGCGCGAGGTGTGCGGGATCTGTGCCCACGGACGGTTCCACTCCATCCGTTCGGCCAGCTGCCAGGGGGTGAGCGGGGTCGCCAGCAGGCCGAGGAGTCCGGCCAGCCGCTCCTCGTGGTGGCCGAGCAGTTCCCGCACCCGTCCGGCCGAGTCGGTGAAGGCGTGCTGGTGGGCGGGCAGCACCTCGGCGACGCCGAGTCGGCCGACGCGCTCCAGCGAGTCCAGGTAGTCGCCCAGCGGATCTGTGACGGTGGTGTCGTCGGGGTCCTCGTACAGGCCGATGTGGGGTGTGATGCCGGGCAGCAGGTGGTCGCCGGAGAAGAGCCGGCCGTGGCCGGCCAGCCGCCCGGGGTGTTCCTCCTCCAGATGGAGGCAGACGTGGCCGGGTGTGTGCCCGGGGGTCCAGACCGCCCGCAGCCGTCGTCCGGCGAGGTCGAGCAGCTCGCCGGGGACGATCTCGCGGTCGGGCAGCGCGGAGTCCAGTCCGGGCAGACGACGGGTCCGGCCGCCCGATCTGGCGGCGAGCAGCGGGGCGGTGTGTTCCTCGGGTGCGCCGGCGGCGGCCAGCTTCCGCGCGAGATAGCCGAGCCAGACGGCCGGCTCGGCCGTGCGGGTGCGGCGTACGACGGCGGTGTCGGCGGCGTGCATGGCGATCCACGCGCCGGACGCCTCGCGGACCTTCCCGGAGAGCCCGTGGTGGTCGGGGTGGTGGTGGGTGATGACGATCCCGTGGACCTCCGCCACGGAGGTCCCCAACGTGCTCAGCCCGTCGCGTAGTTCGCGCCAGGATGCCGGATCGTCCCAGCCGGTGTCGATGAGGACGGGGCCGCGGCGGGTGTCGACGAGATGGACGAGGGTGTGCCCGAGCGGGTTGTCCGGGATGGGGACCCGGATCGACCAGACGCCTCCGCCGTGCTCGGTCACCTGGGTCATCGGACCTCATCTCTGCTCGGCGGCAAGGCACTTGTTCGGCGTCGGCCCACTATAGCCAGAACTGACACTTCATCAGTCGGATGATGTCCTCGGGCTCGCGAGGGTGCGCCCGCCGTGCGGGGTGTCCCGTTGAGTCCCCACCCCCCGGCGGTAAACCCGCTGGTGGGGGCCTGCCCGGTTCCGCGTCTGGTCAAGTGGGACCGGAACTGGTATCAGTTCTGATGCATAGTCAGAAACCGTCGTGGGTTTCCGGGAGGCAGTGGCCATGACCGAGCTTGTGGAGCACGGAAAGCTGTTCATCGGCGGCGCGCCGGTCGACCCGCTCGGTGGTGATGTCATCGAGGTCGTCTCACCGCACACCGAGGAGGTCATCGGCCGGGTGCCGCACGCCTCCGAGGCCGATGTCGACCGTGCCGTCGCCGCCGCCCGCAGGGCCTTCGACCACGGCCCGTGGCCGCGGGCCACACCGGAGGAGCGCATCGAGGTCGTCACCCGGATCAAGGACGCCGTCGCCGCGCGCCACGAGGAGATCGCCCGGTCGATCTCCTCGCAGAACGGCTCTCCGTACTCCTGGAGCGTGCTCGCCCAGGCGCTCGGCGCGATGATGGTCTGGGACGCCGCCCTCACGGTCGCCCGGGACTTCCGCTACGAGGAGCGGCGGGCCGGGGTGCTCGGGCCGCTGCTCGTGCGGCGCGAGCCGGTGGGCGTCGTCGCGGCCGTGATCCCCTGGAACGTTCCGCAGTTCACGGCCGCCGCCAAGCTGGGCCCCGCGCTCCTCGCGGGCTGCTCGGTGATCCTCAAGCCCTCGCCGGAGGCGCCGCTCGACTCGTACATCCTCGCCGAGATCGCGGCCGGGGCCGGGCTGCCCGAAGGCGTCCTTTCCGTCCTGCCCGCCGGCCGTGAGGTCAGCGAGTACCTGGTCGGGCACCCGGGCGTCGACAAGGTCTCGTTCACCGGATCGGTCGCGGCCGGGAAACGCGTGATGGAGGTCGCCTCCCGGAACCTCACCCGCGTCACCCTGGAGCTCGGCGGCAAGTCCGCGGCGGTCGTCCTGCCGGACGCGGATGTGGCCACCGCCGTCGCCGGGATCGTCCCGGCCGCCTGGATGAACAACGGTCAGGCGTGCGTCGCCCAGACCCGCATCCTGGTGCCACGCGCCCGGTACGAGGAGACCGCCGAGGCGTTCGCGGCTGCGGCCGGGGCGTTGAAGGTCGGTGACCCGCTCGACCCGGCGACCCAGGTGGGCCCCCTGGTGGCCCGGCGTCAGCAGCAGCGCTCCCTCGACTACATCAGGCTGGGCCAGGAGGAGGGCGCCAAGATCCTCACGGGTGGCGGCCGGGGACCGGACCGCGGCTGGTATGTCGAGCCCACTCTCTTCGGCGACGTCGACAACACCATGCGCGTCGCCCGGGAGGAGATCTTCGGCCCGGTCATCTGTCTCCTCCCCTACGCGGACGAGGGCGAGGCGCTACGGATCGCGAACGACTCCGACTACGGGCTGAGCGGCAGCGTCTGGACCGGTGACGTGGAGCGGGGCATCGCCTTCGCCCGCGGGGTACGCACCGGTACCTTCAACGTCAACACCTTCAGCCTGGACATGCTGGGACCGTTCGGCGGCTACAAGAACTCCGGCCTGGGCAGGGAGTTCGGGCCGGAGGGCTTCGGCGCGTACCTGGAGCACAAGATGATCCACCTGCCGGCCGGATACGAGGGGACCGGTGGTGCCTGATGGGCGACCGCTGGCGTGTGGAGGTCGACCGGAGAGTCTGCATCGGTTCCGGTATGTGCGTCGGCCACGCCCCGCACGGCTTCCGGCTGGACACGGCCCGGCAGTCGCACCCCGCCGCTCCGGAGTCCGACGCGAACGAGGGCGTCCTCGCGGCGGCCGAGGGCTGCCCGGTGGAGGCGATCCTGATCACGCTCCTCGACGGCGGGGAGCCGGTCTTCCCTCCCGAGGGGTAACCCGGAAGGCGAGGGCGGGGCCGGGTCCCGCGTGACGGAGCCGGAGCGAGGCGCGGGGAGAGGCCGTCAGCGCGACGACTCGGGCCGCCCCGGGCCCTCGGGAGGCGCGGCCGGAGACGTCAGGTCGATCAGTCGGCAGACCGTCTCGATGTCGATCTTCACCTGCGCGATCGACGCACGCCCCGAGAGCCAGGTGATCAGCGCCGAGTGCCAGGTGTGCTCGATCACCCGCACCGCGGAGAGCTGCTGGGGTGTCGGATGCTCCAGGCCCATGGCGTCCAGGATGATCGCCGTGGTGACCCGCGACACCGTGTCCACCTCGGGGCTCACGCTTCGGTCCGCGAACGTCAGTGCCCTTACCATCGCGTCCGCGAGCTGTGGTTCCCGCTGGAGCGCGCGGAACGCCCGCATCAGGGTCTCCGCCACCCGTTCCGCCGAGGTCGCGCCCGCCGGCGGGCGCTTGCGCAGGGTGGCGTGCAGGTGCTGAAGCTGGTCCTGCATGGTGGCGACCAGCAGATGGATCTTGGAGGGGAAGTAGCGGTACAGCGTCCCCAGCGCCACCCCGGCCGCCTCGGCGACCTCCCGCATCTGCACGGCCTCGAAGCCGCCCCGGCCGGCCAGTTGCGCGCTGGCGTGCAGGATGCGGCGGCGGCGGGCCTCCTGGCGCTCTGTCAGGGGTGGCGAGTCGGGTCTGTCTTCCGCGGTCATGGGTCCCGTTCCGTGCGGTGAGGAGGCGACGGTACGGCACGGTGCCCGCCGTGGCGCGAATCACCTGATCCGGCTCTTACGGCTGAGCTACCTGCCGGTAGATTCAGTGCTCCCTGGAGGATCAAGAACGATCAAGTCTGTAACTTGTTCTAGATTAGCGCGAGCGGTTACGCTCCCGCGAAACGCACGCGAGAATGGGGGCCGCGAATGACCGCTGAGGCCATAGAGGCAGGCCCCCGCAAGGGCGCGACCGGGGATGGTGACCGTCCGTTGCGGATCGCTCTCCTGACGTACAAGGGGAACCCGTTCTGCGGCGGCCAGGGCGTCTACGTACGGCACCTCTCCCGCGAACTCGCCCGGCTCGGACACAGCGTCGAGGTCATCGGCTCGCAGCCCTACCCCACGCTGGACGAGGGGGTTCCGCTCACCGAGCTGGCCAGCCTCGACCTCTACCGCTCGCCCGACCCCTTCCGGACCCCCAAGCGCGACGAGTACCGCGACTGGATCGACGCGCTCGAAGTCGCCACCATGTGGACCGGCGGCTTCCCGGAGCCGCTCACCTTCTCGCTGCGGGCCCGCCGCATGCTCGCCGCCCGCCGCGGCGACTTCGACGTCGTGCACGACAACCAGACCCTCGGCTACGGCCTCCTCGGAGGCCCCGCCGCGCTCGGAGCCCCTCTGGTCACCACCATCCACCACCCGATCACCGTCGACCGGCAGCTCGAACTCGACGCCGCCGCCGGCTGGCAGCGCCGGGCCTCCGTCCGCCGCTGGTACGCCTTCACCCGCATGCAGAAGCGGGTGGCCCGCCGGCTGCCGTCCGTGCTGACCGTCTCCGGCACCTCACGGCAGGAGATCGCCGACCACCTCGGGGTACGGGACGAGCGCATCCGCGTCGTCCACATCGGCGCCGACGTCGCACTGTGGTCCCCGGACCCGTCCGTCGCCGAGGTCCCCGGCCGGATCGTCACCACCTCCAGCGCCGACGTGCCCCTCAAGGGCCTGGTCCATCTCGTCGAGGCGCTCGCCAAACTGCGCACCGAGAACCCGGCCGCGCACCTCGTCGTCGTCGGCAAACGGGCTGAGGACGGCCCCGTCGCACGGGCCATCGAACGGTTCGGCCTCCAGCACGCCGTCGAGTTCGTCAAGGGCATCACCGACGCCGAACTCGTCGACCTCGTGCGCTCCGCCCAGGTCTCCTGCGTGCCCTCCCTCTACGAGGGCTTCTCCCTGCCCGCCGCCGAGGCCATGGCCACCGGGACCCCGCTCGTCGCCACCACCGGCGGAGCGATCCCCGAGGTGGCCGGTCCCGACGGCGAGAGCTGCCTCGCGGTGCCCCCGGGCGACGCCGGCGCGCTCGCCGCCGCCCTTGGCCGGCTGCTCGGCGACCCCGGACTGCGCGCCCGGCTGGGCGCCGCCGGACGCGCCCGCGTCCTGGCGAACTTCACCTGGGCCCGGGCCGCCCAGGGCACGGCGGAGCTGTACCGCGAGGCGATCGCCCGCCGCGGGGCCCGCCGGTGACCGCGCCCCGCCGCCGCGCGCCGCACCCCCACTCCCGCCCGGCGGGATACCCCCTGTCCCGCACCGCGGGCACGACTCCGGGCCGCCCCGCGGCCCCCGGCCATCCGGAAGGGCAGACCTCGTGCTGACCGTCGACTTCACCCGCTTCCCGCTCGCCCCCGGCGACCGCGTGCTCGACCTGGGCTGTGGTGCGGGCCGGCACGCCTTCGAGTGCTACCGGCGCGGCGCCCAGGTCGTGGCCCTCGACCGGAACGCCGAGGAGATCCGGGAGGTCGCCACGTGGTTCGCGGCGATGAAGGAGGCCGGCGAGGCCCCGGCGGGCGCCACCGCGACCGCCATGGAGGGCGACGCCCTCAACCTCCCCTTCCCCGACGACTCCTTCGACGTCGTGATCATCTCCGAGGTCATGGAGCACATCCCGGACGACAAGGGCGTCCTCGCCGAGATGGTCCGCGTGCTCCGCCCCGGCGGCCGGATCGCGATCACCGTGCCCCGCTACGGCCCCGAGAAGGTCTGCTGGGCGCTCTCCGACGCCTACCACGAGGTCGAGGGCGGCCACATCCGCATCTACAAGGCCGACGAACTCCTCGGCAGGATCCGCCAGGCCGGGCTGCGGCCCTACGGAACCCACCACGCGCACGCGCTGCACGCCCCGTACTGGTGGCTCAAGTGCGCCTTCGGCGTGGACAACGACAAGGCGCTGCCGGTGCGCGCCTACCACAAGCTCCTGGTCTGGGACATCATGAAGAAGCCCGCCCTCACCCGGGTCGCCGAACAACTGCTCAACCCGGTGGTCGGCAAGAGCCTCGTCGTCTACGCCACCAAGCCGCACCTGCCCGCCGAGGCCGCCGCCCCGGCCGCCGTCTCCGGTACCACCGCCGAGGCCGGCGCGTGACGAGCCCCGAGCGGATCGCGGAGCACCTCCTCCTGCCCGGGGTCCTCACCGCGGAGCAGGCCGCCGAGACCGTCGCCGGAATCCTCGCCGGGCAGCGCGAGGACGGCGCCATACCGTGGTTCCGAGGCCATCACCTCGACCCGTGGGACCACATCGAGGCCGCCATGGCCCTGGACGCCGCCGGCGAACACCCCGCCGCGGCCCGCGCCTACGACTGGCTGGCCCGGCACCAGAACGGCGACGGCTCCTGGTACGCCGCCTACCACGACGGGGCGCACGACCAGGTCACCGACCGCGGCCGGGAGACCAACTTCGTGGCCTACGTCGCCGTCGGCGTCTGGCACCACTACCTGGCCACCGGCGACGAGGCGTTCCTCGACCGGATGTGGCCCGTCGTCTACGCCGCCGTCGAGTTCGTCCTCGCCCTCCAGCAGCCCGGCGGCCAGATCGGGTGGAAGCGCGAGGCCGACGGCACTCCCGTGGACGACGCTCTGCTCACCGGCAGCTCCTCCATCCACCAGGCACTGCGCTGTGCCCTCGCGATCGCCGAGGAACGCGAGGAACCGCAGCCCGACTGGGAACTCGCGGCCGGCGCGCTGGGCCACGCGATCCGCAGCCACCCCGAGCGCTTCCTCGACAAGTCCCGCTACTCCATGGACTGGTACTACCCGGTTCTCGGCGGCGCGCTCACCGGCCCCGCGGCGCAGGCCCGCATCGACGCGCACTGGGACGACTTCGTGGTTCCCGGACTCGGCGTGCGCTGTGTGCTGCCCAACCCCTGGGTGACCGGCGGCGAGAGCTGCGAACTCGCCCTCGCCCTGTGGCTGACGGGGGAGTCGGACCGCGCCCTGGAGATCCTCCAGTCCATCCAGCACCTGCGCGCCGAGGGCGGTATGTACTGGACGGGCTACGTCTTCGAGGGCGACGCGGCCGTGTGGCCCGAGGAACTCACCACCTGGACGGCGGGTTCGCTGCTCCTGGCCGTCGCGGCGCTCGGCGGCGACGAGGCGACGGTGGCGGTGTTCGGTGCCGAGCGGCTGCCGAAGGGTCTCCCGCCCGAGTGCTGCTGACCGGCGTACGTACGGTGGCCGTCATGCGGCTCAGGTACTCCTTCGGCCTCACCCCCACGCCGGGCCGGCGCACCGCGCCGGCCCGTGCGTTCGGGTGTGCGCGGGTGGTGCACAACGACGCGATCGCCGCCCGCGAGGCGGCCCGCGCCGAAGGGCGCAAGGCGCCGTCGATGGCCGAGCTGTCGGCCACATTGATCACCCAGGCCAAGCGCACGCCGGAGCGGGCCTGGCCGGCCGAGGTCTCCCCGGTCGTCCGAGCAGCGGCGGGTGGGCCCCGCGTGCGGTGTGCGGCTGGACCGGGACATCAACGCAGCGATCAACGTAAAGCACGCCGCTGGCCGAGCGGGACATGCCCACGGAGCGCCCGGAAGACCACAGCCCCAGGCTGTGGCGGGGTGTGAAGAAGCGAGAAGCCACGGACTCCATGCCGGAGCCCGCGCCGCGTAGCGGAGCAGCACCGGACCGGAAGGCGGAATCCTCTCCCTTCAGAGAGAGGTTGCACGTCAAGCGTTGAGTTCCGCCAGGACCCGCAGGGTGTCCGGGTCCGGTGCCGTGACCAGCAGGTCGGTGACCGGACCGGCGCGCCACAGTTCGAGCCGTTCGGCGATCCGTTCCTTCGGGCCCACCAGCGAGACCTCGTCCGCGAAGGCGTCCGGCACGGCGAGCACGGCCTCCTCGCGGCGGCCGGCCGCGAACAGCTCCTGGACGCGACGGGCCTCGGCCTCGTACCCCATCCTTCCCATCAGATCGGCGTGGAAGTTGCGCGCGGTGTGCCCCATCCCGCCGATGTAGAAGCCGAGCATCGCCTTGACCGGCAGGAGTCCTTCGGCGGGGTCGTCGCAGACCCGGGCGCGGACCAGAGGGGCGACCGTGAACCCCTCGGGCAGCTTCTCCGGCAGCCGGTAGGCCCGTGCGTACCGCTGCGGCGACCAGTAGAGCGGCAGCCAGCCGTCCGCGAGCGTGAGCGTCTGCGCGATGTTCTTCGGTCCCTCGGCACCCAGCAGTACGGGCAGGTCGGCCCGCAGTGGGTGGGTGATCGGACGGAGCGACTTCCCCAGGCCGGTGCCGTCCGCTCCGGTGTAGGGATGGGCGTGGAAGCGGCCGTCGAGCGCGACGGGGCCCTCGCGGCGCAGGACCTGGCGGACGACGTCCACGTACTCACGGGTCGCGGTGAGCGGACTGCGGGGAAAGGGGCGGCCGTACCAGCCCTCGACGACCTGCGGTCCGGACAGCCCCAGGCCGAGCATCATCCGCCCACCGGAGAGATGATCCAGGGTGAGCGCGTGCATGGCGGTGGCCGTCGGCGTCCTGGCGGCCATCTGCGCGACCGCCGTGCCGAGCCGGATCCTGCGGGTGTGCGCCGCGATCCAGGTCAGGGTGGTGAACGCGTCCGACCCCCACGCCTCGGCGGTCCAGACGGAGTCGTATCCGAGCCGCTCGGCCTCGCGGGCCAGCGCCGGATGCCCGGCGGCGGGGCCGCGCCCCCAGTAGCCGAGGGCGAGTCCGAGCCGCATGCCCCCACCCACCTCTCTGACGGTGTGTCACATTCTGGAGGGGGGACTGTACGCCAACGGCCCCGCGCCCGGAAGGGATTCCGGGCGCGGGGCCGTCGGGGCGGAAGGCGGTGCGGGTGTCCGGTCAGCCGCGCTGGATGCCGGACGTGTCCTGCAGGACGCCGCGGCGCCCGTCCTGGGTCTGCGCGATCAGGCTCGGACCGCGCTGCTCGACCGCCAGGTACCAGGTGCCGGGGGCCAGTTCGGCGATCGGCGACGGCGAGCCGTCCTCCCCGTACAGCGGCCGGGCGACCGGAACGGCGAACCAGAAGGGCGAGAAGTCGCCGGAGGGCCGCGGGGCCTGGTTCTGCGACGGCTGGGCCGTGGCCGACTGCTGGTGGTCCTGGGCGGCGAACGGCGAACCCTGAACCTGGCTCTGCTGAGGGGCGCCCTGGCCGTACGGCTGCTGCTGGGCGCCCGGGTATCCATAACCGCCGGGGGCGCCGGGCTGGCCCGGCTGCACGCCGTACGGCTGCTGGGCCTGCGGCGACGGCGCGCTCATCAGCGGGGTGTTGAGGGCCGGTACCAGCGGCGCGGCGACCGCGGCACCCGCGAGGACGAGCGCGGCGATCAGACCCAGGACCAGACCGGCGCCGGCGTTCTCCGACTCGAAGAACCACATGAGGAGCGTCCACGCGGAGGCGAAGCCGAAGGCGGTGCCGACCTGGCCGAGCTCCAGACCGGCCACCTTGCGCTGCTGCGGCAGGCCATGTGAGACGACGATCAGCGCGGCGCCGACGATGCCGAGGAAGAACGAGCCCCATCCGAGAGGCGAGATCTCCCAGGAGTTCGGGATGTCGACCGCGTCGCAGACGGCCTTGCCGGCGTCACAGCCGGAGATACCGAGGAACGAGGCGATGAACAGCACCACCGCTGCACCGATCAGCACGCCATCGCCTCGAGTGAGGGAGCGGATATTCACGTAAGAGTCCTTCTTCGGGTCGTCTCGTCGGGGTGGCGCAAGGCACGGGGGCGGCCCCATCGTACGGAGCGAATCTATCGCCCGCCGGTTCTACCCCTCGAGGTAGGTCCTGATGCCGTCCGCGATCCCCTGGGCCGCCTTCTGACGCCACGACGCGTCGGTCAGGAGCGCGGAATCCTTCGGGTCACGCATATTGCCGCATTCGACGAAGACCTTGGGGACGGTTGAGAGATTGAGCCCGCCGAGATCGTCGCGGACGTCCAATCCGGTACCGGAGCCGATGTAGTTGGACGGTGAGGTGTGCGTCGCTCGCGCGAAGTGCGTGGCGATGTCCTCGCCGAGGGACCGTGACGGGCCGACGATCTGGGCGGTGTCGGCGCCTCCGGCGTGGACGCGTGCGGGAAGAATCACATGGAATCCGCGGTTCCCGGCCGCGGAGCCGTCGGCGTGGACGGACACGACCGCGTCGGCGCGCGCCGCGTTGCCGATCCGGGCGCGCTCGTCGATGCACGGGCCGAAGGGCCGGTCGGCGTCATGGGTGAGGACGGTCTTCGCACCCAGCGCCGTCAGGAGCTCGCGCAGTCGCCGGGAGACGTCCAGGGTGAACGCGGCCTCGGTGTAGCCCGCGTTCGTGGACGTGCCGGTGGTATCGCATTCCTTGCGGTTCGTCCCGATGTCGACCTTCTGGTTGATCTCCCGTACGTGCTGGACATTGCCGGGATTGTGTCCGGGGTCGATGACGACGGTCCGGCCGTCGAGGGGGAGGGCGTCGCCGCCATCGCCGGCCGTACCCCCCGTGCCCGCCGCTCCGGAGGGGGTCGGAGCGGGGTCGGCGGTGCGCGGCGCCCCGGCGGACGCGTTGGCGCCCGGTGCGCCCGTCGCGCTCTCGGCTGCTCCACCGCAGCCCGTGAGGGTGACGCCTGCGAGGACGCAGCCGAGCAGGGTGAGGACGGGGGTGAGGATCTTCCGGCGGTCGTACGGCACCCCGCGACTCTAGTGTGAGACCGCGCCGGCCGCGTGAGGCCCGCCGCTCGGGTCCGCCGGTCCGCCGTACGGCCCGACGCGTGCGGGCCGGGCGTGGAAGGGCGTACGCCGATCCGCCCCGGCCCGCGCGTCACGGCGGTGGGGGCCGGGCAACCCCGCCGGGCCCCGGCCGTCCGGCTTCACACCCGTCGGCGCAGGACCCGCAGCGAGTCGGTCACCCCGGTCTCCGCGAAGGCGCCCGACTCCAGCGCCCGGCGGTAGATCCGGTACGGCGCCTGGCCGCCGTCCTCCGGGTTCGGGAAGACGTCGTGGATCACCAGGAGGCCGCCCACGGCGACCTTCGGCGCCCAGCCCTCGTAGTCCGCCGTCGCGTGCTCGTCCGTGTGGCCGCCGTCGACGAAGACGAAGCCGAGCTCGCCGGACCACACCTTCGCCACCTGCGGCGAACGCCCGACGACCGCGATCACGTACTCCTCCAGGCCCGCCTTGCGCAGCGTCCGGCGGAACGTCGGCAGGGTGTCCATCAGCCCCACCTCCGGGTCCACGACCGTCTCGTCGTGGTACTCCCATCCGGGCTGCTGCTCCTCGCTGCCCCGGTGGTGGTCCACGGTCACCACGACCGTCCCCGCGTTCCTGGCCACGTCCGCCAGCAGGATCGTGGAGCGCCCGCAGTAGGTGCCGACCTCCAGGAGCGGCAGGCCGAGCTTCGCCGCCTCGGTGGCGGCCTCGTGGAGGGCGAGCCCTTCCTGCACGGGCATGAAGCCCTTGGCGGCCTCGAAGGCGGAGAGAATCTCCGGAGCGGGCATCGGTCCTCCTACTGGCGGGTAGACGTGCGAGCGCCCATCGTGCCCTAAGGTCGGCCCGCGCGGACACGCGGACCTCACGGGGCGCCCCTGTCCCCGGCACGTGCGCGGGTGGGATGTCCCAGGTGTCCATGGCGTGCCCTCACCCGACGGTCCGACCGGCGGACCGGTTGGTCGTCGTGCCTCTCCGTATCGGGGGCGGCGGGCGCGGACATCGACGCCGACCGCGGGCGGCCCCGGTGTCGTTCCACACGCTCCTGACCTTCCGTCAGAATGAAACGTGTTCTACTCTGCCGCGCATGGGCATCGCCATCACACAGGAACAGCGGGAGCTGGCCAGGTCCGTGCGCGGCTGGCTCGCCCGCACGGTGCCTCCCGAAGAGGTGCGCAAGCACCTCGACGTCCCCGGCGCCACGATCGGCCGCCCCGTCCACTGGGACGCCGCCGCCGGGCAAGGGCTGCTCGGCGTCCACCTCCCCGAGGAGTACGGCGGAGGGGCGGGTGACCTCGTCGACCTGGCCGTCGTCCTGGAGGAGACCGGCCGGGCACTGCTGCCGGGACCCTGCCTCCCCACCACCCTCGCCGCCGAGATCCTGCGGCGCGTCGCAGACCAGCGCCTCCGCCCCGCGGTGGACCCCACCGCCGACACGGCCTCCGCCACCGAGGCCGGGGCCGGTGAGGCCGCGCGCCTCACCGCCGCGCTCGCCGACGGCTCCCGGATCGCGGCCGTGGCCCTGGGAGCCGGGACCCTCACGGCCGTCGCCACCGACCACGGCCTCCTGCTGGACGGCACCGCGCCCCCCGTCCTCGCGGGCGGACAGGCCGACCTGATCCTGCTCGCCGCCACCACCGCCCAGGGCACCGTCTGGCTGGCGGCCGACGCCGCGGACCTCGCCGTACGGACGCAGGAGAGCGCCGACCCCACCCGCCCCACCGCCGAGGTCACCGCCGCCGGGGTCCACATACCCGCCCACCGGCTCCTCCCCGTCGAATCCACCCTCGTACGGGACCTCGCCGCCGTGCTCTACGCGGCCGAAGCCTGCGGGACCGCCGCGCGGGCACTGGAGACGGCGGCCGCGTACGCGAAGGTCCGCGAACAGTTCGGGCGACCCATCGGACGGTTCCAGGGGATCAAACACCTCTGCGCCGACATGCTCGTCCGGGTCGAGCGGGCCCGCGCCCTGACCTGGGACGCCGCCCGCGCGGCCGGAGCCGGTCCGGCGCGGGCCCGGTCGCTGACCGCGGCACTCGCCGCCGCGACCGCTCTCGACGCCGCCTACGACTGCGCCAAGGACTGCATCCAGATCCTCGGCGGCATCGGCTTCACCTGGGAACACGACGCGCACCTCCACCTGCGCCGGGCTCTCGTCGCCCGGCAGCTCCTGGGGCCCGGCGACACCCACCGCGTCCACGCCGTCCGCCTCGCCTCCGACGGCGCCCGGCGCGCACTGCGCCTCGAACTGCCCCCGGAAGCCGACGCGTTCCGTGCCGCCGCCCGCGAGGCCGTGGCGCCCGCCGTCGGTCTCGACCCCCGCGCCGCGCGCCGCGTCCTCGCCCCCACCGGCTACGCCGCCCCGCACCTTCCGCCGCCGTACGGACTCGGCGCCGGCCCCCTCCGGCAGCTCGCCGTCCAGCGGGAACTCGACGACCAGGGCATCACGCTCGCCGGACTCGGGATCGCGGCCTGGGTCGTCCCCTCCCTCCTCGCCCACGGCACGCCCGAGCAGCAGGCCCGCCATCTCGGTCCCACTCTCCGCGGGGACCGGCTGTGGTGCCAGCTGTTCTCCGAGCCGGACGCCGGCTCCGACCTGGCCGCGCTGCGCACCCGGGCCGAGCGCACCGACGGTGGCTGGGTGATCAACGGGCAGAAGGTGTGGACGAGCGCCGCGCGGTCGGCAGACTTCGGCATCCTGCTCGCCCGCACCGACCCCGAGGCCCCCCGGCACCGGGGACTCACCTACTTCCTCGTCGACATGAGGAACACGGCGGGGATCGACATCCGGCCGCTGAAGGAGATCACCGGCGACACGCTCTTCAACGAGGTGTACTTCGACGACGTGCTTCTGCCCGCCGACGCCGTCGTCGGCGCCGTACACGACGGCTGGCGCGTCGCCCGCGACACCCTCGGCAACGAGCGCGTCCACATGGCCGACCAGGTCGCCTTCGACAGCGGACTGGAGGCCCTGATCGGCCGTGCCGGCGACGCCGACACGGCCGTACGGGCCCGGATCGGCGCGCTCGCCGCCGAGGCCCACGCGCTCGCCTGCATGGGGCTGCGCACGACGATGCTCCAGGTCTCGGGCCTGGAACCGGGGGCGGGAGCGAGCGTCCGCAAGCTCGTGCAGACCGTCCACCAGCAGAAGGTCGCCGAACTCACCCTCGAACTGCTGGGCCCGGAGGGAGCCGTGCGGGAGGGAGCGGGCGAGCGGGCCGTGCACGGGCTGCTGATGTCCCGCTGCCTGACCATCGCGGGCGGCACCACGCAGGTTCAGCTCAACGTCGTCGCCGAGCGCCTGCTCGGCCTGCCGCGGGACTGAGAGGAACGGAAAATGGCCAAGGCGTACGTCGTCGGTGTCGGGATGACGAGGTTCGAGAAGCCCGAGACCCGCGACTGGCGGTACTGGGACATGGCGAGGGAAGCCGGGACGGCGGCGCTCGCCGACGCCGGTGTCGGCTACGCGCGAGTGGAACAGGTGCCGGTCGGCTACTGCTTCCAGGCGTCGACGGCCGGTCAGCGCGCCGCGTACGAGCTGGGACTCTCCGGGGTCCCCGTCTACAACGTCAACAACAACTGCGCGACCGCCTCGACGGCGCTGATGATGGCCCGGCAGTTCGTGCAGGGCGGGATGTCCGACTGCGTCCTCGCCCTCGGCTTCGAGAAGATGACGCGCGGCGCGCTCGGAGCGGGCGCCGACGGCGGCGACCTCACGAGCTCGCCGGTGGCCCGGCACTACGGGATCATGGCCGCGGGCCACGGCTTCGCGACGTCCCCGCCCACCGCGCAGCTCTTCGGCAACGCGGCCCGCGAGCACATGGACCGGTACGGGACGACCCCGGCGCAGTTCGCCGCCGTCGGCGCCAAGAACCACCGCCACTCGGCGGACAACCCGAACGCCCAGTTCCGGGACGTCTACACGGTCGACGAGATCCTCGCCTCCAAGACCGTCCACCGGCCGTTGACCAGGCTCCAGTGCTCGCCGACCTCGGACGGGGCCGCCGCCGCGGTCGTCGTCTCCGAGCGGTTCGTGGTGGAGCACGGGCTGCACGACCGGGCTGTCGAGATCCTCGCGCAGGCGATGACGACGGACACGGAGGAGTCGTTCGCGTCGGGCTCCTGCATCGACGCGGTCGGCCGGCCGATGTCCCGGGCCGCGGCCCGGCGGGTGTACGAGACGTCGGGGCTCGGCATCGAGGACGTCGACGTCGTGGAACTCCACGACTGCTTCTCGGTCAACGAACTGTTGACCTACGAGGCGCTCGGGATGTGCGAGGACGGCGCGTCCGGCAAGCTCGTCGAATCGGGCGCGACGACCCATGGCGGGCAGTGGGTGGTGAACCCCTCGGGCGGGCTGATCTCCAAGGGCCACCCGCTGGGTGCCACCGGCCTCGCGCAGACGGCCGAACTGGTCTGGCAGCTACGCGGCGAGGCGGGCGCCCGGCAGGTGCCGGGAGCGCGGGTCGGGCTCGCGCACAACATCGGGCTCGGCGGGGCGGCCGTGGTCACCCTGCTGCGCGGGGCGTAGGACCGCGGTCCCGGCCCCTCCGCCGATATCCGCATGTACGGGCCACGGGCGTTCTGCCAGCATGACAGGCATGGTCCACCCCGAGTCCGTCGCCGAGCAGTCCGCGTCCCCGGGTCCTTCCCCGCGTATCTGGCCGGTCGTACTCGCCGCGTGCGCGGGACAGTTCCTCGTCGTCCTCGACGTGTCCGTGGTCAATGTGGCCCTTCCGTCGATGCGGACCGATCTCGGTCTGTCGGCCGTCGGGCTCCAGTGGGTGCTGAGCGCGTACGCGATCGCCTTCGCCGGCTTCATGCCGCTCGGCGGGCGGGCGGCCGACCTGTTCGGCCGGAAGCGGATGTTCCTCCTGGGGCTCGGGCTCTTCATCGTCGCGTCCGTGGTCGGCGGCCTCGCGCAGGAAGGCCGGCAGCTGGTCGCCGGGCGCGCCGCGCAGGGCCTGGGCGCCGCGATCCTGGCTCCCGCGACACTCACCATCGTGACCTCCGCCGTCCCGGCGGGGCCCGCCCGGACGCGTGTCATCGGCACCTGGACGGCGGTCGGCGCGGCCGGCGGCGCGGCGGGCGGGTTGGTCGGCGGGGTCCTGGTGGACCTGTCCTGGCGCTGGGTCCTGCTGATCAACGTTCCGGTCGGAGTCCTCATCCTCGCCGGTGCCTCGTTGTGGCTGCGCGAGAGCCGGACCGCGACGGGCCGACGGCTCGATCTGCCGGGTGCGGTCCTGGTCACCGGCGGGCTGGCCGCCGTCGCGTACGGCGTCGTGCAGACCGAGGAGGCAGGTTGGGGCGCCGCGGAGACATGCGTCCCCCTGCTCGGCGGACTCGCCCTGCTCGGGGTGTTCCTCGCCGTCGAGGCACGCGCGACGGCGCCGTTGGTGCCGCTGCGGGTCTTCCGCTCGCGGGCCGTGTCGGCGGCCAACGTGGCCATCATGCTGTGTGGTTCGGCCTCGTTCTCGACGTGGTTCTTCATGACGGTGTACGCGCAGAACATCCTGGGGTACACCCCGCTCCAGGCCGGCCTGGCGCTGGTTCCCAGCTCGGTCAGCGTCATCGTCGGCTCGAAGCTGGCGCCCCGTCTGATGCCGGCGACGGGCGCGCGGAACCTGGCCGTGATCGGCGCTGTGGTGGCCGCGGCCGGATTCGGCTGGCAGTCGACGATGACCGCCGACGGCACGTTCCTGGGGATCATCCTGGGGCCCGGGATCCTGATGATGACCGGCATCGGACTGCTGTCCACACCGCTGGCCACCCTCGCCACGTCGAGCGCGGCACCCGGCGAGGCGGGCCTCGTGTCCGGCCTGGTCAACACCTCCCGCACGATGGGCGGCGCGCTGGGCCTCGCGGTCCTGGCCACGGTCGCGGCGGCCAGGACGGGGGGCGTGACCAGCCCCCGGGCCCTCACCGAGGGGTATGCCCTGGTGTTCCGGACGGGGGCGGGGGTCCTGCTGGCCGCAGCGCTGTTCATGCTGTTCTGCCTGCCGAAGCCGGAGAGGGCGCCGGTGCCCGCCCCCGCGGCCTGACCGCCCGTGGCGTCAGGCCGTGGGCGACGGGCCCCCTGGCCGGCCCGGCCAGGACGTGTCGCGGGAGTCCCTCCTGGCGCCCGTGACGCCTGGCACGCACGCTCGCCGCGTTGTCGGAGTCATCCGGGTACGCCCGGTACGAGGATGATCCTCCGTCGCGCGATCGGCACGCACCAGGCGCCGCGGGCCCCGCTCTCCGGGCGGACGGAGCTACTTCCGCAACACGTCCTAGAGCCACCCCTGGCGACGGGCCGCCCGGACCGCTTCCATCCTGTTGCGTGTGCCCGTCTTGCCGATCGCCGACGAGAGGTAGTTGCGTACCGTCGGCTCCGACAGGCGCAGCGTCGCCGCGATGTCCGCGATCGTCGCACCGCCCACCGCCGCACCCAGGGCGTCCCGTTCACGGGCCGTCAACGGGTTCGGGCCCGCGCTGAGCGCCGCCGCCGCGAGAGCCGGGTCGATGACCGTCTCGCCGCGCAGGACCCGGCGGACCGCCTCCGCGAGCTCCTCCACCGGGCCGTCCTTCACCAGGAAGCCCGCCGCCCCGGCTTCCATCGCGCGGCGCAGATAGCCGGGGCGGCCGAAGGTCGTGAGGATCAGGACCCGGCAGTCGGGGACCTCGGCACGCAGGTCCGCCGCCGCGTCCAGTCCCGACCGGCCCGGGAGCTCGATGTCCAGGAGCGCCACCTCGGGACGGCTGACCAGCGCCGCGGCCACGATCTCGTCACCCCGGCCGACCTGCGACACCACCTCGATGTCCGGCTCCATGCCCAGCAGCAGCGCGAGCGCGCCCCGCATCACGCCCTGGTCCTCGGCGAGGAGGACTCTCGTACGCCCGAGGGGTCGGTGGTCCCGCGGCATCTCGTCCACGGAGAACAGCGTAGGGCTGCTCGCCTGTCGCGGCGCGCCCGGAAGGCTCCGGACACGCGGGACCCGCCCGGCTGGTCGCCGGACGGGGTGAGTGATGCGAGGAAGGCCAGGGAGGAATCGGTCCTGCGCTACGCGGGCGGAGGGTGGGGGCGCCTCTTCGACGCGCCGCCCACCCTGGAGTGGCCGCTCCCCGAACCGATGGGCCCGCGCCCGGTGATCGGGGAGTTCGCCATGGCCGATGTCGTGACCGTACCGACTCACCTGTCCGTCCCCGAGGTGACCGCATGCATGACCGGCGGCGCGGCCCGCGACCTCGCGTCCCCCGACACGCCCCCGCCGGCCGCCCCCGGCCCCGTCAGGCTGCCGTGTCGAAGCTGTAGTGGGGCGTGTGGTCGAGCAGGTCGGCGGGGGCCACGTCGTACCAGGGACGCATCGTGTCGTGCAGGTCGATGACGTCCGGGGTGCCCGATGCGGGCAGGTAGGGGGAGCGGGGATGGCGGGCCTGCCACTCCGCCCACAGCTTGTCGACGAAGGCGTGGTGCATCCAGAAGACCGGGTCGTTGGGGGATACGCCGGTCGCCATCTGGCCGCCGACCCAGACGTGGACGCGGTTGTGGAGGTTCACGCCGCGCCACCCCTCCAGGTGATTGCGGAAACCGTCGGACGAGCTGTTCCAGGGCGCCATGTCGTAGGTCTCCATCGCCAGGACGGAGTCCACCTCGGCGCGCGTGGGCAGCTGCCGGCCTCCGGCGCCCAGGTGGCGGCGGAGGTAGTCGCGGCCGTCGACGCGGACGTTGATGGTCCAGCGGCCGGAGTCGCGTGCGAACGGGCCGTCGGTCACCCGGCCGTCGCGGGCGCGACCGGTGCCGCCGAGGAAATCGGCCGCCCAGAGGGAGGAACGGGTGGTGCGGTCGGCCGTCCAGTCCCAGTACGGCAGGCTGACGGTGGGGTCGACGGACTGGAGCGCCCGCTCGAACTCTATGAGGAAGCGCCGATGCCAGGGCAGGAAGGACGGTGAGCGGTGGCCGACGCGCTCGCCGTGGTCGGTGTCGCTCATGATGAAGGCGTTGTGCGTGGTGACGAAGGTGTCGTAGCGCCCGGTGCGCTTCAGTTCGAGCAGCGCGTCGACGAAGCGCCGCTTCTCCTCGGAGGTGAGGGCGGCCTGGCTCTTGCGTACGGTCATGAGGGTGTGGCTCCTGGGTCGGATCAGGCGAGGGCGAGCTGTACGAGCGGGGCGCCCTGGAGTTCGCGGACCGCGGCGCGGGCCGCCGCCCTGGGCGTGGCGACGGGCTCGTAGTGGGAGATCACGCTGATCCAGGTGCCGTCGGCGTTCCGCATCACATGCAGTTCCTCGCCGTCGATCGTGACGGTGTAGCCGCCGCCGTGGTGCCCCCCGTGATGTCCGCCGTGCGCGGGGCCGCCCGTGATGCGGCGGCCCAGGTACGCCTCGTCGAAGGACTCCGGGACGGGTTCGGCCGCCCGATCGGCGGTGCGGGGGGCTGTGGCGCGGGCCGGAGAGGCCAGGACGAGGCCGACGGCGGCGCCCGCGGCGCCGGCGGCGACGCCCAGGGCCTTGCGGCGGGTGATGCTGGACATGGAATCCCCTTGGTGGTCTGTGCGACCGGGGGTTGGTCATATGCCCCCGGCAGAACATCCGTACCCGGGGGTCCCGGCGTGCCGGAAATCACCGCCCCGTGGTTGGTCGCGAAGCGGACAACCTGCCGCGAAATGTGTAAAGTTGAACGAGGTTGATCTTGCCGTGCGCGGGGGGGAAATGGGCTCGGAGCGGAAGGCTCCGCCGCGAGGACGGCCCTCCCCGGGACGATCTTTCGGGCCGGGGCGCGGAATGTGGTGCGGTCCACTTCGCCAGAATGTCCGGAACCGGCCGCAGGCCGCGTCCGGCGGGAACCGGCCCGGCCCCGCGTCCGACGCGGCGCCGCCGCGGGCACGTGAGTCGCCGTGCCGGGCGTCGCGACAGGGCGTAGGCGGCCTGCCGCGGCACTGGCTGGAGGTGTCGCCCAGGGTCCGCGGGCAGTTCCGCCGTCTCCCGTCGGCACCCCTGGTCGTTCGGCTCCGTCGCCCTCGGGCCGTGCTCCCCTCCGTGGTCTCCGGTCCGTCCGCCCGCCCGGCCGCCGCCTTCGCTCTCCGGCCGCGTTCCCGCCACCCCTTCGGGCCCCGCATGGCCGCTCCCCTCATGCCGTTCTGCCGGCGCGGCGATACGAGGCGACCGCGTAGGTGCCGAGCAGCAGCGCCCAGACGGCGATCACCGTGATCGTCGTGGCGTCGGGGGTCCTCCCCTCGGTCACCGCCCGGCCCAGTTCGGCGAAGCGGTGGGTCGGGGTGTACGCGGACAGGGCGCGCAGCCAGTCGGGGAACAGCGCGACCGGGAACCACAGGCCACCGACGACGGCCAGGCCCAGGTTGCAGGCCAAGTTGACGACGCCGGTCGTCTGGACGGAGAACCGGTAGCCGTTGCCGATGCCGAGCAGGGTGAACGGAAACGCGCCGATCCACAGGGCGACGGCGACCGCCGCCCACTGCCAGGCCGCCATGTGTACGCCGTTGACGAGCGCCCCGGCGAGCAGGACTGCGGTGATCGAGGGCAGCACGATCACCGAGCCGGTCAGGGCGCGCCCGGTGACCACCTGGCGCGGGGTCATCGGGGTGACCCGCAGCCGGCGCAGCCAGCCGATCGACTTGTCCTCGGCGACGCCGGTGCCGACGGAGAGGGCGGCGCCTAGCGCTCCGTAGGCGGCCATGCCCACCATGGCCGCGGTCTTCCATTCCGGCGCGTCGGTACCGAGGTTGGTGAACAGGAGGTACATCAGGACGGGCATGCCGATCCCGAAGACCACGAATCCGGTGTCGCGCAGGGTGCGGCGGACCTCGAGCCGGACGTACTCGGTGATCATCGGGCGTTCTCCGGGGTGGTGTGGCCGGGGGCGAGGGTCAGGGTGAGGAAGGCGTCGTCCAGGGAGACGGGGGCCACTTCGAGGCCGCGGATCGCGTCGCGGGCGGCCAGGGCGACGACGGTGGCGTCGGAGTCCTCGGTCCGTAGCCGGGCGCGGTCGCCGCGGATCTCCACGGAGGTGACGCCCGGCAGGAGCGCGAGGTCCTCGGTGGGGCCTCCGGCCAGGTCGAAGGAGACGAGGCTGCCGCCCGCCGCGCGCTTGAGTTCCTCGCTCGTGCCGTCGGCGACGATCCGGCCGGATTCGATGACGACGATCCGGTCGGCGTGGGCGTCGGCCTCCTCCAGGTAGTGCGTGGAGAAGAGGACGGTGTTGCCGAGCCGCGCGTAACCGCGCATCGAGTCCCAGAAGGCGTGGCGGGCCTCGACGTCCAGGGCGGCGGTCGGCTCGTCCAGGACGATCAGTTCGGGTCTGCCGACGAGCGCGAGGGCGAAGTGCACGCGCTGGACCTGCCCGCCGGACAGGCGGTCGACGCGACGCCCGGCCAGGTCGGCGAGGCCGGCCGCCCCCAGGGCCTCGGCGACGGGCATCGGTGCCGGATACGTGCGCGAGACGAAGGCGACGAGCTCGCCGACCGTCACACGGGGGACCGGCCGGCCCTCCTGGAGCATCGCGCCGACCCGGCCCGCCTCCACGGCGCGGGCGGGGGCCTCGCCGAAAAGCCGTACCCGGCCCGCGTCGGGCTCGTCCAGGCCGAGGAGCAGGCCGACCGTGGTGGATTTCCCGGCACCATTGCGGCCGAGCAGGGCGACGGTCTCGCCCTGGCGGACGGCGAGGTCGACACCGTCGACGGCGCGGACCTCCCCAAAACTCTTCACGACGCCTTCGAAGGCGACAGCGGTCTCGTTCCTCATGGCCACGAGGCTACGGAGCGCGGCGCCCACGGCGGCAGGCGCACAGGTACCGACCCGGCCGTGACAGATGTCCCGGGTGGTGAGACCGCTCCCGGCCACACTGGTTCTGACATGTCGTCAGGAGGGTTCACAACCATCGGCGCCTCGGCTATACATGAGGATCACCGACCTAGAACGCGTTCTAGAACGGCGCGTTTGGGGCCGGTCCCGCACGGCCTCGGTGCGGCCGACGGTGCGGACGGCCGCACCGGGGTCCTTCCCTCTTCACGGTTCCTCCCGGATCCTCAAGGAGCAGCGTCCCGATGCCCATAGATGCCGCCAAGGCCGTCGCCGCCGAGCCCCGCAGCGCCGAGATCGGCTGGACCCGCAAGGACGTCCAGCTCTACCACCTCGGCCTCGGAGCGGGCGCGCCCGCCACGGACCCCGACGAGCTCCGCTACACCCTCGAGTCCAGGCTCCACGTCCTGCCCAGCTTCGCCACCGTCGCCGGTGCCGGCATGGCCGCCCTCGGCGGGCTCTCCGCACCCGGGATCGACGTGGACCTCGCCGCCGTGCTGCACGGCGGCCAGAGCGTCACCCTGCATCGCCCGATCCCCGTCGAGGGCCGCGCCGTCACCACCTCCCGGGTCGCCGCCGTGTACGACAAGGGCAAGGCCGCCGTGCTCGTCCTGCGTTCCGACACCGCCGACGACGACGGCCCGCTGTGGACCGGCGACGCCCGGATCTTCGTCCGCGGCGAGGGCGGCTGGGGCGGCGACCGCGGCCCCTCCGACCGGCTCTACCCTCCCGCCCGTGAGCCGGAGTGCACCGTGGAGCGGGCCGTCCGTGAGGACCAGGCGCTGCTCTACCGCCTCTCCGGCGACCGGAACCCGCTGCACGCCGATCCGGAGTTCGCCAGGGCGGCCGGTTTCGAGCGGCCGATCCTCCACGGGCTCTGCTCGTACGGCATGACCCTCAAAGCCGTGGTGGACACCGTCCTCGGCGGCGATGTCACCCGGGTCCGCTCCTACCGCACACGCTTCACGGGCGTCGTCTACCCGGGCGAGACCCTGCGCGTCCGGATGTGGACCGGGGACGGCCGCGTCCAGGTGACGGTGACGGCCGTGGAGCGCGACGACGCCCCGGTCCTCGCCGACACGCTCGTCGAACACTCGTAGCCCCATCCCGGAGGGAGCCACACCATGCGCGCAGCCGTACTGCACGAGATCGGCCAGGAGAAACTCGAGGTGCTCGACGACGTCGAGGCGGTGGGCTTCGGCCCCGGCAAGGTGAAGGTCCGGGTCCGGGCGACCGGACTGTGTCACTCCGACGTCTCCGCCATGAGCGGGGTGCTTCCGCAGCCGGCACCCTTCGTCCCCGGTCATGAGGGGGCGGGCGAGATCGTCGACATCGGCGACGGCGTCACCGGGCTGACCGAGGGCGGGCGGGTCCTGCTCTGCTGGCTGCCCGCCTGCCGGACCTGTCCCGCCTGTCGGCGCGGCCAGACGCACCTGTGCCTGGCCGGGTTCATGAACGCGGGGACCCCCAACTTCAGGCGTTCCGGCGGCGACGTGTTCGGCTTCGCCGGGACCGGCACCTTCGCGGAGGAGGTCGTCGTCGACGCGGGGTGCGCCGTCCCGATCCCCGACGACGTGCCCTTCGACATCGCAGCGCTGATCGGCTGCGGAGTGACCACCGGTCTCGGCGCGGCCGTCAACACGGCTCAGGTGGAGGCCGGTTCGTCGGTCGCCGTCATCGGATGCGGCGGCGTCGGCATCTCCGCCATCCAGGGGGCCAGGCTCCGGGGGGCGGCCCGGATCGTCGCCGTCGACCCGGTCGAGTCGCGCCGCGAGGCCGCCCTGCGCTTCGGCGCTTCGGAGGCGGTGGCGCCGGACGGGCTCGCCGACGCCAAGCAGCGGATCACGTCCGGCGAGGGCTTCGACTACGTCTTCGAGGTGGTCGGGAGATCCGCCACCGCGCGGACCGCGTACGAGGCGACCCGGCGCGGCGGCACACTGTGCGTGGTCGGGGCGGGAGCGCTCGACGACCACCTCCGGCTGAGCATGTTCGAGCTCTTCTTCGACGAGAAGCGCATCCTGCCGTCGATGTACGGCGGCGGCGACGTGCTGCGTTCGTACGAGCGGACCATCGCCCTGTGGCGGGCCGGCCGGATCGACCTGGAGTCGCTGATCACCCATCGGGTGCCGCTGTCGGGGATCAACGAGGCGCTGGAGCAGATGCGTACGGGCGTCGCCCTGCGCACCTGCATCGAGGTCTGAGCCCCACCCCGCGCACCCGCGTCGAGGTCTGCGTCACGCCGCGCACCGCATCGAGATCCGAGAGGACACCGCGAGATGGCACTCCCGCTGGAGGGAATGAGCGCGATCGTCACCGGCGCCGGCCGGGGCCTGGGCCGGGCGGAGGCCCTGGAGCTGGCCCGGCTCGGCGCCGCGGTCGTCGTGAACGACTACGGGCGGCCGGGGCGCGACGGCTCCGGGGCGGCCTCGGCCGCACCGGCCGAGGGGGTCGCGGAGGAGATCCGCGCGACGGGCGGTCGGGCGGTCGCGCACCTCGGCGACGTCGCCGACTTCGAGACCGCGCGCGGCCTGGTCGGCCTGGCGGTGAGCACGTTCGGGAAGCTCGACATCCTGGTCAACAACGCGGGCATCCTGCGGGACCGGATGGTCTTCTCGATGAGCGAGGACGAGTGGGACTCGGTCGTCCGCGTCCACCTCAAAGGCCACTTCGCCACCACGCACTTCGCGGCGGCGCACTGGCGCGGGCGCGCGAAGACGGGAGGGTCCGGGGTGTACGGCCGGATCGTCAACACGTCATCGGAGGCGTTCCTGGCCGGCTCGGCGGGTCAGCCGAACTACGCGGCGGCCAAGGGCGGGATCGTGGGCCTGACGACCTCGACGGCGCTGGCGCTGGCGAAGTACGGCGTCACGGCGAACGCGATCTGCCCGCGGGCACGGACCCGGATGACGGAGGACGTCTTCGCGGGCTTCGCGGAGCCGGCCGCGGAGGGGGAGCGGGACCCGCTGTCGCCGGAACACGTGGCACCCCTGGTGGGGTACCTGGCGTCGCCCGCGGCAGCCGGGGTGAACGGCCAACTGCTCGTCGTCCACGGCGGCATGGTGGCGGTCGTGGACCGGCCGAAGGTGGCGGCCAAGTTCGACACGGCGAAGGACGTCTTCACCTACGAGGAACTGGACGCGTTGCTGTCACCGCACTACGCGGGGCGGCCTCCCGGGGAGACCTTCGCGGCGGCGGAGGTCCTGGGCCTGAGGAAGGACTGAGCGTCCGGGCGCGGCCGCCTTGTCCCGGCGCCGGGTGCCGACGCGCGGCCGGGCGGGTCGGGGTGGCGGCACGGTGCGGCCACCGCCCCGGGTGGGGCAGGACGGACCGGCCCCGGGATCTCCCGGGGCCGGTCCGTCCGTCAGTGCGCTTCCGGATCGCGGCGGTGGCGGCCGTGCGGAGAGGACGTGGTGTCCTCCGTGGGCGCCGAGGGTCCGCGGTGCTTTCCGGAGCCGTTCGCCTCCGAACCGTCCATGCTTCCTTGCGACATGCTGGATCTCACCCCGTAGTGATCTCTGGTGCTGTGCGATCCGAGAGTCTAGTGCCGGTCGGAGCGGGGTGTGCCCGTCAAGGAACGGTGTCCGGCGCGGTACATCGCACGGCTCCTGGCCGACCCCTCGGCGGCCTGCCGGCCGCCTCGGCCCCGGGTGAGAGCGGTGGACGCGGCGACGGGGCGGGCCGGAGGGCCGGGCGGCGAGCGGGAGCGCCGTCAGAGCCCGTCGGGTGGCCTTCGGCCGACAGGCTCTCAGCCGCCGGCCTTGGCGTCCGTCAGCGGCGCCTGCTGGAGCGGGACCGGCCGGCAGACCCGTGGTTCGAGCGCGGCCGGCTCCGGTTCGCACGGATGCTCCAGATCCGTCAGGCCGCACGGTGTCTCCTCGGTCGTGAACGGCAGCCGCAGCAAGCCCTCCGGGGTCCACAGCCCCGCTCCGGCCAGCCAGCCGTCCGGAGCGGCCCGTTGGAGCATCCGGCGGGCCGAGGGCCGCCACATGCCGACCCAGCTGCCGGCCGCCGCATCGATCCGCAGCGCCACCCCGCAGCTCTCCGGCAACAGTACCTGCCCCGGCTGCACGGCGAACGGCGTCACCGCCGCGTCGTCGAGCCGCAGGCAGTCCGGGAAGCGCACCGGCAGCAGACTGCCCAGCACCCCCCAGCCCAGCCGGTCGTGCCCCGGCGACGGCGCGTCGGAGCGGATCAGCAGGAGTCCGCTGTCCGGGTCCGCCACAAGCAGCCGGTCGTCGCTCTCCTCGGTGATCTGGAGGAGCGGCGTCACCTCACCGCCCCGCTCCAGGTCGACCGCCACCGCCTTCACCGGACCGCCGCCCGCCTGCCGGTCGAGCGCGAGCATCCGCCCCGTACGGTCCAGCCAGACCCCGCCCGTGCACCGCCCCTCGATCTCGGCGACCCGCTCCGGCCCGAACGCCCCGCCCGCCACCAGCCACAGCGTGGTGGTGTCCGGGCCGACGCACATCGCGTAGGCGCAGATGCCGTCGGGCGACGGGGGAAGGAGGGTCAGCTCCTCGGACTCGACCGCTCCCAGGGGCAGTTCGCCGGTACCCGGTCCGGTCGGGTAGAGCAGCGAGAACGTGTGGCGGCGCCCGTCCACCCGGCGGGCGACGAGCACACGTCCGTCCGCCAGCGGCAGCAGCCGCGTGCCGGCCTCCTCGGGCTGGTCCAGCGGCAGCGGGACGGCGTACGGCTCCGGGCCGTCGAGCGTCCACCGCTCCGCGTACAAGGCGTCCCCGGCGCCCGCGAGCCGCGCCGCGTACGCCCCGTTCGCCGTGATGATGATCTCTGTCGGCCGTACCGCGCCGTTTTCCTCCGCCGCGGTCTCGATGGCACAGGCTGTCATCGACTCGTCACCTCCGGCCATCGAAGCTAGTTTTCGCACGTCGAGCCGAACAACACGACTTCGGGCAATTCACACATAGGTGTGGCGGTGAACCGATTTTGCTGAAGCGAGGGGGTCGCCTGTGCTGCCGGACCACGAGGGGAAGCCTGGTGAGGTGACCCTGAGCGGAGCCTCCAGCTCCGAGTGAGGGCGCCTCCCGTGCCGTCCGCCGTCCGCCCCGGGCGCCCCGGGGGCGAGCCCCGCACGCCCCTCCGCCGGACGTGTCCACGCGGCGTCCGTCCGCCGCGCTTGCGTCCGCCGGCCCCGCGGGCGGCGACGGCGTCCCGCGCACCCGCGCAGGCGGGAGGGCGGGTGGCGCCGCCCTGGCTTGGCGGGCGCCTCGGCGGCACCCGGCCGGGGCGACGGCCGTGGCGCGGACGCCCTCGCTCGGGGGCGGTCTGCCGGGCGCGCTCCCCGCGGACCGACGGTCCGCGCTCCGCCGCGCCCCGGACGGGCCCTCCTCCGCGTCACCGGCCCGTGTCCCGACGGTGCCGCCCGGACCGTCGGGACGCCCCCGGGACGCCGCGGAACCGCCCTCACCGAGGCGGAGGATGGCATTCCCACGTACCAGGACGATGGCGTTCCCAGGTATCCCGGAGGGGGCCCAGTGCCGTCGCCCGACGGCCCGGACGGGCGGCCCGGCCCCTCCGGTCTGACGCTGTTGGCGAACTCTTCGGGTCCTCGACTTCGCCCTGCGATCAGGGATCTGTGAAATCGGATCTGACCGCAGTTCCGTGAAACCCCAGGCCATCCAGGACAGTGAGCTACTGGCGGCGCTTGTCGCGCACGAGCAGTTCCGCGATGACTACGCGGGCGGCGGCGTCGATCCTGCGGGGACGCGCCACGGCCCGTACTGGCCCAAGCACGTCACGGCGCATGTCTACCGGCCGGTTGCCAACGCAGACGGACGCACTACGCACCCTCCACAGCTGGGCCAGCCAGCACGGCTCCATCCCGGAGTCTCCGGAGGAGACCCTCACCTCGACGGTGCATGCCCCGATCGACTCGGCCACCAGCTGCTACCACCTCCAGGACCTGGGACACCAGCAGTTCCACGACTGGGGCGGCGTGCACGTCGACTTCCATGAATACATCGCCATCGATCAAGACCGGGCCCTGCTGACGCTCCTGGTCGCAGCCGACGACTGAGCCCGAGATCGTTCACGAAACTGCGGACAGAGCCGTGAAATCGGTCAGTGCCGCTCTCCGCTCCCCGCTTGACTGCCGGAGGCAACGGTGGCCGGGGTCGCCCGTGCTGTGTCGGGTGCTGGTGCCGGCCCCCGCCCGGAATCAGCGTCGTGAAATCATCCAGCGATACAGGAAGTCGCTGGACCGCGTCCAGCAGGTCCCGGCCCGCGTCGCAGGCCACCGGCCGGTCCCGGAACTCCGACAGAACCGAGTAGTCGAACCCCGGGTCCTCCAGTTCCAGGCCGAGGGCGTACGTCCAGTCGATCCGAGCCCTGACCGCCTCGGCCGCCTGTCGGTCGGTCAGCCCCTCCACGAACTGAAGCACCACTACCAAAGCCAGCCGGCCTGACGACCACGCGGGCTTCCCTCTGCGCGGAAACGCCACGGCGAAGTCCTCGTCCCGGAACAACACCCCCGGCTCGTCCCGGATCCGGATCGCCAGACTCTCTCCTGGAAACGCCCGCCGAGCCACCCGAACCGTCCCGGCCGGAATCTCCCCCGGCTCCTCCACACGCAACGACACGAACGCCCTCCCCGAAAACAACGTCGGCCTTCACGACCACAACCAGGTCATGAAGGCCGACGTCACGCACAGGGCCCGGATTCGCCAACAGCGTCCCTCCGGTCTTGGCGGGCCGCCCGGTACACCGGGCGGCGGCCGATGCGGCGCCGGGCCGCTCCGGGCATCCGCGGGCGGGCGGCGGGGCGGGTACCGGCATCCCCGCTGCCCACAGGGCAGGACAGCGGGGCGCGGCGGCCAGGTAGCCTGTGCTCCGTGCCCCGTCTGTCTGAAGTCATCGCAGCGCTCGACGCCCTCTGGCCACCCGACCGGGCCGAGCAGTGGGACGCCGTCGGCACGGTCTGCGGCGAACCCGACGCCGAGGTCGGCCGCGTCCTGTTCGCCGTCGACCCCGTCCAGGAGATCGCCGACGAGGCGGTCAGCCTCGGCGCCGACCTGCTCGTCACCCATCACCCGCTCTATCTGCGCGGGACGACGACGGTCGCGGCCTCCCAGTTCAAGGGCCGGGTCGTGCACACGCTGATCAAGCACGACATCGCCCTGCACGTGGCGCACACCAACGCCGACACGGCCGATCCCGGAGTCTCCGACGCCCTCGCCGGCGCCCTCGACCTGCGGATCACCGGTCCCCTGGTCCCCGAGAACAACCTCGGAAGGATCTGCGAGCTCGACCACCCCGAGACCCTGGCCGAGTTCGGGGCCCGTGCCGCCGCGCGACTGCCCGCCACCGCGCAGGGCATCCGTATCGCGGGCGACCCCGCCATGCCCGTACGCCGGGTCGCGGTCAGCGGCGGCTCCGGCGACAGCCTCTTCGACGCGGTGCGCGCCGCCGGAGTGGACGCCTTCCTCACCTCCGACCTCCGCCACCATCCGGTCTCCGAGGCCACCCAGCACGCGGCCCACTCCGGCAAACCGGGCCCCGGTCTCGTCGACGCCGCGCACTGGGCCACCGAGTGGCCCTGGTGCGAGCTGGCGGCCGCCCAGCTCGACGAGATCTCCGACCGCCACGGCTGGGACCTCCGGGTCCACGTCTCGAAGACGGTCACCGACCCCTGGTCCTCCCATCACACCTCCCCTGGAGCCCCCAACTGAACGCCGCGCCCGCCGACCAGATCCGACTCCTCGACCTCCAGGCCCTGGACGTACGCCTCCAGCAGCTCGCCCACAAGCGCAGGTCCCTGCCCGAGCACGCCGAGATCGAGTCGCTGACCAAGGACCTCACCCAGCTGCGCGACCTGCTCGTCGCCGCGCAGACCGAGGAGAGCGACTGCGCCCGCGAGCAGACCAAGGCGGAGCAGGACGTGGACCAGGTACGCCAGCGTGCCGTGCGGGACCAGCAGCGTCTCGACTCCGGCGCCGTCTCCTCGCCGAAGGACCTGGAGAGCCTCCAGCGCGAGATCACCTCGCTGGCCAAGCGTCAGGGGGACCTCGAGGACATCGTCCTGGAGGTCATGGAGCGCCGCGAGTCCGCACAGGAGCGCGTCGCCGAACTGACCGAGCGGGCCTCCGCCGTCCAGACCAAGGCCGACGACGCGACCGCCCGTCGTGACGCCGCGCAGGCCGACCTGGACCGCGACGCCGCCGCCGTCGCCAAGGAGCGCGAGCTGGTGGCCGGTTCCGTGCCCGCCGACCTGATCAAGCTCTACGAGAAGCTGCGCGAGCAGCAGGGCGGAGTCGGCGCCGCCCGGCTCTTCCAGCGCAAGTGCGAGGGCTGCCACATCGAGCTGAACATCACCGAACTGAACGAGGTACGGGCCGCCGCGGCGGACACGGTCGTGCGCTGCGAGAACTGCCGCCGCATCCTCGTCCGCACGTCGGAGTCCGGCCTGTAATGACGGCCAGGGAACTGATCGTCGAGGCCGACGGCGGCTCCCGGGGCAACCCGGGTCCCGCCGGTTACGGCGCGGTGGTCCTGGACCCGGCGACGGGGGAGACCCTCGCGGAGACGGCCGAGTACATCGGCGTCGCCACGAACAACGTCGCCGAGTACAAGGGCCTGATCGCCGGTCTGAAGGCGGCCCGCGCGCTGTTCCCCGACGCGGCCGTCCATGTCCGGATGGACTCCAAGCTGGTCGTCGAGCAGATGTCCGGCCGCTGGAAGATCAAGCACCCCGACATGAAGCCGCTCGCGGCGGAGGCCGCCAGGGTCCTCCCGGCGGACCGGGTCCGCTACGAGTGGATTCCGCGCGAGCGCAACAAGCACGCCGACCGCCTCGCGAACGAGGCGATGGACGCGGGCAGACAGGGCCGCCAGTGGGAGCCGTCGGCGTCCGCGGCGGCTCTGGAGGCCCGCGCCGCGACGTCCGCCCGGACCGCCCCGGCACCGCCGGGGCCCCCGGGCGACGCGGCGGCGGGCGCGGCCCGCGCCCGCGCCGCACTCGCGGGCGCCGGAACCGAGGGGACCGCCGGCGCGGCTTCCCGGACCACCACGGCCGGCCCGACGCGCGCGCCCCGGACCGACGACGCCCTCTTCGCCGCGGACGAGGCCGTCGCGGCCCAGGCCCGCGCCGCACTGACCGCGGCGGGCGCGTCGCGGCCCGCGACCGCGGCGCCCGGACCGTCCGAGCCCGAACTCTCGGCGCAGAGCGGCGACTTCGAGGCCGAGGCGGGTACCGAGGGGCGCGTCGGCCACGGCACGCGGAGCGGTCCGCACGCCACCGCCGACGAGGCGCCCGCACAGGGCTGGACCGCTCCGGACATGGGTACGCCCGCCACCTTCGTCCTGCTGCGCCACGGCGAGACCGCGCTCACCCCCGAGAAGCGGTTCTCCGGGAGCGGCGGCACCGACCCCGAACTGTCGGCCGCCGGACTGCGCCAGGCCGAAGCCGTCGCCGCGGCGCTCGCGGCACGCGGCACGATCCAGGAGATCGTCAGCTCGCCGCTCAGGCGCTGCCGTCGCACCGCCGAAACCGTCGCGGCCCGCCTCGGTCTCGACGTGCGGATCGAAGAGGGCCTGCGCGAGACGGACTTCGGGGCGTGGGAAGGACTGACCTTCGCCGAGGTGCGCGAGCGGCACCCCGAGGACCTCGACGCCTGGCTCGCCTCGCCCAAGGCCGCGCCGACCGGCGGGGGAGAGAGCTTCGCCACCGTCGCGCGCCGCGTCGCCACCACCCGGGATCGGCTGACGGCCGCGTACACGGGCCGCACGGTCCTCCTCGTCACGCACGTCACACCGATCAAGACCCTGGTCCGGCTGGCCCTCGGCGCCCCGCCGGAATCCCTGTTCCGGATGGAGCTGTCGGCCGCTTCCCTGTCGGCGGTCGCCTACTACGCGGACGGCAACGCGTCCGTACGGCTCCTGAACGACACCGCGCACCTGAGGTGACCGACGACGGGGCGCCGGCAAGGGGGAGGAAAACACCTGGCCCCGCACCGCCGTCCCGTCGCACCATCGAACCATGACCTGGCACTTCACCCGGGACGCCGGGGCGTTCCGTACCGCCGCCGGCGACCGTCTGGCCGCCGCTCCCGCCCGCCACACCACCGTGCTCACGCTCGCCGACGGCGCCGCGCTCCTCGGCTGGTGGACCGAGCCCGACGGCGCCGTCACCGGCACCTGCGTGCTCGCCGCGCCCGATGTGCCGGTACTCGGGGTGATGGCGCGGCCCGCGGCCCGCGCCCTCGCTCGCACCCTCCCCGGCGTCGACGCCGTGACGGGCGTACGCGGCGAGACGGACACCTGCGGGACGTTCGCCCGGCAGCTGGGCCGCTCGTGGAGGACGACCCGCCGGATGCGGCTCTTCCGGCTCGGCGAACCGACCCCGCCGTGCCCGCCGCCCCCCGGCAGGGCGCGCCCGGCGACCGCCGAGGACGTGCCCCTCGCCGTGGCGTGGACGCGGGACTTCGCCCGCGGCGTCGGCGAGCCCCCCGGCGACGACCACACTCCGCAGATCTCGGCCCGCGTCGCCGACGGCCGCCTGTACCTCTGGGAGGACGAGGGCGTCCCCGTGTCGATGGCGGGCCTCTCCCCGACTCTGGCCGGCCAGGCGCGGGTCTCGCTCGTCTACACACCTCCGGAGCGGCGCGGACGGGGCTACGCGGGAGCCGTCACCAGCACGGTCGGGCGTGTGGCGGCCGATGCGGGCGCCGCACACGTCCTGCTCTTCACGGACCTGGCCAATCCGACGAGCAACGCCCTCTACCCGCGGCTCGGCTACCGCCCGGTGTGCGACCACGCGGCGCTCTCGTTCACGGCCGGCCCCTGACCGCGCCGCCGCCGGCCGTCCCGGGCCGGCGCCCCTCTCCGCGCCGCGCCGGCGACCGCACCCCGGCGCGGGCCGGCGACCGCACCCCGGCGCGGGCCGGCGACCGCCTCCCGGGACGTCGAGAGGTGCCTTCGGCCGGCCGCTCCGAGGGGGCTCAGTGGTCCGGAGCCGGGCGCAGCACGGCCGCCCGACGCGCCAGTGACTCCACCCGCGCCCAGTCGCGGTCCGCGAGCGCGCCGGGCGGCAGCATCCAGGTGCCGCCGACACAGCCGACGTTCGGCAGAGCGAGATAGGACGGCGCGGACGTGACCGAGATCCCGCCGGTCGGGCAGAAGCGGGCCTGCGGCAACGGCCCGGCCAGCGACCGCAGGTACGGGACGCCACCGGCCGCCTCCGCGGGGAAGAACTTCATCTCCCGGACGCCGTGCTCCAGCAGTGCCACGACCTCCGAGGCCGTGGAGACGCCCGGCAGGAAGGGCACGCCCGACCCCCGCAGGGCGTCGAGCAGGCTCGCCGTCCAGCCGGGGCTCACGAGGAAGCCCGCCCCCGCGCCGACGGCCGCCGTGACGTCGGCCGCCGTGACGACGGTGCCCGCTCCGACGACGGCCTCCGGCACCTCGGCGGCGATGGCCCGGACGGCGTCCAGTGCCGCCGGGGTCCGCAGGGTCACCTCGATCAGCGGCAGTCCGCCCGCCACCAGGGCGCGGGCCAGCGGAACGGCGTCGGCGACGTCCTCGATCACGAGGACCGGGACGACGGGGGTATCGGGTGCGAGGCCGAACACGCTCTCCATGCGCTCATCGTGCCGACGCCGGGTGAGCCGCGCAACGATCGTTGCGCAGAACGCAACGCCCTGTCCGTCTCCGCGTCCTCGCATCTCCGTTCTCCGCCCCTCCGCCCGCTGCCCGTCCGCGCCGCCCGACGGAGTGCGAGGCGGAGCGCGAGACGGCGATCGACGCCGAGGAGGGAGGGCCCGTGGACGGCCGTCCGGACGCGAGAGCCGTCCGGCCCGCCCTCAGTGGACCTCGTCCACCAGCACGTCCAGCGTCCCCGGCTTCCCCTCCTCGACGACGTACCCCAGCTCGCGCAGCGTCCCGGCCAGTTCCGCCCGCCCCCTCGGGCGGGCCCCGGCCTCCAGGAGACTGCGGACGATCCGCCCCTTCGTCGCCTTGTTGAAGTGACTGACGACCTTCCGCGTCGGCGCGTGGAGCACCCGCACCGTCGTGGTCCGCGCCGCCGCCTCGCCCTTCGGCTTCCAGGCCGAGGCGTACGCCGACGACCGCAGGTCGAGTACCAGACCGTCGCCGGCGGCCTCCGGCATGACGGTGGCCATCGCTCCGCGCCAGTGGGCGCCCAGCGCCCCGAGGCCCGGCAGCCTCACCCCCATCGAGCAGCGGTAGGACGGAATCCGGTCGTCCACCCGGACCGCGCCCCACAGCCCGGAGAACACGAGCAGCGACTGCCGGGCCCGCTTGCGGGCCGCGGCGTCGAGCGTCGCCAGGCCGAGCGCGTCGTACAGCACCCCCGTGTAGATCTCCCCGGCCGGCCGGGCTCCCGCCGTCAGCAGCCCGGCGTTCTTGGCGACCTCGCCGCGCAGACCCTCGCTCAGGCCCAGTACCTCCCGCGCCTTCTCCTCGTCGCCGGCGCACAGCTCGACCAGTTCGTCCAGGACCGCCGCCCGCGCCCCGGCCAGGCCGGGCAGCGACAACGACTCCGGCTTGAGCGGCGCCCCGCGGCCCGAGGAAGCCTTTCCTTCGGAGGGCGGCAACAGCACGAGCACGGCGGTTCTCCTTCGTACGTACGGGGTGGGGGTGCCCCGGCCGTTCAGCCTACAAAGCCGACAGCCCCCGCCCGTCCCGCGCCCGGCCGGGAGGGGGGACACCGCCCGCATCGCCTCCCGCGGCACCGCGGAGGCGCACCTCGGTCCCGCCCGCCGGCCCGGCCAGGACCGCACGCCGACGTGCCGGGGCCCGTACGCCGCCCTACGCTCGGTCCATGCCCCGCCGCCACATCCATGTGACCGGCGCAGCCGAGGCTCCGCTGCGGGCCGCCCTGCGCGCACTCCGTACCGAGCTCGCGACCCCGGACGCCTTCCCGCCGGCCGTCCTCGCCGAGGCGGAGCTGGCCGCCACGTCCCCCCGGCTCCCCGGTCGCGACGCCACCGACATTCCCTTCCTCACGATCGACCCACCGGGCTCCACCGATCTCGACCAGGCCATGCACCTGGCCCGGCGCGCGGACGGCGGCTACCGCGTCCACTACGCCATCGCCGACGTCGCCGCCTTCGTCGCCCCCGGCTCCCTCCTCGACGCCGAGGCACACCGCCGCGTCCTCACCCTCTACTTCCCCGACGGCAGGGTGCCGCTGTACCCGCCCGTGCTCTCCGAGGGGGCCGCCAGCCTGCTGCCCGGCGCCCCACGCCCCGCGCTGCTGTGGCGGATCGACCTCGACGCCGAGGGCCGGCGCGTCGCCACCGACGTGCGCCGTGCCCTCGTCCGGAGCCGTGCCAGGCTCGACTACGCGGAGGTACAGCACCGGATCGACTCGGGGACGGCGGAGGAACCCCTGGCCCTGCTCCGCGACATCGGGCGGCTGCGCGAAGCCCTCGAGGCCGAGCGTGGCGGCGTCTCCCTCCGCGTGCCCGAACAGGAGATCGTCGAGCGGGACCACACCTACACCCTCGCCTACCGTGCCCCGCTGCCCGCGGACGGCTGGAACGCCCAGATCTCCCTGCTCACCGGCATGGCCGCGGCCGACCTCATGACAGCGGCCGGCACCGGAATCCTGCGCACCCTCCCCACCGCCCCCGACGGCGCCGTCGCCCGGCTGCGCCGCTCCGCGCACGCCCTCGGGGTCGACTGGCCGCACCACGTCTCGTACGCGGACGTCGTCCGCTCCGCCGACCCCTCCGACCCCCGCCAGGCGGCCTTCCTCCAGGACTGCACCACCCTCCTGCGCGGCGCCGGCTACACCGTCTTCACCGACGGCAAGGTGCCGACCCCTGCGGTCCACGCGGCGGTCGCGGACGAGTACACCCACTGCACCGCGCCGCTGCGCCGGCTGGTCGACCGGTTCGCGGGGGAACTGTGCGTGGCGGCCGTCGCGGGGGAGGAGCCGCCGGAGTGGGTACGGTCCGCCCTGCCCGGCCTTCCGGACCGGATGGCGGCGGGTTCGCGGCGTGCCAACACCGTCGAGCGCGAGTCCGTCGACATCGTCGAGGCCGCCCTGCTGTCGGGACGGGTCGGCGAGGTCTTCGACGCCTGTGTGATCGACGTGAAGGAGAACGAACCCGCCGTCGGCACCGTGCACCTGGAGGACCCGGCGGTGGTGGCCCGGATCGAGGGTGGCGAGGCCGCGCTCCCGTTGGGCGAACGGCTGCGGGTCAGACTGACGGAGGCGGAGCCGGGAGCCGCGAAGGCGCGGTTCGCGCCCGCCTAGCTGTGCTGTCCCGTGAGGTCGGGGACGCGCCTGCCGGCCGACGCCCCGCACGGCGCCCCGGCCGGGAGGTCCGCGCACCCTCCCCGCGCGTGCCTCGACCCGGCCCTCGGGGGTCCGGCCCGCTGGTGTGTGGGGCTATACGCCGGGTACCTCCCGCTCACGTGCCCGCGCGAGGGCGTCCCCCAGCGCGCGGGCGAGCGCGCGGGCGTCGTCGGCGTGGCAGCGCACGATCCGTACCGGCCGGGGCGCACCGAACAACCGGGGCGCGTCGACCGGGTCGGTCAGCTCGAAGGTCAGGGAGGTCTGCGAACCGACGGCGAGATTCAGCTCCCCCTCGGCCCGCTCGTGCGTGAAGAGCGTTTCGTGCCGGACGGCCGCGATCCTCTCCAGCGGGACCCGCAGGTCGACGTGCGCGGCCTGGCGCAGCCGCAGGTGGTCGGAGGTGAGGATGTGCGGCCGGGTCACGGAGGCCGCGTGCAGGCCGAGGACGAACGCCACGGTGTACACGTCGAGGACGAGCACCGCGGCGTGGATCTTCGGCCAGTCGGCGAGCAGGTACGACATGCCGACGGTCTCGACGAGGCACACGAAGGCGAAGCCGTACATGAGGGCGGCCTGGTCCCTGGCGTGCGAGAAGGGCACGTCCCCCGCGCCGACGCCGGTCCTGCGGCGCGCGACCCACAGGCCGAGGCTCGACAGCAGCCGCAGCTCGTGGCCCACGAGCCGGAGGACCGGAGCGGGCACGAGCACGGCGAGCGCGCCCCACGAGGAGAGGCCGCGCCGCCGCAACCCTAGGAAGGCCCCGGCGCCGGCGGCCGACAGCACCAGGGCGGCGGCCTCGGCGACGAGGAGCAGGGGCTCGGGTATCCGCACGCCCGCGACGAGACAGACGGCGAGCGCGATCTCGGCGGCCGGCACCGTGCAGCCGACGGCCCGGAGCAAGCGGATTCCGGCACCCCGGGGGAGGGGCGGGACGGGGTGGCCTTCCGCGGCGGAGCGGAGGGAGCCGGGAGAGCCAGGACGGAGGGCGTCGGTCGCGTCGGTCACGCCCGCGGCGGCGGGAACCGGCGCGGTGGCGCCACCGCGCCGATTCCCGCTTGGCGCGGTCTCCTCGCGCGGGGGCCGGCTCACGCCGCACGCTCCCGGACGAGCCGGAGCGCGTGACGCACGGCGGCGGTCTGCGCCTCGGAGAAGGCTGCGAAGAAGGCGTCCGGTACCTGTCCGTCCTGTCCGTCCTGTCCGTCCTGTCCATCCCGTGCGTCCCGTGCGTCCCGTGCGTTCCGTGTGTCCCGGCCGTCCATGGCGGCCACCACCGTGTCGGGAAGGCAGTCGGCGAGGGCCCGGCCCGCCTCGGCCACCCGGGGATCGCCCGCGGTCGCCTCGGCCAGCGCGTCGAGCCGCGCGTACACGTCATGGACGCGTTCCCGTACCCCCGGTGCCTCCGTCAGGTCCCGCATCGCGCCGAACAGCCGGGCTCGTTCCTGCTCGGGCGCCACGGCCTCCAGCAGATCGAGCAGGTCCCGGTCCAGGGCCGCCGCCGGGGACGCGGGCAGCTCGCCCATGCCGGCGAGCAGCCCGGCCAGCTCCACCGAGAACGGGCCCTCCGCCGTCACCCGGCCGGCCCGCGCCTCGGTGAGCAGCGCGCCGAGGCGCGTCCGCCGCTCCCTGATCACCGCCTCCTGCCGCCCGAGATCGGCGTCCAGCTCCTCCAGGACCTCCACCAGCTCCCGCCCGGCGTCGTCCGCGAGGACGCCCTTCACCTCGTCGAGCCCGAGGCCGAGTTCGGCCAGCCGCCGGATCCGTGCGAGCAGCACGGCGTCCCGGATGTCGTACTTCCGGTAGCCGTTGGCCCGCCGGGCGGGCTCGGGCAGCAGCCCGAGACGGTGGTAGTGCCGCACGGCCCGCGGGGTGACCCCGGCGAGCGCGGCGATCTCGCCGATTCGCATGAGCCCAGTACAAACCCTGACGCTGCGACAAGGTCAAGCGCGGCCCGCGACGCCGGGCCGCTCCGCCGCCGACCCCGCCGGGCCCTCCCCAGGGTCCTCGGAGCCGGCGCGCCGGGACGGCCCGGCCCCGGCGGATCGGCGGGTAGCATGGTCGCCACGGCAGACGAGCCGGGCGGGCGGCCGCGTGGGGATCCTCGGATCCTCCCGAGGAACGTCCGGGCTCCACAGAGCAGGGTGATGGCTAACGGCCACCCGGGGTGACCCGCGGGACAGTGCCACAGAAAACAGACCGCCGGGGGCCTCGGTCCCCGGTAAGGGTGAAACGGTGGTGTAAGAGACCACCAGCGCCTGAGGTGACTCAGGCGGCTAGGTAAACCCCACCCGGAGCAAGGTCAAGAGGGGCCGCTTGGCGACAGGCGGCTCTGCGCGGACGTTCGAGGGCTGCTCGCCCGAGTCCGCGGGTAGACCGCACGAGACCGGCGGCAACGCCGGTCCTAGATGGATGGCCGTCACCCCGACGACCGCGAGGTCCCGGGGGACAGAACCCGGCGTACAGCCCGACTCGTCTGCCGCCACCTGCGGCTTTGCCTCGGAAAGGGCCTCTGACCTGCGTCGGAGGCCCTTTCCGGTCTTTCGGGGGCTTGCCGCGTTAGGCGGCCGAAAGTCCCTCGAAAGTCCCTCGGACAGCACTGAAAGTCCCTGAAAAGTCCCTGGAACGGAGGGGCGGGCGAGGCCTCTGAGCTGGGTGTTCGCGACAGCCGTCGAAGCGTGACGCTGACGTCGCGGACCTCGGGGTGATCTTGGACAGGAGGGATTACGTGGCCTCGACGTTGTCGGTCGTGGCGGTCCGTGCGGCCACCACCCAAGGTTCCTTGAACGTCTGGCGCGGTGACTACCGATGCCGGATGTACGCAGTCCGGCAATGACCTTACGGAACTGGTCGGCGAACTGGCGGCCCGTTCCGCTGTGCATGAAGATGCGGCGCCCAGTGCGCCTGCACACGGTAATTTGAAGCGAGTTTCGGACACCGGCTTTCTACGCTGACGTACTCGGGAGAACGGGGGCAAGGTGGGCAAGGGTCGAAAGAAGACAGGACGGACACCTCCCCAAGGGTTGGACCGACGACTCGCAGGTATGGACATGGCGAGCATGCAGGCTCTGCTCACTGCGGCGGGTGCCAGTCCCGGAACCCGGCACAGATGGGCGTCGGTCGGGTACCTCCTTCAGCAGCTGCTGGCTGCGCCGCCAACCGGGCGGTCTTCTGCCAAGGCTGTGGCCGTGGGCGGGCTACTGGACGCGTGTCGCCGGGAGGCGCCCTGGCTGGCTGGACTGGAAGACTTCGTTCCGGCGGATCCCCGCCAGGTTGTGCGCGCGAGGCTCGGTGACGAGGTGCTGCGGCTGGCTCCGGGCCAGGTGGAGAGGCCGCTGGCCGACGTCACGCGGTGGAAGACGGTGGCCCAGGCGACGGATTCGGTCTTGGTGCCCGAGCTGGGGTTCGGGATCTGCGAATACGTCGAGGTGGGGTTGCGGTACGCCGACCTTGCCATTGGGGCACTGGCCTCATCGTGGCCCGATGGGGACATGCCGACAGAGGGTCCTGCAACGTTGAGTGACCAGGAACTCGCGGCGGCGCAGATGCTTCTGAGCATGCCAGTGGATGCGATGGTCGCCCCCTCCGAGGCACTGCGGGCAGCGCTCGACTGGGCTACCGCACAGCAGGGAGAGCCGATTTACGATCCCCGTTCCCCGCAGAGTACGTTCGGCAGGTACCTGGCCGTTTCCCATCAGCAGTCCGACGGTGGCGCAGCGAGGTTCTGGCTACCGTTGGGCTTCCTGCCCGAAAGCCTGGGGCAGGGCGTCGTTGATCTCGCTCGGCACGCCGCCTCGGCGGAAGCGAACGTCAGCCTGCGCTTTGCCCAGCTCACAGCTGAACGTGCACGCCGAGCTCTGTGGCGGTTCTCGGACACGATTGTCGGCCCCCCTGACACTAGCAACGGCCCGGCTGTCTCCCCTCGCGACGTTGTCCAGTGGGTGGTGATGTTCGGACCTGCCAGGGCGTTGCTGGTACAGCTGTTCGCCCGCCCCCATCTGACGGATGCTCCCTTCCGGGAGGAACCAGCAGTGCTGCGGACCAGCGAGCATGCCCGTGCCCATTCGGACGAAGAGGTTCGTGTGCCGCTGCCCGGTGGGTCCCTGACCTTCCCGCAGGGACGGAGGTCGTTCCGCTTCTCCTCGTCGCATCTGCCGGACATCTGGTTGCGCCCCAACGGCCGGGGCTGGCCGCCATGTCCCTTGAGGATCTGCTTTGGGCCTCGACCACCGCCGACAGCGACACGGATCTCTACACCTTTTGCCGTGAACTTGCCGCGCCAGACAGACCCCACATGATCGTTTGGGAGGCGTTTGACCTATGGGAGTGGTGGCGCGGCAACAACAAGACGTTCTTCGGTGGCGGCAGGGCCCCGGACTTGATGATGGTCAGTCCCCACCACAGCGCCGCCGGGTGGGAACGCGGCCAGCGCCTGCAGGACCTGGAGCACGCGCTTGCCCTGCTCGCCCTGCCGGGAACGGACTCTTGGGATGCCCTGGATCCCATCGGACAGGGCGCATACGGGATCTACGAGTGGCGCCGAGCGCATGCGGATGAGCGGTCCGATGTGGGTACCCGATCGCCGGACCATGACCGCCCTGACCTGTACGGCTGGCGGATCCGGGCCGGCACCCCTGCTGTGGCCGTACGTTCCGCGCACCCTGCTTGGGGCGACGACCATCACCAACTTCTCCACGACCTCGCAGGCTCGTACGCCTTCGGCTTCGAGCAGGTGGATGACGCGTGGAAGGTGGCGCATGACGAAGCCTCGCCGGTCGGGTACATCCTCGAAATGCGGCCCGTTACGCTGGCCGAACGTGATCACGCCAAGTCCATCCGGGTCGGATCTGTCGAGGCACGTACCAGTGCGCACGGCCGGGTGATCCACGCCGAGTTCCTTGTCGACTGTGAGTTGCTCGCGGAGCAGACTCACCAGGACGCCGCAACCACGCGGGATGTCATGGCGCAGACGATCAAGTCCCTGCTGGAACAAAGTGATCTGTCGCCGGGGGCAGTTGGGACGGTCGCAACGGCCTGGCAGGTAGCTTCGCCCACACTTGCGATCCGCATCATGGCGGCGCCCATGAGCCGTCCACACCTTGCCCGCCCGTGGCAGGTGGACGCCCACCTGGTGGGCATGGTGGACCAGGAGGTGGCCCGTGCTGTGCAGGCAGCGGGCGTCGCACCCGGAACGTACGTGGGCGCACAGGCCAAAGCGCTTGACCGTGATGTGCTGGCACCAGCTGCGTTGGACGCTCTGAACCGTCGTCTCGCTCAACACTCCTCCGACGACCTTGTCACCGTCGGGATGCGACAGATCGAACGCACCTTGGCGACGAAGAACCAGCAATTCCGCGATCTCGAACAGGCCTCCCGCCTTCTCTCGGTGGCCTGGGACCCACTGGAGCGTCAGGCCGAACTCGAGCAAGAACATCTGTGGCTGCGGCGGAGCAACGAAATCGCGATCGAAGCAGCCTTGCGCGCTCAACCCACTGGAAACCGCCGCGTGGATCAGTACGCATGGATGGAGATCACCGCTGCGGCCTCCGCCTACCTGGCCGCGACGATGCGGAGCGAAGCGATTCATCATCAAGTTCGCCCCACCGGACTGAGAATCAGCGACGCATACGAGATCACCGTGGTGACCGATCTGGCCGATGCCGATGCCGATGCCGGGTCCGGGGGTGCGGGCTCCCGGGTGTTCGATCTGAACCTTGGTGCGTTCAGGCGGGCCCGAGCGGCTCACATGCTCGCGGCTCCGGTGATCCCCGCCGGACATACCCAGAGCGACGAGTTGGATCCGCCCGTCGAAGTCGTCGACCGGGAACAGACCGCCGAACTCGTCGATGCCGCTGTTGACGCTGCCATGCTTGCCACGTACGGAGCATCGGTGAGCGATATCCTGCAGGTCCTGTTCTCGTTGGCCCACTGGCCGCTGGCACCTGAGGATCCGGATGCTGTGGCCGCCCATGCAGATGCCGTACGGCAGCATCTGCTCGACACGTTGCGTCTCGCAGATGAGCCTGACGGACCTGCCCGTATAGCCGCTGCTCAGGGACTGCTCACCAGTACATCCTCCGCGCTGCGGGCTGTCGACTGGAAGCCGTGGCATGCGCGCAGCAGGCAGAAACGACTGGTCGTCCAGCCCCTGACAGAACTCACCGATGGGCGGATCGTCGTGGGCCCGCAGCTCTGCTACGCGAGTGCAGGTATCTACGGCAACTTCGTGGCCCAGGGAATCCTGCCCTGGACACAGCCGCCGCCTCCGCGCCGGGTGGCAGACGCTCTGGAGGCGGTTCGCGACCGCAAGAACAGGGCCCTTGAGACCGAGGTGGGACAAACGCTCCGGGCAGCCGGCTATGTGGTCGAGGAGCGCATCCGGGAGCAGGATCCGCAGCGTCTCGGAGTCCCGTCGCTCCAGACCGAGATCGATGTAGTCGCTGGGCGCGGGGCTGACTCGACCATCTGGCTGATTGAGGTGAAGGACCCAGCCGACGTACACGTGACACCAGAGATCCGACGCCACCTGGACGGCTTCTACGTCGACCGCCGAAAACCGTGTTACGCGACACAGCTCCAGCGGAAACTCGACGACCTGGCACCTTACGCCGACGAGGTGGCGGCCGCGCTCGGCCTGCCGACGTCAGTTCAGCCGCGTGTGGTCAAGGCGATCTTTGTCACCCGTGCGCCGGTGCCGGCGGGATTCGTTGGTGGTCCCTTCCAGTTCCACACCCTGAGGGATTTGGCGGCTGCTCTGGACGACGCCACCAGCCCGCCGCCGGGAGTCGCTGCTCCCGGACAGACCAGTGACACGGCCGGACGTTAACTCACGGCACTCCTTCAAAGCCCCGACATGGAGACCGGCACGCGGGCGAGAGCCCCGACGAGTTCCGGGAGGGTGACGTTGTTCAGCCACTCGCCGTTGAAACGCAGGTCGGCACGCCCGAACTCGATGAACGGCGTGCCCTGCCGCGGGTAGCCGCTCAGGTTGCGGGCGATGTCCTCGTCGGTGAGGGGTGGTCGCTCCGAGGAGCGTCCCGACGGGTCACCGATGTTGGCCGTGACGTCGCCGATGATGAAGACGATGTGATGGCCCATCCGCTGGAACCGGCTGACAATGATGATCGGCACCGCGTGGCTGAGGTGGACTCGGGCGACGTCGGGTCGATGCCGTACTTGACGACGAACGGACGTCCCGCGGCCTGCGCGACTTGGATCTTCTCGGCGAGCACCGCGGCCGGGATCAGGTGATTCGCGCGTCCCTCGACCAAGGCGGCCTGCTCCTGGAGGGAGAGGTCGGAGAGGTCCAGACTGCGCCGTGCCTTTGTCTCGCCGATCAGCTGCACGACCGTATAGTCCGCGCCCAGGTCCGCTCCATCGAGGATGTGCATGACACGGGTGACAGACTAACTCAAATAGCTCATGGTGTCTTTAGGCTCCTGCATCGGACAAAGTGATCGGATAGCCGCCGGGTTACGCCGAATCGACGGCCTTGCTCACTGCATGGCTGACGCGATCGCGGAGCGCGTTGGCGGAGACATAGGGGAGTGCCTCGGCCAGCGAATCCACTGCGGAGGCGAACTGGCCCTCCTGCTGGCGCAGATGGGCGTCAAGAAAGGAGGCCAGGGCCCCCGTGGCGCTGCGGCGGGCCTGCCGCGCGTACAGCACGGTGAGGGAGAAGGCCCAGCACGCGTGCAAGAAGCCGTAGACGGGGCGAGGAGATTCCCGCCAGGGGGAGAAGAAGGTGACGTCGGCTGGGAGGCTCACGTCGCGCGCGGCCAAGGCGTCGTTGAGCCAGTTGTGGGCGGCCTCGTGGATGAGGTCGCGGGCCAGGACCTCGGGGTGGGCGGTGTAGTCGGTGAAGACGGTGCCAGGGAGGCGGGTGAGGGCCCAACTGTGGAGGGTCTCATCGAGCCGGCGGTGGTTGAGCAGGCAGATGACGGGGGCGTGCTGGGTGAGCAGGGTGCCGAAGCCGTGCTCGGTCGCGGAGGCGAGAGCGGAACGAACGAGGCCATGGGCCTCTGGTGGGGCAGGGCTGGTGTCGGGGCCGACGAGGTAGTACGCGGTTTCGGAGATTTCCGACCGGAGCAGGTCCCCGGGACGTGGGCTGAGCAGGAGGTGTGAGCCGACGGAAAGATGGGGCAGGTCTCGCGTCGTCGTCTTCCGATACCAGGCGAGGTGGCCCGCGTTCCGGGCGCGCGCGGCGTGTTCGGCACCTTCGAGCAGGTGGTGGGCGACGGCGTAGTCGAGGGCGGACGAGCCCAGGCGGTTGCCGAGCACGGAGGCGATACGGCTTGTCCGGAGGCGCTGATGGCTGGCGATGCCGTCGAGGGTGACCAGGGCTTCCGGGGAGAGAGCGCTCATCTGGGCTCCAGAGGTGGAACGGGGCCGGACCGCCACGGGCCCGGCCCCGTGGCGGTCAGGACTCGGTGGTGGGCTCAGCAGCGTCGGGCTGCACCGTGGTGGCCAGCCAGGTCTCGGTGGCCGCGTTGGAGGTGTGTGCGGTGGTGCGCACGGGGTCGCTGTCGCGCAGGGACGCGACTGCCTCCAGGAACTCGTCGAATGTCTTGTTTTCTGGCAACTGCTCGCTCTTTCCTCTGGTCGGGGCCGTGGGTTGGGAGAGGGGTGGCTGCGGGGCGGGCCGCGGGGGCCGGTCATGGCGGCGAAGCCTCCGACTCGGAGACGAAGAGCGTGAGGAACTTGCGAACGCGACCGGCGCGGACAGGTTCGGTGCCGTGGACGAGCTGGCTGCCGAAGACCACGAGCGTGCCGGGAGCGGGTGCGACGCTCCATCGGGTGCGGGTCATGGCGCGGAACCAGGGAGAGGACATGTCCGTCCCGTCGTGTGCGAGGCGCATCCCCGGGGCGTAACCCGACCCGGTCGGCGCGTCGTCGGCGGTCCAGACGGCATCGCTGCCCGTGGTCTCCACGTAGAACGCCCCGCCGGTGTCCTGGATGTCCGTGAGCGTGATCGTCGCGGCGGCGATCTGGCGGGGACGGGTGAGGGGATCGGGGGCGATGCCGTCGGCATGTGGGGTGATGTACTGGCCGGCGCCGTACTCGAGGTAGATCCACGGCCGGTGGCCGGTGACCGACGGCAGGGTGCGCGTGATGGCGGCCATGTGCAGCTTCAGCGCCTGATCGAGGAGGGCGGTCGCCTCGTACGGGATCTCGGTTACCTCGATCCGGCCGGCCGGCTCGTAGACGTCCTGCGCCTCGGCGGGGGAGTGACCGGGGATCTCGTGGATGGTCGTGCTGCGGCCAGTGCCGTACCGGTCGCGTCCGAGGGAGCCGAGCGTGTCGTCCATGACAAGGTTGAGTCGCTCGATCTCGTCCGGCTTGAGGAAGCCCTCCACAGTACGGATGGACAGAGTCTCGGCGATGTGGATCACTGCTCGCCTCCGCACGCGCAGGGGGTGGAGGGCGGGGCAGAGGCGGCCTTGGCCAGGGCTTCCGTGAGTACGTGCACGGCCTGGGAGAGGTCCTCGAAGTACTCGGCAGGCGTGGTGCCGGCAGTGGGTACGAGATGGAGGTCGAGCGTCGGGTACACCCGGCCGGTGGTGCGGCACGTGAGCTCGCTGCGACCGAGGACCAAGGAACACGCCACGGGCAGGGAGGACTCGGCTCGGCTGGCGGCATGGCACAGGCGCGTGGCTGTACGCGCGTACTCGGCGCGGTCGCGCGGCAGGATGCCGACCGAGAGGAAGCGGGGCTCGGCTTGGGGGAGGTCGGCGTACGTGTGGCCCTGGCAGCTGTCATAGGTGACGGCGTTATAGCCCGTAGTGAGCGCGTCGACTACCGGACGGACGCCGGGCTCGATGCCCTCGTACCACTGGGGGTGTAGCGGGTCGAGATCGTCTGCCTCATGCACACCGGGGAGCCCGACCGTGTTGATGTTGCCGTGGGGGCTTACCTGGAGGTGTGCTGGCGGGCGGGGTACGGCGGGGTCATCCCACCGGGCCAGGAAGGCGGCGACGTGGTGCATGTCGTTGGGGCGGACGGGACGCCAGCGCAGCCGGGAACAGGAGGCACCGGGCGGGAGGTCCGGCTGGGCGAGCAGGGCGGCGACGCCGTCGATCAGACGCATGCGGTGGTCGCAGTACGCGTCTTCGTCGCCCGTGGCGGCGAAGCGGAGGCGGACTGCCGCGCAGCCCGCGCCGCAGGTGTCGCGGTAGTCGCAGGTCGTGCACTTTGTGACCAGGGAGCGTGCCTGCCGGAGCAGGGGAGAGCCGCCCTGGGCGCCGGCGACGTCCGCCTCAGCGTGCACGTCGCCGAGGGTGGTCAGGCCGGCCTGCGGCCAGGGCAGCTCGTCGCAGCTTCCCAGGCGGTCATCGGGATAGAGGGTGAGAACGTGGTCGCACTTCAAGTCGGAGAAGTGACAGGAACGGGTTTGTAGACCCCTCAGGCGGCGGATGACGGAGACGACGGGCTCCAGCTTGACGCGGTGGAACAGGCCGTCGGCGACCCAGTGGTGGGCGGCCTCCAGTACGAAGTCGGCGTACTGACGCGGCGTGACGGCCCAGGCCGGGCCGGTGGGGCCGATGGCCCGTCGCTGTAGTGCCCGGCTGGTCGGCGTACGGGATCCGGCCACCGTAGTCGACCGGGTGACCGCCGCGTCGAAGCACGGCACAAGGCTGACCGTCGTCACGGCGGGAAAGGAGGCGAGGTGCTTCATGACTTCGGAGGCCCGGCCGAGGACGTAGGGGGTGACGGCGCAGATGACGCCGACGTGGCGTTCCCGACGGCCGAGGAGTTCCAGGGCTTCGATCACTCGGGGGTACGTGGGGCGGCCGTCGTAACCGACGCGCCACGAGTTCCCGAGCGCGTCCCCGTCGAGGGAGATACCGATCTCCAGCTCCGGGCAGTGCCGCTCGAAGAGGTCCAGCCAGGTGTCGTCGAGCTGGAGGCCGTTGGTCTGGAGGCTCACGCGGATGACGTTCGGCTGTGCGGCGAGCGCGTCCAGGATCTCCGCGATCCGTTCCCGGCCGGCGGTCAGGGGCTCCCCGCCGTGGAGTTCGACGCTGAGCGGGCGCCCAGAGAAGATCGAACCGAGGCGGTGGACCTGCGCTGCGCTGATACGGGCGCCGCCCGGTGACTCCTTGCGCTTCTCGAAGCAGTACAGGCAGTCGATGTCGCAGGTCTCGCCGCGGAGTTTGAGGATGACGGAGACCGCGGTGTCCGGACCGGTGCTCGGCAGCGGGGCGTAGAGACTCTCCAGGTTTGTCGGGGCGGTGCGGGTGACGGGCATCAGAGGACTCCTGAGGAGGAGAGGCGCGGTCTACGCGCCATCGGTGGAGACCGTGGACAGCCACCCGAGAAGCTGTCCGCCGGTGATGGGGATGTGGACGTCGCCGCGGCGAAGGAACCACCCGTCGGCGTACCGCTGGGGCAGCCAGCCGGCGTCGGGGGCGACCAGGTTGGGAGGCTTCTGCACCGGGTCGTCGACGGGCCAGCAGCTGAGGAGCGCTCTGGTCACGCGTCGTTGAACCGGACGGAACCACTCCCACGTTTCCGTGCGGGCCGGGTCGATCGGCGGACGGAACGGAGCGCTGGCAAGCAGCGGTAGCCACTTGTCGCCCAGTACCGGATGACCAGCCGCCGCGCACTCGAGCGCGGTGAGGCAGGTCTCCAGCTTCCGGCACACGACGTCGGCGGGTTCGGCCAGGCCGTCTTCGACGAGACCGGTCAGGTCCTCGGCGAGACTCGCCGCGACCTCGGCCTGGTCGGCGACAGCCCAGCCTCGGTAGCCCTGGCGCTCCTCGGGATCGAGCACCGGATCCCAGCGTCCAGAGCCGTACGAGAGAGCGGTGCGCAGACACATGAGGTCGCGCATCGAGGCGCGTACCCGGCGGAACGATCCGAGGTCGTCTCGGCGGACGTCGAAGGAGCGGAGCAGGTGACGGAGTTCCTCCGCCCGCTGCGGCGCCTCCGCTTGGAGGTCGACACGGACGCCGTCCACGATGCGTGACTCCCACGCCGGTAGGGCGCCGTCCACGATGCCACGCAGGTCGATGTCGCTCGCTGCGTGGGCGAAGCCGCAGGCGAGGGCTCCCTCCAGCCAGACCTCGCGGGCCTCGCCGGATGTGAGTAGCGCCTGGGCGACTCTGTCGGCGATCTCCCGGCGCAATCGTGCCGATGGGTTCACCGGTGGCCTCCTTCGATCAGGATCGTGTTGTCAGCGGTGATCTCCTTGAGGAGATCGACGGCCCATCGGTCGAGCGCGCAGCGCACGTCGGAGCGCTGGGCCCCGATGTGGGGCGAGGCCAGGAGGTTGAGCGGCGTCGTGGAGCCGGTGAGGAGCGGCAGGTGCTCCCGCTCGACCGGGTCGAGTGCAAGGCCCGAGAGCCTTCCGTCCTCCAGTGCCCGCAGGCAGGCGGCGACGTCGAGGGTCTCCAGCCGTCCTGCGCAGATGAGCAGAGGCCGCTGCGGAGCGACGCGTTCGAGGAAGTCCTCGCCGATGAGCTGTTCGGTCGTGGGGCGCAGCGGCAGAGCGATCACGTGTACCTGCGACTGCTCCATGAGCGCTGTCTGCGACAGCTCCCGCAGGCCGGGAGGGTTCGACGGCCACGCGGCGAAGGCCGTCCGGCCCATGAAGGGGGCCAGGGCCCAGTCGGCGGCCAGCCCCACCGGGCCCGCGCCCCAGATACCTGCGGCCAGGGTGCCGAGTGACGCACCCATGCACGCCTGCTTCTCGTGCCGGCCGAGCAGCAGCGCGTGCTGCCCCAAGGGGATCCGCCGGGCCAGGGCGAGGGCAGCGGCGAGGACCCACTCGCCCACGGCGTCCGCGCCGGCCTCGGCGTTGCGGTGCAGCGCGATGCCACGGTGCCGGAGGGCGTTCACGTCGATGTGGTCGATGCCGGAGCCGGTCCGTACGACGTGCCGCAGGCGAGGAAGCACGTCGAGCTCGCTCTCGCCGAGACGGACGCCGGAACGCAGGACAAGCACGGCTGTTTCGGCGGGCAGAGGCGAGTCCAGGTCCGGCGACTCGTGTACGAGGACATCGGGCAGGGCGCGGCGGATCGCGCTCGCGTCCGCCGCACCACGTAGCACCAGGACAGGGCTCATCGGAGGAACTCCGGCTTCTCGTACCGGCCGAAGGCGAGATCGCCCTCGCCGACGACGACAGTCACGGGCGAAGGCGCGCCGAAGTACGCGTCGCAGGCGCGCTTCACCCCCGGGAGCCCGTCCCAGGCCCGCGGATTGACCGCCGTGTCCGCGTAGTCGTCGATGAGCAGCACGCCCGTCGGTACCAGACGGGTGACACAGTGCGTGAGCCCCGCGAGGGTGGAGTCGTAGAAGTCGCCGTCCAGGTAGGCGAACGCGATCTGGTCGGGCAGTTCCTTGGGAAGGGTCTCGTCGAACCATCCCGGATGGATGACCGGCGCCGGCCTGCCCCAGGCCGCGTGCGTGGCGCGCACGTCGTCCGGGGTAGACCGGAGCTCGCCCGCCGCCAGATGGTCCGAGTCCTCGGCGCCGGGCGCGGGCATGCCCTGGAAGGAGTCGAAGACGTGGATCTCGCGGTCGGTGTCGCCCAGCGAGTCGAGCACGCTACGGATCCAGAGGGCCATCACCCCCCGGTAACAGCCGAGCTCCACCACGGGGCCCGGCAGACCGCGGGCGGTCAGGCCGGCGAGCTCGTCGGCGATCACGTGGAGTCGGTCGGCACAGACCGTCCCGGAGTGCTCCCGCAGCAGCCACTCCCGCAGATCCTTCAGCGTCGGTTCCATGAAGGTCACCACCTGTCCACGAAGGGGTCGACGAGCTCCCCGCTCAACGCCGCCGACAGATGGCGGTTGATCCGGGGCAACAGGTACACGTCGCCCAGACGTTCCAGCGGAACCCACTCGAAGCCCACCTGGATGGGGTCCGGCGGTTCCGGCATGCGCGGCTCGGCGTCGTCCACCTGCTCGGCGAGGAAGTTGAACTGAACCTTCTGTATGTCCCCGAACTCGCCCTGCCACGACTCGGGGACGTACTCGACGACACACAGCAGACGCCGGGCCACGACCTGGAGGCCGGACTCCTGCGCGACCTTCCGCCTCACGGCCTGGCGCAGGTCCTCGCCGACCTGGGCCTTGCCGCCGGGAAGGTTGTAGTGGAACCCGGCCTCGTCGTCGTACGACAGCAGCAGGACGGCGCCGTCGCGCACGATCGCCGCCTTCACGGACACACTGATCCGAGGCAGCTCGGCTGTCAGAGGCACGACAGTGCCTCCGGTTCGCCGACGCGCATCAGGTCGCCGACCTCCGCGAGGGACCCTGCGACGGTGGAGCGGAAACTCCCTCCGCGCTGGAACTGACGGGCGGCGGTGCGCATACCCGCGAGGGCGGCACGGCTGAGCTGGTTCGCGTAGATGCAGAGGCCGAAGCCGGCCTCGCCGAGTTCGGCGGCGCTCAGGTCGGGGAACGCCGTGGGCACGCTGACGAGCGGTACGCCGTGCCTCCACGCACCTCCGATGGCCCGCGCCTGATCACCGGTCGCGTCCTTGGAGTGGATGAGTACCGCATCCGCTCCGGCCTCGGCGTACGCCTCGGCGCGGGCGATCGCCGTGGCCAGGTCCTCGCCGGCGATCAGGGCCTCGGTGCGGGCCACGACCACGAGGCCGTCACCGGCGACCTTCCGTATGCGCCCCACCTGTTCGCACAGCAGGTCCCGGTCCGCGAGGCTCTGGTCCCGGTGGGCCGCGAAGCTGTTGCACTTCGGGTACGCGCTGTCCTCGACACACACCGCCGCGGCTCCTGCGCGCATCAGGTCGTACGCGAACCGCTCCGCCGTGCGCCCCGAGCCGCCCGCGTTGTCGATGTCCACGACGACGGGCAGTTCGGTGACACGGCCGAGCGAGGCGACCACGTCGGACAGGTCCCGGGGCCCCAGGACGTTGGCGTCCGGCAGCCCGGAGGCCGCGGACACCTCCAGACCGCTCACCCACAGGGCGTCGAAGCCCGCCTCCGCCGCGACGTGCGCGGCGAGCGCGTTCACCGCACCGATCGCCAGCAGAGGGTGCTTTCGCTCGCTGTCGTCGAGGGCCTCACGTAGGCGCGTCGCCTTCGAGCCGTCAGCCATGGGTCTCTCCTTCTTCCGCGCGGGCGGCGAGCGACGGCACCAGCTGCCGTTCGCGCAGTACGTCCCAGGCGGCGAGCAGCACCTCGGACCGAGGTCGGCGGGCGTCCAGGCGGACCACGTCGCCGAGGGACGGGAACTCGTCGGGCTTCGTGACCACGGCCTCGTAGGTCTCGCGAACCCGGCTCTGGACGTCGTGGACGTCCCAGTCGGCCCGGACGGCGTCACCCTGGCGGGCCTGCGCCCGGCTCATCGAGGCGTCGGTCTCCAGGTCCAGGACGAACGTGAGATGCGGGGCCGCGGTGAGCTGCGCGGCCAGCACCTCGTACGTCTGCGACACCCTCATGTCGTGCTTCACGGCGAAGAAGGCCAGCTCGCTGAGGAGCCAGCGATCCGCGATCACGGGCCGGGCCGGCCGCTGGGGGAGCACGAGGCGATCCAGCGTGGCCCGCTTGTCCGCCGCGATCGCGGACAGGTAGGCGTCACGGTTCCCGGTGTTCGGCTGGTACTTGCCGGTGACGATTGCGGCGGCCTGGTCGGCGGCGAGGAAGTTGGTGGTGAGCATGCACAGCGGGGTGACGCCGTAGAGCCCCTCCCAGAGCCGGAACAGACCCTTGCGCAGCGTCGTCTTGCCGGTGCCGTCGAGCCCCTCGATGACGATGAACGGATAGCGGTGGTTCATTCGACCTGCCCCGCTCCCGTGCCGCCGGCGTACTTGGTGAAGCGACCACGCCAGCGGGCCGTGGTGGACACCAGGTCCACCAGCCGCAGCTCCGCCAACTCGTCGATGAGGCGGGGCAGCTCGGGCTCGGCGCAGATGCCTGCCTCGATGGCCCGGCAGTACGCGGCGCGGAGGTCCGGGTCGTCGTCGGAGTTACGCAGCGCCGCCTCCAGCACCCGCGTGGCCATGCCGTGGGCCACGACGCTCACCGCGGTGCCCAGGGCCTGCTCATGGAGCGGGCTCGGGTGCGGCTCCAGCGTGATGTGGTGCACCCCGCGGTGACGGATGACCGTGAAGAAGCCCACCCACCACGCGGCGGCGGCGCTGACGGCCGTCACGGCGTCGGACCAAGCCGCCCCGGACTGCTCCGCGAGGATGCCCTGGACAGCGGTGTCGGCGGCGCGGTGAAGCGCCCCGCGCTGGTTCCGCGACTCCGCTCCGTGTCGTTGGGGCAGTTCCCACCAGAAGCCGAGCCCGGCGTCCTCCAGCAGCGCCATCGCGGACCCGTCGCCTGCCGACAATGGAGACGGGCGCTGGGCCAGCACGGAGACATCGGCGCCCGGCACGTCCGGCAGCGCCTTCTCCTCGGCGACGGCAGCCCGCCATTCGTCGAGGTGGAGATGGAGCCGCTGGGTCAGCAGCCCGTCCGCCAGCGTCTGCCAGGCGTGGGCCAGCGGCGGTGAACCGGGGGGCCGGGGCGGCAGGGTCAAGGAGGTCACAGGTGGATCCTCACGTCCGGGGAGTCGCGGCACGCGGCTCCGGTCGGTGGTGCTCCACCACGATGGTCGCCACGAAGGCCCACGCCTATGAGTGTTTATGAGCCCCACCAGCGGAACGTGTCCGGGTGGTCGCGGAGAGAGGGAGAATGCCGACCATGGTCGACAGCGGACAGCGGCGGTGTGTGCGCTGCGGTGCCCTACTCAGTCGCTTCAACGCCGGTACACGATGCGCCTCGTGCCAGGACGGGCCGGCCGCCCGACGGGCCGACCCGGCCTTCTGGCGTGATCCGACGGTCCGGCGAGCCGTGGCCGCATGGGAACTCGGAACCGTCGTCAAGCTGTTCAGGAAGCACACGGGCCTCTCCCAGGCCGGGGTGGCGCGGATGGTCAGCATCGACCAGGCCGAGGTCAGCAGACTGGAACGCGGGCTCAAACAGATCCGCGACCGACGGCAGTTCGTCCAGTGGACCGATGCGCTGGGAGTCCCGGAGGAACTGCTCGGGCTCCTGCCTACGGCCGATCCACACATCCCGGGCTCCACGGGCCGACTGGGAGCGGCGGACACCGGAGCCCGTGGGTACGCGGCGCTGCCCGAAGGGCCGGGCCAGCTTCTGTTACCCGCCGGCCGGTCCGTCTCGACGACGGCGCTTCCCGTGCTGACCCTTCCCGCGGCCTCCTTCCTCGGGGACAGCCTGAGACTCGACTCCCGCCCGGAGCTGGATGCCTGGCGCACCATGCCGATGCGCGCGCTCGTCGTCGCGAACCGCACGGTGGACGGGGCGGTCCGGCAGTTCGTCACCGACGCCCGACCGAGCGGCGCACGCGCCACTGCCTCCGACCCGGTCGACATTCCCGCCGCGTACGAACTGGACGACCTGACTTACGGCATCCTGTGGGCCATGTCGGGATTCGAGGCGGCACTGCTCGGCGACGACCAGGCCCTGTACACCTCGCTGGCTTCGCTCACCGCTTCCCTAGGCTCGCCGCTCGCCTCCGACCACGGCCTGACCGAAGTCTCCCGGATGTTGATCGGCTCGGAGACCGCAGCCCGGTACATCCTGGGCCACCGTGACCACCTGGGCGACGCACCCGTGTTCTGGACCAGGGAACAGCGCGGTGAGGAGGCCGCCACGTGGCTGTTCTTCCGGCACAAGTACCAGTACCTGGAACGAATGGCACCCCGGCGTCCGGGCGGTACGAGCGGCCGAGGGTTCTGCGTCCCCGAGACGGCGGTCGCCTCGTCGCCGGCGTGCGAGCGCGTTCTGCTGTTCCTCGCCATCGCGCTCATGGAGTCCTTCGGCATTCGCACTTGGGTGACCGACGACGGAGGCTTCGCACACACTGACGGTTTCGCCCTCTCTCCCGGGCGCCGGGCTGTCATCGCCTCTTGGGTACGGACCGAGGGAGCGTCCCACCTCGCGGTCACCGCGCGTCCGGGAGCCCTGCGGACGTTCGCCGATGTGACCGGCCACGTCAGTCACCACTCGGCCACAGCGGCCGAGCAAGCCGGACAGCGCCTCGCGGCGACGGCGGAGTACCTCGGCCTCGATGCCTCCTGGCTCGGTCGCCGGTGCGCACAGTTGTCGGCCGTCGGCACGGAGCGGCTTGCCCGGCCGCGCAGCCGGTTGCTCGGCCTCGAAGGGCTGGAGGCCGCCTGTCGGTTCGTGGCCGAGAAGCTGGTGATCATTCCGCGTACCCGGACGGCACCGACCCGATAGCCTGCGTGAACCACTCGTGAGGCCGCGCTCGGCGGCGTCCGGACAGGGGAGCAGGGGATATGACGGAGTCGGTCAGGAACGTGGCGGTCTTCTCCCTCGGCGGCACGATCGCCATGACCACGGATCCCACCACGGGTGGCGTCGTACCCGCGCTCTCGGCCCATGAACTCCTCGCCGCGGTACCCGCACTGGCCACGAGCGGCATCGACCTCAAGGTGCGGGACTTTCGACGTCTGCCCGGCGCCTCCCTGACGTTCGAGGACCTCACCGCGCTGTCGGCCGAGATCACGGCGGAGCTGGAGACCGGAGACATCGACGGTGTCGTCGTCACTCAGGGGACCGACACCATCGAGGAGACCGCCTTCCTCCTCGACCTCTACCACGGCCATGAGCAGCCGGTCGTCGTCACAGGGGCGATGCGCAACCCCACCCTGCCCGGCGCCGACGGCCCTGCCAACCTCCACGCCGCAGTCCTGGCCGCCGCCGATCCCGGCCTCAGGGGCGCCGGCTGCCTCGTCGTACTCGGCGACGAGATCCACGCGGCCCGGACCGTCCGCAAGTCCCACACCACCAGCCCCGCCGCCTTCACCTCACCGGCGTGCGGCCCGATCGCGCGGATCGCGGAGAACCGGGTGCGGATGGCGAGCGGCCTGCCGAGCCGTGGGCCGCTGGTACGTACCCCCACCCGCGAGGCGCGCGTTGGGCTCTACGTCGTCACTCTTGGCGATGACGGTGCCCTGCTCGACCTGTGGGACGGCAACTGCGACGGACTTGTGGTCGCGGCCTTCGGCGTCGGCCACGTCCCGGAGCGTCTCGTCGAAGGGCTCACCAAGCTCGCGTCCCGCATCCCTGTGGTCCTCGCCTCCCGTATCGGCAACGGCCCCGTCCTGTCCGACACGTACGGCTTCCCCGGCTCCGAGAAGGACCTCCTCGGTCGAGGGCTCATCGGTGCCGGAGACCTCGGCCCTTACCAGGCGCGGCTCCTGCTGCAGGCCCTGCTTGCCCAAGGCGCCGACGGGGCGGTCGTCCGCGAGACCTTCACCACCGCCGCTGCCCGCTGATCCCACGTCATCAGGAGAAACCCGCACATGCGTGCTCACGAGCTGACCGTCGGCCGTACCTTCGGCGTCACCTTCGACCACGGGGAGGACTTCTTCGAGGCGCTGTCCACCTTCTGCCGGGACAACGGTGTGCGACAGGGCTACATCCCCTCGTTCATCGGAGCCTTCGCGGAGGCCGAGATCGTGGGCGCCTGCGAGAAGCTCGCGGACCCGGACGCACCGGTCTGGGCGAAGACGTACGTCACCAACGTCGAGGCGTTCGGAGCGGGCACCCTTGCCCACGATCCCGCCACCGGCGGGATACTTCCGCACATCCACGTATCCGCCGGCCTGAAGGCCCAGTCGGCCGACGGCAGGACGAGCCACCTCCTCAGCGCCAAGGTCCAGTTCCTCAGCGAGCTGTTCATCGTTGAGGTCACGTCGCCCACGATGACCCGGCCCCGGAACCCCGATCTCTACGACGTTCCGCTGCTCACGTTCGGCTGACCGGCAGGAGCCGGCGAATCCAGGGGTGGTCGGGCGCGATCACGTTGATCGCGTCCGCCAGCCAAGCGCGTGCCGGAGCGTCGAGCAGCGGCAGCACAGCTGCGAAGTCGGTCTCGTCCTTGTCCCGGGTCGCCTTGGCCTTGTAGAAGAGCTGCACCTCGGGCGCGAGATACGGGATGCCTGTCTCGCTCGTTCGCCCGAGCCGGTCGATCGGGAGCCGGATCTCCGGGGTGCGCCGCGAGATCCACTCGGTGCCCTCGGCCTCGTCCAGCATGAGCTGTACGGACCAGGGCGCCTTCGGCGTGCGGCGGCACCAGATGTCGTGGAGCGGTGGCTGAAGGACCTCTCCAGGACGCCACGGGCGCAGCTCCCCTTGGCCGGGCGGGTCCGCTACGTACAGGTCCCAGTCGGCCAGGAGATCTTGTACGCGGGCCTGGTCGCGCCGGAGGACGAGCACGTCGAGATCGCCGTGTGCGCGTAGCTCGCGGCCGACCGCGAGTTCGATTGCGTAGCCACCGGCGATCCACCACCGGAAGTCAGCCTTGGCGAAGACCGCGGCCACTTCCTCGGGACGATCCGGTACCCAGCGTCCCAACACGTCAGCACTCACCCGCCCATTCTCCCAGTGATCAGACGGGCGAAAGCGAAGGCCGGCGGCGGGTCGGCGGTGTCGCTGGAGTGCCGTGCCGCTCGCTGGCCCCTCGCGCTCATAAACGCCCATGAGCATCAGGGGCACCGGCGGTCATCGTTGAGTGCGTGACTCGCGACCGGCCTTGTGGCTGGTGCTTGAGCCACGATCCTTCCGGGTCCGCGCGCCAGAAGTCTGGGTGCTTCCTGCGGCTGGACGCCTCTCACCGGCGTACCTGGCGCACTTCCGCGACCACGTCGCAGCCTCGGGAGAAGGCCATCGACGTCACCCACAGGAGGTCCGCCGCCCGATGATCAGCGCACCGTTCGCCGCTCTCGGCCTCGTGTACCGCTGGACCGACCGCACCATCAACCCGACCGGCGAAGCCCGCGCGGTTCTGCGACGTGTTCTCAAGGACCTGGGTGTGTCCGGGGATGTCATCAGTGATGGAGTCCTGGCCGTCTCGGAGCTCGTGGCGAACGCGCACGAGCACGCGTGTGGCCCGTACGAGGTGCACGTCCGCTCGGCCGCCGGGAGGTACATCTGCGAGATCCATGATGGGGATCCTCTGCTCCCCACGGGCCTCTACCTCGGTGCCACGTCGTCGGACGTCGAACCGGCCGAGGGAGCGAGCGGGTTGCTCGTCGAGCGGGGACGGGGCCTGCGCATCGTGAACGAACTGGCCCGGGGGCAGTGGGGGTTCCATGTCACGGAACGTGGCGCCAAGGCCGCCTGGATCGTGCTGGCCCAAGCGTTGCCAGACCCGTCCGACGGGAGTGACGCTGACGGCACTCGGGCATCCCGTTTCGGGAATGAGTCGCTCCGGTGGCTTGACAGCACATCAGAATCCCACGATGGCAGCGGTCAAGCCCGCCACCGGCAGGAATCGGCCACAGATGCTCCACGTGCCCGGTGCGGCGGAGCTCCTCCCCTCGCCAACGTGTACGGTCCATCGAACAGCCTGGTGGCCGAGGGCGCGGGGGAGTCTTGAATCTTCAACACAAGGCGGGGAACTACGTCAACGCTTCGTGGTCCATGGTGCGGCTGCGGGACCTGATCTACGACATGCTGGGCCTGCTGTTCACGGAGCTCAGCGCTCATGGCGGGATGGCGGGCGACGACAACGCCGGACGAGCCTTCGCCGCCGTCTACAAGCCGGCCGTGAAGACCGTCTTCGAGGCGGCCGGCCTCGCTCACCAGGTGATGGCGAACGGTGCGGGCGCCATGCTCAAGGCCACCGAGGACTTTCTCAAGCAGGAGAGCGCAATCGCCGCGTCCCTGCTCGGCCAGAGCGTGGGGCCCGACATCGGAGCCCAGCCTTCGAGACCGGACTGCAATCCGCGCGCCAGCCACAACGCCGAGGAACTTCCCGAGGTCGTCGGCGAGACCAGCTGGACCGATCAGTACCTGCTCAGCTCCCGCTTCCACGGCCAGCGGGACAAGCTCCGCAAGACGGCCAACGCCTGGCGTTCGGCGGCGGGGATTCTCGACGACGCCCACGGGGACTCCGAGAGCGCCTGGCGTACCGCGACCGCCCAGCAACTCGGCGAGACCGCCGCAGCCGTCCAGACCTTCTTCACCGTCTTCGTCGGCAAGACTCCGCCTCCCTCCGAGGTGGGCGAGGACGAGACCCTGATGGCGAACCTGCCGTCCGCCTGCCGGATGATCGCCCACGCCTGCGACTCGTACGCCGATCACATCGAAACGGCGCTGAAGAGGATCCCGGACGAGCAAAGCCCCCTCTTCGGCGAGCCACTCGCCATCTGGGAACGACCGCAGTTCGGTGGGGAGGGACACGACGGCGGGCTGCACGAGCTCGTCACCGGCGACATGCGCATCGCGCGTTTGGGGAACATTCCTCCGGCGCTCGACAGCTCGCAGGCCAAGGTCCCTATGCCGCAGCCCGACGGGGGCGGGTTCCTGCCCCTTCCGTCCCTGCCGCCCTTCCTCGCACCGCTGATCCGGGTGCCTCTCCTGGTCCCCGTGGGCTACCGCCCGCCGAACGGGCCTCGCGTTCAGCCGATGGCACCGCCGACGCCGCCGGACCCGCGCTTCCCGCCCCTCACTGCCCCTGAGCAGCAGAACTTCCAGACCTGGTTGAACTCTCTGCGGGCCGGAGACGTGTCCGGCGGGAAGCCCGCCGAGGTCGCCTACCAGAAGCGGGTCGCCGGATACCCCGAGTACGAGGTCCCCATCCCGCTCGGCATCAGCGCCAACAGCACCCTGATGGTCGACGGCTTCCGTGACCGCGACGGCATGGCGATCGAGGCCAAGTACGTCAACAACCCGAACAAGCCGTGCTACCGCTCGCTCGACGAACTCCGCGCGAACCACCAGTCCGGCAAGAAGGACTTCCTCTACGACAAGGACCGCAAGGAGCTCACGAAGTACAACGCCGCTCTCAACGACCCACGCAACAAGGAGATGCGGGGCGTGGAAACGGTCACCAACAACGCTGATTCCGTGGCCTACTGGCGCGTCATGATGGCCGCCTACGGCGTCAAGGGCTACGCCCGATACGTACCCTGACCGGCAGCACACGATGAGGGAGTGAGCGCGTGGACGCGTCCGAACTGGCCGAACTCCGCACCATGTACGTCTTCTGCCCTGCCGAGGGTTCCACATGGGGCCTGACCTACGAAGGGATCGAGGCCAAGCTGCGCGAGCGGGAGACGGATACGTTCGTCCGTATTGACGCGGGCGACGAAGGCCCCGTTCGCGGGTCCGTCATGCACTTCGGCATCACGGTCGGCGAGGAGGAGCTGGAGGGCATGGCCAAGCTGTCCCCGGAAGGCATCGCCGTCGAGGACTGCACGGCTCATGCCGCAGCGGAGTTCGTCGGGTGGCTGTGGGGCAGCGTCGTCCCGGACGGCAGCAGCATCACCTTCAACACGGAGTGGGGCCTGGAAGCCGACCTGCCCGACGCGCTCGTCCCCCACGTCCCCCGCCCACGCCTTGTGGCCACCTTTCTCGCTCACCTCGAAGCCACCGGCGGGCTGGACTGACAGCGAGCATCCCCCCGGGATCACGGCCAGGTGAGCGACATGCGAAAGGGCCTGGACACCATGACAGAGAAGACCTCCCGTGTCTCGGGCGCAGAGGCCGTTCGCGACGCCGGCCCAGTTGGTGCTCCGGTCGTCCTGGGCAACGAGCCCGGCTCGTTCGCCTGGGGTGTGCTGGCCAAGCGCCACCCTGCCCTCATCCGGCAGGTTCGAGACGCCTTTCCGTACGGCCGCCGACAGCACGAGGCCCTCGACGCCCTGCTGGACGAGATCACCAACGGCGTCGTCGAGCCCCTGGCCCTCGAAGACCACGACTTCGAGCGTTGGGCGGACTGGGGTCGGGGGTACTTCGGGCGGTCCTGGTACGACGCGCCGTTCTTGTGGGCGGAGAGCTACTTCTACCGCCGCCTTCTCGGTGCGGTCGGGTACTTCGGTACCGGGCCGTGGCGGGGCACGATCCGGGCAAGGTCCTGCTGGATGTCGCCCTCGCGGCGGCTCTGGGCGGGGCTGCCTCGCCGATGTCGCCATGCTGCGGGCCGAGCCCGACGTGTTCGGCTCGGTGGCATCGGACCCGACTGTCTCCCGGCTCATCGACGCCCTTGCCGCAGCCGGACCGAAGGCGCTGACCGCGATCCGGTCGGCGCGGGCCGAAGTACGCTCGCGGGTCTGGGAACTGGCCGGGATGAGAAGTCCGGCCGCCGACGGCTCGGTGACCGTGGACATCGACGGCGTGCTCGTCCTTGCGCACTCCGAGAAGCAGGACGCCGCCGCGACCTGGAAGAAGACCTTCGGCCATCACCCGCTCGTCGCGTTCGTCGACCACGGCCGGGCCGGATCCGGCGAGCCGGTTGCCGCGCTGCTGCGGCCCGGCAACGCGGGCTCCAACACCGCGAGCGATCACATCGAAACCGCTCGACTCGCTCTGGCCCAACTCCCCAAGCACCTGCGGCGGGGCCGGAAGACGCCACGCACTCCTTGCCGCTGTAGGCGACGGGGTTGGGGCCCGCGGAGTTTCCGGCGCTCTGGACCGCGTTGGCGAAGACGAACTCGTCACAGCTCCTCTGGTCGGTGCGCGGTTCCCTTGCCTCCAGGGTCACGGAGTCAGGCCGGGTCCTCAGCGGCGCCAGCGGTCCTGGCCGGGACCCTTGCAGGTGTAGACGTTCCCGTTGCCTCCGATGCCGGTCGACCCGGGGGTCGAGCAGTACGCGCCCGGGGTGACCGTCCCGACGCTCCCGCCGCCTGTCGTCGAACCGCCTGTCGTTCCGCCGTCGGAGGACTCGCCGGAGGAGTCGTCGGGGTCGTCCTCGCCCGTGCCCGAGCGCCGGACGGGGTGCAGTTCGGTGTTCGGGGTCGCGGGGCATCCGGTGTCCGGGGCGGTGACGGAGAGGTACGCCGTCTGGTACTGCGGCGTGCGGACCTCCTCGGCCGGCCGCGGGTCCTGGAAGCAGACCTTCCAACCGTCCACGGAGTCGGGGAGGGGGACGTCGGTGTAGGCGCTCCGCGGCTCGACCGCCTTGAAGCCGAGCGGTTCGAGCCGCTGCTTCGCCTCGCCGAAGGCCGGGCCCGTGACGGTGGGCATCCTGGGCCACGGCACCTTCTCGCCGTCCTTCACCGGACAGGGCGCGTCGATCCGGCCCACGCCGAAGTCCAGCGCGGGCCGGTCGCCGGTCCGCCGCTCCGCCGGGGTCTGGAAGCAGACCGTCCAGCCTCCGGCGTCCCACTGCCGTGCGTCGCCGTCCGAGGCGTCGTGGGAGACGGAGTCGTATCCGGCGGCCAGCGCGGCGGCCTTCGCGTCCGCCAGGGTCCTGCCCACGAGATTCGGCGGACCGGCCGGCGTCGGACTCGCGCTCGGGGTCTCCGGCGCCGCGCCCGCGGCCGACGCGCTCGCCCGTGGCTTGGCGTCGGCCGCGGGGTCCGCCGGCGGGTCGGAGAGCAGGAACAGGAGGAACCACAGGCCGGACAGGACGGTCGCGGCGATCTTCCCGTTCCGGCTCCACCGGCTCAGCCAGGCCAGCGCGATCCCGACGGGCGGCAGGACGACCAGGGCCGCCACGACGAGTGCGGGATGCCGCCACCACTGCCGGACCGGCGCGGGCGGCTGCGGCGCGTGGGGGCTCGGGTACGGCTGCGGCGGTGGGGGCGGGTACACGGGGCTCCTGACGGCAGGGGCGGTCAAGGCGGTGGCCGACGCGGACGCCCGGAGCGCCGGTCGTGGTGATGGCCGTGGCGGTGGTCGAGTGCCCGGATCCTACACAGAGTCGCCGCCCCACTGCGGGGCGTACGAGAGGCCGGGCGTACGAGAGGCCGGGCGTACGAAGGCGTAGAAGGAGTCAAAGGAGTAAGGGGCCGAGGGGGCGAAGGGGTGCCGGTGGTGTCCGGTTGCGCGTCGCCCGGTTCCGCTCAGCTCGTCAGGGACCGCCGCGCGACCCGGTGCAGATGACCGGTGAAGACCTCGGCCGCCTCGGGTGTGAGGGTGCGCAGTGCGACCATCGCGGTGATGATCACGTCGCAGAGTTCGGCCTCGACGTCCTGCCAGGAGTGACTCGTGCCCTTACGCGGGTTCTGGCCGGTCGCGCCGATCAGCGCCTCGGCGACCTCGCCGACCTCCTCGGAGAGCTTCAGGACCGTAGCAGTACCTCCTGTCCCGGCGGCAGGTCCTGATGGTCGGTCAGCCAGGCGTGCAGACGGGAAACGGTGGTCCAGGCGTCGTCATCCATGCGGCTCAGCCTGCCAGGTGGGATGCGCGGGCGGGCCCCGCCGCGCTCGCCCAGGTGGCCGAGTCCGTCCTCCGCTGATCGCGGCACATCAGCGGCCCGGGTTCACCGGGATCCGGACCGCCAGGTGTACGGGTTAGGCATGACCATTCCCGTGGACAAACTCACCGACCCCGCCGTGCGCGCTTTCGTGGTGGCCCTCAACGCCAACGACCGCGACGCCTTCCGGGGTGCTCTGACGGACGGCGCCACCATGTCGGACGACGGTTCGGAACGCGACCTCGACGACTGGACCGACAAGGAGATCTTCTCCTCGCGCGGCCACATGGAGATCGAGTCCGTCAAGGACGGCGGGCAGGCGCTCGTCGCCCGGTTCCGCAACGACACCTGGGGCGAGATGCGGACCCGCTGGCGCTTCGTCGTCGAGGGCGGGAAGGTCGCGCGCTTCGAGACCGGCCAGGCGTAGCGTCCGCTCGCCGGGAAGCCGGGCGGGAGGGACGCCGGCCGGCCGGGCGTCGGCGTACCGGCCCCCGGGCCTGCCCGGCCTCCCGCCCCCGCCCTCCGCGGACGGACGCCGTTACCCCCGGCCGATGTACGGCATCGTCGTCGCCATCACCGTCGCGAACTGCACGTTTGCCTCCAGGGGCAGGCCCGCCATGTGCACCACCGTGGCCGCCACGTCCGCCGCGTCCATCACGGGCTCCACCGCGAGTTCGCCGCCGGCCTGCAGGATGCCGGTCCGCATCCGTGTCGTCATCTCCGTCGCCGCGTTCCCGATGTCCAGTTGTCCGCAGGCGATCCGGTACGGACGTCCCTCCAGCGAGAGCGATTTCGTCATGCCGGTCATCGCGTGCTTGGTCGCCGTGTACGCGATGGAGTGCGGACGCGGTACGTGCGCCGAGATCGAGCCGTTGTTGATGATCCGGCCACCTCGCGGGGACTGTTCCTTCATCGCCCGGAACGCCGCCTGCGCGCACAGGAACGCGCCCGTCAGATTCACGTCGACGGCCGTCCGCCAGGTCTCGTGGTCCAGGTTCTCGACCGGGACCCCACCGCCCGCGAACGTGCCCGCGTTGTTGAAGAGCAGGTCCACCCGGCCGAAGCGTTCCCGTACCGCCTCGAACAGCGCTGTCACCGCCTGCGGGGAGGTCACGTCGGTGGGGACCGGAAGGACGGCCCTCGGCGGGAGGGACGCGGCCGTTGCTTCCAGGGCCTCCCGTCTGCGGCCCGCCAGCGCCACCGACCAGCCCGCCTCCGCCAGGGCCAGCGCCACGCTCCGGCCGATGCCCGAACCCGCTCCCGTCACCACTGCCACCCGCGACTCAGTGCTCATGGGCGCGCAGCGTACGGGAGACCGGTGCACAGGGAACTCATCTGTCCGACACGCGGATGTTCTGTACCCGACAATCCCGGGTCTTCCCTTACCTCTGCAATATCCGGACGGACACCATCCGTCAGGGGAGGGCTCATGACACCCGCGCAGACCCACACCGACGAACTCCGCACCGCCGCGGCCGGGTTCGGCCGCCGCAGGTTCCTCACCGTCACCGGCGCCGCCGCCGCGCTGGCCTTCGCCGTCGGCCTGCCGGCCGCCGGTGCCGCGAGCGCCGCCGAACTCGACGGCCGCCGGATCACCGAGGACCCGTTCACCCTGGGCGTGGCGTCCGGGGACCCGCTGCCCGGCTCCGTGCTGCTGTGGACCCGGCTCGCGCCCCGTCCCTTCGAGGCCGACTCCGGGCTGCCCCGCGAGCGGGTCGCCGTCCGCTGGGAACTGGCCCGCGACGAGCTCTTCCGCGGGATCGTCCGCCGCGGGAAGGCCACCGCCCACCCGGAGTTCCAGCACACCGCGCATGTCGAGGTCGACCACCTCGACCCCGGCCGCGTGTACTTCTACCGCTTCCGGGCCGGTGACTGGATCAGCCCCGTCGGCCGCACCCGCACCGCGCCCGCCGCCGGTGCCGCGGTCTCCGGGCTCAGGCTCGCCGCCGTCTCCTGCCAGGCGTACCACGACGGCTACTTCACCGCCTACCGGCACCTCGCCGGGGAGGACCTCGACGTCGTCTTCCACCTCGGCGACTACCTCTACGAGTACCCGGTCGACGCCACCGGAGGGGCCCGCGCCTACACCGACCGGCGCCTCCCGGCCGTCTTCGCCCGGGAGACCGTCACCCTGGAGGACTACCGGCTGCGCTACGCCCTCTACAAGTCGGACCCCGACCTGAGGGCCGCGCACGCCGCGCACCCCTTCGTCGTCACCTGGGACGACCACGAGACCGAGAACAACTACGCGGGCGGCATCCCGGAGAACGACACGCCCCCGGAGGAGTTCCTGCTCCGTCGGGCCGCCGCCTACCGCGCCTACTGGGAGAACCAGCCGCTGCGCGCGCCCCAGCGGCCCGACGGGCCCGACATGCGGCTCTACCGGCGCCTGCGCTTCGGCCGGCTCGCCCAGTTCGACATCCTCGACACCCGTCAGTACCGCTCGGACCAGGCGTACGGGGACGGCTGGCAGGTCCCCGGGCCCGCGTCCGAGGACCCCTGGCGCACCCTGACCGGCGCCACCCAGGAACGCTGGCTGATCGACGGCTGGCGCCGGTCGGACGCGCGCTGGAACGTCGTGCCGCAGCAGGTCGTCCTCGCCGAGCGCCGCAACGCCCCGGGGCCCGGCTACAAGCTGTCCATGGACGCCTGGGACGGCTACCCGGCCTCCCGGCGGAGGGTCCTGGACGGAGCCGCCGCGGCCGGTGTCGACAACCTCATGGTGCTCACCGGCGACGTCCACGTCGGCCACGGCTTCGACCTCAAGGCCGACTTCCGCGACCCGGACTCCCGGACCGTCGGCACCGAGATCGTCGCCACCTCCATCGCCAGCGGACGGGACGGCGCCGACCGGCCGGCCAACCACGACACTCTGACACGGGCCAACCCGCACATGAAGTTCTACAACGGGCGGCGCGGCTATGTGACGGTCGCGTTCGACGAACACGGCGCCCGCGCGGACTTCCGTACCGTCGCGGCCGTGACGACGCCGGACGCCCCGGTGACCACGGCCGCTTCCTTCGTCACGGAGGCGGGCAACCCGGGGCTCACACCCGCGTAGCGCGCCTCACGCCTCATGTCCGCGCGGGCCGGCGGCCCCCGCGGCGGCCCGTTCGCCGGGGTAGCGGACGCCGATGTGGTCCCGTACCGCGTCGAGCGTCCGCATCACCGCGAGCGAACCGTCCAGCGGGACCAGCGGCGACTCGGTCTCGCCGGCCCGCAAACACCGCATCACCTCGGCCGCCTCGTGGCGGAAGGTATGCCGCTCGGCGGAGCCGTCGCCCGCGAGCACGTACTCCTCCGGTTCCCGGCCCGTCCGGTGCAGGGCGAACCGTTCCGGATGGAAGAAGCCGCGCGGGAAGTCGATCCGGCCCCGCGCCCCCGTCACCGAGGCGGTCATCGGGGTGTCCGCCACGATCGAACAGGACAGCAGAGCCGAGGCACCCGAATCCGTCCAGCCCAGCAGCATGGCCGTGTTCAGGTCCACCCCCTCGGGCGAGAGCAGCGCGTGGGCCCGGACCGAGTCGGGCTCGCCGAGCAGCAACTGGGCGAACGAGACGGGGTACACCCCCAGGTCGAGGAGGGCCCCGCCGCCCACCGCCGGATCGCGCAACCGGTGACCCGCCGCGAACGGGCCTTCCAGACCGAAGTCCGCCTGGACGGTCCGGACCTCTCCGATGGCGCCGTCCGCGACCAGATCCGCCACCTTCCGGATCAGCGGATTGCAGTACATCCACATGGCTTCCATCAGGAAGAGCCCGCGCTCGCGGGCCAGCGCCACCAGCTCCCCGGCCTCACCGGCGTCGAGGGTGAACGCCTTCTCGCACAGGACGGCCTTGCCCGCTTCGAGGGCGAGCCCGGCCGCCGCCCGGTGCGCGTGGTGCGGCGTCGCCACGTACACCACGTCCACCTCGGGGTCGGCGGCCAGCGCGGCCCACTCCCCGTACGCCCTGGGTATCCCGAAACGCTCGGCGAAGGTCTTCGCCGTCGCTTCCGTACGGGAGGCGACCGCCACCACCTCGGCGTCTTCCATGCCCAGCAGATCGGTGGTGAACTGCGCGGCGATCCCTCCGGTCGCCAGCACACCCCACCGGACGGTCCCTCCGGACTTCGCCATGTCCCACCCCAGCCACATTAGGTCTCGACCACCCCGGACGAGCTGAGAGCATAGGGAAAGATTCAACGAAATGGAGCAGTCGATGCCGGAGCGCGGCCAGACCACGAGGCAAGGCCACACGTCCACCACCCCCGTCGCCGCCGCCCGGCGCACCGGGCTGCTCGTGACGCTCGTCCTCGGCGGCCTCACGGCGCTGCCACCGCTCTCCATGGACATGTATCTGCCGGCCCTGCCGGAGGTCACCGACGCGCTGCGTTCGCCCGCCGCGACCATCCAACTCACCCTCACCGCATGCCTCGCCGGCATGGCGCTCGGGCAGCTCGTCGTCGGCCCGATGAGCGACCGGTGGGGGCGTCGCCGCCCGCTGCTCATCGGCATGATCGTGTACGTCGCCGCCACGGCGGTCTGCGCGCTCGCTCCCTCCGCCGGACTGCTCATCGGCTTCCGGCTGCTCCAGGGCCTGGCCGGCGCGGCCGGCATCGTGATCGCCCGCGCCGTCGTCCGCGACCTCTACGACGGAGTGGAGATGGCCCGGTTCTTCTCCACCCTGATGCTGATCTCCGGCGTCGCCCCGATCGTCGCCCCGCTCATCGGCGGCCAGATCCTCCGGATCACCGACTGGCGGGGCGTCTTCTACGTCCTCACCCTCGTCGGCGTGCTGCTCACCCTGGTGGTCTGGCGCTTCCTCGACGAGACCCTGCCGCCCGCGCGGCGCCACGAGGGCGGCGTCGGCGAGGCACTGCGCACCATGCGAGGACTGCTCGCGGACCGGGTCTTCACCGGATACGTGCTGGCCGGCGGGCTGGCCTTCGCCGCCCTCTTCGCCTACATCTCGGCCTCGCCGTTCGTGGTGCAGGAGATATACGGTGCCTCGCCGCAGACCTTCAGCCTGCTCTTCGGACTGAACTCCATCGGCCTCGTCGCCGTCGGGCAGATCAACGGCAAGCTGCTCGTCGGCCGGGTCAGCCTGGACAAGGCCCTCGGCTGCGGACTGGCCCTGATCCTGCTGGCCTCGCTGGCGCTGCTGCTGATGACGAGCGGGGTGTTCGGTGACGTGGGCCTGGCGCCGGTCGCCGCCGGCCTGTTCGTCCTGATGTCCGCGATGGGCCTGGCCATGCCCAACACCAACGCCCAGGCACTCATGCGGACGCCGCACGCGGCCGGCTCGGCCTCCGCCCTGCTCGGGACGTCCTCCTTCCTGATCGGGGCGATCGCGTCGCCGCTCGTCGGGATCGCCGGCGAGGCGACGGCGGTGCCCATGGCCGTGGTGCAACTGGTCTGCGCGGTGGCGGCGCTCACCTGCTTCCTGGGGATGTGCCGGCCCTGGCGCGCCCCGGAGCCGCGGACCGCCTGAGCTGAGCTGAGAGCCTGTCGGGTGGCCTCTGACCGGGCGGCCGAAGGCCACCCGACAGGCTCTAGCATGTCCGGGTGAACGCCTCCCTCCCGACCGCTCCCACCGCCGACGCCCTGCGGGCCGCCCTGGCCGGGCTGCTCGACGGGCTGCCGCCGAGGCAGGCGGCCTCGGCGGTCGAGCGACTGATCGCCAACTACCGCGGGACCACGCCGACCGACGCGCCCGTCCTGCGCGACCGCTCCGACGTCGCCGCCTACGCCGCGTACCGGATGCCGGCGACCTTCGAGGCGGTACGGGCGGCCCTCGGCGCGCTGCGGGACGCGGCGCCCGGCTGGGAGCCGGCCACGCACACGGACGTCGGCGGCGGCACCGGCGCGGCGAGCTGGGCGGTCGCCGAGGCATGGGACGGGGCGGCCCGCACGACGGTCCTGGACTGGGCGGAGCCGGCCCTCGCACTGGGGCGGGAGCTGGCGGAGGGCGCCTTCGCGGCCGAGTGGCGGCGGGCCAGGATCGGCGGGGCGTCCAAGCTCGAGGAGACGGACCTGGTGACGGTCTCGTACGTCCTGAAGGAGCTGACCGAGGGCGACCGCCGGGCGGTCGTGACCGAGGCGGCACGGGTGGCGCGGGCCGTCGTGATCGTGGAGCCGGGCACGCCCGACGGCTACCAGCGGATCATCGCCGCGCGCTCCCTCCTCGTGGCGGCCGGTCTGACGGTGGCGGCGCCCTGCCCGCACAGCGGGGACTGTCCGATCGAGCCGGGCGCGGACTGGTGCCACTTCGCCGCGCGGGTGAGCCGTTCCTCGCTGCACCGGCAGGTGAAGGGCGGCTCCCTGCCCTACGAGGACGAGAAGTTCAGCTACGTCGTGGCCACCCGCTTCCCGGTCGTCCCGGCGCCCGCGCGGATCACCCGCAAGCCGCAGATCCGTAAGGGCCAGGTCCTCCTCGACCTGTGCGGGCCCCGGGAGACGGGCCTGACCCGGGAGACGGTCACCAAACGCCACGGCGCGCTCTACCGGGCGGCGCGCGACGTGGACTGGGGCGATGCCTGGCCCCCGGAGGGGTGACGGCGGAAGCACGAAGGCCGAGGCGCGTCGGCGGAAGCGGCGACCGCGACAGGCCGGCGGAGGCGTGATCCCGGAGGCGCGGCCTCCGGGACGCCACACGGGAGGACCCCCGGGGGGTGGGACGCCCACCGGGGGCAGGGCGGGTGCGGAGACTCAGGCCGTCCGCAGCTCCTGGGTGCAGCACTTGACGCTGCCGCCGCCCTTGAGGAGTTCCGACAGGTCCATGCCCATCGGCTCGAAGCCCCGGTCCCGCAGCGGGTCGAACAAGCCCACCGCGGCCTGGGGCAGCAGTACGTGCAGGCCGTCACTGACGGCGTTCAGGCCGAGCGCCCCGGCGTCGCGCTCGGTGGCCAGCAGGGCGTCGGGGAAGAGTCGGGCCAGAACCCTCCGGCTTCCGGGGGAGAAGGCGCCGGGGTAGTACATGACCTCGTCGCGGGCGTCGTCCAGCACGCACAGCGCGGTGTCCAGGTGGTAGTAGCGCGGGTCCAGCAGATCGAGGCCGATCACCGGGCGGCCGAAGAACTCCTGGGCCTCGTCGTGTGCGAGCGTGCTGGAGCGGAAGCCCCGTCCGGCCAGGAGCCAGGACGAGGTCACGGCGAAATCGCCCTCGCCCTCGTTCACGTGCTCCGGCACCCGAAGATCCGGGTAACCGTTCCCGCGGAACCATTCCCGGTGCGCCGCCGCCTCGTCCGTACGCTCGGGGTGGGCGAACCTCGCGCCGAGCACCCGGCCGCCGACCACGGTCGCGCCGTTCGCGGCGAAGACCATGTCGGGGAGTCCCGGCCGGGGGTCGAGCAGCTCGACGGTGTGGCCGAGCGAGCGGTAGCGGTCGCGCAGGTCTTCCCACTGGGCGAGGGCCAGCGGCGGGTCGACCGGTTTCGTGGGGTCCATCCAGGGGTTGATGGAATACGTCACCGAGAAGTGCGTGGGTGGGCACATCAGGTAACGGCGGGGCGAAGCCTCGCGCGGAGTTGGGCGCAATGAGGGCTCCTCACGGATGTCGGATCGGACGGTCCCCATGGTCCGCCCTCCCCGGCGTCCGCGCAGTGAACCGTTCGGGTGGTTCGGCTGAATATCGGTGCCGCCGGCATCGTACCGCCGCGCCCCGCGCGGCCGTCGGCGCGGCGAGACGTCCGCCACATCCCGGCGCTCGGGAGGCCGCGGACCGCTCCGCGACACCGCTCGGCCTGCCGCGCGCGCGGCGGTTGCACGTGTCCCATTGTCGCGCCCGCCCGCTCCGGCACCGCTCGCCGGGCGCGTGCGGCACCCGGCACCACCCCGCCGGCCCGGCCCCGTCCGGCCTGGCGGAGAGGAGCCGCCCACCCCGGTTGGGCAGTCCGGTCACCCGGAGCGCAGGATGGTGGGACCATGGGCAGAGCTCGAACGGGCGGGTACGAGGTGTGAGGGGATAGATGGGCGACGGCAACGACCGCTACCGCGGCACGGAGGGCAGGCTCGCACAGTGGCTGCGCAGGCGCCCCCGGCGTGCCGCCGCCGCCGACGGGGACGACCGCGAGAAGCTGCTCCTGGCCGTCGCCGCCGCGGGGATGCCCCTCGCTCCCGCCGCCTACCCCGTCGGGTACCGGTGCTCCTGCGAGCGCATCGGCTGCCCCACGCCCGCCCGCCATCCGGTGTCCTTCGCCTGGCAGACCCAGGCGACCACCGACCGCGCCCAGATCGAGCGATGGGTCCGGGGCGAGCCCGAGGCCAACTTCGTCACCGCCACCGGCATGGTCCACGACGTCCTCGACGTTCCCCTGGAGGCCGGTCGTGCCGCCCTGGAGCGGCTCGTCGCCGAGGGGGTCGAGGTCGGCCCCGTCGCCGCGTCCGCTCCGAGCGCGGGCGGCGGCGGCCGGATGCTGTTCTTCACCGCCACCCGGGGCACCCCCGAGGACGAGGACGAGTGGTGGCCCTGCGAACTTGACTGTCACCCGGAGACCATGGACGAGCACCCGGGGCTGCGCTGGCACTGCCGGGGCAGCTACGTCCTCGTGCCGCCGGCCCGGCTCATCGGCGACGAGGAGCAGCAGCCGGCCGTGTCCTGGCTCCACGGTCCCGAGCACGCCCTGCCCGACCCGCTGAACCTGCTGGAGACGCTCACCGACGCCTGCGCCAGGCACGCCGCCGCACGCGAGGAGCAGCAGGCGGGACACGAGGTCGCCTGGCCGTTGAGTCGTTGAGTCGTTGAGTCGTTGAGTCGTTGAGTCGTTGAGTCGTTGAGTCGTTGAGCGGTCCGGTGCGCGGAGGCGGGAGGCCGCCGGGCCGGTCTGTCTCGGGCCGTCGAGCGGGCGCGGCGCGGGTGGGGCGCCGCCCACGGGACCGCCGGGACCCGACGCCGTGGCCGCCACCGGGGTTTCGCCCGGCCGGGTACGCGAGGAGCCCCGGAGGGAACCGGGACTACGAGCCTTCCGCCGCCGTCACGCCCTGGAGACGGCCCGCGACCGTGACCCCGTCCTTCTGCCGAGTGCCCGCCGGCTTCACGAGCACCGCCTGGCTGGATATCCACGTCTTGGTGACCGAGCTCTTGATCTCGCCGGTCAGCAGTGCCTTCACGTCCGCGCCCACCTTCGGCCGGTATCCCTGCGCCGCGGTCTGCCGCTCGAAATACCTCGTCGCGAAGAAGACCAGCGCCCCGCCCTCCCGCGTCTCGAGCCCCAGCGGTGCGAAGTCCCCGGTGTCGGTGGCCTCGTCGATGTACTGCGTGGCGAGCCCGACGCGCTTCGCCGACTTCTCCCGCTGGGCCCGCCACTGCGAGGTGTGCGGTCCCGCCGCGAACGGCCCCGGGGTGCCCGTCCGGAGGTAGGAGACGTACTCCTTGCCGAGCTCCCGCGGGGCGACCACGAGCCCGGGGGAGTCCGCGGCGACGGGAACCGCGTATCCGGCGTCGTCGGTGGCGAAGTCCGGCACCTCGTCCGGGGTGAGGATCGTCAGATAGGCGACCTCCCACAGCTGGGTGGCGCCGTTGCGCACGAACACCAGCAGCCAGCGGTTGTCGCCGGGCCCCTGGTCGACGTCCCGGTTCGAGTCGGTGTCCGCGACGAACCAGCGCGGCCACCCCGCCTTCCTCGGCAGCAGGAACCGCGCGTCCGACAGTTCCAGCGGGACGTGCTTCGGGTTGCCGTTCGGGCTGGTGACCGAACGCGACGTCAGGCCGGCCTGGTTGATCGCCCCGAGCGGACCGGTGACCCGGCCCGCGGTGCGGGCCGGGTCGTTCGCCTTGTCGCCCTCGTTGTAGGCGGCGACGAAGTCGTCGAGGGCCTGTCGGGCCTCAGTCTTCGTCGCCGCCGGCAGCAGCTCCAGCTCGCCGTGCACCGTCACGCAGCCGCTCGCCGTCAGCGCCAGTACGGTCGCCGCCGCCGTCGCCACGAGCGCCCTCGCCGGCCGCCTCAGCCTTCTCATCGGTCGCCCTCTGCCCCTTCACCCGCACGGACGAACCCGACCCTACCGGGGCCAGGAACAGGACGAGTGTCGGGATCAGATAGAGCGCCCACACCGTGACCTGAAGGACCGTCGGGTCCGGCTGGAAGTTGAAGACGCCCTTGAGCAGCGTGCCGTACCAGCTGTCCGGAGGGATGGTCTCCGAGACGTCGAAGGCCTTGTTCGCGAGGCCCCCGAGGAAGCGTGCCTCCTGGAGGTCGTGCACGCCGTAGGCGAGCACACCCGCCGCGACCACGACCAGCATGCCGCCGGTCCAGGTGAAGAACCGTGCCAGGTTGATCTTCAGCGCGCCGCGGTAGAACAGCCAGCCCAGGACCACCGCCGTCGCGATGCCGAGCAGCACCCCGAGCAGCGGGCCCGACGTGCCGTCCTGCGAGGCCCGTACGGACGCCCACACGAACAGCGCCGTCTCCAGGCCCTCCCGGCCGACGGCCAGGAACGCGGTGGCCACCAGTGCCCCGGTCCCCATGCTGAGCGCCGTGTCCAGCTTGCCGTGCAGCTCCTTCTTGAGGTGCCGCGCCGTCCGCCGCATCCAGAAGACCATCCAGGTCACCAGGCACACCGCGAGGATGGACAGCGAGCCGCCCAGCAGCTCCTGCGCCTCGAACGTCAGCTCCTGCGAGCCGTACTCGAGGGCGAAGCCGAAGGCCAGGGCGAGGCCGACCGCCACGGAGATGCCGATCCAGATCGCCTTCAGCGCGTCGCGGCGGTCCGTTTTCACCAGGTACGCGATGAGGATGCAGACGACCAGGCTGGCCTCCAGCCCTTCCCGGAGGCCGATCAGGTAGTTGCCGAACACGTCGGCTCCTTTCGGTAACGCCTGTCGGTGGTGGCCGCTACGAGAACAGTTCCCGGCCCCACCAGTCGTCCTTGTCCCGGACTCCCGGCGGGACCGCGAAGAGCGCCGAACCCACGTGCTGGATGTACTCGTTGAGACCGTCGGCGCGGGCCAGCGACGTCTGGACCGGGATGAAGCCCTTGCGGACGTCACGCTGGTACGCGAGGAAGAACAGGCCCGCGTCGAGGCGGCCGAGACCGTCCGTGCCGTCGGTGAAGGAGTAGCCGCGGCGCAGGATCGTCGCCCCGTCGTTGGTGTCCGGGTGCGCGAGCCGGACGTGCGCCTCCGGCTTCATCGCCTTCAGGAACGGCTCGTCGTGTTCCTTGGCCTTGCCGACCGGGGCGCCCTCGGCCTTGTCGCGGCCGAAGATGTCCTCCTGCTCCAGGAGCGACGTGCGGTCCCAGGTCTCGATGTTCATCCGGATCCGGCGTGCCACCAGGTAGGAGCCGCCCGCCATCCAGGCGGCACCGTCCTTCCCGGCGGCCCACACGTGCTTGTCGAGCGCGGCGTTGTCGGTGCCCGCGATGTTCCGGGTGCCGTCCTTGAAGCCCATCATGTTGCGCGGGGTCTGTGCCTCGGGAGTCGTCGAGGACGTCTTGCCGAAGCCCAGCTGCGACCAGCGGACCGCGACCTTGCCGAAGCCGATGCGGGCCAGGTTGCGGATCGCGTGCACGGCGATCTGCGGGTCGTCCGCACATGCCTGCACGCACAGGTCGCCGCCGCTGCGGGCCGCGTCCAGGTTGTCGCCGGGGAACTTCGGCAGGTCGACCAGGGCGCCGGGCCGCCGGTCCTTCAGGCCGAAGCGTCCGTCGAACAAGGAGGGGCCGAAGCCGATGGTGAGGGTGAGCCGACTCGGCTTGAGGCCGAGGGCCTCGCCGGTGTCGTCCGGCGGTGCCTCCGGCAGACCGCCGTAGGCTCCCTCGCCGACCTCGTGACCCGCCGTCATGCGCTCGGCTGCCCGCGTCCAGTCCTTGAGGAGCTGGACAAGCTCCGCCCGGTCCGTCGTCTTCACGTCGAAGGACGCGAAGTGCAGCCGGTCCTGGACGGGGGTGGCGATGCCGGCCTGGTGGGCGCCGTGGAACGGGATGGCGCCTCCGCTGTCGGCGACGGGAACGGCGGTGTCCCCGCCGCGGGCCAGAGCGACGGCGCCGCCGGCCGCGGCGGCGCCGAGCGCGAGCCCGGCACCTCCCCAGCCGAGCAGGGTGCGCCGCGAGGTCGCCGGCGCGGCCGCGGCCTCGGGTGCGTCCTGGGTGTCGTGGGTGTCGGTCATCGTAGGGTCCCCCTCTTACTTCACGACCGCGGCGGCAAGCTTGGAGAGCGGTTCGGCCAGCGCGTTGACGCCGTCCGAGAGCTCCTTGCGCTCCTCCTTGCCGACCTTCTCGTACGAGGTGAAGACGTAGGTGCTCTGGTCGGCCCGGTACGTGTCCAGCAGCGTGTTCAGCGCCGCGAACTGCTTGTCCAGCTCGGCGACGAGCTTCGGGTCGTTCTTCGTGGCGACCGGCTTGAGCAGCTCGTAGGACTTCTGGGCGCCCTCGACGTTCGCCTTGAAGTCGACCAGGTCGGTGTGGGAGTAACGCTCCTCCTCACCGGTGACCTTGCCGCTGGCGACCTCGTCCAGGAGCTCCTTGGCGCCGTTGGCCATCGAGGTGGGCGTGATGTCGGCCTGGCCGATCCGCTTCACCCAGTCCGCGAGGTCCTTGTCGAGGAGGTCCGCGAGTTCCTTCTCACGGGCGCCGATCGTCTTGTCCTGCCAGAGCGCCTTCTCCAGACGGTGCCAGCCGGTCCAGTCCTTCGCCGGGTCCTGGCCCTCCTCGAGGCCGTCCTCGCGGACGTCGACCTTCGGGTCGATGTCGCCGAAGGACTCGGCGACCGGCTCGGTGCGCTCCCAGCCGATGCGGGAGTCGGCGTACGCCTTCTTCGCGGCCTCGACGTCGCCGGCGCGGACCGCGTCGGTGAAGACCTTCACCTTCGGCAGCGTCGCCTCCGCCTGCGCCTGCACGTACTGGCGGTAGGCGGCGACGGCGGCGTCCATCTCGGGGGAACGCGTGGACGCCTCGGCACCACCGGTGACGGTGACCTGCTGGCTGATGCCCGCGCCCTTCATGCCCGGCTTGCAGACGATCGAGTAGTCGCCGGCCTTGATCTCGGCGGTGATGTTCGCCTTGGTGGACGGGCCGATGTTCTCGCGCTCGGTGACGATCCGGCCGTCCGGGTAGAGGACGTAGACCTCGGTGACCTTGGAGCCCTGGTTCTCCACGGCGAGCTTCACGTGCCCGGCCGGGAACTCCTTCTGGGACACCGTGCAGGAGTCGTCCTTGGCGATGACCTTGACGGCGTCGCCGTCCTTGGCGTCGCTTTTCTCGGTGCAGCCCGTGACGGCGGTCAGAGCGGCCGCGGTCGCGGCGGCGGTGACGACGGAGAGACGGACGGCTCGCATAAGACGACTCCAGAGGGGGACGAGGGGCCGGAGACGGGACAGTCCGGCGGTGAGGCGGACCTAACTTAACCGAGGCTTACCTGAGTCATGCCCCCGCGTCCAGTGATTCAGCTCTCACGCGCCGGGCGGCGGACACGGCGGGGTCACGGTATCTCCAAGGGAAAGTCAGGGGCAGGTCAAGTGAACGTAAAGTCATCCGGTTCGGGGCTTTTGTCGGGCGGCGGCCGTGTTCGTTTCGGTACCACGCGGGTTCCTCCCCGGCGGCCTCGTCGTACCGCCGGACCCGGATCCGGCCGCCGGGGCCCAGGCAGCGGACGGGCGCGCCCGGAGCGGGCGGATTCCGGGTGGTCCCGCGCACCGGGATGGCTGGATGTTTCAATTCCGGCATGAACACGACCGTGACTGACATCGTGCGCAGCGCCACCGACATCGACGTCCTGCGCGTCTTCTGCGCGGCGGACGGCCGGTACGGCAACGCCCTCGGCGTCGTACGCGAGGGCCGTGCCCACCCGGACGAGGCGTCCCGCCAGGCGCTGGCCAAGGAACTCGGCCTCAGCGAGACGGTCTTCGTGGACGACCCCGAGCGGGGCGTCCTCGACATCTACACGCCCGGGGTCCGGCTGCCGTTCGCGGGCCATCCGGTGGTCGGTGCGGCCTGGCTGCTCGATCTGGAGGTCGTCTGCCCGCCCGCCGGCGAGGTATGGGTGCGCGGCGACGGGGAGTTCACCTGGATCGAGGCCCGCGCCGAGTGGGCCCCGCCGCGCACCCTGCGGCGGTACGCCTCGGCCGCCGAGGTCGAAGCGCTGGAGGTGCCAGGACCGGGGGAGTGGATCTATGCCTGGGCCTGGGAGGACGAGGCGGCCGGCCGCGTCCGGGCGCGGGCCTTCCCGGGGCGCGGGGACGGCGTCGACGAGGACGAGGCCACCGGCGCGGCGGCACTGCTGCTGACGGCCGAACTCGGCCGGGCCCTGAACATCACGCAGGGCCGGGGCTCGCAGATCCTGACGGCACCCGGCCCCGACGGGGTGATCGAACTCGGCGGACGGGTCCGGCTGGAACGCACCCTGCCGGCCGTGCGCTGAACCGGGCGGCGCGCCCGGGGCGGTGCCCGCCGCCTACGCGCTCAGCGGGAACTCGCCGGCCAGCTCGCGGAACACCGCGCCGTTCAGCTCGAAGGCGAGCTTGCACTCGTCGACGATCCGCTGCTTCTCCAGGTCGTCGGCGTTCACGTCGTCGAGCAGCTCCCGGTAGCCGCGTTTGAAGGCCGCCGGGTTCGCGATCCCGTCGAAGACGTAGAACCGGACACCGGCGCCCTTGCGCGCGAAGCCCCAGGTGCGTTCTGCCCTGTCGCGGATGATCTGCCCGCCGGAGAGATCGCCGAGATAGCGGGTGTAGTGGTGCGCCACGTAACCGGCGGGCCACTCGCGCGCACACCGCGCGACCCGCTCCGCGTAGGCCGCCGTCGCGGGCAGCGAGGAGAGCCCGTCGCGCCAGCGGGGGCCCCGCAGGTGCGTCAGGTCGCTCTCCAGCGAGGCCGTACGGAAGAGCTCCGGCCGCACGAACGGCCCCGCGACCGGGTCGTCCCGTAGGGCCTCGGCGCCCTCCTCCAGCGCGCGGTACACATACCAGAGCTGCTCCGTGTACCGCGCGTAGGCGTCCACCGTGAGGCGTCCGCCGAGGAGATCGCTCATGAACGCCGACGTCTCGGCCTCGGTGTGCTGCTGGTGCGAGGCCGTGCGGATGAGCGTCGAGAAGGGCGTGTCCAAGGCGTGCCTCCGGGGACCTTGCCGATGGGACGGGAACCCGCTGGCCCGTGCCGCTCGGACGTTCCCGGCCCGGCCTGTTCCCGACGTCCTGTCGGTAAGAACGCTACCCGGCGGCGGCGTCAGGGCAACGTGAGGATTTCGGCCCCGGTGTCGGTCACGACGAGGGTGTGCTCGAACTGCGCGGTCCGCTTCCGGTCCTTGGTCACGACCGTCCAGCCGTCCTCCCAGAGGTCGTACTCGTGGGTGCCCAGCGTCAGCATCGGCTCGATGGTGAAGGTCATGCCCGGCTGGATGACGGTGGTGGCGTGCGGGGAGTCGTAGTGCGGGATGATCAGGCCGGAGTGGAAGGACGAGTTGATGCCGTGGCCGGTGAAGTCGCGCACCACGCCGTAGCCGAAGCGCTTGGCGTACGACTCGATGACCCGCCCGATGATGTTGATCTGACGGCCCGGCTTCACGGCCTTGACGGCGCGGTTCAGGGACTCGCGGGTCCGCTCGACCAGCAGACGCGACTCCTCGTCCACGTCGCCGCAGAGGTAGGTGGCGTTGTTGTCGCCGTGGACGCCGTGGATGTACGCGGTGACGTCGAGGTTCACGATGTCGCCGTCCCGGAGCAGGGTGGAGTCCGGGATGCCGTGGCAGATGACCTCGTTGACCGAGGAGCACAGCGACTTCGGGAACCCGCGGTAGCCGAGGGTGGAGGGGTACGCGCCGTGGTCGCACATGAACTCGTGGGCGACCCGGTCCAGCTCGTCCGTCGTCACACCGGGCGCGATGTGACGGGCGGCCTCCTCCATGGCCTGCGCCGCGATGCGGCCGGCGATCCGCATCCGTTCGATGGTGTCGGAGTCCTGCACCTCAGGCCCCGTGTACGGGGTGGGGGCGGGCTTTCCGACGTACTCGGGACGACGGATGGCTCCCGGAACGGAGCGGTGGGGGGAGAGTTCCCCGGGCACGAGAAGCGACTGGCCAGACATGCCAGCGAGTCTAACGACCGCGTCTGGGGCAGCATGGCGTCAGAGGAAGGAGCCGACGATGGCCCTGTTCAAGAAGCGCACGGCGGGCAAACCGGGCGAATGGTACTACTGCCTGGAGCACAAGAAGGTCGAGGAGGGGCCGGAGTGCCCGGCCAGGAACCGCTTCGGGCCCTATGCCTCCCGTGAGGAGGCGTCCCACGCGATGGATACGGCGCGGGAACGCAATCTGGAGTGGGAGACCGACCCGAAGTGGCACGACGCCCCGGCGTCCGACGCCCCCCGGAGCGACGAGACACCGGACTGAGGACGGAGCGCCGTCCCACGCCGGACTCGTCCGCGGGACTCCGGCGGCCGCGGTTCACGAACAGGACGTGGACGAGGGCGAGGAACCCGAGCCCGGCCTCGGTGCGGATGATCAGCTCGCGCCGGTCGACGGCGTCGGCGAGCGCGCCGGTTCGCCCGCCCCGCTACCAGGGCTCCGGCGGAGGCGCCGTCAGCTGATCGGCCAGCCGGGCGAGCCGGTCGCGGAACCGGCGCCGGCCGCGCGGGTGCGGCAGGTCGTTCTCCCCGGCCGCCGCGCTCACCAGGTGCTGGACGGTGTCCAGGTCGACCTGCGCCTCGGCGTCCACCGTCAGTGACTGGTGCGCCAGACCGCGCACCTCCGGAACGCCACGGTCCAGGGCGAGTACCGTGGCCCCCGCCCGGCGGACGCCGTGCACCCGCTCCAGGAGCTCCGCGTCGGGCCGTTCCGCGGCCACCACCAGCAGGGTCGCCCCGCGCCCCGCCGAGTCCAGCCGCCCCAGGGAGACCGCCAGGTGCCCCGGGTCCCCGGGACGCGTCCGGTGCCGCACCAGCGTCGGGACCAGCTCCGGCCGTCCCGACCAGGCCGCCTCGTCCACCAGATGGGCGGCCAGGTGCCAGGGTTCGTACCCCGCCGTCCCCACCAGCAGCAGCCCCCCGCCGCGGGGGACGACGGAGGCCCGCAGGGCGCCCGCGAAGCGGCGGGCCTCCCCGGGCCACGTGGTACCGGCCAGCACTTCCCTCAGCAGCGCGACGCGTACGGCATCCATGACGCCGCATCCTGCCCCCTCGGCCCCCGTACCGCCGCCGGTTCCACGCGATCCACCCGTACGGGGCGCCTCCCGGCGCGACCGGCCAGTAATGTCGAGGCCATGACTTCCGACACCTCCGCCCCCGCCCCCGCGCCCAAGGACCCCTGGGACCTTCCCGACGTCTCCGGCCTCGTCGTCGGCGTCCTCGGCGGGACCGGCGACCAGGGCCGCGGCCTCGCCTACCGGCTCGCCCAGGCCGGCCAGAAGGTGATCATCGGCTCCCGGGCCGCCGACCGCGCGGGCGCCGCCGCCGACGGGATCGGTCTCGGCGTCGAGGGCGCCGACAACGCCGAGTGCGCCCGCCGCAGCGACGTCGTGATCGTGGCCGTGCCGTGGGACGGCCACGCCAAGACCCTCGAGTCGCTGCGTGACGAGCTGGCCGGCAAGCTCGTCGTCGACTGCGTCAACCCGCTCGGTTTCGACAAGAAGGGCGCCTACGCCCTGAAGCCCGAGGAAGGGTCCGCCGCCGAGCAGGCAGCCGCCCTGCTGCCCCACTCCCGGGTCACCGCGGCCTTCCACCACCTGTCCGCCGTCCTGCTCCAGGACACCGCGATCGACGCGATCGACACGGACGTGATGGTCCTCGGCGAGGAGCGCGCCGACGTCGAGATCGTGCAGGCGCTCGCCGGCCGGATCCCCGGCATGCGTGGTGTCTTCGCGGGCCGGCTGCGCAACGCCCACCAGGTCGAGTCACTCGTCGCCAACCTGATCTCGGTCAACCGCCGCTACAAGGCCCACGCCGGCCTGCGCGTCACCGACGTCTGAGCTTCGCTTCCTGCTGTCGGGTGGCCTGGGACCGCCCTGTCGGATGCCACCCGACAGGCTCTGAGCGCCCGCCCCGGTCCGGCGCGTCACCCCTGCCCCGGGCGCGCGCCCGGGGCGGGCCCGGACCCGGGCATGGGGGACACTGGACGGGCACCCTCAGCCGTACCCGACAGGAGCCGACCCCCATGCCCCGCCTCGCTCTCTACGCCCTCGCCGTCTGCGCCCTCGCCGTGGCCGCGGCCGTCGTCTCCTTCGTCCAGGGCAGCTTCCTCGGTGTGATCTGGGTACTCCTCGCCGGTCTCTCCTCGAACATGGCCTGGTACTACATCCGCCGCGCCAAGGCCGAGAACGCCGGCACCTCCCAGGTCTGACGCCGGCACCTCCCGGGTGTGACGCCGGTGGCCCGGGGTACGCCTCAGAGCCTGTCGATCGAAGGCCACCCGACAGGCTCTGAAGCTCAGCCGACCCGGCAGAGCTCCGGCGCCCCCTCCCAGAAGCGGAACAGCTCCAGACCGCAGTAGCGGTACACCTCCGGCACCCCGAGCGAGCGCATCAGCGCGTCGATCACGTCGAAGAACGCGCTGTTGACCACCGGCACGAAGAGCAGCGCGATCACGATGAAGAAGCCGTACGGCGCGTACGGCTCGATCTGCCGCTTCACCCGGTACGACAGCCACGGCTCGATCACCCCGTACCCGTCGAGGCCCGGCACCGGAAGCAGGTTCAGCAGGGCCGCCGTCACCTGGAGGAACGCCAGGAAAGCGAGCGCGAAGCGGAACGGGAACGGCACGCCGTCGAGGGCGTGCAGCCAGAAGGGCGCGGTGCACACGAGCGCGAAGAGGACGTTGGCCAATGGTCCCGCCGCCGAGATCAGGCTGTGCTTCCAGCGCCCCCGGATCCGGCCGTGCTCGATGAAGACCGCACCACCCGGCAGGCCGATACCTCCCATGATCACGAAGAGCACCGGCAGCACGACACTGAGCATGGTGTGCGTGTAGGCGAGCGGGTTGAGGGTGAGATAGCCCTTCGCGCCGATCGTGATGTCCCCGCTGTGCAGGGCCGTGCGGGCGTGCGCGTACTCGTGCAGGCACAGCGAGACGACCCACGCCGAGGTCACGAAGAGGAAGACGGCGAGTCCGGGGGACGTGGCGAATCCCGTCCACACGGCCCAGCCGGTGACCGCCATGACGGCGAGGATCGCCAGGAACACCGGGCTGATCCTGCGTTCGTGGCTGCGGGTGGTGACCGTGGACATCGATGCGACTCCCAGGGGGACGGTGGTGTGCGGAAAACGTGCCGGGCCGGGGGCGAGTTCCGGCGAAGGCCCCCGGCTCACGGAGAATAGGCCCTGTGCGCTACTCCGTCCTCGGCCCCACCCTGGCCCACCGCCCCGACGGCACCCCCGTCCCCGTCGGCGGTCCCCGCCTGCGGGCCCTGCTGACCGTGCTCGCGCTGCGGGCCGGCCGCACGGTCCCGGCCGGCGTCCTCGTCGACGAGGTCTGGGACGGGGCACCGCCCGCCGACGGGGCCGCCGCCCTGCAGGCCCTGGTCGGGCGGGCCCGGCGAGCGCTCGGCCACGAGGCCGTCGTCTCGGCGACGGGCGGATACCGGCTGGCCGGCGCCCCCGGGGATGTGGACGCCCACCGCTTCGAGCGCCTCGCGGCGGAGGGCACGCGGGCCCTGGGCGCCGCGGACCCCGAGCGCGCCGCCCGGCTGCTCGACGAGGCCCTCGCGCTCTGGCGCGGCCCCGCGCTCGCGGACCTGCCGGACCGCACCGCGGAGGCCGCCCGCTGGGAAGCCCTCCGACTGGACGCCCGGCGCGCCCGCTTCGGTGCCGCCCTCGCCCTGGGGCAGGCGGCGGAGGCCCTGCCCGGACTCGCCGCGCTGTGCGAGGAGCACCCGCTCGACGAGCCGCTCCAGGCCCTGCGCATCCGGGCCCTGCGGGACACCGGCCGGGCGGCTGAGGCGTTGCACGCGTACGAGGACATCCGCCGGCACCTGGCCGAACACCTCGGCGCGGACCCCTCGGCCGCCCTGCGGGCCCTCCACACCGAGCTGCTGGGCACGGGACCGGCCGCCCCCGCACCCGTCGCCGCCGCGGGCCCCCCGGCCGGCCCCTCCTCCGCACCCCCCGTCGGCAACCTCCGCGCCCGGCTCACCAGCTTCGTCGGGCGCGAGCAGGACATCGCCGCGCTGCGCGAGGCATTGCGCGGCGCCCGGCTCGTCACGCTCCTCGGCCCCGGCGGCGCGGGCAAGACCCGGCTCTCGCAGGAAGCCGCGGACGCCGCGGCCGACACCTGGCCGGACGGCGTGTGGATGGCCGAACTGGCCCCGGTCACCGACCCGGAGGCCGTCGCCGAGGCCGTTCTCGGGGCGGTCGGGGCGCGCCAGACGGTGCTGCGCGGCGCCGGCGCCGAGGAACTGCGCGCGAAGGGCAACGACGACCCGTTGGAACGTCTCGTCGAACACTGCGGCTCGCGGCGCCTGCTGGTGCTGCTGGACAACTGCGAGCACGTCATCGAGGCGGCGGCGGGTCTGGTGGAGGCGTTGCTGGCACGGTGCCCGGGTGTGTCGGTACTGGCGACGAGTCGTGAACCGCTCGGGATTCCAGGGGAACTCGTGCGCCCGATCGGGCCGTTGCCCCGGGAGGAGTCGCTGCGGCTGCTGGCGGAGCGGGGCGCGGCGGCCCGCCCCGGCTTCGACCCCGCGGAGGACCTGGAGGCGTGCGCGGAGATCGGCCGCAGGCTGGACGGAATGCCCCTGGCCATCGAACTGGCCGCCGCGAGGCTGCGGTTGCTGACGCCGCGGCAGATCGCGGAGCGGCTGGACGACCGGTTCGCCCTCCTGACGTCGGGGGCCCGGACGGTGCTGCCGAGGCAGCAGACCCTGCGGGCGGTCGTCGACTGGTCGTGGGAGCTGCTGGACGAGGACGAGCGGGCGGTGCTGCGCCGCCTGTCGGTGTTCGCCGGCGGCTGCGCGCTGGAGGCCGCGGAGGCCGTCTGCGCGGAACCGGGCCGGGCCGCCGGGGTGCTCGGCGCGCTGGGCGGGTTGGTGGACAAGTCCCTTGTCGTCGCGGCTCCGGCGGACGACGGGAGGATGCGCTACCGGCTGTTGGAGACGGTCGCCGAGTACGCCGGCGAGCGGCTGGACGAGGCCGGTGACCGCGACCGGACCGAGCGGCGCCATCTGACGTACTACCGCGAACTCGCCCGCACCACCGACCCCGAACTCCGCGGCGGCGGGCAGGTCGCCGCCATGGCCCGTCTCCGGCTCGACTACGAGAACCTGCGCAGCGCCCTGCGGCGCGCCGTCGCCACACGGGACGAGCACGAGGCGCTCAGCCTCGTCCACGCCCTGGTCTGGTACTGGCAGATGTGCGATCTGCGCGCCGACGCCCTGCACTGGTCCGAGGCCGTCGCCGCCCTGGGCCCCGACCCCTTCGGTCCGGACGCCCCGCCGGTCGTGCCCCTCCTCGAAGCCGTCACCGCCGCCCCGCCGCCGTTCGACGAGGACCTGCTGTGGGAGGCCCGCCGGGGCGTCCGGCTCGCCGAGCTGTTGAACATGGACCACGAGACCGGCCGCTGGACCACCCCCGAGGGCATCGCCCGGCTGCGGCTGATCACCGGTGCGTATCCTCCCGGTCTGCCGCAGACCTGCCGGCTGCCCGGCTCGTTCTCCGTCTTCGCCGTCATGCTCATCGGCGAGCCGGACCGGATGCGCGAGGCGCTCGACATCACCGTCGAGGCGTGCCGGACCCACGGCTACGAATGGGAGCTGGCCAACGTCCTCCAGCTGCGTGCCAACATGCTCGCCAACCGCGCCGTCTGGACCGCCGGGGCGGGTGCCGACGCCGACGAGAGCCTGAGGATCTTCGTCCGGCTGGAGGACGCGTGGGGCGCGGCCGAGGCGCTCTCGGCCCGGGGGGAGGCCCGCGAGCGGCGCTGCGAGTTCGAGGGGGCCGCCGAGGACTTCGCCGCCGCCATCGGGTACGCCGAGCGGATCGGCGCCCAGGCCCAGACGGCCCTGCTCCGGGCCCGGTACGCCGACATGCTCGTGTCCCTCGGCCGGACCGAGGAGGGCGAGGCGATCCTGCGGCAGGTGCTGGCGGACGGTCCCGCGTCGCACGGGCACGGGCCGATGCTCGCCGCCCGGATCTTCCTGTCGCTCCTGCTGGGCCGTACCGGCCGGGTGGCCGAGGCGCGCGAGCAGCTCCACGCGCTCCTGGCGGAGGTCGGTTCGGAAACCCTGTCGATCTTCGAAGGGTTCACGTTCGGCAGTCTGGCCTGGCTGGACAACCTGGACGGGGCGTACGGCTCCGCGCTGACGCTCGCCCGGAAGGCCCTGGAGCGGGCGAGCGGCATGCTGTCGATGATGGTCGCCCCGCAGATGCCGGCGGTCCACCTGATCATCTCGGCCTGGGCGCTGGCCGGTCTCGGCGGCGGCGACGAGGTGCGCGCGGCGCGGCTTCTCGGAGCGGTGCCCGGACTCCTCCCCGACGGACATCTGCTGGCGCCGCTGGAACGGGAGAACCTGGAGACGGCCACCCGGCTGACCCGGTCGTCGCTCGGCGACGAGGCGTTCGAGGCCGCGTACGCCGAGGGCGGTGGCCTCTCCCTGGAGGAGGCCACCGCCCTGCTCGACGGCGCCGACGCGATCACGGGGCGTGGCGGGTCCTGATGGTTCCGGGGGCGTGGCCCCGGACGGATCAGGTCTTCCTGCGGAACCTGGCGACCGCGAGCGGCGCCGTGACGGCCGTGATCGCCACCGCCCAGCCGAGGGTCATCCACACCGAGTGGGCGACCGGACCGCCGTTGATCAGGTTCCTGGCCGCGTCGGCCAGGTTGGACAGCGGGTTGTAGTCGGTGAAGGTCTTCAGCCAGCCCGGCATCGAGTCCGGCGGGGCGAAGATCGAGGAGCCGAACTGGAGCGGCATCAGGACGATCATGGCCATGCCCTGGACGGCCTGGGCGGTCTTCAGGGTGAGACCGAGGAGGATGAAGATCCACATCAGCGAGGCTCCGAACACCATCGACAGGCCGATGGCGGCGAGCAGGTCGACGACCGAGGTCTTGATCTCCAGGCCCAGCAGGAAGCCCATGCCGAGCAGGATCGCGGTGGCGATCAGCATGCGGCCGACCTCGACGACGATCTTCGCGATGAGGACGGAGGACCGGGCGATCGGCATGGTGCGGAACCGGTCCATCACCCCCTTCTTGAAGTCGTCGTTGATGCCGGTGCCGACGGCCATGGCGATGTTCATGCCCATCATCGCCATCAGGCCGGGGACCACGTAGTTCACGTAGGCGTCGTTGTTGCCCTTGCCGGAGATCGCGCCGCCGAACACGTACACGAACAGCAGGACGAAGATGACCGGCATCAGGACCGCGTCGAACATCGACTCCGGGTCCTGCTTGATCTGCAGCGCGTTGCGGCGGACCAGGGCGCCGATGTGGCGGAGGTTGGCCCGCAGGCCGATCCGGCCCTCCTCGGCCGGAGCGGTGGGCGCGCTGTCGCGGAGGGCGGCGGGGGCCCCGGCGCGCTTCTCGGTCGTGGCGGTGCTCATTAGAGGACCATCCCTTCTGCAGCCCTCTTCGGTAGGGTGTCGGAGGCGGTTGCCTTCTCGCCCGTGATGGCCAGGAACACCTCGTCCAGGCTGGGCAGATGGGTCCCGATGTGGGCGATGTCGTAGCCGCGGGCGCCGATCACGCCGACGACGGCCGTCAGTTGCTCGTCGCTGAGGATCGGCACGTACAGCACGCCCTCGTCGGGGACGACGGTGGCGCCCGCGATGCCGTCCAGGCCGGACTCGCGCAGGGCCGCGGCCATGGCGGACAGGTCGGCGGCGCGCACCGGGCGGACCTTGAGGGTCCGTCCGCCGACCCGGGCCTTGAGTTCGTCGACCTTGCCCTCGGCGATGACCCGGCCCCGGTCGACGACCGTGAGTTCGTGGGCGAGCTGTTCGGCCTCCTCCATGTACTGGGTGGTGAGCAGGACGGTCACCCCTTCGGAGACCATCCGCTGGACCTCGTCCCAGACCTCGTTGCGGGTGCGCGGGTCGAGCCCCGTCGTGGGCTCGTCGAGGTAGAGGACGGCCGGCTGCCCGATCATCGAGGCGGCCAGGTCGAGTCGGCGCCGCATTCCGCCGGAGTAGTTCATCGCCGGTCTCCCGGCCGCCTCGGTGAGGGAGAAGCGTTCCAGCATCTCGTCGGCGCGGCGCCGGGCGGCGGCGCGCGAGAGGTCGAGCAGCCGCCCGATCATGTAGAGGTTCTCCCGGCCGGAGAGCTTCTCGTCGACGGAGGCGTACTGGCCGGTGAGGCCGATGGTGCGGCGCAGCTGGCGGGGCTGGCGCACCACGTCGTAGCCGGCGACCCGGGCGGTCCCGGCGTCCGGCACGACCAGAGTGGACAGACAGCGTACGAGGGTGGTCTTGCCGGCGCCGTTGGGGCCGAGGACCCCGAGTACCGTGCCCTCGCGGACATCGAGGTCGACCCCGTCGAGGGCCTTCGTCGCGCCGTAGTGCTTCACGAGGCCCCGGACCTCGACGGCGTGGGTGTGTGATCGCGTCATGGTCCCCAGTGCACCAGTCGCCACCGACAAGGTTCCGACAGGCCGCCGACAGCGTCCCGGCGCACCGACAGCCCGCCGACGGGGGATATCGGCGGGCTGTCGTCCGTGCCGCGATGGTCAGTGGAAGGTGTGCTCCTCGGCGGGGAACGCCCCGCCGGAGACGTCCTCGGCGAAGGCGCGCGCGGCCTCGCCGAGCGTCCGGCGGAGGTCGGCGTACTGCTTGGTGAAGCGCGGGACCTTGCCGCCGGTCAGGCCGGCCATGTCGGTCCAGACGAGGACCTGGGCGTCGGTGTCCGGCCCGGCACCGATACCGATGGTCGGGATGTGCAGGGACCGGGTGACCTCGGCGGCCAGCTCGGCCGGCACGAGCTCCAGGACGACCGCGAAGGCGCCCGCGTCCTGGGCGGCCTTGGCGTCGCTCAGCAGCCGGTGGGCGGCCTCGTCGCTGCGGCCCTGCACCCGGTAGCCCATGGTGTTGACGGACTGCGGGGTGAGTCCGAGGTGGGACATGACCGGGATGCCCGCCTGGACCAGGAGCTCGGTCTGCGGCAGCGAACGCTCGCCGCCCTCCAGCTTGATCGCTCCGACGCCCGCGTCCTTGACGAGCCGGGTGGCGTTGCGCAGGGCCTGCACGGGCCCTTCCTGGTATGAGCCGAAGGGAAGGTCGCCGACGACGAGGGCCCGCCGGGTGCCTCGGACGACGGCGGCGGACAGCAGGGTCATCTCGTCCATCGTGACGGGCACGGTGGTCTCGTAGCCGAGGTGGCAGTTGCCCATCGAGTCGCCGACGAGGATGACGGGGATGCCCGCCTCGTCGAAGACCGACGCGGTCATCGCGTCGTAGGCGGTCAGCATGGGCCACTTCTCGCCGCGTGTCCTGGCGGCGGCGATGTCGTGGACGGTGATGCGGCGCGTGCCCGTGCCTCCGTACAGCGCCTTGCTGCTGTCGGGGGACTTCGGGGCAGGCTGAAGCGTCATGGTGAACGGCTCCTTCGTCATCTCGAGGCGCCCTGACGGCGTCCCCGGATCACGTCCATGGTGGCACTTCGCGCGGCGGTGGGGGAAGTACGCCGGAGTGGTGCTCTTCACACGGCGTACGGCCCAAGAATCCGATACGAGACGGTCTCGTATCGGAATTGGGTTAGCCTGAGGCCATGTCGCAGCCGTCCGCCGTACCCTCGGCACCCCGGGTCCCCGAGGCAGTCCACCGCCGCCGCTGGGTGGTGCTCGGCGTCCTGACGCTCAGCCTGCTGATCGTCGTCCTCGACAACTCGATCCTGAACGTCGCCGTCAAGACGATCGCCAGCCCCGCGCCCACCGGCATCGGCGCCAGCCAGAGCGCGCTGGAGTGGTCGATCAACTCCTACACCCTCGTGTTCGCCGGTCTGCTGTTCACCGCCGGCCTGCTGGGCGACCGCCTCGGCCGGAAGAAGGTCCTGCTCAGCGGCATCGTCGTGTTCGGTGTGGGCTCCGCGCTCGCCGCGTTCTCCGGATCGCCCGGAGAGCTCATCGCCTACAGGGCCGTGATGGGCCTCGGCGCGGCGTTCGTGATGCCCGCGACCCTCGCCGTCCTGATGAACGTCTTCGAACGCGAGGAACAGCCCCGGGCCATCGGCATCTGGGCCGGCAGTGTCGGTGTGGCCATCGCGATCGGTCCCATCACCGGCGGCATCCTGCTGGAACACTTCTGGTGGGGCTCGATCTTCCTCGTCAACGTGCCCGTCGTGCTCCTCGCCCTGGTACTCATGACCTGGCTGGTACCGGACTCCCGCGACCCCGTGCCCGGCCGGATCGACCTTCCCGGCGTGCTGCTGTCCGTCCTCGGACTCGTCCTCCTCGTGTACGGGATCATCCGCGGCGGCGAACTGGCGGACTTCACCGATCCCACCGTCCTCGCCCCGCTGCTCGCCGGCCTCGCGGTCCTCGTCGGGTTCGTGCTGCACGAGAAGCGCAGCGACCATCCGGCGATCGACGTCACGTACTTCAGGAAGCCCGCGTTCTCCGCGGCCGTGGCCGCCATCGCGCTGGTCTTCTTCGCCCTGATGGGCGTCACCTTCTTCTCCGCCTTCTACCTGCAGAGCGTGCGCGGCTACAGCGCGCTGCAGGCGGGGCTGCTCATCCTGCCCATCGCGATCGCGCAGCTGGTGTTCTCCCCCCGGGCACGGCTGGCCGTCGAACGCTTCGGCGCACGGGTGACGTGCGCCGCCGGCATGCTGCTCGTCGGCGTCGGCCTGGCCGCCTTCGCTTTCTTCGACGCGGACACACCGGTGTGGCTGCTGGAACTGGTCTTCTTCGCCCAGGGCGTCGGAATGGCGCACATCATGCCGCCGGTGACCGTCGCGGTGATGCAGTCCCTGCCCCGGGAGAAGGCGGGCTCCGGCTCGGCCATCAACAACACCTTCCGGCAGGTCGGCGGCGCGCTCGGGGTGGCGGTGCTCGGCTCCGTGCTGTCCACGACCTACCGGGGCGAGATCGAGGGACATCTGGCCGGACTGCCCCCGGAGCTGCGGGAGAAGGCGGGGGAGTCGGTCGAGGCCACCCTCGGCGTCGCCGCACGGCTCGGCCCGGCGGGGAAGGCGCTGACGGCCCCCGCGCACGAAGCGTTCCTGGACGCCATGCACGTCACGGCGGTCGGCTCGGCCTCGGTCGCGCTGATCGGCACGGTCGTCGTGGCCGCCTTCCTCCCCGGCCGGACGGCCGGAGCGCCGGGAGGCCCCTCCGGGCCCGCCGCGCCCGGAGGGGCCGACGACCCGGAGTGGGACCGTGCGAGCGGCCGGGAGGCGGCGGACGAGTCCGGCGGGCGGGCGTCCGTGCCGCGATCCGGGCCGATGTCCGGGTAGGAGCCCCCCGCGAGGCCCGCGCCGCGCGGAGCGACAACCGGCCCGCGCCTCCGCCGCACCCCGCTCCGTCACCGCCGTCCGGCCCCGGGCCGTGGCCGGAAACCGGGGCTCCCGTCCGGGCTGTCCCCAAGGGCGCGGGAGAATCGAACACGTGACAGCGGGCGGCCCGACGGCCCGACGGCGAAAGGTGGAGCGGACGTGTCCCTCGAAGACGGCGGCACCCCGGAGAGACCGCGCGGCCCGGCGACCGCGCGTCGCGGCAGGCCCCGCAGCGAGGCCGCCGACCAGGCGATCCTCGACGCGGCGACCTCGCTCCTGGAGTCCGGCGTGCCGCTCGCCGACCTGTCCATCGAGAAGATCGCCCGCACCGCCGGAGTCGGCAAGGCGACCATCTACCGGCGTTGGGCGGGCAAGGAGGAACTCTTCGTCGACCTCCTGCGCTCCGTCGAACCCCCCGACCCCGTCCTGCCCGGCACATCCGTCCGCGACGACCTCGTCACCCTCCTGGAATCGCTGCGACGGCGCGGACTCGCCAAGCGCAGTTCCGCCCTGCTGCACAACGTGTTCTCGCAGATGCAGCACTACCCGAAGCTGTGGGAGGCATACCACGCGACCGTGATCGAGCCGCGCCGGCGCCTCGGTCTGGACGTCCTGCGGCGCGGCGTGGAATCCGGCGAGATCCGGGCCGATCTCGACCTCGGCCTCCTCAACGACCTCTTCGTCGGGCCGCTGCTGCTGCGCACCGTCATCAGGCCCGGCGCCCCGCTGGACCCCGGCCTGCCCGAGCGGGTCGTCGACGCCGTCCTGGACGGCGTACGCCGCGGAAGCTGATCGATCCGTACGAATGTGCGCGTTCTGTCACAGCCTCTCCGCGTCCTTCACCTGCAGGAACCCGCCGCGCCCCCGCTGTCGTCTCCCGTGGCAGTACGACGGACCCGTCATCACCTAGTGTCGACGTCGGGTCACCGAGCAAGGCAGTGAGGACAGAGCGATGGCGCGGGTGGACATGACGGAGACCGGGAGCGGCGGCGCTACGGGCGAGCGCTCCGGGTCGCGGTTCCGGTCGGTGCTCGGGCGCCGGCTCCGCGAACCGGGCGTCTGGCGCCGGGGGATCCTGCTGGCCGGGTGCTCCGTGCTGTTGACGCTGCTGATGGTCCTCCACTCCGACATCCCCAACCGCATCGGCAACCTCGGCAGCCTCACCGAGACCTTCCTGCCGTGGCTGGGCCTCTGCGTGCCGGTGCTGCTCGTCCTCGCGCTGCTGCGGCGCTCGGCGACCGCGCTGATCGCCCTTCTGCTGCCGTCCGTGGTCTGGCTCAACCTCTTCGGCGGTCTGATCACGGACAAGTCCGCCGGCGGCGGGGACCTCACCGTCGCCACCCACAACGTGAACGCCGACAACCCCGACCCCGGGGGAACCGCCCGCCGGATCGCCGAGTCCGGCGCCGACGTGGTCGCCCTGGAGGAACTCAAGAGCGAGATGGTCCCGATCTACGAGCGGGGCCTGTCCGGCACCTACCCGTACCACTCCGTGCAGGGCACCGTCGGCCTGTGGAGCAAGTTCCCGATGCGCGACACGCGCGACGTCGATATCCGGCTCGGCTGGACGCGGGCGATGCGCTCCACCGTCACGACGCCCCAGGGCGAGGTGGCCGTGTACGTCGCTCACCTGCCGTCCGTACGGGTCAAGCTGAACGCCGGCTTCACCGCCAACCAGCGCGACAAGAGCGCCGACGCCCTGGGTGAGGCCATCGCGGGCGACCCGCACCGCAGGATCGTCCTCCTCGGCGATCTCAACGGCACCATGAACGACCGCTCGCTCAACGCCGTCACCTCGCAGCTGCGCTCCACGCAGGGTGCGTCCGGCGACGGCTTCGGCTTCAGCTGGCCCGCCTCGTTCCCGATGGCACGGATCGACCAGATCATGGTGAAGGGTGTGGAGCCGGTGTCCTCCTGGACCCTGCCGGAGACCGAGAGCGACCACCTGCCCATCGCGGCGCGCATCCGCCTGACGGCGTAGCCGGGGGTCTCACGCGCGGGAGACCCGCCGGCCTGCTCCCGCGTCGCGGGGCGCCCGCCGAGCGGCCGGCCAGGAGGCCGCCGGACCGCGACCGCCGTCGGCGCCCCCCGTCAGCCCGCCGTCGTCTCCCGCCAGCGGTTCGTGATCGGCAGCCGGCGGTCCTTGCCGAAGCCCTTCGCCGAGATCTTGGTCCCCGGCGGGTACTGGCGCCGCTTGTACTCCGCGGTGTCCACCATCCGCAGCGTCCGGGCCACCAGCTCCTCGTCGAACCCGGCGGCCACGATCGCGTCCTTGCCCTGGTCGCGGTCGACGTACAGCGCCAGCACACGGTCCAGGACGGCGTAGTCCGGCAGCGAGTCGGTGTCGACCTGCCCCGGCCGCAGCTCGGCGCTGGGCGGCTTGTTGAGGGAGTTCTCCGGGATCGGCGGCGTCTGCCCGCGCTCCTCGGCCGCCCGGTTGCGCCAGCGCGCCAGCCGGAACACGTCCGACTTGTACACGTCCTTGATCGGCCCGTAGGCGCCGACCGAGTCGCCGTACAGCGTCGAATACCCCACCGCCAGCTCCGACTTGTTGCCCGGTGCCAGGACGATGTGGCCCTCCTGGTTGGAGAGCGCCATCAGCAGGGTGCCGCGCAGCCGGGACTGGAGGTTCTCCTCGGCCAGACCGGAAAGGCCGAGCGCCCCCATGTAGGCGTCGAACATCGGCTCGATCGACACCGTGCGGAAGTTGAGCCCGGTGCGCCGGGCCAGTTCGGCGGCGTCCCCCCGGGAATGGTCCGAGGAGTAGCGGGACGGCATCGAGACGCCGTACACGTTCGCCGCGCCGACCGCGTCGCAGGCGATCGCCGCGACCAGCGCCGAGTCGATGCCGCCGGAGAGGCCGATGAGCACCGAACGGAAGCCGTTCTTCGCGGCGTACGCGCGCAGACCCACGACCAGCGCCGAGTACACCTCCTCGTCGTCGTCCAGCCGGTCCGCGTACCCGCCCGTCAGCTCCGGCTCGTAACGGGGCAGTGGATCCCCGGAGAGGACGACCCGGTCGATCCGCAGCCCGTCGTCCACGACACCGGTCGGCGCGTCGGCCTCGGCGGCCGGCAGATCGAGATCGAGGATGACGCAGCCCTCGGAGAACTGCGGCGCGCGGGCGACGACCTCGCCACCGGCGTCCACGACGATCGAGTCGCCGTCGAAGACCAGCTCGTCCTGCCCGCCGATCATCGCCAGGTACGCCGTGGTACATCCGGCCTCCTGGGCGCGTTTGCGGACCAGTTCGAGCCGGGTGTCGTCCTTGTCCCGCTCATAGGGCGAGGCGTTGACGGAGACGAGCAGCCCCGCCTTCGCGCTGCGGGCCGCGGGCACCCGGCCGCCGTCCTGCCAGAGGTCCTCGCAGATCGCGAGGGCGACGTCGATCCCGTGGACCCGGACCACGGGCAGGGTGTCGCCCTGGACGAAGTAGCGGTACTCGTCGAAGACGCCGTAGTTGGGCAGGTGGTGCTTCGCGAACCGCAGCACCACCTCGCCACGGTGCAGTACGGCGGCGGCGTTCTCGGGCGATCCGGCGGGCCGCCCGAGCCGGGGACGGTCCTGCTCGGAACGGTCGAGGTAGCCGACGATCACCGGCAGTTCGCCGAGCCCTTCGGCGGCGAGCCGCCCGGCGAGCGCTCGCAGGGCGTCCCGGGACGCCTCGACGAAGGAGGAGCGCAGCGCCAGGTCCTCGACGGGGTAACCGGTCAGCACCATCTCGGGGAACGCGACCAGATGCGCGCCCTGCCCGGCGGCGTGCCGGGTCCAGTGGACGATCGCCCCGGCGTTCCCGGCGAGGTCGCCGACGGTCGAGTCGATCTGATTCAGAGCGAGGCGTAGTTGAGGCACGGGCCCAGTGTAATCGTCAGACCGACGCTATGCCTGCGAACGCCGGTCCCGCCGCCCGGAGGCCCCCGGCCGGAACCGCCGGGCCGGACCGGGGACGGGACCTCACGCGGTCCTGCCGCGCACCGCTCCTACTTCGTCGGGCCCGTCCAGATCGCGTCCTCGTACTCCAGAAGCTTCGGGCCCACCTCCAGCTGCATCTCGCCGTCGGAACCGGCGGGCAGCGAGAAGGTGAACGCGTGCTTGGCCTGCTTGCCGGGCAGCAGCATGCCCGTGAACGGCTCGGAGGCGTTGCTGCCGTCGAAGACCTGGTCCGCCGGCGACCCGTCGGCGTCCTCGACGCTGGGCAGGGCCGTCGTGATGTCCACGGCCTTCTCGCTGCCGTTGACGATGGTGATGGTCACCTGGAAGGCGCTGTTGCCCTTGGCATGACCGGCCGCGAACTGGTCCGGCCGGTAGGCGCGCGGCTTGGAGACGGTCACCTTCATGCCGTCCTCGTACGTGTGGGTGTCGCCGAACGCGAGCACCGCCGGGGTGTCCTCCGCGGGCGGTGCGTCGTCCGTGCCGGGGCCGGGCTCGGACGGAGCGGACGTGACCGTCCCCTGCTCCTGGATCTCCTCGCGCATGTCGTCGGCGACCTCGCCGACCGCCACCACGATGACGACCAGCCAGACCAGCGAGACGACGATCGTGACCGCGCCGAGGATGACGCCGGCCAGCGCCGCGCCCTTGTCGCTCGCCTCACCCCGGCGTGCGCGCGCGTGCCCGACCAGGCCGAGCACCAGGGCCACGACGCCCATCACGCCCCCCAGCCAGAACAGGAACGGGATGATGCCGAGGACCAGCCCCACGATGCCGGTGACCATCGCGGCGATGCCGAGGCCGTTGCGGGCCTGGCGCATCGGCGGTGGCGGGCCCCACGGCGTCTGGGCGGGGGCGTTGGGGGGCGTGGTCATGCGACGTCCTTCACTGCGGGAACAGGAGAACCGGGAAGGCTCCTTCGACGGCGCACGACGCGCAAGCCCCCCTGGCGGACATGACCGTAAGGCAGCAGTGAGGCCGAAAGCCAGGGGGTTTCCCCGACGACCGGTCCCGGTACCGCCTTGCCGGGCGGCCCGGGAGACGCGATGAGGCCGGGCCGCCGGTTCCTTACGGACGGGGCGGCCCGGCGGAGTTTCAGGACGAGGCGTAGACGCTCGCGCAGAACGACTGCATCTGCTCGTCCGACAGATGCATGGCCAGGTCGGCCTCGCTGATCATGCCGATGAGCCTCTTCTCCTCGATGACGGGCAGGCGGCGGATCTGATGGCCCTGCATCTCCTCCAGGACCGCGCCCACGTCCGCGCCCGCCTCGATCCAGCGCGGGGTGCCGTGGGCCATCTCGCCGCAGGTGACCTTCGACGGGTCGTGGCCCATGGCCACGCAGCCCACCACGATGTCGCGGTCCGTGATGATGCCGCAGAGCCGTTCGTTCTCGTCGGCTATGGGCAGCGCGCCCACATTGAGGTCGCGCATGATCTGCGCCGCACGGTCGAGCGTTTCGTGCCGGGGAATCCACTGGGCCCCGGGGTGCATGATGTCCTTGGCCGTGGTCATGGGGTGCGTACCTCCGTAGCATCGTCTCCGTACGTCCCCGAGCCCCACCATTGTCGGCGGGGGGAGCCGCCCCCGCGACCGCTGGGGTCACGGGGGCCGCCGGGCCGTCGCGGACCGGGGGCGGAAGGCGCGCACCGCGGGGCCGGGCCCCTCAGGAGCGCGGCGCCGCACCCCGCTTCCGCAGCATGTCCGCCATCAGCTTCAGCTCGGACTCCTGCGCCGCGACCATGCCCCGCGCGAGGTCCCGCTCGACGTCCACGGAGCATGTGTCCACACAGCCCTGGGCCATGTGCACCCCGCCCTTGTGGTGATCGGTCATCAGCTGGAGGTAGAGGACCTCGGCCTCCGCGCCGTCTGCGGCGCGCAGCCGGCCGAGTTCCGTCCTGGTCGCCATGCCGGGCATCAGCGCCCCGTCGGACGGGCCGGTGCCGCCGTGTCCGCCCATCCCCATCCAGGACATCGGCTCGGTCCCGGACTCGACTTTGGGTAGTCCCCACAGGTCGAGCCAGCCAAGCATCATGCCGCGCTGGTTGGCCTGCGTGTTGGCGATGTCGTACGCCAGGCGGCGCACCTCCCCGTCCCGGGTCCGCTCCCGGACGAGGAAGGACATCTCGACGGCCTGCTGGTGGTGCACCGACATGTCCCGGGCGAATCCCGCGTCCGCGGAGTCCGAGGAGGGCGTGCGCGGCGCGTCGTCACTCCCGGCCGAGGCGACCGTGACGGCGCTCCCCGCGAACAGCAGGGAGAGCGCCACGGCGCCGATCGCGGCCCACCGCGTCCGGTTCCCGCCGGCGCCGCTCACCGGTCCATCCCCGCGCCGTCCTGACCGTCGGTGCCGAGCCCGCCGGTGCAGACCGCGCCCGGCTCCGGGGTCTGCTTGCCCTGGACGTACCGGGTGAAGAAGGCGTCGACCCGCGGGTCGCTCGCGCCGTTCACGGCCACCTGCTTGCCCCAGGCGCTCAGCATGATCGCGTTCTCCTGGTCGGCGACCGGGCTCATCAGGGAGTACGGGGTCCTGCCGACCTTCTCGGCCAGCTTCTTCACGTCGGCATCGGCGGCCTTCCCGCTGTACGTCACCCAGACCGCGCCGTGCTCCAGGGAGTGCACCGCGTTCACGTCCGGGATCCTCTCCTCGTAGACGTCGCCGTCGCAGTTCATCCAGACCGGGTTGTGGTCACCGCCGACCGGGGGCTTCATCGGGTAGGTGACGGCGGTCGTGACGTGGTCGCGGCCGAGCTTCCCGGCATCCCAGGACTTCTCGCCCTCGATGGGCGCCTTGGCGGCGGTCTCCCGCTGCTCCTTCTTGTCGGACTGGTCCTTCAGCACATAGCCGCCGAAGCCGACCAGGGAGAGGACGACGGCGGTGGAGACGCCGATCGTGAGGAGACGGACGCGGCGGTCACGGGACTTCTCGGCGCGACGCATCTCCTCTATTCGGGCGCGGCGGTCGGTGTCGGAACGGTTGGCGGCCATGATGAGTCGTCCTTCTGCGGTGGGGTCGTGTGAGACGTCGGGTCGTGACGCTGCGGGGTGGGGACGGCGCGGCCGCCCCCCGGCGCGTCACGTCCGCAGGACCTGAAGGACGTGCAGGTCCGGCGCGCGGGGCCGCGCGCCGGTGCGGGACGCCCGGCCGGCCGCGTGGGCGGGACCGGCCGAGGGGTGGCGGCCCTCCGTGTACGGCGTGGCGTCGAGCGGCGGGGCGGTGAGCACCGCGGGGCCGAGCGCGGGGAAGAGCGCGCAGTCGCCTGGGGCGTACGGGCAGACGTACGCGGTCGAGGGGTAGGCGAGGGCGCCGGACTCGTCCGTTCCGGTGCCGGTGCGCGGCACGTGCGCCCGATCGGCCGTGTCGTGTCCCGGACCGTCGCCCAGACAGACGAAGAGCGCGACGAGGAGCGTCGCCACGGCACTCAGCAGTGCCACGGGACGCGCGCGCCGGTTCAGGCGGTGGAGTGGAGGGCCCCCCATGGGCCGAGATCGTAGTGGCCGGCGCGCCGGATGGGGACGGCCGGGTGGAAGGTGGAGGGGAACAGGCGCACGAAACCGGCCTGTCCCCCGTTACCTGTGTCACACGCGAACAGGCACTATGGGTGTGCAACGTGCGCGAAACCATGTGGTGGGATGCTCAGGTGCCCCCCGATGTGCCCAAGGCGGTGGGAACAGGCGGCCTGACCAGCAAAGATGGGTATGGAAATGGACAAGCAGCAGGAATTCGTGCTCCGCACGCTCGAGGAGCGCGACATCCGGTTCGTGCGCCTGTGGTTCACCGATGTCCTCGGCTTCCTGAAGTCGGTGGCCGTGGCGCCCGCCGAGCTTGAGCAGGCGTTCGACGAAGGCATCGGCTTCGACGGGTCCGCCATCGAGGGCTTCGCCCGTGTATACGAATCCGACATGATCGCCAAGCCGGATCCGGGCACCTTCCAGATCCTTCCCTGGCGCGCGGAGGCCCCCGGGACGGCCCGGATGTTCTGCGACATCCTGATGCCTGACGGATCGCCGTCCTTCGCCGACCCCCGTTTCGTGCTGAAGCGGATGCTGGCCAAGACCTCCGATCTGGGTTTCACCTTCTACACCCACCCCGAGATCGAGTTCTTCCTGCTGAAGGACAAGCCGCTCGACGGCTCCAGCCCCACACCCGCCGACAACTCCGGCTACTTCGACCACACGCCGCAGAACGTGGGCATGGACTTCCGCCGCCAGGCGATCACCATGCTGGAGTCGATGGGCATCTCGGTGGAGTTCTCGCACCACGAGGGCGCGCCGGGCCAGCAGGAGATCGACCTGCGCTACGCGGACGCGCTGTCCACCGCCGACAACATCATGACCTTCCGCCTGGTCATGAAGCAGGTCGCGCTGGAGCAGGGCGTGCAGGCGACGTTCATGCCCAAGCCGTTCTCGCAGTACCCGGGTTCGGGCATGCACACCCACCTCTCCCTCTTCGAGGGCGACCGCAACGCCTTCTACGAGTCGGGCGCGGAGTACCAGCTCTCCAAGGTCGGCCGCTCCTTCATCGCGGGCCTGCTCAAGCACGCCGCCGAGATCTCGGCCGTCACCAACCAGTGGGTCAACTCCTACAAGCGCATCTGGGGCGGCTCCGCCCGCAGCGCGGGCGCGGGCGGCGAGGCCCCCTCGTACATCTGCTGGGGCCACAACAACCGCTCGGCACTCATCCGCGTCCCGATGTACAAGCCCGGCAAGACCGGCTCCGCCCGCGTCGAGGTCCGCTCGATCGACTCCGGCGCGAACCCGTACCTGACCTACGCGGTGCTGCTCGCGGCCGGCCTGAAGGGCATCGAGGAGGGCTACGAACTCCCGGCGGGCGCGGACGACGACGTCTGGGCCCTCTCCGACGCCGAACGCCGCGCGATGGGCATCGAACCGCTGCCGCAGAACCTGGGCGAGGCGATCTCCCTCATGGAGCGGAGCGAACTCGTCGCCGAGACGCTGGGCGAGCACGTCTTCGACTTCTTCCTGCGCAACAAGAAGCAGGAGTGGGAGGAGTACCGCTCCGAGGTCACCGCCTTCGAGCTGCGGAAGAACCTGCCGGTGCTGTAAGGGCGGGCCGGGCGCCCGAGCGGCCCCGGACGACGTTCCGGGCCGGCGGCATACGGCCACCGGCCTGGAATTCCCAGGTGCCCTGGGCCTTTCGTGGCGCGCCGGGAAGCCTTCGTTCCCGGCCCTGGGCGCCCCTTCGGTACGGGGCCCTCCGTCCCGGCCGCACGTCCTTCCCGCGGGTGCGTTCTTCCCGCCACGCGCGACCGGGTGGCGCGGGCGGCACCGTTGACCGGGCCCGGGGGCTGCCGGACACTTCCCCGGTGAAGACCGACGAGGGCCGTGCGCCCCTCAGGACCGAGCGACTGCTGCTGCGCCTTCTGACGCCCGCCGAGGCGGAGCGGATCGTCAACGGGACCCCCGGTGCCGAGGACCGGTGGGGGAGGGGTTATCCGTCGGACGGGGATGTGGCCGGGGCCGCCGGATTCCTGCGGATGCGGGCGGAGCACGGCGATCCCGGGGTGTTCGGGGCCTACGAGATACGGCGGCGCGCGGACGGGGAGGCCGTCGGAGGGATCGGTTTCCACGGACCGCCCGACTCCGAGCGGTTCGTGACGGTGGGCTACGGACTGAGCGTTCCGGCCCGGGGCCGGGGCTTCGCACGCGAGGCGCTGGGCGCCCTGGTCCGGTTCGCCCGCGAGGCCGGTGTCGCCGGAGTGAAGGGCGACGCCGACCTCGACAACATCCCCTCGCGGCGGGTGATGGAGGCCGCCGGAATGTCGTGCGTGGGGGAGGACGAGCGGGTCCGGTACTACCGCCTCGCGTTCACTCCCGGCGGGTAGCCCCACCGGAGGCGCCCGGATGGCGTCCCGTGGATAGAGCGGCGGACTCAGCGCTCCGACAGCTCCGAGGGCGCTTCCTGGACCACCCAGCTGTTGCCGTCGGGGTCCTCGAAGGACATGAACGAGTTCCAGGTGTCGCCCTTGCCCTCCTCCCAGCCCGTCGCACCCACGTGGCGGATCGGGGAGACGTCCACGCCTCGGTCGAGGAGTTCGGCGCGCGCGGCCTCGATGTCCGTGACACACAGTTGGAGGCCGTGGAGGCCGCCCGGCGCGGTGCTCTTCGCACCCGGGACCTCGGGCATCCCGGACAGCATCGCGATCGAACAGCGCGAGCCCGGCGGGGTCGCCTGCACGATCCGCATCCCGGGTGCCACCTCGTCGTCGAGATCGATCTTGAAGCCGCACTTGTCGCCGTAGAAATCCTTGGCCCGGTCCATGTCGGTGACGGGCACGGGGACGACTTCCAGCGTCCAGTTCATCGGGAATCTCCTCAGAAACGCCAGCGGGTCTGGCCGAACCGCACGCCCTCGGTGCGGCCCGGCGCGCAGGGGGCGCCGCGTTCCCGCCGGGGGCCGTTCCACCGTCGCGCACGGACCCGCCGTCGCGCACCTCGAAACGCCCCGGCCGGGCCGAAAACGCTCCATCCGGTGAACATCCGGACCCCGCGCCGCCCGCTCCCGGGAGGACCCCGGCATCCGCTCCGGATAGGCTCGATCGAGGTACACCGACGGCGGAGGGAGCGGCGGAGATGACGGTGCCGGGGCGCAGGAGCAGTACCTTCACACGGCTGCTGCGGCACGGGTTCACCGATCCGTCAGGGGCCGAACGGCTGCTGGACCTGCCCGAACTGGCCGCCCTGCGCGGCGACCCGGTACTCCTCGACGCGCTCGGCGCCACCGCGGACCCCGATCTCGCCCTGCGCGGCCTCGTCCGGATCGTCGAGGCCCAGCCCGACGAGGAGCGCCAGACGCTGACCTCCACGCTGCTCGCGGCCAAGCCGTTCCGGGACCGGCTCCTCGGCGTCCTCGGGACCTCCGAGGCCCTCGGCGACCACCTGGCCCGGCACCCCCACGACTGGCAGGCCCTGGTCACCTACGAGGCGTCCGACCTGCACCCCGGCGTCGCCGAGTTCGAACAGGACCTCGCCGAGGCGACCGATCCGGTCACGCTCCGGATCGCGTACCGGCGCTGTCTCCTGGCGATAGCGGCCCGCGACGTCTGCGGCACCACCGACGTCGCCCAGACCGCCGCGGAACTGGCCGATCTCGCCACCGCGACCCTGCGCGCCGCCCTCGCGATCGCCCGCACCGCGGCCCCCGCCGACGCGGGCCTGTGCCGGCTCGCCGTCATCGCGATGGGCAAGTGCGGCGGCCACGAGCTCAATTACGTGTCCGACGTCGACGTGATCTTCGTGGGCGAGCCCGTCGAGGGCGCCGACGAGGGTCAGGCGCTCCAGGCCGCGACCCGGCTCGCCTCCCACCTCATGAGGATCTGTTCCGAGACCACCGTCGAAGGCACCATCTGGCCCGTCGACGCCAACCTGCGCCCCGAGGGCCGCAACGGGCCGCTGGTGCGCACGCTCACCTCACATCTCGCCTACTACCAGCGCTGGGCCAAGACCTGGGAGTTCCAGGCCCTGCTCAAGGCCCGCCCCGTGGCCGGTGACCCGGAACTGGGCGCCGAGTACGTCGACGCCGTGTCCCCACTGGTCTGGCAGGCCGCCGAGCGGGAGAACTTCGTCGCCGACGTGCAGAAGATGCGCCGGCGGGTCGTCGACAACATTCCGGCCGCCCAGGTCGAACGCGAACTGAAGCTCGGCCCCGGCGGCCTCCGGGACGTCGAGTTCGCCGTGCAGCTCCTCCAGTTGGTGCACGGCCGGGGCGATGCCACGCTGCACAGCGGCACCACCCTGGACGCCCTCCGGGCGCTCGCGGCCGGCGGCTACGTCGGCCGCGCCGACGCCGCCCAGCTCGACGAGGCGTACCGCTTCCTGCGCGCCATGGAGCACCGCATCCAGCTGCACCGGCTGCGGCGGACCCATCTCGTGCCCGAGGGCGACGCGGACCTGCGCCGCCTCGGCCGTTCGCTCGGCCTGCGCACGGACCCGGTCGCCGAACTCAACAAGGAGTGGAAACGGCACGCCTCGGTCGTCCGGCGGCTGCACGAGAAGCTCTTCTACCGGCCGCTGCTGGACGCCGTCGCGCAGCTCACCCCAGGCGAGACCCGGCTCAGCCCCAAGGCCGCGGGCCAGCGCCTCGAGGCGCTCGGCTACGCCGATCCCGTCTCCGCCCTGCGGCACCTGGAGGCGCTGGCCTCGGGCGTGACCCGCAAGGCCGCGATCCAGCGGACGCTGCTGCCCGTGCTGCTCGGCTGGTTCGCCGACTCCGCAGACCCGGACGCCGGCCTGCTGGGCTTCCGAAAGGTCTCCGACGCGCTCGGGAAGACCCCCTGGTACCTGCGCCTGCTGCGCGACGAGGGGGCGGCGGCGGAGAACCTGGCCCGGGTCCTGTCCGCCGGGCGGCTCGCCCCCGACCTGCTGTTGCGCGCCCCGGAGGCGGTGGCGATCCTGGGCGCCCCGGAGGGCCTGAAGACGCGGGGCCGCGAGCATCTGGAGCAGGAGGTGCTGGCGGCGGTCGGCCGCGCCGACGGCGCCGAGCAGGGGGTGGCGGCGGCGCGCGGCGTGCGGCGCCGCGAGCTGTTCCGTACGGCCGCGGCCGACCTCATCGGTTCGTACGGGACCGAGGACAGCCCCCGCGAGCCCGATCCCGGCGCGCTCGTCGACCGGGTCGGCCGGGCCGTGACCGATCTCAACGCCGCCACGATCGCGGGCGCGCTCCGGGCGGCGGTCCGCGCCGAGTGGGGAGACACGCTGCCGACGCGGTTCGCGGTCATCGGCATGGGCCGCTTCGGCGGTCACGAGCTGGGCTACGGCTCCGACGCCGACGTCCTGTTCGTGCACGAGCCGCGCGAGGGCGTCGACGACCAGGAGGCGGCCCGGGCCGCGAACCGCGTGGTGACCGAGATGAGGCGCCTCCTGCAGGTGCCGACGGCCGACCCGCCGCTGCTCATCGACGCGGACCTGCGGCCGGAGGGCAAGAGCGGTCCGCTGGTCCGCACGTTGAAGTCGTACGAGGCCTACTACCGTCGCTGGTCACTGGTGTGGGAGAGCCAGGCGCTGCTGCGCGCCGAGCCGATGGCCGGCGACATGGACCTGGGGCGGCGGTTCGTCGAGCTGATCGATCCGCTGCGGTATCCGGCCGAGGGCCTGGGGGAGGACGCGATCCGCGAGATCCGCCGTCTCAAGGCACGGATGGAGACCGAGCGGCTGCCACGCGGCGCCGATCCCACCCTCCACGCGAAACTCGGCCGGGGCGGGCTGAGTGACGTCGAGTGGACGGTCCAGCTCCTCCAGATGTGCCACGGCTGGGCCGAGCCGGGCCTGCGCACCACCCGGACCCGGGAGGCGCTGGCCGCCGCCCACGCGGCGGGGCTGATTCCCGTGGACGAGGCCCAGATCCTGGACGAGGCGTGGGTCCTGGCGACCCGGGTCCGCAACGCCGTGATGCTGGTGCGCGGCCGGCCGGGGGACACCTTCCCCTCCGACGGGCGGGAGCTGGGCGCGGTCGGCCGCTACCTGGGCTACGAGTCCGGGCACGTGGGCGAGATGGTGGACGACTACCGGCGCATCACCCGGCGGGCCCGCGCGGTGGTGGAGGAACGGTTCTACGGGGCGTAGACGGCGGGGTGGTTCCCCGCGGGACCCCTGGCCGTCCCGCCGGTCGCGGCGGTGCCCGGCGGGCGGGTCACCTGCCGGAGCCGACCTTGTGGTCCGTGGAGCCCGCCGGACCGGTGGGTCCGGCCGGACCGGTGCCGGCCGCGTCCGCGGCACGGTGCGCGGGCGACACGGTGGCCGGGCCGCCCCGGGCCACCGGCCGGGCCGGCTCCACCAGTTTCGGCAGCCGCTGCGGCAGTGCCCCGTACCAGAAGTAGGAGACGGCGAAGCCGAAGGCCAGACAGATCATTCCGCCCACCGCGTCCATCCAGAAGTGGTTGGCGGTGGCGACGATCACGACCAGGGTCGCGACCGGGTAGAGCAGACCGAGGATGCGCGCCCAGGGCGCCGACGCCAGGGCGAAGAGGGTCAGACCGCACCAGAGCGACCAGCCTATGTGCATCGAGGGCATCGCCGCGTACTGGTTCGACACGTGCTTGAGGTTGCCCGAGGCCATCGAGCCCCAGGTGTGGTGCACCAGCACCGTGTCGATGAAGCTCTGGCTGTTCATCAACCGGGGCGGCGCGAGCGGGTACAGGTAGTAACCGACCAGGGCCACACCCGTGGTCGCGAACAGCACCGTGCGGGACGCGGCGTAACGGCCCGGCTGCCATCGGTACAGCCACACCAGCACACCGATCGTCACGACGAAGTGCAGGGTGGCGTAGTAGTAGTTCATCGACACGATCAGCCAGGTCACCGAGTTCACGGCGTGGTTGACGGTCTGCTCCACGGCGAGGCCGAGGGACCGCTCGAGGTCCCAGATCCAGTCGGCGTTCCTGAGGGCCTGGGCCTTCTGTTCCGGTACCGCGTTGCGGACGAGCGAGTACGTCCAGTAACTGATCGCGATGAGCAGGATCTCGAACCAGATGCGCGGACGCCGGGGCACGCGCGGGTGCGGGCGCCCGGATCCGCCGTCGGCCTCGGTGGGTGACGGGGTGGCGGCCTCCTGGCCTTCCAAACGCTTCACGGTCGATTCACCCATGGGGAGAGAGTCTGCCAGATCCGTTCCCCCCGACCGATCATCCCTCGGACGGGGGCGGGACGCACGCGGTCCGCCTCGCGGACGAGGCGGAAACCGTCCGGAATCAGGGATTTCTCGGGGTCGGGGCGGAGGCGGTCGAACCGCGGACCACCAGCTCGGGCATGAACACGAACTCGCTGTGCGGAGCGGGGGTACCCCCGACCTCCTCCAGCAGGGCCCGCACGGCGGCCTGCCCCATGGCCTGCACGGGCTGGCGGATCGTGGTCAGCGGCGGATCGGTGAACGCTATGAGCGGGGAGTCGTCGAAACCCACCACCGAGACGTCCGCCGGCACCCGCAGCCCCTGCTGTCGGGCCGCCCGGATCGCGCCGAGCGCCATCATGTCGCTGGCACAGGCGACGGCCGTGCAGCCCCGGGAGATCAGCGCGCCGGCCGCGGCCTGCCCGCCTTCCAGGGTGTAGAGGGAGTGTTGGATCAGCTCCGCCGACTGCTCCGCGTCGAGCCCGAGCCGGTCCCGCATGCCGATCTGGAAGCCCTCGATCTTGCGCAGCACGGGCACGAACCGCTTCGGCCCGACCGCGAGCCCGATCCGGGTGTGCCCGAGGGCGGCGAGGTGGGTGACCGCCAGCTGCATCGCGGCCCGGTCGTCCGGTGAGACGAAGGGCGCCTGCACCTTCGGCGAGAAGCCGTTGAGGAGGACGTACGGGACGCCCTTGCCGCGCAGCCGGTCGTACCGGGTCATGTCGGCCGTCGTGTCGGCGTGCAGACCGGAGACGAAGATGATGCCGGACACCCCACGCTCGACGAGCATGTCGGTGAGCTCGTCCTCGGTGGAACCCCCGGGGGTCTGGGTGGCGAGGACCGGGGTGTAGCCCTGGCGCGTCAGGGCCTGTCCGATGACCTGCGCGAGAGCGGGAAAGATGGGGTTGTCCAGTTCGGGGGTTATCAGCCCGACGAGCCCGGCGCTGCGCTGGCGCAGCCGGACCGGACGCTCGTATCCGAGGATGTCGAGTGCGGCGAGCACGGATTCACGGGTGGCCGCGGCCACACCGGGCTTGCCGTTGAGCACGCGGCTGACTGTGGCTTCACTGACCCCCGCCTGGGCTGCGATGTCGGCAAGCCGCGCGGTCATGGGGTTGGACTGTACCGGGCGCACGTCAGATTGCCCACCAGACGCAGGAGTCGGCGGGAACCCGGACCGTCTCCGTGCCGGGCCCGCGGACGCCCCCGGGCACGGGTTCCCGGGCGGGTGAGGGAAGCGCGGGCCCGGCGGTGGCGCCCCGGTCCGCGGGCTCCCCGGTCACCGGCACGGCCGGCGGACCGGGTGCCTCCGTCGTGGTGCCGCCGGGCACGGCCGTCGTGCTGCCGAGCAGGACGGAGCCCTGGAGGGGCAGCTCCACCAGGCCGTCCGTGGTGTTGAGCGTGACGAGCACGGAGCCGCCGGAGCCGTCCGCGGAGTTCCGGCGGAAGGCCAGCACCCCCTCGGGGGCGTCCAGCCACTCCACCGCGTCCCCCGCGCCCAGCGCCGGGTGCTCCCGGCGCAGCCGGAGCGCCGCGCGGTACAGCTCCAGGGTGGAGGCCGGGTCGCCGGTCTGCGCCGCCACGCTCAGGCCGCCCCACTCCGGAGGCTGGGGCAGCCAGGAGCCCGCCGGGCCGAAGCCGTACGACGGCCCTTCGGCGGTCCACGGCAGCGGGACCCGGCAGCCGTCGCGCAGCCCGTCCTGTCCCTCGCCGCGCAGGAAGGCCGGGTCCTGTCGCAGTTCGTCCGGGAGGTCGGTGACCTCGGGCAGCCCCAGCTCCTCGCCCTGGTACAGGTAGACCGAGCCCGGCAGTGCCAGTGTCATCAGGGCCGCCGCCCGGGCCCGCCGCAGACCCGCGGCCGGGTCGCCCTGCCCGTAGCGCGTCGGGTGCCGGACGACGTCGTGGTTGGAGAGCACCCAGGTCGTCGGAGCCCCCACGGCGGCCGTCGCCCGCAGTGAGTCCTCGGCGACCTTCCGTAGCGCCGCGGTCTCCCAGGGGCAGTTCAGGAACTGGAAGTTGAATGCCTGGTGCAGCTCGTCGGGACGGACGTAGCGGGCGAGCCGCTCCGGCGTCGGCGCCCACGCCTCCGCCACCCCGATGCGATCGGGGCCGTAGGACTCCAGCAGCCGACGCCAGCCGCGGTGGATCGCGTGTACCCCGTCCTGGTCGAAGAACGGCAGGCGCTGGATCCCGATGAGGCTCGCCTGGCGGCCGTGGCCGATGTCGGGCAGACCGGGAGCCTTGACCATGCCGTGGGCGACGTCGATCCGGAATCCGTCCACCCCCAGATCCAGCCAGAATCGGAACACGGACTCGAACTCCGCCCGCACCTGCGCGTTCTCCCAGTTCAGGTCCGGCTGCTCGGGCGCGAACAGGTGCAGGTACCAGGAGCCGTCCGCCACCCGCGTCCAGGCGGGACCTCCGAACACCGACTCCCAGTCGTTGGGGGGCAGCCCGCCGTCCGGGCCGCGTCCCGGGCGGAAGACGTACCGGTCCCGGCCCACGCCGGCCCGCGCCGCCTCGAACCAGGGGTGCCGCTCGGAGGTGTGGTTGGGGACGATGTCGACGATCACCTTCAGGCCGAGTCCGTGCGCCGTGCGCACCAGGTCGTCGGCGTCCGCCAGGTCGCCGAAGACGGGGTCGACCGCGCGGTAGTCGGCCACGTCGTAGCCGCCGTCGGCCTGCGGGGAGGCGTAGAAGGGCGTCAGCCACACCGCGTCCGCGCCGAGCCGGGCCAGGTGCGGGAGCCGCTCCCGCGCTCCGCGCAGGTCGCCGATCCCGTCGCCGTCGCTGTCCGCGAAGGAGCGGACGTACACCTGGTAGATCACCGCGTCCCGCCACCATTGAGGGTGACCGCCGCAAGGACTTGCAACGGGCGGCAGCGAAGGTGAGGTGAGCTCGTGGGCCATGCGGGGTCCCTCTCGCGTGAGCGTCGTGCGGGCGTCGAACTGACAACGAGGCCGAAGTCGTCATGAAACGGTCATGCAAGTCGTTACGGAAAGGCTTGCAGGCGGCCCGAAGTAGCGCAAGACCGCCTCGATTCGCTCTGTCAAGCGACCCGATGGACACCTTCGGGACACGCGGATGTAACGATCGCCGGGCCTTGCAGAAATTCCACGCAAGCTCTTTCGGCTCGTTTTCATCCCTGTTACGTTCCTGGCAACCCGGCGCGCCGCGAGGGAGCGGTCGCATGAGGAAGGTCTTCGCCCCTCGACCAAACCGGGATCAGTTGAAGGAGTTCACATGCGGCGTGGCATAGCGGCCACCGCGCTGATCGCGGCCCTGGGCGTCACCCTGGCGGCGTGCGGCAGCGACGGCGGCACCGACGACGGCGGCTCGAAGAGCTCGGGCGAGCTCTCCGGCACCGTGACCTGGTGGGACACCTCCACGGTCGGCAGTGAGGACAAGGTCTTCAAGAAGATCGCGGAGGACTTCACCAAGGAGCACCCGAAGGTCACTGTCAAGTATGTGAACGTGCCGTTCGGCGACGCGCAGAACAAGTTCAAGAACGCCGCCCAGTCCGGCTCCGGCGCCCCCGACGTCATCCGTTCCGAGGTCGCCTGGACCCCGGACTTCGCGAACCTGGGCTACCTCGCTCCCCTCGACGGCACCCCGGCCCTGAAGGACGAGAAGGACTTCCTCAAGCAGGCCGCCGCCTCCACCAAGTACGACGGCAAGACCTACGCCGTGCCGCAGGTCATCGACTCCATGGGCATCTTCTACAACAAGAAGATCTTCAAGGAGGCCGGCGTCGAGGTCCCCACGACCGTCGACGAGCTCAAGAGCGTCTCCGCCACGATCAAGGAGAAGACCGGCAAGACCGGTCTCTACCTGCGCGGTGACGACGCCTACTGGTTCCTCTCCTTCCTGTACGGCGAGGGCGGCGACCTGGTCGACGCCGAGAAGAAGACGATCACCGTCGACAACCCGGCCGGCGTCAAGGCCCTGAAGACCGTCAAGGACCTGGTCGACTCCAAGGCGGCGATCACCGACGCCACCAACGGCTGGGACAACATGCAGGCCGCCTTCAAGGACGGCAAGGTCGCGATGATGATCAACGGCCCGTGGGCCGTCAGCGACACCTACACCGGCAAGGAGTTCGCCGACAAGGCGAATCTCGGCATCGCGCCGGTGCCCGCCGGTTCGGCGGGCCAGGGCGCCCCGCAGGGCGGCCACAACCTCGCCGTCTACGCGGGCTCCAAGAACCTGGACGCCTCGTACGCCTTCACCGAGTACATGACGTCCGCCGAGACCCAGGCCAAGATCGCCACCGAGCTCAGCCTGCTGCCGACCCGCGAGTCCGTCTACGGCAACGCCCAGGTCGCGGGCAACGACATGATCGGCTTCTTCAAGCCGGTCGTCGACAAGGCCGTCGAGCGCCCCTGGATCCCGGAGACCGGCAGCCTCTTCGCCCCGCTGGTGACCGAGTACACCAAGGTCCTCACCGGCCAGACCAGCCCGGAGTCCGGAGCCAAGGCGACCGGTGACGCCTACCGCAAGCTCCTGAAGGACTGGAAGTAACAAGGAAGGCAGGCCGGCTGATGGCTGTGGACACCAGCAGCCAGTCGGTGGCGAAGGCCGCGGGCGACGACGTCGCCCGCGGCCGGAGTCGCGGTACTGGCACCTCCCGGCGCAAGACCCGGGGCTCCCTCTCCACCCACTGGTACGCCTGGGCGATGATCGCCCCGGTGACCGTGGTGATCGCCGTGATCATCGGGTACCCGCTGATCCGCGGCGTCTACCTGTCGCTCACCGACGCCAACGAGCGCAACGTCGCGCGGAGCATCGGCGTCAACCACATCCCCGCGACCTACGAGTTCGTCGGCCTGGACAACTACGCCGACGCGCTCTCCGGCAACCAGTTCCTCGGCACGCTGGGCTGGACGCTGGTGTGGACGGTGTCCTGCGTCTCGGTGACCTTCGCCCTCGGCCTGGCCCTCGCCAACGTCCTCAACCGCAGGATCGCGGGCCGCTCCCTCTACCGGATGCTGCTGATCCTGCCCTGGGCCGTGCCCGGATTCGTCTCCGTCTTCGCCTGGCGCTTCCTCTACGACGAGCGCCGCGGCATCCTCAACGAGGTCCTGGCCGGCGGCGGCATCGACGCGGTGCCCTGGCTCAACGACCCCACCTGGGCGAAGTTCTCGGTCATCGCCGTCAACGTCTGGCTCGGCGTCCCCTTCATGATGGTCGCCCTCCTCGGCGGACTCCAGTCCATCCCCGGCGAGCTGTACGAGGCAGCCGAGATGGACGGTGCGAGCGCCTGGCAGCGCTTCCGGCACATCACGATGCCCGGACTGCGCTCGGTGTCCACCACCGTGATCCTGCTGAGCACCATCTGGACCTTCAACATGTTCCCGGTGATCTTCCTGCTCACCCGGGGCGGGCCCGGCGAGGCCACCCAGATCCTCGTCACCCAGGCGTACAAGTTCTCCTTCGAGATCAGCCCGCGGGACTTCGCCCAGTCCTCCACCTGGGGCGTCCTGATCCTGGTCCTCCTGATGGCCTTCGCCGCGGTCTACCGGCGAGTCCTCCGTAAGCAGGGAGAAGTCTGGTGACCACCGCAGACACCACCGCCGCCTCGCACCGGGCCCCCCGCCGCGCCGGGCGGTCACCCGCCCCGAGCCCGGCCCCCCGCCGCGGCGGGCGTTCGCCGCTCGCCTCGATCGGGCTGCACGCCACGCTCGTCGCGGCCTCCGTGATCGCCGTCTTCCCGGTGCTGTGGGTCTTCCTGACCTCCATCAAGCCGGCCAAGTACGCGACCACGACCGACTTCTTCAAGGAGTCGACGTTCGAGAACTACACGAACCTGCTGAGCGACACCCCGTTCCTCACCTGGTTCGGCAACTCGCTTCTCGTGGCCGCCCTGACCACCCTGCTGGGCGTGTTCATCTCCTCGACGACCGGCTACGCCATCAGCCGCTTCCGGTTCCCCGGCAAGCGCGGCCTGATGTGGACGCTGCTGATCACCCAGATGTTCCCGGTCGCGGTCCTCATCGTGCCGATCTACAACATCATGTCGTCCATGGGCCTGCTCAATCAGCCCCTCGGCCTGGTCGTCACCTACCTGACCATCGCCGTGCCCTTCTGCGCATGGATGATGAAGGGCTTCTTCGACACCATCCCGCGCGAGATCGACGAGTCGGGCCAGGTCGACGGACTCACCCCGTTCGGCACGTTCTGGCGGCTGATCCTGCCGCTCGCCAAGCCGGGCATCGCGGTGACCGCGTTCTACTCCTTCATCACCGCCTGGGGCGAGGTCGCCTACGCCTCCGCGTTCATGGTCGGGGACGAGAACCTCACCCTCGCCGGCGGCCTGCAGAAGTTCGTCAACCAGTACGGCGCCCAGTGGGGCCCGATGTCCGCGGCCTCCGTGCTCATCGCCGTCCCCGCGGCGCTCGTGTTCCTCGTCGCCCAGCGCCACCTGGTGACCGGCATGTCCGCCGGCGCCGTCAAGGGCTGAGCGCCCCACCGGCCGCCCGCCCGTGTACGCACCCTCCTTACCTCTCAGGGAAGACATGACCCAGCACCTCACCGCCCCCGCCGCCGCACCGACCACCGGCACGCACGCGGGCTGGTGGCGCGACGCGGTGATCTACCAGGTCTATCCGCGCAGCTTCGCCGACGGAAACGGCGACGGCATGGGCGACCTGGAGGGCATCCGCAGCCGGCTGCCCTACCTGAAGGATCTCGGCGTCGACGCCGTCTGGCTCAGCCCCTTCTACGCCTCCCCGCAGGCCGACGCCGGCTACGACGTCGCCGACTACCGGGCCATCGACCCCATGTTCGGCAGCCTGCTCGACGCCGACGCGGTCATCCGCGAGGCGCACGAGCTCGGACTGCGGATCATCGTCGACCTGGTGCCCAACCACTCCTCCGACCAGCACGAGTGGTTCCAGCGCGCGCTGCGCGAAGGCGCCGGCTCGCCGCTGCGCGAGCGCTACCACTTCCGGCCGGGCAAGGGAGTCGAGGGCGAACTCCCGCCCAACGACTGGGAGTCCATCTTCGGCGGCCCTGCCTGGACACGGACCCGGGAGCCGGACGGCACCCCGGGCGAGTGGTACCTGCACCTCTTCGCGCCGGAGCAGCCCGACTTCAACTGGGAACACCCCGCCGTCCGCGACGAGTTCCGGTCGATCCTGCGCTTCTGGCTCGACATGGGTGTGGACGGCTTCCGGGTCGACGTCGCCCACGGACTGGTCAAGGCCAAGGGTCTGCCCGACATCGGCGCGCACGACCAGCTGAAGCTCCTCGGCAACGACGTCATGCCCTTCTTCGACCAGGAGGGCGTCCACGAGATCTACCGCTCCTGGCGCGCGGTCCTGTCCGAGTACTCCTCCGCGCCCTCGGCCGGGGGGATCGACGGCGAGCGGGTCCTGGTCGCCGAGGCGTGGACCCCCACCGTGGAACGCACCGCCCACTACGTGCGTCCCGACGAGATGCACCAGGCATTCAACTTCCAGTACCTGGGCACCCACTGGGACGCCGCGGAGCTGCGCCGGGTGATCGACGACTCGCTCGCGGCGATGCGTCCGGTCGGCGCCCCGACCACCTGGGTGCTCTCCAACCACGACGTGACCCGGCACGCCACCCGCTTCGCCAACCCGCCCGGTCTCGGCACCCAGCTCCGCGAGCCGGGTGACCGGGAACTCGGCCTGCGGCGGGCCCGTGCCGCCACGCTGCTGATGCTGGCGCTTCCCGGCTCCGCGTACGTGTACCAGGGGGAGGAACTCGGCCTGCCGGACGTCACCGACCTGCCCGACGAGGTCCGTCAGGACCCGTCGTTCTTCCGGGCCACCGGCCAGGACGGCTTCCGCGACGGCTGCCGGGTGCCGCTGCCGTGGACCGTCGAGGGCTCCTCCTACGGATTCGGCGCGGGCGGCAGCTGGCTGCCACAGCCCGATTCCTGGGGCGGGCTCAGTGTCGAGGCCCAGGCCGGCGATCCCGGCTCCACCCTGGAGCTGTACCGGAGCGCGCTGGCCCTGCGCCGTGAGCGATCAGGACTCGGTGCGGGCGAGGACGTCGAGTGGATGGAGGCACCCGAGGGGGTGCTCTCCTTCCGCCGCGACGGCTTCGTCTGCACCGCCAACACCACCGGCCGGGCCATCTCCGTCCCGCTGCCCGGCCGGTTCCTCCTCTCCAACGAGCCGGTCTCCCACGGGGAAGGCGTCGTGGAGCTGCCCGCCGACACCACCGTCTGGTGGGCGGTGTGACGATCCCCCTGCCGCGGGGCGCCGGAAACGGCGCCCCGCGGCTCGCGGACATCGCGGCGCAGTCCGGCGTCAGCGAGGCCACGGTCAGCCGGGTGCTCAACGGCAAACCCGGTGTGGCCGGTGCGACCCGGCACCGGGTGCTCGCCGCGCTCGACGTGCTCGGATACGAACGTCCGGTGCGGCTGAAACGGCGCAGCGCGGGCCTGATCGGCCTGTTGGTGCCCGAGTTGACCAACCCGATCTTCCCCGCGTTCGCCCAGGTCGTCGAACAGGTCCTGGCCGGACACGGCTACACTCCGGTGCTCTGCACCCGGATGCCCGGCGGTGCCACCGAGGACGAGCTGGTCGAACAGCTGGTGGAGCGCGGGGTCAGCGGCATCGTCTTCCTCTCCGGGCTGCACGCGGACGCCACGGCCGACCCGGACCGCTACATCCGGCTGGCCGCGCGCGGGGTCCCGTTCGTGCTCATCAACGGCTTCAACGAGGCCGTCGACGCCACCTTCGTCTCGCCCGACGACCGGGCGGCGGCGCGGATGGCGGTGCGCCACCTGGTCGAGTTGGGGCACGAGCGGATCGGTCTGGCCATCGGCCCGACCCGCTACGTCCCCTCGCGCCGCAAGGCCGAGGGCTTCGCGGCCGAGCTGCACCTCGCGCTCGGGATCGGGAAGGAGGAGGCCGAACGCTTCGTGCGTCCGACGCTGTTCGGCGTCGAGGGGGGTCACGCGGCGGCCGACATCCTGCTCGACCAGGGCTGCACCGGTGTCGTCTGCGGCTCCGACCTGATGGCGCTCGGCGTGATCCGGGCGGTGCGCGCCCGGGGGCTGGACGTGCCCGCCGACGTGTCGGTGGTCGGATTCGACGACTCCCCGCTGATCGCCTTCACCGACCCGCCGCTCACGACGGTGCGCCAGCCGGTCCAGGCGATGGCGACGGCCGCCGTCGGCGCGCTCCTGGAGGAGATCGAGGGGAACCCCGTGCAGCGCACGGAGTTCGTCTTCCAGCCGGAGCTGGTGGTGCGGGGCTCCACGGCCCAGCCGCCGGCCCGTCCGGCCCTGCAACTCCTTGCGTAACTCCTTGCGTCGGGGCTGTCCAAAGGGTTGACCGTCCGTCGGGGCGCTCGTACGGTCACGGCTGAAAATAGTTGCTGCCAGTTTCGGCAATTCCTTGCGACAGTGAAGTCAGCAGGAGGAATCATGGCCAGAAAGACCGTGGCCGCTGCACTCGCCCTCGTGGCGGGAGCCGCTGTGGCCGTCACGGCACCCGCCCCCGCGCAGGCCGCCCCGCCCGGTGAGAAGGATGTCACCGCGGTGATGTTCGAGTGGAAGTTCGCCTCCGTGGCGACGGCCTGCACCGAGCAGCTCGGTCCCGCCGGGTACGGGTACGTCCAGGTCTCGCCGCCCCAGGAACGCATCCAGGGCACCACGTGGTGGACGGCGTACCAGCCGGTCAGCTACAAGATCGCGGGCCCCCTCGGGGACCGCGCCGCCTTCAAGAGCATGATCGACACCTGTCACGCGGCGGGCGTGAAGGTCGTCGCCGACTCCGTCGTCAACCACATGGCCAACGCGTCGGGCACGGGAACGGGCGGGACCTCGTTCTCCAAGTACGACTACCCCGGCCTGTACTCGGGTGCCGACATGGACGACTGCCGGGCCACCCTCTCGAACTACCAGGACCGGGCCGACGTCCAGAACTGCGAACTCGTCGGCCTGCCGGACCTCGACACCGGCGAGGACTGGGTGCGCGGCCGGATAGCCGGCTACCTGAACGACCTGCTCTCGCTCGGCGTGGACGGCTTCCGCATCGACGCCGCCAAGCACATGCCGGCCGGCGACCTCGCCGCGATCAAGGCACGGCTGACCGATCCGGGCGTCTACTGGAAGCAGGAGGCGATCCACGGTGCCGGCGAGGCGGTCTCGCCCGGCGAGTACCTCGGCAACGGCGACGTGCAGGAGTTCCGCTACGCACGCGACCTCAAGCGGATCTTCGGCTCCGAGAAGCTCTCCTACCTGAGCGGCTTCGGCGAGTCCTGGGGCTACCTGCCCTCCGGCAAGGCCGCCGTCTTCGTCGACAACCACGACACCGAGCGCGGCGGCGACACCCTCAACTACAAGGCGGGCGCCACCTACACGCTCGCCTCGGTCTTCATGCTGGCCTGGCCCTACGGCTCCCCGGACGTCCACTCCGGCTACGAGTGGTCCGACAAGGACGCGGGCGCTCCCCGCGGCGGTCAGGTCGACGCCTGCCACACCGACGGCTGGAAGTGCCAGCACGCCTGGCGCGAGATCGCCTCCATGGTCGGCTTCCGCAACGCGGCACGGGGCGCCGCGGTCACCGGATGGTGGGACAACGGCGACAACGCGATCGCGTTCGGCCGGGGCGACAAGGCGTACGTGGCCATCAACCACCAGAACACGGCGCTGACCCGTACCTTCCAGACCTCGCTGGCCGGCGGCACCTACTGCGACGTGCAGAGCGGCACCCCGGTCACCGTGGACGCGTCCGGCCGCCTCACCGCGACGCTGGCCGCGAACACGGCGGTCGCACTGCACGTCGGAGCACGCACCTGCCCCGGGGGCAGCACCCCACCACCCGCCACCACCGGCGCATCCTTCAACGTCGACGCCACGACCGTCATCGGCCAGAACATCTACGTCACCGGCGACCTGTCCGCCCTCGGCGACTGGTCCCCGGCCGCGGCCCTCAAGCTGGACCCGGCGAGCTACCCCGTCTGGAAGCTGACGGTCTCCCTGCCCGCGGGCACCTCCTTCGCGTACAAGTACGTCCGCAAGGACGCGGCGGGCAACGTGACCTGGGAGTCCGGCCCCAATCGCACGGCCACCGTCCCGTCCTCGGGCCGGATCGTGCTGAACGACTCCTTCCGCGGCTGACCTTCCCTTCTCGTCAGGGCCACCCCGCCGGGGCGGCCCCCCTTCCCGTACCCCTGGGAGAACCCCCGTGATACGCAAGAGAACGGCGGCCGTCGTGGCCACCGCCCTGTGCGCCGCGCTGGTGCCGGCCCTGCCGGCGGTCGGCGCCCAGGCGCCGCCCGCGCCGCCCTCCGACAAGACACTCGCGGCCCAGCCCGCACGCCACGACCTCACCCGCGAGCAGTTCTACTTCGTGCTGCCCGACCGGTTCGCCAACGGGGACACCCGCAACGACCGCGGCGGACTCACCGGAACGCGGCTCGACACCGGCTTCGACCCCACCGACAAGGGGTTCTACCAGGGCGGCGACCTCAAGGGTCTGACCCGGAAGCTCGACTACATCAAGGGCCTGGGCACCACGGCCATCTGGATGGCTCCGATCTTCAGGAACCAGCCCGTGCAGGGCACCGGCAAGGACGCCTCCGCCGGCTACCACGGTTACTGGATCACCGACTTCACCCAGGTAGACCCCCACTTCGGCACCAACGCCGACCTGGAGAGGCTGATCGACAAGGCCCACGCCAAGGGCATGAAGGTCTTCTTCGACGTCATCACCAACCACACCGCCGACGTCGTGGACTACCAGGAGAAGTCCTACGACTACCTCTCCAAGGGCGCCTTCCCCTACCTCACCCGGGACGGCGTGCCCTTCGACGACGCCGACTACGCCGACGGGACCAGACGCTTCCCCCGGGTCGACCGCGACTCCTTCCCGCACACCCCCGTCGTCCCCGCCGACAAGAAGGACCTCAAGGTCCCCGCCTGGCTCAACGACCCCACGATGTACCACAACCGGGGGGACTCGACCTTCGCCGGAGAGTCCTCCGCGCAGGGTGACTTCGTCGGCCTCGACGACCTGTGGACCGAACGCCCCGAGGTCGTCGCGGGCATGGAGAAGATCTACCAGCGCTGGGTCCGCGACTTCGACATCGACGGCTTCCGTGTCGACACCGTCAAACACGTGAACACCGAGTTCTGGACCCAGTGGGCCACCGCGCTCGACGCCTACGCCGAGAAGCGCGGACGCGACGACTTCTTCATGTTCGGCGAGGTCTACTCGGCCGACCCGGCGATCACCGCCCCGTACGTGACCGAGGGCCGCCTCGACGCCACCCTCGACTTCCCCTTCCAGGACGCCGCCCGGGCCTTCGCCTCCCAGAGCGGCCCCGCGGACCGACTGGCGAACCTCTTCGCCCAGGACTACCGCTACACCACCGACAAGGCCAACGCCTACGAGTCGGTGCCCTTCCTCGGCAACCACGACATGGGCCGCTTCGGCGCCTTCCTCAAGCAGGACAACCCGAAGGCCGACGACGCCGAGCTCCTCCAGCGCTACCGGCTCGCCAACGAGCTGATGTTCCTCAGCCGCGGCAACCCCGTCGTCTACTACGGCGACGAGCAGGGCTTCACCGGCCCCGGCGGCGACAAGGACGCCCGCCAGACACTCTTCGCGTCCCGGACCGCCGACTACCTGGACGACGACCAGCTCGGCACCACCCGGACCCACGCGAGCGACGCCTACGACACCTCGCACCCGCTCTACCGCCAGATCGCAGCGCTCTCCGCCCTCACCCGGAGACACCCGGCGCTGCGCGACGGCGCCCAGCAGGAGCGCTACGCCCAGGGCTCCGTCTACGCCTTCTCCCGGACCGACGCACGCACCCGGACCGAGTACGTCGTCGCCGTCAACAGTGCCACCGAGGCGCGCACCGTGGAGATCCCCACCGGCTCCGCACACGCCGGATTCACCGCGATCCACGGCGACACCGCTCACGTCACCAGCGACGCCGGCCGCAAGGTCCGGGTCACCGTCCCGCCGCTCGGCGCCCTCGTCCTCAAGGCCGACAGGCCGCTCGGCGCACCCGCGTCACGTCCCTCCGTCAGCCTGCGCGCCCCCGAGGCCGGGGCCACCGGCACCGTCGAGATCACCGCCGACGTCCGTGGCGGCGCCCTGGACCGCGTCGTGTTCGCCGCCCAGACCGGCAACGGGAAGTGGCAGGTCCTCGGGTCCGCCGACCACGCCCCCTACAAGGTCACCCAGAAGGTGACCGCCCCCGCCGGAACCACCCTGCGCTACAAGGCCGTCGTCGTCGACGGCGACGGCCGTACGGCGAGCGCGACGGCCGCCACCACCAGCGGCCCCCCGGCCGTCGAGCAGCCCCCGACCGCCACCCAGCGCGACCACGCGATCGTCCACTACAAGCGCGCCGACGGGGACTACGGAGACTGGGGCCTGTACACCTGGGGCGACATCGCGGACGGCGAAGGCACCACCTGGCCGGCCGGCAAGCCCTTCACCGGCCGCGACGCCTACGGCGCCTTCGCCTACGTCAAGCTCAAGCCCGGCGCCTCCTCCGTCGGCTTCATCGCCGTGGACAAGGACGGGGTCAAGGACACCGACGCCGACCGCAGCATCGACCTTTCCCGCACGGGCGAGGTCTGGATCGAGCAGGGTGTCCCGGACGTCCGGGACGCCGCCCCCGACGGCGCCTACCCGCCGCAGGACACCACGAAGGCCCTCCTGCACTACCGGCGCGCCGACGGCGACCTCACCGGCTGGGGCCTGCACACGTGGACCGGCGCCGCCGCCCCGACCGACTGGACCAAGCCGCTGGAGCCGGTACGCACGGACGCCTACGGAGCCGTCTTCGAGGTCCCGCTCGCGCCCGGCGCGACCTCCCTGAGCTACATCCTGCACAAGGGCGACGAGAAGGACCTGCCCGCCGACCAGTCACTCGACCTGAAGGCAAGCGGCCACGAGGTCTGGCTGCTCGACGGCCAGGAGAAATACCTCCTGCCGCAGCCCCGGGGCAGCGGCGCGGCCCTCGACCTCACCCAGGCCCACGCCGTCTGGATCGACGCGGACACCGTCGCCTGGAACGGCAGCGCCGCCGCCGCCTCCAGCGCGCTGCTCGCCTCCCGCGACGGCTCCCTCGCGGTCCGGGACGGTGCCCTCACCGGTGACCGCACGGTGCTGCGCCTCCAGCCGACGTCCCTCACCGACGCGCAGAAGGCCGCCTTCCCGCACCTGAGGTCCTCCGCCGCCTTCACCGTCGACCCGCGTGACCGCGACCGCGTCCGCCCGTCGCTCCGGGGCCAGCTCGTCGCCGCGCAGTACGCGGCGAACGGCGCCGTCCTCACCGCCACCGGCGTCCAGCTCGCCGGAGTGCTCGACGACCTCTACGCCGCTAAGGCCACCCGCGCCTCCCTCGGCCCGGTGTTCCGGTCCGGCCGTCCCACCCTCTCCCTCTGGGCCCCCACCGCCCGGTCCGTCACGCTCGAGCTCGACGGCAGGAGCGTCCGGATGCGCCGCGACGACGCCTCCGGCGTCTGGTCGGTCACCGGCAGGCGCGGATGGACCGGCAAGCCCTACCGGTACGTGGTGAAGGTCTGGGCACCCAGCGTCGGGAAGATCGTCACCAACCGGGTCACCGACCCCTACTCCACCGCCCTGACCACCGACTCGGCCCGCAGCCTCGTCGTCGACCTCGCCGACCCGCGACTGGCCCCCAAGGGCTGGCGGGACCTGAGAAAGCCCGCGGCCGTCCCGCTGCGCGACGCCCAGATCCAGGAACTCCACATCCGTGACTTCTCCGTCGCGGACCCGACGACCCCGGCCGCCCACCGCGGCACGTACCTGGCCTTCACCGACACCGGCAGCGACGGCTCCCGGCACCTGCGCGAACTGGCCGCCTCCGGCACCTCCTACGTCCACCTCCTGCCGGTCTTCGACATCGGCACCATCCCCGAGAAGAAGTCCGACCGGAGCGAACCGGGCTGTGACCTGAAGGTCTACGCCCCCGACTCCGAGGAGCAGCAGGCATGCGTGGCCGCCGCCGCGGCACGCGACGGCTACAACTGGGGCTACGACCCGCTGCACTACACCGTCCCCGAGGGCTCCTACGCCACCGATCCCGAAGGCACCCGCCGCACGGTCGAGTTCCGGCGGATGGTGCAGTCCCTCAACGGCGCCGGACTGCGCACCGTCATGGACGTCGTCTACAACCACACGGTCGCGGCCGGGCAGTCCGACACGTCCGTGCTCGACAAGGTCGTGCCCGGCTACTACCAGCGTCTGCTGGCAGACGGGTCCGTCGCCACCTCCACCTGCTGCGCCAACACCGCACCCGAGAACGCCATGATGGGCAAGCTCGTCGTGGACTCGGTCGTCACCTGGGCCCGGGAGTACAAGGTCGACGGCTTCCGCTTCGACCTGATGGGACACCACCCGAAGGACAACATCCTGGCGGTCCGCAAGGCGCTCGACGGCCTCACCGTCGCCAAGGACGGCGTCGACGGCAGGAAGATCGTCCTCTACGGAGAGGGCTGGAACTTCGGCGAGATCGCCGACGACGCCCGCTTCGTCCAGGCCACCCAGAAGAACATGGCCGGTACCGGCATCGCGACCTTCTCCGACCGCGCCCGCGACGCCGTCCGCGGCGGCGGCCCCTTCGACGAGGACCCAGGAGTCCAGGGCTTCGCCTCCGGCCTGTTCACCGACCCCAACTCCTCCCCGGCCAACGGCACCCCGGCCGAGCAGAAGGCCCGGCTGCTGCACTACCAGGACCTGATCAAGGTCGGTCTCTCCGGCAACCTGGCCTCCTACACCTTCACCGACACCTCGGGCCGCACGGTCCAGGGCTCCCAGGTCGACTACAACGGCGCCCCGGCCGGCTACGCCGCCGCCCCCGGCGACGCCCTCGCCTACGCCGACGCCCACGACAACGAGACCCTCTACGACGCGCTCGCCTTCAAGCTGCCGGCCGGGACCCCGGCCGCCGACCGGGCACGGGCACAGGTCCTCGCCATGGCGACCGCGACACTCTCGCAAGGCCCCGCGCTCTCCCAGGCGGGCTCCGACCTGCTGCGTTCCAAGTCCCTCGACCGCAACTCCTACGACAGCGGCGACTGGTTCAACGCGATCCACTGGGACTGCCGCGAAGGCAACGGCTTCGGCCGCGGCCTGCCCCCGGCCGCCGACAACCGGGCCAAGTGGCCCTACGCGAGGCCGCTGCTCACCGCGCCGGCGCTGACGGCGGACTGCGGGCAGATCGAGGCCGCGTCCGCCGCCTACCGGGACCTCCAGAGGATCCGGACGACCGAGCCGGCCTTCTCCCTCGCCACCGCCGAGCAGGTGCAGGGCGCCCTGTCCTTCCCGCTCTCCGGAAGCGGCGAGACCCCGGGCGTGATCACCATGCGCCTCGACGGCCTGGTCGTGGTCTTCAACGCCACCCCGGACCGGCGGTCCCAGCGGGTCGCCGCCCTGGCCGGCGAGGGCTACCGGCTCCACCCGGTCCAGGCCGGCGGCGCGGACACCGTCGTCAGGACCGCGTCCTACGAGCGGGAGTCGGGCACCTTCTCGGTCCCGGCCCGGACCGTGGCGGTCTTCACCACCCGCTGACCCCGGCCCGCCACGCCCCTGCCCGCGGACACCTGTCCGGGTACCTGCCCGTGGCCTGACCGGCCGGGTCCCGGCTGGTCAGGCCACGACCTTCTCCAGCAGCGTGACCCGGTAGCACCTCCCGTCGGCGGCGGTCTTCTCCAGACCGTCGCCGATCGTGGTGTATCCGGCCGCCTCGTAGTAGTCCCGCAGCCGCGGGTTGCCCGCCTCGCAGTCCAGCCGCGCCACCCGCCGGCCCCGGGCCGCGATCCGATCCTCCGCGTGGGCGAGCAGCGTCCGCCCGGTGCCGGCCGGCGCGGCGGTACGGTCCGTCATCAGCCGGTGGACGTACCCGGCCGTCGGCGGCTGCTCCCCCCAGACCCGCTCGTCCTTCCACCACAACTCGTAGGCGCCGAGCGCCGTCCCGCCGCGCGAGGCCAGCCACACCTCGCCGACGGCCATCCGCGCCCGGAAGTGCTCCCGGTCCTTGTCGCCCGGCTTCCACTGCTCTATGCCCTGGCGGATCATCCAGTGCGCGACGTCGTCGAACAACTTCACCAGGAGGTCCAGATCGCGATCGTCCGCCTGTCGGAATGTCACTTGTACGGTCATCGGATCACCGTAAGGGTGTGGGTGGAGACACCGACGACCGGGAGTGAGAAGACCGATGCCCCAGATCACCGTGGACTACTCCGCGCCGCTCGACCGGCGCGGCTTCGCGCTCGCGCTGCACCCGCTCGTCGTCGAAACGGTCGACACCCAGATCGACACGTGCAAGACCCGCTTCCGCGAGATCGAGGAGACGGTCTGCGGGGACGGCTCGACCGACGACGTGGTGGTCCACGTCGACATCGCCCTTCTCGCCGGCCGTTCGGCAAAGACCAAGGCCCGCCTCGCCGAGGCCGTGCTGGAACTGCTCCCACTCCACCTCAAGCAGCGGGACGGGGTGCGGACCTCGGTCGAGGTGCGCGACCTCGAACCCTCCTACCGCAAGCGCTGAGAGCCTGTCGGGTCGCCTTCGGCCGCCCGGTCACAGGCCGCCCGACCGGCTCTGGGGCGGCACCCGGGGCGCCAGCTCCACGAGTCGGCCGACCAGATCGCCGAACGGGCCGTCGGCCGGCTCGTCCGCGAGGATCCGGACCAGCAGGTCCGCCATCTCCTCGTCGTAGGCGGCGCTCACCGCGGCCAGTGCGGCGAAGTCGTGCACCAGCTGCGACTCCAGTTCCGCGCGCGGTATCCGGCGTCCGTCCAGCCAGATCAGCGCCGTCGACTCGGCGAGCGACACCCAGGAACGGACCACCAGTTCGAGTCGGGCGGAGGGCTTTCCGACCTCCAGGTGTGCCAGGATCTGCTCGTACGCGGCCTGCCGCACCTCGTCGATCATCGCGTGGGTGGTGGACGAGCCGACCGCGGGCCCGCCGCGCATCAGCGCCGAGAATCCCGGCCCGTGTCCCTCCACGAAGTCGAAGTACCGGCGCATCACCCGCAGCAGTCGTGCCCCCAGCGGTCCGTTCGGCGGCTCCACGAACCGGGCGGCCAGCTCGTCGGCGGCCCGCCGCAGCGCCGCCTCGTACAGGCTCTGCTTGCCGGGGAAGTAGTGATAGACCAGAGGCCGTGAGATCCCGGCGGCGGCGGCGATCTCGTCGATGGAGACCTCGTCGGGAGAGCGGTGGCTGAACAACTCCAGCGCCACCCCGATGAGCTGCTGTCTGCGCTCCTCGACGCCCATCCTTCGGCGTACTCCGGTCGTCATGCGAACAGCCTAGCGGGCGTCCGATACGCTCCTCTCACATGAGCGCTTCTGACCAGGACACGACGGCTCCGACAGCTACCGGGAACGCGGTCCGGGACACGGACGCGACGCAGCCGGAGGAGTCGTCCTCGTCCGGAGGGAAGCCCGCGGCGGGGGAGCGTGTTCCGGCCGGAGCCGGCGAACCCGCCGAGGCCGCCGCCGAGTCCGCGGACGAGGCCGTCGTCGCGGACACGGACGGGGTCCGGGCCGGGGGCGCGACCCCCCGGCAGGCCCGCCGCCTACGCGTCGCCGCCGCCTCCGTCCTGCTGGTCGCGATGGCGGTGGTGCTGGTGATCCGGCTGGCCAGCCGCACGTCCGTGCTGGTCGTCGGGGTCTACGGACTGGCCATGATTCTCTGCGGTGTGGTGATCGAGCTCTCCCGCAACGGCCGCACACGGCTGGGCACCTGGCTCCTGGTGGGAGGTCTCGCCGCCGCGCTCGCCTTCGACTGGCTGATCCTGCCCTGACCCCGCCCGACAGCTCTCAGAGGTCGAGGACGAGCCGTTCCCCCGCGCAGCGGGACACGCAGATCAGCATCGATCCGGTCCGCTCGGCATCGGTGAGCAGTTCGTCCCGGTGATCGATCTCGCCCTCCAGGACCCGCTGTCGGCAGGTACCGCAGAATCCCTGTTCGCAGGAGTACGGGACACCCGGAAGCGCGGACCGGACGGCGGCGAGCACCGACTGGTCCGCTGCGACGGTCACCGTGCGGGCGGAGCGCCGCAGTTCGACCTCGAAGGGCCGGCCGCCGGCCACCGCGGCGGGCGAGAAGCGCTCCAGACGGGGGGCGTGTCCCTCGGGCAGCGCGGCGGTGACGGCGTCCATCAGGCCCTCGGGGCCGCAGCAGTACACGGCGGTCCCGGCGCGGACGGCGCCCAGGAAGCCGAGTTCGGGCAGGCCCGTCCTCCGCCGCCGGCCGGCGGGACCGTCATCCCGTTCCGTCCGGTCCCCGGTCACGACCGTGACCCGCCCGTCCGCCCCGCCCAGCTTCTCGACCTCGTCGAGATAGGGCAGGGTGGCCCGGCTGCGCCCGCAGTACAGCAGGCGCCAGTCGGCACCGGCCGCCTCGACGGCTCGCAGCATCGCCAGGATCGGTGTGATGCCGATGCCGCCCGCGATGAAGACGTACGCCGGGGCGTCGACCAGCGGGAAGCGGTTGCGCGGACCCCGGATCTCGATCTCGGTGCCCTCGTGGAGCCGTTCGTGCACCTCGCGCGAGCCGCCCCGGCCGCCCCGCGCCTCCTCGATGAGCCGGGTGGTCACGGTGTAGGCGCCGGTCTCGGCCGGGTCGCCGCAGAGCGAGTACGGGCGCACCAGGCCGGAGGGCAGCACGAGTTCGATGTGGGCGCCCGGCTGCCACGCGGGCAGCCCGGTGCCTTCGAGCCGGAGCTCGACGACGCCCTCCGCGGGTTCGCCGCGCCGGGTGACGAGGACCCTGCGCGTGACGGTGGCGAGCCGGCCTCGGCCGGAGACCGGCTCCTCCAGGGCGGGCATCGGCCACAGCGGTGCGGCGCCGATCCGGCGGCGCAGGGCACGCCGGGCGAGCAGCGCGGCTCCGGCGGCGAGGACGACGGTACGCGGGCGGAGCATGCTCAGCGGCCTCCGTTGGCGCCGGGGGAACGGGTCAGATAGGCCACCGCCTGCTCCGTGTTCCCCTCCTGTGAGGGGTGGTAGTCACGGCTCAGATAGCGGGGGACGGCACGCAGCAGGTCGGGCGTGGAGGGCAGGACGCCCTGGCGTCCGCGACGCACGAACTGTCCGACGGAGGCCCTGCCGTCCAGCAGGGTGGGGTCGTTCGCCATGAAGAAGCGGATGCCGCGCTGCCAGAGGAAGACCAGGGCGCCGAAGGCCGTCGCCCAGGTACGGGCCCTGCGCCGGTAGCCGCCGTCGAGGTGCATGAACAGTTCGAAGGCGACCGAGCGGTGCTCGACCTCTTCCGCACCGTGCCAGCGCAGCAGGTCCAGCATGGTCGGGTCGGCGCCCCGCCGGTCGAGTTCGCCGGCGTTGAGGACCCAGTTCCCGAGGAACGCGGTGTAGTGCTCGATGGCGGCGATCAGGGCGACCCGCTCCCGCAGCCACCAGCGCCGCGGCGCGCCGGGCGGCAGTGTCCGGTCGCCGAGCAGCTTCTCGAAGAACCAGTCGACCTGCGCCGTGTACGGGGTGGGGTCGAGGCCGAGGCGCCTGAGGTGGGGGAGGACGTCGTCGTGTGCCTGGGAGTGGACCGCCTCCTGGCCGATGAATCCGATGACGTCCGCACGCAGCCGGTCGTCGGTGACGTACGGCAGCACCTGCTTGTAGACGTGGACGAACCAGCGTTCGCCGGCGGGGAGCAGCAGGTGCAGCACATTGATCGTGTGAGTGGTGAACGGGTCGCCGGGCACCCAGTGCAGCGGGGTCTTCTCCCAGTCGAAGGAGACCTTCCGGGCCTTGAGTTCGATGTGCTCGGACGCCACCGGTACAGGCTGCGTATTAGACATGGCGTCAATGTACTGAGGGGTAAGCAGTTGGCAACAGGCTTGTGCACCGGCTTTCTGCACCGCCGGCCGCTCGCCCCGCCACCGCCCGGCGTGCCCTCCACCCGCCGCCGGTCTCGCCTTTCGCCGGCCTCCGCCCCTCCGCGTGCCTTCCTCCGGTCCGCCGCCCGCCAACGCGGCGCGCCCACCCGGGTCCCGTCCTTCAGCGTGCCGTTGACGCCCGCCCGCGCGCCCGGCTTCGCCGTCAGCGCCGGCAGATGGCCGTCCACCCGGCCGGTGACCCCGCCCGAGGTCTCCGGCGAGGCGAAGTCGCTCGTCCCCGCCGCCAGCGCGTACCACTGTCCGCTCCCGGCCTGCCGCAGCACGCCGACCAGCACGCGGGGGTCGCGCACCCCACAGGCCGTGGAGTCCTCTGCCTGCGCCGCCAGTGCCGCCGGGACCGGCGGACGGCCCACCGCACCCGGGCCCGCCGCGCCCGCCCGCAGCGGATCGGGTGCCTGGAACCGGGCGAGCGTCCGGCTCCCGTTGCCCTGCCAGGCCCCGCAGCGCGAAGGCGGCCCGCGCGGCCCCCGGAGAGCGCGGAAAGCCTCTGGTCCAGGGTCAGTTCCTCGGCTCCCCCGGCGCGCGGGAACAACCGCAGGCCCCACACCCGGGGCAGCGGCGGGCGGAACCGCGCCCGCTGCGGCAGCGCCCCGCGCCACAGGGGGAGTCCGGCGGTCAGGACCCGTCGGTCGCGTCCCAGCGTGGGCGGCAGCACGAGATACGCGATCCTGACCAGCCGCGGATAGTGCTCCACGAGTGCGGCCTCGGACTGTTCGACGTCGACGGGGCCGAAAGGGGACGGGTCGCGTTCCCGAGTGCTCACGTTCGGCGGAACGAGCGAATCATCCGATGGTCACCCCGGAGCGCGTCACCCTCCCTGCCCGGGGGGAGCGGGCGCCCGGCCCGCCGGGGGTCGGCGTCCCGCTCCGTCCCCGGCGGGGCCTTCCCTCAGGCCGCGTGGACCGTGAGGCGCTCGCGGATCACCTTCGTCACCTCGTCCGGGACCCCGAGGCCGTCCCGCACGTAGCCCTCCATCGAACCGTGCCGCGACGCCACCTCGTCGAGCGCCGCCCGCAGGTACTCCGGGACGACCCCGATCAGCGCCAGTGCCAGTTCCGGGTCCCCGCCCTGCGCCGTGAACCCCTCGACGAGCGGGGCGAAGGCCAGGCGGACGGCGGGGTTGACCGCCAGGTACTCCGTCATCACCGTCTCCGCGTCCGCGCCGAGCAGCGAGAGCACGATCGTCGCCGCCCAGCCGGTGCGGTCCTTCCCCGCCGTGCAGTGGAAGAGCAGCGGGCCCCCGTAGGGGTCGCCCAGCTCGGTGAGGAAGGCGTGGTAGGAGGCGCGGGCCGACTCGGTGGTCACGAAAGCCCGGTAGGTGTTCGCGAAGGCCGTCCGCGCCCTGCCCCCGCCGAGTGCTTCCTCGGCCAGGGCCGGGTCGGCGAGCAGGGCCTTCAGCCGGGCCGCGGGCGGCAGCCCGGAGGTGGCCAGGTGGTCGGCGAGTACGTCCGCGACGAGCAGCCGCCCGCCCTCCGGGACCCGGTCGGGCCGTTCGGCGCGCTCCGCCGCGGTCCGGAAGTCGACCACCGTCCGGATGCCCAGGTCGCCCACCGCAGTGTCGGCCGGGTCCAGGCGGTCGAGCTGTCCGGAGCGGAAGAGCCGGCCGGGGCGGACGCTGCGGCCCTCTCCGAGCGGGAGGGTGCCGAGGTCCCGGAGGTTGGCGACCGTGGCGGCGGGAATGGCGGGCATGGCGTCGACTCCTCCAGATCGGTCCTTTTCGTACCAAACCGTAATCGATCGGATTCCACCAGTCCCGCACGTTCCGCCCCGGAGCGCCAAGCCGGGCGGCACGATGTGCGGATGATGATGTCTACGCGGCGAATCGTGACGGCGGCCGTTCTGGCCGCGACGGTGCTGGTGAGCGGTTGCGGCCGGGACGAGGCCCCCGAGGAGGCGACCGGCACGCTGGAGGAGATCGCCGCCCGGGCGGACTGCGCGCCGGACCTCCAGACGGAGGCGGCCGAGCTGCGCCAGGCGAGGTGTACGACGGCGGACGGCCGGTATGTCCTGCTCACCTTCGCCACGGACCGTGGTCAGCGCGAGTGGATCAACGAGGCCAAGGACTACGGCGGTTCGTACCTCGTCGGCCGCAAGTGGGTGGCTTCCGGGGACGCCGGCGCGGTCACGGCGCTGCGCGACCGGCTCGGCGGGACCGTGGAGACCGGCGCGGCGCACCAGTCGCACTCCTCTCCCCCCTCGTCCACCTCCCCCTCCGCGCACTCGGGCCACTCCGGACACCACTGACGACCGGGACGGTGCCGGGCTCCCGGCCCCGTCCCCCCGGCCCGGTGCTTCTCACCCCGGGCCGGCCGCCCCGTCACCGCCGTCGCACCCGCCCCGCCGGCCCGGATCGAGGAAGGACCCGGCCTCAGGAGCGGAGGCCGGGTCACGGGCGAGGGGGCGCGTTCCCCCGGACACCTGCGCTCCGGGGCCGCTCCGGGGGAACGGTGTCAGGAGCAGCGACGCCCCGCGTTGATACAGCGCACCATGCGGTTCATCAGTCGCTGGTCGAAGACGTTGATGAAGTCGCCGTGGTCGGTCACCGGCTTGTGCAGCTGCTCGGGGAAGGAGTCGACGGCGAATCCGGGCCCCGGCGGCACGTTGTACACGATGCGCTGCACCAGCTGCGGGATCGCCCGGAAGCCCTTGCCACACCGACCGCTTCTCGGATCGGCGAAGGCCACATGGGTGCGGTGGTTGGCGCTGTCGGCGTTCTTCCCGTCCCAGCAGCTCTGGAACCGGAACGTGCGCACCACCTTGCTGCCCTGCGGGCAGATCGGGTACTTGTCCTTCAGCTGGCGGTTCTCGAATCCGGTACACGACCACGAGGCGTTGGCGTTCGCGTTGCCGTTGGTGAACGCCTTCGCGTCGCCCGTGATGATCCGCAGGAAGCGCGGCATCGCGGTGACCTTGGACACCGGGTTTCCGACGAAGTTCAGGGTGACCTGCGCCGGAGTCTGGATCTCGCCGACGTTCTGGTCCTTGCCGCCGCCGTCGGCCTGGGCGTCGTCCTCCGCCTGGCCGTTCTGGAGCCGGAGGACGGGCCAGTAGTAGGTCGAACGGTCGCCCTGGTTACGGCAGGTGGTCTGGCCCGCAGCGAGTTCGTCGTCCCCGGCGAAGGCGTCGTTGGCCTGGTTGCCCACGTAGTCGTGCATGTGGTGAGCGCCGTTGCTCACCCCCGGCGCGACGATGATGTTGTCCGGATTGAACTTGCCGTTGGTGTTCCGACCGCAGTCGGTGACGAAGGTGCCGCGGGAGGCGCCGGAACGCGGCCGGGGGAGCCGAGCGTTGGGCCGCACCGAGCGGATGTCGGCGAAGTCGGAGGCCACCGGTCCGTTGCCGGCCTGCCCCTGGCCCGCCTCGCCGCCCCCGCCGCTCTCCCCGTTCCCGTCCTGCCCGCCGTTCTTCCGCTCGTCGTCCTCGCGCAGTGCGCAGGGCGCCAGGTCCTTCAGGCCCTGGGGTGCTTCGCCCTCCTGGCCGAGCAGGGCGACGATGCGCTGGATGATGTTCACCCGCTCGTTCTTGAGCGGGGTCAGGATCTGCTGTTCGGCGAAGTCCGGATCGCGCTCCACCCGCCGCTTGTTGTCGGCGAAGCGCCGGTAGGCGACGGTGATCTGACTGTCCAGCGTGGCCAACTGCCGGTCCACCGCGCCTCGTACCTGGTCGGGCACCGCGGGCAGCGAATCGGCCACCTCGGGACAGTCGATCGTGGAGAGCGCGGTGGTCCCGCGGTCGGGTTGTTTGCCGCGCCGGCCCTCGCCGGCCGAGGCGTAGACATTGGCTGCGACGACGCCACCCGCGCCCAGAATCAGGGCGACGGAGGCGGCGACCGCTCTTTTCACGCGCGTCGATCGTTTACGTGTGCGTCCCATGGGGCTCTATACGGACGGGAGGCGTCCTCTGTTCACTCCGGCATCGGCGGGATACCCGCGCCCCGTCGTCCGACGCGGTCGAGGAGGCGTCAGACGGACAGCAACGCGGCTTCCTGAGCGGGGGAGAGACCCAGCGACGGCCGGTCCGGGCGCTGGGGCGGCGTCCCCCCGACCGACTCCATCCAGGACCAGGTGTCCGCGACCGTCTCCGCCACCGGCCGGCACCGCAGACCCGTCGCCAGCGCCCTGGAGACGTCCGCCGTGTGCAGGGCGTCGTACATCTCGCCCGGCGGGATCCAGACCGGAAGGTCGGACCACGGCAGCACCCCCGCCGCGAGGATCCGCTCCGGATCGGTCCAACGCAGCTCCGCTCTCCCGCCCGTCACCCGCGCGCAGGCGTCGAGCAGTTCACCCGTCGTGGTGTGCCCGGGCGGGGAGACCAGGTTGTACGGCCCGCCGAGCCCGGCCCCGGCGGCGTCCAGCATCCAGTCGGCCAGGTCACGCACGTCGATGTACTGGAGCGGCAGCGTGCGGGGCCCCGGCGCGACGACCGGACCGCCCCGGGCGATCCGGCCCAGCCACCAGGGCAGCCGCCCGACGTTCTCGTACGGGCCGACGATCAGGCCCGCCCGGACCAGCAGGGTCCGGTCCTTGCCGAACTCCGCGCCGGCCGCCAGCTCACCGCCCCGCTTGGCCTCCGCGTACGGCACCTCGCCGGCGTCCGGCGAGCCCACGGTCAGCGGGCCGTCCTCGCCCAGCCCGGCCGCGGGCGGCCAGGCGTACACCGAACGGCTCGACACGTAGGCGTAGTGCCCGGCCCGGTCCGCCAGCAGCCGGGCCGCGTCCCGCACCGCCCAGGGCGCCCCGGACCAGGTGTCGACGACGGCGTCCCAAGTGCCGTCGCGGAGGGCGGCGAGCCCGTCCGGGGCCGTGCGGTCGCCGAGCAGCGAACGGACCCCGGCCGGCGGCCGATGCCGGCCGCGGTGGAAGACCGTCACCTCCCAGCCGCGGGCAAGTGCCGCCTCGGCCGTCGCCCTGCCCACGAACTCCGTACCACCCAGCATCAGAAGCCTCATGGGTACCACGGTGCCTGCCGGGGGAGCCGACGTCGTCCGGTTCCGCTCCCGGGGGAATCCGCGTACCGGCCCGCCGGCGCGCCCGCTCATGGCGGAGGGGCGCCCACCGGTCCGCGGCGGGCGCCCCTCCGAGTACGTGCGGCCGGTCAGACCTGGCCGGCCTTCTCCAGCGCCTCGCAGCAGGTGTCCACCAGAAGGCGGGTCACCACGTACGGGTCGACGTTCGCGTTCGGGCGGCGGTCCTCGATGTAGCCCTTGCGGTCCTGCTCGACCTGCCACGGGATACGGACCGACGCACCGCGGTCCGAGACGCCGTAGGAGTACTCGTCCCACGGAGCCGTCTCGTGCAGACCGGTCAGACGGTCGTCGATGCCCGCGCCGTAGTTCTTCACGTGGTCGAGCGGCTTGGAGCCCTGGCCCAGGGACTCACACGCGGTGATGATCGCGTCGTAGCCCTCGCGCATCGCCTTCGTGGAGAAGTTGGTGTGCGCGCCCGCGCCGTTCCAGTCGCCCTTCACCGGCTTCGGGTCCAGCGTCGCCGAGACCTTGAAGTCCTCGGCCGTGCGGTACAGCAGCCAGCGCGCGATCCACAGCTGGTCGGCGACGTCGAGCGGCGCCAGCGGGCCCACCTGGAACTCCCACTGACCCGGCATCACCTCGGCGTTGATGCCGGAGATGCCCAGGCCCGCGACCAGGCAGTTCTCCAGGTGCGCCTCGACGACGTCACGGCCGAAGATCTCGTCCGCGCCGACACCGCAGTAGTAGCCGCCCTGCGGGGCGGGGAAGCCGCCGACCGGGAAGCCGAGCGGACGCTCGCCGTCGAAGAAGGTGTACTCCTGCTCGATGCCGAAGATGGGCTCCTGCGAGGCGTACGTCGCGTAGACCTCGGCCAGCGCGGCACGGGTGTTCGACTCGTGCGGCGTCATGTCCGTGTTCAGGACCTCGCACATCACCAGGATGTCGTCGCCGCCGCGGATCGGGTCCGGGCAGACGAAGACCGGCTTGAGGACGCGGTCCGAGGCGTGGCCCTTGGCCTGGTTCGTGCTGGAACCGTCGAAGCCCCAGATCGGCAGCTCCTCCAGCGTGGCGCCCGTGCCGGCCAGAATCTTCGTCTTCGAGCGAAGCTTCGCGGTCGGTGCGGTGCCGTCGATCCAGATGTACTCAGCCTTGAAGGTCACGGGCCTCATCCTTTGGGCGTGCTGCTGCGGGTGCCCGCGGCGGCTCGCTACGCTGCGAGAGCTGCGGTGTGTCTCTGCGCGCAGCTTCGCAACAGGGGATTTCCCGTCCGTTGCCCGTGTGTGAACCCCTTGTTACTCAGGTTTCCTGCTTTTCTCGCAGGCGCCGTGCGGTCACGTGCGCGCTCAGCAGCGAGCCGGGAACGGCCCCCTCGACCGGACCTCCCCGGCCGTCGGAACGCGCGGCGTGAGCCGCCGTACGTCGCAACCGGAGGCGTCGTATACGGGGTTCACGTGGACGACGCCCATCTCCCGCCGCGGATCGATCCGGGCGCGCCGGACACGGAGCACCTCGCCGGCGAGTCCGGGCGGCAAGTTCCGGAAGTCGCGCCGGAGTCCCGTGTCCGGCCGGGAGAACGTACCACCGGGTCCGGGGGCGGTTCCGAAGGATTTCCGGCCGGACGACCCGCCGTCGGAGCCGACCGGCAGACTGGGGCCATGACGAAACTTCCGGTCACCACGCCGCGCATCGGGCTCCTCGGTACCGGCCCCTGGGCCGAGCGCACCCACGCCCCGGTTCTCGCCGCTCACCCGGGGGTCGAGTTCAGCGGTGTCTGGGGCAGACGGCCCGAGGCGGCGGCCGAGCTCGCCGCCGCCCGTGGCACGCGGGCGTACGACGACGTAGACGCGCTCTTCGCGGCCAGCGACGCCGTGGCCCTCGCGCTGCCCCCGGACGTGCAGGCGCCGCTCGCGGTGCGGGCCGCCGAGGCGGGCTGCCACGTCCTCATGGACAAACCCGTGGCGACGACGGTCCCGGGAGCGCGTGACGTGGCGCGGGCGGTGGAGCGGGCCGGCGTCGCGTCGGTGGTCTTCTGCACGCTCCGGTTCGCCGAGCCGACGGCCCGGTGGATCGACGACCAGGCGGCGGCGGGCGGCTGGTTCCTCGGGGAGGCGCACTGGCTCGGAGCCCTGTTCGCGCCCGGCGCGACGAGCGCGTACGCGGCCTCCCCGTGGCGCCGGGAGAAGGGCGGGCTGTGGGACGTCGGCCCGCACGTCCTCTCGGTGTACCTGCCCGTCCTCGGCGACGTCACGGAGATCACCTCCGTACCCGGCCCGGCGGACACCAGCCACCTGGTCCTGCGGCACGCCTCGGGCGCGAGCAGCACGGCGACCCTGACCCTGAGCGCCCCGCCGGAGGCCGCCGAGGCCGCGCTCACGCTGTACGGCACGCGGGGGAAGACGACGATGCCGGCGTGGGAGGGCGCACTCGGTGCCTTCGAAGCGGCGGTCGACGCACTGCTGGAAGCCGCCCGGACGGGAGTGCCGCACGCCTGCGACGCCCGCTTCGGGCTGCGGCTCACGGAGATCCTCGCCGAGGCCGAGGCCGAGACCGGGAGAGGCCGTGGGGGAGCGGCGGGGGGAGGGCCGGTGCCGGAGCCCGGGGCACGGCCGTAGCCGGGACTCGCCGCCGCGGCGGCCGTCGACGGCGGGGACCGGAGGCGCCGGGACCCGTCCCACGGGGCACACCGGAGCCTCCGCCCCTTCCTCCTTTCCCCTGCGTCCGGGTCCGGTCCGCGGCCGGTCCCACCGGTCTCGCGGCGTCCTGCCGAACCCCTCCTGCCGGCCGGACGAGGACCCCTTCGGCCCTGCGGACGCGGGTACTCCCGCGCCGCCCGGCCCGGCACCTGGCTGTCGTCACGGCGACCGGTGACGCCCCGCCCAGGGACGCCGTTCCGCCGTGCCAGGTGCCGCACCGGGCGACGCGGACACGCACCGCGCCGATCCGGGGCCGCTCTCAGCCGACCCGTTCGATCCGGGCCCGCCGGATCAGGAACTTGCCGGGCTCACGGACCTGTTCGAATGCCTCGTCGTTGAGCAGGACGCAACTCCCTGAGACGGAGGTGACCTCCACCGTCGTCGCCTGGGAGTTGTCCAGGTTTGTCACCTTCAGCCGGGTGCCGAGCGGGAACCGGTCGCTGGACGCGGCCGGCGCGCCGCCTTCGCCGGACAGCGTCACCGTGGAACCGGCACACACCACGTCACCGCCCTGACCGCCACCGCTTTCCTGACCGCCGTCGCCCTGGCCGTCAGCCTCGGCTCCGGGGGGCGGTGCCGGGTCCGCGGCGGCCGGAGGGGCCGCGCCCACCGTCGTCTCCCGGGCCCCCGAACCCTCCGCACACCCCGAAGCCGCCTGTTTCCGCCGGATCTCCGCGAGCACCTCCTCGCGGTTGGCGATCCGCGCTTCCGAGAGCGCGTCCGGGGTGGCGCGCTGCTCCGCGATGAACCGCTCGTTTCCGGCGAACGCCGATGCCAGGCCGTCACAGGCGACCGACGCCTGGCTCGTCCCGGTCATCACCACGGCCGTGCCCCCGACGAGTACGGCCGCGCCCGCCAGCAGCGCGAACTTCCTGTTCCGACTGAGCGTCTTCCTACGTGACACGTGAGGCTCCGTTCGTCTCCTGTCGGTCCCTGTGGCCTCAGGTACGAGGAGCGCGCCCGTTCCGCTCAATTCCCTCAGGAATCAGTGGTGTTCATCGTCTCCGTGAGCGCCGCGCACAGCGCGTCGAGGGCCGGTCCGTACAACCGCTCCGGCGGCGTCGCGTAGCCGACCACCAGGCCGTCCCGCCGGGGGAGCGAGACCGCGTCCGGATGCCGGTACCCGTCCAGGCCCTCGACCGCGACCCCGTGCCGCGCCGCCGCGGCGACCGTCGCGCGCTCCGTCCCCGCGGGCAGCTCCACCACCGCGTGCAGCCCGGCCGCGATCCCGGTGACCCGCACTCGCGGAACGCGCGCGGCGAGCACCGCCACCAGCCGGTCCCGCCGCTCGCGGTGATGCCGGCGCATCCGGCGCACCTGCCGGTCGTACCCGCCCGACGCGACGAAGTCGGCGAGGGTGAGCTGCTCGGTCGCGGAGGAGTACGGTTCGCGCTCGCCCTTGGCCGCCACGACCTCGGACACCAGCCCCGCGGGCAGCACCAGCCAGCCGAGCCGCAGGGCGGGCGACAGGCTCTTGCTGACCGAGCCGATGAAGGCCGTGCGGTCCGGATCGAGATCCTGGAGCGCGCCGACGGGGCGACGGTCGTAACGGAACTCCCCGTCGTAGTCGTCCTCCAGGACCAGTCCACCGGTCGACCGGGCCCACCCCACGACCGCCGCGCGCCGCTCGGCGTGCAGGGGCCCACCGGTCGGGAACTGATGGGCCGGCGTCAGGAGCACCGCACCGGCGTCGCGGGGGAGCCGCCCGACCCGGGCGCCGTCCTCGTCGACCTCGACCGGCACCGTGCGGACACCCGCGTCGGCGAGCAGCGCCCGGTGGAACGGCAGACCGTACGCCTCGACCGCCCAGGTCGCCTCGCCACCGCCCACGACCCGGGCCAGCAGCCGCAGCGCGTGCGCCGCGCCGGCACAGATCACGATCCGCTCCGGCTCCGTCCGGACGCCGCGGACCCGCCCCAGATATCCGGCGAGTGCCCGCCGCAACTCGACCCGGCCCCGCGGGTCGCCGATGCCGAATGCCTCGTCCGGGGCCGCCGTCCACGCCCGCCGGGCCGAGGCCAGCCAGGCGGTACGGGGGAAGTGTGCGGGGTCCGGCCTGCCCTGCACCAGGTCGTAGGCGAGGGCGGCCGTCGCGCCCCGGCCCCCCGCCTCCTCCGCCGTCGGTTCCGTCTCCGCCGACACCGACGCCGCCGCCCGCGTGGACACCCGGGTGCCCGAGCCCTGCCGGGACGTCAGCCACCCCTCGGCGACGAGCTCCGCGTAGGCGTCGGCCACCGTGTTCCGGGCCAGCCCCAGGTCGGCGGCGAGCGACCGGTAGGGCGGCAGCCGCACCCCGGGCGCCAGACGTCCGCCGCGCACCGCCTCCCGCAGCGCACGGGTCAGCACGGCCCGGCGACTGCCCGTACCGGCCAGTTCCAGATGCAGATCGGCCCCGAGGACCTCGGCGGCCCCGATCCACGCACGCGGCACGGGTGTTTCGCCCCTCGACGGCCCGTCCCGCACCGGTCCCTCGGACACGTCCACCTCCGGTCTCGTTCCCCGGACCATCCGGACCGGCAGGATTATCGCCGAACGGGCCGACAGCCGTCCCCGGGAGCCACACCACGGCCGAACCGAACGCCGCGTTCCGCGCCCGCCGAGGCCGGTGGCCCCCCTCGGACCTCAGCGCGTGAGGACGTCCCGCACGGCCTCCTCGGTACGCCCCACCACGGCCGTGCCGTCCTCGGCGGTGATGATCGGCCGTTGGATCAGCCGCGGATGTGCCGCCAGCGCCTCCACCCACCGGTCCCGGCTCGCCTCGTCCCGCGGCCAGTCCCGCAGGCCCAGTTCCTCGGCGGCTCTCTCCCCGGTGCGGGTGATGTCCCAGGGTTCGAGCCCGAGGCGCTTCAGCACGGCCCGGATCTCGTCCGGGGCCGGAACATCCTCCAGATAGCGGCGCACGGTGTAGGCGGCGCCCTCCGCGTCGAGCAGAGCGAGGGCGCCACGGCACTTGGAACAGGCGGGATTGATCCAGATCTCCATATCGCCAAGGTACTGCCAGAAGGCACCCGAACACCCTCTGGCCAGGGATGATTGTCAGTGGGCGCGGGTAAAATCAGGAGTGAAGGCGAGGGTCCCGGGGAGGGCCCGCGCCTACCGTCCGTCAGGAGGTCGCCCATGGCCGTCGCCATGATCCGGACACCGTCCCTCGAACCCTGGACGCCTCTCAGGAAGCAGCCGCTCCCCGCGGGGCGCCCCCGCGAGTGGTACGTCACCCACAACCGTCGTCTGAAGGCCATGCGCCTCGCGATCGCGCTGCTCGACGCGGGAGTCCACGAACCGGCGAGGGCCGGGAACGCCAAGATACGCGTCACCGCCGAGCTCCTCGGCATCCGTCCGCCGTCCGACACCACCTGCGCGATGGTGCGTGCCCTGATCCGCTACGGCCGCTGATCCCGGCCGCACCGGTACACGACGAAGGCCGCCGTCCCCGGGATTCCCGGGGACGGCGGCCCTTACCGTCGTCGGCGAGGCGGCCCGTCGGCCGCCCTCCTCCTAGAGGTCGTAGTAGAGCTCGAACTCGTGCGGGTGCGGACGCAGCTGGATCGGCGCGATCTCGTTGGTGCGCTTGTAGTCGATCCAGGTCTCGATCAGGTCGGAGGTGAAGACACCGCCGGCCTGCAGGTACTCGTTGTCCGCCTCCAGGGCGTCCAGGACCGCCGGGAGCGAGGTCGGGACCTGGGCGACGCCCGCGTGCTCCTCCGGGGCCAGCTCGTAGAGGTCCTTGTCGATCGGCTCGGCCGGCTCGATCTTGTTCTTGATGCCGTCGAGACCCGCGAGGAGCAGGGCCGAGAAGGCGAGGTACGGGTTCGAGGACGGGTCCGGCGCGCGGAACTCGACGCGCTTGGCCTTCGGGTTCGAGCCCGTGATCGGGATACGCATGGCGGCGGAGCGGTTGCGCTGCGAGTACACCAGGTTGACCGGGGCCTCGAAACCGGGGACCAGGCGGTGGTAGGAGTTCACCGTCGGGTTGGTGAAGGCCAGCAGCGACGGCGCGTGCTTCAGGATGCCGCCGATGTAGTAGCGGGCGGTGTCCGAGAGACCCGCGTAGCCCGCCTCGTCGTAGAACAGCGGCGAACCACCGGTCCACAGCGACTGGTGGACGTGCATGCCCGATCCGTTGTCACCGAAGATCGGCTTCGGCATGAAGGTCGCGGTCTTGCCGTTGCGCCAGGCGACGTTCTTCACGATGTACTTGAAGAGCATCAGGTCGTCGGCCGCGGCGAGCAGCGTGTTGAACTTGTAGTTGATCTCGGCCTGGCCGGCGGTGCCGACCTCGTGGTGCTGGCGCTCGACCTGCAGGCCGACGTTCTCCAGCTCCAGGGAGATCTCGGAGCGCAGGTCGGCGAAGTGGTCGACCGGCGGGGCCGGGAAGTAGCCGCCCTTGTAGCGGACCTTGTAACCGCGGTTGTTCTCCTCCGCACCGGTGTTCCAGGCGCCCGCCTCGGAATCGATGTGGTAGAAGCCCTGGTTCGCCGAGGTCTCGAAGCGCACCGAGTCGAAGACGTAGAACTCCGCCTCGGGGCCGAAGTAGGCGGTGTCGGCGATGCCGGTGGAGGCCAGGTACGCCTCGGCCTTCTTCGCGATGTTGCGGGGGTCGCGGCTGTACTGCTCGCCCGTGATCGGGTCGTGGATGAAGAAGTTGATGTTGAGTGTCTTGTCCCGGCGGAACGGGTCGACACGGGCCGTCGACAGGTCCGCGCGCAGGGCCATGTCCGACTCGTGGATCGCCTGGAAGCCGCGGATCGACGAACCGTCGAAGGCGAGCTCGTCGGCCGGGTCGAACGCCGTCGCCGGGATCGTGAAGTGCTGCATCACTCCCGGAAGGTCACAGAAACGGACGTCGACCATCTTGACGTCGTTGTCCTTGATGAACTTCTTGGCCTCGTCGGCGTTCTGGAACATCCAACTCCTCCTACTCCCGGCCCGGGGAGGGGCGGGGTTGCAGCTTCCTTGTGCGGCCAGTGCGGTGGCACACGCTGGACCCGACCTTAGGCAGACGGGATTTCTCCAGCGTGACCCAATTGTTTCGCCCAAGTTAACCGGGCCGGTGGCGTCCGGCATCGCGGAGCGCCGTGTCGGACCCGGCCCGAAGTGATCAAAATCGGGCGCAGTACCGTGGACGCGTGGACAACAGGCAAGCAATGGGATCGTGGCTCTCGGGCCCCCGCGCCGCGGCCGAGGAAGCGGGCGTCGACTTCGGATACCGGGGGCAGCAGCTCGGTCTCCCCGAGGAGGGCCCCGGTTCGGTCGCCCGCCCCGGGCGACGCATGGGAGCTCTCGTCGTCGACTGGGCGCTGTGCATGCTCATCGCATACGGCCTGATCACCCATGGCTACAGCCAGGCGACCGGCAACTGGGCCCTGGTCATCCTCCTCGTGCTCAGCGTCCTCACCGTCGGCACGGTCGGCTCCACTCCCGGCAAGCGGCTCTTCGGCCTCCGGGTCGTCTCGGTCCGCGGCGGGCGCCTGGGCGCCGTCCGGGTCGCGGTCCGCAGCGTGCTCGTCTGCCTGGCCATCCCCGCCCTCATCTGGGACCGCGACGGCCGCGGCCTCCACGACCGTCTCGCGGGCGCCGTCCAGGTCCGCATCTGAGGTCCGCGTACGGTCGGCGCGTCCCCCGGGCGGCTCACGGGGGAGCCTCTCCAGTGCCGTCTCCGGGGCTTCACTCCCGCGTCCGCGCCCCGGGACCGGTGGATGCCCCCGGAGCGCCGAGACGCCACCGCGCCGAGGGCCGCCGTCGGCGTCCCGTGCCGGCGTCGACGCCGACACCCCACCGGACAGAGCGAAGGGCGCCCGGGGACCTCTCGGTCCCCGGGCGCCCTTCGCGTGTCGGAGTGCTCAGCGCATCTTTCCGCCGCGTGGCATCCGCATGCCCTTCGGCATCGGACCCTTCGGCAGCGGCATGTTGCTCATCAGGTCGCCCATCGCCCGCAGCCGGTCGTTGGCCACGGTCACCTGCGGGCCGGTGAGGACCCGAGGCAGCTTCAGCATGGTCGTGCGGACCTTCTTCAGCGGTACCTGGCCCTCGCCCTCGCCGACGATGATGTCGGTCACCGGTACGTCGACGACGATGCGGGCCATCTTCTTCTTCTCGGCCGCCAGAAGCGTCCTGAGCCGGTTCGGGTTGCCCTCGGCCACCAGCACGATGCCGGCGCGCCCGACGGCCCGGTGCACGACGTCCTGATTGCGGTTCATCGCGACCGCCGGAGTCGTCGTCCAGCCGCGCCCGACGTTCTGCAGCACCGCCGCCGCCGCACCCGGCTGGCCCTCCATCTGCCCGAAAGCCGCCCGCTCGGCGCGCCGCCCGAAGATGATCGCCATCGCGAGCAGCGCCAGGACGAAGCCCAGGATGCCCAGGTAGACCGGGTGCCCGATCAGGAAGCCGATCGCGAGGAGGACACCGAGTACGACGATGCCCACGCCCGCGACGACAAGCCCGACCTTCGGGTCGGCCTTTCGGGTCATCTTGTACGTGAGGGCGATCTGCTTCAGTCGCCCCTGGTTCGCAGCGTCACCGCTGCCCGTGTTTGCCTTCCTCGCCATGCCCCGAAGTTTACGTGGCCCGCGAAGCGCGACCAGCCACGGCCTCCATCACGTGCTGGGCCTCGACCCGGTCCTTGGCCCGGCGACGGTCCTCCAGGACGGAGGTCCAGGCGTTGCGACGGGCGGTCCGCTGGCCGCTGCCGAGCAGCAGGGCCTCCACGGCCCTCAGGGCATCGGTGACGGACGGGATCGCGGTGGCGCGGACGTGGGTCGCGGCCTGCATGACGGGGTCCTCCCTCGAGCATGGATGAGAGGTGGGGGCTGAGCGGTGTCGTGGCGGTGAGTAAAGCCAGGCTCACAGACTGGTGTTACCAGTGCGTGACCCGGTGGTCAAACACTGATGAAACGTTGATGCGGCCATTCGTACGACCCCGGAGACGACGGCGCGGCCCGTGCACCCCGCCTGAGCTGCGAGGGTGCGCGAACCGCGCGAAATCCGGCCACTACCGGCCGGTAACCACTTGTGCGCCGATTCACACGGCGCGGACGACCGGCACCCGAACCGACCCGGCGCGACCACCGGACACCGGTGGTCGCGCCGCGTCTCGCCGTCGCTGCGGTCGCGTGCCCGCCCTCGTTCCTCGGACGAACCCGCACCCTACGCTCCGGCTCGGCTCCGCTGCTCCATGGCCTGCTGGTAGAGGCGACCCGCCCGGTACGACGAGCGGACCAGCGGACCCGACATCACACCGGAGAAGCCGATCTCTTCGGCCTCCTCCTTCAGCTCCACGAACTCCTCCGGCTTCACCCAACGCTCCACAGGGTGATGCCGGACCGACGGACGCAGATACTGCGTGATCGTGATCAGCTCACATCCCGCGTCATGCAACTGACGCAACGCCTCGCTGACCTCCTCACGCGTCTCGCCCATCCCCAGGATCAGATTCGACTTCGTGACCAGACCGTAGTCACGCGCCTTCGTGATGACCTCCAGCGAACGCTCGTACCGGAAACCCGGACGAATCCGCTTGAAGATCCGCGGCACCGTCTCCACGTTGTGCGCGAAGACCTCCGGACGGGAAGCGAAGACCTCCCCCAGAAGCTCCGGCACGGCGTTGAAATCAGGAGCCAGCAACTCCACCTTCGTACGCCCGTCGGCCCGGTCCGCCGTCTGCTCGTGGATCTGGCGCACCGTCTCGGCGTACAACCAGGCACCACCGTCCTCCAGATCGTCACGCGCCACACCGGTGATCGTGGCGTAGTTCAGATCCATCGTGACGACCGACTCACCCACCCGGCGCGGCTCGTCACGGTCCAGGGCCTCAGGCTTGCCCGTGTCGATCTGACAGAAATCGCAACGCCGCGTGCACTGGTCACCACCGATGAGGAACGTGGCCTCCCGGTCCTCCCAGCACTCGAAGATGTTCGGACAGCCCGCCTCCTGGCAGACCGTGTGCAGCCCCTCGCTCTTCACGAGACCCTGCATCTTCGTGTACTCGGGACCCATCTTCGCCCGGGTCTTGATCCACTCGGGCTTGCGCTCGATGGGGGTCTGGGCGTTACGGACCTCCAGGCGCAGCATCTTGCGTCCGTCGGGTGCGACTGCGGACACGACCGGCTCCCTGTAGCTTCGATTCTTCGGCGCACACCAGGGTACGCCCGTTGTTCATACGGTTTTACGTCTGGCCAACCTATGGCCATGACTCGGCATTCCCGCCGCGTCCACCCGGACGGGCGCGAGTGACGCGACGGCGCCGGCCCGCGCCACCCGGCCTAGGCCGGGGCCGCGGCCGTCCGGGGCTCGATCTCGCGCGGCTTCGGCTCCGCGTTCTCCAGGACCGCCCGCAGATGCCTCTCCACCACCGGCAGCACCTCCTCCACCGAGACGTCCCGGCCCAGCTCGCGTGCCAGCGAGGCCACACCGGCGTCCCGGATACCGCACGGGATGATCCGGTCGAACCAGGTGTTGTCCGGGTTCACGTTCAACGCGAAACCGTGCATCGTGACGCCCTTGGCGACCCGGATGCCGATCGCCGCCAGCTTCCGGTCCTCGCGTCGCTGGCCCGCGTTGGAAGGAGCGTACTCCGGGCCGTTCAGCCGCGGGTCGAACTCCTCGTCGGTCAGGCGCGGGTCGAAATCGAGCGAGAGGCCGCCCAGCGACGGACGCCGCTCCACAGGGTCGCCCAGCACCCACACGCCACTGCGCCCCTCGATCCGGGTCGTCTCCAGCCCGAACTCGGCGGCGGTGCGGATCAGCGCGTCCTCCAGCCGCCGGACATGGGCCACGACGTCGACCGGGCGGGGCAACTTCATGATCGGGTAGCCGACGAGCTGGCCGGGGCCGTGCCAGGTGATCTTGCCGCCCCGGTCCACGTCCACGACCGGAGTGCCGTCCAGAGGCCGCTCCGACTCCGCGGTGCGGCGGCCGGCCGTGTACACGGGAGGGTGCTCCAGCAGCAGACACGTGTCGTCGATCTCGTCGGCGAACCGGGCCGCGTGGACCTCCCGCTGCTTGTCCCAGGCCGCCCGGTAATCGACGGCGTCGTCACCGAAGCCCAAGCGGACGAATCGCAGCTCACTCACGGCCATACCTCCTCCTGGGTCCCGGGCGCCGGCGCCCGGGGATCGTCCCGGCCGGCGCGGCACCCTGCTTCACTCGCGCCCACGCCACTGTACGGCGGAGCCGGGGCACCCGGTCCGGCAGGTAGCGGAAGGCCCGGCCGCGTCAGCAACACCCCCAATCCTCACACGATCGGATGAATGTGGGGCGAAGGTGGCGGTAGGGCCGCTGAAGACCGCTAAATTCGCGCCGTTCCATGAGGGCCCACCCAAGCCGCCACCCGGGCCCGGAAGGCAGGAGACCGCACAGCTGATGACGGAACGACCCCCGCAGCGCACCCCGAACCGCAGGCTCGCCGCGCTCATCGCCGAAGCCGGCTTCTCCAACGCGGGACTGGCGAGAAGGGTCGACCAGCTCGGTCTGGAGCACGGACTGGACCTGCGGTACGACAAGACCTCCGTGACCCGCTGGCTACGCGGCCAGCAGCCGAGGGGCACGACGCCCGCGCTGATCGCCGAGGTCTTCACCCGCCGGCTGGGTCGCCGGCTCTCCGCGCAGGACCTCGGGCTCGACGCCTGCGCGCCCGTGTACGCCGGTCTCGAGTTCGCGGCGAGCCCCGAGGAGGCCGTCGACATCGTGAGCGGCCTGTGGCGCAAGGACTCCGGCAGCCAGGTCGAGCTGCGCAAGATCGCCTTCACTCCGGCCGGACTCGTGGTCCCCAGCCGGGACTGGCTCATCGGCCAGGCCGACGAACGGGTGTCCCGGAGTGAGCCGGCCGGCCCCCAGGGGAGCCCCCGGGCGGACGGACGCGTGACTCCGCCCGCGGGCCTCCCGCGCGGCGGCCGGCCCGGGACCGCGACCGGCCCGGACGCCCACCCGGCCCTCGGCCCGGACGCGGGCCGGCTCGCCGCCGTCCGCCGGCCGCCCCAGGACCCGCGCGTCCCGCCGCAGGGCCGCCCGTCCGTGCCGCGGCAACGGGGCGTGGACCGGGGAGCCGGACAGCGCGTGTCCAGCGGGGACATCGCCGCCCTCCGCTCGGTCGGCGAGCTCTTCCGCACCCTCGACCACGCCTACGGCGGCGGCCACGCCCGGCAGGCCCTCGTCCGCTACCTGGAGCACGAGACAGAGCCGATGCTGCGCGGCACCTACGGCGAGTCCGTCGGCCGCCGCCTGTTCGGCGCCGCCGCGGACCTGACCCGGCTGGCCGGCTGGACCTCGTACGACATCGCCGCCCACGGCCTCGCGCAGCGGTACTTCGTCCAGGCGTTGCGGCTCGCCCAGGCCGCGGGGGACCGGGCGTACGGCTCGTACGTCCTGATCACGATGAGCCGTCAGGCCGTCTACCTGGGGCACGGGCGGGAGGCGGTCCAGCTCGCCAGGGTCGCCCAGCAGGGCGTCGGCTCCGCGGCGCCGCCCGTCGTCCAGGCCCTGCTCCACGCGGTGGAGGCACGGGCCCACGCGGTGCTCGGCGAGGCGCGCGGGTGCGGCGCCTCGCTGGCCCGCGCCGAACGGGCCCTCGAAGCGGCCCGGTCGGGCGACGAGGTGCCCCACTGGGCCCGGTCGTTCGACGAAGGGCAGCTGGCCGACGAGTTCGGGCACTGCCACCGGGACCTTCAGCAGTACCGCCCTGCCGCGCAGCACGCCGAGCGTTCCCTCCAGCTCCGCGCCCCCGGCTTCGCCCGCAGCCGCCTCTTCTGTCGCGTGGTCCTGGCCACGGCGCGCCTCGGGCTCGGCGAACTGGACCAGGCGTGCGCTCTCGGCGCGGAGGCGGCCCAGCAGGCGTCGGAGATGCGCTCGGCGCGGGCGGTGGAGTACGTACGTGACTTCGAACGCCGGTTGGAGCCGTACCGCGACGCCTCGGCGGTCCGCACCTACCGCGACCGGGTCGCCGCGATCGGCTGACGCGGTGCCGGCAGTGCCGGGGCGAGCCGCCCCGCCGGCCCGGCACCCGGACCACCCCGGGGCCCTGGTGCGGCGGAGGCTTCGGGGGGCGGTGCGCCCCCGGTTCCCGGCTGTCGGAGCCGGTGACCGGGGGTGGCCGCTCGCGGCCCTGTCACGCGACCGCGTGACAGGGCCGCGCCTCACCGTGCGGCCGGACGCCCAGGTCCGTCAGGACGGCGCGGGCCGCGCGACGGCCCGAGAGCAGCGCGGACGGAGGAGTGCCCGTCTCGCGGTGGTCGCCGCACACATAGAGTCCCGCCAGCAGGCGGACCGGGCGGTGTGTGTCGTGCGGCGGCGGCATGGCCGGGATCGCGTCCCAGGTGTGGTGGAGACCCAGCAGCTCCCATTCGTCCGTCGACGTGCCGTACAGCGTCGCGAGGTGCTTGCGGACCCGGCGGTCCGGGTCGTCCGGCGGGGCGCCGAGGACCGTCGAGGTGACCAGCGTCCGGCCCCGTGGTGCCCGCGTCGGGTCGACCGCGCTCATCACCGCCGAGTGCGCGACCGGGCCGCCCGGATCGGCCTCCAGGACCAGGACCGGAGCGGACAAGGGCGCCGCCGGGGCTGTGTGGTGCAGAACCGTCACCGCGTGGAAACGGGGCACCCACAGCCCCGGCAGCAGCTCCGCCGCGGCGCGGGCCCCGGTCGCCACGATGACCGAGCGGCAGCCGAACGAGCCGTGCCCGGCCGTCGCGACCCCGTTCGTGGACACCTCGGTCACCCGGACCCCCGTACGGACGGTGCCCGGCGGGAGCGTCGACACCAGCAGGGCGGGCAGCGTGTCCGCGCCGCCCTCCGGCACGCACAGCCGGCCCCGGGCGAAGGCCCGCAGGGCAAGGTCGGCCACGCGCCGCGAGGTGGTGAGGTCGGGGTCGGCGAGCAGCGCGGCCAGCAGCGGACGCAGGAAGCCCTCGACGGTACGGGCGGGCAGACGGGCCGCCAGCGCCTCGCGCGCGGTCCGCTCCTCGCGCCCGAGCAGCCGCTGCGCGGGCGTCGCGGCCAGCCTCGCCAGCGCGGCACCCAGGCGGGCCTGGTCGAGCGAGGCGGCCGCGTTGCGGGGGGCGCTCGCCAGGGCGCGCGCCATCGTGAACGCCCCCCGCACGCTCCCCGGTTCGCCGGTCCTGACGTACCGCCCGTCGTTGTGCACCAGGGCTCCGGGGGCGAACGGCCGCAGCACCACCCCGTCGAGTCCCGGGGTGCGGTGCAGTTCGGCGTACGAGGTGGTGAGCAGTGGTCCGAACCGGTCGAGCCGGTAGCCGCCGACGTCGTCGGTGAGCATCCGGCCGCCCACTCCCGGACCGGCCTCCAGGACCGTCACACCGACTCCAGCGCTGGTCAGCCGGTGGGCGGCGGACAGCCCCGCGATGCCGGCTCCGACGATGACGACGTCCGTGTGGTGTGCGTGGCGTGCGGTACTGAGCACGTGCCCCTCCCCAGGTCGGCGCGGCTGGTGGGGGGCCTATGCCCCCAACAGACCCTCGGAATGCCCGAGTTCGCATTCAGGGACCGACAAGCCTAGGCAGCGCTCCCACGCCCGCCAGCCGCGCGCGCCGGGGTGCACGCAGCACGTGGTCGCACATGTGTACGCCCCTGTGCTCCCGGGGCGTGCGCCGTTCTCCCCGCCCCGTGATCCGCCGGCCCGCCGCCCCGGCAGGCTCAGACCGCCGCGCGGATCGACTCGTCGATCGTCGGGAACGCGAAGTCGAACCCCGACTCCAGCAGCCGCCGCGGCAGCACCCGCTGACTGCCCAGCACGTCCTGCGCGAAATCCCCGAGGACCCCGCGCAGGACCGGCGCCGGAACCGTGAAGAGCGTCGGGCGGCGCAGCACCCGCCCCATCGCGGCCGTCACCTCGTGGTTGGTGACCGGCTCGGGGGCCGTCAGGTTCACCGGCCCCGCGAGGTCGCCGTCGATCAGATGGCGCAGCGCCGCCACCTCGTCGTGCAGCGAGATGAAGCTCCAGTACTGGCCGCCGTCGCCGAGCCGGCCCCCGATCCCGGCTCGGAAGACGGGGAAGAGCCGTCCCCACGCCCCGCCCTCGCGGGCCACCACCAGCCCGGTGCGGGCGTACGCGACACGGATGCCGGCCTCCTCGGCCGGGGCCGCCGCGGCCTCCCACTCCACGCACACCGACGGCAGGAAACCCGCGCCCGCGGGCGCGCCCTCGTCCACCGCGCGGGAACCGGTGTCGCCGTAGTAGCCGAGCGCCGTGCCGCACACCAGGACCTTCGGCGGTTCGGCGAGCGAGGCGAGCGCCTGGGCGACCGCCGTCGTCCCCAGCACCCGGCTGTCGCGGATCTCCTTCTTGTACGCCTCGGTCCAGCGACGCGCGCCGACACCGGCTCCGGCCAGGTGGACGAAGGCGTCCACGCCGACGAGGCCGGCGGTGTCCACGTACGACCGCCGGGGATCCCACTCGACCTCGTCGGCGGCCCGTGCCGGGCGTCGGACGAGACGGAGGACCTCGTGGCCGTCGGCGCGCAGGGAACGCACCAGGGCCGTGCCGATGAGTCCGGATGCGCCGGTGACGGCCACCCGCGTGCGCGAAGGAGAGCGTTGCATGGGGCCCATCCTGCCCTCCGGTCCGTCGCCGGGACAGCGTGGCGGCCCGCCCGCGCGGCACCCGGCCGGGGGCGCCCGACGGACGCTCAGCGCGCGGGACCGCCCGCGGGGTCCGCTCCCGTGTCCGTCGCGGCGTTCCGGCCGGGCTCCGGGCCAAGCAGTCGCATGCCGCCCATCAGCTCCCGGAGGCACCGCACCGCGAGCCCGGCCGGGGCGCCCTCTCCCCGTACCGGCGCGTCCGTCTCCGCCCAGCTCTCCAGGGCGATCCGGATCGCGTCGGTCGCCGCCGCCGCCGCGAGCCGCACCGCCAGCGGGTCGGCGTCCGGTCCGGCGAGCGCGGCGACGACCTCGCGCAGCCTGTCCTCGGACTCCTGGTTCACCCGGTACCACACCGCCCGGAGCGCCGGGTCCTCGGCGGCGGCCCGCAGCAGGCCGCGCGTGCGGCGCAGGCCCTCGGCGGCCTCCTCGTCCGCCCCCGCGAGTGACTCGGCGACCGACCGTTCCAGCGCGTCGGGCAGGCATTCGCCCGGTGCGGCCGCGGCCAGCCGCTCCCGCCAGCGGTCCGCGCCGCCGGCGAGCAGCGGGGCGACGGCGTCCTGCTTGGAGCGGAAATAGCGGTAGAAGGTGCGCAGGGCGACCCCGGCCCGCTGTGCGATGGCCTCCGCGGTGGTGCCGTCGGGGCCGCGTTCGGTGAAGAGCTCGGCCGCGGCCCGTGCGATGTCGAGCTGGGTCGCGGCCTTGCGGCGCTCGGTCAGGGAGGGGGGCTTGGTGCTCACCGCACGAAGCCTACGCTTTCCTCTGCCAGGCGTGCACGAGATGCAACTATGGCAAATCATGTCACTCAGGCGTACCTTGTCATCGGCGTCGAGAGGCGTCGAGCAGCACCCGGAACGCTCGGGACACCCCGCCGTCGAGAGGTCGGACAGGACATGAACCGCTACGAAGGACGCCGCGCACTGGTCACCGGCGGAGGCTCGGGCATCGGCCAGGCCACCGTCCTGCGGATGCTCTCCGAGGGTGGTCGCGTCGTCGCCGCCGACGTCAGCGAGGCCGGTCTGAAGGACACCGTCGCCAAGGCGGGCGAGCACACCGGCCGTCTCACGGCGCTCGTCCTGGACGTCGCCGACGAGACCTCGGTACGCGAGGGCGTCGCCGCCGCCGTCGCGACGCTCGGCGGCCTGGACGTGCTCGTCAACGCGGCCGGAATCCTCCGCTCCTCACACACCCACGAGACCGGACTCGACCTGTTCGAGCAGGTCGTCCGCGTCAACCTCACCGGCACCTTCCTCGTCATCCGCGAGGCGATACCCGCCCTCCTGGAGGGCGACGGCCCGGCCGTGGTCAACTTCTCGTCCACGTCGGCGGTGTTCGCCCACCCCTACATGTCCGCCTACGCGGCCAGCAAGGGCGGCATCCAGGCCATGACCCACGCCCTCGCCGCGGAGTACGCCCGGCAGGGCATCCGCTTCACCGCCGTCCAGCCCGGCTCCATCTCCTCCGGCATGACCGACGGCACCGGCGCCAGTCGGCAGAGCGTCGGGCCCGGCCTGCCCGAGGACGCCGACCTGTCCCTCTTCATGAAGCTCGCTCCCGCCCTCGGCCAGGGCTTCGCCGGACCCGAGACCGTCGCCGGCGTCGTCGCGATGCTCGCCTCCGAGGACGGCAGGTTCGTCACCGGTACCGAGATCCGCGTCGACGGAGGCACGCACTTCTGACACCGGCGGCCGGTCGCACCGACCACGCCCCACACCGGCCGTGCCACGCACCGGCGGGGGACGGCGACGCTCGCCGGCCCCGGGCGGCTCAGAGCCTGTCGGCCGGGGCCACCCGACAGGCTCTAACCTCCGAAGCGCTCCCACAGCCGGGGGAATCGGGCCGCGAGCACCCCGTCGTCGTCCAGGTCGAAGGAGCTGCCCTCCGGTTCGGCCGGCTGGGCCGGAATCCCCAGGTCCGGTGCCTCCGCTCCGGTGAGCTGCTCATACGCCTCGTCCGCGGCGAACCCCAGCTCCTCGCCGTCCCCGTCGATCTCCTCGTCGAACTCGCCGATCAGCTCCGCCAGCGCGTCCGGATCGTGCATCGCCCCCTCGAAGACCTCCCGGCCCTGGCCGATCAGCCAGCACCGGAAGTAGTCGAAGGCGTCGTCGCTCGCGCCGCCCAGCAGCACGACCGCCGCGCCCCACAGCTCCCAGGAGTACGCCCGGTGGTAGCGGGCCTCGAAGTGTCGCGCGAAGTCGAGCACGGAGTCCGGGTCGAGCCGCAGGAGGCGCTCCACGAGCAGGTCGGCCTGCTCCTCGGGGTCGCCCTCGGCGGCCTCGCGGGTGGAATCGATGATCTCCCAGAACTCCGTCTCGTCCATCACGGACCAAGCATCGACCTTGGACGAGGGCGACGCACCCGGAAACAGCCAAAATGAATCCGGACAGGAGATGCCGTACTTTCCTGCCACGCTCGGTTCATGACGACGCACACCAAGCCGCTCAGCGGCAGGACCGCACTGGTCGCGGGCGCCACACGTGGCGCGGGACGGGGTATCGCCGTGGAGTTGGGCGCGGCGGGCGCCACGGTGTACGTGACCGGGCGCACCACGCGCGAGAAGGTCAGCGAGGTCGGCCGGACGACGGAGACCATCGAGGAGACGGCCGAGCTGGTGACGGCGGCCGGCGGCGAGGGCATCGCCGTGCCCACCGACCATCTGGAGATCGACCAGGTCGAGGCGCTCGTCGCGCGCATCGACAAGGAGCGGGGCCGGCTCGACATCCTCGTCAACGACGTCTGGGGCGGCGAGCACCTGCTCGAGTTCGGCAAGAAGATCTGGCAGACCGACCTGACGGACGGTCTGCGGATGATGGAGCTCGGCGTGCGGACCCACGCCATCACCTCACGCCTGGCGATTCCGCTGCTGATCCGCCATCCCGGAGGACTCGTCGTCGAGGTCACCGACGGCACCAGCGAGTACAACACCCGGTTCCGGGAGAACTTCTTCTACGACCTCACCAAGAACGCCCCGATCCGGATGGCCTTCGCTCTCGCCCACGACCTGAAGGACGTCGGCGGCACCGCCGTCTGCGTCACCCCCGGCTGGTTGCGTTCCGAACAGATGCTGGCAGCCTTCGGCGTGACCGAGGAGAACTGGCGGGACGCGATCGGGAAGGTCCCGGGCTTCGAGGTCGCCGAGTCCCCGGTCTACATCGGCCGCGCCGTCGTCGCCCTCGCCGCCGACCCCGACCGGTCCCGCTGGAACGGCCGGTCCCTGGACAGCGGCCGGCTCGCCAAGGAGTACGGCTTCACGGACGCGGACGGCTCGCAGCCGGACGCCTGGGGCTTCATGCTCGCCAAGGAGCAGGACGAGAACCTGTCGGTGGAGGGCTACCGGTAGAGCTCCGCGAGGGCGCGTGACGCCTCGGCGAAGCGGTCCCGCAGGGCCTCCGGGCCGAGGACCTCCGCCTCCGGGCCGAGGGAGAGCAGTTGACCGAAGGCGACCTCCTCGTCCTCCACGAGGAGCGTCGCCGTGACACGGCCCTCGGAGTCGGTCGAGCCGGCCGCCAGCGCCTCCTCGGCCGCCGCGCGGTCCGTCACGTACGGCAGCCGGCGCGCTCCCGCGGGCGAGAGACGGACGACGACCTCGGCGCGCAGGATCGAGCGGGCGAACTCCGCCGCTCGCTCCGCCCAGAAGGCCGGCAGGTCGAAGCCCTCGTCCCGTACGAAGCGCTCCCCGGTGACGGTGACGGCTGTGAAGCGGTCCACCCGGTACGTACGGAACGACGAGCCGGAACGCGCGCACACGTACCAGACCCCCGCCTTCAGGACGAGTCCGTGCGGGGCGAGGTCGCGCTCCACCTCGCGGTCGCCCCGCCGATACCGGGCGGTGAGGGTCCGGTCCTCCCAGACGGCCTCGGCGATCGGCGGCAGCATCTCCGGCCTCCGGGGCTGCTGGTACCAGCCCGGCGCGTCGAGCAGGAAGCGCCGCGCCGTCGAGTCCGGGGCGTCGCGCAGCGAGGGCAGCAGGGCTGCGGACACCTTCAGCCGGGCCGCCGAGGCCGCGTCCTCCAGGCCCATGTCCCGCAGCGCGTCCGGCAGCCCGGACAGGAACAGCGCCTCGGCCTCGCCGCGCGCCAGACCCGTCAGCCGGGTGCGGTATCCGCCGATCAGCCGGTATCCGCCGGCCCTGCCCCGGTCCGCGTACACCGGAACCCCCGCCTGCGAGAGGGCGAGGGCATCGCGGGTGATGGTCCGTTCCGACACCTCCAGCTCCTCGGCCAGTTCGGCCGCCGTCATCGACGTACGGGACTGGAGCAGCAGGACCATCTTGATCAGCCGGGCGGCGCGCATGGCCGCCATTGTGTCCCGCACCCGCACTCGCCGCCGCCCGGCGCTCCACCGAGCGGGAAGCGTGCCTGCGGGCTAACGTGCCCTCAGGTCAGCTTTGGAGCAGGGACACGCGCGACGACCAAGGACAGCTCATATGACCGCACAGCCTCGCGAGCAGTGGACGACACGAGCCGGATTCCTGATGGCGGCGATCGGCTCCGCCATCGGACTGGGCAACATCTGGAGATTTCCGGCTGTCGCCTACGAGAACGGCGGTGGAGCCTTTCTGCTGCCGTACCTGATCGCTTTGCTCACCGCCGGCATCCCGTTGCTGATCATGGAGTACACGATCGGCCGCAAGTACCGGATGTCACCCCCGGCGGCGCTCCGCCGGATGGCCCGGCCCGCCGAGGTCATCGGCTGGTGGCAGGTGGTGATCTCGTTCGTGATCGCCACCTACTACGCCGTCATCATCGCCTGGGCCGTGCGCTACGTCGGCTTCTCCGTGGGGCAGCAGTGGGGCGACGACCCCGAGGCATTCCTGTTCGGGGACTTCCTTCAGACGGCCGAGTCACCGGGCTTCATCTCGACCTACGTTCCGGGGGTGGTCTGGCCCCTGATCGCCGTCTGGGTCGTCGTGCTCGTCATCCTGGCGTTCGGTATCCGACGCGGTGTCGAGCGCGCCAACAGGGTGTTCATCCCGCTGCTCGTCGTCTTCTTCGTGGGCCTGGTGATCCGGGCCCTCACCCTGGACGGCGCCTCCGCCGGGCTGGACGCCCTCTTCTCACCCGACTGGTCGGAACTGTCGAACGGCAGTGTCTGGGTCGCCGCGTACGGGCAGATCTTCTTCTCGCTGTCGATCGGCTTCGGCATCATGGTGACCTACGCGTCGTACCTCGGGCGCAGGGCGGACATCAGCGGCTCCGCGATGGTGGCGGGCTTCGCCAACAGCTCCTTCGAGATCCTCGCGGGCATCGGTGTCTTCGCGACGCTCGGCTATCTGGCCACGGCCTCGGGAGTCGCGGTGGACGAGGTCGCGAGCGCGGGCCTCGGGCTGGCGTTCGTCGCGTTCCCGGCCGTCATCTCCGAGATGCCCCTGGGCGGCCTGTTCGGCGTCCTCTTCTTCTGCTCCCTGGTGGTCGCGGGACTCTCGTCGCTGATCTCCATCGTCCAGGTCGTCGTCTCCGCGGTGCAGGACCGGACCGGCATGCGACGGCTTCCCGCCGTCTTCGGTATCGGAGGACTGGTGGCGATCGTCTCGATCCTGCTGTTCCCGACCGACGACGGGGTGTTCCTGCTGGACGCCTCCGACCACTTCATCAACGCCTACGGCATCGCCCTCGCGGCCCTGGTCGCCCTCGTCGTCATCGTCTGGCTGCTGCGCAAGCTGCCCGAACTGCAGCGGAACGCGGACGCCACCTCGGCGATTGCCCTCGGGCACTGGTGGCGGATCTGCCTCGGCGTCATCACCCCGCTGGTGCTCGGCTGGATGATGGTCGACAGCCTCCGCAACGAGTTCGACGAGAACTACGAGGGGTACTCGACCACCTTCCTGCTCACCGCCGGGTGGGGGGTCGCGATCGGCGCACTGCTCATCGGCATCGTCCTCGCCCTGATTCCCTGGAAGGCGGGCGGAGAGGACATCGACCTCGATATGGAGGCACCGGTGGAAAGGAAGGAGCCCTGATGTCGGCAGGCGCCATCGTCATGATGATCATCGCCATCACCATCGTGTGGGGCGGGTTGATCGCGGCCATCATCCGGCTGCGACGGCACGCCCCCGAGCCGGAGCCCGCGCCGCCGGGGGTGACACCGGCCGAGTGAGGCCGGACGAACCCCCACGGGGGCGGACCCGCCGTCATGGCGGGTCCGCCCCCGTGGGAGGTACGGGACCGGTGCCGGTCCCCGGGGCCCTACAGGCCGTAGCGCTCGCGCGCCTCCTTCACGGCCGAGGCCGGGACCTCGCCGCGGCGGGCGAGCTGCGCCAGGGCCGCGACCACGATCGACTCGGCGTCGACGCCGAAGTGACGGCGCGCCGCGTCCCGGGTGTCCGACAGGCCGAAGCCGTCCGCGCCGAGCGAGGAGTAGTCCTGCTCGACCCACTGCGCGATCTGGTCCGGCACCTGGCGCATGTAGTCGGAGACGGCCAGGACCGGGGAGTCCACACCCTCCAGTGCCGTGCGGAGGTACGGCACCTTCTCCTCGCCACGCAGCAGCGCAGCGTCGGCTTCCAGGGCGTCGCGCCGCAGCTCCGTCCAGGAGGTCGCGGACCACACGTCGGCGCCCACACCCCACTCCTCGGAGAGCAGCCGCTGCGCCCGCAGCGCCCAGTGGATGGCCGTGCCGGAGCCGAGCAGCTGGATGCGGGGGGCGTTCGCGGGCAGCGTCAGACCCGCCGACTCCGCTGTGTTGAAGCGGTACAGACCCTTGACGATGCCCTCGTCCACACCGGACGGCTTGGCCGGCTGCGGCATCGGCTCGTTGTAGACGGTGAGGTAGTAGAAGACGTCCTGGTCCTCGCCCTCCGCCGCCTCGCCGTACATCCGGCGCAGGCCCTCCTTGACGATGGCCGCGACCTCGTAGGCGAACGCCGGGTCGTACGTCAGGGCTGCCGGGTTGGTCGCCGCGATCACCGGGGAGTGGCCGTCGGCGTGCTGGAGGCCCTCGCCCGTCAGCGTCGTGCGACCCGCGGTGGCACCGACCAGGAAACCTCGGCCCAGCTGGTCGCCGAGCTGCCACATCTGGTCGGCGGTGCGCTGCCAGCCGAACATCGAGTAGAAGATGTAGAAGGGGATCATCGCCTCGCCGTGCGTCGCGTACGACGACGACGCGGCGATGAAGTCGGCCATCGAGCCGGCCTCGGTGATCCCCTCGTTGAGGATCTGGCCGTTGACGGCCTCCTTGTAGTACATCAGCTGGTCGCGGTCGACCGGCTCGTACGTCTGTCCCTTCGGCGAGTAGATGCCGAGCGACGGGAACAGCGACTCCATGCCGAAGGTCCGGGCCTCGTCCGGAACGATCGGGACCCAGCGCTTGCCGGTCTCCTTGTCGCGGACCAGGTCCTTGACCAGCCGGACGAAGGCCATCGTGGTCGCCACCGACTGCGCGCCGGAGCCCTTGTCGAATGCCGTGAACGCCTTGTCGGCCGGGGCCGGCAGCGGGGCGAGCGCGTGGGTGCGGCGGGCGGGGGCCGGGCCGCCGAGGGCCGCGCGGCGCTCCTGGAGGTAGCGGACCTCGGGGGAGTCGGCGCCGGGGTGGCCGTACGGCACCACGCCGTCGACGAACCGCGCGTCGGGGATCGGCAGGCCGAGCAGGTCGCGCATGTCCTTGAACTCGTCCACCGAGAGCTTCTTCATCTGGTGGTTCGCGTTCTTGGAGGCGAAGCCCTCGCCGAGGGTGAAGCCCTTCACGGTCTGCGCGAGGATCACCGTCGGCGCGCCCCTGAACTCCAGGGCGGCCTTGTACGCGGCGTACACCTTGCGGGGCTCGTGGCCGCCGCGGGACAGGTGGAAGCACTCCAGGATCTTGTCGTCGCTCAGCAGCCGTGCCATCGCGACGAGCGCCGGGTCGGAGCCGAAGAAGTCCTGGCGGATGTAGGCGGCGTCGCGGGTCTGGTACGTCTGGACCTGGGCGTCCGGGACCTCACGCAGGCGGCGGACGAGGGCGCCGGTGGTGTCGAGCCGGAAGAGCTCGTCCCAGGCGTTGCCCCACAGCGACTTCACGACGTTCCAGCCGGCGCCGCGGAACTGGGCCTCCAGCTCCTGCACGATCTTGAAGTTGGCGCGGACCGGGCCGTCCAGGCGCTGAAGGTTGCAGTTGATGACGAAGGTCAGGTTGTCCAGACCCTCGCGGGCCGCCAGCGCGAGGGCGGCGGTCGACTCGGGCTCGTCCATCTCGCCGTCACCCAGGAACGCCCACACGTGCGAGGCGGAGACGTCCTTGATGGCGCGGTTGGTCAGGTAGCGGTTGAAGCGCGCCTGGTAGATCGCGGAGAGCGGGCCCAGCCCCATGGAGACGGTCGGGAACTCCCACAACCAGGGCAGCCGGCGCGGGTGCGGGTAGGAGGGGAGGCCCTTGCCGCCCGACTCCTGCCGGAAGTTGTCGAGGTGTTCCTCGGTGAGGCGCCCGTCGAGGAAGGCGCGGGCGTAGATGCCGGGGGAGGCGTGTCCCTGGATGTAGAGCTGGTCGCCGGAGCCGTCCCCCTCCTTGCCCTTGAAGAAGTGGTTGAAGCCGGTCTCGTAGAGCCAGGCGGCGGAGGCGAAGGTGGCGATGTGTCCGCCGACCCCGTGCTTGGCGCCCCGGGAGACCATCGCGGCCGCGTTCCAGCGGTTCCAGGCGGTGATCTTCCGCTCCATCTCCTCGTCGCCGTCGACGACGGGCTCCGCGGAGGTGGGGATGGTGTTGACGTAGTCCGTCTCCAGCAGCTTGGGCAGCGCCAGGCCGGCGCCCTCCGCGTGCTGGAGCGTGCGGCGCATCAGGTAGGCGGCCCGATGAGGGCCGGCGGCCTCGGTGACGGCGTCCAGGGAGGCCGCCCACTCGGCGGTCTCCTCGGTGTCACGGTCCGGGAGCTGGTCGAGCTCGCTCGGAATCTTGCCTACGGGACCGGTCATGATCGCCGCCTTCCGGACAGGTGGGGGTGGAGAAGGGGTGCCGTGTCCGGCAGGACAGGGCGAAGGGCCGGGGTGCGGCCCGCCGAAGACTGTATGTCGCCGATCGATGATCGATCAAAGGGTTGAAGGGGAAAACCCCTTCGAATCGAGAAAGTCGGCACAGGGTGCCGCGAAAGAGGGCACCCGGTGCCTCGTTTTCGCAGGTGAGGAGCCGGATGAGAAGGTGCGCGCACGAATGAGCGAGGCCCCGTCGGGGCGGGGCCTCAGGCGTCACGGGCCAGGAGGGACTCTCGCGACACGCTGAGAGCCTGTCGGGTGGCCTCTGGTCGGGCGGTCACGCCCTGGCACGCGCGCTGCCGGTGTTGCCGGATGCCCCGGTAGCTCCGCCGCAGCGGCATCCCGGCGCCGTGGAATCGCGCGCACCAGGCCGCGTCCGCCTGTCGATCGAAGATCACCCGACAGGCTCTTAGGCGCGCGGGGCGCAGCCCAGGACGTGGGCCTTGACGAGCGAGCCGATGTCCGGGTCGCCGCGTCGGAATGCCTCCACGAGCTCCTGGTGTTCCTCGGCGTAGGACTTCTGGACCGTGCCAAGCCAGCGGATCGACAGTGCCGTGAAGACCTCGATGCCCAGGCCCTCCCAGGTGTGCAGTAGCACGCTGTTCCCGGCCGCCTTCACCAGCTCGCGGTGGAAGGCCACCGTGTGCCGCACCTGCGCCGTCCCGTCCGCCGTACGGTCGGCCTCGTACAGCGCCGTCACGTGCGGTTCCAGCGTCGAGCAGTCGGCCGCGAGCCGCCCGGCGGCCAGCTCGGCCGCGATCTGCTCCAGCCCGGCCCGGACGGGGTAGCTCTCCTCCAGGTCGGCGGCGGTGAGGTTCCGCACCCGCACGCCCTTGTTGGGCGCCGACTCGATCAGCCGCAGCGACTCCAGCTCGCGCAGGGCCTCCCGGACCGGTGTCTGGCTGACCTCCAGCTCGGTGGCGATCCGCCGCTCCACGATCCGCTCCCCCGGCTTCCAGCGCCCGCTGACGATGCCCTCCACGATGTGCTCGCGGATCTGCTCGCGGAGCGAGTGGACGACAGGGATGGTCATGGAGCAGCTCCTTAGGGAGGGCGTTGACCTTTAGACAATACGGCGGCGCCCCCGTCCGGAAACACTGCCGGACGGGGGCGCCGCTGGTGAGGCTTGTTACAGCTCGGTAGCTTGCGCTTCCGGGCCGCGGGCCTCAAGGTCTCACAGCCCGAGCTCGACCTCGAACTCGCCGGCCTCGAGAATCGCCTTCACCGCGGTGAGGTAGCGGGCGGCGTCGGCGCCGTCCACCAGACGGTGGTCGTAGGACAGCGTCAGGTAGGTCATGTCACGGACGCCGATCACGGTGCCCTCGGCGGTCTCGATGACGGCCGGGCGCTTCACCGTCGCGCCGATGCCCAGGATGGCGACCTGGTTCGGCGGAACGATGATCGTGTCGAACAGCGCACCGCGCGAGCCGGTGTTGCTGATCGTGAAGGTCGCGCCGGACAGCTCGTCCGGAGTGATCTTCCCGGCGCGGACCTTGCCCGCGAGGTCGGCGGTGGCCTTGGAGATACCGGCGATGTTCAGGTCGCCCGCACCCTTGATGACCGGGGTCATCAGACCCTTCTCGGAGTCCACGGCGATGCCGATGTTCTCCGAGTCGAAGTACGAGACGGTGCCCTCGCCCTCGTTGATCCGGGCGTTGATGACCGGGTGGGCCTTCAGCGCCTGGGCCGCCGCCTTCACGAAGAACGGCATCGGGGACAGCTTGACGCCCTCGCGGGCGGCGAAGGACGCCTTCGCCTGCTCGCGCAGCTTCATCAGCTTGGTGATGTCGACCTCGACGACCGAGGACAGCTGGGCCTGGCCGTGCAGCGCCTTCATCATGTTGTCGCCGATGACCTTGCGCATGCGCGTCATCTTGACGGTCTGACCGCGCAGCGGGGACGCCTCGAGGGTCGGGGCCTTCGACGCGGCCGGAGCGGCGGCGGGGGCCGGGGCGGCCTTCTTGGCCTCGGCGGCGGCGAGCACGTCCTGCTTGCGGATACGGCCACCGACGCCGCTGCCCTTGACGGCCGTCAGGTCGACACCGTTCTCGGTGGCGAGCTTGCGGACCAGCGGGGTCACGTAGGCGCCGTCGTCCGCCGGCTCGGAGACCTGCGGGGCCGGGGTGGCGGCGGGGGCCGGAGCCACCGGGGCGGGGGCCGCGGGGACCGGAGCCGGAGCGGCAGGGGCCGGGGCAGGGGCCGGGGCAGGCGCCGCAGCAGCAGCAGCAGCGGGGGCCGGGGCGGCGGCGGGGGCCGGGGCGGGGGCCGGGGCGGCACCCGCGGCACCGATGACGGCCAGCTTGGCGCCGACCTCGGCGGTCTCGTCCTCGGCGACGACGATCTCCAGCAGGACACCCGACGCGGGGGCGGGGATCTCGGTGTCGACCTTGTCGGTCGATACCTCGAGCAGCGGCTCGTCGGCCTCGACGGTCTCGCCGACCGACTTGAGCCAGCGGGTGACGGTGCCCTCGGTGACCGACTCGCCCAGCGCGGGCAGCACGACGTCGGTGCCGGAGGCGCCACCGGCCGGAGCGGCGGCGGGCGCCTCGGCCGCGGGGGCCGGGGCGGGAGCGGCCGGAGTCTCGGCGGCCGGAGCGGCCGGAGCCTCCGGAGCGGGGGCGGCGGCGGGCTCGGCGGCCGGGGCGGCGGCGGGCGCGCCCGAGCCGTCGTCGATGATCGCCAGCTCGGCGCCGACCTCGACGGTCTCGTCCTCGGCGACCTTGATGGAGGCCAGGACACCCGACGCGGGGGCGGGGATCTCGGTGTCGACCTTGTCGGTCGATACCTCGAGCAGCGGCTCGTCGGCCTCGACGCGCTCGCCCTCGGCCTTGAGCCAGCGGGTGACGGTGCCCTCGGTGACGCTCTCGCCGAGCGCCGGCAGGGTTACGGAAACCGACATGGTTTCAGTTGCTCCTAACGGTGGAGTCTCCCCGGCTCGCGCGGAGCGTCGAGCGAGGGGAAGTGCGGAATGTGGTCGTCGCGCCCGTGTGAGCTGGTGCGTCAGTCGTGGGAGTGGAGAGGCTTGCCCGCGAGGGCCAGGTGAGCCTCGCCGAGTGCCTCGTTCTGCGTCGGGTGGGCGTGGATGAGCTGCGCGACCTCGGACGGCAGCGCCTCCCAGTTGTAGATCAGCTGCGCTTCGCCGACCTGCTCGCCCATACGGTCACCGACCATGTGGACGCCGACCACGGCACCGTCCTTGACCTGGACGAGCTTGATCTCGCCCGCGGTCTTGAGGATCTTGCTCTTGCCGTTGCCCGCGAGGTTGTACTTGAGGGCGACGACCTTGTCCGCGCCGTAGATCTCCTTGGCCTTGGCCTCGGTGATGCCGACGGAGGCGACCTCGGGGTGGCAGTACGTCACCCGCGGAACGCCTTCGTAGTCGATCGGTACGGTCCGCAGACCGGCCAGCCGCTCCGCCACCAGGATGCCCTCGGCGAAGCCGACGTGCGCGAGCTGGAGGGTCGGGACGAGGTCGCCCACGGCCGAGATCGTCGGCACGTTGGTGCGCATGTACTCGTCGACGACGACGTGGCCGCGTTCCATCGCGACGCCCTGCTCCTCGTAGCCCAGGCCGGCCGAGACCGGGCCGCGGCCGATCGCGACCAGCAGGACCTCCGCCTCGAAGGTCTTGCCGTCGGCCAGGGTCACCTTGACGCCGCTGTCGGTGTACTCGGCGGACTGGAAGAACGTACCGAGGTTGAATTTGATGCCGCGCTTGCGGAAGGCGCGCTCAAGAAGCTTGGAGCTGTTCTCGTCCTCGGCCGGGACCAGGTGCTTCAGGCCCTCGACGACCGTGACCTCGGTGCCGAAGGACTTCCACGCGGACGCGAACTCGACGCCGATGACACCGCCGCCGAGGATGATCGCGGACTCGGGGACGCGGTCGAGCGTCAGCGCGTGGTCCGAGGAGATGATCCGGTTGCCGTCGATCTCCAGGCCGGGCAGCGACTTCGGTACGGAGCCGGTGGCCAGGAGGATGTGACGCCCCTCGACGCGACGGCCGTCCACGTCCACTGAGGTCGGGGAGGAGAGGCGGCCGTGACCCTCGATGTAGGTCACCTTGCGGGAGGCGACCAGACCCTGCAGGCCCTTGTACAGGCCCGAGATCACGTCGTCCTTGTACTTGTGCACGGCCTTGATGTCGATGCCCTCGAAGGATGCCTTGACACCGAACTGCTCCGCCTCGCGCGCCTGGTCGGCGACCTCTCCGGCGTGCAGCAGGGCCTTCGTGGGGATGCAGCCGTTGTGCAGGCAGGTGCCGCCGAGCTTGCTCTTCTCGATCAGTGCGACGTCCAGGCCCAGCTGCGCTCCGCGCAGCGCCGCGGCATAACCGCCGCTACCGCCGCCGAGGATCACTAGGTCGAAAACGGTGCTGGCGTCGTTCGCCACGTCACGTCCTCCATGCATGTGCGCCGGTCGCCGGTCTCCGATGACCGGGCGGCGGCTGGTGTTCGGCCGCTTGTATGTCGGCCCTGTGGTGGGGGCCCTGTCCTGCCGGGAACCCATCTTCGCACTTGTTGACGGAAGGCGGGACGCGGGGCCGGTGTGTGAGACCGGGTGATCATCCGTACGCGCGGGTCACCGGGGTGGCGGAACGTACGGATTTCGTCCCGGGCGTACGTCCGCGCGCCGGAAACGGTGCCCGCCCCGGAGACACACGGCTCCGGCGCGGGAGACGCGGACGGCCCCGGGAAAAGGCTCCCGGGGCCGTGCCGTCGGCGGCCGGCCGGTCAGACCGTGCCGTCGGCGGTGCGCTCGGCCAGCTTCACCAGCGTGCGGACCGCGGAGCCGGTGCCGCCCTTGGGGGTGTAGCCGTACGGCGCGCCCTCGTGGAAGGCCGGGCCCGCGATGTCGAGGTGAGCCCAGGTGATGCCCTCGCCGACGAACTCCTGCAGGAACAGGCCGGCGACCAGGCCGCCGCCCATCCGCTCGCCCATGTTGGCGATGTCGGCGGTCGGGGAGTCCATGCCCTTGCGCAGGTCGGCGGGCAGCGGCATCGGCCAGGACTGCTCGCCGACCTCCTCGGCGATCTCGTGGATCGCGGTCCGGTAGTCGTCGTCGTTGGCCATGATGCCGAAGGTGCGGTTGCCCAGGGCCAGGACCATGGCTCCCGTCAGGGTCGCCACGTCGATGATCGCGTCCGGGTGCTCCTCGGAGGCCCGGGTCAGCGCGTCGGCCAGGACGAGCCGGCCCTCGGCGTCGGTGTTGAGCACCTCCACCGTCTTGCCGCTGTACATGCGCAGCACGTCACCGGGGCGGGTGGCCGAGCCCGACGGCATGTTCTCGGCCAGCGCCAGCCAGCCGGTGACGTTGACGGCGACGCCGATGCGGGCGGCGGCGACGACCGCGGCGAACACGGCGGCGGCGCCGCTCATGTCGCACTTCATCGTCTCGTTGTGACCGGCCGGCTTCAGGGAGATGCCGCCCGAGTCGTAGGTGATGCCCTTGCCGACCAGAGCGAGCGTCTTCTCCGCCTCCGGGTGGGTGTAGGCGATCCGGACCAGGCGCGGCGGGTTCTCGGAACCGACGCCGACGCCGAGGATGCCGCCGTACCCGCCCTTGGCCAGCGCTTTCTCGTCCAGGATCTGGACCTTGAGGCCGTGCTCCTTGCCCGCGGCCTGCGCCTCGGCGGCGAAGGCGGCCGGGGTCAGGTCGTTCGGCGGCATGTTGATCAGGTCGCGGGCGCGCTTGATCTCCTCGGTCAGCGCCTGGGCCCGCTCGGCGGCGGCCTTGTGGGCTTTGTCGCGCGGCTTGGCGCCGAGGAGGGCGACCTCGGCGAGCGGCTTGCGCGCCTCGCCGTTCTTGGCGTCCTGGTAGGCGGTGTAGGCGTAGGCGCCGAGCAGCGCGCCCTCCGCGACCGCCCCGGCGTCCTCGGCGGTGGCGATCGGCAGCGCGAACGCGGCCTTCTTCGAACCGGCCAGGGCGCGCGCGGCGGTACCGGCGGCGCGGCGCACGGTCTCGGTGTCGAAGCCCTCGCCGTCCTCGGGGGCGGTGCCCAGGCCGACGGCCAGGACGACGGGGGCCTTCAGGCCGGCGGGGGCGGGCAGCTTGGTCGCCTCACCCTCGGCACCCGACGCACCGAGGGTCTCGAGGACGGCGGCGAGCTTTCCGTCGAACGCCTGGTCCACGGCCTCGGCGCCCGGGGCGACGACCAGGGCCTTGCCGGACTTGGCGACGCCGACGACGAGGATGTCGGCGCGCAGCGTCGCCGCACCGGCGGTGCTGAGAGTGAGAGCAGTCACGGTGGTGAAATCTCGCTTCCATTGAGTTCTGTGGCGGTCGAGGGATGGGCCGACCGTGCCCGCCGCATAGTATTTCGGCCCGGAGAGCGCCGAGAACGAGCCTACGCTCGCTGTTCGCGTCCGCTCACGGCGACGGTGACGCGCTCGTCCGAGGTGTCTCCTCCACGTGTACCGCCGGGGCGGTGCCCGGGCCAAGGCCCGGGGCGTGATGCCGTCGCGCGAGGGGTGCCGCGGCGCGGGGCCCGCCGGGCCGGCGGCGCGGGCCTCTCACGAGGGGGTCCTCGCCCCCCGGGGAGGATGCCCCGGTCCTCTCGCCGTGGCCGGTGCCCCTTCTTCCGGTGGCGGTGCGGTCCGAGGCCGCCGGGACCGTGCCGGGGCCCGGCGACAATGGCGTGAAAGCGGCGGCCGTCAGCCCAGCGTCAGCGCGACCAGCACCGCGGTCGCCGCCGTCTCCTCCACCGCCCCGAACACGTCGCCCGTCACTCCGCCGAACCTCCGCACACACCGGCGCAGCAGCAGCGCAGCCGCGCCGAGGCCCGCTCCCGCGGCCAGCACGTACCGGACGGCGTCATACGGGGAGAACAGCGCGCCCGCCGCCGCGCACAGCAGCAGGACCAGGCCGGTGACCAGCGTCGCGGCACGCGCCGGGACGGTCGAGGCGACGATCGCGCCGAGCCCTTCCGGGCGGGCCGCCGGGACACCGGCGCGGGAGGCGTGGGTGAGCGCGAGACGGGCGACGGTGGCGGCGAGGGCGGCGGCGACCGTGCCGGGCGCCCAGCCCTCGCCGTACAGCCGGGAGAGGGCCGCGACCTGGGCGAGCAGTGTGAGGAGCAGCACGACGACGCCGAACGGTCCGATGTCGGACCGCTTCATGATCCGCAGGGCGTCCTCCGCGGGCTTCGCGCTGCCGAGCCCGTCCGCGGTGTCCGCCAGACCGTCCAGGTGCAGACCGCGGGTCAGCAGCGCCGGTACGGCGGTGGTGATCACGGCCGCGAGGAGCGGGCCCGCGCCGAGCAGCAGGAACACGCCGCCGAGCGCGGCCGAGAGGAGACCGACGACCAGGCCGGCCAGCGGGGCCCACAGCATGCCGGAGCGTGCCGCGTCCCGGTCCCAGCGGGTGATGCGGGCGGGAAGCACCGTGAGGGTGCCGAAGGCGAAACGCAGGCCGTCCATCGGGGCAGCGTAATCGGCGCCTCCGGCCGGTAAATTACGCGTATCCGACCAAAACATACAGAACAGAAGCGGGTGGCATGGGTCACTGGTTCACGCGCAACTTCATCGAGCCGGGCAAACTCCCGACGCTGCTCGCTCTGGTCTCCTTCCTCCTCACCTTCGTGATCACCCGGACGATCACCCGGCTCATCCGGGCGGGGAAGGGGCCGTTCCGGAACGTCTCCTCCGCCGGCGGGCTGCACATCCACCATGTCGTCCCGGGGGTCGTCCTCACCGTCCTCGGCGGCTTCGGCGCCGTCGCGAGCGACCGGCACGGGGCCGGGGCGGTGCTTTTCGCCATCGTCTTCGGGATCGGCGCGGGGCTCGTGCTCGACGAGTTCGCGCTGATCCTCCACCTCGACGACGTGTACTGGTCCGAACAGGGCCGCCAGAGCGTCGAGGTCGTGGTGCTCACCGCCGCGCTGGTCATGCTGGTCCTGGCCGGCTTCTCGCCCCTCGGAGTCAACGACGTCAGCAGTGACGAACGGCAGAGCCGCGTCACCCTGATCGCCGGCGTGCTGGTGAACGTCCTGTTCATCCTGATGTCGTTGGTGAAGGGGAAGTTCCGCATCGCCGTCATCGGGGCGCTCGTGCCGTTCGTCGCCGTCGTCGGTGCCGTCCGGCTGGCCCGCCCCGGGTCCTGGTGGTCCCGCCACTTCTACCGCCGCCGCCACCGGGCCCGAGCCCGCTCGCGCCTGCGTACCTACCGGCACGACCGGCGCTGGAACCGGGTGCGGCGAAAGGTTCAGGACGTGATCGGAGGCTTCCAGGAACGCGTCCCGACGCGGGACTCCGGGCCCCGCTCCGGTGCGGGCCCCGGCCCCGAGGGCGGCTGACCGCCGGCCCGCCGCCTGCGCCACCGGAGCCGGTCGGCGACCGCCGTGATCAACAGGACGGCCGTGATCGCCGCCAGGTGCTCCTTGCCCGCGAGGTTGTTCTTGACCAGCACCTCGGCGACCATCGCGACGATCACCGCCGCGCCGGTCCAGTACGCCCGGTAGCGGTGGCACACGTACACCGCCAGACCCACCACGGCCGCCGACGGGCCGGTGTCGGTCACCCGGGCGTCCGAGGCGGGCAGACCGAACGGGCTGTCGGGACCGAGCGCGACGGCGGCCCGCGCGTACAGGGTGCCGGCCGACGTCGCCGCGTAGGCGATCACCAGGGTCCGCCACCGCCCCAGCGCGAGCTCGGCGATCCCGAACACCACCAGGACCTGTGCCAGGGCGCCCCACACCGGCAGGTCGAGCGCCGGGACGAAGAGCGACAGCGGGGTCCGCAGCAGCGCCGCCCACCAGGGGTCCTCGGCCCGGACCGCGCCGACGTCCTGGACGGCCCGGTAGCCCCAGTCCTGGTTCTGCGCGATCTGGAACAGGCCGATGAGGCAGACCGCCGCCACCGTCATCGGTATCGCCCGCCAGGTGCGGGCGGTCAGCCGGGTCCGGACGACGGCCGCCAGCGGCCCCCACTCGCGGCGGGCGAAGCCCCGCGCCGCGGCTCTCACCGGCGGCCTTCCAGATGCCTGCGGTGCATCCACTTGGGCAGACCGGGAGCCTCCAGGAAACCCTCGGCGCGGCCGGCCGCGAGTCCGATGCGCAACAGGTCGGCGCTCTTCTCGAAGAGCATGAATCGAGGCTCCCAGATCGGTCGGTACTTGGCGTTGGCTCGGTACAGCGACTCGATCTGCCACCAGCGGGAGAAGAAGCCGAGCAGGGAACGCCACATGCGCAGCACGGGTCCCGCCCCGAGCTTCGAGCCGCGTTCGAAGACGGAACGGAACATCGCGAAGTTGAGGGAGACCTGAGTGATCCCGATCTCCTCGGCGCGCTGGAGGAGCTCGATGACCATGAACTCCATCAGGCCGTTCTCGGAGTCCCGGTCACGGCGCATCAGATCCAGCGAAAGTCCCCTCGGTCCCCAGGGCACGAAGGACAGCACGGCCCGCAGCGTGCCGTCCGCGTCGGCGCACTCCAGCATCACGCAGCGGCCGTCGCGCGGGTCGCCGAGCCGGCCGAGCGCCATCGAGAAGCCACGCTCGGTCGCCCCGTCGCGCCAGTCGTCGGCCTTGCGCAGCAACTCGTCCATCTCCTCGGCGGGGACGTCCTCGTGCCGCCGGACGCGGACCCGGTATCCGGCCCGCCTCACCCGGTTGAACGCCTGCCGGACCGTGCGCATGGCACGGCCGTCGAGGGTGAACTCCGCGGTCTCCACGATCGCCTCGTCACCCAGCTCCAGAGCGTCCAGACCGTGCCGGGCGTAGACGGTGCCCGCCTCCTCGCTCGCGCCCATCACGGCCGGGATCCAGCCGTGCTCCCGGGCCTCGGCGAGCCAGGGCTCGATGGCCCCCGGCCATGCCTCCGGGTCGCCGATCGGGTCGCCCGAGGCCAGCGAGACCCCGCCGACGACCCGGTAGGCGACGGCCGCCTTCCCGCTCGTCGACCAGACGACGCTCTTCTCCCGGCGCAGCGCGAAGTAGCCCAGCGAGTCGCGGTCGCCGTGCTTGTCCAGCAGGACGCGCAGCCTGCCCTCGTCCTCCTCGGTCAGCGGGTCGACCGCCCGGCGCGAGCGGAACGCGGCGTAGAGCACGGCGACGAGCAGCAGGGTGGACATCACGTTGACGGTGACGTCGACCCAGCCCGGGGCGGCGATCCCGTCGTAGGCCGTGTCGTCGGCGGCCAGCGTGATCAACCGCATCACGCCGTACCGCCAGCGGTCCAGGAAGGAGGAGCCGCCGGAGGAGGTGTCGGTCACGGTGACCAGCCCCGCGGCGAGCAGTGAGGTCACCAGCAGACCGCCGGTCGCCACGATCGCCGCGAGCAGCGGGTTGGAGCGGTCGCCCTTGGCGTAGAACTCCTTGCGGCCCAGCAGCAGCGCGAGGACGAAGGCCGCGGTGAGGGTGAGCGAGACCCAGTTCTGGGCGTGCCCCCGGATGTCGGGAAAGAGCATCGCGAGTGCGAACAGCAGCAGGAAGATCCCGCTGAGCACCATGTTGAGAATCCACGCGGCGCGCTTGCGGCGGCGCATGGTGACCGCCAGGAAGAGCGTGAAGACGCCCGAGGCGAAGCCCGCGGTCAGCAGGTACGGCGTGAAGTAGTCGTCCGTGTTGTGCCGGCGGAGGTCCTGCCCGAGCGAGACCCAGACGGCGCTCAGGAAGTTGATGAACGTGACGACACGCAGATACCAGACGGCGAACGCGGCGCTGCGCCGCGACCGGGCGGTTCCCCCGGGTGCTCCTTCGGCGGACAAACGGACCTCTCCCATGAAAAGCGATCATATGGGGCATCGCTCCTCGTGTCGGGGCGCCGGAGAGGGCCGCCGCACGTGGCGGAGCCGTCTCCGTCGCCCCGGCAGGCTCTCTCAGTCCACCCCGCCCGGAACGTCCACCGGCTCCCCGGGAGTGGTCGGCTCCTGGGAAAGCGGCTCCTCGGGCCGCTCCGGCAGCTCCGCCGCGAGTGCCGCGGCGGCCTGGACGAGGGGCAGAGCGAGCAGTGCCCCGGTTCCCTCACCCACCGAGACGCCGTGGTCGAGCAGGGGGTTGAGCGCCATCCGGTCCAGCGCCTTGGCCTGGGCCGGCTCACCGCTCACCTGGCCCGCCAGCCACCAGTCCGGCGCCCGGAACGCCGCCCGCTGCGCCACCAGCGCGCAGGCCGCGCCGACCACACCGTCCAGGAGCACCGGCATCCGGCGCACCGCGCTCTGCAGCAGGAACCCGGTCGTCGCGGCCAGATCCGCCCCGCCCACCGCCGCCAGCAGCTCCAGCTGGTCGCCGAGCACCGGCCGCGCCCGCCGCAGCGCGTCCCGTACGGCCGCGCACTTGCGCATCCAGGCCAGATCGTCGATCCCGGCGCCGCCCCGGCCGGTGACCACCGAGGCGTCCGTCCCGCACAGCGCCGCGATCAGAGTGGCGGCCGGCGTGGTGCCGCCGACACTCAGGTCGCCGAGCACCACCAGGTCCGTTCCGGAATCGGCCTCCTCGTCCGCGATCGCCATGCCGAGGCGGATCGCGGCCTCGGTCTCCTCGGCCGTCATCGCGTTCTCGACATCGATCCGTCCGCTCCCACGCCGCACCCGGTGCCGTACCACCTCGGCGGGCAGCAGCTCCGGGTCGCAGTCGAGACCCGCGTCCACCACCCGCACCGGCACCCCCGCCGCGCGGGCCAGCACCGCCACCGGGCTCTCGCCGTCCAGGACCGCGCGGACCAGCGCGTACGCGCCGCCGGCCGGGCGTCCGGACACTTCGCGCGAGGCCACCCCGTGATCGCCCGCGAACAGCACCACCCGCGGCTGCTCGATCGCGCGCACCATGACCGTGCCCTGCGCGGCGGACAGCCATTCGCCCAGTTCGTCGAGCCGGCCGAGCGCGCCGGGCGGGACGGTCAGCCGTTCCCGACGCTCTTCGGCGTCACGCCGAATCCCCCCGTCGGGGCGCTCGATCAGATCGGAGAAGTCGTCCAGGTTCACGGTTCCGCCTTGTGAGATCAGCGAGGGCCATCGATGATCCGCACCCTACCCGCGCAGGGTCAGCGCCTGGCCGGCGACGACCAGCAGGACGTGCTCGCACTCCGCGGCGAACGCCGCGTTCAGCCGGCCCAGCTCGTCCCGGAAGCGCCGTCCGGACGCCGTCGCCGGCACCACCCCCGCCCCCACCTCGTTCGTCACCGCCACGACCGTGCGACGAGTGGCCCGCAACGCCTCCACCAGCTCCGCGGTCCGGGCCTGGACCTCCTCCCGCCCGCCGTCCGCCCACCGCTCGTCGCCCCAGGCGCCGGCCCGGTCCATGACGTCCGTCAGCCACAGCGACAGACAGTCGATCAGCAGCGGCGGCCCCTCCCGCGCCAGCAGCGGGACGAGCTCGCAGGTCTCCTCCGTGCGCCAGGACCCCGGCCGCCGCTCCCGGTGCAGACGCACCCGCCGGTCCCACTCCGCGTCGTCCTCGCGCACCCCGCCGGTCGCCACGTACACCACCTCGGGGAACGACTCCAGGCGCCGCTCGGCCTCCACCGACTTGCCCGAACGGGCCCCACCGGTCACCAGGGTGCGGCGCGGCACGTCGGGCACCGCGTGGTACTCGCCGACGCACAGGGTCGTACCGTCCGGCACCGTCCGCGCCCCGGCCGCCGCCAGCCGCCGGTCGAGCTCGGCCCCCCACGGGGCGTCGTGGTCGAGGTGCACGGCCACGACGTCGGTGCCCGGCCCGATCGCCCCGGCCGCCCGCAGCCGGGCCGCCGCGTCGGGCCTGCCGGTGAGGTCCGCGAGGACCATGTCGTACGGCCGCGCGCGGTCGTCGTGCAGTCCCGCGGCGGCGCCGCCCGGCGGCAGGTAGAGCAGCCGCTCGCCGTCCGGGGCGGTCACCTCGTACCCCGTACCCGGGGAGTCCATCGGCACCGCGCGCACCCGGTGTCCGCTGATCAGGGTCAGTTCCCGCCCGTCCGGCACCCGTACCGCGGTCGGCAGGCCCGCCGGCACCTCGACGGCCGGACCGTCGTGCGGATGGGTCAGCAGCACCTGCCGCACACCCACCAGGGAGTGCCCCGCCCTGGCGGCGGCCAGCGCCGCTCCCGGCGTCAGATCCAGCAACAGCGCACCGTCCACGAGTACGGCTGTCGCGGCCCGCGCTCCGACACCGCGGGCGGTCGCGCAGACGGCGCACGGGCAGTCGGGGCGGGGGAGTCCGAGGGGGGCACCGGTGCCGAGCAGAGTCAGTTCCACGCACTGATCCTCCCGCGCCGCCGCGACGGGTGCGCGCCCGGCTACGCTGCGGGCAGGAAACCGATCATCCGGTGAACCCCAGGAGGCGGACATGGCATGGACGTGGCGTTTCGAGAAGTCCGACGGCACGGAGGTCCGGCCGGCGGTGGCGCCGGACGAGTTCACGACCCAGGGTGACGCCGAGTCCTGGATCGGCGAGAACTGGAAGGACCTCCTGGAGGGCGGCGCGGACCAGGTCGTCCTCTCCGAGGACGGCGCCCGGATCTACGGACCGATGCCCCTGGACGCGGAGGCGTAGCCGCCCCCTCGTGCGCCACCCGTCCCGCCGGGGAACCCCCGGCCCGGGACGGGTGGAACACCTCCGGGCGGAGGCCGCGCGACAGGACGTCAGCCCCGGACGCCGCACAGGTGCAGCAGGGCGGCCACCCGCCGGTACGGCTCGGTGCGGCCCGCCCGGTCCTCGGCTGCGAGCAGCCGCTCCAGCTCCTCCGCGGCGGGCAGCCCCACATCGCCCGCCACACTGTCGGTCAGCACCCGCACCCCGTACCAGGCGTGCAGCGGCGCCGCGATCCCGGCGAGCGTCGCCGTCAGCGCGTCGAGCCGGTCGGCGCGCACCGTGAGCCCGTTGTCGTCCGTGTACGTGTCCGATTCGAAGCCGGCCAGCGCGCCCGTCCAGTCCCCGGCCAGCGCCGGCCGCAGGGCCAGCGCCTCCGCGTTCCGCACGACCAGCGACAGCAGCCCGCCGGGCGCCAGCATCCGGGCCAGGCCCGCGATCAGCGCGTCCGGCTCGTCCGCGTACATGAGCACGCCGTGGCAGAGCACCACGTCGAAGCTGCCCGGCAGGAAGTGCACACCGGTCTCACGACCGTCCCCCTCGATCAGCCGGACCCGCTCACGGATCCCGGCCGGCTCGGTGGCCAGGGACTCACGGGCCGCCTTGAGCAGCTCCGGATCGGCCTCCAGACCGGTCACCGTGTGCCCGGCCCGGGCCAGCCGCAGGGTCTGCAGACCCTGCCCCATGCCCGCGTCGAGGACGCGCAGCCGCTGCCCGACGGGATACCGCGCGGATATCTGCTCGTCCAGCTGCCGCGCCACCAGTTCCTGCCGGACGGTGTCCCGCAGCCCCCCCTGGCCGGTCGGCCAGGGGGAGACGGCCGGAAGCACCGGACTGTCCGTGCCGGTGCCGCAACCGTCCCCGCTCAGGGCCGCTCTCCGCGCTTGACCTGCGGCTTCGGAAGTCGCAGTCGGCGCATCTGCAGGGTGCGCATCAGGCCGTAGGCCATGGCACCGCGCTTCGGCTCGTCCGGGAAACGCGCGTTCAGCTGCTTCTTCAGGCGGAGCCACAGCCCGATCGAGTCGATGACGATCAGGACGATCACGGCGAGCCAGAGCAGCAGCGAGATGTTCTGCAGCGTCCGGATCATGGAAAGGACCAGGATCACCACGGCCATCGGGAGGAAGAACTCCGCGATGGCGAAGCGCGAGTCCACGAAGTCGCGGACGAAACGGCGCACCGGACCCTTGTCACGGGCCGGCAGATAGCGCTCGTCACCACTGGCCAGCGCCTCGCGCTGACGGGCGAGATCGGCACGGCGGGCCTCGCGCTGGCGCTTGGCTGCCTCCTTGCGGTCGGTCGGCACCGTCGCGGCGCGACGGCGCTGGGTCTGCGCCTCGCTCCGCTTCGGCGTCGGGCGGCCCTTGGGGGCCTGCGGGTCGCGGGACTGCTTGGAGAGGTCCGCCGTCACCTGCTCGGTGGGGGCCTTCTCTGCGTTGGAACGGCTACGGAACACAAAACCCAAGGGTACGTGGTGCGAGGCATGGACCCCAGCCCCGCCGGGAACGATCCGCTAACAGCCCGCGTCCGTGGGGGTACGTGAGGACGACACGCGGGGTCTCCCGGAGGGCCGTCTACTCCCTGGGCCGGAGACCGCTCGCGGGCAGTCGTCCTTGGGGAGGAGCACATCCGCCCCCGAACAGTGCGGTAATAGAGGCAGGGACCGTACTGTGGATCCTGTTGGAGTGCTTGAGCCAAGTCCGTCAGAAGGGGGCGCGCGAAGCCCATGAGCGGTGTCATGAAGCGTATGGGGATGATCTTCCGCGCGAAGGCAAACAAGGCCCTTGACCGGGCCGAGGATCCGCGCGAGACCCTTGATTACTCCTACCAGAAGCAGCTGGAGCTGCTGCAGAAGGTCCGGCGGGGTGTCGCCGACGTGGCCACCTCGCGCAAGCGGCTCGAACTGCAGCTGAACCAGCTCCAGGGCCAGTCCGCCAAGCTGGAGGACCAGGGCCGCAAGGCGCTGGCGCTCGGCCGCGAGGACCTGGCGCGCGAGGCGCTGTCCCGACGGGCGGCGCTGCAGCAGCAGGTCAGCGACCTGGAGGTGCAGCACCAGACGCTGCAGGGCGAGGAGGAGAAGCTCACCCTGGCCGCGCAGCGGCTGCAGGCCAAGGTCGACGCCTTCCGTACGAAGAAGGAGACGATCAAGGCGACCTACACGGCGGCCCAGGCCCAGACCCGCATCGCCGAGTCGTTCTCCGGCATCTCGGAGGAGATGAGCGACGTCGGCGTGGCCATCCAGCGGGCCGAGGACAAGACGGCCCAGCTCCAGGCGAGGGCCGGTGCCATCGACGAGCTGCTCGCCTCGGGCGCGCTCGACGACCAGTCCGGTCTGGCCAAGGACGACATCCAGGCGGAGCTCGACCGGCTGTCCGGTGGTTCGGACGTCGAGCTGGAACTCCAGCGGATGAAGGCCGAGCTCGCCGGCGGCGGCTCCGCCTCGCAGCAGGCGATCGAGGGCGGCGACGGAACGGCCGCGCCGCAGGACCAGGAGCAGTCCCACCCCCGTTTCGACAAGCAGTAACGAGCTCTTCGAGGAGCGCATCATGATCGTGAGGATCATGGGGGAGGGCCAGTGGAAACTGGCCGACGATCGTTTCAACGAGCTGAACCGCCTGGACGCGGAACTGCTGGCTGAGATGGAGTCGGGCGACGCGGACGGCTTCCGCCACACGCTCGGAGCCCTGCTCGACGCGGTCCGCCGTCTCGGCGACACCCTTCCCGACGACTCGCTGGAGCCGTCGGAGCTGATCCTTCCGTCCGCGGACGCGACCCTCGACGAGGTGCGCGAGATGCTCTCCGACGACGGCCTCATCCCGGGCTGAGAGCCGGCACTCCACACCGTCCGGTGCCCCGCCGCTCCCCGGAGCGGCGGGGCACCGGACGGCCGGCCCGGAAGCACCGCCGCGTACCGCCGCCGCCCGCGCACCCCGTACCGTTGCTCGGCGTGACCCCTCCCGGCACCGCCTTCGACCGCTCCCGTGACTGGCTGCGCGCCCACCCGCTCGCCCTCGACGGGACGCTGGCGTTCGCCGTGCTGGTCTGTATGGTCGCCGGGTCCTTCGCCGACCCCCATGGCAGCCCCAACGGCCCCACCTTCGGCGACCGCGCCCCCGACGCCGCCGGCGTCGTGCTGATGGTGCTCGGGGCCGCCGCCCTCGTCCCGCGCCGCCGCCGCCCGCTCCCCGTCCTCGCCTTCACCTGCGCCGTCACCCTCGTCGAGCTGGTCAGCGACGACCGCCCCGCCCCGGTCGCCATGAGCGCCGTGATCGCGCTCTACACGGTCGCCGCCCGCACGGACCGCCCCACCACCTGGCGGGTCGGCCTCGCCACCATGGCCGTGCTCACGGCGGCGGCCATGTTCTTCGGCCCCACCCCCTGGTACGCCCAGGAGAACCTCGGCGTCTTCGCCTGGACCGGCATGGCCGCCGCCGCGGGAGACGCCGTCCGGAGCCGCCGCGCCGTCGTCGACGCCATCCGCGAGCGTGCCGAGCGCGCCGAACGGACCCGGGAGGAGGAGGCGCGGCGCCGGGTCGCCGAGGAACGCCTGCGTATCGCGCGCGACCTGCACGACGTCGTCGCGCACCACATCGCCCTGGTCAACGTCCAGGCCGGGGTCGCGGCCCATGTCATGGACAAGCGCCCCGACCAGGCCAAAGAGGCCCTCGCGCACGTGCGCGACGCCAGCCGCTCGGCGCTCGACGAACTGCGTGCCACCGTCGGTCTGCTGCGGCAGTCCGGCGACCCGGAGGCGCCCACCGAGCCCGCGCCCGGACTCGCCGTCCTCGACGGGCTGCTCGACACCTTCCGCAACGCCGGCCTGCCCGTCGCGCTGGCCCGGACCGACGAACGCGCCGGCCTGCCCGCGACCGTCGACCTCGCCGCGTACCGGATCATCCAGGAGGCGCTGACCAACGTGCGCAAGCACGCCGGACAGGATGCCAAGGCCGAGGTGAGCGTCGTACGGGTCGGCCGGACCGTCGAGATCACCGTCCTGGACGACGGCGCGCCCCAGCCGGTGCCGCCGGCCGGGACCGGCGGTCACGGCCTGCTCGGCATGCGCGAACGCGTCACCGCCCTCGGCGGAACGCTGACGGCCGCGCCCCGCTACGGCGGCGGCTTCCGCGTCCAGGCGATACTGCCGGCGACGGCCCGCGCGGGGGAGGACGGATGACGATCCGGGTGTTGCTCGCCGACGACCAGGCGCTGCTCCGCAGCGCCTTCAGGGTGCTCGTGGACTCCGAGCCGGACATGGAGGTGGTCGCCGAGGCCGCGGACGGCGCCGAGGCGTGCGCCAAGGCCCGCTCGGAGCGCGCCGACGTGGTCCTGATGGACATCCGGATGCCCGGCACCGACGGCATCGCAGGCACCCGCATGATCACCGCCGACCCCGGGCTCTCCGCGGTACGGATCGTCATGCTGACGACCTTCGAGGTCGACGAGTACGTCGTGCGGTCGCTGCGCGCCGGCGCGTCCGGCTTCCTCGGGAAGGGGGCGGAGCCGGAGGAACTCCTCCAGGCGATCCGCGTCGCCGCCGCCGGCGACGCCCTGCTGTCGCCGGCGGCGACCAGGGGCCTGATCGCCACGTTCCTGGCGCAGGGCGGCGGCGCCGATCCCGACGACGACGAGCCGGGGCGGTCGCGCTCGGAGCGGCTGGCCGCCCTCACCACCCGGGAACGGGAGGTCCTGGTCCTGGTCGCCGGGGGGCTCTCCAACGACGAGATCGCCGAGCGTCTCCGGGTCAGTCCCCTCACGGTCAAGACGCATGTGAACCGGACGATGGCCAAGATCGGCGCCCGTGACCGCGCTCAGCTGGTGGTCACCGCCTACGAATCGGGCCTGGTACGTCCGAAGGCGCGGTGACGGCGGCCCCCGGCGTACTCCAGACGCGGTATGCGGGGCGCCGGGAATTGGGCCCCGGGGGCGAGGACCCGGCGCCTCTCATGGCGGAGGGTGGACGAGGGCATCCCTGGGGCATTCCCCGGCGCCCGCCCGCCGAGCACGCCACAGAAGAGAGACCGCATGTCCTGGCTGTCCAGATTCAGCCTCGCGCAACGGGCCCTGATAGGGCTGATGTCCATCGTCGCCGTCGTCTTCGGGGCGATCGCGATCCCGCAGCTGAAGCAGCAGCTGCTCCCCTCGATCGAACTCCCGATGGTGTCGGTCCTGGCCCAGTACCAGGGTGCCTCCCCGGACGTGGTCGAGAAGCAGGTCGTCGAGCCTCTCGAGTCCGCGCTGAAGGGCGTCGACGGCATCACCGGCGTCACCTCCACCGCCTCCGAGGGCAGCGCCGTCATCATGGCCGGCTTCGACTACGGCGACGAGGGCACCAAGCAGCTCGTCGCCGACGTCCAGCAGGCCGTGAACCGGGCCCGGGCGGTCCTGCCCGACGGCGTCGACCCACAGGTCGTGGCCGGCTCGACCGACGACATCCCGACGGTCGTCCTCGCCGTCACCTCGGACAAGGACCAGCAGGCGCTCGCCGACCAGCTGGAACGGACCGTGGTGCCCGCACTGGAGAACATCGACGGCGTCGGGCAGGTCTCCGTCGACGGCGTCCAGGCCCTCCAGGTCTCGGTCACTCCGGACGACGCGAAGCTCGCCGCAGCGGGCCTCGACACCGCGAGGCTCGCCGAGGCGATCAGGTCGGGCGGCGGCACGGTGCCCGCGGGCTCCTTCTCCGAGGACGGCAAGAGCCTCACCGTCCGGGCCGGCGGCGGCTACACCTCGCTGGCGCAGATCCAGGACCTGCGGATCAAGCCCGCCAAGGGCAAGGCGGTCCGCCTCGGCGACGTGGCGAAGGTCGAGCAGCGGGAGTCCTCCCGGGTCTCGATCACCCGCACCGACGGACGGCCCAGCCTCGCGGTGCTGGCCACCATGGACAAGGACGGCAGCGCCGTCGCCATCTCCGAGGAGGTCGAGGAGAAGCTGCCCGGCCTCCGCGAGGACCTGGGCGCGGGTGCCGAGCTGACCGTGGTCTCCGACCAGGGCCCGGCCGTCGCCAAGTCGATCTCCGGGCTGACGACCGAGGGAGCGCTCGGTCTCGTCATGGCCGTCCTGGTGATCCTGGTCTTCCTCGCCTCGATCCGCTCCACCCTGGTCACCGCGGTCTCCATCCCGCTCTCGGTCGTCCTCACCCTGATCGTCCTGTGGACCCGCGACCTGTCGCTGAACATGCTGACTCTCGGCGCGCTCACCATCGCCATCGGCCGGGTCGTCGACGACTCGATCGTGGTCCTGGAGAACATCAAGAGGCACCTCGGCTACGGCGAGGAGCGCCAGGCCGCGATCCTCACTGCCGTCCGTGAGGTGGCCGGCGCGGTCACCTCCTCGACGCTGACCACCGTCGCGGTCTTCCTGCCGATCGGTCTGGTCGGCGGTCTGGTCGGCGAGTTGTTCGGCTCGTTCAGCCTGACGGTCACCGCCGCCCTGCTGGCCTCGCTGCTGGTCTCGCTGACCGTCGTCCCGGTCCTGTCGTACTGGTTCCTGCGGACCCCGAAGGACACGTCCGAGAACCCGGAGGAGGCCCGCCGCCTGGCCGAGGAGAAGGAGGAACGCAGCCGCCTCCAGCGCCTGTACGTGCCCGTCCTGCGCTTCGCGACCCGCCGCCGTCTCACCAGTGTGGCGATCGCGGCCGTGGTCCTGGTCGGCACCTTCGGCATGGCCCCGCTGCTCAAGACCAACTTCTTCGACCAGGGCGAGCAGGAGGTGCTCAGCATCAAGCAGAAGCTGGCGCCCGGCACCAGCCTCGCCGCCTCCGACGAGGCCGCGAGAAAGGTCGAGAAGGTCCTGGCCGCCACCGACGGCGTGAAGGACTACCAGGTCACGGTCGGCTCCTCCGGCTTCATGGCCGCCTTCGGCGGCGGCACCGGCGCCAATCAGGCCTCGTACCAGGTGACCCTGGAGGATTCGGCGTCCTACCGGAAGACCCGCGACGCCATCGACGCGGCGCTGGAGAAGCTCGACGGCGTCGGCGACACCACGATCGCGGCGGGCGACGGCTTCGCCAGCCAGGACCTGAGGGTGGTCGTGAAGGCCGCCGACGCGGAGACGCTGCGGAAGGCGTCCGAGGCGGTCAAGGCCGAGGTCGCCACGCTCGACGACGTCACCGACGTCCAGAGCGACCTGTCCCAGTCGGTGCCGCGGATCTCGGTGAAGGCCACGGCCAAGGCCGCGGACCTCGGACTCGACGACACGACCCTCGGTCTGGCGGTCGCCCACGCGGTCCGCGGTACTCCGGCCGGCCGGGCCGTCCTCGACGGCACCGAACGCGACGTCGTCCTGACCTCAGCGAGGCCCGCCACGACCATGGCCGAGCTGAAGGCGCTGCCCTTCGGCCCGGTGACGCTCGGCGACATCGCCGAGGTGAGGATCGTGCCCGGCCCGGTGTCCATGACCCGGATCGACGGTGCCCGCGCGGCGACCGTCACCGCCAAGCCGACCGGCGACAACACGGGCGCGGTGAGCGCGGCGCTCCAGACGAGGATCGACGCCCTCAAGCTGCCGGAGGGCGCCACCGCGTCCATCGGCGGTGTCTCCGAGGACCAGTCCGACGCGTTCCTGAACCTGGGCCTGGCCATGCTCGCGGCGATCGCGATCGTGTTCATGCTCCTGGTCGCGACCTTCCGGTCGCTGGTCCAGCCGCTGATCCTGCTCGTCTCCATCCCGTTCGCGGCGACCGGCGCCATCGGTCTGCTGATCGTGACCGGTACCGCGATGGGCGTCCCGGCGATGATCGGCATGCTGATGCTGATCGGCATCGTGGTGACCAACGCGATCGTGCTGATCGACCTGATCAACCAGTACCGGGCCCAGGGCCTGGGAGTCGTCGACGCGGTCGTCGAGGGCGGCCGTCACCGGCTGCGCCCGATCCTCATGACGGCGCTCGCGACGATCTTCGCGCTGCTGCCGATGGCGCTGGGCGTCACCGGTGAGGGCGGCTTCATCGCCCAGCCGCTCGCGGTGGTGGTGATCGGCGGCCTGATCACCTCGACGCTGCTCACGCTGCTGCTCGTCCCGACGCTCTACGCGATGGTCGAGCTGCGCAAGGAACGCCGCGCGAGGAGGAGGGCGGCCAAGCGCGAGGTCCCGGCGGAGGTTCCGCCGCGGGCGGAGGACGCGGACCTGCTGGAGGTCTGATCCGTCACTCCGGGCCCGCCGCGGGCGGGCCCGGAGAACGCCGGAGGGCGCCCCGCACACAGGCGGGGCGCCCTCCGGCGTTCTCCGGGGCCGGTGTCCGGCCCCGGAGGTGTCACGGAAGCGCCAGCATCCGCTCCAGGGCGAGCTTCGCGAAGCTCTCCGTCTCCTGGTCGACCTCGATCCGGTTGACCAGCTTGCCCTCGGCCAGCGACTCCAGCGCCCAGACCAGGTGGGGGAGGTCGATCCGGTTCATCGTGGAGCAGAAGCAGACGGTCTTGTCGAGGAAGACGACCTCCTTGTCCGGGTGCGCGGCGGCCACCCGGCGGACGAGGTTCAGCTCCGTGCCGATCGCCCACTTCGAGCCGGCCGGGGCCGCCTCCAGCGTCTTGATGATGTACTCGGTGGAGCCCACGAAGTCAGCGGCGGCGACGACCTCGTGCTTGCACTCCGGGTGGACCAGCACGTTCACGCCGGGTATCCGCTCGCGGACCTCCCGGACCGAGTCCAGCGAGAACCGGCCGTGCACCGAGCAGTGGCCCCGCCACAGGATCATCCGTGCCGCGCGCAGCTCCTCGACGGTGAGACCGCCGTTGGGCTTGTGCGGGTTGTAGAGGACGCAGTCCTCCAGCGACATGCCCATCTCGCGCACCGCGGTGTTGCGGCCCAGGTGCTGGTCCGGCAGGAACAGGACCTTCTCGCCCTGCGCGAAGGCCCAGTCCAGCGCCCGCTCGGCGTTGGACGAGGTGCAGATGGTGCCCCCGTGCTTCCCGGTGAACGCCTTGATGTCGGCCGAGGAGTTCATGTACGAGACGGGAACGACCTGCTCGGCGACGCCGGCCTCGGTCAGTACGTCCCAGCACTCCGCGACCTGTTCGGCGGTGGCCATGTCGGCCATCGAGCAGCCGGCGGCGAGGTCCGGCAGCACGACCTTCTGGTCGTCGGAGGTGAGGATGTCCGCGGACTCGGCCATGAAGTGCACGCCGCAGAAGACGATGTACTCGGCCTCCGGGCGCGCGGCGGCGTCGCGGGCCAGCTTGAAGGAGTCGCCGGTGACGTCGGCGAACTGGATGACCTCGTCACGCTGGTAGTGGTGGCCGAGGACGAAGACCTTGTCCCCGAGCTTCTCCTTGGCCGCGCGGGCGCGCTCCACCAGGTCCGGGTCGGAGGGGGAGGGCAGGTCGCCCGGACACTCCACGCCGCGCTCGCTCTTCGGGTCGGCCTCGCGGCCGAGCAGCAGCAGGGCGAGCGGGGTGGGCTGAACGTCCAGGGGCTGGGCGGTGGTCACGTCACGCACCCTTTCTTTTCCAAAATCAGTGCGGCTCGGCCGCTCCAGTGGAGCCGGTGCGCTCATCCGCACCGGAGGCTTTTCGTCTAAATGACGCTATCTATCATAACCGCTTCACGTCAGTTTGACGATGTCCATAGTGTCGATGTGACGAATTCGGGCGCGACGGATCGGCGCTGGTTCGGACGGCGATGTGCGAGCATGAAAGGGAAAGACACGCACTCGGCCCGGAATGAATCCGCGGCCCCGCCGGTTGCAACCGTCGGCAAGCAGTCTCCGTACAACCCGGGAGAGAAGCAGATGTCCGTATCGGACGAGAAGACCACTGTCAGCGACGGCATCCTCCTGTCTGACGCCGCCGCGGCCAAGGTCAAGGCCCTGCTCGACCAGGAAGGCCGCGACGACCTCGCGCTGCGCGTCGCCGTTCAGCCCGGTGGCTGCTCGGGCCTGCGTTACCAGCTCTTCTTCGACGAGCGCTCGCTCGACGGGGACGTCGTCAAGGACTTCGACGGCGTCAAGGTCGTCACCGACCGCATGAGCGCCCCCTACCTCGGCGGTGCCTCCATCGACTTCGTGGACACCATCGAGAAGCAGGGCTTCACGATCGACAACCCGAACGCCACCGGCTCCTGCGCCTGTGGCGACTCGTTCAGCTGAGCCGACGTACGACGGCGAAGGGCGGCCCCGGAGTTCCGGGAGCCGCCCTTCGCCGTACCGCACCGGCGCTACCGCGCGGGCACCTGCTCGCCGCTCGCCGCGTCCGTCACGGTCCGGCCCGCCAGCGGCCGGTCCAGCGTGACGGTCCTCGTCACCTCCACGGCCATCGCGACGCACGCCCGGCCGGGATCGACCGGCCGCTCCGTCACCCCCACCGTGACGCTGTCCGCGCTCTGCCCGGCCGACACCGTGTAGTCGCTGCACACGCCGCCCCAGAAGGTCACCGACAGCTTCGTGCCGCCGGCGTCCACGCGGTACGACTCGATCCGCCGGGCGGGCGCGGTGCCCTCCGGCGGGGACGGCTTCGCCGGGGGCGCCAGGTACTCCGCCGCCACCGCCGTCCGCACCACGCTGTACGGCCGCGCTCCGGCCGCCGGCTCCACCGTGAAGAACCAGGACGGGACGAGGGCCCGCTCGCCGTCCACGTACTGCGAGGCGAGCCCGAAGACCGCCCCGGTCACCTTCAGGACCGGCCGCGGAGCCGGCGTGCACGGCAGATCCGTGCCGATCGCGCCGTCGGGACCGGCCTCGGGCCCGCCGTCGGCCCGCGTCCGCGCGGGCGGATCGGTCGCGCAGCCCCCGATGCCGTGCCGTCCCGGCCCCGAGGACGCCTCGTTCAGCTCGTCCAGCGCCTTCCCGGCGCCGATCACCGGATAGACGGCGCCCTTCGCCGGCTCCTTCAGCTGCCCGCTGCCCGCCACCAGGGAACCGTCGGGGCCGACGTGGACGCCGGTCGACCACCCGTAGGTCGGCAGTCCGCCGACGACCGGCTCGGCGTTCACCACCCGCACCGAGCCACCCATGAGCTGGGTCGCGTCCACCTTCGCGTCGTCCTGGCCGATCGCCTTCAGGACGGGAGCCGCCGCGGCCTTCGCCGCCGCCTCGCTCACCGGCGTCCCACCGCGCGAGGGCTTCGCCTCGCCCGGTGGCGGACACGCCGGGCCCTTCAGGCAGCTGTCGCCGACCGGGCCTCCGTCGTACCGGGAGAAGGTCCAGCTGCCGGGCGCCTCCTCGGCGACCTCCAGCCGCAGCCCGGAACCGTCCTTCTCCGGGGCGATCCGCCACACGCCGTCCCGCAGCGCCGGAGTGCCCGCGAGGCCCAGCGCCTTCGCCAGCCGGGTCACCTCCGCCGCGGTGACCCGGCCCTCGGACCGGTGGACCGCGGCCGAGGAAGGACCTTGGGGCAGGGGGCCCTCGGCCTCGTAGACGGCTCCGCCGCCGTGCGGGTCCGGCTCGCCCGGCGCGATGCCGGGGCCGGGGTCGTCGCCCGCGTTCTTGGCGTCCAGGCGCAACGGCGGGGGAGAGCCGGCCTCCCGCCCCGCCGCCGCGTCGGACGCGCCGCCATCACCCTCGGACGCCGTGGTCGCGAGGTACACGCCACCGCCGCCGGCCAGCAGCACTCCCGCTGACACCGATGCGATCAGCAGGGAGCCACGCCCGCGTCGCCGGTTCTCCGTACCGCTCACCACTCGCTCCTTCATCCCGGTGGAAGACACCGATGGGACGGAACGGGCGAGCGACTGGTTCCGTCCCTCAGGCGCCGTACTCCGAGGTGGCGTCGATCAGCCGCGCGGAGGCCGCCGGGACGACGACGCCGTGGATCAGCGCCGGGGACACCGAGACGGGGGTGTCCACCGCCGGAACGACCCAGTGCGGGGCCATCCGCGCGCTGTCGCCGCGCAGCTGGGCCAGGCTGAACTCGGACTCCTGATGCTCGCGAGGAGCAGGGTACGTGGACATGTCCGCACCGTACGCACGCCACGGCTTCCCGGAAAAGACCTACTCTGGGGTAGTTTCCACTGTTCGGCAGTGACCTCCTCACCCGGTAGCGTGAGCTGTCAATCTCTTCCGTCCCGCAGGAGCGCCCAGCCGTGCGTATCGCAGTCACCGGCTCCATCGCCACCGACCACCTGATGACCTTCCCCGGCCGATTCGCGGACCAACTCGTCGCGGACCAGCTGCACACGGTCTCGCTCTCGTTCCTGGTCGACAACCTCGACGTGCGCCGGGGAGGTGTCGGTCCCAACATCTGCTTCGGAATGGGCCAGCTCGGCGGCCGGCCGATCCTCGTCGGCGCGGCGGGTTACGACTTCGACGAGTACCGCGCCTGGCTCGACCGGCACGGTGTCGACACCGGATCGGTACGGATCTCCGAGGTCCTGCACACCGCCCGGTTCGTCTGCACCACGGACAGGGACCACAACCAGATCGGCTCCTTCTACACGGGCGCGATGAGCGAGGCCCGGCAGATCGAGCTCAAGGCCGTCGCCGACCGCGTGGGCGGCCTGGACCTGGTGCTGATCGGCGCGGACGACCCCGAGGCGATGCTGCGCCACACGGAGGAGTGCAAGGCGCGCGCGATCCCCTTCGCCGCCGACTTCTCCCAGCAGATCGCGCGCATGGAGGGTGAGGAGATCCGCACCCTCCTCGACGGCGCGACCTACCTCTTCTCCAACGAGTACGAGAAGGGGCTCATCGAGTCGAAGACCGGCTGGAGCGACGAGGAGATCCTCGGCCGCGTCGGCCACCGCGTCACCACCCTCGGCTCGCGCGGCGTGCGCATCGAGCGGGTCGGCGAGCCGCCCATCGAGGTCGGCTGCGCCGAGGAGGACGCCAAGGTCGACCCCACGGGCGTCGGCGACGCCTTCCGCGCGGGCTTCCTGACGGGCCTGGCCTGGGGTGTCAGCCTGGAGCGCGCGGCCCAGGTCGGCTGCATGCTCGCGACGCTCGTCATCGAGACCCTGGGCACCCAGGAGTACACCCTGCGCCGCGCCCACTTCATGGAGCGCTTCACCAAGGCATACGGGGACGAGGCCGCCACCGAGGTCCAGGCACACCTGATCTGAGCCGCGCCGCTCCGCCGGGCCTGTCCCGGCCCCGCCCCGTGCCGGTCCGGCCGCACGGGGCGGGGCGGCACGGACCGGCCCCGGTGCGGCCGGGCTACGCCAGGCGCCGCACCACATAGGCCGCGCCGCCGCGCGGGGAGGACTCCTCGCCCACGTACTCCTGGCCGCGCATCTCGCACCAGGCGGGGATGTCCAGCCGCGCCGCCTCGTCGTCCGACAGGACCGTGACCGTGTCGCCCACCGGGACGTCGCCGATCACCCTGGCCAGCTCGATCACCGGCAGCGGACACCGCTTGCCCAGGGCGTCCACGACCCGCCCGCCCGGCGCCGGCGCCGTGACCGGCGCCGCGGTCGTCTCCGGAGCGCCGAGCCGCTCCCGTACCGCCGCCACCACGCCCGGCAGCACCGCCAGGAACCGGTCCACGTCCTCCTCCCGCGTGCCGGCCGGCAGCGACACCCGCACATTGCCCTCGCTCAGCACCCCCATCGCCCGCAGCACATGGCTGGGTGTCAGGGTCGAACTCGTGCACGACGAACCGGATGAAACGGAGAAACCCTCCCGATCCAGCTCGTGCAGCAGCGACTCCCCGTCGACATAGAGACAGGAGAAGGTGACGAGATGGGGGAGCCTGCGCACCGGGTCGCCCACCACCTCCACGTCCGGCACCAGCTCCGGTACCCGGCTCCGGATGCGCTCCACCAGGACCCGCAGCCGCGCCGACTCGGCCGCCGCCTCCGCCCGCACCGCCCGCAGCGACGCCGCCGCGGCCACGATCGCCGGCAGGTTCTCGAAACCGGGTGCCCGGCCCGACTCCCTCTCGTCGGAGGGCCCCTGGCCGGCGAAGCGCACGCCCTTGCGGACCGCGAGCAGGCCCACCCCGGGCGGGCCGCCCCACTTGTGCGCGCTCGCCGTCAGTAGCGACCAGGCGCCCTCGGCCGGGCCCCAGCCCAGCGACTGGGCCGCGTCCACCAGCACCGGCACCCCCACGGCCCGGCACGCCTCGGCGACCTCCGCCACCGGCTGCGCGGTGCCCACCTCGTGGTTGGCCGACTGGAGGCAGGCCAGCGCGGTCCCGGTGTCCAGCGCCGCCGCGAAAGCCGCCGACTCCACCGCGCCCGACCGCCCGACGGGGACCTCCGTCACCGTGCCGCCGACCGCGGCGTGCGCCTGCGCGGCGTGCAGGACGGAGGAGTGCTCCACCGCCGAGACCACCAGACGGTTCCCGACACGCCGACGCCCCGCCAGCGCTCCGGAAATCCCGGCGTGAACCGCGCGCGTCCCCGAAGGAGTGAACACGAGCTCGTCGGGACGGCACCCCACGGACTCCGCCGCGGCCTCCCGCGCCGCGTCGAGCAGCAGCCTGGCCCGCCGCCCCTCGCGGTACAGCCGGGCGGGATCGGCCCAGCCCTCGTCCAGGGAGGCAAGCAGCGCCTGGCGGGCGACGGGGTGCAGTGGAGCGGCGGACGCGGCGTCGAAGTACGGCATCCGCCCACGCTAACCGGCCTTCGCTAAGCCTCCGTCAGATACCCCGCCCGCACGGCCGGTCGAACGGCGTCCGGTCCTCCCGGAGCCCGCCGCGGAAGGGAGGGGTCCATCCCTTCGGGGAGTCGGACGGCGCGTTGGGCACCCTCCCCGCGCGACCCCAAATAGCGTCCAGTAGGGTTTGGTCCGCATAAACATCCAAACCCCTGCCCGCGGCCGGGGCGGCGACCGACCAGCGAGACGGCCGTAGCCGACCAGCGCGGGCCGAGACTCTCGGGAAGGCGCTACGTGAGTCCCAACGGCTCCGACCGCTCGTCGCGGCGCCCGATGCGGCGGAAGCTGCCGCAGGTGCTGACTGCGGGCCTGATCCTGGCGACAGCCACCGGCTGCTCGTACAACTGGGAAGACTTCCCCCGCCTTGGTATGCCCACCCCGGTAACGGAAGAGGCGCCTCGGATCCTCTCCCTCTGGCAGGGCTCGTGGGCGGCAGCGCTCGTCACGGGCGTCCTGGTGTGGGGACTGATCCTGTGGTCCGTCATCTTCCACCGGCGCAGCCGCACCAAGGTGGAGGTACCTCCGCAGACTCGGTACAACATGCCCATCGAGGCGCTGTACACGGTCACTCCGCTCATCATCGTCTCCGTGCTCTTCTACTTCACCGCGCGCGACGAGTCGAAGCTCCTGTCGCTCGCAGACAAGCCGGCCCACACCATCAACGTGGTCGGCTACCAGTGGAGCTGGGGCTTCAACTACATCGAGAACGTGCCCGGGGTGGAGGGTGACGCGCAGACGGCCCCGAACCTCGACGCCATTCCGGACAAGTTCCAGGACGACTTCCCGGCGAACGCCGGTGGCGTCTACGACGCCGGTATCCCCGGTGACCGGAACCCGCAGACCGGCAACCCGGGTCCGACCCTGTGGCTGCCCAAGGGCGAGAAGGTCCGGTTCGTCCTGACCTCCCGTGACGTCATCCACTCCTTCTGGGTGGTCCCCTTCCTCATGAAGCAGGACGTCCTCCCCGGTCACACCAACGCCTTCGAGGTCACCCCGACGCAGGAAGGCACCTTCCTCGGCAAGTGCGCCGAGCTGTGCGGTGTCGATCACTCCCGGATGCTCTTCAACGTCAAGGTGGTCTCCCCGGAGCGCTTCCAGCAGCACCTGAAGGAGCTGGCCGAGAAGGGGCAGACCGGCTACATCCCGTCGGGCATTGAGCAGACGGACCCGGCCAGGAACGCGGAGAAGAACCAACTGTGAGCATCCTCAACGAACCCCAGGGTGCCGCCGCAGCTGAGGACTCGTACGAGAACGAGCTGCCCGTGCGGCGCAAGCAGCCCGGCAACGTCGTGATCAAGTGGCTGACCACCACGGACCACAAGACGATCGGCACGATGTACCTGGTCACGTCGTTCGCGTTCTTCTGCATCGGCGGTCTGCTGGCGCTCTTCATGCGCGCCGAGCTGGCCCGTCCGGGTACGCAGATCATGTCGAACGAGCAGTTCAACCAGGCGTTCACGATGCACGGCACGATCATGCTGCTGATGTTCGCGACGCCGCTGTTCGCCGGATTCGCGAACTGGATCATGCCGCTCCAGATCGGTGCGCCCGACGTGGCGTTCCCGCGGCTGAACATGTTCGCGTACTGGCTGTACCTCTTCGGCTCGATCATCGCGGTGGCCGGCTTCCTCACCCCGCAGGGTGCGGCCGACTTCGGCTGGTTCGCCTACTCCCCGCTGTCGGACGCGGTCCGCTCGCCGGGTGTCGGCGCCGACCTGTGGATCATGGGCCTGGCCTTCTCCGGCTTCGGCACGATCCTCGGTTCGGTCAACTTCATCACCACGATCATCTGCATGCGCGCTCCGGGCATGACGATGTTCCGCATGCCGATCTTCACCTGGAACGTGCTGCTGACCGGTGTGCTGGTCCTGCTCGCCTTCCCGGTCCTGGCGGCGGCGCTGTTCGCCCTGGAGGCGGACCGCAAGTTCGGTGCCCACGTCTTCGACGCGGCCAACGGCGGAGCCCTGCTGTGGCAACACCTCTTCTGGTTCTTCGGACACCCCGAGGTGTACATCATCGCCTTGCCGTTCTTCGGCATCGTCTCCGAGATCATCCCGGTCTTCAGTCGCAAGCCGATGTTCGGCTACATCGGCCTGGTGGCCGCCACCATCGCGATCGCCGGTCTGTCCGTGACCGTGTGGGCCCACCACATGTACGTGACCGGCGGCGTCCTCCTGCCGTTCTTCTCCTTCATGACGTTCCTCATCGCCGTACCGACCGGCGTGAAGTTCTTCAACTGGATCGGAACCATGTGGAAGGGCTCGTTGTCCTTCGAGACACCGATGCTCTGGACGATCGGCTTCCTGGTCACCTTCACCTTCGGTGGCCTGACCGGTGTCATCCTGGCCTCGCCGCCGATGGACTTCCACGTCTCGGACTCGTACTTCGTCGTGGCGCACTTCCACTACGTCGTGTTCGGCACCGTGGTCTTCGCGATGTTCGCCGGCTTCCACTTCTGGTGGCCGAAGTTCACCGGCAAGATGCTGGACGAGCGGCTGGGCAAGATGACCTTCTGGACGCTGTTCATCGGCTTCCACGGCACCTTCCTGGTGCAGCACTGGCTGGGCGCCGAAGGCATGCCGCGCCGCTACGCGGACTACCTCGACGCCGACGGCTTCACCACGCTGAACACCGTCTCGACGATCTCGTCCTTCCTGCTGGGCCTGTCGATCCTGCCGTTCTTCTACAACGTGTGGAAGACCGCCAAGTACGGCAAGAAGATCGAGGTCGACGACCCGTGGGGCTACGGCCGTTCGCTCGAATGGGCGACGTCCTGCCCGCCGCCCCGGCACAACTTCCTCACCCTGCCGCGGATCCGCTCCGAATCCCCGGCGTTCGACCTGCACCACCCCGAGATCGCGGCCGTCGACCAGCTCGAGAACCACGGTCCGCAGAAGGCCCTCGCGGGTGAGAAGGAGGCCGGCAAGTGAAGATCCAGGGCAAGATGTTCATCTGGCTGAGCGTCTTCGTGCTCGCCATGGCCATCCTCTACGGCGTGTGGTCGAAGGAGCCGGTCGGCACGACGGCCCTCTTCCTGGCCTTCGGCCTGTGCATCATGATCGGCTACTACCTGGCCTTCACGGCCCGGCGCGTGGACGCCCTGGCGCAGGACGACAAGGAGGCCGACGTCGCGGACGAGGCCGGGGAGGTGGGCTTCTTCGCCCCGCACAGCTGGCAGCCGCTCTCGCTGGCCGTCGGCGGCGCCCTGGCCTTCCTCGGCGTGGCGATGGGCTGGTGGATCCTGTACTTCTCGGCTCCGCTGATCCTCGTCGGCCTCTTCGGCTGGGTGTTCGAGTTCTACCGCGGTGAGAACCAGAACCAGTAGCGGCACCGTCCCACCCGCAGGACCCCGAGGGGCCCGGACACTTCGTCACCGAAGTGGCCGGGCCCCTCGTTTGCAGCACTCGGCGCGCTGGGCGCGTGGATTGTTCTTACGGTGATGTCATGAACGACACGCCGCGCATTCGGACTGTTCTGAGCTGCACTCTTATGGCCCTCACGTTCACCGCCGCCGGCAGCGCCTGCTCGGGTTCCGAGGACCATCCGCTGTCGGCCAAGCCGTACGACGCGGGGCAGCAGATCTCCTTCAGCGCTCCGACGGACGGCAAGAAGGCCGACCCGGACAAGCCGCTGGAGATCACCGTCAAGGACGGCGAGGGCCGCATCACCGACGTGACGGCCCTCGACGAGGCCGGACACCACCTGGCGGGCGAACTCACCGCCGACGGGCAGCGCTGGCGCTCCACCGGCGCGCTCACGGCGGGCGGCCGGTACACCGTCAGGGTCTCCACGGAGAACGAGGACGGCGCACCCGGCACCCGTACGTACACGTTCGAGACGGCCCCGGCGGAGCGGGCGCTGCTCGTCGCGTTCGGCCCGGAGGCGGGCACCTACGGGGTCGGGCAGCCCGTCACGGCCGAGCTGAGCCGCCCCATCGAGGACAAGGCGGCTCGCGCGGTCGTCGAGCGGGCGCTGAAGGTGCGATCCACGCCCGCCGTCGAGGGCGCCTGGCACTGGGTCGACGACAAGAAGCTGCACTACCGTCCGAAGGAGTACTGGCCCGCCGGCGCGTCGATCACGGTCTCCGGGAACCTCGACGGGGTGAAGATCGGCGACAAGCTCTACGGCGGCGCGTCGAAGCCGCTCAAGCTGACCATCGGCGACCGGATCGAGGCCCTCGCGGACGCGGGCTCGCACTACATGACCGTGAAGCGCAACGGAGAAGTGATCAACACCATTCCGGTGACCACCGGCAAACCGGGCTTCTCCACCCGAAACGGCATCAAGGTCGTCCTCGGCAAGGAGTACTACGTCCGGATGCGCGGCACCAGCGTCGGCATCGCGGAGGGCAGCTCCGAGTCGTACGACCTGCCGGTCTACTACGCGACCCGTGTCACCTGGAGTGGTGAATACGTCCACGCCGCACCCTGGTCCGTCGGCTCGCAGGGAGTGGCGAACGTCAGCCACGGCTGCGTCGGCATGTCGACCGGCAACGCGGCCTGGTTCTTCGAAACCGTCCGTCCGGGTGACATCGTGCAGACCGTCAACAGCATCGGCGAGACGATGGACACCTTCGGCAACGGCTTCGGCGACTGGAACATGCCCTGGGACAAGTGGCGCCAGGGCAGCGCCCTGACCGGCGCCGCCGGAGGCGCGGCGACCGCCGTGACCACCAACACCGCGCGTCTGCGGCCGTCCGTCTGACCGGCCGCCGCGCCCGGCGCCCGCCGAGTGCCCGCCCGGGTGCCCTCGGGCCGTGCGGAGGCCACCCGGCCGGCTCTCAGATCCCGTCGGGTGGCCTCCGGTCGACAGGCTCTCAGAGGGACAGCGCGAGCCGGGAACGCAGCAGGTCCGCCAGGGAGGCCGCGAAGTCGACGGGGTCGACCGGGAGGGTCACCGTGGCGTCCGCGCGGCTCCAGGTGGCCAGCCAGGCGTCCTGCGGGCGCCCGATCAGCAGCAGCACCGGCGGGCAGCGGAAGATCTCGTCCTTGATCTGGCGGCACACGCCCATCCCGCCCGCGGGGACGGCCTCGCCGTCCAGGACACAGACGTCGACGCCCCCCTCGTCCAGGTGCTTCAGCACCGCCGGGAGTGTCGCGCACTCGATGAACTCGACCGGGGGAACGTCGGCCGCGGGCCTGCGTCCCGCCGCGAGGCGTACCTGCTCGCGGGTGTTCGCGTCGTCGCTGTAGACCAGGACCGTGGCGCTCGACTGCATCGTTCCTCCGTGAAGGTCATCAACCGATGCGGCGGAGCCTACTCCTCCCCACAGGCCGTCAACACCGCTTCGACGCCGTACGGGAGGGTCCTTCGCTGGGCCGTTCGGGCTGGACAGGACCCCCTGACACTCCGAACGGCACCCCCCGGAGTGAGGTCGGGATAAGCGACCGACATAATGTCGGTCGTGGCGACAGTAACGACAGTAGAAACCGGGCACGCGCACCCGTCGGTCAATCGACCGAACCTCACCAGCGTCGGGACCATCATCTGGCTGAGTTCCGAGCTGATGTTCTTCGCGGCCCTCTTCGCGATGTACTTCACCCTGCGATCGGTGACGGGACCCGAGTTCTGGGCGGAAAAGGCCTCGGCCTTGAACTTCCCGTTCTCGGCGACCAACACCACGATCCTGGTGCTCTCCTCCCTCACCTGCCAGCTCGGCGTCTTCGCCGCCGAGCGGGGCGATGTGAAGAAGCTCCGGACGTGGTTCATCATCACGTTCGTGATGGGTGCGATCTTCATCGGCGGCCAGGTCTTCGAGTACACCGAGCTGGTCAAGCACGAGGGGCTCTCGCTCTCGTCCGACCCCTACGGCTCCGTGTTCTACCTGACCACCGGCTTCCACGGCCTGCACGTGACGGGCGGTCTCATCGCCTTCCTGCTGGTCCTGGGCCGGACGTACGCCGCCAAGAGGTTCACTCACGAGCAGGCAACCGCCGCCATCGTCGTGTCCTACTACTGGCACTTCGTCGATGTCGTCTGGATCGGCCTCTTCGCCACGATCTACATGATCAAGTAATCGGGCCCGGCCCGAGCACATCCAGCAAGCACCGACGCAGAAGATCCTGACACCGGGGTAATCCGTGAAAAAGCTCTCCGCACGACGACGCCATCCGCTGGCGGCGGTCGTCGTCCTACTTCTCGCGCTGGCGGCCACGGGGGGGCTGTACGCCGCGTTCGCGCCCGCGGGCACGGCGAAGGCCGATGAAACCGCCCAGTCCCTCGCCATCGAGGAGGGCAAGAAGCTCTACTCCGTCGGCTGCGCCAGCTGCCACGGAACCGGCGGTCAGGGCACCTCTGACGGCCCCTCGCTGGTCGGCGTGGGCTCCGCCGCCGTGGACTTCCAGGTCGGCACGGGCCGCATGCCGGCCCAGCAGCCCGGCGCCCAGATCCCGAAGAAGAAGGTCATCTACTCGCAGGCTGAGATCGATCAGCTCGCGGCGTACGTCGCCTCCCTCGGTGCCGGCCCGATCACGCCGAAGGAAAGCCAGTACAACCCGGACGGAGCCGACGCCGCCCGCGGTGGCGAACTGTTCCGCACGAACTGCGCCCAGTGCCACAACTTCACCGGTGAGGGCGGCGCGCTGACGTACGGCAAGTACGCCCCGAACCTCGAAGGCGTGAGCCCGAAGCACCTCTACGAGGCCATGCAGACCGGCCCGCAGAACATGCCTTCCTTCCCCGACACCACGATGCCGGAGAAGGAGAAGAGGGACATCATCGCGTACGTCAAGGCCGTCAACAGCGACGAGGCCGACAACCCCGGCGGACTCAGCCTGGGTGGCCTCGGCCCCGTCAGCGAGGGTCTGTTCGCCTGGGTGTTCGGTCTGGGTGCGCTGATCGCCGTTGCCGTCTGGGTCGCGGCCCACACCGCTAAGGCCAAGAAGTCATGAGTAGCCAAGAGATTCCAGAAGAGAACCTGCCCGCAGCGCAGGACACCGCGCACGGCGCGGTCATGGTCGCCGACGACCCGTTCGCCGACCCGGGCCTCCCGCCCCACAAGCCCCGCATCCAGGACATCGACGAGCGGGCCGCCAAGCGGTCCGAGCGTGCGGTCGCCTTCATGTTCACGCTGTCGATGCTGGCCACGGTCGGCTTCATCGCCTCGTACGTGATCTTCCCGGTGGACAAGATCGTGTACATCTGGCCCTTCGGCCGGGTGTCCGCGCTCAACTTCTCCCTGGGGCTGACCCTCGGTGCCGCGCTGTTCTTCATCGGCGCGGGCGCGGTCCACTGGGCCCGCACCCTGATGTCCGACGTCGAGATGACGGACGAGCGTCACGCCATCCAGGCCGACACGGAGACCAAGGCGAAGGTCATGGCCGACTTCGCCGTCGGCGCCTCCGAGTCCGGCATGGGACGGCGCAAGCTGATCCGCAACACGATGTTCGGTGCGCTGGCGCTCGTTCCGCTGTCCGGCGTCGTGCTGCTGCGTGACATGGGTCCGCTGCCGGAGAAGAAGCTCCGCAGCACCATGTGGGCCAAGGGCCTCCAGCTGATCAACATGAACACGCACGAGCCGCTGCGTCCCGAGGACGTCGCGGTCGGTTCGCTGACCTTCGCCATGCCCGAGGGTCTGTCGGAGCACGATCACGACTTCCAGACCGAGATCGCCAAGGCCGCCCTGATGATCGTCCGGATCCAGCCGGAGGACATCAAGGACAAGCGCGAGCTCGAGTGGTCGCACGAGGGCATCGTCGCCTTCTCGAAGATCTGCACCCACGTGGGCTGCCCGATCTCGCTGTACGAGCAGCAGACGCACCACGTGCTCTGCCCGTGCCACCAGTCCACTTTCGACCTGTCCGACGGCGCCCGCGTCATCTTCGGCCCGGCCGGCCACGCTCTTCCGCAGCTGCGGATCGGCGTGAACGACAAGGGCTTCCTGGAGGCGCTCGGCGACTTCGACGAGCCCGTCGGCCCTGCCTTCTGGGAGCGCGGATGAGCACTGTGACCGATTCGAAGAAGAAGGCACCCGCCGGTGAGCGGGTCGCCGACTGGGCCGACGGCCGTCTCGGGATCTACTCCCTGGCCAAGGCCAACATGCGGAAGATCTTCCCGGACCACTGGTCCTTCATGCTCGGTGAGATCTGCCTCTACAGCTTCATCATCATCATCCTGACGGGCGTCTACCTGACGATGTTCTTCCACCCGTCGATGAACGAGGTGGAGTACCACGGCAGCTACATCCCGCTCCAGGGCCAGCTGATGTCCGAGGCGTTCAACTCGACCATGCACATCTCCTTCGATGTGCGCGGTGGCCTGCTCATCCGGCAGATCCACCACTGGGCGGCGCTGATCTTCCTCGCCGGCATGTTCGTGCACATGATGCGCGTGTTCTTCACCGGCGCGTTCCGCAAGCCGCGTGAGATCAACTGGCTGTTCGGCTTCCTGCTGTTCTTCCTGGGCATGTTCACCGGCTTCACCGGCTACTCGCTCCCGGACGACCTGCTGTCCGGCACCGGTGTCCGCTTCATGCAGGGCGCGATCCTGTCCGTGCCGATCATCGGCACGTACCTGTCGATGTTCCTCTTCGGCGGGGAGTTCCCCGGCGGCGACTTCGTGGCCCGCTTCTACTCGGCCCACATCCTGCTGCTGCCCGGCATCATGCTGGGTCTGGTGGTCGCCCACCTGATCCTGGTCTTCTACCACAAGCACACGCAGTTCGAGGGCCCCGGCCGGACGAACAAGAACGTCGTGGGCATGCCGCTGCTGCCGGTCTACATGGCCAAGGCCGGAGGCTTCTTCTTCCTGGTCTTCGGTGTCATCGCGGTCATCTCGGCGATCGCCTCGATCAACCCGATCTGGGCGCTCGGCCCGTACCGCCCGGACCAGGTGTCCACCGGCGCCCAGCCCGACTGGTACATGGGCTTCGCCGAGGGCCTGATCCGTGTCATGCCGGGCTGGGAGATCAACCTCTGGGGCCACACGCTGGTCCTGGGCGTGATGATCCCGCTGGCGATCTTCCCGGCGGTCCTGGCGGCGATCGCGGTCTACCCGTTCATCGAGTCCTGGATCACGGGCGACAAGCGCGAGCACCACATCGCGCAGCGCCCGCGCAACGCTCCGACGCGGACCGCCTTCGGTGTCGCCTGGATCACCGCGTACATGATCATGCTCATCGGTGGTGGAAACGACCTCTGGGCCACCCACTTCCACCTGTCGCTGAACTCGATCACCTGGTTCGTCCGGATCTTCTTCTTCGTCGGACCGGTCCTCGCGTTCATCGCCACGAAGCGGATCTGCCTCGGCCTCCAGCGTCGGGACAAGGACAAGGTGCTGCACGGTCGCGAGTCCGGCATCATCAAGCGCCTGCCGCACGGTGAGTTCGTCGAGGTCCACCAGCCGCTGAGCCAGGGCGAGCTGTACCGCCTCACGTCGCACGAGCAGAACCGGCCGGCCGAGCTCGGACCGCTGGTCGACGAGAACGGCGTGGAGCGCAAGGTCGGCGCGCTGGAGAAGCTCCGGGTCAAGCTCAACCGGAGCTACTACGGCGCGGACAGCCAGATCGTCAAGCCCACCGCCGAGGAGTACGAGGAGATCACCAGCGGCCACGGCCACCACTGATCACCTGACCTGAAGTCGCCACAGCGGGAGCCCCGTCCATTCGATGGACGGGGCTCTTCGCCGTCCCGCCGGGTCGATAGGGTGGGATCACCACCGAGACGTGCCGAATCTGGAGCTGCCATGAGCGCTGCTAGCCCCGCTGGTGGGGGCACCACCAGCGAAGCGAGGGGGAGACCGACCACGGCGGGCCGCTCCTGGCCCGGTGTGCTGAACACGCTGCTGGACGGCGGCGACCTCGGCAGCGAGGACTCCGCCTGGGCCATGGACCGCATCATGAGCGGCGAGGCCACCGACGTGCAGATCGCGGGCTTCGCGGTCGCGCTGCGGGCCAAGGGCGAGACCGTCGACGAGATCTCCGGCCTCGTCCGGACGATGTACGCGCACGCGCGCACCATCGAGGTTCCCGGCCGTTCGGTGGACATCGTCGGCACCGGCGGCGACGGCGCGAAGACGGTCAACATCTCGACCATGTCGGCGATCGTGGTGGCCGGCACCGGCGCCAAGGTCGTCAAGCACGGCAACCGGGCGGCCTCCTCCGCGTCCGGCGCCTCCGACGTGCTGGAGAAGCTCGGCGTCAACCTGGAGCTCACTCCCCAGCGGGTGGCCGAGGTCGCCGAGGAGGCCGGCATCACCTTCTGCTTCGCGGTGAGGTTCCACCCGGCGCTGCGGCACGTCGCCACCGCCCGCGGTCAGCTCGGCGTGCGGACGGTGTTCAACTTCCTCGGCCCCCTCACCAACCCGGCCAGGGTCCGGGCCCAGGCGACCGGTGTCGCCGACCCCCGGATGGCTCCGATCATGGCCGGCGTGCTCGCCGAACGCGGTTCCTCCGCCCTGGTCTTCCGCGGTGACGACGGTCTGGACGAGCTGACCACCACGGCCACCTCCCGCGTGTGGGTGGTCCGGGACGGCTCGGTGCGCGAGGAGGCGTTCGACCCCCGGGACGTCGGCATCGAGCTGGTGCCCGTGGAGGCGCTGCGGGGCGCCGACGCCTCGTACAACGCCGACGTCGCCCGCAGGCTGCTCGCGGGCGAGACGGGTCCGGTGCGGGACGCGGTCCTGCTGAACTCCGCGGCGGCGCTGACGGCGCTCGACCCGGGGGAGGGCACCCTCGCGGAGCAGTTGAGCGCGGGCATCGCCAAGGCGGCGGAGTCCATCGACTCGGGGGCGGCACGCCGGGCCCTGGAGCGCTGGGTCGCCGCCAGCAACGCCTGACGAGTGGTCGCCGGGCCCCGCTTCGGCGGGGCCCCGCTTCGTTCCGGGATCCGGACACGGGTTGCGCGGGAGCGATCACGTGGCATAACTTCGGGTCAGGTCATGAGTGACAGCGTTCAGGCCCCGGCTTGCTGTCCGGCAACCCTCCGTCCGTGGCGGGGTGCCCCGGGTGAAGACCAGGCCGTGGACAGCAAGGTCCGCGGCAAGCGCGGACCCCTGCGGAACCCTGGGGTCCTTGGTCCTCGAGGGAGCAGTCTCGTGAGCAAGCGAATGCGCTAGGGCTCCGGCCCTTTTCCCACCCCTCCGTACGGCCCTTCCACGCCGTACGTCGAGGCGTCCCCCGTGAGCGGCATCCTTCGTCGTGCCCCGCGGGCTTCTCACGTCACCTCCCCCGCGATGGCGGGGGACACCCCGTCCCGCAGGGAGACCTCGCCATGTCCGCACGCCCGCACGCCCTCATCGCCGACGCGACCGCCACGCCCGCCATCGTGCCCGGCACCTACACCGTCCCCGGGCCCGCGGTCGTCGGCGCCGACGCCGACGCCGCCGAAGGCTGTTGCGCCGAGCCTCTGCCGGTCCTCGGCCGGGACGTCACCGTCCCGCTGGTGACCGGGGGCGAGGTCACCTACGCGGCGCTCGACTACGCGGCCAGCGCCCCGGCGCTCCAGCGGGTCTGGGAGGACGTCGCCGCGTACGCCCCCTACTACGGCAGCGTCCACCGGGGCGCCGGCTACCTCTCCCAGCTGTCCACCGACCTGTTCGAGAGCAGCCGGGCCACCGTCGCCGAGTTCCTCGACTGCCGCCCCGGCGACCAGGTCGTCTTCACCCGCTCGACCACGGACTCGCTCAACCTGCTCGCCGCCGCGCTCCCGGCCGACTGCCGGGTCTTCGTCTTCGAGACCGAGCACCACGCCTCGCTGCTGCCCTGGCGGGACGCCCAGGTCACCTTCCTCGACGCGCCCCGCACCCCGGAGCAGGCCGTCGAGACCCTGGAGCGGGCCCTCGCCGCGCGGGCACCGCACGGCCCCGCCCTGGTCTGCGTGACGGGCGCGTCCAACGTCACCGGGGAACTCTGGCCCGTCGGGGAACTGACCGCCGCGGCGCACGCCCACGGCGCCCGCGTCGTGCTCGACGCCGCCCAGCTCGCGCCCCACCACCCCCTGTCCGTCCGGGAGTCGGACGTGGACTGGGTCGCCTTCTCCGGCCACAAGCTCTACGCCCCGTTCGGCTCCGGCGTCCTCGCCGGCCGCGCCGACTGGCTCCAGGACGCCGCACCGTACCTGGCCGGCGGCGGCGCGTCCCGGAAGGTCGCCCGCCGCGCCGACGGGGGAGTGGACGTCGAGTGGCACACCACCGCCGCCCGCCACGAGGCCGGCTCCCCGAACGTCATCGGCGTCTACGCGATCGCGTCCGCCTGCCGGGCGCTGACCGAGGCAGGCTTCGACACCCTCGTCGCCCGCGAGCAGCGCCTGATCGCCCGGGTCCTGGACGGCCTGGCCGAGGTGCCCGAGGTGACGGTGCTCTCGCTCTTCGGGGAGGGTTCCGCCGGACCCGCGCCCACCCGGGTCGGCGTGGTCTCCTTCGTGGTGGCGGGCTGGAACAGCTCCCACTTCGCCGCCGCGCTCTCCGCCGAGTACGGCATCGGTGTCCGCGACGGCCTGTTCTGCGCCCACCCGCTGGTGCGGACCCTGCTCGGCGGCGACCCGGAGGACGTCGGTGAGTGCGGTGCCCCGGAAGCCGCGCCGGGCGACCGGGGGGCGTCGCTCAACGCCATCCGCGTGAGCTTCGGCGCCGGCACCCCCGACGAGCACGTGGAGCGTTTCGTCGGAGCCGTGAAGGAACTGGTCCGCGACGGCGCCCGGTGGAAGTACCGCACCGAGGACGGCCGGTGCGTCCCGGACCGCGGCTGAGCACCCACCCGTACGAGTGAAGGGGGCCCTCCTCCGGGAGGCCCCGTGCCGGAGCGGTGTTACGACTCCAGGCCGATGGCGAAGGCCGCTTCCAGGTCGTGCTGGGAGTACGTGCGGAACGCGACGTGCGTGTCCGTGGCCTCGACACCGGGGATCTTGCTGATCCGGCCCGGGATGACGTCCGCCAGGTCGTCGTGCTGCGGTACGCGCACCATGGCGATCAGGTCGTACGTCCCGGTGACCGAGAAGACCTCGCTGACGCTGTCGAGCGAGGCGATGGACTCGGCGATCTCGGGGATGCGGTCCACGCTGGTCTTGATGAGCACGATCGCGGTGATCACGGCTGGCATACTCCCTCGGTCGCCGCGGCTGGGAGCCTCACTCTAGTCCCACGTCAGGCGAGCCTCGCCGTGGGCGGGCGCGCCCCGCTCGGGCCGCGCCGGGTGAGGCGGGCCCGTCCCGACGGGGTGGGCCTCGTCCGGCGCGGCGGTGTTCAGCTCGCCGCGCTGCCGTCCCCGTCCCGGTCGGGAAGCACCGCCCGGCCGCTCCACCGCCGGTACCGGCCCCAGGCGTAGAGGAAGCCCACGGCGAAGCCGATCACGTGCGCCAGGTACGCGACCCCGGGGCCCGCCCCGGCCGTACGGGCCGCCGTCCACTGGAGCGCGAACCAGAAGATCAGCACGATCCAGGCGGGGAAGCGCAGCGGCAGGAAGAGGAGGAAGGGGAACAGGCTGGTGACCCGGGAGCGCGGGAAGAGATAGAGGAAGGCGCCGAGCACCGCCGAGATCGCGCCGGACGCCCCCACCAGGGTCTGCGCGCTGTCCGCGTAGGCCGCCGCGTAGCCCAGCAGGGCCAGACATCCGCACACCAGGTAGAAGAGCAGGAACGGCCCCCGTCCCATCCGCTCCTCGGCCATCGCGCCGAAGACGTAGAGGAACAGCATGTTCCCGAGCAGATGCAGCCAGTTGCCGTGGACGAAGAGCGCGGTCAAGGGGGTCAGCAGGGTGCGTGGCCCGCCGCTCGTCAGCTCCGCCGGGACGACGCCCCAGCGGTGGAAGTAGGCGCTCTGGGCGGCCAGGGACGCGTCCCCGGTGCCGTGCGCCGGATTCAGTCCGGACACCGGACCGATAAGGAAGACCAGGCAGCACGCGGCGATGAGGCCGTAGGTCACCGTCGGCCCGTTCCGGACGCCGTGCCACGCCCCGGAGGCCGCTTCCCGCCAGTCGATCATGGACAGATCATGACATACCGGGGTCGACCTGGACAGAGTGCCTCGCCGGAGGGGCAGGTGCCCCGCCTCCGAGTCCTGCTCCGCCTGGGCGGGGGATACCCCGATGGCCGTAGGGTACGGGCATTACATCCGCAGTTCGACGGCGCACCGCGGCTCCCGCACCTGGTACCACGCACCAAGAAATGAGGACGGCACGATGACGGCGATTCCCCAGCCGACCGCCGAGACCCGCTGGCGCTGCACGCTCTGCGGAAATCTGACCCGCTTCGACGTGACACGCTCCTCCAAGGTCGTGGAGTACATCCATCTGGACCTTGCCGGGGAGTCCAAGGTGGAGGAGCGCGACGTGGTCAGTGAGACCATCGAGTCGGTCCGCTGCCGCTGGTGCAACGCGGTGGATCAGATCGAACTGGTGGACAGGCCGGGCAGCGCTTCCTGACGGAGCGGTGCGAACGACAGTGGGGTGACGGATCGTGGAGCAGCCCACGCGTGGTGAGGAGTCGGCCGGCGCGTCGGGTGACGCCGCCGAGACGCTCGACCGCCCGCTGCCGGAGGGCGTGCGTCGCAAGGTCGTCGCGCTGGTCGCGGACGCCTTCGGCGGGCTGACCGTCGCGGAGCTTCCGGCACCGCTGCGCCAGTACGCGCGCTTCACCGCGAGCCGTCGGGCCAAGTTCGCCGGCAACGCCATGGCGGCGTCGCTGGCGAACGACCCGCTCTTTCGGCAGCGCATCGGCGAACTGGTCAGGGACGCCCAGCCGGAACTCGCCGCATCGGTCGAGTCCGGTGCGCCGCCGGCCGCCGCCGATCCCGTCGACGTCGCCGCGGCGGCCTACGTCCTGCGCCCCGCGGGCTGGGTCAAGCTGGTCGCCGCCGCAGGCGAGGAAGCCCAGCGCGCGGACGCCGAGCGGGCCGACGAGGCGGGTCGGCGCGAACTGGAGCGGCTGCGCGAGGAGGTCGCCGCCGCCAAGGAGCGCGGCCGGAGTGAGACCGAACAGCTGCGCCATGACCTGGAGGCGACCCGCAGGGAAGCGGAATCGCTTCACCGCAAGCTGCGCAGCGCCCAGAGCGACGTGAAGCGAGGCGAGGCGGCGCTGCGTCGCAGTCAGGCCGAGATCGACACGGCGCGGGCCGAGGCCGCCGCGCGGGTGTCGGCGGCGGAGAGCGAGACCCGGCGGCTCAAGTCCCGGCTCGGCGAGGTCGAGGCGGCCCTGGAGGCCAGCCGCCGCGCCGCCCGCGAAGGGCGTTCGGTGGAGGACATGCGGCTGCGGCTGCTGCTGGACACGGTGCTGGACGCGGCGCAGGGGCTGCGTCGCGAGCTGGCGCTGCCGCCCGCCTCCACGCACCCCGCCGACACGGTCGACGCGGTGGAGCCCGGCCGGATGTCGCCGAAGGACATCGCCGCCCGCGCCCTGTCGGAGACCGATCCCGCGCTCCTGGACCAGCTGCTCGAACTGCCGCAGGCCCATATGGTCGTGGACGGGTACAACGTCACCAAGACCGGCTATCCGACGATGCCGCTGGAGAAGCAGCGGCTGCGGCTGCTCGGCGGGCTGTCCGCGCTCGCGGCCCGCTCCGGTGCCGAGATCACCTGTGTCTTCGACGGGGCGGAGCTGGCCGCCCCGGTGCTGCTCGCGCCGCCGCGCGGGGTGCGGGTGCTGTTCTCGAAGCCGGGCGTCACCGCCGACGAGCTGATCAGGCAACTGGTGCGCGCGGAGCCGCCCGGCCGCCCGGTCGTGGTGGTCTCCACCGACCGGGAGGTGGCCGACGGAGTGGCGAAGGCCGGCGCACGGCCGGTCGCGTCCGCCTTGCTGCTGAAGCGGCTTTCGCGCGCCTCGTGAGGTCTGTCAACACCTGCGCCTCATGTCCGAATTGTGGACGACGCATGGTCGACGACCCGTCACTCACCGTGCGCCGCCTGAGAATTTTGTGCTCTGTGAGCGAGATTTTGCCCCTGAGGATTTGAACTGATCACAAGTCGGTCACTAGGGTCTGGCCTCGAACCTTCGCACGGTTGATCGTCCATCCGGGATGACAGTGAAGGAACCGCCTGCCGCAGCCTGGTCGGCGGCTCGAGGAAGAAGGAGATCGCCTTCGTGGCGTCCCACCGTCGTCCCAAGCAGCCGAGCCGCACCCGTGTGACCGTGCTCACCGCGACCGCCGCCGCCGCCGTCGCACTCACGGCCCAGACCGGCGCCCAGGCGGCTCCGAAGCCGAAGATCGACGAAGTGAAGTCGAAGGTCGACAAGCTGCACCACGAGGCCGAGGAGGCCACGGAGCAGTACAACCTCGCCGAGGAGCGCCGCGGCAAGCTCCAGGACGAGATCGGGGCGATCCAGGACAAGGTGGCCCGCGGTCAGCAGGAGCTCAACACCCTCCGCGACTCCATCGGTTCCGTCGCCAGCGCCCAGTACCGCTCCGGCGGCATCGACCCGGCGATCCAGCTCTTCCTCTCCTCCGACCCGGACACCTACCTCGACAAGGCGTCGGCGATCGACCAGCTCGGTGCCAAGCAGGCCGATGTGCTCCAGTCGATCCAGGCCAAGCAGCGGACCCTCGCCCAGCAGCGTGCGGAGGCGACGACGAAGCTGGGCGACCTCGAGGAAGTCCGCAAGACCCTCGGCGAGAAGAAGAAGGCATTCCAGGGCAAGCTCGCCGAGGCGCAGAAACTGCTCAACACGCTGACCGCCGCCGAGAAGGCCAAGCTGCGGCAGGACGAGCTCCGCGCCAGCCGGGCCGCGGGTGACCGCGTCGACCTCGGCAACGAGGTGCCGGCCTCCCAGCGCGGCGCCGCGGCGCTCAACGCCGCCGCCACGCAGCTCGGCAAGCCGTACGTCTCCGGAGCCGAGGGCCCCAACTCGTACGACTGCTCGGGTCTGACGATGTGGGCCTACCGCCAGGCCGGCGTCTCGCTCACCCGCACCACCTACACCCAGCAGAACGACGGCGTGAAGATCGGCCGCAGCCAGCTCAAGCCGGGCGACCTGGTCTTCTTCAACAACCTGTCGCACGTCGCCCTGTACGCGGGCAACAACACGATCCTGCACGCCCCCAAGCCCGGCGCCGTGGTCCGCTACGAGTCGATGAGCTACATGGGCACGTTCCAGTTCGGTGTGCGCGTCTGACGCCTCCGGACACCGTCGTCCGGGGCTCCTTCCGGAGCCTCCGACACGACGCCCGATCGGGTGGTTCGCGGCGTACGCGGCGAACCTGACGCCCCGCCGGTGACCTGTGGTCTCCGGCGGGGCGTCACTTTGGGTAGCCGGCGGCTTCGTTGGAGCGGGGCGGATCACCGGCTACTGTCTGCCGCGCCAGTCTGCGTAGAAGCCGAACGGAGCGCGACACGTGGCGTCCCACCGCCGACCCGCGAGGGTCACCGTCCTCACCGCCGCCGCGGCCACCGCCGCCACGGCCTTCGGCGCCGTTCCCGCGAGCGCTGACCCGGGCGGCGCCCCGGAGCCACCCCGGGCCGCGGTCGACCGCCTCCTCGCCGAGGCCGAACGCGCCACCGAGGTCTACAACGAGGCCGATGAGCGGGCGGACGCCCTGCGCGGGACCGTCTCCCACGCGCGGGACAGCGTGGCCCGCGGCCAGGAACGGATCAACCTCATGCGGGGCGCGCTCGGCACGGTCGCCGGCGCCCAGTACCGCTCCGGCGGCATCGACCCGGCCCTCGCCCTGCTGCTCTCCTCGGACCCCGACTCCTACCTGGAGCGGGCCTCCGTGCTCGACCGGGCGACCGCACGTCAGGGCGCCGCGCTCGGCAGGCTCCGGCGTGAGCAGCGTCGCCTGGACCAGGAACGGACCGAGGCCACCCGGCTGCTCGCGGAGCTGGAGCGCAGCCGCACCCGGGTCGCCCGGCACAAGCGCACGGTCGAGCGGAAGCTCGCCGAGGCGCGACGGGTGCTGCGGACCCTCAGCGTGACCGAGCGGGCCGAGTTCGACGGTTCCGCCCGCGCCTCGCGGTCCGGCCGCGAGGAGGCCCCGCCGTCGCTCGCCGGCCTCGCCCCCGGCTCCTCACGGGCCGCCGCCGCCGTGCTCGCCGCCCGCGCCGCACTCGGCAAGCCCTACGTCTGGGGCGCGACGGGGCCGTCGGCCTTCGACTGCTCCGGCCTGATGGTCTGGTCGTACCGGCAAGCCGGGATCAGCCTGCCGCGGACATCCTCGGCGCAGCGGAACGCGGGGCGGCGGGTGCCCCTCTCCGAGGCCCGGCCCGGGGATCTGGTGACCTACCGCGGCGACGCCAGTCATGTGGCCATCTACGCCGGCGACGGCCAGGTGATCCACGCTCCGTACCCCGGCGCACGGGTGCGGTACGACCCGGTCGGGATGATGTCCCACGCCACGGTGACCCGGGTCTGACCGCGGACCCGGCCCCTACCGGCCCGCACACCCCACCGGGGCACCGGCCGTACGATCGAAGGCGTGGCGGGTCAGGGACGTGGAGCGGTGCGGCGGACGGCCGTCTGTCTGCTGGTGACCCTGTTGGCCCTCGCCGGGTGCGCGGGGCCCGGCTCCGACGGACCGGCCGATCCGGCGGTCCGGGAGATCCAGAGCCTCCTGGACCGGCGTGCCAGGGCGCTGCTCGCCCGTGACGAGGCGGCCTTCGTCGCCGGCCTCGACCCCGCGCTCGCGCCGTCCGCGCTCCAGGAGTTCGAACGGCTCGCCGACGTCCCGCTCGGCACCTGGGAGTACCGGGTGACCGAGGTGGACCGGACGGGCGGGGACCGGGCCACGGCACACGCCGCCCTCGGCTACCGGCTCGACGGCTACGACTCCGCGCCGGTCACCACCGAGCGCGTCCTGGACCTGACCGAGCGGGACGGACGCTGGTACGTGACCGCCGACCGCCCCGGCGAGGGCGCCGGCCCACGGCTCTGGCAGCAGGGCGATGTGGAGGTGGTGCGAGGGGAGCGGAGCCTGGTCCTCGGCGTCGGCCAGACACAGGAGCGGCTGCGCGAGGTCGCGGCGGCGGCGGACCGGGCGGTGCCCGTGGTGTCGGCGGTCTGGCCGGACGCCTGGGCGGACCGGGTGGTCGTCCTCGTCCCGGCCACGCTGGAGGCGATGGGCGGGCTGCTCGGCGCGCCGGGGACGTCCTACCGGGGCATGGCGGCCGTCACGACCGGCGAGGCCGGTGGCGGACCGGACGCCCCCGCGGACCGGGTGATCGTGAACCCGGAGGCGTACGGGGTGCTCGGGGACTTCGGCCGCCAGGTGGTCCTCACCCACGAGACCACGCACGTGGCGACCCGCGCGCACACCTCGGCCTCCACTCCGGTCTGGCTCTCGGAGGGGTTCGCCGACTGGGCCGCCTACCGGGGCACCGGGCGCACGGCCGCCCAGACGGCGCCCGAGCTGAGGCGCTCGGTCCAGGCGGGCCAGGCCCCGCAGCGGCTCCCCGACGACGGGGACTTCGCCTTCGGCGGGGACCCGGAGGCGCTGGCGAGGGCGTACGAGAGCGGCTGGCTGGCCTGCGAACTGATCGCCGAACGCTGGGGAGAGGCCGCGCTCGTCGCGTTCTACCGGCAGGTGGGCGCGCACCCGGGCCGGGACGGAGCGGTGGAGAAGGCGCTGCGGGACGTGCTGGACACCAGCCCCGGTGACTTCACCGCGGCCTGGCGCGCCTCCCTGGCCCGGCGTCTGGCCTGAACCCGACCCGCCGCGCCGCCCGCCGTACGAACGGCTCCGTGCGCGGGGGCCGCGGCCCGGCCGGTCTTCAGGGCAGCGGCGCGACGCTCCGGCGGTCCCGTTGCGCCGGCAGGGTCGGGGGCGTGCGGCGCGGCTCCGTCACGGTCTGCCGCCACAGCACCCGACAGGCGCTCAGGCAGGCGGCGACCAGCAGGCCGTTGCGGACGAGCAGCAGGGCGATGCCCAGCGGGTCGCTGTGCGACACGTGCGTGAACCACACCGGGAACTCGAACTGTGTGACGGCCGCCGCCCACACCACCAGATGTGCCGGCCGTCGCATCCCGCTCGCGCGGTAGGCCAGGCAGACCGCCGCCAGGCCGAGCAGCCAGATCATGTACTGCGGACTGATCACCCGGCTCGTGGTGGTGAACAGCAGCACCGCCACGAAGGCCGCGTCCGCCGTGGTGGTCGTGGAGAACGCGCGGGCTCGTATCCGCCACCACGCCAGCCAGCCGAAGGCGGCGACGGACAGGACCTTCGCCGCCAGGGTGACCAGGGGGACGTACGGACCGAGGAACTCCACCGAGCCGTAGTTCAGCCGGGCCTCGCCCTCCCAGCCGAAGTGGCGGCCCACGTGGAACACCAGCGCGCCCAGCGACTCGACCTCCGTTCCCCGGTCGCGCTGGAAGGTCAGGAAGGCCAGGGCCCCCGGCGCCGCGAGCGTGCACAGGAGCAGCACCCCGGCCGCCGCGCCCGCCGCCGTCCACCAGGACCGTAAGGTGGCCCGGCCGCGCGGGGTCCCCGCGAGCAGCAGCGCCGGCCAGACCTTCAGCGTCGCGCCGAAGCCCGCCAGCGCGCCCAGCAGGCGCGGGTGGCGCAGTCCGGTGAGCAGCGCGGCGACGGCGACGGCGGTGACCATCACGTCGTACCGGGCGTAGGCGGTCGGCCCGAGCAGCGGGACACCCGCGATCCAGATCCACGCGCCGTGCGGCGAACGGCCGGGACGCCCGCCCGCGTACCGCAGAAGTCCGAACACGAGCGCGTCGCACAGGAAGGCCAGGACGAAGAAGGCGGCGGCGTACCCCAGGAACGGCAGGACCGCGGGGGAGAGGATCGCGAGGGCGGCGGCGGGTGGGTACTGCCAGGTGACGTCGTCCAGCGGGTACGTGCCGGACCTCAGGACCTCGTACCACCCCTGGTAGATCTGTTCGACGTCGCTGGTGACGTCCGGTCCGGGGACCGTGACGACCTTGAAGACGCACAGCAGGAGGACGATCCGGGTGACGCCCCAGAGGGCGACCGGGTGGCGCGGGAGGCCGCGCAGGGCGCCGGTCCGTCCGCCGGCCGGGGTGCCCTTGGCCGCCACCGGAGCCAGGAGCGGTTCCTCACCCGTGTCCGGGCGCGACGCGCCCCGTACGCCCGTCATTCCCACGTGTCCTCGTCCTGTCGGTCCGCTCGTGCGGAGGTGGTGGTGCCGGGCGGGGAGTGCGGCCCCTGTACATTCGGCCACGATGCACAAGACCCTGATCGTAACCAACGACTTCCCGCCCCGTCCCGGCGGAATCCAGGCGTTCCTGCACAACATGGCGCTGCGTCTGGACCCCGAGCGGACCGTGGTCTACGCCTCCACCTGGAAGCGGGGCCGTGAGGGGGCCGAGGCGACCGCCGCGTTCGACGCCGAGCAGCCTTTCACGGTGGTCCGCGACCGCACCACCATGTTGCTGCCCACCCCCCGCGTGACCGCGCGGGCGGCCGGGCTGCTGCGTGAACACGGCTGCACCTCCGTGTGGTTCGGGGCCGCGGCACCGCTCGGACTGATGGCGCCCGCGCTGCGCCGGGCCGGTGCCCGGCGACTGGTGGCGACCACCCACGGGCACGAGGCGGGCTGGGCGCAACTGCCCGCGTCCCGGCAGCTGCTGCGGCGGATCGGCGAGGGTACGGACACGATCACCTACCTCGGCGAGTACACCCGCTCCCGGATCGCGGCGGCCCTGACCCCGGCCGCCGCCGGTCGGATGGCGCAACTCCCGCCGGGGGTCGACGAGAAGACCTTCCATCCGGGCTCGGGCGGCCGGGAGGTGCGGGAACGCCTGGGCCTCAGCGACCGCCCGGTCGTCGTCTGCGTCTCCCGGCTGGTGCCGCGCAAGGGCCAGGACACGCTGATCCTGGCCATGCCGGAGATCCTGCGCCGGGTGCCGGACGCGGTGCTGCTGATCGTCGGCGGCGGTCCCTACGAGGACGATCTGCGCAAGCTCGCGCGGGAGACCGGCGTGGCCGGCTCCGTACGCTTCACGGGCGCCGTCCCGTGGGAGGAACTGCCCGCGCACTACGGCGCGGGCGACGTCTTCGCGATGCCCTGCCGCACGCGCCGCGGCGGGCTCGACGTGGAGGGGCTCGGCATCGTCTACCTGGAGGCTTCGGCCACCGGTCTGCCGGTCGTCGCGGGCGACTCCGGCGGTGCCCCGGACGCGGTCCTGGACGGGGAGACCGGCTGGGTCGTGCGCGGCGGAGACCCCGAGGAGTCCGCGGACCGCGTCGCGACGCTCCTCCTCGACCCGGAACTGTCCCGCCGTATGGGCGAGCGGGGCCGTCGGTGGGTCGAGGACCGCTGGCGCTGGGACCTGCTCGCCGAGCGCCTGAGGGAACTGCTCTGAGGGCCGCCCCGAACCCCGGCCGGGAACCGCGGCCCGGCCGGGGTTCGGGGCGGTCAGACGGGCAGGTAGTCGGTGAGCGCGCAGCCGTCCACCAGGAGCTTCTCCCGGCGGTAGCCGTCCGGCACCACGAAGTCCTTCTCGCAGGTGAAGAGCAGGACGCCGGAGCGCTTCAACTCCTCGGCCACCGCCGTGTCGTCCGCCGCGAGGGCGAAGTCCTGTCCGAGGAGGAAGCGGCCCCCCGCCCCCTCGGCCGCGGCCTTCTTGTTCGCCTTCTGGAACTTCTCCATGTCCGACACCGACAGCAGCGTCAGGGTGTCCCGGCTGTCGTTCCCGCACACCGCGCGTGCCTCGATGCCCCACGCGGGGTCCGCGGACTCCCGGCTCAGGGCGCCGTCGACGCCGGTCCGCAGGTCGCTGCACATGGTGTGCTGCCCGACGAGCCGTTCGAGCGCCGCCATGTCCCCCGCCTTCGGCAGGCCCGCGTCCTCCCCCCAGGCACTGCCACAGCCCGAGACCGTGACCAGCGCGGTGAGGGCCGCGCCCAGGACGGCGGTGCGCTTGAGCCGCATGTGAACCTGCTCCTCCTGTGTTTCCTCGGCCGGGCCCGTCCCGGCACGCGAGAACGCCCCCGCCGGGTCCGCGAAGCGGGTTCCGCCGGGGGCGTGCCGAGCGTACGTCACGCGTGGTAGAGCGACTCGATCTCGTCGGCGAAGTCCTTCGCCACCATGTTGCGCTTCAGCTTCAGCGACGGGGTGATGTGTCCCGCCTCCTCGGTGAACTGCGCCTTCAGGACGCGGAACTTCCGGACCGACTCGGCCTTGGACACCGCCGCGTTGCCGTCGTCCACCGCGCGCTGGACCTCGGCCAGCAGGTCCGCGTCCTCCCGCAACGAGGCGGCCGTCGAGTCCGCGGGCTTGCCGTGGTCGACGGCCCAGCGGCTCAGGAACTCCTCGTCCAGGGTGACCAGCGCGCCCACGAACGGGCGTCCGTCGCCGACGACCATGCACTCCGCGACCAGCGCGTGGGCACGGATCCGGTCCTCGATGACGGCCGGGGCGACGTTCTTGCCGCCCGCCGTCACCAGGATCTCCTTCTTCCGGCCGGTGATCGCGAGGTAGCCGTCCTCGTCGAGCGTGCCGATGTCACCGGTGTGGAACCAGCCGTCGGTCAGCGCCTCGGCGGTCGCCGTCTCGTTCTGCCAGTAGCCGCCGAAGAGGTGCTCGCCGTGCAGCAACACCTCGCCGTCGTCGGCGATCCGCACCACCGAGCCGGGCAGCGGCTGGCCCACCGTGCCGATCTTCTGCCGGTCCCACGGGTTGAAGGCGGTGGCGGCGCACGACTCGGTCAGACCGTAGCCCTCCAGCACGGTGAAGCCGATGCCGCGGAAGAAGTGCCCCAGCCGCTCGCCCAGCGGCGCCCCGCCGGAGATCGCGTACTCGCCGCGCCCGCCGAGGACGGCGCGCAGCTTGGAGAAGACCAGCTTGTCGAAGATCCTGTGCTTGATCCGCAGGCCCAGGGAGGGGCCCTGCGGGGTGCCGATCGCACGGCTGTACGCGATCGCCGTGTGCGCGGCCCTGTCGAAGATCCTGCCCTTGCCCTCGGCCTGGGCCTTGGCGCGCGCCGAGTTGTAGACCTTCTCGAAGACACGCGGCACACCGAGGATCAGCGTCGGCCGGAAGGCCGCCAGTTCGTCAGTGAGGTTCTTGATGTCCGGGACGCAGCCCAGCTTGATCGGCGCCATCACGGAGGCGACCTCGACCAGGCGCCCGAAGACGTGCGCGGCGGGCAGGAACAGCAGGACCGAACACTCGCCGGTGCGGAAGAGCGGCTTCAGGCGCTCCACCACGTTGCCGCACTCGGCGAAGAACGCCCGGTGGGTCAGCACGCATCCCTTGGGGCGGCCGGTGGTGCCGGAGGTGTAGACGATCGTCGCCGGGTCGTCCGCGTTCGCCGCCGACATCCGCTCGTCGAGCAGCGCGTCGGACACCCCGGCGCCGTCCTCCGTGAGCCGGGCGACGGCGTCGTCCTCGATCTGCCGCACGCCCTTCAGAGCCGGCAGGTCGTCCCGGACGGAGGCCACCGACTCCGCGTGGGCCGCGGACTCCACCAGGGCCAGCGAGGCACCCGAGTCACCGAGGATCCACTGGATCTGCTCCGGTGAGCTGGTCTCGTACACCGGCACGGTCACCGCGCCGGCGCTCCAGATCGCGAAGTCGAACAGGACCCACTCGTAGCGGGTCCTGGAGAGCAGGGCCACCCGGTCGCCCGGCTCGACACCGGAGGCGACGAGCCCCTTGGCGACGCCACGGACCTCGGTGAGGAACTGCTCGGCGGTGACGTCCGTCCAGACGCCGGCCACCTTGCGCCCCATCACGGCGACATCGGGGTGCTGAGAGGCGTTGCGGCGGATGAGATCCGTCAGGTTGCCGTCCGTGGGGACCTCGTACAGGGCCGGAAGGCTGAACTCGCGCAAGACTGCTGCTCCTCATCGGGCGCCGGCGCCACGGCTCTGTGTGATGCACCGGTGCGGTCCAAGATCGGGCAGGGGTGCTCAGTGGGGGTGAGCACGACTGGACTGCTCGGACGTTACCCACCAGTACTCGGTTCCCGATAGGGGGTCCCGGTCAGATGTTCGGTGCGTCACATATGTGTGGCGGTGCTTCGCGCACAGTAATCCACACCGTCGACGACTCGGAAGTAACCGCAGGTCCGACAGGCTCTATGGTGAATTCCATGTCAGGCATGAGAGTTCACGTGGTCAGTGACGTGCACGGAAACGCCACCGCCCTCGCCCGGGCGGGGGACGGCGCGGACGCCCTGATCTGCCTGGGTGACCTGGTGCTCTTCCTCGACTACGCCGATCACAGCCGCGGGATCTTCCCCGACCTCTTCGGGGTGGAGAACGCCGATCTGCTGGTCTCGCTGCGCACCGAGCGTCGCTTCGACGAGGCCCGTGACCTGGGGCGGCGGCTCTGGTCCGCGCTCGACGTGGACCGCGACACGGCCATCGAGTCCGCGGTGCGCCGCCAGTACGCGGAGCTGTTCGCGGCCTTCCCCACCCCCACCTACGCCACCTACGGGAACGTCGACATCCCCGGCCTGTGGAGCGAGTACGCGCGTCCGGGCACCACCGTCCTCGACGGCGCGCGGACCGAGATCGGCGGCCTCGTCTTCGGCTTCGTCGGCGGCGGGCTGCGCACCCCCATGCGGACGCCGTACGAGGTGTCCGACGAGGAGTACGCGGCGAAGGTCGAGGCCCTCGGGGAGGTCGACGTGCTCTGCAGCCACATCCCGCCCGACGTGCCGGAACTGACCTACGACACCGTCCCGCGGCGCTTCGAGCGCGGCAGCCGGGCGCTGCTGGCCGCGATCCGCCGCACCCGCCCCCGGTACGCGCTCTTCGGGCACGTCCACCAGCCACTCGTGCGCCGTATGCGGATCGGGGCCACCGAGTGCGTCAACGTGGGCCACTTCGCCTCGACGGGCAGGCCGTGGGCGCTGGAGTGGTGAGCGGTGCGGGGCGGGCGCCGGGGGCGGTATAGCCTTCGGGTCGGCACGCCAGTGCCCTTCGACTTCCGCCGGACCGCACAGTGGAGGAGCCACCGCGATGGCCGAACACACCAGCTCGAGCATCACCATCGAGGCGGCGCCGGCCGACGTCATGGGCGTGATCGCCGACTTCGCCCGCTACCCGGAGTGGACGGGCGAGGTGAAGGAGGCCGAGGTCCTGGAGACCGACCCGGCCGGCCGCGCCGAGAAGGTCCGCCTCCTGCTGGACGCCGGGGCGATCAAGGACGACCACACCCTCGCGTACACCTGGACCGGTGACGGCGAGGTCAGCTGGACGCTGGTCAAGTCCCAGATGCTGCGCGCCCTCGACGGCTCCTACCGGCTGGCCCCGGCGGCCGGCGGCGCCCGCACCGAGGTCACCTACCAGTTGACCGTCGACGTCAAGATCCCGATGCTGGGCATGATCAAGCGCAAGGCGGAGAAGGTCATCATCGACCGCGCGCTGGCCGGACTGAAGAAGCGCGTCGAGTCGGGCGCGTAGCCCCGCCGCCCGGCGCCGGCCGCCCCGAGGACCGGGCCGCGGCCCGTGCCCCGGTACCGTCACCGCATGCGGATCATCCTTGTCACCGGCCCCGGCGGCGCCGGGCGTACCACCGTCGCCGCGGCGACCGCCCTCGTCGAGGCATGGGCCGGCCGTCGCGTGCTGCTCCTCGCGGCGGACGGCGGCACCGGGACGGTGCTCGACGACGGAGAGCTGCCCGGCTCCCTGACGGTCCTCCGCCCCGAGACCGGCGCCGGATTCCGCCGCGAGTTCCTGGCCATCCAGAGCCGCGCCGGCACCGCCTTCGACCTGCTCGGCGCGGCGCCCTTCGAGGAGGCCGAGCTGACCGAGCTGCCCGGCAGCCGCTCGTTCGCCCAGCTCCGCGCGCTGCGGGACGCCGCGGCCGGGGACCACGACCTCGTCGTCGTCGACATGCCGGTCCTGCGCGACGCGCTCGCCCTGCTCGCGCTGCCGGTCCAGCTCCGCCGCTATCTGCGGCGCCTCCTGCCGCCCGAACGGCAGGCCGCCCGCGCCCTGCGGCCCCTGCTGGCCCAGCTCGCCGGCGTCCCGATGCCCGCGCAGTGGCTCTATGAGTCCACCGCCCGCTGGGAGACCGAACTCGCGGCCGTCCAGGCCGTCGTCGACGCCCCGGACACCACCGTCCGGCTGGTCGTCGAACCCGGCCCGGCCGCCGACGAGGCCCTGCGCACCGCCCGGCTCGGCCTCGCCCTGCAGGGCGTCGCCCTCGACCTCGTCGTCGCCAACCGGATGCTGCCCGCCGAGTCCGGCGACCCCTGGCTCGCCGGACTCGCCGCCCGGCAGCACGACCACCTGGCCCGGCTGCGCGAGGCGTACGGGTCCGTCCATCCGCTCCCGCACCTCGGCCGTGCCCCCCGGGGGCCCGAGGACCTCGCCCTCCTCGGAGCCGTCCGGCACCAGGCGCCCGCCGTCGCCCCTCCCGGACGGACCGTCGAGGACCGCCGCGAACAGGACGGCGTCCTCGTCTGGCACCTGCCGCTGCCCTGCGCGGTCAAGGACGACGTCTCGCTCGTCCGCCGCGGCGACGAACTCCTCCTCACCGTCGGCCCGTTCCGTCATGCCCTGGCCCTGCCCGCCGCGCTGCGCCGCTGCACCGTCACGGGCGCCGGTCTCGTCGAGGGGGACCTGCGGGTCCGCTTCACGCCGGACCCCGGTCTCTGGCCGCGAACCCCCTGACGGCGTGTACCGTCGACGGTAGAAGCCCTAAGGAGTACGCCATGAGCGATTCGGACGCCTGGGCCCGGGCATGCGCCGAGGACCTGGAGGCGGAGAAGGCCCGCCGCCGCGCGCGGAGCGGTGAGGAGCCCGGCTCCGCGGCCGAGGAGTTCCGCAGGCTCTTCGACGCCGTCGCCGACAAGGTCTCCTCGCTGCGGGGCCCGCTGGCGGGCATGGCCGCGCAGGGAACCGTGCAGCAGTTCGTCGACCAGGCGAAGGCCGCCGTCGAGCCGGTCATCGAACGCAACCCACGGGTCTTCGAGCACCTCGCGGCGGCCGGCGGCGAACTTCTCGCCGCCTACCGCTCGGCGGTCGAAGGCCACGAGACCCGCTGGACGCGTGACGACGACCGGCACGCGGACGATCTCGGTGGGGAGCACGCCCGTGAGGACGGAACCCGCGAGGCCCGCAGGGACGAACCCCGCGAGGACGAACCCCGCAAGGACGACGACGGACCCGGAACCGGGCAGCGGATCGACCTGGACTGACCAGGACGACCGGTCCCCTCGGGTACGGTTGGCCTTAGCGGGGCTCGACCGAAACTGAGGGACATATGGGACTCACCATCGGCGTCGACATCGGCGGCACGAAGATCGCGGCCGGCGTGGTCGACGAGGAGGGCAACATCCTCGACACGCACAAGGTGCCCACCCCGCCGACTCCCGAAGGCATCGTCGACGCGATCGCCGCGGCCGTCTCGGAGGCCGGCAAGGGACACCGGATCGAGGCTGTGGGCATCGGTGCCGCGGGCTATGTCGACGACAAGCGCGCCACCGTCCTCTTCGCGCCGAACATCGACTGGCGGCACGAGCCGCTGAAGGACAAGGTCGAGCAGCGGGTGGGTCTGCCGGTCGTGGTCGAGAACGACGCGAACGCCGCGGCCTGGGGCGAGTACCGCTTCGGCGCCGGGCAGGGCCACGAGGACGTCATCTGCATCACGCTCGGCACGGGCCTCGGCGGCGGCATCATCATCGGCAACAAGCTGCGCCGGGGACGCTTCGGCGTCGCCGCCGAGTTCGGGCACATCCGGGTCGTCCCGGACGGTCTGCTGTGCGGCTGCGGCAGCCAGGGATGCTGGGAGCAGTACGCCTCCGGGCGCGCGCTCGTCCGGTACGCCCGGCAGCGCGCCAACGCGACCCCGGAGCACGCGGAGATCCTGCTGGGCCTCGGCGACGGTACGCCCGAGGGCATCGAGGGCAAGCACGTCAGCGCCGCGGCCCGCCAGGGTGACAAGGTGGCCGTGGACTCCTTCCGCGAGCTGGCCCGTTGGGCCGGCGCCGGCCTGGCGGACCTGGCCTCGCTGTTCGACCCCTCGGCGTTCATCGTCGGCGGCGGCGTCTCGGACGAGGGCGACCTGGTGCTCGACCCGATCCGGAAGTCCTTCCGTCGCTGGCTGATCGGCGGCCGGTGGCGCCCGCACGCCCAGGTCCTCGCGGCCCGGCTGGGCAACAAGGCCGGTCTGGTCGGAGCCGCCGACCTGGCCCGCCAGGGCTGACCACCACCGCCGCGGTCCGGTCGGCACACCGTCACACCACCGCCCGTCGCGTCCCCAGGGGACGCGACGGGCGGTGTCGTATCTTGCTGGCCATGGCGATCCGCGAGCTGCCCGACTCCCGTACCGAGGCGGACGGTTCGGCCGTCGTCCGGGTCCTCGGCTACAACATCCGGTCCCTGCGCGACGACGAGGACGCCCTCGCCCGCGTCATCCGGGCCTGCGCCCCCGACCTCGTCCTCGTCCAGGAGGCGCCGCGCTTCTTCCGCTGGCGCAAGCACGCCGCCCGGCTCGCCGCCAAGAGTGAGCTGGTCGTCCTCGGGGGCGGGGCCACGGCCGCCGGCCCCCTGCTGATGTGCTCGCTGCGGGCCACCGTGGAACGCACCGAGGACGTGCTGCTGCCGCTCACCCCCGGACTGCACCGGCGGGGCCTCGCCACCGCCGTCGTCCGCTTCGGCGGCGCCAGGGTCGGGGTGATCAGCTGCCATCTGAGCCTGCGGGAGGAGGAGCGGTACGGCCAGGCCGGGATGCTGTTGGACCGGGTGGCCACGCTCGGCGTGCCGCACGTGATCGTCGGTGGCGACCTCAACGAACGTCCGGACGGCCGCGGTTTCCGCCGCCTGGCCGCGGCGCTCCAGGACGGCTGGGCGGTCAGCCCCTGGGGCGGCGAGTACACCTCGACGCCGGCCGATCCGCATCAGCGCATCGACGCGATCCTGGCCACTCCCGGCGTGGAGTTCCTCGGCTGCGGTGTTCCGACCGGGCTGCCGGCGTCCGATCTGGCGGCGGCCACGGACCACCTCCCGGTGCTGGCGGCGGTCCGCGTCCCGGCGGCCGGCTGACCGGGAACCGGCCGCGGCCATGCGCCCCACCGTCCGCTACACGACCGCGCCGCGTCCCGGATCGTCGTACCCGTCCTCGTCGTCGTCCTGCCGCATCCGCGCCACCAGGGTCGCGAAGCCGCCCAGGAAACCGCCGACGCAGACCGTGGTCAGCCACCACGTCATGTCCCACCGCAGCACCACCGCGAGCAGCATCAGGACCGGGCCGCCCACCACGCCGAGCCAGGCGAACTTGGTGGTCGCGTCGGCCTCCGGCAGCGGCGGCGGCTCCGGCGGGACGAAGTGCCCCTCGTCACCGTCGCCGTCGTCGTCAGCGCCGCGGGCGTCGGTGTCGCGGGCGTCCTCCGCGTCCGGGTCCGCGACCGCGTAGTCCCGCGGGCCGGCCCCCACCCCGGGGGCGAACACGATCGAGCTGCCGAGGGCGGGCTTCTCCGGCTTCCCCGGCTTTCCCGGGTCGGCGGCCGGACCCTCGTGGTCCTCGTCGTCGTCCTCGTTCCCGTCGTCCTCCGGGAGCGCGAGGTCCTCCACCGACCGGAAGGGCCGGGCCCCCGGCGGGTCCGCGGGCTCCTCGCCGTACCCGGCGACGATCGCGGCCCAGGCCGCCTCCTCGTCGATGGGCTGCGGCTCGCGCTCGCCGTCCTGCTGCTCAGCCACCGCTCGTGTTCCCCTTCGTCTCGGTCGCCAGCGGAGCGAGCCGGCCCACGAACGCCAGGCTCTCCTCGAAGATCCGCTCCGCGTCATGGTCCAACGTCGCGACGTGGTAACTCTGTTCCAGCAGGATCTCCGTCACGTCCGTGGAGGAGACCCGGCTCAGCACCCGCGCCGAGTCGGCCGGCGGCACCACGTGGTCCTGGGGACTGTGCAGGAGCAGCAGCGGCTGCGTGACCTGCGGCAGCTCCGCGTCGACGACCTGGAAGAAGCGCCGCAGCGAATGCGCCGCGTGCAGCGGCACCCGGTCGTAGCCGACCTCGGTCACGCCCTCCTTGGCGATGTCGCTGGCGATGCCCTTGGTCGAGGCGACCAGGTGCCGGGCCACCGGCAGGGCGTGCGCCGCCAGCCCGTGCACCTTGTTGCCCGGGTTCACGAGGACGATCCCGCGGACCGCGTCCCCGTGCCGGGCGGCCAGCCGCAGGGTCAGCGCCCCGCCCATGGAGAGGCCGAAGACGAAGACCTTCGCGCAGCGCGCGAGCAGCTCCTCCAGGGCGCGGTCCACCTCCGCGTACCAGTCGTGCCAGGTGGTGAGCTGCATGTCCTCCCAGCGGGTGCCGTGCCCGGGCAGCAGGGGCAGCGACACGGTCAGCCCGCGCTCGGCCAGGTACTCGGCCCAGGGGCGCAGCGACTGCGGGGAACCGGTGAAACCGTGACAGAGGAGGACGCCGACCTCTCCGCCCTCGTGGCGGTACGGCTCAGCTCCAGGAAGGACCGGCACGGGGGTCTCCTGTTCGTGGGTTCGGCGAAGCGACGACAAAAAGGGGAAGGACCTTCACCGTACGCGACCGGGCGGACACCGACCAGGGCCGTTCGCACGAAGGTGCCGAGCCCGTCGCGGCTCCCCCCGCGCCGTACGGGATAAGGTCTGTCCCACAGCACACGGAAGGTACCCGAGTTGATCTACGGCGCAATGAAGTTCTCCATCGGAGGGTCACTGAAGCTCGCCTTCAGGCCCTGGGTGGAGGGCCTCGAGAACATTCCCGCCGAGGGGCCGGCGATCCTCGCGAGCAACCATCTGTCGTTCTCCGACTCCTTCTTCCTGCCGGCCGTCCTGGACCGCAAGGTCACCTTCATCGCCAAGGCCGAGTACTTCACCTCGCCCGGAGTGAAGGGCAAGCTCACCGCCGCCTTCTTCAAGGGCGTCGGCCAGCTTCCGGTGGACCGGTCCGGCGCGCGCGGCGCGGGCGAGGCGGCCGTCAAGGCCGGGATCGAGGTCATCGAACAGGGCGGCCTCTTCGGCATCTACCCGGAGGGCACCCGCTCGCCCGACGGCCGGCTGTACCGCGGCAAGCCCGGCGGTCTCGCCCGGGTGGCCCTGGCCACCGGCGCGCCCGTCATCCCGGTCGCGATGATCGACACCGAGAAGATCCAGCCGCCCGGCAAGGTCGTTCCCAAGCTCATGCGCCCCGGCATCCGGATCGGCGAGCCGCTGGACTTCAGCCGGTACCAGGGCATGGAGGGGGACCGTTTCATCCTCCGCTCGGTGACCGACGAGGTCATGTACGAGATCATGAAGCTGTCCGGCCAGGAGTACGTCGACATCTACGCGACCGCCGCCAAGCGGCAGATCGCGGAGGCCGAGAAGGCCGCGAAGGAGGCCGTGAAGGCCGAGATCGCGGCACGGGAAGAGTCCGGCGCGTAGCCCTCCGCGGGGTGGGCCTTTGGGGGTGGGGAGATGGCCAGGCGCGAGCGTGTCGTGCGCATGTCGGTCGAGCAGCCGCTGTGGCGCGCGCTCACCGCCTACCGCGTCCTGACGATGGTCTACGCGGTACTGATCTTCGTCTTCTCCCAGGAACGCTACGAACGCCCGGCGGTGGCCGTCGTGTTCCTCGCCGTGATCTGCGTGTGGACCCTGGCCACGCTGCCGAAGGTGGCGAACGCGGTCAGCTGCACCCGGGGCTTCCTCGTCGCCGACCTCGCGATCGCCCTCGTCGGCATCCTGCTCACCCCGCTCGCCGACGCGCAGGCCCGGACCCAGGACGGCCCCACGCTGCCGTCGATATGGACCGCCGGTGCCGTCCTCGCGTACGCGATCAAGGGCGGCTGGCGCTGGGCCGGCTTCGCGTCCTCGCTGGTGGCCGTCGCCAACCTCGTCGAGCGCGGCAGCCCCAGCCGGGACACCCTTCACAACGTCCTCCTCGTGTGGGTCGCGTCCATCGCGATCGGCTACGTCGTCGAGGTCGCCCGCGCCTCCGAACGCACCCTGGCCCGCGCCCTGGAGATCGAGGCGGCCACCCGCGAACGCGAGCGGCTGGCCCGGGACATCCACGACAGCGTCCTGCAGGTGCTGGCGATGGTGCAGCGGCGCGGGACGGCGCTGGGCGGCGAGGCCGCCGAGCTGGGCCGGATGGCGGGCGAACAGGAGGTCGCCCTGCGCACCCTGGTCGCCGGCGGGCTCACCCGGCCCTCGCTGGTCTCGGAGGACGAGTCCGAGGGCGCGGTGGTCCGCTTCGTCGAGGAACCGGACGACGACGCCCCGGTCGACCTGCGCGGCCTGCTCGTGCCCCGGGCGGGGGCGCGGGTCACGCTCTCCGAGCCGGGCGTCCCGGTCCTGCTGGCACCGGCCGCCGCCCGGGAGCTGACGGCCGCGGTCTTCGCCGCCCTGGACAACGTCCGGGTCCACGCGGGCACGGACGCGCGCGCGTGGATCCTGGTCGAGGACTGGACCGACGAGGTGATCGTCACGGTCCGGGACGACGGACCCGGCATTCCGGAGGGGCGGCTCGACCAGGCGGAGGGCGAGGGCCGGATGGGCGTCGCCCTGTCCATCAGGGGCAGGCTGCGCGATCTCGGCGGCACGGCCGAGCTGATCTCGGTACCGGGCCAGGGCACGGAAGTGGAACTGAAGGTCCCGCGGGAGCGGGACCCGCGGGGGAAGGCGAGCGGATAGATGAGCGAGCAGCGGACGCACGAGGAGCGACGGACGGCGGACGACCGGCCGGTCCGGGTGATGGTCGTGGACGACCATCCGATGTGGCGCGACGCCGTCGCCCGGGACCTCTCGGAGGCCGGTCTGGACGTGGTCGCCACGGCCGGCGACGGCGAGCAGGCCGTACGCCGCGCCACGGCCGTCGGGCCGGACGTCCTCGTCCTCGACCTGAACCTGCCGGCCAAGCCCGGCGTCCAGGTCTGCAAGGAGCTCGTCGGAGCCGACCCGGCCCTGCGGGTCCTGGTGCTCTCCGCGAGCGGCGAGCACGCCGACGTCCTGGAAGCGGTCAAGTCCGGCGCCACCGGCTATCTGCTCAAGTCCGCCAGCACCGCCGAACTGATCGACGCGGTCCGCCGGACGGCCGTCGGCGACCCCGTCTTCACCCCGGGGCTGGCGGGGCTGGTCCTCGGCGAGTACCGCCGGCTGGCCTCCGAGCCCGAGCCGGCCACCGGCGTCGACGAACCGAAGGCGCCACAGCTCACGGAGCGCGAGACCGAGGTGCTGCGCCTGGTCGCCAAGGGACTGGGCTACAAGCAGATCGCCGAACGCCTGGTCATCTCCCACCGCACCGTGCAGAACCACGTCCAGAACACTCTGGGCAAACTCCAGCTGCACAACCGTGTGGAACTCGTCCGCTACGCCATCGAGCGCGGCCTCGACGACGCCTGACGGGTGCGGTGACGCCCCCGGCGAGGCCGGGGGCGAGGAGCCGTCCACCACGCCGACCGCCCCCACGGGCCGTATATTCGCCGGGACCAGACAATTCCGGCACACTCTCGGAGGGGCTCCGTGGAAATCCTGGCGTTCGGCGTGCAGGCGGACGAGAAGCCGATGATGGAGAAGGCATTCGAGGGCCACCATGACGTCCGCTGCCTGGAGGTGTTCCTCACCGAGGACACCGCGCCCATCGCGGCCGGCTACGAGGTCGTCTCCAGCAGCGTCAACGCGGACCTCGGCGCCCGGGTGCTGCGCACCCTCCACGCCGGCGGGACCCGGATGATCGCCCAGCGCTCCACGGGCTTCAACAACATCGACCTCGACGTCGCGGCCCGCCTCGGCTTCACCATCGCCCGCGTCTCGTACTACTCGCCCTATTCCGTCGCGGAGTTCGCCTGGACGCTGGCGACGGCCGTCAACCGCCGGATCGTCCGCGCCTCCAACCGGACCCGGGACTTCGACTTCCGGCTCGACGGTCTCATGGGCCGGGACCTGCGCGGCCGTACGGTGGGTGTCCTCGGCACCGGGAAGATCGGCGAGGCATTCACCCGGATCGCCCACGGCTACGGCATGAACCTGCTCGGCTGGGACCTCGCCGAGAACCCGGCCTGCCTGGCGCTCGGCATGACCTACGTCGAGAAGGAGCGGATCTTCGCCGAGGCCGACCTGATCAGCCTGCACGTCCCGCTGCTGCCCAGCACCCACCGGCTCATCGACGCCGCCGCGCTCAAGGCGATGAAGGACGACGTGCTGCTGGTGAACTCCAGCCGCGGCGGACTGATCGACACCGAGGCCCTCGTCGCCGAACTGCGCGCCGGCCGCTTCGCCGGGGTGGGCCTGGACGTCTACGAGGCGGAGGCCGGGCTCTTCTTCCTCGACAAGTCGCTGGAGGCCGTCCAGGACGACGTCCTGGCGAGGCTGATGACCTTCCCCAACGTCGTGGTCACCTCCCATCAGGCGTACTACACCGTCGACGCGGTCGGCCAGATCATCGACACGACCCTCCGGAACGTCCTCGACCACATCGAGGGCCGGCGCAGCGAGAACGTCCTGGTGCCGGCGGAGTCCTGACCCGGAGGTGCCCGGCACCGCCCCGGGAAGCGGCCCCGGCGGGACCTACACCAGGACCCCCGCCAGCAGGGACGCGGTGAGCGCGGCCCCCTCCCGGGTCAGGACCGACTCCGGATGGAACTGCACCCCCGCGAAGCCCGGCCCGCGCAGCGCGTGCACCTCGTCCGTCACCGGGTCCCGGCTGACCTCGATCCGGTGCAGCGCCAGTTCGGTGGCCGCGCGGTCGTCGCACCGGGCCGTGAAGCTGTTGTAGAAGCCGACCGTCCGTTCCTGCCCGAACAGGTCGATCCGGAGCTGCGCCCCCTGGAACGGGGTGCGCTTGCGCACGATCTCCAGGCCCAGCTCCGCCGCGATCAGCTCGTGGCCCAGGCAGACGCCGAGCAGCCCGTGCCGGTGGTCCCGCACGAGGTCGGCGGTCAGCCGTCGGAGGAACCGCATCTTCGGATCGCCCGCGTCCCCCGGGTCGCCCGGTCCGGGGCCGAGCACCACGGGTCCGTCGTGGCCGAGCGCCAGCTCCCGCAGCCCCGGCTCGTCGTAGCGGACCACCGAGACCTCCGGTCCGGAAGAGCGCAGCAGATGGGCGAGCATCGCCGTGAAGGTGTCCTCCGCGTCGATGACCAGCACCTGGCCCGTCAGCGCCGCGACCGTTCCCCGGGCCGGGGCCGCCCCGTCCCGCATCTTCAGCCAGAAGGGCGCGAGGTCGGCACGCCGCGCGTCCAGGGCGGCCCGCACCCGGGGGTCGTCGGCCGGCCGCGGCGCCCGGGGTACGTCCTCGCGGGGCCGCCCCTCCCGCACCCCGAGGGCGGTCAGCACGCCCGCCGCCTTGGCGTGGGTCTCGGCGACCTCGCCCGCGGGGTCGGAGTGGCGCACCAGCGTCGCGCCCACCGGCACCCGCAGCCGGCCTTCGGCGGAGATGTCGGCGGTCCGGATCAGGATGGGGGAGTCCAGTGTCTGCGCCCCGTTCCGGTCCGTGCGCAGCAGTGCCAGGGCGCCCGCGTAGTAGCCCCGGCCTCCGGCCTCGTGGCGCTTGATGACCCGGCATGCGTTCTGCACCGGCGAACCGGTGACGGTCGCCGCGAACATGGTCTCCCGCAGGACCTCCCGCACGTCGAGGGAGGACCGGCCGCGCAGTTCGTACTCCGTATGAGCGAGATGCGCCATCTCCTTGAGGCGGGGGCCGATCACCACTCCGCCCCGGTCGCCGACCGTGCACATCATCTTCAGCTCCTCGTCGACCACCATGGAGAGCTCCTCGGCCTCCTTCCGGTCGGCGAGGAAGGCCAGCAGGTCCTCGGGGGTCGGCGCGGACCCGGCCGGGTACCGGTAGGTGCCGCTGATCGGGTTCATCACGACCGTGCCGCCGGACATCCGGACGTGCGCCTCCGGGCTCGCGCCCACCAGCGTGCGGGACCCGGTGTGCACGACGAAGGTCCAGTACGCGCCCCGCTCGCCCGCCAGCAGCCGCCGGAACAGCGCGAGGGCGTCGGCGCGGCCGAAGCCCGGGATCTCGCCGGTGAAGGTACGGCGGATGACGAAGTTGGCACCCTCGCCCGAGCCGATCTCCTCGTCGACGACCCGGCGCACCGTCTCCGCGTACACCGCGTCCGGCACGTCGAAGCCGCCGCCCTCCACCCGCACCGCGTGGGCGGGCAGCCGCTCCATCGCCTCGTCGAGCGGCAGCTCGTACGCCTCCTCGGCGACCAGGTACGCCAGCGGTGTGCCGTCGTCGCGCACCTCGAACCCGCGCTCGCGGATCTGCCGGAACGGCACCAGGGCGAGGGTCGGCAGCGTGCCGACGGGCAGGTCGGCGAGCCGTTCGGCCTCGCGCACCGCGCCGATCAGCACCTCCACCGTGTCGTGGTCGCGGCCCGGGGCGCGCCGGCGCAGCAGTGCGAACGGGGGACAGGAGTCGTCCAGGAGACGGGAGAGGTCCATGCGGTTCGTCGTTCCTTCCGTGGAGCGGAGAGGAACGGCCCGGAAAACAGAGGAAGGCCGCCCCTCGGGCGGCCTTCGCGTGTTCGGGTACGCGCAGTCAGTGGGCCGCCGGATGAGCGGTCCACCACCAGTCACGGGGCGTCTGCGCGAACATGCCGGTGATGGTAGCCCATGATCCGCGCCGTACCGGTGTCGTACGTCTCAGCTGGCGGTCACTGGCGTGGACAAAGCCCTCGGCCACGTACTGTGGTCGTGTGACCGTGAACGCTGAATCCCACGCCGTCGCCAAGGCGACCTGGCGAGACCTGCCCGCGGCGCAGCAGCCCGAGTACCCCGATGCCGAGGCTCTGCGCGATGTGATCGCGGACCTCGAGTCGTATCCGCCGCTCGTCTTCGCGGGCGAGTGCGACCAGCTGCGCGCCCGGATGGGAGCCGTCGCCCGTGGCGAGGCGTTCCTCCTCCAGGGCGGCGACTGCGCCGAGGCATTCGACGCCGTGTCCGCCGACCACATCCGCGCCAAGCTCAAGACGCTGCTCCAGATGAGCGCCGTCCTCACCTACGCGGCCTCCGTGCCCGTCGTGAAGGTCGGGCGCATCGCGGGGCAGTACTCGAAGCCCCGCTCCAAGGGGACCGAGACCCGCGACGGCGTGACCCTGCCGACGTACCGCGGCGACTCGGTCAACGGCTTCGACTTCAACGAGAAGGCCCGTGTCCCGGACCCCGAGCGCCTCAAGCGGATGTACAACGCCTCCGCCTCGACGCTCAACCTGGTGCGCGCCTTCACCACCGGTGGCTACGCCGACCTGCGCCAGGTGCACGCCTGGAACCAGGACTTCGTGAAGTCGTCCCCCTCGGGCCAGCGCTACGAGCAGCTGGCGCGCGAGATCGACAACGCCCTCAACTTCATGAAGGCGTGCGGCACCGACCCGGCCGAGTTCCGCGCGGTCGAGTTCTACGCCTCCCACGAGGCGCTGCTCCTCGACTACGAGGGCGCGCTGACCCGGACCGACTCGCGTACCGGCAAGCTGTACGACACCTCGGGCCACATGGTCTGGATCGGTGAGCGCACCCGACAGCTGGATCACGCCCACGTCGAGTTCGCCTCGCGGATCGCCAACCCGATCGGCATCAAGCTGGGCCCGACGACCACGGTCGACGAGGCGCTGACGTACGTCGACCGGCTCGACCCTGACCGGGAGCCCGGCCGGCTGACCTTCATCGTCCGCATGGGCGCCGACAAGGTGCGGGACAAGCTGCCCGAGCTGGTCGAGAAGGTCACCGCCTCCGGCGCGGTCGTCGCCTGGGTCACCGACCCGATGCACGGCAACACCTTCGAGGCGGCCTCGGGCCACAAGACCCGTCGCTTCGACGACGTGCTCGACGAGGTCAAGGGCTTCTTCGAGGTCCACAAGGCTCTCGGCACCCACCCGGGCGGCATCCACGTCGAGCTCACCGGTGACGACGTCACCGAGTGCGTGGGCGGCGGACACGAGATCTTCGTCGACGACCTGCACCAGCGCTACGAGACGGCCTGCGACCCGCGGCTCAACCGCAGCCAGTCGCTCGACCTGGCGTTCCTGGTGGCGGAGATGTACCGCGACCAGTGAGCGTGACCGGGGGGTGACCTCCCGCGACGGTGGGGCGCGGATCTCTGTGATCCGCGCCCCACCGTCGTCGTGAGGACTTTCCCGAGTCCGGCCCGCCAGGTAAGGTTAGGTTGACCTTATCGATCCTGGCGGGAGGTGAACCGCGTGTACATCTGCTCGTGCTTCGGTGTCACGGAGAAGCAGGTCAAGGAGCACGCGGACGCGGGTGCCTGCACCCCGCGCCAGATCGCCTCCGCCTGCAAGGCCGGCACCGACTGCGGCTCGTGCGTGCGACGCATACAGGCGCTCCTCGGGCGCGGGAGCTGCCCGCGCCGGGACCTCCTGGACCAGGGCGCGCCCGCCCTGGTGGCGGAGTTCACCGTGCCGGAACGCCTCTCCGAGGCTGCCTGAGAGCCTGTCGGCCGAAGGTCACCCGACAGGCTCTGAGCTGAGACCGAGGCCCGTCGTCCGCGGGTCGTCCCGCACCGGCGGGGCTCCCGCTCCGGCCGGCCGGGGTCGGAACCGATCCTTCCTCAGCCCGGCTGCTCGATCAGCGTCGAGAGGTAGAGCGCCTCACCCAGGCTCTCGACGAGTTCCAGCTGGGTGTCGAGGTAGTCGATGTGGTGCTCCTCGTCGGCCAGGATCTCCTCGAAGAGGTTGGCCGAGGTGATGTCGCCCTTGGCGCGCATGACCTCGATGCCGCGCTTGAGGCGGTCGATCGCCTCCACCTCCACCTGGCGGTCCGCCTGGAACATCTCGGTGACCGTCTGGCCGACACGGACGTGGAAGAGCCGCTGGTAGTTGGGCAGGCCGTCCAGCATCAGGATGCGTTCGGTCAGCTTGTCCGCGTGCTTCATCTCGTCGATGGACTCTTCGCGGGTGTACTTGGCGAGCTTCGTCCAGCCCTTGTTGTCCTGGATGCGGTAGTGCAGCCAGTACTGGTTGACGGCCGTCAGCTCGCCGGTCAGCTGCTCGTTGAGGAACTCGAGGACCTCGGGGTCGCCCTGCATCGCAGAGGCTCCTTCCACGCATGTCTGTGTCGTGACTGGGCAGGATGGCCGCATCCTCGCACCACGCGTGGGAGGCGTCCAGTAAGTACAGGCTTAGTGTGAGTTGCCCGAATCGTGCCGCGGTCGGGGCTTGCCTGGTCATGACCACCCCTCGCGGTCTGTCACCATGGATGACATGGGTCAGCCGGAGAGCGGAGTACGCCGGGAAGCGGCACAGTCGGATCTTCCGCCGGGGCAGCGGCTGCAGCGCGGCTGGCCGGTCACCCACTACGGACCCGTTCCCAAGTTCAAGCCGGACCGCTGGGAGTTCAGGGTCTTCGGCGCGACGGCGGACGGCGACAAGCGCTGCTGGAACCACGAGGAGTTCTCGGCACTCCCCTTCGCCACCACGGTGGCCGATCTGCACTGCGTGACGAAGTTCAGCATGCTGGGGGCCGAATGGGGAGGCGTCCCCGCCCGCACGATCCTCGAACTCGCCCCGCCGGCCGCGAACGTCACGCACGTGATGGTATGGGCCGAGTACGGCTTCAGCGCCAACATGCGCCTCGCCGACTTCGCCTCGGACGGCACGATCTTCGCCACTCACAAGGACGGTGAACTGCTCACCGCCGAGCACGGCTTCCCGCTCCGGCTCGTCGTGCCGCACCTGTACGCCTGGAAGGGCCCGAAGTGGGTCAGGGGCGTGGAGTACATGACCGCCGACCGCCGCGGCTTCTGGGAGGAGCGCGGCTACCACAACATCGGCGACCCGTGGACGGAGCAGCGCTACTCCTACCAGGAGGAGCCGGGGGACGGCCCCGAGCTCTGAGCGGCCCCGGAGCGCCCGGACGCCGCCCGGGTTGCCGGAGGGCGCTCAGGCCCGGAGTTTCTTCAGCAGCTCCACGTCCGCCGCGTGCCCCTCGGGGCCGCCGGGCGTCTCGATGACCAGCGGCACGCCCTCCGTGGCGGGGTGCGCGAGCAGCTTCCGGAACGGCTCCTCGCCGATGTGCCCGGCCCCGATGTTGGCGTGCCGGTCCCTGCGCGCGCCGACGGCCTCCTGGGAGTCGTTCGCGTGGATCAGCCTCAGCCGCCCCTCGCCGACGACGTCCACCAGCCGGTCGAGGGTCCGCGCCATGCCGTGCGGCCCGGTCAGATCGTGTCCGGCGGCGAAGATGTGGCAGGTGTCGAGGCAGATCCCCAGCTTGGGGTGGTGGTCGAGGGCGTCGAAGTAGGGGCCGAAGTCCTCCGCCCGCGAACAGAGCGAGAAACCCTGCCCCGCCGTCGACTCCAGCAGCAGGACCGGGTCGTCCTCGTGCGTCAGCTCGTCCAGCAGCGGCAGCATCCGTTCGCGGACCTGCGCCAGCGCCGTCGCCCTCGGCCGTCCGCCGGTCGCCGAGCCGGTGTGCACCACCACGCCCCGGGCGCCTATCTCACGGCCGCGGCGCAGTGAGTGCCGCAGCGAGTCCACCGACTTGGCGACCGTGGCCTCCGTGTGGGAGCCGAAGTTGATCAGGTACGGGGCGTGCACCCAGGCCGACAGGCCCTCGGCCTCGCACTCCGCGCGGAAGCGTTCGTCCTGGGCGGGACTGCCGAGGGGCGTCGCCCAGCCGCGCGGGTTGGCGACGAAGACCTGCACGGCCTCGGCGCCGAGCGTGCGGGCGTAGGCGAGTCCGGTCGTGGCGAGGCCGCCGGCCACCGGGACGTGGCCGCCGACGGGGTTGCGCATGAGTCTCTACAGTCCCTTGATCGTGATCGTGATGGTGGAGCCCTCGGCCGCCGAGGCCCCGCCCCGGACGGACTGCCTGGAGACCGTGTCACCGAGAAAGGGGAAGGTCTTCTCCACCTTCACCTCGAAGCCCGCCTGCTCCAGCCGCTCGCGCGCCTCGTCGACCGTGGCGCCCACGACGTCGGGCACCTCGATCATCCGCGGGCCCTTGGAGACGGTGAGGGTGATGACGTCACCCCGGGCGGCACGGCTGCCCTCGGACGGCGACTGGGCGGCGATCGTGCCCGCGTCCTGCGGGGAGTGGATCCGCTCGCTCGCGATCCGCACGGTGAGCCCCGCCTCCCGCAGCGCGGCCGTGGCATCCTCCACGGACTCTCCGGTCACGTCCGGCACGTCGATCGGCGCGCCCTTGCTGACGACCAGGGCGACGGCGGAGTCCGGGCTGCGCTCCGTGCCGGGCTCGGGATCGGAGCCGATCACGGCGCCCTGCGCCACGGACCGGTCGAAGACCCTGGTCACCACACCGGTGCCCAGTCCCTCCCGCTCCAGGATCTCCCTCGCCTCGGCCAGCGGCTTCCCCCTGAGGTGGGGGACCGTCACCACCTCGGGGCCGCGGGAGAGCGTGAGCACCACCGCGCTGTTGCCGCGGATCCGCTCCCCGGGGGCGGGGTCGGTCGCCATGACCGTGCCGCGGTCGTAGACCTCGCTGAAGGCGCGCCGGGTCGTCCCGACGTCCAGTCCGGCGTCGGCGAGCCGCTTCGCGGCCTCGGCCTCGGTCTGGCCGAGCACCGCGGGGACACGGGTGAACTGGCCGGAGTTGATGTACCAGACGCCGGTTCCGAGTCCCAGGATCAGCAGCACGGCGGTCACGACGAGCAGCGGGCCGCGGGAGCGGAGGGGCCCGCGACGAGGCCCGGACGCGGCGGGCGTCCGGTGCGCCGCAGGCTCGGCGTCGGGCGGCACCACGAAGCGGCTCGTACGCTCGGGCGGGACGCGCGGGATGACGCTCGTCGCCTCCTCCGACGGGACCCCCGGGCGCGGAGCGTCCTCCGGACGCGCCAGCGGCGGCAGCAGGTCCAGCTGTTCGTCGTCGAGCGCGGCACGCGCCGCCCGGGCGCGGGCCAGCAGGTCGACGGCGTCGTACGGCCGGACGTCCGCGTTGCGCGCGGTGGCGGCGGCCACCAGCTCGTCGAGCTCGAGGGCGAGGCCGGGGACGGCGGCGGACGGAGCCGGGACGTCGGTGTTGAGGTGCTGGTAGAGCACCTGGGCCGGGGTTTCCCCGGCGTGCGGTTTGCCGCCGGTCAGCATCTCGTAGAGGACGACCCCGCAGGCGTACACGTCCGAGCGGGTGTCGGCGGTGCCGTGCTCGATCTGCTCGGGAGCCAGGTACGAGACGGTCCCGAGCACGGCGCCGGTGGTCTGGGTGGCGGAGCCGACGGCCCGGACGAGCCCGAAGTCGGCGACCTTGACCCGGCCGTCGTCCCCTATCAGGACGTTCTCGGGCTTCATGTCCCGGTGGACGAAGCCGGCCCGGTGGGCCGCGCCGAGCGCGGCGAGCACGGGCTCCAGGATGTCGAGGGCGGCGCGGGGCCGCAGGGCGCCGCGCTCGCGCAGGACGTCGCGCAGCGTGCAGCCGGCGACGTACTCCATGGCGAGATAGACGTACGCGCCGTCGGCGCCCTGGTCGAAGACCCCGACGACATTGGGGTGGGAGAGCCGGGCCACGGACTTCGCCTCGCGGATGAACCGCTCGACGAAGGTCGCGTCGGTGGCGAGCGAGGGATGCATCACCTTGAGCGCGAGCACCCGGTCGAGACGGATGTCGACGGCCCGGTAGACCGTGGCCATCCCACCGACGGCGATACGCGCGTCGACGCGGTAACGGCCGTCGAGCAGCTGCCCGACGAGCGGGTCCTGAAGGGTCGTGTCCACGGCCCCGAGTTTACGAGTCCGCGAGCCCGGCGGGGGCCGCGCGCCCCCGTCCGCCCCGTACTGCAGCCGAGCTGTGACGGGGCGGGAACCCCGCCGTGCCCCGCCGGGACCGGGTCCGCGCCGCCCGCGCGGGGGCGGGGACCCGGCCCCGCGCGGCTGTTGCGTCCCTCAGAACGCCGGACGCTCCGGGTCCAGCCTGGCCCGGCCCTCCACCGGCGACGATGCCTCGGCGAAGTGCCGGCGGGGGATGCGCCCCGCCCGCCGGGCCAGCCGGCCCGCGCCCACCGCCTGCCGCATCGCCTCCGCCATCAGGACCGGTTCCTGCGCCCGGGTCACCGCCGAGGCCAGCATCACCGCCGCGCAGCCCAGCTCCATCGCGAGCGCCGCGTCCGAGGCCGTCCCGGCCCCCGCGTCCAGGATCACCGGCACCCGCGCCCGCTCCACGATCAGCTCGAAGTTGTGCGGATTGCGGATGCCGAGCCCGGAGCCGATCGGAGAGCCGAGCGGCATGACCGCCGCGCAGCCCACGTCCTCCAGCTTCCTCGCGAGCACCGGATCGTCATTGGTGTACGGCAGGACCGTGAAACCGTCGTCGACCAGCGTCTCCGCGGCGTCCAGCAGTTCCACGGCGTCCGGCAGGAGGGTCCGCTCGTCGGCGACCACCTCCAGTTTGATCCAGTCCGTCCCGAGCGCCTCCCGCGCGAGGCGCGCCGTCAGCACCGCCTCGCCCGCGGTGTAGCAGCCCGCGGTGTTCGGCAGGACCCTGACGCCCAGCCGGTCCAGGACGGACAGGACCGAACCCCGCACCGTCGGGTCCAGCCGTCGCATCGCGACGGTCGTCAGCTCGGTGCCGGAGGCGATCAGCGAACGCTCCAGCACGTCCAGGCTGGGCGCCCCTCCGGTGCCCATGATCAGCCGCGAGGAGAACTCCGTACCGCCGAGGCGGAAGACGTCGTCGGACACGTCTCAGCCCCCCTGCACCGCGGTGAGGACCTCGACCCGGTCGCCCTCGCCGAGCATCGTCACGGGCCACTGGCCGCGCGGTACGACCGTCTCGTTGACGGCCGCGGCCACGCCCGAGGGCGCCGCGGTCAGACCGGCGACGAGGGCGTCGAGGGAGAGGGGACCGGAGAGCACACGCGGCTCCCCGTTGACGGAGAGGTTCATGCGAGCTGCTCCTGACGTGCGCGAAGGGAGGGTGCGGCCGGGAACCGGAGCGGGCTGAAGGGCCGGGCCTCGTCCGGCAGCGCGCCGGTGATCAGCGCCTCGGCCAGCGCGTCGCCCGTGACCGGCGTGAGCAGCACCCCGTTGCGGTAGTGGCCGGTGGCCAGATGAAGACCCGGCAGCGCGGTCGGCCCGAGCAGCGGCGCGTTGTCCGGAGACCCCGGCCGCAGGCCCGCCCGTGTCTCGGTGAGCGGCAGTTCGGTGATGCCGGGCACCAGCTCGTGGGCGTCGCGCAGCAGCTCGTACACCCCGCCCGCGGTCACCGTCGTGTCCCAGCCCAGTTCCTCGCTGGTCGCGCCGACGACGAGTTCGCCGTTCGCCCGCGGCACCAGGTAGACGTGGCTGCCGCGGACGACCGCCCGGACCGTGCGGGAGAGGAACGGCGCGAACGCGGGCGGCACCGTCAGCCGGAGCACCTGACCCTTGACCGGTCGTACCGGCGGCAGGACCTCGTCCGGTACGCCGGTCAGCCGGCCGCTGAGACTGCCGCCGGCCAGGACGACCTGGTCCGCGGCCGGTGTCGTCCCGTCCGCCAGGGCCGCGCCCGCGGCCCGGTCCCGTACCACCGTCAGCCGTTCCGCGACGCTCCGGTGAAAGACCACGCCGGCCCGTTCGCAGGCGGTGACGAGCGCGGCGGCGAGCCGGCGCGGATCGACCTGGTGGTCGCCGTCGACCCGCAGCCCGCCCCGGACGCCCGGTGCCAGCATCGGCTCCAGCCGTCGGCAGTCGCGTCCGCTGAGCCACTCCGAATCCAGACCGCAGCGGGTCTGCAGGGTGTGCAGTTCCCGCAGGTGAGCCCGGTCGTCGGCGTCGAGGGCGACAGCGAGCGTGCCGCAGGCTCGATAGCCGACGTCGTGCCCCGTGGCCTCCTGGAGTTCGGCGACGAAGCCCGGATAGCGCCGCGCGGAGACCAGGTTGAGGCCCAGCAGGGTCTCCTCGCCGTAGTGCAGTTCGGTGACGGCGGCGAGCATGCCCGCCGCCACGGCGGCGGCCCCGCCGCCCGGTTCCGGGTCGACCACGGCGGCGCGCAGCCCGCGCAGCGTCGCCCGCCAGGCCGTGACCAGGCCGATGATCCCGCCCCCGATGACGAGGACATCCGATCCTGTGCGTGGATGCATGGGCGTCCAGCCCCTCCCTTCGCCGGCATGACCCGGATCAGGTTCGTACGGTCGGAGGCCGTCCCAGCCTCCCTCTCAGCCCGGTGCGTCCGGGCTCCCGCGAGTGCTTTACGACGGCCAGACTAGCCTCCGCCCCGTCCCGCTCCCAGAGCCCACCCTTACTGACGATGCGTCAGCTGCGTAAGGTGGACGGGTGAGCGAGCAGAAGCAGTCACCGCAGCACGTCGTCGTCGTAGGTGCCGGGATGGCGGGCGTCCAGACCGCGGTCGCCCTGCGCGAGCAGGGCTTCACCGGGCCCGTCACCCTCATCGGCGCCGAGCCGCACCAGCCCTACGACCGGCCGCCGCTCTCCAAGGCGGTGCTCCTCGGCAAGGCCGAGGACTCGGCCTTCGACGTCGACTTCGAGGCGCTCGGCGTCGGACTGCGGCTGGGACTCGACGTGACCGGACTGCGCGCCGACGACCACGAGATCGACACCCAGGCCGGACCCGTCCCGTATGACGTGCTCGTCCTCGCCACCGGAGCCCGCCCGGTCACCCTGCCGGGAAGCGAGGGCGTCCCCGGCGTCCATCTCCTGCGGACCCTCGACGACGCCGCCCGGCTCAGGCCGGTCCTGGAGCGGCGCCACGACATCGTGGTCGTCGGCGCGGGATGGATCGGTGCCGAGTTCGCCACCGCCGCCCGAGAGGCGGGCTGCGCCGTCACCGTCGTCGAGGCCGCCGAACGGCCGCTGTTCGGCGCGCTGCCCGCCGAGGTCACCGCCCCGATGGCCCGCTGGTACGCCGAGAGCGGCGCCGAGCTGCTCACCCACGCGCGCGTCGCGGCCGTCGAGCCAGGGCACGTCGTGCTCTCCGACGGCCGGACCCTGCCCGCCGGCGCCGTCGTCGTCGGCATCGGGGCCCGGCCGGACACCGGTTGGCTCGACGGCTCCGGCATCGCCCTCGACGCGGGCGGCTCCGTCACCGCCGACGCCCGACTGCGGACCTCGCTGCCGGACGTGTACGCCGTCGGTGACTGCGCCTCCTTCCCGTCGGCCCGCTACGGCGAACGGCTCCTGGTCCACCACTGGGACAACGCCCTCCAGGGTCCCCGGACCGTCGCGGCCGGCATCGTCGGCGATGCCCCCGCCGACTACGACCCGGTGCCGTACTTCTGGTCCGAGCAGTTCGGCCGCTTCGTGCAGTACGCCGGCCACCACGACGGTGCGGGCGACCTCGTACGCCGCGGCGACCCGGACGGTGCCGCCTGGTCCGCGCTGTGGCTGCGCGACGGCGCCCTCGTCGCCCTGCTGGCCGTCGGCCGTCCGCGCGACCTGGCGCAGGGCCGCAGGCTGATCGAGTCCGGCGCCCGGCTCGACCGGGACCGCGCGGCCGACCCCGCCGTGCCCCTGAAAGCGGCGGTGCTCTGAGCGCCTGTCGGGTGGCCCCTGACCGGGCGGTCAAAGGCCACCCGACAGGCTCTGAGCGGCCCCGGGCCCTTGCCCTGCCCCTTCCCGCGGCCGCTCGGACCCCGCCGCCCCGGCCCGGTCCGGCCCCGCCCGGACACGAGCGTCCCCGGCCCGGTCAGGGGGCACCCACGGGGCCCGACTACCGGCTGTCGGTCCGGGATGGCACGCTTGTCCCGTGACCGAGATTGACGCAAAGACCGATGCTCTCGTCCCCGCCTGGCTCTACCTCCCCGACATCGCGGAGATGCTCGACGTCGAGGTGACGCGCGTGCGCCAGCTGGTCAAGGAGGGCCAGCTCATCGCCGTGCGCCGTGGGGAGAACAGGGCGCTCCAGGTGCCCGCCGCCTTCATCCAGGGCGACAAGGTCGTCAAGGGTCTCTCCGGGACCCTGACGCTCCTGAAGGACGACGGCTTCACCGACGAAGAGATGCTGGAGTGGCTCTTCACTCCCGACCCCACCCTGCCGGGCACCCCCGCGCAGGCCCTCAGCGAGAATCGCGGTACGGAGGTGAAGCGCCGCGCCCAGGCGCTCGCCGTCTGAGCACTGACGACACACCGAGGGTCCCGCGGGGACCGGGTCCGCCCGGCCCGCGCGGGACCACCGCACCCGACGGGGGGATCCACCCATGCCCACGCCACGCGAGCGGCTCGCCGACGCCCGGCTCTACCTGTGCACCGACGCCCGCAGGCGCCAGGGTGACCTGCCCGCGTTCCTGGACGCCGTGCTCTCCTCCGGCGTGGACATCGTGCAACTGCGCGACAAGGGGATGGAGGCCGGCGAGGAGCTGGAACACCTCGCCCTCCTCGCCGACGCCTGCCGTCGGCACGGCACGCTCCTCGCCGTGAACGACCGCGCCGACGTGGCGCACGCCATCCGCTCCGACGTGCTGCACCTGGGCCAGGGCGACCTGCCGGTGCCCGCGGCCCGCGCGATCCTCGGCGACGAGGTCCTGGTCGGCCGTTCCTGCCACGCCGGGAGCGAGGTGGACGCGGCCGTCGCCGAGCCGGGAGTGGACTACTTCTGCACCGGCCCCTGCTGGCCCACCCCCACCAAGCCGGGGCGCCACGCGCCGGGACTCGGGCTGGTGCGGTACACCGCCGCCCTGGAGCAGGACCGGCCGTGGTTCGCCATCGGAGGCATCGACGAGGGCAACCTCGACGAGGTGCTCGACGCGGGCGCCCGCCGGATCGTCGTCGTCCGTGCCCTCACCGAGGCCGACGACCCGGCCGCCGCCGCGGCCCGGCTGGCGAAGCGGGTCCGGGAGCGTCCGGCGTAGAACGCCCGGAATCGCCCCCGCGGACGTTGTCCAAAAAGATGTCCATTCTGCGGACCTTGCTTCGTCGGCGCGTGGACCCCGTCTAACCTGCCGGTATGGCTCTCGGAACCGCTTCCACCCGATCGGATCGCGCACGCACGGTGCGCGAGATTCTCGCGTCCGGAAAGTGCTCGTACTCCTTCGAGTTCTTCGCGCCCCGGACGGAAAAGGGCGAGCGGAGCCTCTGGAACGCCCTGCGCCACGTCGAGCAGGTCGGTCCGAGCTTCGTCTCCGTGACCTACGGCGCCGGCGGCTCCACCCGAGGCGGTACCGTCAAGGCCACCCAGGAGATCGCCGCCGACACCACCCTCACGCCGGTCGCCCATCTCACCGCCGTCGACCACTCCGTGGCCGAGCTGCGCAACGTCCTGGGCCAGTACGCCGACGCCGGGATCCGCAACATGCTGGCGCTGCGCGGCGACCCGCCCGGCGACCCGCTCGGCCTCTGGGCCGAGCATCCGGAGGGGGTCCGCTACGCGGCCGACCTGGTCCGGCTGATCAAGGAGTCCGGCGACTTCTGCGTGGGCGTGGCCGCCTTCCCCGAGATGCACCCGCGTTCCACCGACTGGGACACGGACATCCGGCACTTCGTCGACAAGTGCCACGCGGGCGCCGACTACGCGATCACCCAGATGTTCTTCGACCCGGAGAGCTACCTGCGGATGCGCGACAGCGTCGTGAAGGCCGGCTGCGAGACGCCGATCATCCCCGAGGTCATGCCCGTCGTGAACGTCCGGACGCTGGACCGGTTGCCCCAGCTGAGCAACGCCTTCTTCCCCGCGGACGTGAAAGACCGCATCCTCGCCGTCAAGGACGATCCGGCCGCTGTACGCTCCATTGGCATCGAGTTCGCGACGGAGTTCTGCGCGCGTCTGCTCTCCGAGGGTGTCCCCGGACTGCACTTCATCACGCTGAACAACTCCGCCGCGACGTTGGAGATCTACGAGAATCTCGGGCTGCACGAGCAGTCGTGACCGGCGTACCCGCCCCCGACCCGCGGCGGTGGCCGGAGGAGAGGGGCGGGCATGGGGTGGACGGTCCTCTACATCGCGTTCGGCATCGTCGCGTTGTGGTTGCTGGGCGAGGTGCTGCTCCAGTACAAGGCGCGGCTGCGCTGGCGGCTGCTGGCCTTCAGCGGTTTCCTGGCCGTCGTCGTCGGGGTCCTGCTGCCCTCCGTTGCCGTGATCATCGCGGGAGCGGTCACCTTCGCCGTGGGACAGGCATACGTCACTCTGTCGTTCCGCCGCGGCTTCTCCACCGGCTGGGCCCTGGGCGGGAGCCCGGGAGCCAGCCGGCGCCGCCGGTCCGGCCCGCCGGCCGCCCGGCCGAACCTGGAGGTCACCGACCTCTCCTACGAGCCGGTGGACCCCGCCCCGGACGGGACCGACGTGGTCCACGAGCCCGAGCCGCTCCCCGAGGACACCGGCTCGTACGGCGTCTACGACACTTCCTACGAGTCCTCCTACGACACTTCCTACGAGTCCGCCGGCGGACGGGAACAGCCGGAGGAGACGCGGCCCGGCTACGACACCGGCCACGACGCCTACGCCGCCGGCTACGACCCGTCGGCCCAGCAGCGGCCCGGCTACGACTACGGCACCGGGCAGCACTACGCCGCCTACTCCGACCCGTACATCGGTCCGGGCACGGACGGTCAGCAGTACGCCTCGTACGACTACGGCACCGGCGCGCAGCAGCCCTATGACCCCTACTCCGCCTCGTACAGCTACGACACGCCGCCCGGGGGCGTGTGGGTGCCGCAGCAGCGGGACGACGAGCAGTCCGCGCGGCAGGAGTGGGGGCACGGCGGCCACGACCCGCACGAGAGCGACCCACACCACCGCTACTGAGCCTGATCGGGCTCGCCCGACGCCGTCCGCCGGCGGCCCGCACGACGGCGTCGCCCCAGGTCAGCGCGAGCCGCGGAAGTCCGCGCCCTCCACGACGAGCCCCGCGACCAGTGCGCCCGACATGCCCGCGTGCGCCAGCCCGCCGCCCGGGTGGGACCAGCCGCCCGCGAAGTACAGGCCGGGGAGCGGGGAGAGGTTGGGCGCGGGCAGGAAACGCCCCTCCGCCCCCGCGAGCGCCGGACCGGGCACCTCGGCGCAGCCCGTCTCCCGCAGGGTGTCCCGCGGCGTCCGGACCTCCTGCCACAGCAGGCGCTCGCGGAGGCCGGGCACGGCCGCCTCGGCAGCCGCCAGCATCCCCTCGGCGTGCCCCGCCCCGTCCGCCGCGCCGTCCGTCCGTACGGTCGAGGTGACCGTCACCGACTCGTGCTCCGCGTCGGGGCGCAGGCTCGCGTCGTCGGGTCGCAGCACGGTCACGATGGGCCGGTCCGCCGTCGCGTGGACCACCGTGCGGTGCACCGCTCCGGCCTCCCGCGCGCCGCGCAACGCCAGACAGAGCGTCACCCGGCCCGTCCCCGGGGACAGGGGGAGGGGCCGGTCATCCCGGTGCTCACGGGACACGACCCGCTCCCGGAAGAGCGAGGGAACCGGTGCCCCGGCGACGACATGGTCCGCCCCGACGACTTCGCCGCCGGCCAGTTCGATCCCGGCCGCCCGGCCGTCCTCCTCGCGGACCCCGGTGACCTCGGCCCCGAAGACGAACTCCACCCGTCGCTTCCGGCAGCGCTCGTACACGGCGTCCGCCAGGGCCCGGATGCCCCCGCCGACGTACCAGGTGCCGAAGGTCTGCTCCATGTACGGCAGGACGGCGGCCGAGGCCGGGGCGGTGGCCGGGTCGAATCCGTAGGACCAGGCATGGGCGTCGAGCAGCGCGGCCAGCCGGGGATCGCCCAGTTCGCGGCTGCCGATCCGGCCGAGCGTGGTCGTCGGCCGGCGCAGCGGGCCCGTCTTCCGGCCCGGATAGGGCTCGCGGGCCAGCGCCGTCGTGTCCCGGGGCTGGGGCTCCTCCAGGAGCGGGCGGCGGGTGCGGTCCCAGGCTTCGCGGGCGCGGACCAGGAAGTCCCCCCAGCGCTCACCGGCCCCCGTGCCCAGCGCGGCGTCCAGCGCGGCGACCGTGCCGGCCCGGGAGGCGTTCGGCAGGTCGACCCGGGTGCCGTCGGCGAAGACATGACGGCTGGCCGGGTCGACCTGGGCCAGCGTGACGAGGTCTTCCAGCGGCTCCTTGCCCGTCTTGACGAACAGGTCCCGGTAGACCGCGGGCAGATGCAGCAGACCGGGGCCGGTGTCGAAGCCGAACCCGTCGCGCGTGTACCGGCCGACCGCGCCGCCGTACGTCGCCGCGCGCTCGTACACCGTCACCCGGTGGCCGGCCACGGCCAGCCGGGCGGCGGCCGCCATGGCGCCCATCCCGGCGCCGATCACCACAATCCGTGCCATGTCAGGGACCCTATCGGCCTCCGTCGGCCGCCCGGTCAGCCGGGCGGGACCACGACCCCGGCCTCCGCCGAGGCCAGGCGCCGCTCCTCGCGCCGCTGGGCCCTGCGGCGCAGGAAACGGCGGATGCGGTGGGCGAGGAAGCCCAGTATCACCAGACCGAGCACCAGCAGGACCGCCACGACGGCGGACGCCGCCCGGGGGTTGAAGATCGCGAAGGTCACGATGCCCGCGACCGCGAGGTCCTCGGCCAGGCTCAGGGCGATGTTCGAGAACGGCTCGGGTGAGGTGTTGACCGCCATCCGGGTCCCGGCTTTGACGGCGTGGCTCAGCAGGGCGGTGGAACCGCCGACCGCACCCGCGGCCAGCTCCGGCAGCGATCCCGACTGCCCGGCGATCAGGGCGCCGACCACGGCGCCGGCGATCGGCCGGATCACGGTGTGGAAGGAGTCCCAGAGGGAGTCGACGTACGGGATCTTGTCCGCCACCGCCTCACAGAGGAACAGCACGGCGGCGGCGATCAGGACGTCGGTGCGCTCCAGCGGGGCGGGCACCTCGTCGCTGAGGCCGGTCACGCCGAAGAGACCGAGCAGCAGGACCACCGCGTAGGCGTTGATCCCGCTCGCCCAGCCGCTGGTGAAGACGAGGGGGAGTACGGACACGGACGCGATCGTAGTCAGTGGTGGCCGCGTGCGGGTGGGGATCGGCACGGACGGCTGAGTACGCGTACCTAGGCGCGGAGATGAGTAGCCGCACGGATGGGCTCCGACCTGCGCGGACGGGAGAGTGGGGGCACGGAAGGGGCGCGGTTCCGTACCGCCGGCACGGGGCGGCGGTACGGAACCGCGCGCCTGCCGGCACGGGGGTGCGCGGGGGGCACGGGGGTGCTCACGGGGGACGGGGGGAGGACCGCCGGTTCCGGCGAGGCTCGGGGGGATCGAGCCTCGCCGGAACCGGTGTCTTCGCGTTCCCGGCGGTGGACCGGGCCGGGCTGCCGGGGCGGGCCCGGTCCCGGGCGCGGGTCCTCAGCGGCCGCTCACCCGGCCATGCAGCAGACGGGAGAGCGCGCGGTGCACGTCGTCGATCGACCGCTCGCTCTGGAATGCCTGCCAGTCCAGGGCGGCCACCAGCACCATGCCGACCAGCGCCGCCGCCGTGAGCGGGATGTCGATCTCCTCGCTCAGCTCGCCGGCCTCCACGCCCTCCCGGAGCACTCCCTCGACCACCGCGACCGCCTGCTGGCGGACCACCAGGAGGGTCGAGTTCCAGGCGCGGTTGGTGCGCCAGAGCTCGGCGACGTACAGCTGGGTGAAGGCCGGGTAGCGGTCGATGAAGACCAGGCCCGCCCGGATCATGGCGTCCAGCGCGTCGACCCGGCTCCCGCCCCGCCGCCCGGTCTCCTCGGCCGCGTCCCGCAGCGAGGCGGTGAGCAGGCCCACGCCGTGCCGCAGCAGCTCCTCGAAGAGCTCGGTCTTGCTCTTGAAGTTGTAGTAGACCGTGCCCTTGGCGACCCCCGCGCGTTCGGCGATCTCGTCGACCGTGGTCGCCGAGAAGCCCTGCTCGGCTATGAGGGTGACGGCGGCCTCGTAGAGCTTCGCGCGGGTGGCCCGGCGTCTGGTGCTGCTGCTGTCCATGGAGACGATTCTCACAGGTCCGGCGGATGTCACAGGGACAGTTCCGGGTGGAGCCGGTCCATGGTCCACACCTGCTTGCGGCGGGCGGAGACGGCCGTCAGCGCCAGGGCGCCCACCGTGAACGCGGTCAGGACCGCGCATGCCTGCCAGACCGGTCCCAGGCCGCCGCCGGTGATCAGCCGCCGCAGCGCCTCGACCACATGGGTCATCGGCAGGAACGGATGGATCGCACCGAAGAAGCCGGGGCTGGTCTGTACCGGGTACGTGCCGCCCGCCGAGGTGAGCTGGAGCATCAGCACCGCGAGCACCAGGATGCGGCCCGCCGCGCCGAAGCGGGCGTTGAGCCACTGGATGATCGCCGCGAAGCAACAGGTCACCAGGACCAGGAAGGAGACGGTTCCGGCCGCCCTGGCCATCTGCAGGCCCAGGCCCCAGTGCAGGACCGACATCAGCGCGGCGACCTGCAGCACCCCGATCGCCGCGACCGGGAACCAGCCGGCCAGCGCGATCCGCCGGGCGGAGGCGCCGGCGGCCAGGGCGCGCCGGTTGAGTGGCTGGATCACCATGTACGCCACCATCGCGCCGACCCAGAGGGAGAGCGGGATGAAGTACGGGGCGAATCCGGTGCCGTAGTTGGGTGCCTTGTGCAGGGACTGCGAGGCCAGTTCGACGGGGTCGGCCATGACCGCCGTGCGGCGGTCCCGGTCACGCTGGTCGTAGTCGGGGATCTTGTCGACACCGTCGTTGAGCCCGGTGGCGAGCTCGCCCGAGCCGTCGGCCAGTTTGAACAGACCGCCGTCGAGGTCTCCGGCGCCCTTCTTGAGCCTGCCGACGCCGGTGTCCAGGTTCGTGGAGCCGGTACGGGCGCCGGTGAGTCCGGTGTGCAGGTCGTCGGCGCCCTTGGCGACCTTCTGGGCGCCGCTGTTCAGCGCGTTGACCTTCTTGACGGCGTCCTCGAGGTCCTCGTCCAGATGCGGTGCGGCCTCGGCCAGCGCGTCCGCCTGCTTCTGCAGGGTGGCCAGCCGGCCGTCGAAGCGCTTGAGGTCGCCGGTCTGGTCCTTGGTCAGTTCGTGCAGATCGTCGGCGATCTTCGCCACGTCGTCCGCGCTGACCTTGGCCTCCTTCAGGACCGGGCAGGTCCGCGGGTCGGGCAGCGGGTTGTCCACGCACTCCTTCTTGTGGAGTGCCTCCAGGTGGTCGTCGGCCAGGTGCGCGGCGCTGCGGGCGAGCGGGGCGCGCCGCACCAGGTCGTCCAGGTCGTGGCGGACCGCCTGGACCGAGTCGGAGACCAGCCGGGCGGTGTCGCCGATCGACTTGCCGTTGTCCTTCAGGAACGGGCGGACCTGGCCGGCCGTGCCGTTGACCCGGTCGGCGAGGGCCTGGGTCCCGGCGGAGACCTGCCGGGCGCCGGTCTCCAGGTCGCCTGCGCCCTTGTCGAGCTTCCTGAGGCCCGAGGCCAGGTCGCCGCTGCCCTTCTTGGCGTCCTTCAGCCCGTCCGCGAGGCTCTTGGAGCCCTTCTTGGCCTTGTCCACGCCGTCCTTGACCTGGTCGGCACCCTTGGCGGCCGCGGCGGTCGCGTCGTGGATGTCGGAGAAGGAGATGAAGATCCGGTCCAGGAACGTGCGCGAGGACTTGGTGGAGGCCGCGGTGCGCACCTCGGAGAACACCGTGCGGGAGATCTGCCCGACGATGTAGTTGTTCGCGTCGTTCGTGCGCACCTTGAGGGCTCCGGTCTCCGGGCTGTCGCCGGAGCTGGAGGCGATCCGCGAGCTGAAGTCGCGGGGCATGGTCAGCGAGAGGTAGTACGTGCCGTTCTCCACGCCTCGGGCGGCCTCGGCGTCGCTGACCTCGTGCCATTCGAAGACCGCGCTCTCGCGCAGGCCCTTGGTGATGTCCGCGCCGGCGTCGATCCGCCCGCCGCCCGCGGTCGCGCCCCGGTCCTCGTTGACGAGCGCGACGGGTATCCGGTCGAGCCTGCTGTAGGGGTCCCAGAACGAGCACAGGTAGAGCGCGCCGTACAGCAGCGGCAGCAGCAGGACCGCGATGAGCGCGGCGGCCGGCAGTTTTCCCCTGCCGAAGCGCCTGAGCTCAAGCGCGGCCAGTCTCGGCGAGCGCATCGGCCGCCCCCTCCTCGATGGTGTCGGTGTCGGTGTCCCCGGGGGCGTCGGCCTTCGGGGCCTCGGGTGCCCGTCCGGCGGCGGTGTCCCGCCGGTCCGGGGCCTCCGGCTTCGTCTCCGGGTCCGGCTCCGGCGCGGTTCCGCCCGGCGCGGTGGTGACGCGCACGGCGCCTTCGGGCGCGTCGCTGCACACGGCCAGGACGGTCGTGCCGGAGTCGGCGACGGAGCGCAGCAGAGCCCATGCCTCGACCCGGTCGGCGTCGGAGAGCTTGAGGTCGGTGTCGTCGAGGGCCAGCAGGCGGGGCCTGCCGATCAGGGCGAGGGCGACCGACAGGCGTAGCGCCTCCAGCCGCTCCAGGTCCCGGACGGAGGTCCGGCCGGCCTTGGGCAGGGTGGCCGGGTCGAGTCCGGCCGCTTCGAGGGCCTCCCTGATGCGGGCGCGCATCTCCGCGGTCCGCTCGGCCGGAGGGCGCAGCAGGGCGCGCACCGAGCCGTCGTAGCGGCGCTGGAGCAGCGCGCGCTCCCGCAGGTGCTCGTCGACGGTGAGGGCGGGGTCGAGGTCGCTGACGCCCGGCACCGGGCCGAGCGCGCTGAGGCGTCGGACGGCGGCCATCCCGCGGGGCAGGTGCAGTCCGGCGATCTCGGCGTGTCCCTCGTGGGTCTTCATCCGGCCGGTCAGCGCGAGCAACAGACAGGTCCGGCCCGAGCCCGACGGGCCCTCGATCGCGACGAGCGAGCCGGGCGCGGCCCGGAGGCCGACCTCGCGGAAGACCCAGCCGCGCGGCCCTTTCAGTCCGAGGCCCTCCGCGACGACGGCGGCGCCGTGCGGCTCCTTCGGGTTCGCTTTCACGGACCCCCACCCCTCATCCCCTGTTTTTGAACTGACCAGTCAGTTCAAAAACAGTAGCGCCCTCACGCCTTCGAAGGCAAAGCGGCAGGTCAGGCTGATTGTCAGTGCCGCCCTGCACGATGGACACACACGGCCACGGTGCCGTCACACGACGACAGGAGGCTCGTCATGACCAGCTCCTCGGCAGCGGCGCCCCGGCGCCACAGCACCGGTCGCACCGCCCCCGCACTGGTCGGACCCCCATCCGACATCCATCCCGTTCCGCGCCGCGCCACGGCGCCGCCCGCCGCCCTCGACCTGCTCGCCCAGGCCCGCGCCGGGATCGAGGAGGCCGCCGCGCTCGACGTGGCCAACGAGAGCTACGCCACCGCCCACCTCGCCGCCCTCCGTACCGCCGCGGCCGTGCTCGCCGCCCGCGGCAGGCCGGAGACCAGCCCACGCAGGCGCGCCCGGATCAGGAGCGCCTGGGAGGTGCTTCCCGAGATAGCCCCCGAGCTGGCCGAGTGGAGCGCGCTCTTCGCGGCGGGCGCGGAGCGGCGGGCTCGGGCCGAGGCGGGCATCGCCGGCGCCGCCGGCCGGCGGGAGGCCGACGACCTGATACGGGACGCCGCCATGTTCCTGCGCCTGGTCGAACGCCTCCTCGTCCTGCAGCCCGTCCTGCCCCGCCGGCCGGGCACCGGTGACGCCGTGAGGTGAGCGGGGGGTACGCCGCCCGAGGCCATAGGGTGGGGGACGTTCGTTCCCGTAGCGAGGAGTCAACAGCCGTGCCGGACCCTTCCCCTGTCTTCGGTCGAGAGGCGTCGTCGCGTCCGTCGCGCGCCTCCCTGCGTACCGCCGTCGTCTGGGACGTCCTCAAAGAGGCTCTCGACCGCCGGGTCAAGGCCACCGGGAAGGACGGCCTCGACGTCCTCGACACGGGCGGCGGTTCCGGGAATTTCGCGGTGCCGGTGGCCCGCCTGGGCCACCGCGTCACCGTCGTCGACCCCAGCCCCAACGCCCTGTTCGCGCTGGAGCGCAGGGCCGCCGAGGCCGGGGTCGCCGACCGCGTCAGCGGGGTCCAGGGCGACGTGCGCGGCCTGTTCGACGTCGTCGAACGCCAGGGGTACGACGTGGTCCTCTGCCACGGCGTCCTGGAATACGTCGACGACCCGGCCGAGGGCCTGCGCAACGCGGTCGCCGCGCTCCGGCCGGCCGGAGCGCTCAGCCTGCTCGCCGCGGGCCTGGGCGGTGCCGTCCTGGCCCGCGCGCTGGCCGGCCACTTCACCGAGGCCCGCCAGGCCCTCAGCGACCCCGAGGGCCGCTGGGGCGCCGGTGACCCGGTCCCCCGGCGCTTCACCGCGGAGCAGCTCGCCGAGCTGGCGGGGGAGGCCGGTCTGGAGGTCGGGGCGGTGCACGGCGTACGGATCTTCGCCGACCTGGTGCCCGGGGCCCTCGTCGACACCGAGCCGGGCGCCGCGGAGGCTCTGCTCAGGCTGGAGGAGGCAGCCGCCGAGCTGCCCGCCTTCCGCGCCGTCGCCACCCAGCTGCACCTCCTGGGCGAGAAGCGCGGCTGACACCCGGGCGGCGGCACGCCCCCGGGCGGGCGGGCGGCGTTCTCCACACCGGGCTGATCAGCGGCGCAGCTGCACACGGAGTACGCCACAGGCCCCCCGATCGGGCTTGTGTCCCCGTATGATCGGGGGACACCAACCGGCATGACGGGCAGGGCGCTGGGGAATCAAGGCTTCAGCATCCGAACCGCGTGGCGGCCCGGATTGGCGTTTTGGCGTTGAGGGCGGGTTTCACGGGGGCGAATCCCTGCCTATCCTGAAAGGGCCGCATACCGGTCGCCCCCGCGACCGACGACTAGGAGGACTCCGTGCCGCTCTCGGAGCACGAGCAGCGAATGCTCGAGCAGATGGAGCGAGCGCTGTACGCCGAAGATCCCAAGTTCGCGACAGCGCTCGAGGGAAGCGGACTGCGTACGTACACCCGGCGACGGGTCTACCAGGCAGTCGTCGGCTTCCTGGTGGGTATCGCGCTCCTCATGGCCGGAATGGTCGCCCAGCAGATCTGGATCAGCGTGGTGGGGTTCCTCGTCATGCTGGGCTGCGCGGTCCTGGCGGTCACCGGATGGCGCAAGGCTCCCAAGCCGGGCGAGCAGCAGGTGGCGGGTGAGGCGGCCGGCGGCCGTCCGTCCCGGCAGCGCCGCTCGATGATGCATCGCATCGAGGAACGGTGGCAGCGCCGCCGTGACGAGCAGCAGGGCGGCCACTGACGGCCCCCTGAGCGGAGGCCGCACCTCCGTACACGACACCGAGCCCCGTGGGGCCGGCACCTCCGGGTGGTCCGGCCCCACGGGGCTCGTCGCGTTCCCGCTCGCGGGCCGGTGTCGGCCCCCGCTGTGGCGCGGGCCGACGAGCCCCGACGAGCACCGGCCCGCGAGCAGCCGTCCCAGCGTGGCCGTCCCCGCCCGGCCGACGGCCCGGGGACACCCAGGCCGACGGCGGGAGGAACGGACCGGCGCCGGATTCAGCCCTCGCCGCGCGACGGGCGGCGCACCAGCGCCATGGCCCGCGCCGTCAGCGCCCGCCGCCGGGCCGACCAGGCGTCCGCCAGCGACGCCCACCGGTCCGAGGCCGACCACAGCACCCTGGCGGCCGAACGGGGGGCCAGCAGGGCGCGCAGCCGGACGCGACGGCCGGAGGCCGTGTGGAAGCCCGCCCTGACCAGGGCCACGTCCGCCGCCGGGACCGCGGCCGACCGAGGCCCCGGAGCGTAGAGGACCTCCTCCAGCGCGCCCGCCGCCCGGTGCACCGCGTCGGCCGCCTCGCCCTCCAGCCCGCCCCGCCGCACGACCCGCGCGGCGCGCCCGCGGGGCGTCAGCGACTCGTCCGGCACGATCCCGTGGTCCCAGGCCGTGTCCTCGATCTCCCGCCAGGCCGCGAGTGTCCGGGCCACCACGTCCTCGGCGGCGCGCCCCGTGGAGCCGAGCCGCCGCGCCCGCACCCGGGTGCGCCACCACAGGGGTGTCAGCGGCAGCAGCAGGACCGCCGCCGCCCCCAGACAGATCAGCGCGACCGTCAGCGGAGGCATCCCGTCACCGCCCGAGGAAGCGGCGCCCGTCGCCTGCTCCTGACCGCACTCGCCGAGCCGCCGCAGCCGCGGCGGGCAGCTCTCCGCCGCGCTCGGCGCGGCGGACGGCTGCGCCGAGGCGCCGGGCTCCGGCTGCGCCGGCCCGGTGGGCGTACCGGTCGGGGACTGGGCCCGCGTGTACTCCGGGGTGGAGCCGCGTGACGGTGTCGGCTCGAACCGGGTCCAGCCGACACCCTCGAAATACAGCTCGGGCCAGGCGTGCGCGTCCCGGATGCCCACCGACATCGTGCCGTCGGACTGGGTGGTGCCCGGCATGAAGCCCACCGCCACCCGGGCCGGGATGCCCAGCGAGCGGGCCATCGCCGCCATCGAGAACGAGAAGTGGACGCAGAAGCCCTCCTTCTGACGCAGGAAGCGGGAGATCGCCTGGACCCCCGTGCCCGACTCGACCTCGACGTCGTAGCGGAAACCGCCGTCGACCGCGAACCAGTCCTGGAGCTTCACCGCCCGCTCGTAGTCGTTGCGCGCCCCCTCGGTCACCGCGGCGGCGGTGGTCCGCACGTCCGCGGGCAGCGAGTCCGGGACCCGGGTGTACTCCTCGCGGAGATCCACCGAGGGCGGCGACGCGGCGGCCAGCTGCTCCGCCGTGGGCCGTACGTCCAGGCTGGTCACCTGGTATTCCGCCCCCTTGGTGGTCTGGTCGGCGTCGCCGACCAGCATCCGCCCGACCGGTTCGTAGCGCCAGCGCCCGCCGATGGTGACCCGGGACGCCGGATAGGGCATCGGCAGCCACTTCTGCTCGTACGCGGGGGACGCCACGAAGTTGCTCGTCACCTCCCGCGTCCGGACGTCCTGCGCCAGCCCGTTCGGCCACGGCAGCAGCTCGGGCACGTCCTGGATCGGCCGGACCGAGGACTTCCAGGAGGTGCCGTCGAACTCGTCGAGCGCCACGAGCCGCAGGTACATGCCCCCGGTGTCGGGGGAGTTGGTGCGGTAGCGGAGCACCTCGCGGTCCTCGGGCTGCCGCAGGTCGTCCTGGATCGACACCAGCGGGTTCACGGCCGAGACGGTGCCACCCTTGCCGCCGGCGCCCGGCCCGGTGCCGGCGCCGTCGAACAGCCCGCCGGTGAACCCGGGCAGGGCGAGCGGAACCACCAGCGCGATCCCCGTCGCGACCGCGCCGATGCGCCGGCCGGTCCGCACCGGGGCGAGCACCTGCCCGCCCTCGGAGGCGCCCGACCCGGGCGGTCCGGTGCGCGACGCGCCCCCGAACACCCGCCCCCACGCGGAGAGCCGGTCCCGGCCCTCCGCGAGCAGGAGCAGCAGATAGCCGGAGGCCGCGGCCAGGAACCACAGCGGGCTCGCGTCGCCGCCGGAGAGTCCCGCCGCCACCGAGTACAGCGCGAGCAGGGGCAGACCGGCCGGGGCCGCGGCCCGGAAGGTCACCGCGAGCGTGTCCACCAGCAGCCCGATCACCACGACACCGCACACCAGGATGAGCCGGATGCCCTCGGTGTCCGGAGCGGGGATGGCGTAGCGGCCCACGTCGGCGGCCCCCGCCTGGAACAGGTCGGCGAACCGCGCGAAGGCCGCCGTGCCGGGCAGCACGCCGAGGAACGCCTCCTCGCGGGCGAAGAGCACCGTCAGTGCCAGCAGTGTCACGACGCCCTGGGCCGCGATCGTCAGCGGCCGGGCCAGCGGTACCCGCCGGGTCAGCGCGCCGACCCCGCTCTGTACCGCGAGCAGCAGTGCCGCGGCGAAGATCCAGACCGCCGGCTTCACCAGGGGCAGCAACGCGCCCGACGCGAGCAGCGTCGCGGCGAAGGCCCCCACCGTCAGCCGGCCCCGCCCGCTCATGACCGTCCTCCTCGGGTGTCGCCCGCGGCGTGCCGGGTACGCACCCCGCCGGCCTCCTGCCACAGCTCGGCGAGAGGCGCGCCGGGCGGCACGGCCAGCGCCGTCCACCCCGCCTCCCGCAACTGCCGCAGCCGTTCCTCGACCGCCCCGGACATCGCGCCACCGGTCAGCCAGGTGCCGCTGTCCAGGACGAACGCGACGGCCGCGCCGCTGCGCCGCCGGATCCGGGCGGCCAGCGCCGCCTGTTCCTCGTCGAGGTCGCCCAGGAACGCCACCAGGAGACCTTCCCTCCCGCCGCGCAGCACGTCGTGGGCGCGTGAGAGCCCGGCTCCGTCGGAGTGGTCGACGACGGCCAGCGTGTCCATCATCAGACCGGCGGCCTCGGCCGAGCCCTGCGGGGAGCCGGCGAACCCCTCGGCGCCCTCGCCCGGCACCGTGGTGCCGGTGTCGGTGAGCAGCCGGACGGAATAGCCCCGCTCCAGCATGTGCACCAGAGTGGAGGCGGCACCCGAGACGGCCCACTCGAAGGCCGAGTCGGGCCCGGCGCCCTGGTAGGCGAGCGCGCGGGTGTCGAGCAGCACCGTGCAGCGGGCCCGCTGCGGCTGCTCCTCACGACGCACCATCAGCTCGCCGTAGCGCGCGGTGGAGCGCCAGTGGACCCGCCGCAGGTCGTCGCCGTGGCGGTATGCCCGCGGGATCACGTCGTCGTCGCCGGCCAGCGCCGGCGAACGGTGCGCGCCGTCCCCGTGGCCGGCGGACTCGCCGGCCGGCCTCACCTGGGGCAGCGGCTCGGTCCGGGGCACCACGGTCAGGGTGTCGTGGCCGCTGAACGAGCGGGTCAGCTCGCACATCCCGAAGGGGTCGCTCAGCCGCAACTGGAGCGGGCCCAGCGGGAAGCGGCCGCGCAGATCCGAACGGACCCGGTACGACACCTCGCGCCGTCCGCCCGCCTCGACCCGGTCCAGTACGAAGCGAGGCCGCGGCCCGAGCATGTACGGCACGTGGTCCTGGAGCATCAGCAACCCGGTGGGCAGCTTGGAGACGTTCTCCACCCACAGGTGCACCCGGGCCTCGGAGCCGACCGCGACACGCTGCGGGGAGAGCCGACGGCTGCCCGCGACACGGTGGCGGGTGCGGTGGAGCACACCGACGCAGATCAGCGGCAGCACGGCGAGCAGCAGTCCGACGCGCAGCAGGTCCCCCTGGCCGAGGACGTAGGCGCAGATCGCGGCGGCGACACCGGCGGCGAGGAAGGACCGGCCACGCGTGGTGAGTCCGCCCAGCGCGGCCCGCAGGCCGCCCCGTGCCTCGCCCGGAGCTGCCTCCGGCCCGGTGGCGGTCGGCCTCACAGCTGCCGGGCCCCGGGCTGCTGCCGGCCGTGGAGCACACGGGCGCCCGCGGGCGGCCCCGCGGGCGGCCCCGCGGGCGGGGCCGAGGCCGGCACGGGCGCGCGCTGCAGGATGTCCAGGACGACCTGTTCCGCCGTGAGCCGGTTGAGCTGGGCCTGCGCCGTCGGCAGCAGCCGGTGGGCGAGCACCGGGACGGCCAGCGCCTGGAGGTCGTCGGGCAGGACGTACTCGCGCCCGTCGAGCGCGGCGGACGCCTTGGCGGCACGCAGGAGATGGAGCGTGGCGCGCGGCGAGGCCCCCAGGCGCAGGTCGGGGTGGCTGCGGGTCGCGGCGACGATCTCCACGGCGTAGCGGCGCACGGAGTCGGCGACGTGCACACCGCGCACCGTCTCGATCAGCTTGAGGATGTCGTGCGCGTGCGCCACCGGCTGGAGGTCGTCGAGCGGGGAGAGCGCGCCGTGTACGTCGAGCATCCTGAGCTCGGCCTCGGGGCTGGGATAGCCGATCGAGACACGGGCCATGAAACGGTCGCGCTGGGCCTCGGGCAGCGGATAGGTGCCCTCCATCTCCACCGGGTTCTGGGTGGCGACCACCATGAACGGGCTGGGCAGCTCGTAGGTCTGCCCGTCGACGGTGACCTGCCGTTCCTCCAGGGACTCCAGGAGGGCGGACTGGGTCTTCGGCGAGGCACGGTTGATCTCGTCGCCGATCACGATCTGTGCGAAGACCGCCCCCGGCTTGAACTCGAAGTCCCGCCGCTGCTGGTCGAAGATGGACACGCCCGTGATGTCCGACGGCAGCAGGTCCGGTGTGAACTGGATGCGGCGCACCGAACAGTCGATGGACCGGGCGAGCGTCTTGGCCAGCATGGTCTTGCCCACGCCGGGGACATCCTCGATCAGAAGATGTCCCTCGGCGAGCAGCACGGTCAGCGAAAGCCGTACGACCTCAGGCTTGCCCTCGATCACAGCCTCCACCGACCTGCGGACACGCTCCGCTGTGGTGGTCAGATCCGCGAGGCTCGCTCGATCGTCATAGGTCGTCACCCGGCCCTCCTCGGCCCTTTCCCCGGACCTGGCGCGACTGACGGCCCGGCCCACCCCGATACAGGGACACGACTCCCGGGGGGTTTCCGGAAGGTGCCACCGCAGCATTGTTGTTGCCCGTGGCGCGATGTGTCACTTGCCCGGGGGTGAAAAGGAGTGCAATGCCAGGTTTTGTGGGGTCACACCGGGTCGATCTCGCGGAGCAGGCCGCTCGTCACGTCGAAGACGAAGCCCCGGACGTCGTCCGTGTGGAGCAGGAAGGGAGAGGTCCTGACCCGCTGCATCGACTGCCGGACGTCCTGCTCGACGTCGCGGAACGCCTCGACCGCCCACGGCGGACGCTGGCCGATCTCCATCTCCAGGTCATGACGGAACTCCTCGGTGAGCGATTCCAGGCCACAGCCCGTGTGGTGGATCAGGACGACGCTGCGCGTCCCGAGCGCCCGCTGGCTGATCGTGAGGGAACGGATCACGTCGTCGGTGACCACACCGCCCGCGTTGCGGATGGTGTGGCAGTCGCCGAGCGCGAGGCCCAGGGCGCTGTGCAGGTCGAGGCGGGCGTCCATGCACGCGACGACGGCGACGTTCAGGACGGGACGCGCGTCCATGCCGGGGTCGGTGAACGCGGCGGCGTACTTCGCGTTCGCCTCGATGAGACGGTCGGTGACCGCTCCGGGCGTCCGTACGGCGTCGGCGGCGGCGGGGGAGGGGTGCGCAGAAGTCGACATGAGGACGACGGTAATGGTCACAAGGGTGCGCGGCCCGCTGTGAGGGCGGACAAAGAACGTCAATGCGCCTTGTTGTGAGTTAACCCACAGGCTCGTGACCCCGGGTCCGTACGGGTGATCCACCGGGAACGCCGGCCTCCCGCGCGACGCGCCAGCCGGTTGATTGACCGCCGGGTCCAGTGGACTAAAGTGACGCGGAGTTCACGGAGACATCGAGCGAATTCAGCGGATTCTCCCCCGCGTGTGCGGCGGTACGTACGGCTCGGCCTCCTCCCGCTCGCCGGCCGGCCGAGGCGCCTTCCCGGCGCCGGTCCGGCACTTCCCCTTTCTGCGAGCGGGCGGGGACCCGGCGGTGCGTACCGGCCGCGCCGGATCTGAGAGGGCGCATTGAGCAACGACCGACACGTCCCGGTGATGCTCCAGCGGTGCCTGGACATGTTGGCCCCGCCCCTGGAGCGCCCCGGCGCGGTCGTCGTCGACTGCACCCTCGGCCTGGGCGGCCACAGCGAGGCGCTGCTGAAGCGCTTCCCCGAGGTGCGGCTGATCGCCCTCGACCGGGACAAGGAGGCGCTGCGTCTCTCCGGCGAGCGGCTCGCCCCCTACGGGGAGCGCGCCACGCTCGTGCACGCCGTGTACGACGAACTGCCCGAGGTCCTCGACCGACTCGGCGTCCCGCGCGTCGACGGCGTCCTCTTCGACCTGGGTGTCTCCTCCATGCAGCTCGACGAGGCCGACCGCGGCTTCGCCTACGCGCAGGACGCCCCGCTCGACATGCGCATGGACCAGACGACCGGAGTGAGCGCGGCCGAGGTCCTCAACACCTACCCGCCCGGCGAGCTCGTCCGCATCCTGCGCGCGTACGGCGAGGAGAAGCAGGCCAAACGCATCGTCTCCGCGATCGTGCGGGAGCGCGACAGGGAGCCGTTCGGCAACAGCGCCCGCCTGGTCGAACTCATCCGCGACTCCCTGCCGCAGGCGGCCAAGCGCACCGGCGGCAACCCGGCCAAGCGCACCTTCCAGGCCCTGCGCATCGAGGTCAACGGCGAACTCACCGTCCTCGAACAGGCCGTCCCGGCCGCGGTGAAGGCCCTCGCGGTGCACGGCAGGATCGCGGTGCTGTCCTACCACTCACTGGAGGACCGCCTGGTCAAGCAGGTCTTCGCGGCCGGCGCGGCGACCACGGCGCCGCCCGGTCTGCCCGTCGTCCCCGAGCGTTACCAGCCGCGTCTGAGACTCCTCACCCGCGGCGCCGAACTCCCCACGGAGGAGGAGATCGCCGAGAACCGCCGCGCGACCCCGGCCCGGCTGCGGGGCGCGGAGCGCATCCGGGAGGACGAGATCTCGTGACGGGCACGGGGCCGCTCAGGGGACGGGCCGCCCGACTCGGGCGGCTCATGCCGTCGGGGCCGAGCACCGCCGCCCGCACCCCCTTCGTCCTGCTCGTCGTCGTGCTGCTCGGCGGCGGTCTGATCACCCTGCTGCTGCTCAACTCCGCCCTCAACCAGGGCTCCTTCAAGCTCAGCGAACTCAGGAAGAAGACCACCGAACTGACCGACGAGGAGCAGGCCCTCCAGCGGGACGTGGACGACCGGTCCGCGCCCGACTCCCTGGAGCGGCGGGCCCGCGAGCTCGGCATGGTCCCGGGAGGCAGCCCGGCCTTCCTCGACTCCGACGGCACCGTCCGCGGCGAGCCCTCCCTGGCGACCGCCCCCGCCGTCGAACCGGCACCCACGCCGGCCGGCCCACCCGCCGGGGAGCCCCCCGCCGCCGCGGCGTCCGCCGTACCGGAGCCGTCCGCGAGCCCCTCCGCGGACACGGCCGGGCAGCCGCCCGAGAAGAGCCCCGACCCCCCGCGGACGACCGCGCCCACCCCGACCCGATCCGGCAGGTGAACGCTGTGCCCCCCAAGGAGCCCCCGCGCCGGCGGGTACCCGGACCCGCCCGGCCCGCCTCCTCCCGGTCCGGCTCCGCCCGCCGTACCGCCCGGCCCGCCGCGTCGCGCTCCGCGGCGTCCCGTCCCGGCCCGGCCCGGCGCCCCTCCTCCCGTCCCGCGAGCCGGCCGCGCACGATCAGGCTCGGCAACCCCAAGCCCCGGCTGCGGCTCATCTCCCTGGGGCTGACCCTGGTGATGCTGGCCTTCGTCGTCCGGCTGCTCCAGGTGCAGGCCGTCGACGCCAGCGCGTACGCCGCCAAGGCCGAGCGGGCCCGCTACCAGGAGTACACGCTCTCCGCGGACCGCGGCGAGATCACCGACCGCGCCGGGATCGCCCTGGCCACCAGCGTCGACGCCTACGACATCACCGCCGACCCCAAGCTGTTCACCCCCGAGGACAGCAAGGTCCAGGACGCCCCGGAACAGGCCGCCGCCCTCCTCGCGCCGATCCTCGGCAAGGAGCCGGCCGAACTGGTCGAGAAACTCCGCACCCCCAAGTCCCGCTACACCATGCTCGCCCGCAAACAGACCCCGCAGGTGTGGAGGCAGATCAAGGACCTCAAGAAGGTCTACGCGCAGAAGGCCAGGCCCTCGCGGGGCGGCAACGGCGTCAGCATCCTGGCCGGCGTCATCAGCGAGCCCAGCACCAAGCGCGTGTACCCCAACGGAGAACTCGCCGCCGGGATACTGGGCTTCGTCAACGCCGAGGGCCGCGGCGCGGGCGGCCTGGAGTCGATGCTCGACGAGGAACTGGCCGGCAAGGACGGAAAGATCCGCTTCGCCCAGTCCGGCGGACGCCGGGTGCCCACGGCGGGCTCCCGGGGGACCCCGGCCGTACCCGGCTCGGACATCGAGCTGACCATCGACCGCGACATCCAGTGGGCCGCCCAGCAGGCCATCACCGAACAGGTGGAGAAGTCCCGCGCCGACCGCGGCTACGTGATAGTCCAGGACACGCGGACCGGCGAGGTGCTGGCCATGGCCAACGCTCCCGGCTTCGACCCCAACGACCTGTCCGCGGCCAACGCCGCCGCGATGGGCAACGCCTCTCTCCAGGACGCCTACGAACCCGGCTCCACCAGCAAGGTGATGTCCATGGCCGCCGTCCTGGAGGAGGGTGCGGCGACCGCCGGCACCCACGTCACCGTCCCCAACCGGCTGCACCGCGGCGACCGGCTCTTCAAGGACGACATCGACCACCCCACCTGGTACCTGACCCTCAACGGGGTCCTCGCCAAGTCCAGCAACATCGGCACCATCCTGGCCACCGGCCAGCTCGGCCGGAACCAGTCCGAGTCCAACCGGATCCTCTACTCCTATCTGCGCGCGTTCGGCATCGGTACTCCCACCGGGCTCGGGTACCCAGGCGAGACCCGGGGCATCCTCGCCAAGCCCCAGGACTGGTCGACCTCGCAGCAGTACACGATCCCCTTCGGCCAGGGGCTCTCCGTCAACGCCATGCAGGCCACCTCCGTCTACTCGACCATCGCCAACGGCGGCGTCCGGATCGAGCCCACCCTCGTGCGCGGCACCAAGGGACCGGACGGCCGCTTCACGCCCGCGCCCGCGCCCCGCCAGACCCGCGTGGTCAGCGAGAAGACCGCCAAGACCCTCGCGCAGATGCTGGAGTCGGTGGTCGGCGACGAGGAGGGCACCGGCACCAAGGCCCGCATCCCCGGCTACCGGGTCGCGGGCAAGACCGGTACGGCCAACCGGGTCGATCCCGAACTCGGCCGCTACAAGGGCTACACCGCCTCCTTCGCGGGTTTCGCGCCCGCCGACGCCCCGCGGATCACGGTCTACTGCGCCATCCAGAACCCGACCAAGGGCAGCTACTTCGGCGGCCAGATCTGCGGACCCATCTACAAGAAGGTCATGGAGTTCGCCCTCAAGACGCTCCATGTCGCCCCGACGGGCAGCGAGCCCGCGGGGCTGCCGGTGACCTTCAAGGCCAGCGAGTGACACCCCGGGAGCACCCATGACCACGACCACCCCCGATTCCGGCGACCGCAAATCGAACGTCGGCGACGCCCGGCCCTCTTTTGGCTCCGCGGCGGGTGCGCCCGGTACGCTCACCGCCGTGCCACACGCTGATCAGTACCGAAACGCCATGCCCCGCCCGGAGCAGGCCCGCCCCACACACCTGGGCGATCTGGCCGCCCGGCTCGGCATCGAGACCTCCGCGGCCGCTGAGGTCTCGGGCATCACCCACGACTCCCGGGCCGTGCGTCCCGGGGACGTCTACGCGGCCCTCCCCGGCGCCCGGCTCCACGGCGCCGACTTCGCCGCCCAGGCCGCCGGACTGGGCGCCGCCGCGATCCTCACCGACCCCTCCGGCGCCGAACGCGCCGCGGCGACCGGTCTGCCGGTCCTGGTGGTGGAGGACCCGCGCGGACGCATGGGCGAACTCGCCGCCGAGGTGTACGGACGGCCGGGCACGGACCTGCTGCGGATCGGCATCACCGGCACCTCCGGCAAGACCACCACGGCCTACCTCGTCGAAGGCGGCCTGAGAGCGGCCGGGCACCGGACCGGCCTGGTCGGCACCGTCGAGATGCGGATCGGCGACGAGCGCATCAAGTCCGAGCGGACCACCCCCGAGGCCACCGACCTCCAGGCCCTCTTCGCGGTCATGCGCGAACGCGGGGTCGACGCCGTGGCGATGGAGGTCTCCAGCCACGCGCTCGTGCTCGGCCGGGTCGACGGCTGCGTCTTCGACGTCTCCGTCTTCAACAACCTCAGCCCGGAGCACATGGAGTTCCACTCCGACATGGAGGACTACTTCCAGGCCAAGGCGAAGCTGTTCACGCCCGAACGCAGCCGGCGTGGCGTGGTGAACCTCGACGACGCCTACGGCCGCCGGCTCGCCAGGGAGGCCACCGTCCCGGTCGTCACCTTCTCCGCCGCGGGCGACCCCGGCGCCGACTGGAGGGCGGAGGACGTCGTCCTGGGCGCCGCCGACTCCGCCTTCACCGTCGTCGGCCCGGCCGGGGAGCGCATCCCGGCGACCGCCCCGCTGCCCGGCCCCTTCAACGTCGCCAACACCCTGGCCGCGATCGTCACCCTCGCCGTCGCCGGGGCCGACCCGCGGACCGTCGCGGACGGCGTCGCCGCCGTGCCGGGCGTCCCGGGCCGCCTGGAGCGCGTCGACGCCGGCCAGCCCTATCTGGCCGTCGTCGACTACGCCCACAAGACCGACGCCGTCGAATCGGTGCTGCGCTCGCTGCGCGAGGTCACCGAAGGCCGCCTCCACATCGTCCTCGGCTGCGGCGGCGACCGCGACATCACCAAGCGCGGCCCGATGGGCGCCGCGGCGGCCCGGCTGGCCGACACCGCCGTGCTGACCTCCGACAACCCCCGCTCCGAGGACCCGCTGGCGATCCTCCTCGCCATGCTGACCGGCGCGGCGGAGGTACCCGGCGACCAGCGCGGCGACGTGCTGGTCGACGCCGACCGGGCCGCCGCCATCGCCGCGGCCGTGGCCCGAGCCCGCCCCGGCGACACCGTGCTCGTCGCCGGCAAGGGCCATGAACAGGGCCAGGACATCGCCGGGGAGGTCCGCCCCTTCGACGACCGCCGGATCCTGCGTGAAGCGATTGAACGCAGCCTCAAGAACAGTCAGGGATAAGTTGTGATCGCCCTCTCCCTCGCCGAGATCGCCGAAATCGTCGGCGGGCAGTCGTACGACATACCGGAACCGGCCGCCCTCGTCACCGGTCCCGTCGTCATCGACTCCCGCGAGGTGAAGCCCGGCAGCCTCTTCGCCGCCTTCGCCGGCGAGCACGTCGACGGCCACGACTACGCGGTCCGCGCCGTCGGGGCGGGTGCGACGGCCGTCCTGGCCGCGCGGCCCGTCGGTGTGCCCGCCATCGTCGTGGACGATGTCCAGAGCGCACTCGGAGCACTCGCCCGCACGGTCGTCGAACGCCTCGGCACCGACGTCGTCGCACTCACCGGCTCCGCCGGCAAGACCTCCACCAAGGACCTCATCGCCCAGGTCCTGCAGCACCACGCGCCCACCGTGTGGACACCCGGATCGCTCAACAACGAGATCGGGCTGCCGCTCACCGCGCTGCGCGCCGACGACGGCACCCGGCACCTGGTCCTCGAAATGGGCGCCCGCGGCATCGGGCACATCCGCTACCTCACCGGACTGACCCCGCCGCGCATCGGACTCGTCCTCAACGTCGGCACCGCCCACATCGGAGAGTTCGGCGGCCGGGAGCAGATCGCCCAGGCCAAGGGAGAACTCGTCGAGTCCCTGCCGTCCGCCGAGAACGGCGGCGTCGCCGTCCTGAACGCGGACGATCCGCTGGTCCGGGCGATGGCCTCCCGCACCCGCGCGCGCGTGACGCTCTTCGGGGAGTCGGACGAAGCGGTCGTACGCGCCGAGAACGTCCGGCTCGCAGGTAACGGACAGCCCTCTTTCAAACTCCGCACACCCACCGGGTGCGGGGACGTGACCTTGCGCCTGTACGGTGAGCACCACGTGTCGAACGCGCTCGCCGCGGCCGCCGTCGCGCACGAGCTGGGCATGCCCGTGGAGGAGATCGCCATCGCGCTCTCCGAGGCAGGCACCCTTTCGCGCTGGCGCATGGAGGTCACCGAGCGTTCGGACGGCGTGACGATCGTCAACGACGCCTACAACGCCAACCCCGAGTCCATGCGGGCCGCCCTGCGCGCCCTCGCGGCCATGGGGCGGGCGGCACGGGCCCAGGGGGGCCGTACGTGGGCGGTGCTCGGCAAGATGGCCGAGCTCGGTGACGCGTCGCTCGTCGAGCACGACGCGGTCGGACGGCTCGCCGTCCGGCTCAACGTCAGCAAGCTCGTCGCGGTCGGGGACAGGGAAGCGTCCTGGTTGCAACTGGGCGCATATAACGAGGGTTCGTGGGGTGAGGAGTCGGTGCACGTGTCCGACGCGCGGGCGGCGGTCGACCTGTTGCGCAGTGAGCTGCGCCCGGGAGACGTCGTGCTGGTGAAGGCGTCCAGGTCGGTCGGCCTCGAACAGGTCGCCCTGGCACTGCTCGACGCCGAGAGCGAGGTTTCCGGCCGATGAGGCAGATCCTCTTCGCGGGGGCCATCGGGCTCTTCCTGACCCTGATCGGCACCCCGCTGCTCATCAAGCTCCTGGCGCGCAAGGGGTACGGGCAGTTCATCCGCGACGACGGCCCGCGCGGCCACGCCGGCAAGAAGGGCACGCCCACCATGGGCGGCATCTCCTTCATCCTGGCCACGCTCATCGCGTACGCGCTGGCCAAGGTCATCACCGGCGAGTCCGTCTCCTACTCCGGCGTGCTGGTCCTCTTCCTGATGGCCGGCATGGGCCTGGTCGGCTTCCTCGACGACTACATCAAGATCGTCAAGCAGCGTTCGCTGGGCCTGCGGGCCAAGGCGAAGATGGCCGGCCAGCTGATCGTCGGCATCGCCTTCGCCGTGCTCTCGCTGCAGTTCGCCGACTTGCGCGGACTCACCCCGGCCTCTACCAAGCTCTCCTTCATCACCGACTTCGGCTGGGCCATCGGCCCGGTGCTGTTCGTGGTCTGGGCGCTGTTCATGATCCTCGCCATGTCCAACGGCGTGAACCTGACGGACGGTCTGGACGGCCTGGCCACCGGCGCGTCGGTGATGGTCTTCGGCGCCTACACCTTCATCGGGCTCTGGCAGTTCCAGGAATCCTGCGTCAATGCCACCACGCTCACCAACCCGAACGCCTGTTTCGAGGTCCGCGACCCCCTCGACCTCGCGGTCGTCGCCTCCGCGCTGATGGGCGCCTGCTTCGGCTTCCTGTGGTGGAACACCTCGCCCGCCAAGATCTTCATGGGGGACACCGGCTCGCTGGCCCTCGGCGGTGCGCTCGCCGGCCTCGCCATCTGCTCCCGTACGGAGCTGCTGCTCGCCCTGCTCGGCGGGCTCTTCGTGATGATCACGATGTCCGTGGTCATCCAGGTCGGCTCCTTCAAGATGACCGGCAAGCGGGTCTTCCGGATGGCTCCCCTCCAGCACCACTTCGAACTCAAGGGGTGGTCCGAGGTCCTGGTCGTCGTCCGGTTCTGGATCATCCAGGGCATGTGCGTGATCGTGGGCCTGGGCCTCTTCTACGCGGGATGGGCAGCCGAGAAGTGACCACGGATCAGCACGACGCCGACTGGCGGGGCAAGCGCGTCACCGTCGCCGGGCTGGGCGTCAGCGGCATTCCCGCCGCCCGCGTCCTGCACGGTCTCGGCGCGGTCGTGACCGTCGTCAACGACGGCGACGACGAGCGCTCCCGCGCTCAGGCGGCCGAACTGGAGGCGGCGGGCGTCACCGTGCGCCTCGGGGACGGGGCGACCCTGCCGGAAGGCACCGAGCTGATCGTCACCACGCCGGGCTGGCCGCCCGACAAGCCCCTCTTCACCGCCGCCGCCGAGGCTGGCGTCGCGATCTGGGGCGACGTCGAACTCGCCTGGCGCCTCCGCGGCCGGGGCGGTGCGGAACCGGCCCCCTGGCTCGCGGTCACCGGCACCAACGGCAAGACCACGACCGTCCGCATGCTCGCCTCCATCCTGGAGGCGGCCGGCCTGCGCACCGCCGCCGTCGGCAACATCGGCGTCTCGCTCCTGGACGCCGTCCTCGGCGAGGAGACGTACGACGTGCTCGCCGTCGAGCTCTCCAGCTACCAGCTCCACTGGGCGCCCTCGCTGCGTGCCCACTCGGCCGCCGTGCTCAACCTGGCGCCCGACCACCTCGACTGGCACGGCTCCATGGAGGCGTACGCCGCCGACAAGGGCCGGATCTACGAGGGCAACACCGTCGCCTGCGTCTACAACGTCGCCGACAAGGCCACCGAGGACCTGGTCCGGGAGGCCGACGTCGAGGAGGGCTGCCGGGCGATCGGCTTCACCCTGGGCACCCCCGGCCCCTCCCAGCTCGGTGTCGTCGACGACATCCTGGTCGACCGGGCGTTCGTCGCCGACCGGCAGAAGCAGGCGCAGGAGCTGGCCCAGACCGCGGACGTGACGCCCCCGGCCCCGCACAACATCGCCAACGCCCTCGCCGCCGCCGCCCTCGCCCGCGCCTTCGGCGTGGAGCCCCGGGCGGTCCGGGACGGACTGCGGGCCTTCCGGCCCGACCCGCACCGCATCGAACTGGTCGAGGAGATCGAGGGCGTCGTGTACGTCGACGACTCCAAGGCCACCAACACCCACGCGGCCGAAGCCTCGTTGGCGTCCTACGACCCGATCGTGTGGATCGCCGGCGGCCTCGCCAAGGGGGCCACCTTCGACGAACTCGTCAGCCACTCGGCGAAGCGGCTGCGGGCGGCCGTCCTGATCGGCGCGGACCGTGCCCTGATCCGCGAAGCCCTGGCACGACACGCCCCCGAGGTCCCGGTGGTGGACCTCGACCGGACCGACACTGGGGCGATGTCCGTGGCGGTCCGCGAGGCGGCCCGCCTCGCCCAGCCCGGTGACACGGTCCTGCTGGCCCCGGCCTGTGCCTCGATGGACATGTTCGCCAACTACAACAAGCGGGGCGAGGCGTTCGCGGAGGCCGTCCGCGCCCTCGCCACGACCGGGCACGCCTGACCTGACCCGCCGACAGGTCCGGCCGAGCCGGGCACGACTGGAGGGGACAGCGACCATGCCGAGCAGAATCGTGGGGACCCGCAGGCCCCCCGCCGCACGCGGTGCGGGCCGGGCGCCCGCGCCGGCGCGGGGCCCGCGCACCGGCGGGGTACGGCGGACGTACGAGCGGGCCCGCCGTGCCTGGGACCGCCCGCTGACCGCGTACTACGTGATCTTCGGGGCCGGTCTGCTCATCACCACCCTCGGCCTGGTGATGGTCTATTCGGCGTCGATGATCACGGCGTTGCGCTACGACCTCGTCCCCTCGTACTTCTTCCGGAAGCAGTTCTTCGCCGCGGCCCTCGGCGCCGTGCTGCTGCTGGCGGCCTCCCGGATGCCGGTCAGACTGCACCGCGCCCTGGCCTATCCGATCCTCGTCGCGGCCGTCTTCCTGATGGTGCTGGTGCAGGTTCCGGGGATAGGGCGAGAGGTCGGCGGCAACCAGAACTGGATCTCGCTGGGCGGCCCCTTCATGCTGCAGCCCAGCGAGTTCGGCAAGCTGGCCCTGATCCTGTGGGGCGCCGACCTGCTGGCCCGCAAGCAGGACATGCGGCTGCTGACCCAGTGGAAGCACATGCTCGTCCCGCTGGTCCCGGGCGCCTTCATGCTGCTCGGACTCATCATGCTGGGCGGCGACATGGGTACCGCGATCGTCCTGACCGCCATCCTCTTCGGCCTGTTGTGGACCGCGGGCGCCCCCACCCGGCTCTTCGTCGGCGTGCTCGCCTTCGCGGGCGGGATCGGCTTCCTGCTGATCAGGACCAGCCCGAACCGGCTGAAGCGGTTCGCCTGCATCGGCGCCACGGACCCCGGCGGGGAGGGTGCTCCCTGCCTGCAGGCCGCACACGGCATCTATGCTCTGGCCTCGGGCGGATGGTTCGGTTCCGGCCTCGGTGCAAGTGTGGAAAAATGGGGCCAACTACCTGAAGCGCACACCGACTTCATCTTCGCCGTCACCGGGGAGGAACTGGGGCTCGCGGGGACGCTGTCGGTGCTCGCCCTGTTCGCGGCTCTAGGCTATGCGGGTATCCGCGTGGCCGGACGCACGGAGGACCCCTTCGTGAGGTATGCCGCGGGAGGCGTGACCACGTGGATCACGGCGCAGGCCGTGATCAACATCGGTGCGGTGCTCGGTCTGCTGCCGATCGCCGGGGTCCCGCTCCCGCTGTTCTCCTACGGGGGGTCGGCCCTGCTGCCGACCATGTTCGCCGTCGGGCTGCTGATCGCGTTCGCGCGACAGGAGCCCGCCGCGAAAGCGGCCTTGGCCCTGCGACGCCCTCACTGGGGCAAGCGGGCCGGGGGGAGATGGAAGTCGATGCGACGGCGCGTCAAGAAGCGTCCGTCCGGAGAGCGGTGAATTTCGGTGCATGTCGTACTCGCCGGCGGGGGGACCGCCGGCCACATCGAGCCGGCGCTCGCCCTCGCGGACGCCCTGCGCAGGCAGGACCCGAGCGTGGGGATCACGGCGCTCGGCACGGAGAAGGGTCTGGAGACCCGTCTCGTGCCCGAGCGGGGCTACGAGCTGGCCCTCATCCCCGCCGTCCCGCTGCCGCGCAAGCCCACCCCCGAGCTGATCACGGTTCCCGGGCGGCTGCGGGGCACCATCAAGGCGGCCGAGCAGATCCTGGAGCGCACCAAGGCGGACTGCGTGGTCGGCTTCGGCGGCTACGTGGCACTGCCCGGCTACCTCGCCGCCAAGCGGCTCGGTGTTCCGATCGTGGTCCACGAGGCCAACGCCCGTCCGGGCCTGGCCAACAAGATCGGTTCGCGGTACGCGGCCGGGGTCGGCGTCGCCACCCCGGACTCCAAGCTCCGCAACGCCCGCTACATCGGCATCCCGCTGCGCCACACCATCGCCACGCTGGACCGCGCCCGGGTCCGCCCCGAGGCGCGCGCCGCGTTCGGCCTCGACCCGAACCTGCCGACCCTGCTGGTGTCCGGCGGATCGCAGGGCGCCCGGCGGCTCAACGAGGTCGTCCAGCAGATCGCCCCGGTGCTCCAGCGCTCGGGCATCCAGATCCTGCACGCGGTCGGCCCGAAGAACGAAGTGCCGCGCGTCGACAACATGCCGGGAATGCCGCCGTACGTACCGGTACCGTACGTGGACCGGATGGATCTCGCGTACGCCGCGGCGGACATGATGCTCTGCCGCGCCGGCGCCATGACCGTCGCCGAGCTGTCCGCCGTCGGGCTCCCGGCCGCCTACGTCCCGCTGCCCATCGGCAACGGCGAACAGCGGCTCAACGCCCAGCCGGTGGTCAAGGCGGGCGGCGGCCTGCTGGTCGACGACGCGGAGCTGACGCCGCAGTGGGTGCAGGGCAACGTCCTGCCCGTCCTCGCCGATCCGCACCGGTTGTACGAGATGTCCCGCGCAGCCTCCGAGTTCGGCCGCCGGGACGCCGACGACCTGCTCGTCGGCATGGTGTACGAGGCGATCGCCGCCCACCGGCAGGGGTAGGGCGGCGACGGAAGGCAGGAGACGCCAGGTGGCAGCCGGACCGACGACAGCCGAGAAGAGCGGCGCGAGCAGGCCGAACGGGTCGTCGGACCGGTCGCCCCGGGGGGGCGACGGGGAGGCCCGTGAGGGACGTTTCCGGGTCCCCGGCCCGCGACCGCTGCTGATCTGTTCGGCGCTGATCCTGCTCGTGGCGAGCGGGATCTGGGCGCTCTACGGCTCCTCGTGGTTCCGGGTCGAGCGGGTGACCACCTCCGGCACGCGGGTCCTGACTCCGCGCGAGGTGGAGGAGGTCGCCGCCGTGCCGATGGGTGCCCCGCTCGTCTCCGTCGACACCGACGCGATCGAGGCACGGCTCGCCGAGAGACTGCCCCGCGTCGACACCGTCGACGTCGTCCGTTCCTGGCCGCACGGAATCGGCCTCAGGGTGACGGAACGGAAGCCCGTCCTGCTGCTGGAGAAGGGCAGGCGGTTCGTCGAAGTGGACTCCGCCGGAACGCGGTTCGCCACCGTCGACCGGGCGCCGCGCGGCGTGCCGAAGCTCGTGCTGGACGCGTCCGCCTCGCCGAGTCTCCGGCGCTTCGACACGGACCGCCTGCTGGCCGAGGCGGTGGTCGTCGCGGGCGAACTCCCCAAGAAAGTCGCCGTGGACACTCGTGTCGTGCGCGTCACCTCGTACGACTCCATCACTCTGGAGCTCAGCGGGGGCCGTACGGTCTTCTGGGGAAGCGGCGAGGACGGCGAGGTCAAAGCTCGCGTACTGTCCGCTTTGATGAAAGCAACCCCCAAAGCGGGGCACTTCGATGTAAGTGCCCCCACGGCACCTGCCGCGACGGGTAGTTGACGTCCATCGCTGCTGGCCAGGACCCTGGTTGGCCAGCGCTACGGGTGATCACATAGGGTGAAAAGAAAAACGGGAGGTTCGGCGTGTTCGTTGAACGTGCGCCACTTGTCGACTTAGTGTCCTGTTCGGAAGAGTCCAGCGAACAGAGACACTGGTAACCCTAAACTTGAACGTTAGGGTTTGGGTCGGCGTTTCGGACCGTCCCAATCGGCATCCGTCGTCGCGGCGCGACTACCAGCGCGTAGCGACGGCACGTAACTCGAGGCGAGAGGCCTTCGACGTGGCAGCACCGCAGAACTACCTCGCAGTCATCAAGGTCATCGGTGTCGGCGGCGGTGGTGTCAATGCCATCAACCGAATGATCGAGGTCGGTCTCAAGGGCGTCGAGTTCATCGCCATCAACACGGACGCGCAAGCGCTGTTGATGAGCGACGCCGACGTCAAGCTCGACGTCGGTCGTGAACTCACCCGCGGCCTCGGGGCCGGGGCCAACCCGGCTGTCGGTCGCAAGGCGGCAGAGGACCACCGTGAGGAGATCGAGGAGGTCCTCAAGGGGGCCGACATGGTCTTCGTCACCGCCGGCGAGGGTGGCGGCACCGGCACCGGCGGCGCTCCCGTCGTGGCCAACATCGCGCGTTCGCTCGGCGCCCTGACGATCGGTGTGGTCACCCGGCCGTTCACCTTCGAAGGCCGCCGTCGCGCCAACCAGGCGGAGGACGGCATCGCCGAGCTCCGCGAAGAGGTCGACACCCTCATCGTCATCCCGAACGACCGACTCCTGTCGATTTCGGACCGCCAGGTCTCCGTGCTCGACGCCTTCAAGTCGGCCGACCAGGTGCTGCTGAGCGGTGTGCAGGGCATCACCGACCTCATCACCACCCCCGGCCTCATCAACCTCGACTTCGCCGACGTCAAGTCGGTCATGTCCGAGGCCGGTTCCGCCCTCATGGGCATCGGCTCGGCCCGCGGCGACGACCGCGCGGTGGCCGCCGCCGAGATGGCGATCTCCTCGCCGCTCCTCGAGGCGTCCATCGACGGCGCCCGCGGCGTGCTGCTCTCCATCTCCGGCGGCTCGGACCTCGGCCTCTTCGAGATCAACGAGGCCGCCCAGCTGGTGAGCGAGGCCGCCCACCCCGAGGCCAACATCATCTTCGGCGCCGTCATCGACGACGCCCTGGGAGACGAGGTACGGGTCACGGTCATCGCGGCCGGCTTCGACGGCGGTCAGCCGCCGGCCCGCCGGGACAACGTCCTCGGTTCGTCCTCGGCCAAGCGTGAGGAGCCGGCACCGGCACCCCGCGCCACCGAGTCCCCCCGCCCCCTGGGCGGACTGGGCACCGTCACCCCGCGTGAGGAGCCGGCCGCCCCGGCCGAGCCCGCCCCGGCGCTCAACGAGACCCCGGTCCAGCCGCCCGTCCCACCGGCGGTGCCCTCGGCCCGCCCGTACCCGGACACCCAGGCGGAAGAGCTGGACGTCCCGGACTTCCTGAAGTGACCCTGCGCACGTGATAGGGCAGCACGACCACGCGAACGGCGCGCACTTCGCCTTCACCGACCGGTGGGGCGGGGTGAGCGCCGTTCCGTACGAGGAGCTCAACCTCGGCGGCGCGGTGGGGGACGACCCCGCGGCCGTCCTGGCCAACCGGGCGCGTGCTGCCGCGGTGCTGGGCCTCGACCCGGCGCTGGTGGTGTGGATGAACCAGGTCCACGGGCCCGATGTCGCGGTGGTCGACGGCCCCTGGGCCGCGGACCGCGAGATCCCGTCGGTGGACGCGCTCGTCACCGCCCGGCGCGGACTGGCGCTCGCGGTCCTCACCGCCGACTGCACCCCGGTGCTGCTCGCCGACCCCGTCGCCGGGGTGGTGGCCGCGGCCCACGCCGGGCGGCCCGGCATGGTGGCGGGTGTCGTCCCGGCCGCCGTCCGGGCGATGGTCGCACTCGGCGCCGATCCCGCCCGTATCACCGCCCGCACCGGCCCCGCCGTGTGCGGTCGCTGCTACGAGGTGCCGGAGGTGATGCGCGCCGAGGTCGCCGGGATCGAACCGGCCGCCCGCGCGGAGACCTCCTGGGGAACCCCGGCCGTCGACGTCACCGCCGGAGTGCACGCGCAGCTCGCCCGGCTCGGGGTCGTGGACCGGAGGGCCAGCGCGGTCTGCACCCGTGAGTCGGGTGACCACTACTCGTACCGTCGCGATCGCACCACGGGGCGACTCGCGGGATATGTCTGGTTGGACTGAGAGAGACATGACGGGCATGACGGGCCGGAAGGCCGAACTCGCCGAGAACCTCGCGCGGGTGGAGCGGCGGATCGCCGCCGCCTGCGCGGCGGCCGGTCGCGCGCGGGAGGAGGTGACCCTCATCGTGGTCACCAAGACCTACCCCGCGAGCGATGTCCGGTCGCTCCACGAACTCGGCGTTCGCGATGTCGCCGAGAACCGCGACCAGGACGCCGCCCCGAAGGCCGCCGCCTGCGCGGATCTGGACCTCCGTTGGCACTTCGTCGGTCAGTTGCAGACCAACAAGGTCCGTTCTGTGATGAGTTATGCGGATGTCGTGCAGTCGGTCGACCGGTTGAGGCTCGTCACGGCGCTGTCGTCGGCGGCGGAGAAGTCGGGTCGCGAACTGGGCTGCCTGGTGCAGGTCGCCCTCGACGCCGAGTCGGGCGCGCGGGGGGACCGGGGTGGTGTGGCGCCGGACGGCATCGAGGAGTTGGCGGCCGCGGTGGCGGCGGCGCCCGGACTTCGACTCGACGGACTGATGACCGTGGCCCCGCTCGCCGGCCCTTACGCGGGCCGTCGACGAGCGGCTTTCGAGCGGCTCATGGATTTGTCGACTGCCCTGCGCACGACCCGTCCGGCTGCGAACATGGTGTCGGCAGGAATGAGTGCGGACCTCGAGGACGCGGTGGCGGCCGGAGCGACACATGTGCGCGTCGGTACGGCGGTACTGGGTGTCCGCCGCGGGCTCGGGTAACGTCGCCAAGCAAGTCGGACCACAGCAGAAAATATGGTCATTCCCGCCACGGGGCGGGCAGGCCCCGTGGATCGCGGGCACTTGGTGACACTGCGGCCCTTGGGCAAGGGCGATCCACCACAGAGCGGAGGACTCAGAGAATGGCCGGCGCGATGCGCAAGATGGCGGTCTACCTCGGCCTCGTGGAGGACGATGGGTACGACGGCCGGGGATTCGACCCCGACGACGACTTCGAACCCGAACTGGAGCCCGAGCCGGAGCGTGAGCGGCGTCACCACCAGCCCCCGCGCCAGTTGGAGCGGGAGGAGCCGGTGCGCGTCGTGGCCCAGTCCGCCCCCCGCGAGCCGGTTGCCCATTCCGCCCCGCTTTCCGCCGAAAGCGGACGCCCCGCTCGTATCGCCCCCGTGGCATCCATCACACCCGAACGCCCGAGCCTGGAGAAGAACGCACCGGTGATCATGCCCAAGGTCGTGTCCGAGCGGGAGCCCTACCGCATCACCACGTTGCACCCGCGGACCTACAACGAGGCCCGTACCATCGGGGAACACTTCCGCGAGGGCACGCCGGTGATCATGAATCTCACGGAGATGGACGACACGGACGCGAAGCGACTTGTCGACTTTGCCGCCGGACTCGTCTTCGGGCTCCATGGCAGCATTGAGCGCGTGACGCAGAAGGTGTTCCTGCTGTCTCCTGCTAACGTCGATGTCACGGCGGAGGACAAGGCCCGCATCGCTGAGGGCGGATTCTTCAACCAGAGCTGAGAAACACGAGACCGGAACGGGTCCGGCCGCGAGGCCGGACAAGCGAGAGCACGAAAGCCAGGGGAGAGGGAAGCACGGGATGGGCGTCGCACTACAAGTGGTCTACATCGCTCTGATGTGCTTCCTCGTCGTGCTGATCTTCCGGCTGGTCATGGACTACGTCTTCCAGTTCGCGCGTTCATGGCAACCGGGGAAGGCGATGGTGGTCGTTCTGGAGGCCACCTACACTGTCACCGATCCACCGCTCAAGCTTCTGCGGCGGTTCATCCCGCCGCTGCGTCTCGGGGGCGTGGCACTCGACCTGTCCTTCTTCGTTCTGATGATCATTGTCTACATTCTCATCTCCGTCGTGAGCAGCTTCGCGAGGTGAGTGTGGACGATACGGTCTTGCCGACTGCCGACGACTACGTAGAGGTGAAGAAGAGATGCCGCTGACCCCCGAGGACGTGCGGAACAAGCAGTTCACGACCGTCCGCCTCCGAGAAGGCTACGACGAGGACGAGGTCGATGCCTTCCTCGACGAGGTCGAGGGTGAACTGACCCGCCTGCTCCGCGAGAACGAGGACCTGCGCGCCAAGCTGGCCGCCGCCACGCGCGCCGCCGCGCAGAACCAGCAGCAGCAGGGCATGCGCAAGCCGCCGGAGCCGCAGGACCGCCCCGGAGGTCCCGGCGCTCCCGTGCCCGCCGCCATATCCGGTCCGCCGGTCCAGCAGCAGCCCCCGCAGATGGGTCCGCCGCAGCTGCCTTCCGGTGCCCCGCAGCTTCCCGCCGGTCCCGGCGGACACGGTCCCGGCGGACACGGCCCCGGCGGACACGGTCCCGGCGGACACGGTCCCGGCGGACACGGCCCCGGCCAGATGCAGGGCGGCCCCATGGGCGGCCCCGGCCAGATGCAGGGCGGCCCCATGCAGGGCGGCCCCATGGGTCAGCAGATGGGCGGCCCCATGGGGCACCCGCAGCAGCAGATGCAGCAGCCGATGCAGCAGGCCCAGGGGCCGGGCGGCGACAGTGCCGCGCGCGTCCTCTCGCTGGCCCAGCAGACGGCCGACCAGGCGATCGCGGAGGCCCGTTCCGAGGCCAACAAGATCGTCGGCGAGGCCCGGTCGCGCGCCGAGGGCCTGGAGCGGGACGCCCGCGCCAAGGCCGACGCGCTGGAGCGGGACGCGCAGGAGAAGCACCGTGTCGCGATGGGCTCGCTGGAGTCCGCCCGCGCCACGCTGGAGCGCAAGGTCGAGGACCTGCGCGGTTTCGAGCGCGAGTACCGCACGCGTCTGAAGTCCTACCTGGAGTCGCAGCTGCGTCAGTTGGAGACCCAGGCCGACGATTCGCTGGCTCCGCCGCGGACCCCGGCCACGGCTTCCCTGCCGCCGGCCCCGTCGATGGCCTCGGCCGGTGCGAGCGCGCCGTCCTACGGCGGCAACGGCGGGATGGGCGGCGCCCCGTCCATGGGCGGCGGCCCCTCCTACGGCGGTCAGCAGCAGATGTCTCCGGCGATGACCCAGCCGATGGCGCCGGTCCGGCCGCAGGCTCCGCAGCCGATGCAGCAGGCGCCGGCGCCGATGCGCGGCTTCCTGATCGACGAGGACGACAACTGACGGCGGGAGACCGCGTGAAGAACGCGTAGCCTCGGCAGGCTGTGAGGGCCGGACCCCTGGGAGACCAGAGGTCCGGCCCTCTGCCGTGTCCGCGCCCCGCCCCCGCGCCGCGCGGCCACGGCCGACGAGTGGCGCCCGCACCGCACTCGTCGCCCCCGCCCCTGCCGCTCGTACCGGCCGTCCGCGTCGCGGCTGACCGGGGACCGAGGTCAGGCGCGCGGGCCGGGACTCCTCGGGCGCGCCGGGGTACCTCGGAGGCCCGGAGCCGCCGTGAACTGCCGTGATCCGGCGCGGACGGTGCGCCCCGCACGCCAGAGGCCCGGCCCGCCTTCGCGGCGGACCGGGCCTCTGCGGTGCCTCCTACGCCTTGCGCAGACGGAAGGACAGGGACAGGCCCTCGTCCGTGAACGGGTCGCCGAAGCCCGCGTCGGCCTCGCCCGGGGCGAAGTCCGTCGCCAGGACCTCGTCCGCGATCAGTTCCGCGTGGACCGTCAGCGCGTCCGTCGTCTCCGCGGAGTCCGAGGTCCAGCGCAGCGCGATCCGGTCCGCCACGTCCAGGCCGCTGTTCTTGCGTGCCTCCTGGATCAGACGGATCGCGTCACGGGCGAGACCCGCCCGCCGCAGATCCGGCGTGATCTCCAGGTCCAGGGCGACGGTCGCGCCCGCGTCCGAGGCGACCGACCAGCCCTCCCGCGGGGTCTCGGTGATGATGATCTCCTCGGGTCCGACGGTGATCGTCTCGCCGCCGACCTCCAGCGTCGCCTCACCGGACCGCAGCGCCACGGACAGCGCCGCAGCGTCGGCCGCCGCGACCGCCTTCGCCACGTCCTGGACGCCCTTGCCGAAGCGCTTGCCCAGGGCCCGGAAGTTCGCCTTGGCCGTCGTGTCGACGAGCGAGCCGCCGACCTCGCTCAGCGAGGCCAGCGAGGAGACGTTCAGCTCCTCCGTGATCTGCGCCCGCAGTTCCTCGGAGAGCGCCCCGAAGCCGTTCGCCCCCACCAGGGCGCGGGAGAGCGGCTGACGGGTCTTGACCCCGGACTCCGCACGCGTCGCCCGGCCCAGCTCCACCAGACGCCGCACCAGCAGCATCTGGTGCGACAGCTCCGGGTCGACAGCCGTGAGGTCCGCTTCCGGCCAGGTGGAGAGGTGGACGGACTCGGGGGCGCCGGGCGCCACCGGCACCACCAGGTCCTGCCAGACCCGCTCGGTGATGAACGGCGTCAGCGGGGCCATCAGGCGGGTCACGGTCTCGATCACGTCGTGCAGGGTCCGCAGCGCCGCCGCGTCGCCCTGCCAGAACCGGCGTCGCGACCGGCGCACGTACCAGTTGGACAGGTCGTCGACGAAGGCCGAGATCAGCTTGCCCGCGCGCTGGGTGTCGTAGGACTCCAGGGACTCCGTCACCTGGGCCACGAGCGCGTTGAGTTCGCTCAGCAGCCAGCGGTCCAGGACCGTGCGGTCGGCCGGCGCCGGGTCCGCCGCGGACGGCGCCCAGGACGAGGTGCGGGCGTACAGCGCCTGGAAGGCGACCGTGTTCCAGTAGGTCAGCAGGGTCTTCCGCACGACCTCCTGGATCGTGCCGTGACCGACCCGCCGGGCCGCCCACGGCGAGCCGCCGGCCGCCATGAACCAGCGGACCGCGTCCGCTCCGTGCTGGTCCATGAGCGGGATCGGCTGGAGGATGTTGCCGAGGTGCTTGGACATCTTGCGGCCGTCCTCGGCGAGGATGTGACCCAGGCAGACCACGTTCTCGTAGGAGGACCTGTCGAAGACCAGCGTGCCGACCGCCATCAGCGTGTAGAACCAGCCGCGCGTCTGGTCGATCGCCTCGGAGATGAACTGAGCCGGGTAGCGGGACTCGAAGAGTTCCTTGTTCTTGTAGGGGTAGCCCCACTGCGCGAACGGCATCGAGCCCGAGTCGTACCAGGCGTCGATGACCTCGGGCACCCGCGTCGCCGTCTTCGAGCAGCTCGGGCACGGGAAGGTGACGTCGTCGATGAACGGCCGGTGCGGATCGAGCCCGGACTGATCCGTGCCCGTCAGCTCCGTCAGCTCGGCGCGTGAGCCCACGCACGTCAGGTGGTCGTCCTCGCAGCGCCACAGCGGCAGCGGGGTGCCCCAGTAGCGGCTGCGGGAGAGCGCCCAGTCGATGTTGTTGTTCAGCCAGTCGCCGAAGCGGCCGTGCTTGACCGAGTCCGGGAACCAGTTCGTCTTCTCGTTCTCCTGGAGAAGGCGGTCCTTGACGGCGGTCGTGCGGATGTACCAGGACGGCTGCGCGTAGTAGAGCAGCGCCGTGTGGCAGCGCCAGCAGTGCGGGTAGCTGTGCTCGTACGGCACATGCCGGAAGAGCAGGCCGCGCGTGTCCAGGTCGGCGGTGAGCGCTTCGTCGGCCTTCTTGAAGAAGACGCCGCCGACCAGCGGCAGGTCCTCCTCGAAGGTGCCGTCGGGGCGGACCGGGTTCACGACCGGCAGGCCGTACGCCTTGCAGACCTTGAGGTCGTCCTCACCGAAGGCGGGGGACTGGTGGACGAGACCCGTACCGTCCTCGGTCGTGACGTACTCCGCGTTGACGACGTAGTGCGCGGGCTCCGGGAAGTCGACGAGCTCGAAAGGACGCCGGTAGGTCCAGCGCTCCATCTCGGCGCCCGTGAAGGACTCCCCGGTGGTCACCCAACCCTCGCCGAGCGCCTTCTCCAGCAGCGGCTCGGCGACGAGCAGCCTCTCGTCGCCGTCGGTGGCGACGACGTAGGTGACCTCGGGGTGGGCCGCGACCGCCGTGTTGGAGACCAGCGTCCAGGGCGTCGTCGTCCAGACCAGCAGCGCCGCCCGGCCGGCCAGCGGACCCGAGGTCAGCGGGAAGCGGACGAAGACGGACGGGTCGACGACCGTCTCGTAGCCCTGCGCCAGCTCGTGGTCCGACAGCCCGGTCCCGCAGCGCGGGCACCAGGGCGCGACACGATGGTCCTGGACGAGCAGGCCCTTGTCGAAGATCTGTTTCAGGGACCACCACACCGACTCGATGTACTTGGGGTCCATCGTCCGGTACGCGTCGTCCAGGTCGACCCAGTAACCCATGCGGGTCGTGAGCTCGGCGAAGGCGTCGGTGTGGCGGGTCACCGACTCCCGGCACTTCTCGTTGAAGGCGGCGACACCGTACGCCTCGATGTCCTTCTTGCCGGCGAAGCCCAGCTCCTTCTCCACCGCGAGCTCGACGGGCAGGCCGTGGCAGTCCCAGCCGGCCTTGCGGGCGACGTGGTAGCCGCGCATCGTCCGGAATCGGGGGAAGACGTCCTTGAAGACCCGGGCCTCGATGTGATGGGCGCCGGGCATGCCGTTGGCGGTGGGCGGCCCTTCGTAGAACACCCACTCGGGGCGGCCCTCGGACTGCTCCAGGGTCTTGGCGAAGACCTTGCTCTCGCGCCAGAAATCGAGCACGGCGTGCTCGAGCGCGGGCAGGTCGACCTGGGCGGGCACCTGGCGGTACTGCGACATCGATCTTCCTCCGGCGGACTGCTCCGATTCCGTCCGGAGGGACGAGAGCGCCGTGCTGCGCGGCTCCCGCGGTACCACCCTCCTTGGCCCCGGGCGGGCGCCCGGTGCCCCCTCATTGGGGTCGCGATGCCGGTTCTAGTCGCCTCGCGGCTTTCTTCCGACGGCTCCGGGGTGATGCTTCACATCGGGCTGGCCCCCGGGCTCTCACCGTCCCCGGGTCGCTCATGGCCGCGTACGACGCTACTCGTCCCCATCCAAGCCTTTCGCTGCGCCCAGTGTACGGGCCCCGAGGCGGCGGGGCCGACCGGTTTTCCCGTGACCCGAATGGCCACATGGCAGCCACGGACTTCGACCACGCCCGTCCGGTGAGCGTCCGGCGTGATTGCCGGCCGGGCGGCTGGGCACAACGCAGGCAGGCTCCCCATGCCAGGGGCATGGGCGGGAGGGAATCGGCGGCGTGCCCCGTTGCCGCGGGCCCTGGGCCGATTTATCGTCCCAGCACGATGCGCGAGCAAGATCACAAAATGTGAAGGGGCCGCGACATGGTGGCGAAGAAGACCGCCGCGAAGAAGACCTCGGCCGCCGGTACCACCGACGCGGACGGGTCCGCCAAGGACGTGGCCGGCAAGACGACCACGGTCGCGGAGAAGGCGGGTGCGGCGGCCCCGGCGGACACGGGCACAGCCCCGCGGGCGGCGTCCGCGAAGAAGACGGCCACGAAGCGGGCGGCCACGAAGCGGGCGGCCGGCACGAAGAAGGCGGCGAGGACCGAGCGGGCCGCCACCGCGGAGGCCGACGGCGCCCTCGTGCGGGAGGCCGCCCGGACGGCTCAGGCCCGGAGGAACACAGTCGGGGAGAAGGCCGCTTCCGCGGCGCACGTGGAGAAGACAGGAGCCAGGACGGTGGCAGCGAAGAAGACCGCGGGTGGCGCGACGACGGTGGAGGACGAGGCCGTGGTGCCCCCGGCCCGTGCCGGAGAGCTCGCGGTGCGACCCGGCGAGGACCCCTGGACCCCGGAGGAGGTCGCCGAGGCCCGCGCCGAGCTGGAGAGCGAGGTGCTCAGGCTCCGCTCCGAGCTGGTCCACTCCCAGGAGGAGCTGACCGGTCTGATGCGGGACTCCGGTGACGGTGCCGGTGACGACCAGGCCGACACCGGCACCAAGAACATCACCCGCGAGCACGAGCTGGCCCTGGCCGCCAACGCCCGCGAGATGCTGGAGCAGAGCGAGCACGCCCTGGAGCGGCTCGACGCGGGGACCTACGGACTGTGCGAGGTCTGCGGGAACCCCATCGGCAAGGCGCGGATGCAGGCGTTCCCGCGGGCCACGCTGTGCGTCGAGGACAAGCAGAAACAGGAGCGGCGCGGCTGACGGCGTCACCCGGGTGTGTCGTACCCTCGTGCACAGTCAGGCACCTAGGTTGAGGGACTCACGTGACAGAGGCGGAGCGCATCATCGGTACGCCGGATTCAGCAGGGTCCGACGAGGAGGCGGTGCCCGCCGAGCGGCCGCGGGGCAAGCGGAAGATCGTCGCGCTCCTCGTCGTGGCACTCTTCGCGTACCTCGTCGACCTCGGCAGCAAGATGCTGGTGGTCGCCGAGTTGGAGGGGCACGAGCCGATCCGGGTCGTCGGTGACCTGCTGAAGTTCGACGCGATCCGCAACCCGGGCGCCGCCTTCGGCATGGGTGAGGCATTCACGATCATCTTCACCTGTATCGCGGTGACGGTGATCTTCGTGATCATCCGGCTCGCCCGCAAGCTCTACAGCACCGCGTGGGCCATCGCCCTCGGTCTGCTGCTCGGCGGGGCGCTGGGCAACCTCACCGACCGCGTCTTCCGGGCGCCGGGTGTCTTCGAGGGAGCGGTGGTCGACTTCATCGCGCCCGCGCACTTCGCCGTCTTCAACCTGGCGGACTCGGCGATCGTGTGCGGCGGCTTCCTGATCGTGATCCTCTCGTTCCGCGGCCTGGACCCGGACGGAACCGTCCACAAGGACTGACGTCGGGACCGGGTGCCGGCGACGTCCGGCATACTCGACGGGTGAGTACGAGTCCCGAGGTCCGCACCCTGCCCGTTCCCGATGGCCTGGAGGGCGAGCGCGTCGACGCCGCCATCGCCCGTATGTTCGGGTTCTCCCGTACGAAGGCCGCCGAGCTGGCCGCCGCCGGGAAGGTCCAGGTCGACGGCTCCGTCGTCGGCAAGTCCGAGCGGGTCAGCGGCGGCGCGTGGCTCGAGGTGGAGATGCCCGGCGCGCCGGCCCCGGTGCAGATCGTGGCCGAGCCCGTCGAGGGCATGGAGATCGTCCACGACGACGACGACATCGTCGTGATCATGAAGCCGATCGGGGTCGCCGCGCACCCGAGCCCCGGCTGGACCGGCACCACCGTCATCGGCGGACTGGCCGCCGCGGGCTACCGCATCTCGACCTCCGGAGCCGCCGAGCGTCAGGGGATCGTGCACCGGCTGGACGTCGGCACCTCCGGACTGATGGTGGTCGCCAAGTCGGAGCGGGCCTACACCCTGCTGAAGGCCCAGTTCAAGGAGCGGGTCGTCGACAAGCGCTACCACGCGCTGGTGCAGGGGCACCCGGACCCGATGAGCGGCACGATCGACGCCCCGATCGGCCGCCACCCGAACCACGACTACAAGTGGGCGGTGACCGCCGAGGGCAAGCCGTCCGTCACCCACTACGACCTGATCGAGGCATACCGCGCGGCCTCTCTGCTCGACATCAAGCTGGAGACGGGCCGCACGCACCAGATCCGCGTGCACATGTCGGCCCACCGCCATCCCTGCGTCGGCGACCTCACCTACGGGGCGGACCCGACGATGGCCAAGCGGCTCGGCCTGACCCGGCAGTGGCTGCACGCCGTGCGGCTGGGCTTCGAGCATCCGGCGGACGGCCAGTGGGTCGAGTTCTCCTCGACCTACCCCGCCGACCTCCAGGCGGCACTCGACCGGATCGCGGCGGAGAGCCAGTGAACGGCGCGGGGTTCGCGGTACGGGAAGCCGTCGGTCCGGAGGACCGGGCGGCCTGCTTCGCGGTCCGACAGGACGTCTTCGTGAGCGAACAGCGCGTTCCGCGGGAGATCGAGTACGACGCCCACGACGAGACGGCGGTGCACGTGCTCGCCGTTCGCGCGGACGGACTGCCGCTCGGGACCGGCCGGCTGCTGCACGGCGCCGACGCGGCCGGAAGGAACGGCGGGGACGCCTCCGTGGGCTCCCTGGGCCGACTCGCCGTCACCAAGGCGGCCCGTGGGCTCGGTGTCGGCGCGGCCCTGGTGCGGGCGATCGAGGACGCGGCGCGCGAGCGCGGACTGGCCGCCGTCGACCTGCACGCGCAGACGCACGCGCTCGGCTTCTACGAGCGCCTGGGCTACCGGGCATACGGCCCCGAGTTCCCGGACGCGGGCATTCCGCACCGCGCCATGCGCCGGGCGATCTGAGAGCGACGCCGGCGGACAGGGCGGGCGTCGGATCGCGCCCGGTCCCTCGATCCACGCCGTCGGTCCCCGAGGCCCGAGCGGGCGACCCCCGCCGCACCCCCCCGGCATCACACCCGGGCCGTTTCGTCCGGTTCGCGGCGTTCATGGCAGGGTGGGGACCCTGATCGTCGGCATGCCGGAGGCGGAGGGTCCCACCGTGGATCAGTTGGCCCTGTTGTTCCTGCTGTTGCTGGGCGCGCTGCTCACCGTGCCGCTCGGCGAGCGACTGGGTCTGCCGGCCCCGGTCCTCATGACCGTCGTCGGTATCGTCCTCGCCTTCCTGCCGTTCGTGCCCGAGGTCGACATCCCGCCCGAGTTCATCCTTCCGCTCGTCCTGCCCCCGCTCCTCTACGCCTCCGTACAGCGCACCTCCTGGCGCCAGTTCACGGCGAACAAGCGGCCCATCTTCCTGCTCGCCGTGGCCCTGGTCTTCGTCACCACGGCGGCCGTCGCCCTGGTGGCCGGCGCCCTCGTCCCCGGCCTCCCGCTCGCCGCCGCCGTCACCCTCGGCGCGCTCGTCGCGCCGCCCGACCCGGTGGCCGCGACCGCGGTGGCCGGTTCCCTCGGACTGCCGCGCCGGCTCGTCTCGATCCTGGAGGGGGAGGGTCTCTTCAACGACGTCACCGCGATCGTGCTCTACCACGTGGCGATCGGCGCGGTCGTCGGAGGCAGCTTCTCCTGGAAGGGCGCGGGCGTCGAGCTGGTGCTCTCCGCGGGCGTCGCCGTCGCCGTCGGGCTGGCCCTCGGCTGGATCAGCAACACGCTCATGAGGCTCCTCGGCGAGGCCACCCTGCAGACCGGGCTCACCCTCCTCGTCCCCTTCGTGGCCTACGTCATCGCCGAGGAACTGCACGGCTCCGGCGTCCTCGCGGTGCTGGTCGTGGCCCTGTACCTGGCCCACCACGCCGCCGACGCCGACGACGTGATCGGACGGCTCGCCGGACAGACCTTCTGGGAGATCGTCGACACCCTCGTCGCGGGCATCGCCTTCGGTCTCATCGGACTGGAACTGCGCAGCGTCTTCGGCACCGCCGAGGGCCGCCTCGGACCGATGCTCGGCTGGGGCGCCGCCGTGGTCGGCGTGGTCGTCGCCGTACGCCTGGTCTGGCTGCTGCCCGCCACCTGGCTGGCCAAGCGGCTGCACAACCGGCGGGACTACGACGAGGAGGTCCCGATGAGCTGGCGGGAGACCGTCGTCATGTGGTGGTCCGGGATGCGGGGGGTGGCCTCCGTGGCGCTGGCACTCGCGATCCCGCTGCGCGCGGACGACGGAGAACCCTTTCCCGGACGCGACGAGATCGTCTTCATCGCCTTCTGTGTGATCATCGCCACGTTGCTGGTCCAGGGCCTGAGCCTGCCCTGGCTGGTGCGACGGCTCGGCGTGCGGGCCGACGCCGACGTCGAGCGGGAACGCGAGCGCGACCTCGCCGTCCGGGCGTCGAAGGCCGCCCGCCGCAGGCTGAGGCAGATCGAGGAGCTGGAGGAGCTCCCGGAGGAGGTCCAGGATCGGCTCGCCCGCGGCGCGTTCGACATCGGGGCGCGGATCAGCCCGGACATGGTGGACGAGGAGCGGCGGGCGGCCTTCGCCGAGCGCATCCAGCGGGTCAGGGCCGTGCAGCGCATCCAGCGGGAGATGATGTCGGCCGCCCGGCATGAGGTGCTCTCGGCCCGGAACGAACCGGGGGCCGACCCCGAGGTGGTGGACCGGGTGCTGCGCCGGTTGGACGTGCGCAGCCTCAAGTAGGCCCGGTGGGAGAGGATGACCGCATGGACATCATGCTTTTCCACTCGGTCCTCGGTCCGCGCCCGGCGGTGGAGACCGCGGCCGGGCGGCTGCGGGCGGCCGGGCACCAGGTGCACATGCCCGATCTCTTCGAGGGGCGGACCGCTTCGACCGTCGAGGAGGGGACGGAACTCAAGGAGGAGATCGGCAAGGACGAGCTGCTACGGCGCGCGATCCTGGCCGCCGCTCCGTACTCCGAGCGCGGCCTCGTCTACGCGGGCTTCTCCTTCGGCGCCTCGGTGGCGCAGACCCTGGCCCTGGGCGACGAGCGGGCGCGCGGGCTGCTGCTGCTCCACGGCACCGCCGACATCGCCCCGAACGCGACCGTGGACGACCTGCCCGTGCAGCTGCACGTGGCCGACCCCGACCCCTTCGAGTCGCCGGACTGGCTGAACTCCTGGTACCTCCGGATGCGGCGGATCGGGGCCGACGTCGAGATCTACCGCTATCCGGGAGCGGGGCACCTGTACACCGATCCGGACCTGCCGGACTGGGACGAGAGCGCCGCGGCCGAGACCTGGGCACTGGCCCTCGGCTTCGTCGAGAACCTTTAGCGCCGCGTCGGGTGACGTTCGACCGTCGCGTCGTGGCGTTCTTCGCCCCCGAGCCGTTCCGAAGCGGAACACGGTGCCGAGGAGCCTGATCACACCACCGCGTGGCGTGGGGAGTTCAGGGAGGTGAGTCCGTCCGCGGACAGGCGCAGGGGGCCGGCGGCCACGTTCTGGGCGAGGTGGCCGGGGTCGCCGGTGCCAGGGATGGTCAGGACGTGGGGGCCCTGGTGCAGGGTCCAGGCCAGCCGGATCCGGGCCGTGCCGACTCCGTGGGCGCGGGCGACCGCGAGTACCTCGACGCCGTCGTCCGTGGTCGCGCCCGCCGTGCGCCCGGTGCCGGCGATCGAGTGGAACGGCACGAAGGCGATGCGCCGTTCACCGCAGAGGTCCAGGAACTCCTTCTGTTCCGGCGACGCGCCGATGCCGCCCGTGTTCTGCGCGCAGAACACGGGCGGCATCGGCGCGTCGCCGGGGCGTGTCCTGGACAGCACCAACCGCCACGGCTCATCGAGGGAAGGGCGCGACGGGGGTTCTCCCCGTCGCGCCCCCTCCGGTTCCCGGAGACCGGGAATCAGAGAAGCGTTCAGCCCGCGCGGTACGCGGTCCAGGCGTCGTTCATCCGCGCGGCCTGGCCCGCGGTGAACTGGTACATGCACGCGTCGTAGGTGTAATCCATGAAGTTGTGGATGGGGTCCACGCCCGACTTGTTCCGGCAGCTGTCACGGCCGGTCGGGCACTCGTAGGCGGGGCTCTTCTCGGCCGGGGTGTCGCTCACCGAGTCGCCCGAACCGTTACAGCCGCCCTGGAACGTGTGGTAAAGCCCCATCCAGTGGCCGACCTCGTGGGTGGCGGTGTCGCCCTCGTCGTAGTGGGTGGCGGAGCCGCCCGGCAGCGAGGCGTCGAGGACGACCACACCGTCCATGGACGGGCTGGACTTGTACGAGGACGGGAAGGTCGCCCAGCCGAGCAGGCCGCCGCCGAGGTTCGCCGTGTAGAAGTTCAGCGCGCCCGCGCCGCCCTTGCGGAGGGTCTGCTTCATCTGCTTCTCGGCGGTGGAGCCGGAGCTGAGGTTGTACCAGCTCGCGTTGTCCGTGTAGTCGGTCCCGGCCAGGGTGAACTGGAAGTTGGTGTTCACGTTGCCGGAGCCCTGGCCCGCGTAGGCCGCGTTCAGGACCGCCATCTGGTTGTTGATGGCACCGGAGCTGAGCTTGCCGGCCGACCCACTGTGGATGACATGGAAGTAGACCGGGATGTTCACCACGGACGCGGCGGCGGCGAAGCCGCGGGCGTCGGCGCGGGCCGTCGTGAGCTTGCTCTTCAGGTCCGCGTCCATGGCCTTGGCCTGGGCGGCGGAGATCTCGTTGGGCTCCGCGGCGTGGGCGGTGGCGCCCTTGACCTTGCGGGCGCTGGAGACGGCGGTGGAGCCGTCCGCGCAGGCGTCGGCGGAGACGCCTGCGGCGGAGGGGGTGAGGGGGGTGGCCGAAGGGGCGGAAAGCGGTGCCAGCGCCAGGGTTCCGGCCATCACGGCGGTACCGAGCATGCGGCGTGACATACGCGGTGATATACGAACAAGAGCACGCACAGGTGACTCCTCGCGGGGGGTGGGGGGGGAGGAAGTTCCTCGCCATCGCGGGGAGATTACGGGTCCATGTCAGGTCCTGATGAGCATCGATCAGGCCCATTCATCCATGGTGCATTTCGGTGTATCGGGAAGAAAAACTTCTGCCGGTTCCGGAGTTTGAGACGAGGACGTAATGAAGGGAGCGATAGAGGCGGGTGGTGTGTCCGGATTCGATCGTCCGAACTCACCACCCGCCGTGATGATGTGATCTTCTGTTAACGTGACGGATCATGGCCGAAAATCGACCATGTCATCGACTCAGCGCACCGGCTGGTGCACCCGCTCGACGCGCTGCGTTCCCGTCCGCGTCCGGTAGGAGCGTGCCCAGGCCGTCGTCGCGTCCGCCCTGGTCCGGTCCGAGACCGTGTAGTAGTCCATCTGCGCCCGCTCCGGCGTCACGTCGAGCACGCCGTAGCCGTGGTGGTCCATGTCCACCCACTTCACGTGGCGGTTGGTGGCCCGGACCGCCGCGGACGCAACCACCGAGACCGTGCCCGGTGCGACGTGCAGCATGTCGTCGAGGTTGTCCGACGTCACCGAGGTCACCACGAACTCGGTACCCGCCGACGCCGACAGCGGATACGTCGCCGCTTTCACCGGCACGTCGTTGGCCCAGGCCATGTGGATGTCACCGGTCAGGAAGACGGTGTTCCGGACGGAGCGCCGCGTCAGATGGTCCAGCAGCTCCCGGCGGTCGTCGGTGTAGCCGTCCCACTGGTCGGTGTTGACGGCCAGGCCCCCCTTCGGCAGGCCCAGCAACTCCGCCAGCGGACTGAGCAGATGGGCGGGCAGGGAGCCGAAGGCCACCGGTGAGATCATCACCGAGGTGCCGACCAGCTTCCACTGGGCGTCCGAGCCCGCGAGGCCCGCCTTCAGCCAGTCCAGCTGGGCCCGCCCGGTCATCGTGCGCTCCGGGTCGTCCACCTCGCCGCTGCCGACGCCCGCCTGCCGGGAGCGGAAGGACCGCAGGTCGAGCAGGTGCAGATCGGCCAGCCTGCCGAAGCGCAGGCGCCGGTACACGGTGCCCTCGGTGGAGGCGCGGACCGGCATCCACTCGAAGTACGCCTGCTTCGCGGCGGCGACCCGGGCCGCCCACTCGCCCTCGGCGCCGGGCGTGTGGTTCTCCGCCCCGCCCGACCAGGCGTCGTTGGCGAACTCGTGGTCGTCCCAGATGGCGATCACGGGATGGGCGGCGTGCAGCGCCTGCAGGTCGGCGTCCGTCTTGTACGTCCCGTGCCGGGTGCGGTAGTCGGCCAGCGAGACGATCTCGTGCTCGGGCGCGTGCCGTCGGACGGTGTACTTCGCCTCCGGATAGGCGCCGCCGGCGTACTCGTAGATGTAGTCGCCCAGGTGCAGGACCGCGTCCAGGTCCGCCCGGCCGGCGAGATGGCGGTAGGCGGAGAAGTAGCCGGCTTCCCAGTTGGCGCACGAGACCACGCCGAACCGGATGCCGGGCGCGGCACTGTCCGGCGCGGGGGCGGTGCGGGTGCGGCCCACCGGGGAGACGGTCCCGCCGGCCGTGAAGCGGAAGTGGTAGGTGGTCGCCGGGCGGAGCCCGCGGACGTCGGCCTTGACCGTGTGGTCGGAGGTCGCGGTCGCGGTCGCCGTGCCCCGGGCCACGGTCCGGGCGAAGGCGCGGTCCTCGGCGATCTCCCAGCCGACCGCGACGTCGGGGCCGGTGCGCGAACCCGGCACGGCCTCGGCGGTCGGCGTGACGCGCGTCCAGAGCAGGACGCCGTCGGGCAGCGGGTCGCCGGAGGCGACGCCGTGAAGGAAGGTGGGGGCCTCGTCGTCCGCGAGGGCGGGGGAAGCGGCTCCCACCAGGGCCGGTGCGGCGGCCGCCGTGACGGCGGCGGCCTTGACGACCGTGCGGCGGGTGGGTGCGGGGGGTATGAATCGTCTGGTCACGGCCAGTCAGATTACTGGTCGGTACGTCGAACGGGCAGACGAAAACAGGAATGTTCGCCCACGGCTCGGACCCTGTACGGCTCGGGCGCTTCCGAGGCCGCGGAGGCACTCCGGCGGCGGTGTCTTCGGACGGCGGGGCCGGGGTGCGGCTCGTCGCGCCGGAGCCGGGCGAGCCGCACCCCTCCGGCTACGCGGTGCCGCGCTTGGTGGTGCAGTACTGCGGAGTGCCGGAGTATCCGTCACGCAGGCAGACCTGGAGTGAGACGCGGATGCCTTCGCCGATCTCGAAGTCGCGGGTGACGCAACCGTTGTTGGAGCCGTTGGCGTCGTCGACGCGCTCGTAGTGCGAGGCCCTGGAGTCGGTCCATATCAGATGGGCCACCGCCCGCTTTCCGTCCGAACGGTTGTCGCAGACGGTCACGCTTTCCCCGTAAGCGCGGAAGCTGGCGGTACCCGAGTCCCAGGGGTCCGAGGTGGCGACGTAGACGTCGGTCCCGGCCGAGGCGGGCGTGGCCGCCAGAAAGAGGGCCGCACCCGTTGCGGCGACGGTGGTCGTCATTCTCGCCATACGTGACTTCATGACACATCTCCCGTGGTCAGTTGAGAAAAGTGGCGGCGATCAAGATCGCTTGTCTGTCATGTATAGCTACGGACGGACGGCCGGGTCAAGGAATTAATCGAACGCCCGCACGAGAGGCGGGGTGATATGCCACCCACTGGACGCCGGTCGGGTCGCATCTGCGTGCGTGAGGCCGGACCGCGGGCGTGCGTGAGGGGGATCGCCGGGACCGGGCCGGCCGTCGACGGCTGCCGGCCCGCCCGTCACCGGCCCGCGGAACCGGAAACGGGCCGCCGGATGATCCGACGGCCCGTCACAGCGGCCCGAGGTCAGGCGACGCCGAGCTTCTGCAGCTCCGCGGGCAGGCTGTCCTGGTCGACGTCCTTGCCGTCGATGCGGATCGTGGGCGTGCCCTTGATTCCGGCGGTGTTGAACTGCTCGACCATCTCCAGCGCCCACTTGTCGTAGGTGCCCTTGTCCATCGCGTCCTTGAACGCGGCGTTCCCCTTCAGCGCCTTGACGTTGTCCGCGACCTTCAGCAGGTAGGCGTCGTCGGCGAACTCGTCCTTCGTCTCCTCGGGGTGGTGATCTCCCGAGTAGAGAAGGCTGTGGTACTGGACGAACGCCTCCGTGCTCACGTCGAGTGCCGCACCCAGCGCGCTGATGGCGTTCTTGGAGCCGCTGCCGCCCATGTTGCCGTCGATGATCGACCCGAGGTGCACCTTGAGCGTGAACTTCCCGTCGGTCGCCCCCTTCTTGAGGCTTTCGCCGGTGGTCTGCTCGAAGGCCGCGCAGGCGGGGCACCGCATGTCCTCGTAGACGTCGACCACCGTCTTGCCCTTGCCGAGCGAGATGGTCGTGCCGTTCTCACCGGAGGTGTTGGCGGGCTTGACGAGGGCCTTGTCCTTCGCCGCCTCCCACTGGGGCGGCTTGTTGGCCTGGACGACGAGGTAGCCGGCGCCGCCGGCCACGGCCAGCAGTGCGACGGCCGACACGCCGACGGTCAGCTGGCGGCGGACCTTGTCCTTCTTGGCCTGGCGTTCGCGCTCGACGCGCAGTCGCTCGCGGGCGGCTGTCTTGTTCGCGTGGCTGTTGCGTGCACTCATGATGATGATCTCCGTCGGGAGGAGGAATACGGACCGGGTGCTCAGGCGACGAGGCCCGGGCACGGCGGTCCCCGCCGGCCGACGGAGTGCACGAGGAGACGCGTACGGGACCGGCGCGGCCGGTCCTGGGGAAGGCGGTCGCACCCGTGGGCGGGCCGGGGCGACCCGAAGAGGGCGGCCACCAGCAGCAGCGGCCGGAACGCGAACGCCGCCACGGCGCGGACCAGCCGTGCGAGTCCCCGTTCACCATGGCGCAGCCACCCCGCCGCGCAGAGCCCGACCGACACGTGGGCGGCCAGCAGCAGCCACGGGAGGGCGGGGTCGGACGTGTGGAGCAGGGCCGCCACATGGCCGCTGTCGGGAGCGGTCACCCCCGACAGCGGGGCGACCGGCGGACCGCCGCAGAGCACGTCCACGCCGACCGCCCGCAGCGATCCCGCGATGGGTCCGCCGGCCGGGCCGTAACAGACCGCCTGCCCGGTCGTGAACACCGTATCGGCGGCCAGCTCCAGCGGGACGAGCAGTGCGGCGATCGGCCCGAAGCGGCGCTCCCGGCCGGCCAGCGCGTACGCCGCGGCGAACACCCCGGCCGCGATCAGGCCCACGGTCGGCAGCGGCAGGGGAACCCGGGACAGCAGGACGTGGGAGCCGGCGGACAGCGTCACGACCAGAGCCGTGAAGAGCGCCGCCCGCAGCGTCCTGAGCCGCGTCCCAGATATGTCCATAGCGCTGGAGAGTGTGCCACGACTTCGTGTAGGACCCCCTAAGGGGACCCTGTGAAGCGGGCTACAGGCCCGGGATCCGCCCGTTGCGGAACAGGTCCACGAAGATCTGGTGATCGGCGCGCGCCCGGCTGCCGTAGCGATGCGCGAAGTCCACCAGGAGTACCTCGAAGCCCTCCTCGTCGGCGGCGATCGCCGTGTCGATGGCCCGTTCCGTGGAGAACGGCACCAGCGAGTGGCCGCTGGACTCGTCCGCCGCCGCGTGCATGGTCGCCGTCGCCCGGCCCAGGTCGGCCACGGTGGCCGCGATCTCCTCCGGGTCGTCGATGTCCGACCAGTCCAGGTCCACCGCGTACGGCGAGACCTCCGCCACCAGCTGCCCCCTGCCGTCCAGCTCGGTCCAGCCCAGCCACGGGTCCGTGTGTGCCTGCAGCGCCCTCTGCGAGATGACGGTGCGGTGCCCCTCGTGCCGGAAGTACTCCCGTACCGAGGCGTCCGTCACGTGGCGGGAGACCGCGGGCGTCTGCGCCTGCTTCAGGTAGATCACCACGTCGTTCTCGAGGGCGTCGCTGTTGCCCTCGAGCAGGATGTTGTACGAGGGGAGGCCGGCCGAGCCGATGCCGATCCCGCGCCGGCCGACCACGTCCTTGACACGGTACGAGTCGGGCCGGGCCAGGCTGGCCTCGGGCAGCGTCTCCAGATAGCCGTCGAACGCCGCCAGGACCTTGTGGCGGGTCGCCGCGTCCAGCTCGACCGAGCCGCCGCCAGGGGCGAACCGGCGCTCGAAGTCGCGGATCTCCGTCATCGAGTCCAGCAGGCCGAACCGGGTGCGGGAACGGGCGTGGCGCAGTGCGTCGAGGAGCGGACCCTCGGCGCTGTCCAGATCGAAGGGCCGCGGCTCGTCGTGCTTGGCTCCCGTGGCCAGCACGTGGATCCGTTCCCGGTACGCGGCGGCGCAGACCCGCACGAGCGCCGTGATCTGCTCGTCGGAGAGCGCCTTGGCGTAGCCGATCAGTGCCAGCGAGGCGGCCAGCCGCTTCAGATCCCAGGTGAAGGAACCGACGTATGCCTCGTCGAAGTCGTTGACGTTGAAGACCAGCCGGCCGGTGGCGTCCATGTAGGTGCCGAAGTTCTCCGCGTGGAGGTCGCCGTGGATCCAGACCCGGCCGGTGCGCTCGTCCACGTAGGGGCCGCCCTGCCGCTCGTCGGCCAGGTCGGCGTAGAACAGACACGCCGTCCCCCGGTAGAACGCGAAGGCCGATCCGGCCATCTTCCGGAACTTGACCCGGAAGGCCGCGGGGTCGGCGGAGAGAAGCTCCCCGAAGGCGGTGCCGAAGACGGCGAGGATCTGCTCGCCGCGGGCCGCTGCGGGCTCGGTGACCAACATCGAGGGTGCCTCCTGGGACGGGACGTGGCGTGAAACCGGCACATGACAAAACGGACGGGCGTTCCCTGTCGCTCGACGCGTGACGCTACCTCCGAGTGCCCGCCGCCCGGGAGCCCGGAGACGTAGACTTCCACGCTGACCCCCCAGACTGTCCGCAGCCTGTCGCCCACCCGTGGCCCGACCGCCGCTCTCCTCGAGGCGTGTCGCGCCGCAGCGTTCCCGGAGGACTCCCGCCGTGACCAAGCCGCCCTTCACGCACCTCCACGTCCACACCCAGTACTCGCTGCTGGACGGTGCCGCGCGGCTCAAGGACATGTTCGAGGCGTGCAACGAGATGGGCATGTCCCACATCGCGATGTCCGACCACGGCAACCTGCACGGGGCGTACGACTTCTTCCACTCCGCGAAGAAGGCCGGGGTGACGCCGATCATCGGCATCGAGGCATACGTCGCCCCGGAATCGCGGCGCAACAAGCGGAAGATCCAGTGGGGCCAGCCGCACCAGAAGCGGGACGACGTCTCCGGTTCCGGCGGATACACCCACAAGACCATCTGGGCGGCGAACGCCACCGGGCTGCACAACCTCTTCCGGCTGTCCTCCGACGCCTACGCCGAGGGCTGGCTGCAGAAGTGGCCCCGGATGGACAAGGAGACCATCTCCCAGTGGTCCGAGGGCCTGATCGCCTCCACCGGCTGCCCCTCGGGCGAACTGCAGACCCGGCTGCGCCTCGGCCAGTTCGACGAGGCCCTGAAGTCCGCCTCCGAGTACCAGGACATCTTCGGCAAGGACCGGTACTTCCTGGAGCTGATGGACCACGGCATCGAGATCGAGCGCCGGGTGCGCGACGGCCTCCTGGAGATCGGCAGGAAGCTCGGCATCCCGCCGCTGGTCACCAACGACTCGCACTACACGTACGCCGACGAGGCGACCGCCCACGACGCCCTGTTGTGCATCCAGACCGGCAAGAACCTCTCCGACCCGGACCGTTTCCGGTTCGACGGCACGGGCTACTACCTGAAGTCCACCGACGAGATGTACGCCATCGACGCCTCGGACGCCTGGCAGGAGGGCTGCGCCAACACGCGCCTGGTGGCCGAGCAGATCGACACCACCGGCATGTTCGTGGAGAAGAACCTCATGCCGAGGTTCGACATCCCGGAGGGCTACACCGAGGTCAGCTGGTTCCGCGAGGAGACCATGCGCGGCATGGAACGCCGCTTCCCCGGAGGCATCCCCGAGGACCGGCTCAAGCAGGCCGAGTACGAGATGGACACCATCATCTCGATGGGCTTCCCGGGGTACTTCCTCGTCGTCGCCGACTTCATCATGTGGGCCAAGAAGCAGGGCATCGCGGTCGGCCCCGGCCGAGGCTCCGCGGCCGGCTCGATCGTCGCGTACGCCATGGGCATCACGGACCTCGACCCGATCCCGCACGGACTGATCTTCGAGCGCTTCCTCAACCCCGAGCGCATCTCGATGCCCGATGTCGACATCGACTTCGACGAGCGCCGGCGCGTCGAGGTGATCCGCTACGTGACCGAGAAGTACGGCGCCGACAAGGTCGCCATGATCGGCACGTACGGCAAGATCAAGGCGAAGAACGCGATCAAGGACTCCGCCCGCGTCCTCGGCTACCCGTACGCCATGGGCGACCGGCTCACCAAGGCCATGCCCGCCGACGTGCTCGGCAAGGGCATCGACCTCAACGGCATCACCGACCCCTCACACCCGCGCTACAGCGAGGCCGGCGAGATCCGGGCGATGTACGAGAACGAGCCGGACGTGAAGAAGGTCATCGACACCGCCCGGGGCGTCGAGGGACTGGTCCGGCAGATGGGCGTCCACGCGGCCGGCGTGATCATGTCCAGCGAACCCATCGTCGACCACGCCCCGATCTGGGTGCGGCACACCGACGGCGTCACCATCACACAGTGGGACTACCCCCAGTGCGAGTCGCTCGGCCTGCTGAAGATGGACTTCCTCGGCCTGCGCAACCTCACCATCATGGACGACGCCGTCAAGATGGTGAAGGCCAACAAGGGCGTCGACCTCGACCTGCTGGCACTGCCGCTGGACGACCCGAAGACCTTCGAACTGCTCCAGCGCGGTGACACCCTCGGCGTCTTCCAGTTCGACGGCGGCCCCATGCGGTCGCTGCTGCGGCTGATGAAGCCCGACAACTTCGAGGACATCTCCGCCGTGTCCGCCCTGTACCGGCCGGGCCCGATGGGCATGAACTCGCACACGAACTACGCCCTGCGCAAGAACAAGCAGCAGGAGATCACGCCGATCCACCCGGAGCTGGAGAAGCCCCTGGAAGAGGTGCTCGCGGTCACCTACGGCCTGATCGTCTACCAGGAGCAGGTGCAGAAGGCCGCCCAGATCATCGCCGGGTACTCCCTCGGCGAGGCCGACATCCTCCGCCGCGTGATGGGCAAGAAGAAGCCCGAGGAACTGGCCAAGAACTTCACCATCTTCCAGGCCGGCGCCCGGAAGAACGGCTACAGCGACGAGGCCATCCAGGCACTCTGGGACGTTCTGGTCCCCTTCGCCGGCTACGCCTTCAACAAGGCGCACTCCGCCGCGTACGGCCTGGTCTCCTACTGGACCGCCTACCTCAAGGCCAATCACCCGGCCGAGTACATGGCGGGCCTGTTGACCTCGGTCAAGGACGACAAGGACAAGTCCGCGGTCTACCTGAACGAGTGCCGGCGCATGGGCATCAAGGTCCTGCCGCCCAACGTCAACGAGTCGGAGTCGAACTTCGCCGCCCAGGGCGACGACGTGATCCTCTTCGGCCTCTCCGCGGTCCGGAACGTCGGCACCAACGTCGTCGAGTCGATCATCAGGTCACGCAAGGCGAAGGGGAAGTACAGCACCTTCCCCGACTTCCTCGACAAGGTCGAGGCGGTCGTCTGCAACAAGCGGACCGTCGAGTCGCTGATCAAGGCCGGCGCCTTCGACGAGATGGGCCATACCCGCAAGGGCCTGGTCGCCCACCACGAACCGATGATCGACAACGTGGTGGCCGTCAAGCGCAAGGAGGCCGAGGGACAGTTCGACCTCTTCGGCGGGATGGGCGACGAGGCGAGCGACGAGCCGGGATTCGGTCTCGACGTCGAGTTCTCCGACGTCGAGTGGGAGAAGTCGTACCTGCTCGCCCAGGAGCGCGAGATGCTCGGCCTCTACGTCTCCGACCATCCCCTCTTCGGCATCGAGCACGTCCTGTCCGACAAGACGGACGCGGCGATCTCCCAGCTCACCGGCGGCGAGCACGGCGACGGCGCGGTGGTCACCATCGGCGGCATCATCTCCGGCCTCCAGCGCAAGATGACCAAACAGGGCAACGCCTGGGCCATCGCCACCGTGGAGGACCTCGCCGGCTCCATCGAGTGCATGTTCTTCCCGGCCACCTACCAGCTGGTCTCCACCCAGCTCGTCGAGGACACGGTCGTCTTCGTGAAGGGGCGCCTCGACAAGCGGGAGGACGTGCCCCGGCTGGTCGCCATGGAGCTGATGGTCCCGGACCTCTCCCACGCGGGCACCAACGCACCGGTGGTCCTCACCATTCCGACGGTCAAGGTCACCCCGCCGATGATCAGCCGGCTCGGCGAGATCCTCGGGCACCACAAGGGCAACACCGAGGTGCGGATCAAGCTGCAGGGGCCCCGGAAGACCACCGTGCTCCGGCTAGACCGGCACCGGGTGCAGCCCGACCCGGCGCTCTTCGGCGACCTCAAGGTGCTGCTCGGCCCGTCCTGCCTGGCCGGATAGCGACGCCGTCGGCCGGCGGCCCGCTGCGGCGCCGGGCACCGTCCCGCAGGCGGACACCGGAAGGGGCGCGCCCGTCGTCACGGGCGCGCCCCTTCCGGTGCCTGCGGTTGGTCAGTTGTGACCGAAGCGCTTCTGCCGGCCCTTGCGGGCCATGTCGCCAGGAGTCACCTGCGCGGAACGCTGCTCCGCCTGCGACTCCATCGAGGACTGCTGCGCCTGCTGGGCGCCGCGCTCGGCCGGCGACTGCGTCTGCTGACTGCGGTTCTGCTTTCGATTCTTGGCCATGGTGATGCCTCCTCAAGGGGAACTCGGGGCCAGGGCCGCTGTCAGCCTCACATAGGGCCCAAAACGCCGCATTTTGGATCATCACCGACAGTGAGGGCGTCGCTCGCCCGCGCTGCCGCGTGACATTCGCCACGCCGATGATCGAGTTCCGGCCGCCTCCTTCCGCGCGGTCGGGCAGACTCGGAACACTCCGAAGCACTTCCGATCCCGAGGTTCCCGAAAGAAGGTGGAACACGTGGACCGCTGCGTCGTTCTGGTGGACGCCGGCTATCTGCTGGGCGCCGCCGCGAGCCTCCTCGCCGGGGAACCGGCCCGCTCCCGGATCACCGTCGACCACGCCGCCCTCATCCGGGGGCTGCGTGACCGGGCCGAGGCGGACACCGAGCAGCCCCTGCTGCGCATCTACTGGTTCGACGGCGCCCCCGACCGGGTCCCCCAGCCGGAACACCGCCGGCTGCGCGTGATGCCCCGGGTCACCGTCCGGCTCGGCGCCCTCACCCGCAGCGACGGCCGCTGGGCCCAGAAGGGCGTCGACGCCGCCATGCACGCGGAGCTGACCGAGCTCGCCCGCAACCGCGCCTGTTCGGACGTGGTCCTGGTGACCGGAGACGGCGACCTGCTGCCCGGACTGATGTCCGCCAAGGAGCACGGCGTCGCCGTGCACCTCTGGGCCGTCCAGGCCGCCGACGGCGACTACAACCAGTCCGAGGACCTGGTCGCCGAGGCCGACGAACGACGCGTCCTCGACCGGGCCTGGATCACCCGGGCCGTCCGCGCCAAGGACCTCACCGGTCTGTGCACCCCGCCGCCGGTGCCCCGCCCCGAGATCGCCGCGATCCTCTCCGCTCCGCTGCCCGAGTCGGCGCTCGCCGCCTCCGCCGAACGGGCCGCCGAGGCGGCAGCCGCCGCCACCGCACACGCGAACGCCTCCGCCGCGCCCCCGCCCACGGCGAACGGCGCGACTCGCGGAGTGCCCGGCCCGTCCGCCGGCCGGGGGGTGCCCACCCCCAAGGACCTCGCCGGACTGCGCGGTCCCGCCGGACCGGCCGCCGTCCCCCCGGCCGGCGCCACCCTGCGCTGGTCCTCCGACAAGGGCTGGGCCGACCGCCCCGGTACCTCTCTCGGAGAGCCCGCCGAGACCGCTTCCCTGCCCACCCTCGCCCAGCTCACCAGCGCGGAGCAGCGCTGGGCCGACCGCGAGGAGGACATCACGACCGTCGGTGGCGACCCGTTCGAGGTCGGACAGGTGTTCGCCCGTCGCTGGATGGAGCGACTCCCCGAACAGAGCCATGTCCAGAAGCTCGCCACCATGTACCCCCGGGTCCCGCACCGCATCGACGGCGAACTGCTGCGGTACGCGGCCAGGTTCGGTCTGCTGGCCCACAAGGACGACCAGATCGACGAGCACGACCGGTACGCGATCCGGGCGGGATTCTGGCGTGAGATCGATGTGCGGGCCGCCGCCGAGCACGCCCCCGCGGCGGATGAGAGGCCGAAGACCCCGTAGGCTCATCCCTCGTGAGTACGGTGTGTGTGGTGCGGGATCTGGTCAAGACGTACCCCGCCACGCGCGGCAGGCGCGGGGCGCCCGGGACCCCCGAGGTCCGCGCCACGGACGGGATCAGCCTGGACGTCCGGGGCGGCGAGATCTTCGGCCTGCTCGGCCCCAACGGCGCCGGCAAGTCCACCCTGGTCCGTCAGCTCACCGGCCTGATGCGCCCCGACTCCGGCACGGTCGAGCTGCTCGGCCACGACCTCGTACGGCACCCGGAGCGCGCGGCGCGGCTCCTGGCCTACCTCGGCCAGGAGTCCACCGCGCTCGACGAGCTGACCGTGGCGCTCGCCGCCGAGACCACCGGGCGGCTGCGCGGACTCTCCGTCGCGGACGCGCGGGCCGAGCGGGACGCCGTGCTGGCGGAGCTCGGCCTCACCGGCCTCGCCGGGCGCCCCCTCAAGAAGCTCTCCGGCGGGCAGCGGCGGCTCGCCTGCGTCGCCGCCGCCCTGGTCGGCGCGCGGCCGGTGCTGGTCCTCGACGAGCCCACCACGGGCATGGACCCGGTCGCCCGGCGTGCCGTCTGGTCCGCGGTCGACCGGCGGCGCGCCGAGCACGGCACCACCGTGCTGCTGGTCACCCACAACGTCATCGAGGCCGAGACCGTACTGGACCGGGTCGCCGTCCTCGAACGCGGCCGGGTCATCGCCTGCGACACGCCGGCCGGTCTCAAGGAGCGCGTCGCCGGCGAGGTCCGGGTGGACCTGGTCTGGCGCGAGCGCGCCCCGCTGGAGGTGCCCGAGGTCGCCGCGCTGCGTCCCTCCGCGCAGGAGTCCGGCCGGCGCTGGACCCTGCGACTCGCCCCGGACGAGGCACGGGCCGCCGTCGCCGCGGTCACCGGAGGGGCGGCCTTCGCCGCGCTCGACGACTTCACGCTGGCGACGCCGAGTCTGGAGGACGTCTACCTGGCGCTCGGCGGCGAGGCCGAGGGACTGGTGAAGGCGTGAAGCGCCCCGTGAGTGTCAGGAGCTGGACACAGTGAGCACCGTGCCCGCCGAGGCCGCGCCGACCGGCACCCTTCCCGCCCGGGCCGCGGGCACCGGCGAGCGGGACGCCGCCGCCCCCCTCGCCCCGCGCGCCCGGCTGCTGCCGTCGCTCGCCGCGGTGTACCGCGCGCAGTTGTCGCGTGCCCGGGTCTCCCGCATCCCCCTGCTCTTCGTGGCGACCTTCCAGTCCGTCGGCATCATGGTCCTGATGCGCGGCGTCGTCGACGGCGGCACCGAGGCACGGGCGGTCGTGGCCGGCTCGTCCGTCCTCGTCGTCGCCTTCGTCGCGCTGAACCTGCTCGCCCAGTACTTCGGACAGCTCCGGGCGACCGGCGGCCTCGACCACTACGCCACGCTGCCGGTACCGCCGGCCGCGGTGGTGCTCGGCGCCGCCGGCGCGTACGCCTCCTTCACCGTGCCCGGAACGCTCGTGACCGCGGTCGTCGGCTCGATCCTCTTCGGGCTTCCGCTGGGCCATCTGTGGATCCTCGCGGCCGTCGTGCCGCTCGCCGGGGCCGCCCTCGCCGGACTCGGCGCCGCGCTCGGTCTGCTCGCGCCACGGCAGGAACTGGCCACGCTGCTGGGACAGCTCGGCATGTCGGCGGCCCTGCTGCTCGGCGTCCTGCCGGCGGACCGGCTGCCCGCGGTGGTCGGGTACGCGCGGGACCTGCTGCCGTCGACCTACGGGGTGGAGGCGCTGGCCCGTGCCTTCGACCCGCACCCCGACTGGGCGGCGGTCGGCCTGGATCTCGCCGTGTGCGGCGCGGTCGGCGTCGTCTCCCTCGCGGTGGCCACCCGGGCCTACCGGCGGGCGGCGGTCCGCTGAGGCGGCCCACGGGGGTACCTGGCACGATGGCGGGGTGACCGCACCTCTGACTCCGCCCCACCAGCCGCCTTCGAACGGCTCCGACGCGCCCCGGCCCGCGCCGTTCCCTCCGCTGCCAGGGGAGGAAGGCCCTCCGAGCACGGCGACGGAAATCCGCCAGGCCGTCGTCGTGACGGCGCTCTCCACGGTCGCGGGCGTGGCACTGGGGCTGCTCTGGCTGTGGCTGGCGCCCCGGGTGCCGCTGATCTCGGACGGCAAGGCGGTCTTCCTGCGGCACAGCGAGGGCGAGTCGGCGATCGGAACGGACGGCACGTTCGTCCTGCTCGCGCTGGCCTTCGGCGCGGTCGCCGCGGGCCTGGTCTTCTCCTTCCACCGCCTCGGCGGCGTGGCCCTCGTGCTCGGCCTGGCGGTGGGCGGGGTGCTCGGCTCGCTGCTCGGCTGGGGTGTGGGGACCTTCCTCGGGCCGACGCACGACGTGGTCGCCCACGCGAAGGCGGTGGGACCGAACGTCGTGTTCGACGCGCCGCTGAAGCTGAAGATGTGGGGAGCGGCGATGCTGGCCTGGCCGCTCGCGGCGATGATCGTGCACCTGGCCCTGACGGCGGTGCTCGGCCCGCGCGACCCGGAGCCGGTGTGGCCCGAGAGCCCCGCGCCCCCGCAGGACCGGCACTGATCCGTCACCGGGGCCCTGTGCGAGCGGGGACCGGCACCCGCCGTCGAAGGGGCTCCGGTCCCCCGCACCGCGCGGACCGGTGGGCCGGTGCGGCCGAGCGGTGCGGTGCGGCCCCGGCCGTCAGGAGCGGCCGATCGGCGCCGTCACCGCCGCCGTCAACGTAGCCAGCGCCGCCGGTGCGAGTTCCACCTCGAGGCCGCGGCGGCCGGCCGAGACGCAGATCGTCCGGTGTGCGGCGGCGGAGGCGTCCAGCACCGTCCGCAGGCGCTTGCGCTGTCCCAGCGGGGAGATGCCGCCCCGGACGTAACCCGTGGTGCGCTCGGCCGCCGCCGGGTCCGCCATCACCGCGCGCTTGCCGCCGACGGCCGAGGCCAACGCCTTCAGGTCCAGCTGGCCGGCCACCGGCACCACGGCCACCGTCAGCTCACCGTCCACGTCCGCGACCAGGGTCTTGAAGACCCGGTCGGCGGAGACGCCGAGGGCCTCGGCCGCCTCCTCGCCGTAGGACGGGGAGGCCGGATCGTGGTCGTACGCGTGCAGCGTGAACGGGGTCCCCGACGCCGTCAGGGCCACCGTCGCGGGGGTACCGCCCCCGCCCTGGCCCGCCTGCTTCCGCTGCTTCTTCGCCATTGGACTCCTCGGTCAGTTCGGGCTCGTGGGCCCCGTCGTCAGGTCCACCGCCGGCAGCGACGGCAGGTGCCGCAGCACCGCGGTCTCCGAACGCAGCAGGGTCAGCTCCTCGCGCAACCGGGTCGCCGTGTCCGGCGCCTGGAGCAGCCGCTGCTTCGCCGGGGTGTCCAGTACCGCGGCCGCAGCGACCAGGTACGACACCACCGAGGGCTCGTCCGGCAGGTCGCTCGTCGTCAGCGACCTCTCCCGCGCTCCCGCCAGCCGCTTCTGGTAGGTCCGGAACGCCCGCAGCACGCCCTCGGCGAGGGTGCCCGCCTCGTCGCCCTGCTCCTCCGGGATCTCCTCGACCTCGGCCACCAGGAAGGGCCCGCTCGCGTCCACGGACAGCAGCCTCACCCGGGTCGTGCCCGTCACCATCGCCTCGAAGCTGCCGTCCGCGCGCTCCCGGACGGAGGCCGCGTCGGCGACGCAGCCGACCCGGTGGAACGCCTGGATCGGGTCGGAGCCGAAGCCCGCCGCGGGCCCCTTCTCCGGCAGTGAGGTCGGGTCCGGCAGACCCGGCAGGCTCGGTGCGACCTCACGGCCGTCGCGGATCGCCACGACCGCGAAGCGGCGCGGCTCCGTCTCGTCGGCCTTGAGCAGTTCGCGCATCATGGCGCGATAACGCTCCTCGAAGACGTTCAGGGGCAGCACGAGGCCCGGGAACAGCACCGTGTTGAGCGGGAAGAGGGGCAGACGAGCGGTGGTCACAGCGGTCAAGCGTAATGGTCGCGGGCCCCGCCTCGTCCGGGCCGTCCACGACGGCCCGCGCCGAGCGGGATCGTCCGGGCCACATCCCGCCGTGCCCGGTCCCTCGCCTCGAGGAACCGGTCGAGCGGATCCTCGCTCACCAGCGTCCAGGGGAAGGAGGTGGCGTACGGCCCGATCCGCCTGAACTGTTCCAGCGCCTCGCCCGTCCGACGGCGCCTGAGCAGGAGGTACACGAGCAGATTGCGGACGTCCGCGGGCCACGGGACGGCCGCCGGGTACACGGCGGACAGCGCGATGGCGCGGTCCGCCGCCGTGTCGATCCGGTCCCCCCGGGCCGGTCCGGGGCCGGAGAGGAGCTCGGTGAGCGCCGCACGGGCCGGCAGGGCCTGGATGAGGGAGTCCGGCAGTACGTCCTCGGCCGCCCGCTCGGCGAACTCGAAGCACACGCGGTGCGAGCCGCACCACCGGGCCGAGAGGTACTTGAGCGCGGCGAGGTGACAGCCGAAGTGGTGCGGGGAACGGCGCACCGCCTGCTCCCACAGCAGCTCGAACTCCGTGTGGCCGGTGCGCGTGCCGCGGGCGTGATCGAGGGCGATGCGCCAGGGCACGGGGTCCCGGGGCGCGGCCCGCGCGGCGGCCTCGATCAGCGGGTCGAGCGCGCGCAGCCGCTCCGCCCGGACCGGCGACTCCCAGGCCCTGCGTACCTCCACCTGTGTCTTCACGAGGAGCGCGTCCGGGTCGTGCGGTGTGCCGGCCAGCCACCGGGTCAGCCAGTCGGCGCGGCTGCACGCGAAGGTGGCCAGCCGGGTCACATAGCGGTCCCTGCTCTCCCATTCGGCGGCCTCCCGGGTGGTGGCCAGCAGCTTCGCCGCCGGTTCCGGGTCCGCCAGGGCAGCGGCGACCAGGGCGGGCGCGAGCCGTTCGTCCGGCGCGTCGAGCAGCACGTCGTCGTCCGGCGGCATGGCGGCGCTGAGCCGCGGCGCGTGCCGGACCATGCGGGCGGTGCCGAGCAGGCCACGGAGCGTTGACATGGTGCCGACCATTGAAAACCGCAGGTGAGGACGGCGCCAGTCGGGGACTGTGAAGCTTTGGTGGCGGCGGGGAAAGTTGTCCCGCCAGAGGTCAAGACCGCGTAAAGAAAGAGCGGGGTTCGTCGGGACCCGCCCCGCCCCGCCCCGCGCTACCCCCGGCTCAGCAGCCTCGACGCGCCCGCCGCGACCGTCGTGGCCAGCACCCATCCCAGCAGGACCAGCGCCGCCGAGGCCCACTGCCATATCCCCTCGATCCGCCAGTAGCCGTCCTGGCCGAGATCGATCACCGGCAGCAGCAGATCCAGCGCGTACAGGGTGGCGCTCCACTCCGGAGCCTCGTCGGCCTTCAGCGGGCGCGGATCGTAGTGCGAGAAGGCGATCGCCCCCGCCGCCCACAGCACCGCCATCCACAGGGTGGCCCGGCCGGGCCGGTAGCCGTACGCCACCGTCCAGTCCTGCAGGTAGCCCCAGAGCTTCCCCGCCAGCGGCAGGGTCTCCCGGCGCCGCCGCTGCTTGGCGAGGAGCACCACCCGCGCGTCGGCGTCCTCGCCGCTGCCGCGCAGGACCGTCGCCAGCCGCTCGTACGGTTCGGGAGCGTATTCGGGGGTCGCCGCCGCCACCCACTCCAGCCGCCGGGCCAGCGGGAAGTGTCCGTACGGCACGAGGTTCTCGTAGACGAAGCCGTTCATCGCGAGCCCGCCGGGCCCGGGCCAGCTGGTGGACAGGTCGATCAGCGTCACGATCTTGGCGCCGTTCAGGACCACCCGGCCCTCCTCCGGGCGTTCCCCGTTGAACCGTAGTTCCGGCGTGGCTATCCGACGCAAGGACACCTCCTCCCGGCGCGCCCCGTCCAGCAGGAAGCGGGCGTAGTGCAGGTCCACCGCGTCCCCGAACCGGCCGTCGTCGAGCCGCACCCCGCCGTGGAACTCCACCGGTCTGCGCCGCGCCCCCGACACGGGCGTGTACCCGATGCCGTACGGGGGAGTGGCCATCATCTGCCGGCCCGAGCCTCCCGCGGTGTCGTTCCCCTCGCTCTCGTAGACCCAGGCCGCGTTGAGGTAGAGCGAGCGCTCCACCGTCAGTTGCGGCGCGTTGAGGGCGCGCCGCTGCTGGGCCCCGCGCAGCACGCTGCCGCGCAGGCTCAGCGAGACCCCGACCTTCGCCCCGCGCAGGCTCAGCTCGCCGTGGGACTCGATCAGCTCCGCCTGGAAATCCTGCGCCACCACGAGCCCGTCCGCGGTGATCGCCCGCCCACGCCGGTCGGGCCACACCCGGATCTGGTTGATCAGCAGGTCCGTGCCGATCTGCGCGTCCGACAGCCGGACGCCCCGCTCCACCCGGCAGCGCGGCAGATGCAGGTCGCCCTGAGTGTGCAGCCGTGCCGCCTCCAGGCGCGGTATCGCGCATTCCACCATCCGCACCGTCCCGAAGCGTGCCTCCGGCAGCACGATCTCGCCGTCGAAGCGGCAGCGGTTCAGTTCCACGTACGGGCCGACCGTCCCGCCGGCGAGGTTGAGCACCCCCGTGATCCGCGCCCCGCGCAGCTTGAGCGCCGCGACGCGCCCGGAGCGCGCCGGCGGACCGTCGAGCAGCAGCAGCGCCAGGGCCTCGGCGCGGACCCGCCGGCCAGGCCCCCACACATGGCGGCCGAACGGGTCGTCCCGGTGTGCCTCCCCCTCGCTCAGGTCACAGCTCCCGCCGACCCTGAACGCCCGCCACATCGCCTGCTCCGGAGCGGTGAGACCGTCCGGCATTCCGTCCTCGTGCGGCTCGGTCACTGCCGCCCCCTCGCTTTCCACGAATCCTCTTCCCCGGATTCGTACAGCCGTTCTTCCCGCTGAGTGACGGACTGAACGCTAACGGTCAGCTGTGGCGACAAGACGCCACTGTGGCTCGTATCAGTCAGTGATACGGGCGTCCGGCGCCGGTGAGCCGTCTGCGAGAATTGACCCGTGATCTCTCGTATCGACCTGCGCGGCGACGCCCTCCCCGAGGGTGGCGCCCTGCGCGACCTGCTGCCCCGAGCCGAGTTCGACGTGGAAGCCGCCCTGGAGAAGGTGCGGCCCATCTGCGAGGACGTCCATCATCGTGGCGATGCGGCGCTGGTCGAGTACGCGGAGAGATTCGACGGAGTGAGCCTCACGCACGTACGGGTGCCCGCCGAGGCGCTGGCCCGAGCCCTGGAGGAGCTCGATCCGGCCGTCCGCGCGGCTCTGGAGGAGTCCGTCCGCCGGACCCGGATCGTCCACCGCGCCCAGCGCCGCTCCCCGCACACCACCCAGGTCGTGCCCGGCGGCACGGTCACCGAGAAGTGGGTCCCGGTCCGTCGGGTGGGGCTCTACGCGCCCGGCGGCCGGTCCGTCTACCCCTCCTCCGTGATCATGAACGCTGTCCCGGCCCAGGAGGCCGGAGTCGAGTCCCTCGCGCTCGCCTCGCCGCCGCAGGCCGAGTTCGGCGGCCTTCCGCACCCGACGATCCTGGCCGCCTGCGCCCTCCTCGGCGTCGACGAGGTGTACGCGGCCGGCGGTGCCCAGGCCGTCGCGATGTTCGCGTACGGCACCGAGTCCTGCCCGCCCGCCGACATGGTGACCGGGCCGGGCAACATCTGGGTGGCAGCGGCCAAGCGCTACTTCACCGGCCGGATCGGCATCGACGCGGAGGCCGGGCCGACCGAGATCGCGATCCTCGCGGACTCCACCGCCGACCCCGTGCACGTCGCCGCCGACCTGATCAGCCAGGCCGAGCACGACCCGATGGCCGCGGCCGTCCTGGTCACCGACTCCGAGGAACTCGCCTCCGCCACCGAGGCCGAGCTGAAGACCCAGGTCGCCGCCACCAAGCACGTCGACGACCGGATCGTCCCGGCCCTCGCCGGCCGGCAGTCCGCGATCGTCCTTGTCCGCGACCTCGAGGACGGCCTCAGGATCGTCGACGCGTACGGCGCCGAGCACCTGGAGATCCAGACCGCCGACGCCGCCGTCCTCGCCGACCGCGTCCGCAACGCCGGAGCGATCTTCGTCGGCCCCTGGGCCCCCGTCTCCCTGGGCGACTACTGCGCGGGCTCCAACCACGTCCTGCCCACCGGCGGCTGCGCCTGCCACTCCTCGGGCCTGTCCGTGCAGTCCTTCCTGCGCGGCATCCACGTGGTCGACTACAGCCGGGACGCCCTCGCCGACGTGACCCACCACGTGGTGACGCTGGCGGAGGCCGAGGACCTGCCGGCTCACGGCGCCGCCGTCAAGGCCCGGTTCGGATGGAAGGTGCCCGAGAGCAAGTGACCGACCAGCGACAGGCCGTCGGGATCGACGACCTTCCCCTCCGCGACGAGCTGCGCGGCAAGTCCCCGTACGGCGCGCCGCAGCTCGACGTCCCCGTCCAGCTGAACACCAACGAGAACCCCTACCCGCTGCCCGAGCCCCTGGTGGCCCGGATCGCCGAGCGGGTCGCCGAGGCGGCCCGCGGCCTCAACCGCTACCCGGACCGGGACGCGGTGGAGCTCCGCACCGAGCTCGCCCGCTACCTCACCCGTACCGGCGGGCACCCGGTCGCCGTCGAGAACGTCTGGGCGGCCAACGGGTCCAACGAGGTCCTCCAGCAGCTGCTCCAGACCTTCGGCGGCCCCGGCCGTACCGCCCTCGGCTTCGAGCCCTCGTACTCGATGCACGCGCTCATCGCGCGCGGCACCGGGACCGGCTGGATCTCCGGCCCGCGCGCGGCGGACTTCACCCTCGACGCCGAGGCCGCCGAGCGGGCCATCGCCGAGCACCGCCCCGACGTCGTCTTCATCACCTCGCCCAACAATCCCACCGGTACCGCGGTCGCGGCGGAGACAGTCCGCGCGCTCTACGAGGCGGCCCAGGCCGCCCGGCCCTCGCTCGTCGTGGTCGACGAGGCGTACGTGGAGTTCAGCCACCGGGACTCGCTGCTGCCCCTCATCGAGGGTCGGCCGAACCTGGTCGTCTCCCGCACGATGTCCAAGGCGTTCGGCGCCGCCGGACTGCGCCTGGGCTACCTCGCCGCCCACTCCGCCGTGGTCGACGCCGTGCAGCTCGTCCGCCTGCCGTACCACCTGTCGGCCGTCACCCAGGCCACGGCGCTGGCCGCCCTGGAGTTCACCGACACCCTGCTCGGCTACGTCGAACAGCTCAAGGCCGAGCGCGACCGCCTGGTCGCCGAGCTCCGGGCCATCGGGTACGAGGTGACCGAGTCCGACGCCAACTTCGTCCAGTTCGGCCGCTTCGACGGTGCCCGGGGCTCCCACGAGGCATGGCAGGACATCCTCGACCGGGGCGTCCTGGTCCGGGACAACGGCGTACCGGGCTGGCTGCGGGTCACCGCCGGCACCCCCGAAGAGAACGACGCGTTCCTCGATGCGGTTCGCGCACGGAAGAAGGAGCACAGCCCATGAGCCGCGTTGGACGGGTCGAGCGCACCACCAAGGAGACCTCCGTCGTCGTCGAGATCGACCTCGACGGCACGGGCAAGGTCGATGTCGCCACCGGCGTCGGCTTCTACGACCACATGCTCGACCAGCTCGGGCGGCACGGTCTGTTCGACCTCACCGTGAAGACCGACGGCGACCTGCACATCGACTCGCACCACACCATCGAGGACACCGCCCTCGCGCTCGGCGCCGCCTTCCGGCAGGCCCTCGGCGACAAGGTCGGCATCTACCGTTTCGGCAACTGCACCGTCCCGCTGGACGAGTCACTCGCCCAGGTGACCGTCGACCTGTCCGGCCGCCCGTACCTGGTGCACACCGAGCCCGAGAACATGGCGCCGATGATCGGCTCCTACGACACGACGATGACCCGGCACATCTTCGAGTCCTTCGTCGCCCAGGCCCAGATCGCGCTGCACATCCACGTGCCGTACGGGCGCAACGCCCACCACATCGTGGAGTGCCAGTTCAAGGCGCTCGCCCGGGCCCTGCGCTACGCCTCCGAGCGCGACCCGCGCGCCGCGGGCATCCTGCCGTCCACGAAGGGCGCGCTGTAACTCCATGAACGGCCTCTCCACCGTCCTCATCGTCGTCGGCCTCTTCCTCGCGGGCGGCGTGTACTCCTTCTCCAAGCAGAAACTGCCCAAGGGCGTGATCGCCGTCCTCGCCATCGGGTCCGCGATGTGCCTGGCCGCCGGTGTCCTGCGGATTCAGGGGATCTGGGAATGAGCACTCCGAAGAAGGTCGTGGTCTTCGACTACGGCTTCGGCAACGTCCGTTCCGCCGAGCGCGCCCTGGCGCACGTCGGCGCGGACGTCGAGATCACCCGCGACTACGACCGGGCCATGAACGCCGACGGACTCCTGGTCCCCGGCGTCGGCGCCTTCTCCGCCTGCATGCAGGGCCTGAAGGAGGCGCGAGGCGACTGGATCGTCGGCCGCCGGCTCGCCGGCGGACGCCCCGTCATGGGCATCTGCGTCGGCATGCAGATCCTCTTCGCCCACGGCATCGAGCACGGCGTGGAGACCGAGGGGCTCGACGAGTGGCCCGGTACGGTCGAGCCCCTGAAGGCCCCGGTCGTGCCCCACATGGGCTGGAACACGGTCGAGGCGCCCGAGGACAGCGAGCTGTTCGCCGGGCTCGACGCCGACGCCCGGTTCTACTTCGTGCACTCCTACGCGGTGCGCGAGTGGACGCTGGAAGTCGGCAACGTCAACATCCGCGCCCCCAAGGTCACCTGGGCCACCCACGGCGAAGCCTTCGTCGCAGCCGTCGAGAACGGCGCCCTGTGGGCCACCCAGTTCCACCCCGAGAAGTCCGGCGACGCCGGAGCCCAGCTCCTCACCAACTGGATCGAGACCCTCTGATCATGGCTCAGAAGCTTGAACTCCTCCCCGCCGTCGACGTCCGCGACGGCCAGGCCGTCCGCCTGGTGCACGGCGAGTCCGGCACGGAGACCTCCTACGGCGCCCCGCTGGAGGCCGCCCTCGCCTGGCAACGGGCCGGCGCCGAGTGGCTGCACCTGGTCGACCTCGACGCCGCGTTCGGCACCGGCGACAACCGGGCCCTGATCGCCGAGGTCGCCGGAGCCATGGACATCAAGGTCGAACTCTCCGGCGGCATCCGCGACGACGCCTCGCTCGCCGCGGCGCTCGCCACCGGCTGCACCCGTGTCAACCTCGGTACCGCGGCCCTGGAGACCCCCGAGTGGGTCGCCAAGGTCATCGCCGAGTACGGCGACAAGATCGCGGTCGGCCTCGACGTCCGCGGCACCACGCTGCGCGGCCGGGGCTGGACCCGGGACGGCGGCGACCTGTACGAGACGCTGGCCCGCCTCGACTCCGAGGGCTGCGCGCGCTACGTCGTCACCGACATCGCCAAGGACGGCACGCTCCAGGGACCCAACCTGGAACTGCTGCGCAACGTCTGCGCCGCCACCGACAAGCCCGTCGTCGCCTCCGGCGGCGTGTCCTCCCTGGAGGACCTGCGGGCCCTCTCCGGGCTGGTCCCCGAGGGCGTCGAGGGCGCCATCGTCGGCAAGGCCCTCTACGCGGAGGCATTCACGCTGGAGGAGGCCCTCGCGGCCGTCGCGGCGGTGGCCTCGTGACCTCCGGCGTCCGCAAGGTGGTGACCGGCGCTCCCTGGGAGGAGCAGTTCGGCTACTCCCGCGCGGTGGAACTGCCCAACGGCCTGGTCCTGGTCTCCGGCTGCACCTCGGTGGCCGGCGGTCAGATCGCCGACGGCGGCCCCTACGACCAGGCGGTCAACTCCTTCAACGTGGCCTTCGCTGCCCTGGGGGAGCTCGGCCTGGGCGCGGAGCACGTGGTGCGGACCCGGATGTACCTCACGCACGCCCGGGACGTGGACGACGTCGGCCGCGCTCACAAGGAGCTGTTCGACGCGGTCCGCCCGGCCGCGTCGATGATCATCGTGTCCGGCTTCGTGGACCCGCGGCTGGTCGTCGAGGTCGAGGTCGAGGCGTACCGGCCCGGGGGACGGGAGGAGGACGCATGAGCCTCGCCGTACGGGTGATCCCGTGCCTGGACGTCGACAACGGCCGGGTGGTCAAGGGCGTCAACTTCCGGAACCTGCGCGACGCCGGCGACCCCGTCGAGATGGCGAAGCTGTACGACGCGGAGGGCGCCGACGAGCTGACGTTCCTGGACATCACGGCCTCCTCGGGTAACCGGGAGACCACCTACGACGTGGTGCGCCGCACCGCCGAGCAGGTCTTCATCCCGCTCACCGTGGGCGGCGGGGTGCGTACGGCGGAGGACGTCGACAAGCTGCTGCGCGCCGGCGCGGACAAGGTCGGCGTGAACACGGCCGCCATCGCCCGGCCCGAGCTGATCCGGGAGATCGCGGAGCGTTTCGGCCGCCAGGTGCTGGTGCTCTCGGTCGACGCGCGCCGCACCCCGTCCGGGTCCTTCGAGGTCACCACGCACGGTGGCCGCACCGGCACCGGCATCGACGCCGTCGAGTGGGCGCACCGCGCCGCCGAGCTGGGCGCGGGCGAGATCCTGCTCAACTCGATGGACGCGGACGGCACGAAGGACGGCTACGACACCGAGATGATCGCGGCCGTACGCGAGCACGTGACCGTCCCGGTCATCGCGAGCGGCGGGGCCGGCCGGCTGTCCGACTTCCCGCCGGCCATCGCGGCGGGCGCGGACGCGGTCCTGGCCGCCTCGGTGTTCCACTTCGGCGACCTGCGGATCGCGCAGGTCAAGGACGCGCTGCGGGAGGCCGGCCACCCGGTCCGCTGATCCGCTCCACGGTGAGGGCCCCCACGGGGGCCCTTTTCCTCCCCAGGACGCACAGTATTAATTGCGCGATTTTTCTTGCGCAAGAATCCTTGTGCATCTAACGTCGTGTCATGACCTCGCCCGAGACACGCCGGATCACCGACCTCGGCACCTTCAAGGCCATCTCGCACCCGCTGCGTATGCGCCTGTACCGTGCCCTCTTCGTGGCCCGCACCGCCACCGCCTCACACCTCGCCGACCAGGTCGACGAAGCCGTCTCCCTGGTCAGCTACCACCTGCGCAAGCTCGCCGACCACGGCCTCATCGAAGAGGCCCCCGCCCAGTCGGCCGACGGCCGCGAACGCTGGTGGCGGCCCAGCTCGGACGGCATCAGCCTCCGGGAGGAGGACCTCCGCGACGCGCCCGAACTGGCCGCCGCGACCCTCGCCTTCGGCCGTACCGTCAACGAGCAGCGCACCGAACTCCACCGGCGCTTCCTCGACGAGCGGATGACCTGGTCCGAGGACTGGCGCTCCGCGTCGGTCGACTCCGAGTGGCTCCCGCGCCTCACCGCCGCCGAACTCGACGCCCTCGGCGAGGAACTGGACGCGGTCCTCAGGAAGTACGACCGGGCCGCTCGCGCCGCCGAGGAGGCCGGCGACACCGAGGGCCGCGAGAACGTCGCCGTCCACCTCCACGCCTTCCCCTACCGGTCATGACGGCCATCGCCCCCGCCCCGGTGGCCCGCCCCGCCCACCGTGACCCCCAGGTCCTGCGCTGGGTCACCGCCTACGGCGCCTCCACCCTCGGCGACAGCGTCTACCACCTGGCCCTGTCCTGGACCGCCGTCCGCAACGGCACCCCGGCCGAAGCGGGCCTGGTGCTGGCCGTCGGAGCCGTCCCCCGGGCCCTGCTCATGCTCGGCGGGGGAGTGATCGCCGACCGCCTCGGTCCCCACCGGGTCGTCATCGCCTCCGACACCGTCCGCTGCGCCGTCGTCCTCGGCGTCGCCGCCCTGCTGCTCCTCACCACGCCCGGCCTGGCGGTCCTCGCCGCCGTCGCCCTCGTCTTCGGTGTCGTCGACGCCCTCTTCATGCCCGCCGTGGGCGCCCTGCCGCCCCGGATCGCGCCGCACGGCCAGCTCACCCGCGTCCAGGGCATGCGCGGCCTCGCCCAGCGCACCGGACTCGTCCTCGGCGCCCCGCTCGGCGGCCTCGCCGTCGCGCTCGGCGGCCCGTCGGCGGCCTTCGGCGCGGCAGGACTGCTCTTCGCGCTCTCCCTGCCCCTGTTGCTCGGGCTCCGCGTCGCACCCCTGTCCGGCGACCCGGCGGCCTGCCGGGGCGGCGTCCTGCGCGACCTCACCGACGGGCTGCGCTACCTGCGTGGCCACCGCGTCCTGGGCCCGCTGATGATCGTCGTCGCGCTCGGCGACCTCGGCTTCGTCGGCCCGCTCAACGTCGGCCTCGCACTCCTCGCGGACGCGCGGGGCTGGGGCGCCTCCGGCGTCGGCTGGATCCTCGCCGGCTTCGGCGCCGGAGCCGCCGGAGCCTCCCTGCTGCTGACCGTGGCGGGCCGGGTGCCGCGTGCCGGGGCCGTCCTCGGCTGGACCATCACCCTGGGCGCCGGCTCCGTCGCCGCGCTGGCCTACGTCCCCCGGCTGCCGGTGGCCGTCGCCGTGGCGCTCTCCGTGGGCCTGCTCGCCGGCCTCAGCGGCGCCCTCTGCGGCGCCCTGACCCAGACCGAGTGCGATCCCGCCTACCTCGGCCGGGTGACCGCCTTCACCGGCTTCGTGAGCCTCGGCCTCGCCCCGCTCAGCTTCCCCCTCACCGGCATCGCGACAGGACTGTGGGGGCTCGCGCCCGTCTTCACCGTCAGCGCCGCGATCTGCGCGCTCGGCGGCGTGTACGGGCTCCTCGTCCCGGCCCTGCGGCGCGCGGAACTGCCCCGCACGGCTGAGAGCCTGTCGGGTGGCCGCTGACCGGGCGGTCACGCCCTGGCACGCACGCTGCCGGCGTTGCCGACGTGCCCCGGTGGCTCCGCTACAGCGGCATCCCGGCGCCTTGGGATCGCACGCACCAGACCGCGCCGGCCTGCCGGCCGAAGGCCACCCGACAGGCTCTGAGCCACGCGGGGAGGGGGCGGGCCCTCAGATGCCCAGCTGCTTGGCCTGGTGGAGCCGTTCGATGGCATCCGGCTCGCCGTCCAGCTCCACCTTCGCCGTGTCCTGCCGCCCGAACACGAACATCGTCAGCTCGCCCGGCTCCCCGGACACCGTCACCACCGGGGTGCCCCGGTGCGCCACCGCCGTCTGGCCGTTCGGGCGGCGCAGGACCAGACCCACCGGCGCCTTCCGGCCCAGCAGCCTCGCGCTCTTCTCCAGACGCGACCACAGCGCGTCCGAGAAGACCGGATCGAGCTCGCGCGGGGACCAGTCCGGCTGGGCCCGGCGGACGTCCTCGGCGTGCACGTAGAACTCCACCGTGTTCGCCCCCTCGTCCACCTGCTTGATGGTGAACGGCGACATCCGCGGCGGCCCGGTCCGGATGAGCTGGATCAGCTCCTCGTACGGCTTGTCGGCGAACTCGGCCTGCACCCGGTCGAGGCGGGCCTTCAGCGCCGGCACGACCGTACCGGCCGCCGCGTCCGGTCGGCGTTCGCGCACCACCACATGGGCGGCCAGGTCCCGCGTCAGCCAGCCGTCGCAGAGCGTCGGCGCATCGGGCCCGGCCGCCTCCAACAGATCGGCGAGGAGAAGTCGTTCACGCTTGGCATGGGTCGACATGACCGCCAGCGTACGGTGGCCGGGACCGGTCCGCCCAGTGGACACCGGACCGGGAACGTCCCGCGGCCACGGCACAATGGCCGCATGAGCAGCAATCTCGACCCGGCCATCGCCGCACGCCTCAAGCGCAGCCCGGACGGACTCGTCCCGGCCATCGCCCAGCAATACGACACCGGCGAGGTGCTGATGCTCGGCTGGATGGACGACGAGGCCCTGCACCGCACCCTCACCACCGGCCGCTGCACCTACTGGTCCCGCAGCCGCCGCGCGTACTGGGTCAAGGGTGACACCTCCGGCCACGTGCAGCACGTCAAGTCCGTCGCCCTCGACTGCGACGCCGACACCGTGCTGGTGAAGGTCGACCAGGTCGGCGCCGCCTGCCACACCGGCGACCGCACCTGCTTCGACGCCGACGTGCTCCCGCTCTCCCAGTAAGGTCAGCCGCCATGGACCTCGAGACCTTCCGCAAGCTGGCGGCCGACCGCCGCGTGATCCCTGTCAGCCGCCGCCTCCTCGCGGACGGTGACACCCCGGTCGGGCTCTACCGCAAGCTCGCCGCCGAACGCCCCGGCACCTTCCTCCTCGAGTCCGCCGAGAACGGCCGCTCCTGGTCCCGCTACTCCTTCATCGGCGTCCGCAGCGACGCCACCCTCACCGTCCGGGACGGCCGGGCCCACTGGCTCGGCACCCCGCCGGTCGGGGTTCCCACCGACGGCGACCCGCTGCGGGCCCTGCGCGCCACCGTCGAGACCCTCCACACCCCCGCGCCCGGCGCCGCGGACGGAGCCCCCGGCATGCCCCCGTTCACCGGAGGCATGGTCGGCTACCTCGGCTACGACATCGTCCGCCGGCTCGAACGGATCGGTGACCACACCACCGACGACCTCGAGCTGCCCGAACTGACCATGCTGCTCACCAGCGACCTCGCCGTCCTCGACCACTGGGACGGCTCGGTCCTGCTGATCGCCAACGCGATCAACCACAACGACCTGGACACCGGCGTCGACGAGGCCCACGCGGACGCCGTCGCCCGGCTCGACGCGATGCAGGCCGACCTGGCCCGCCCCGTGGCGACCGTCCCCGCCGCGCTGCCCGCCTCCGAACTGCCGGAGTTCTCCGCCCTGTGGGGCGGCGCGGCCTACCAGGACGCCGTCGAGGACGTGAAGGAACGCATCCGGGCGGGCGAGGCGTTCCAGGTGGTCCCCTCCCAGCGTTTCGAGACGCCCTGCAGCGCCTCCGCCCTCGACGTCTACCGGGTGCTGCGCGCCACCAACCCGTCCCCGTACATGTACCTCTTCCGCTTCGAGAACGGCTTCGACGTCGTCGGCTCCTCGCCCGAGGCCCTGGTGAAGGTCGAGGACGGGCACGCGATGCTCCACCCCATCGCCGGCACCCGCCACCGCGGCGCCACCCCGCAGGAGGACCACGACCTCGCCGAGGAACTCCTCGCCGACCCCAAGGAGCGCGCCGAACACCTGATGCTCGTCGACCTCGGCCGCAACGACCTCGGACGCGTCTGCGAGCCCGGCTCCGTCGAAGTCGTCGACTTCATGTCCATCGAGCGCTACTCGCACGTCATGCACATCGTGTCCACGGTCACCGGCCGGGTCGCCGAGGGCAGGAACGCCTTCGACGTCCTGACCGCCTGCTTCCCCGCCGGCACGCTCTCCGGCGCGCCCAAGCCGCGGGCGATGCAGATCATCGAGGAGCTGGAGCCGACCCGGCGCGGCCTCTACGGAGGATGTGTCGGGTATCTCGATTTCGCCGGGGACTCCGACACCGCCATCGCCATCCGTACCGCCCTGCTCCGCGACGGCACCGCCTATGTACAGGCCGGAGCGGGGGTCGTCGCGGACTCCGACCCCGTCGGCGAGGACGACGAGTGCCGCAACAAGGCGGCGGCCGTGCTCCGCGCGGTCCACACCGCCAACCGGATGAACGGCGCGTGACGGCGTAAGGGATAGTGGGGTACGTGACTGCTGTTCCCGTACCCCAGCCCCGAGCCGCGCGCGCGAACGGCGCGGCCGCCGCGTCCGGCGGTCGTCGCAGTCTGGCCGCGGCCCTCCTCCTCGGCGCCCTCGGCGCCACCGTCGTGCTGCTGTCCGCGGGCCAGATCTGGGCCGAGGGCACTGCGGCCGTCGGCGGCGGCGCCGTTCCCGTCGAAGCCGACGGCGGCACCGTCACGGGCGTCCCGACGGCGCTCGCCGTCGTCGGTCTCGCCGCGCTCGTCGCCGTCTTCGCCGTCCGCCGCGCCGGACGCCTCCTCGTCTCCGGCCTCCTCGCGCTGAGCGGCGCGGGAGCGGCCCTCGGCGCCCTCCTCGGCGCCTCCGACGACGCCGCCCTGGACGCGGAGGCCGCCCGGATCACCGGCGACAGCGCGGCTTCCGTGGCGGACCTCGCCCACACGGCCTGGCCGTACGTCACCGCCGCCGGAGCGCTGCTGATCCTCCTCGCGGGTCTCCTCGCCCTGCGGTTCGGCATGAACTGGCCCGCCATGGGCGGCCGTTACGAACGCGAGGGCGGTCCGCGCCCGCCCCGCGGGGCGGCCCGGCCCGCCGCCGACCCGGAGCGCCCCGAGGATCTGTGGAAGGCCCTGGACCGCGGCGAGGACCCGACGCGCGGGGAGTGAGTCGCGTTCCGGCCGCCGGGCCACCCCCCGATTCATCTTCGTGGCCCTGCGTGCGGGACAATGGGACCGAGCGTCGCGCACGCGCGACCCTCACCCCCGAGCCACCACCGAGCAACTGCAACGAGGAGCAACTCATGGCGGGCACCGCCCACGGACACACCCCGGCCGCCTGGACGGGTGTCATCATCTCCTTCATCGGCTTCTGCATCGCGGGAGTCTTCATGGTGGCCGCCAACACGGCGGGCTTCTGGGCCGGAATCGGAGTCATCCTCGTCGGTGGCGCCGTGGGCCTCGCGATGAAGATGGCCGGCCTCGGCATGCCGCGGGAATCCGAGGCCGTGGCCGCCGCGCGTGCCGCCGCGACCGCGCAGGCGCACTCCTGATCCAGGGCACGTACGACCGACGCGCGGGCGCCGTCCGGCGGGGCCGGGCTGCGCCCGCGCGCGGCAGGGGCGAGAATCACCGCGTGGACGCGAAGACGACTGCCCCCGCCGTGACCGACGACCCCGCCGTGCTCTCCGGCGCCGTGCCGTCCGTCGCCGCGCCCGCCGGAGACCCCGGCCCTCCGGAACACCTCGCCCGGCACCCCGCCCGCGGAACCTGGGGGCCCGGCGCCCACCCGGCGGCCCCGCCCGCCCCCCGCGGGCTCGCCCGCCGCCTCACCCCGCCCGTCGGAGCCCTGGCCGGCGTCACCGCCGCCTTCGCGTACGTCGCGACCGTCGACCCCAACGAGCCCGGCCACTACCCGGTCTGCCCCCTCCTGCGCTTCACCGGGATCTACTGCCCCGGCTGCGGCGGGCTGCGCAGCGCCCACGCCTTCGTGCACGGCGATCTCGGCACCGCCTTCGGCGCCAACGCCCTCGCCGTCGTCGGCTACGGCCTCTTCGCCGTCGTCATGGCCCTCTGGCTGATTCGCGCCGTCCGCGGCGCGCCCATGCGGCTCGCGATCCCTCCGCTCGGCTGGTGGGGCGTGGGGGCCGTCCTGGCCCTCTTCACCCTTGTGCGGAACCTGCCCTTCGGCTCCGGACTGGCCCCGTGAAGTCCCAGCAGATGGGACGTACCTCGCCTGGATGCGGGTGCCGCGCCGTCCTGCGGATACCATCGGTATGGCTGAACCTGGATCATCACCATCACCCTCCCGGAAGGGGGCCTCTCGCGTGAGTGTGCTCGACGAGATCATCGAAGGCGTCCGCGCCGACCTCGCAGAGCGGCAGGCGCGGGTCTCCCTCGACGAGCTCAAGGAGCGCGCCGCCAAGGCGCCGCAGGCCAAGGACGGCGTCGCCGCACTGCGCGGGGACAGCGTCAAGGTGATCTGCGAGGTCAAGCGCTCCAGCCCGTCCAAGGGCGCGCTCGCCGCGATCGCCGACCCGGCCGCGCTGGCGGCCGACTACGAGGCGGGCGGCGCCGCCGTCATCTCCGTGCTGACCGAGGAGCGCCGCTTCGGCGGTTCGCTCGCGGACCTGGAGGCCGTCCGTGCCCGGGTCGACATCCCGGTCCTGCGGAAGGACTTCATCGTCACCGCCTACCAGCTGTGGGAGGCACGGGCCTACGGCGCCGACCTCGCGCTCCTGATCGTCGCCGCGCTGGAGCAGGAGGCCCTGGTCTCGCTGATCGAGCGTGCCGAGTCCATCGGTCTGACGCCGCTGGTCGAGGTCCACGACGAGGAGGAGACCGAGCGCGCCGTCGAGGCCGGAGCCCGTGTCATCGGCGTGAACGCGCGGAACCTCAAGACCCTCAAGGTCGACCGCTCCACCTTCGACCGGGTCGCCCCGGAGGTCCCCGCGGGCATCGTCAAGGTCGCCGAGTCCGGCGTCCGCGGGCCGCACGACCTGATCGCGTACGCCAACGCGGGCGCCGACGCGGTCCTGGTCGGCGAGTCCCTCGTGACCGGCCGCGACCCGAAGGCCGCCGTCGCCGACCTCGTCGCCGCCGGCGCCCACCCCGCGCTCCGCCACGGCCGGAGCTGACCCCGCCATGACCGCGCGCCACGCCACGCCGGCCGCCCCGGGCACCGCCCGGGGCGTCCACGGCGTGCGCGCGGCCACGACGGCACCAGCCGTCCCCGGACGCAGCGGCCGGCTCCGCACCGCCGCCGCTCCCGTCCCGGCCCACGCCCCGCTCGCCCGGGGCTGCCGCCCGCGCGGCTGCCGGGCACCGGCCCGCCGGGTCCACGGCCGCCGGGTGCGGTACGTGATCGGCGACGAGCCCGGCCAGGTCAACGGCATGCGATGGCGCCCGCGCCCCGCGCGCACCCGTCTCCGCTAGCGACGCCGCCCCCGGCACCGCACGGCCGCACGCCGTGCGGGTCCGGTCACCCGGCGCAGCCCCGCCCGTCACGGGCCCGGCCCCTCGCGCCCCGACGCGCCCGTACGTTCCCGTACGGCCCGCCGCCGGCGCACCCGGCCGGACCTCCCGTCGGCGTACCCGGGCGTCATCGGAGGAGATCGCGGGTCCGCGCGCACACCGTGACCACCGCCAGTACATGACCGGGGCACTTTGCCCCGCGAGGAGCAGCCGCATGACCAGCGAGTTCTTCCTTCCCGACCCCGAGGGGCAGGTCCCCTCCGCCGAGGGCTACTTCGGCGCCTACGGCGGCAAGTTCATCCCGGAGGCGCTCGTCGCCGCCGTGGACGAGGTCGCCGTCGAGTACGACAAGGCCAAGGCCGACCCGGAGTTCGCCCGCGAGCTCGGCGAGCTGATGGTCCACTACACAGGCCGTCCCAGCGCCCTCACCGAGGTGCCCCGGTTCGCCGAGCACGCCGGCGGGGCCCGGGTGTTCCTCAAGCGCGAGGACCTCAACCACACCGGCTCGCACAAGATCAACAACGTGCTCGGTCAGGCCCTCCTCACCAAGCGGATGGGCAAGACCCGGGTCATCGCCGAGACCGGAGCCGGTCAGCACGGGGTCGCCACCGCGACCGCCTGCGCCCTCTTCGGTCTCGAATGCACCATCTACATGGGCGAGGTCGACACCCGGCGCCAGGCCCTGAACGTCGCCCGGATGCGCATGCTCGGTGCCGAGGTCATCCCCGTGACGTCCGGCAGCCGCACCCTCAAGGACGCCATCAACGAGGCGTTCCGCGACTGGGTCGCCAACGTCGACCGCACCCACTACCTCTTCGGGACCGTCGCAGGACCGCACCCCTTCCCCGCCATGGTCCGCGACTTCCACCGGGTCATCGGCGTCGAGGCCCGCCGCCAGATCCTGGAACGCGCGGGCCGCCTGCCCGACGCGGCCATCGCCTGCGTCGGCGGCGGATCGAACGCCATCGGTCTGTTCCACGCCTTCATCCCGGACTCCGGCGTCCGGCTGATCGGCTGCGAGCCGGCCGGCCACGGGCTCACGACCGGCGAGCACGCGGCCACCCTGACCGCGGGCGAGCCCGGCATCCTGCACGGTTCGCGCAGTTACGTCCTCCAGGACGACGAGGGCCAGATCACCGAGCCCTACTCGATCTCGGCCGGCCTGGACTACCCCGGTATCGGCCCGGAGCACTCGTACCTCAAGGACATCGGCCGCGGTGAGTACCGCGCCGTCACCGACGACGAGGCGATGCAGGCCCTGCGCCTGCTCTCCCGCACCGAGGGAATCATCCCGGCCATCGAGTCGGCGCACGCGCTGGCCGGCGCACTGGAGGTCGGCAAGGAGCTCGGCAAGGACGGGCTGCTCCTCGTCAACCTGTCGGGGCGCGGTGACAAGGACATGGACACGGCCGCCCGCTACTTCGGGCTCTACGACGGGGAGGACTCCCAGTGAGCGGGAACATCCAGCTGCTGAGTGACACGCTGGCCGAGGCCAGGGCCGAGGACCGTGCCGCTCTCATCGCCTACCTCCCGGCCGGTTTCCCGACCGTGGACGGCGGTATCGAGGCCGTCAAGGCCGCCTTCGACGGCGGCGCCGACGTCGTCGAGGTCGGTCTGCCGCACAGTGACCCGGTCCTCGACGGCCCGGTCATCCAGACCGCCGACGACATCGCCCTGCGCGGTGGCGTCCGGATCGCCGACGTGATGCGCACGGTCCGCGAGGCGCACGCCGCCACCGGGAAGCCGGTCCTGGTGATGACCTACTGGAACCCGATCGACCGCTACGGCATCGCGCGTTTCACCGAGGAGCTGGCCGCGGCCGGCGGTGCCGGCTGCATCCTGCCCGACCTGCCGGTCCAGGAGTCCGCGACCTGGCGGGAACACGCCGACAAGCACGGTCTCGCCACCGTCTTCGTCGTCGCGCCGAGCAGCAAGGACGAACGTCTCGCCGCCATCACCGCGGTCGGCTCGGGCTTCGTCTACGCCGCCTCGCTGATGGGCGTCACCGGCACCCGCGAGTCGGTCGGCAGGGAGGCCGCCGATCTCGTCCGCCGAACCCGGGCCACCGCGGACCACCGGGACCTCCCGGTCTGCGTCGGTCTCGGGGTCTCCGACGCCGCCCAGGCGCGTGAGGTCGCCGGCTTCGCCGACGGCGTCATCGTCGGCTCCGCGTTCGTCAAGCGGATGCTCGACGCCCCGGACGAGGCGTCCGGACTCGCCGCCGTAAGGGAACTGGCGGCCGAACTCGCCGTAGGCGTGCGCCGGGCTTCGTAGCCCGTATGGGTGGATCTGGGACCGGGGAGGCGCGGAAGTGCCTCCCCGGTTCGTTGCCCGGGGCGTGAGCGAGAAGAACCGTGACGGTAACCGAAGCGCGCGGGAGCGCCTCCAGCAGCAGCGCGAGCGTGACCGGGCGCGTGAGAAACAGCGACGCGTCCTGATCGTGTCGGCCGCGGTCGTCGGTGTCCTCGGCCTGGCCGCGGTCGTCGGGGTGATCGCGGCCAACAACGGGGACAAGGGCAGCGGCTCCGACAAGGCCGGCCCGGTCGTCGCCCCGACCGGCGCCACCGGGGACGACCAGCCGGCCATCCCGACGGGTCGGGCGGACGCCCCGTCCACGCTCACGGTCTGGGAGGACTTCCGCTGCCCGGCCTGCGCCTCCTTCGAGAACGCCTTCCGGGACACCATCCACGAGCTGGAGGCGGAGGGAGCGCTCAGGACCGACTACCACCTGGCCACCCTCATCGACGGCAACCTGGGCGGCAGCGGCTCCCTGCGCGCGGCGAACGCGGCGGCATGCGCGCAGGACGCGGGGAAGTTCACGCCGTACCACGACGTGCTCTACGTCAACCAGCCCGAAGAGACCGACGACGCCTTCGCGGACGACGCCAAGCTGCTGGAGCTCGCGGGCAAGGTGCCGGGGCTCGACACGCCGGCCTTCCGCAGCTGTGTCGAGGGCGGCACCCACGACAGCTGGGTGGGGAAGTCGCAGGAGGCGTTCCGGGCCGGCGACTTCAGCGGCACCCCCTCGGTCCTGCTCAACGGGGAATCGGTCTTCCCGGCCAAGGGCGGCGAGCAGATCTCCCCGGACAACCTCAGGAAGTGGGTCGCCGAGGCCAACAAGGGCAAGAAGCCCGGCACCGCATCCTCGGCTCCGACCGGCGGCTGAGGGCCCGTCGGCGGCCCGCCCCCACGACGTTAGTTACCCAGAAGTTGCCGGGTGGGCTGCCGTCCCGCCCGCCCGGCAAGGTAGCGTCGGACCTGCCATGGACCTTGCCTACATTCCCAGCCCGTCGACCGGTGTGCTCCACCTCGGACCGCTCCCGCTGCGCGGCTACGCCTTCTGCATCATCATCGGTGTCTTCGTCGCCGTCTGGCTCGGCAACAGGCGCTGGATCGCCCGGGGCGGCAAAGCCGGCACCGTGGCCGACATCGCCGTCTGGGCCGTGCCCTTCGGCCTCGTCGGCGGCCGGCTCTACCACGTGATCACCGACTACCAGCTCTACTTCAGCGAGGGCGAGGACTGGGTCGACGCCTTCAAGATCTGGGAGGGCGGTCTCGGCATCTGGGGCGCCGTCGCACTCGGCGCGGTGGGCGCCTGGATCGGCTGCCGTCGGCGTGGGATCCCGCTCCCCGCGTACGCCGACGCCATCGCGCCCGGTATCGCTCTCGCCCAGGCCGTCGGCCGCTGGGGCAACTGGTTCAACCAGGAGCTCTACGGCAAGCCCACCACGCTGCCGTGGGGTCTGGAGATCAGCGCGAGCGGGAACCGCGAGGCCGGGATCTACCACCCGACCTTCCTGTACGAGTCGCTGTGGTGCATCGGCGTCGCGCTTCTCGTGGTCTGGGCCGACCGCCGCTTCAGGCTGGGACACGGCCGGGCGTTCGCGCTGTACGTCGCCGCGTACTGCGCGGGTCGCGGGTGGATCGAGTACATGCGCGTCGACGAGGCGCACCACGTCCTGGGTCTGCGACTGAACGTCTGGACCGCGATCGTCGTCTTCCTGCTGGCCGTGACCTACATCGTGGTCTCGTCGCGGGTCCGCCCGGGGCGTGAGGAGGTCGTGGAACCGGACCGGCCCGGCTCCGGTGGCGAGGACAGGAAGGCCGACGCCAGGAGCGACGGCGAGAAGACCGACGGCGCGGCGGACGAGGACGCGGCGGACGAGGACGGGCCGAAGGACGGGACCGGGGAGGCGGACCGGAGGTCCGGGAAGGCGGCCGGCACCGCCGCCACCGCGGACGGTCCCGAAGGGGAGACCGCCGGGAACGGCACGGAGGCGGCCGGCAAGAGCTGACCGCCCACCGAGGACGGAGAGCGGCCGGGGCCGCCCCGGCGACCGAGAGGTCCGGGGGCGGCCCCCTGCGTCGGAGGCCCCGGGGGAGCCCGCCCGTCCCGGTCAGGCACGGTTCGCCAGGGTCAGCACCCGGCGGGCCCCCTCCACCACCGCCGCGTCCACGAAGCGTCCGTCCGGCAGGGCCAGGGCTCCCTCCTCCGTCTGCGCCGCCTTGACGACCTCCTCGGCGGCGGCGATCTCGTCGGGCGTCGGCAGGTACGCCTGCTCGATGACCGGGAGCTGGCGCGGATGGATCGCGGCACGCCCCAGGAAGCCCAGCGCGCGTCCCCGGGCACAGCTGGCCGCCAGGGTGTCCAGGTCCCTGATGTCGGGGTGGACCGACTGCGCCGGGGGCGGCAGGGCCGCCGCGCGGGCGGCGACCACGACACGCCCGCGGGCCCAGTCCAGTCCCCGGTCGTCCCGCACCCCCAGGTCCGTGCGGAGATCAGCCTCGCCCAGCGCCACACCGTGCACGGACGGGTGCGCGGAGGCGATGGCGTAGGCGTGTTCCACGGCCAGGGCGCTCTCCAGGAGCGGGTACAGCGGGATGCCGGGGAACGCCTCGGCGATCCGGTGGACGTCACCGGAGTGGGTCACCTTCGGGAGACGGAAGCCGCGCAGGCCGGGCAGGGGGGCGAGCGGCGGGATGTCGCGCGCCGCGTGGACACGGACGTGGACCGGGACGGGGTGCGGATCGGCGAGGAGATCCACGGTGGCCGCCAGGGCGTACGCCTTGCGGTCCGGCGCGACCGCGTCCTCCAGGTCGACGATCACCACGTCCGCCCCGGAGCCCAGCGCCTTGCGGACGACGGCGGGGCGGTCCCCGGGGGCGTACAGCCAGGTGAGGGGGAACGTCATACGGCTCCTTCGCCGCGCAGCGCGGCGATCTCGCCGGGGTCGAGCCCGAGCTCGGCGAGGACCTCCGCGGTGTCGGCGCCGTGCGGCCGTCCGGCCCAGCGGATCGCGCCGGGCGTGTCGGAGAGCCGGAAGAGGACGTTCTGCATGCGCAGCGGGCCCAGCTCCGGGTCCGCGACCTCGGTGATGGTGTCCAGGGCCAGGTACTGCGGGTCCTCCAGCACGTCCCGGACGTCGTAGACCGGCGCGATCGCCGCCTCCGCCTTGTCGAAGGCCGCCAGGGCGTCGTCGCGGGTGTGCCGGGCGATCCAGGAGCCGACGGCCTCGTCGAGGACGTCGGCGTGGGCGGCCCGGCTCGTCCCCTCGGCGAACCACGGTTCGTCGATCAGGTCGGGGCGGCCGACCAGCCGCATCACGCGTTCGGCGACGGACTGGGCGGAGGTGGAGACGGCGACCCAGGCGCCGTCGGCGGTCCGGTAGGTGTTGCGGGGAGCGTTGTTGCGGCTGCGGTTGCCGGTCCGCGGCTGGACGTAGCCGAGCTGGTCGTACCAGGTGGCGTGGGGGCCGATGACGGACAACATCGGTTCGATGATCGCCATGTCGACGACCTGGCCGCGGCCGCTGGCGGTCCGGGCGGTCAGCGCCGTCATCACCGCGTACGCCGTGGCCAGGGCGGCGACGGAGTCCGCCAGACCGAACGGGGGAAGCGTGGGCGGGCCGTCCGGTTCGCCGGTGAGTGCGGCGAAACCGCTCATCGCCTCGGCGAGGGTGCCGAAGCCCGGCCGGCGCGCGTACGGGCCGAACTGGCCGAAGCCGGTGACCCGGGCCAGGACCAGACGCGGGTTGGCGCCGGAGAGCTCCTCCCAGCCCAGGCCCCAGCGTTCCAGGGTGCCGGGCCGGAAGTTCTCCACGATCACGTCGGCGTCGGCGGCAAGACGCAGCAGCGTGGCACGGCCTCCGTCGGTGGAGAGGTCGAGGGTGATCGTCCGCTTGTTGCGGCCCAGCACCTTCCACCAGAGGCCGACCCCGTCCTTGGCGGGGCCGTGGCCGCGGGACGGGTCGGGTCTGCGCGGGTGCTCGACCTTGACCACGTCGGCGCCGAAGTCGCCGAGCATCATCGCCGCCAGCGGCCCGGCGAACAGCGTGGCGAGATCGAGGACGCGCAGGCCCCGCAGGGGAGCGGCGGTCTCGGTTCCGGAGCGGGTCATACGGTGTCGACCTCCAGGCCGGTGCGGGCGTCGTGGGCGGCGTCGATCTCGGCGCGGAACGGCATCGAGGTCGAGGCCCCGGGCCGCTGGACGGACAGCGCGGCGGCGCTCGACGCCCAGGCCAGCGCCCGCTCCACGGGCCGTCCCTCGGCGAGGGCGACCGCCAGCGCGCCGACGAAGGTGTCCCCGGCCGCGGTGGTGTCCACGGCTGTCACCCCGGGGGCGGGGACCGTGAGGGGGGCCGCACCGCGGACCGCGTACAGGCAGCCGGCCCGACCGAGGGTGACGACCACCTCGGGCACGGTCCGCAGCAGGGCCTCGGCCGCGCCGTGCGGGTCGGCGATGCCGGTGAGCGCGGCGGCCTCGTGCTCGTTGGGGACCAGCAGATCGGTGGCGGCCAGGAGTTCGGGGGGCAGCGGCTGGGCGGGGGCGGGGGTCAGGATGGTCCGGACCCCGAGTCGGCGGGCGGTGACGGCGCCCTCGGTGACGGCGGACAGGGGCAGTTCGAGCTGGAGGAGGAGAGCGTCGGCGGTGGCGATCAGGGCGTCGTCGCCGTGGTCGAGGGAGGTGACGGTGCCGTTGGCGCCGGGGACGACGACGATCGAGTTGCCGCCCTCGTCGTCGACGACGATGTGCGCGGTGCCCGAGGGTCCCTCGGCGGTGCGCAGGAGATCCGTGTCGACACCGGAGGCGTCCAGCGCGGCCCGCAGTCGCGGGCCGAAGTCGTCGGCGCCGACCGCGCCGATCATCGCCACCTCGGCGCCGGCGCGCGCGGCGGCCACCGCCTGGTTGGCGCCCTTGCCGCCGGGGACCGTCCGGAACGCACGGCCGGTGACGGTCTCTCCGCGGGCGGGGGCCCGCGCGACGAAGGCGACGAGATCCATGTTGGTGCTGCCGAGCACCACGATGCCGGTCATGGGCGTACTGCCTCCAGATGTGTCATTGCGGCGAGGGTGTCGAAGCCGATGCCGTCGAAGGACGGGACCGAGGTCGCCAGCCTGTTCTTGAGGGGGGAGATCCAACGTTCGGGCAGCCGGTCGGGCCGGCCGGCGAGCAGGCCGGCGACGGAGCCGGCGGTGGCGCCGTTGGAGTCGGTGTCCCAGCCACCGGAGACCGCCGCGCAGACGGACCGGGTGAAGTCGCCGTCGCCGTGGGTGAGGGCGGCGGCGAGTACGGCGGCGTTGGGGACGGCATGCACCCAGTGATACCCGCCGAGGGCGGCGTGGAGCCGGTCCACGACCGTGTCGAAGTCCGCGGTGGCGCGGGCGGTCCCGATGCCGAGGCGGACGGCGCGGGCGAGCCGGGAGCGAGGGGGGACCACGGCGAGCCCGGAGGCCAGGGCCTGGTGCACGTCGGCGGTGCCGGTCGCGGCGGTGGCGAGGGTGGCCGCGACGAACATCGCGTCGTAGACGCCGTTGCCGGTGTGGGTGAGCGTCGCGTCCCGGTGCGCCTGCGCGGCGGCGGCGACCGGGTCGCCCGGCCGGGTCCAGCCGTGCACGTCGGCCCGGATCCGGGCGCCGATCCACTCGCGGAAGGGATTGCGGCGGACGGCGGTCGACGGGGGCTCGACGCCGTCGAGGAGGTTGCGGTAGGCGACGCGCTCGGCGGTGAAGGTGCGGCCGGCGGGGAGTTCGTCGAGCCAGAGGCGGGCGACGTCGGCGGTGGTGAAGTCGCGGCCGTACCGCTGGAGGAGCAGCAGGTTGAGCAGGGTGTAGTCGAGGTCGTCGTCCTCCGGCATCCCGTCGATGTTCTCGGCGAGGGAGGTGGCCGCGGAGCGGCGGTTCCACGGGTGGGCGGCCAACAGCGCCGGAGGGACGCCCCGCGCGGTGAACCAGGAGGAGAGCGGCCAGTTCCCGGCGGCCCGGGCGAGTGCGCGGATCGCGGGGAGCGGCAGCTTCTCGACGGGTTTGCCGAGCAGGCATCCCGCGGCGCGCCCGAGCCAGGCGGCGTGCAGGGCCTCGCGGAGCCGGTCCGGGGCACCCGCCCCGGGCGGCGCGGCGGTGCGGGAGAGCGGGGCCGGTCCCCGGGGGGCGGACGGCGCGAGGGTTCCCGCCGGGGTCGCCGGAGCCAGTCTCCGGATGGCGGGGAGCGGGGTGGGTTCCGTCGAGGCGAGCGGGGACGGCAGGGCGGCCAGTTCGTCGAGCAGGGCCTCCGCCAACGTGCGGAGCTCCGGGCGGGGGGTGGCGGAGGCGCCCGACGCCGCGGGCGCGGGACGCCCGCCCGCGGCGGTCCAGCGGGCGGCGGCCGAGGAGGCGTCGCGGCCGTCCTCCGCGGCCTGGCGCAGTTCGTGGCCGACCAGGTCCTCGGGCTGGACCCAGGTGACGCGGAGGTTCATCGAGCCGTGCTCGTCAGGGCCGCGTACGCCGACTCGTGCGCGCGCCGCCGGGCCGTGTCACGGGCGAACACCTCGTGGGTGACCGTGGTCAGGGCCGCCGCGGGGGCGTGCAGGTCCAGCCGGCTCGCGTCCGCCACCTGCTTCGCCCACGCGGCGGGCACGGCCCGCTCCCCCCGCAGCGCGCCGACGATCGCGCCCGCCATCGTCGCGATCGAGTCGCAGTCGCGGCCGTAGTTGACCGCGCCGAGCACCGTCCGCCGGTAGTCGCCCGAGCCGACCAGCAGCATTCCCAGGGCGACGGGCAGTTCCTCGGTCGAGTGGAGCCGGGACGGGCGGCGTGCTCCCAGCGAGGGGGAGCGGTATTCCGGGCCCACCGTGTCGAAGGGCGCCACCGCCGTGCGCAGCGGGCCGATCGCGGACTCGAAGTCGGTGTGCCGGGCGGCGACTTCACACACCGCCTCGATCGCCGACCGCGTCCCGTCCTTGGCCCGCGAGACCGCCGCGTCGACCACTGACTCCGGCGTGGCGCCCGGTGCGCAGGCCGCCGCCACCGCGGCGGCGAACACGCCGGCCGCCTCCCTCCCGTACGAGGACTGGTGGGCGCCCGCGACGTCCAGGGCCTCCGCGTACGCCCCCGCCGGGTTCGCCGCGTTGACCAGGCCGACCGGCGCCATGTACATCGCCGCACCGCAGTTGACGATGTTGCCGTTGCCGGCCTCGCGCGGGTCCACGTGGCCGTAGTGGAGGCGGGTCACGATCCACTTCTCGGCGAGGAAGATCCGGTGCAGTGGCAGGGCCTCCGTCTCCAGCTCCGGGATCCAGACGGGGTTGCCGACCAGGTCGGGGACGAGGTGGTCGGCCACGGCGTAGGCGTCGAGGTGGTCGCGGACCTTCGCGTACACCCTGATCAGGGCGTGTGTCATCAGGGTGTCGTCGGTGACGTGCCCGTCGCCCTTGTGGTACGGGGCGAGGGGGCGCGCGGTGCGCCAGGCGTCGCCGTGCCAGGGGCCGACGACGCCGTCGACCCGGCCGCCGTGACGTTCCAGGATCTGCTCGGGGGTGTAGCCCTCGACCGGTCCGCCGAGGGCGTCGCCGACGGCCGCGCCGAGAAGACTTCCGGTGATCCGGTCATCCAGTGTGGGTGTCATGTCTGAATTGTCCACCTGGGGTGGTCAGTTCCCTGTCTCCGAGCCGCCCGGCGAGTTCGACGAGGTCCGTACCCGCGAGCCGGGGGAGGGCGCAGCCGGCCAGGGTGCGGCAGGCGTCGCGCCAGCTGGCGGGCAGGCCGTCGGCGCCGCCGAGCGCGCCGGTGAGCGCACCCGCGAGAGCCGGTGCCGAGTCGGCGACCCGGGAGAGGCAGGCGGCGGCCGGTACGGCGCAGACCACCTCGCCGCGCGCGGCGGTGGCCAGGGCGAGGGCGACCGGCACGGTCTCGGCGGCGGCGATGCCGTAGCTGTAGACGTGGTCGACGATCTGGTGCTCCAGCGGGGGCACCAGCGCGAAGGCGCTCGTCGCGTCCCGGGCCATCGCCACGGCCAGCCGTGCGTTGCGGCCGATCTCGGTGGCGGCGGGCAGCTGGGCGAGCGCGGCCTCCACGGCGTCGTCGACCGGAGCCCCGCACAGGGCGACGGAGAGGGCGGCGGCCATCGCGCGGGCGCCGTGGACACCGTCGCCGTCCTGGGTGTACCGGGCGTCGAACTCGGCCAGCGCGGCGGCGGAGAGCGGGTCCCCGGGGTGGGCGAGGGCGAGCACGGTGGCGCGCACACAGGCGGCGTCGTCGAAGTAGTGCGGGTTGTCGTGTCCGGTCGCGGGCGGGCGCAGGCCGGTGGCGAGGTTGCCGAGGCCGGCGCGCACGGAGATCCGGGCACGCAGGGGCAGCACGGCCGACTCGACCTCGGGCGCGCGGTCGGCGGCGGCGATCCGGCCCGCCAGGGAGTTCCAGGCGAGGTCGAGGGCGGCTCGCGTCCTGCGCCCGGGCGGCAGCGAGGCGAACAGGGGCCCGGAGGAGGCGAGGAGGGCCTCGGCGGTGAAGACGGCCCATTCGGCGTCGTCGGAAGGGCCCAGACGCAGCGGTTCGGAGGGCTGGTTGAGGGCGATGGGGACGGGAAGCGTCGTGGTGGCGTTCTGTTCGGCGAAGGTGTCGAGTTCGCGGGCGAGGCGGCGCGTCCACTCCGGCATGCGGGCGGCCCGGTGCCGGGCCGCGGGCCAGCCCGCCGCGTCGCCCGCCGCGAGGCCGAGCAACAGGCCCTCGACGCGGTGGCGGGGCGCCCGGACGCCCGGCCGGGTGACCGCCGCCGGACCCCCAGGGGCGAGCAGCGGCCCGAGGGCGAGGCGGGTGGCGCCCGCGACCGGGCCGTCCGTGTCCCCAGCGTCCGGAGCGTCCAGGTCGTCCGGGGAGAAGGTGCCCCGGCGGGTGGCGCCCGGGTACGGGTCGGCCGTCGCGGTGGCCGCGGCGCCGGGGTCGGGGCGGTCGTCCACCGTGGTCACCGGGGTGCCTCCTCGTGCGTCGTCAGCAGATCCGCGACGTCCAGGACGTGGTAGCCGCGCATCGAGGGGAGGCAGCTTCCCGTCACCGGGCCGATGGCGTTCGCCCACTCCGAGGGAACGGCGGACACGCCCCCCGACGCCCCGGCGAGCGCGCCCGCCACCGCCGCCGTCGTCGTGTCCGCGTCGCGCCCCATGTTGACGGCCGTCAGGACGGCCGTGCGGAAGTCCCCGCGGGCCGCCGCGAACGCGCCGAACGCCAGGCCCACCGCCTCCGGGGCCAGATCCGTCCACGGATAGCCTCCGATGACGACCGCCGAGCGGACCGCGCGCTCCCGGGCCGGAGCGTCGGGTGCCGCGCGCCGCGCGGCCACCACCGCGCGCCGCAGCGACCGGGCCGTCCAGGAGTCCATCGGCACCACCGAGAGCGCCGCCGCGACGACCGAGGTCACCGAGGCGCCCCCCATCGCCGCCGCCACGCCGGCCGCCACGGCCTGCCCCCCGTAGATGCCCTCGCCGTCGTGGCTGACGCTGCCGTCGACCGCGACCAGCCGGGCGGCCTCCGCCGGGCGGCCGGCCGCGAAGACGCCGAAGGGGGCGGCGCGCATGGCCAGTCCGTCCGACCAGGCGTGCCGGTGCTGGGCGGAGATCGGGGCGACCAGCCCGCGCCGGAGGTTCTCCAGCGTGCCCCGCTCACTGAAGCCGGCGCCGCGGAAGGGTCCCTCGTCCCGGTCGGCGATCCAGTGGTGCCAGGCGTCCTCCACCTGCCGGACCGTCAGGGCCGCGCCGTGCCGCGCCAGCAGGAGTCCCGAGAAGACGGCGTACTCCGTGTCGTCGGTCCCTGCCGGGCTGTCCGTCACGAACCCCTCGATCCGGCCCCAGCGGCGACGGATCTCCGAGGGGCGAAGGTTCTCGGCGGGCGCCCCGAGCGCGTCGCCGACGGCGAGGCCGAGCAGCGCGCCCCGGCCGCGCTCGCGGGTGTCCTGTGCGGTCGTCGCGGCCACGCTCGTCGTCTCGGTCACCGGCTCGCTTCCCTTCCACGGTCCCTGGATCTGTGCCACGCACAGGGGGAGAGGAGACGGGGAAACGTCACTGTCACCCGGCTGACACCCGTCGGGAAGCGCCCCCGGCGGACCGGACGCGACACCGTGAGCCACCCTCAACCTCCCCCCGTCCGGGCGGAGAACGCTGAGGTGAGCCTTAGTAAGTACGGCCTGGCTTGCTGGCGGGACCCTTACATCGCGCGTATTTTCGAGGCTGTTGAGGGGCGGCGGGGTCGGCCCGACCCGCCGACAAGTCAGGGGAGAAGCATGTCCATCATCGAAACCGAGGCTTCGCTCCACGAGGCCCACCGCGACAACCACACGCACCGCGATGTGAACGGCGGCTGGCTGCGTCCGGCGGTGTTCGGGGCGATGGACGGCCTGGTCTCCAACCTCGCGCTGATGACCGGTGTCGCCGGCGGAGCGGTCTCCCAGCAGACCATCGTCATCACCGGTCTCGCCGGGCTCGCGGCCGGCGCCTTCTCGATGGCGGCCGGCGAGTACACCTCGGTGGCCTCGCAGCGCGAACTCGTCCTGGCCGAACTGGACGTCGAGCGACGTCAGCTGCGCAAGCACCCGGTCGACGAGATGGAGGAGCTGGCCGCGCTGTACGTCTCCCGGGGAGTCGAACCCGCGCTCGCCAGGGAGGTCGCCATGCAGCTCTCCCGGGACCCCGAGCAGGCCCTGGAGATCCACGCCCGCGAGGAACTGGGCATCGACCCCGACGACCTGCCCTCGCCGATCGTCGCCGCCGTGTCCTCCTTCGGCTCCTTCGCGCTCGGCGCGCTCCTGCCGGTGCTGCCCTATCTGCTCGGCGCGACCGAGCTGTGGCCGGCCGTGCTGCTCGCGCTGCTCGGTCTCTTCGCCTGCGGCGCACTGGTGGCCCGGGTGACCGCCCGTAGCTGGTGGTTCAGCGGACTGCGCCAGCTCGTCCTCGGTGGGGCCGCCGCCGCCCTCACCTACGGACTCGGCATGCTCTTCGACGCGGCGCTCTAGAACCACATCGGACCGCGTCGTCGTCCGGGAGCTCCGAGGCGGCCCGGTGACGCGCTCCGGCACGCGACCGGACGGTCCGGCACACGGCGGACGGTCCGGGGCCGTCCGGTCACGGTCCGGGCCCCCGTGGCCGACGGCGGCTGAGAGCCTGCCGGTGGCCTTCGGCCGACAGGCCCCGGCGTCCCGCCGGACCCGCACCGGCCTCCCCGCTCCGTCCCACCCGGAGCCACCCCTCTCGGGCCGCCCCCGCCGTTCCGCGCCGGCCCGCAAGCGCCTCACTCCGTGGAAAGGGCCTGGTGGGGCCCGCTGTGACGTATCTCCCTGAGCGGATGCGGCCCTCGGGTGCGACACTATGCACAGCGCTACATACCTAGCCGTTTCCCGGCGGTTTCGAACCCATTGCCACCGGGCATGAGGCGTAAGCGCGGCGGGCAACGAGGCCCGCCCAGCGACGGTCCGCCGGGGAGTCCCGGATCATCGGACCGTCCCCCATGAGGGCCGGCCGCCCTCATACCCCACAGGTGAACCGACGCCACCGCTCCGTATCGGCGGTGTCCGCATGCTGGAATGAGCTATCCACTTTCCGAGAAGCCAGCCATCATGTAACCTGCACGAAATTTCGCGGAGGGCCAACGTCGTCCCTCGGCTGCTGCATATGCCACGACGACGACGGGAGAGCCGATGCGTTCCGACGCCTGGTCGCCCATGGACGGTCGCCCCGCTCCGCAGGGGATGTACGACCCCCGTAACGAACACGACGCCTGTGGTGTCGGGTTCGTGGCCACCCTCACCGGTGTTGCCAGCCACGCGCTGGTCGAGCAGGCGCTGACCGTACTGCGCAATCTCGAGCACCGAGGCGCCACCGGCTCCGAGCCCGACTCCGGAGACGGCGCCGGCATCCTGTTCCAGGTCCCGGACGCCTTCCTGCGCGAGGTCACCGACTTCGCGCTCCCCGAGCCCGGCGCGTACGCCGTCGGCATCGCCTTCCTCCCCGCCGACGGCTCCGCACAGGCCGTCTCGCAGATCGAGACGATCGCCGCCGAAGAGGGCCTGACCGTCCTCGGCTGGCGCGAGGTCCCCGTCGCCCCCGAGCTGCTCGGCGCCTCGGCCCGCTCCACCATGCCGGTCTTCCGCCAGCTGTTCGTCTCGGCGGGCGCACCCCAGGGAGAAGGCGCCGGCGAGGGCCTCGCCACCGGCATCGCACTGGACCGCAAGGCGTTCGTGCTGCGCAAGCGCGCCGAGCGCGAGGCCGCGACGTACTTCCCGTCGCTGTCCGCCCGCACCATCGTCTACAAGGGCATGCTGACCACCGGACAGCTGGAGCCCTTCTTCCCGGACCTGTCGGACCGCCGCTGCGCCACCGCCGTGGCCCTGGTCCACTCCCGGTTCTCCACCAACACCTTCCCGAGCTGGCCGCTCGCCCACCCGTACCGCTTCGTCGCCCACAACGGCGAGATCAACACGGTCAAGGGCAACCGCAACTGGATGGTGGCCCGCGAGTCCCAGCTCGCCTCCGACCTCTTCGGCGACGCGAACCTGGACCGCGTCTTCCCCGTCTGCACCCCGGACGCCTCCGACTCCGCCTCCTTCGACGAGGTCCTGGAGCTGCTCCACCTGGGCGGCCGCTCGCTGCCGCACTCGGTGCTGATGATGGTCCCCGAGGCGTGGGAGAACCACGACTCCATGGACCCGGCCCGGCGCGCCTTCTACCAGTACCACTCCACGATGATGGAGCCCTGGGACGGCCCCGCCTGCGTCACCTTCACCGACGGCGTCCAGGTCGGCGCGGTCCTCGACCGCAACGGTCTGCGCCCCGGCCGCTACTGGGTCACCGACGAGGGCCTCGTCGTGCTGTCCTCCGAGGTCGGCGTCCTGGACATCGATCCGGCCAAGGTCGTCCGCAAGGGCCGCCTGCAGCCCGGGAAGATGTTCCTCGTCGACACCGCCGAGCACCGGATCATCGAGGACGACGAGATCAAGGCCGGCCTCGCCGCGGAGCACCCCTACCAGGAGTGGCTGGAGACCGGGGAGATCGAGCTCTCCGACCTCCCCGAGCGTGAGCACATCGTGCACACGCACAAGTCCGTCACCCGCCGCCAGCAGACCTTCGGGTACACCGAGGAGGAGCTGCGCGTCATCCTCGCCCCGATGGCCCGCACCGGCGGCGAGCCGCTCGGCTCGATGGGCACGGACTCGCCGATCGCGGCCCTGTCCGAGCGGCCCCGGCTGCTCTTCGACTACTTCACCCAGCTCTTCGCCCAGGTCACCAACCCTCCGCTGGACGCCATCCGTGAGGAGCTCGTCACCTCGCTGCGCTCCTCGCTGGGCCCGCAGGGCAACCTGCTGGAGCCGACCTCGGCCTCCTGCCGCAGCGTCACGCTCCCCTTCCCGGTGATCGACAACGACGAGCTCGCCAAGCTGGTCCACATCAACGCCGACGGCGACATGCCCGGCATGAAGGCCGCCACGCTCTCCGGCCTCTACCGCGTCTCCGGCGGCGGCGACACGCTGGCCGCCCGCATCGAGGAGATCTGCGTCGAGGCCGACGCGGCGATCGAGGGCGGCGCCCGCCTGATCGTGCTGTCCGACCGGCACTCCGACGCCGAGCACGCGCCGATCCCCTCGCTGCTGCTCACCGCCGCGGTCCACCACCACCTCATCCGTACCAAGCAGCGCACCCAGGTGGGCCTGCTGGTCGAGGCCGGCGACGTCCGCGAGGTGCACCACGTCGCGCTCCTCATCGGCTACGGTGCCGCCGCCGTCAACCCCTACCTGGCGATGGAGTCGGTCGAGGACCTGGTCCGCGCCGGCACCTTCATCGAGGGCCTGGAGCCCGAGCAGGCCATCCGCAACCTGATCTACGCGCTCGGCAAGGGCGTCCTCAAGGTCATGTCGAAGATGGGCATCTCGACCGTCGCCTCCTACCGCGGCGCCCAGGTCTTCGAGGCCGTCGGCCTCGACGACGCCTTCGTCGAGAAGTACTTCAACGGTACCGCGACCAAGATCGGCGGCGCCGGTCTGGACGTCGTCGCCACGGAGGTGGCCGCCCGCCATGCCAAGGCGTACCCCGCCTCCGGCGTCCCCTCCGCGCACCGGGCGCTGGAGATCGGCGGCGAGTACCAGTGGCGCCGCGAGGGCGAGCCGCACCTGTTCGACCCGGAGACCGTCTTCCGCCTCCAGCACGCCACGCGCAACAAGCGGTACGACATCTTCAAGAAGTACACCGACCGGGTGAACGAGCAGTCCGAGCGCCTGATGACGCTCCGCGGCCTGTTCGGTCTCACCTCGGACCGTCCGTCGATCCCCGTCGACGAGGTCGAGCCGGTCAGCGAGATCGTCAGGCGTTTCTCCACCGGCGCCATGTCGTACGGCTCCATCTCCCGCGAGGCGCACGAGACCCTCGCCATCGCCATGAACCAGCTGGGCGGCAAGTCCAACACGGGTGAGGGCGGCGAGGACCCGGAGCGCCTGTACGACCCGGCACGCCGCTCGTCCATCAAGCAGGTCGCCTCCGGCCGCTTCGGCGTGACTTCGGAGTACCTGGTCAACGCGGACGACATCCAGATCAAGATGGCGCAGGGCGCCAAGCCCGGCGAGGGCGGCCAGCTGCCCGGTCACAAGGTGTACCCGTGGGTCGCCAAGACCCGGCACTCCACCCCGGGCGTCGGCCTGATCTCCCCGCCGCCGCACCACGACATCTACTCCATCGAGGACCTCGCTCAGCTGATCCACGACCTCAAGAACGCCAACCCGTCGGCCCGCATCCACGTGAAGCTGGTCTCCGAGGTCGGCGTCGGCACGGTCGCCGCCGGTGTCTCCAAGGCCCACGCGGACGTCGTCCTCATCTCCGGCCACGACGGCGGAACGGGCGCCTCGCCGCTCACCTCGCTGAAGCACGCCGGCGGCCCCTGGGAGCTGGGTCTCGCCGAGACCCAGCAGACCCTGCTGCTCAACGGCCTGCGCGACCGGATCGTCGTCCAGACCGACGGCCAGCTCAAGACCGGCCGCGACGTCGTCATCGCCGCGCTGCTCGGCGCCGAGGAGTTCGGTTTCGCGACCGCGCCGCTCGTCGTCTCCGGCTGCGTCATGATGCGCGTCTGCCACCTTGACACCTGCCCGGTCGGCATCGCCACCCAGAACCCGGTCCTGCGGGACCGCTTCTCCGGCAAGCCCGAGTTCGTCGTCAACTTCTTCGAGTTCATCGCCGAGGAGGTCCGCGAGATCCTCGCCGAGCTGGGCTTCCGCACCCTGGAAGAGGCCGTCGGCCACGCCGAGCTGCTCGACACCAGCCGCGCCGTGACCCACTGGAAGGCGCAGGGCCTCGACCTGGCCCCGCTGTTCCACGTGCCCGAGCTGTCCGAGGGCGCGGTCCGCCACGCCCTGATCGAGCAGGACCACGGACTGGAGAAGGCCCTCGACAACGAGCTGATCGAGCTCGCCGCCGAGGCGCTGAACGCGGCCACCGCCGAGGAGGCGCAGCCGGTCCGCGCCCAGGTCGCGATCCGTAACATCAACCGCACGGTCGGCACCATGCTCGGCCATCGGGTGACGAAGAAGTTCGGCGGCGCGGGCCTGCCCGCCGACACCGTCGACATCACCTTCACCGGCTCCGCCGGCCAGTCCTTCGGCGCCTTCCTGCCGAGCGGTGTCACGCTCCGCCTGGAGGGCGACGCCAACGACTACGTCGGCAAGGGCCTCTCCGGCGGCCGGATCGTGGTCCGTCCGGACCGCGGCGCCGACCACCTGGCCGAGTTCTCCACCATCGCGGGCAACACCATCGCGTACGGTGCGACCGGCGGCGAACTGTTCCTGCGGGGCCGTACCGGCGAGCGTTTCTGCGTCCGCAACTCCGGCGCGCTGGTCGTCTCCGAGGGCGTGGGCGACCACGGCTGCGAGTACATGACCGGCGGTACGGCGGTCGTCCTCGGTGAGACGGGCCGCAACTTCGCGGCCGGCATGTCCGGCGGCGTCGCCTATGTGATCGACCTCGACCGGGACAACGTCAACTCCGGCAACCTGGAGGCGGTGGAGGCCCTTTCGGACACCGACCGGGCGTGGCTGCACGACGTCGTGCGCCGGCACCAGGAGGAGACCGGATCGACCGTCGCCGAGAAGCTCCTCGCCGACTGGTCCGCGAGCGTGGACCGCTTCAGCAAGATCATCCCGACCACGTACAAGGCCGTGCTCGCCGCCAAGGACGCCGCTGAGCTCGCCGGTCTCTCCGAGCAGGAGACCACCGAGAAGATGATGGAGGCGGCGACCCATGGCTGACCCCAAGGGCTTCCTGACCACCGGGCGCGAGGTCGCCGAGACCCGCCCGGTGGGAGAGCGCGTCAAGGACTGGAACGAGGTCTACGTCCCCGGCTCCCTGCTGCCGATCATCAGCAAGCAGGCCGGCCGCTGCATGGACTGCGGTATCCCCTTCTGCCACAACGGCTGCCCGCTGGGGAACCTCATCCCCGAGTGGAACGACTACGCCTACCGCGAGGACTGGGAGGCGGCGTCGGAGCGGCTGCACGCCACCAACAACTTCCCGGAGTTCACCGGGCGCCTGTGCCCGGCTCCGTGCGAGGCGGCGTGCGTACTCGGCATCAACCAGCCGGCCGTCACCATCAAGAACGTCGAAGTCTCCATCATCGACAAGGCGTGGGACGCCAACGACGTCAAGCCGCAGGCGCCCGAGCGCCTGTCCGGCAAGACCGTCGCCGTCGTCGGATCGGGCCCCGCGGGTCTCGCCGCGGCCCAGCAGCTGACCCGGGCCGGTCACACGGTCGCCGTGTTCGAGCGCGCCGACCGGATCGGCGGACTGCTGCGGTACGGCATCCCCGAGTTCAAGATGGAGAAGCGGCACATCAACCGCCGCATCGAGCAGATGCGCGCGGAGGGCACCAAGTTCCGCACCGGTGTGGAGATCGGCCGCGACATCACCGCGACCGACCTTCGCAAGCGCTACGACGCGGTCGTCATCGCCGCCGGTGCCACCACCGCCCGCGACCTGCCCGTCCCCGGCCGCGAACTGGCCGGCGTCCACCAGGCGATGGAGTTCCTGCCGCTCGCCAACAAGGTCGTCGAGGGCGACTTCGTGGCCCCGCCCATCACGGCCGAGGGCAAGCATGTCGTCGTCATCGGCGGCGGCGACACCGGCGCCGACTGCGTGGGCACCGCCCACCGCCAGGGGGCGGCCTCGGTCACGCAGCTGGAGATCATGCCGCGTCCGGGCGAGGAGCGGCCGGCCGGCCAGCCCTGGCCGACCTTCCCGATGCTCTACAAGGTCACCTCGGCGCACGAGGAGGGCGGCGAGCGGGTCTACTCCGTCTCCACCACCCACTTCGAGGGCGACGAGGACGGCAACGTCCAGTTCCTGCACCTGGTCGAGGTCGAGTTCGTCGAGGGCAAGCTGGTCCAGAAGCCGGGCACCGAGCGGAAGATCCCCGCCCAGCTGGTGACACTGGCGATGGGCTTCACCGGCACGGACGTCGAGAACGGCCTCGTGGCGCAGTTCGGACTGGACCTGGACGAGCGCGGTAACATCGCGCGGGACGCGGACTTCGCGACCAACGTCGGCGGGGTCTTCGTCGCCGGCGACGCCGGCCGAGGCCAGTCCCTGATCGTCTGGGCGATCGCCGAGGGCCGCTCGGCGGCGCGCGGTGTCGACCGCTTCCTGACCGGTGTGAGCGAGCTGCCGGCCCCGATCCGGCCGACGGACCGTGCCCTGACGGCCTGACCCCGGGGCCGACGGCCCCGGCACCACACGTCCCGTACAACGGAGTACGGAACTGAGCGCGGCGCTCACCCGACTGTCCCCGACCGGACCGGGTGGGCGCCGCGGCGCGTCCGGGACCGGTCGCGGGTCCCGGACGGCCTGGTGCGGCACCGGACGCGCCACGCCCGACCGTCCGTCGGCGGACGGTGCCCCGTTCCGGCGTACGGCCGTCCCCGCACCAGGCCCTCCCGTACGCTCGGCAGTCCGTACGGGACGAGGGAGGGGGCCGTCGGTGGCTCTGAGTCTGCGCAAGGTCGAGGAAACCGCGCCCGCGCTGGTCAGTCTGTACAAGTCGGCGGGGAACTCGCTGGAGAGGCACGGTCTGCGCGGGGAGCGGGCGGCCGTCTACCTCGTCGTGGACCACTCGGGTTCGATGCGGCCGTACTACCGGGACGGCAGCGTCCAGGCGCTGGCCGACCGGGTGCTGGGGCTCTCGGCGCACCTGGACGACGACGGGAGCGTACCGGTGGTCTTCTTCTCCACCGACGTCGACGCCCTGACCGACATCGAGCTCGCGGACCACCGGGGCCGCGTCGACCGGATCGTGTCCGGGCTCGGCCACATGGGCAGGACCAGTTACCACCTGGCCATGGACGCGGTCGTCGACCACTACCTGGACAGCGGGGCCACGGTCCCCGCGCTGGTCGTCTTCCAGACGGACGGCGGCCCCAGCGACAGGGTCGCCGCCGAGCGCTACCTGTGCAAGGCGGCCGGACTGCCGCTGTTCTGGCAGTTCATCGGCTTCGGCGACCCGGACAGCCGGCAGTTCGACTTCCTGCGCAAGCTCGACGAGCTTCCCGTCCCGGCGAGGCGGCCGGTCGACAACGCCGGTTTCTTCCACGCGGGGAAGGACCCGCGCGAGGTCTCGGACGCGGAGCTGTACGACCACCTCGTCGCCGAGTTCCCGCTGTGGCTGGCCGCGGCCCGAGCACGCGGGATCGTACGGGACTGACAGCCTGTCGGGGGGCCTTCGACGGGGCGGTCACACCAGGCCACGGACGCTTCCCGCGTTGCCGGAACATCCCGTTGCCTTCCGCTGCCCGCTCTGGCCGGCGGGGATTCCTGCCGCGGTCGGCTGGCCGTCTCGGTGTCCGGGCCGTCGACGGGCGGGGACGGAGAGCACGGGGGACGAGGCACACCGGAACGGGAACCGGCGCTGAGGCGGCCCGGCCGCTGCGAGTGACCTGTACTTCCGTGGGTGTCTGAACCTCTGGCGGTCGTATGGATCCACTGTCCGGAGGTCCGCGGTGGTCCGGGTCGGTGTTCGCGGGATCTCCGGGCCGGACGCGGCTACGGGCGCACGCGGGGCGCTGCTGACAGGAGCCCCCGCCTGGGGCCGTGACCCACCTGACGGGCTGCTCACCGTCCTCACCGCAGCCCGACGCCCCGACCCTCCCCCGGCAGCCCTCCGCAGCGTGGCGCGTCCCGCGGTCGGACGCGCGGAGTATTCCGGACGGAAGATGTCGGGTATCCGGGGTCTCCTGGAGGCATGGGACACACCGGATACACCTGGTCCGCCTTCGCCGCCGCCGAGCCGGACCTCGCCGCCACCGTGCGGGAACGCTTCGCCCTGCACACCCACCACGTCCTCGCGACCGTGCGGAGGGACGGCTCGCCGCGTCTGACCGGTCTGGAGGTGAACTTCCGGCTCGGGGAACTGTGGCTCGCGATGATGCCGAACTCGCGCAAGGCGTTCGACCTGCGCCGGGACCCGCGTTTCTCGCTGCTCGCGAATCCCGGCAGCGGGACGGACATGGGCGGGGGTGACGTCCGGATCTCCGGGCGGGCGACCGAGGTGACGGACCCGGAGACGGTCGACCGGTTCGCGCGGGACGCCGGGGCGCCGCCGCCGTTCCACCTCTTCCTGGTGGAAGCCGCCGAGGTCGTCCGCACCTCGGTGGAGAACGACGAACTGGTCGTCCGTCTGTGGTCGCCGGGTGGCCGGGTCCGGACGATCCGGCGCGGCAACGACGACGCCCCGCCGGCCGAGGACCGGTCCTGACCGAGGCGGCGCCGCGCCGGCGGACCTCCCGCCCGTGACAGCCGTTCCCTGCCCGTCCGTCGGGGCCGCGGACCGCCCGGCGCCGCCCGCCCCTCACCCCCGGGCCCCAGTGGCGGCCAGCACCCGGGCCCGGCACCAGGACGGTGTGCCCCAGGCGTCCCGCAGCGGCCGGGCCTTGCGCAGCCAGAGCGACAGGTCGAGCTCCTCGGTGTACCCGACCGCGCCGTGCGTCTGGAGCGCGCTGCGGGCGGCGGCGTAGGCGGCCTCACCGGCCGAGACCTTCGCCGCCGCGAGGTCGGCGCCGTCGAAGGTCAGTGCCGCTCCGAAGACCAGCGGCCGGGCGAACTCGAGCCCGAGCAGGGTGTCCGCCAGCCGGTGCTTGACGGCCTGGAAGGAGCCGATCGCCGCCCCGAACTGGGTGCGCCGTTTGGCGTACGCCACCGTCCGGTCGAGCAGGGCGAGCCCGACGCCCAGCGACTGCGCGGCCGTCGCCAGGAGCGCCCAGTCGACCGCGTGCGAGGCCGCCGCCACGACCGCGGGACCGGAGGCCAGCGGCTCGCCCTCCGGCGACGGGGACGCCAGCCGCCGTACGGGATCGGCCGACGCCCGCACGGGCCCGTGCCCGGTGGCGAAGCGCAGCGCGTCGCCCTGTACGACCAGCGTGACACCGGCGACGTCCGCGTCGAGCGCGTAGCGGGACGGAGTCCCGGGCCTGTCCACGTGCGCGTCGCCGGGCAGGACCGCCAGCGTCGCCACCGTCCCGCCCGTGGCGAGGCCCGGCAGCAGGCGCTTCGCCGGACCGTCCTCGCCGCGCCGGGCCAGCTCCGCCAGCAGTGCCGACGCGGCGACCGTCTCCACGAACGGGCCGGGGACCCCGTGTCGGCCCAGTTCGACGCAGGCGACGGCCAGTTCGACGGGCAGTGGGCCTGCGCCCTCGTACGCCTCCGGGACCGCGAGGGTGAAGACTCCGGACATGGCCAGCCGCCTCCACAGGGCGAGCCCGGGCCCCGGGTCACCCGCGGCCCAGGCGCGGGCGACCGCCGGCGTGCCGGCCGCCGTCAGCAGCGCGTCCAGCGAGCGGCCGAAGTCGCGTTGCTCCCCGGTCGGCAGAAACGGCATCAGCGGCGTCCCTTCGGCAGGCCGAGCAGGCGCTCGGCGACGATGTCGCGCTGGATCTCGTCGGTGCCCGCGTAGATCGGGCCGGCGAGCGAGAAGACGTACCCCTCGCCCCATTCCCCGTCGCCGTCCAGCTCGCCCTCCGGGCCCAGCAGGTCGAGCGCCGTCTCGTGCAACGCGAGGTCGTACCGCGACCAGAAGAGCTTGTTGAGGCTCGACTCCGCCCCGATCGTGCCGCCCGCCGCGCAGCGCGCCGCGCCGCCCGCCGTGAACAACTGGTAGGCGCGGGCGCCGATGACCGCGTCCGCGACCCGGTCGCGCACCCCCCGGTCCTCGCCCGTCGCGCGCCACAGACGCAGCAGCCGGCCGGCCGCCGCCAGGAACCGGCCGGGGGAGCGCAGCATCAGGCCCCGCTCGTTGCCGGTCGTCGACATGGCGATCCGCCAGCCCTGTCCCGGTTCCCCGATCACGTCCTCGTCGGGCACGAAGACCTCGTCGAGGAAGATCTCGGCGAAGGCGGGCCTGCCGTCGAGCCGTCCGACGGGCCGGACGGTCACGCCCGGCGCGCGCAGGTCGAACATGAGGTAGGTGAGGCCCAGGTGCGGCCGGTCGGCCCCCGGGTCGCTGCGGAAGATGCCGAACGCCCGGTCCGCGAAGGCCGCCCGGGAGGACCAGGTCTTCTGCCCCGACAGCAGCCAGCCGCCGTCGGTCCGTACCGCGCGTGAGGTCAGCGAGGCCAGGTCGGAGCCGGACTCCGGCTCCGACCACGCCTGTGCCCAGACCGTCTCGCCCGTCGCCATCGGCGGCAGCACGCGGGCCCGCTGCTCCTCGGTGCCGTGGTCGAAGAGGGTGGGGGCCAGCAGGTGGATGCCGTTCTGTGAGACCCGGCCGGGCGCGCCGGCCGCGTAGTACTCCTCCTCGAAGGCCAGCCACCGGAAGACGTCCGCGTCCCGGCCTCCGTACCGCTCGGGCCAGGAGACCACCGACCAGCGCCCGGCGGCGAGTTCGGCCTCCCAGGCGCGATGGGCGGCGAAGCCCTCCCGGGTCTCCAGGGACGGCAGGGGCGGATCGGGCACATGTGTGCGCAGCCAGGCGCGTGCTCGTGCCCGGAAGCGGTCCTCGTCGGCCGTGTGCGAGAGGTCCATCGGACGCTCACTCCTTCCCTAACAAGTGTTTGGTAGGTTAACGTACGGCCATGGGCAGCGCCATGAGCAGCGTCGAGGGCTTCCGCACCGCGGTACGCGACTGGCTGAGGGACCGCCTGGACGGCGAGTTCGCCGCGCTCAGGGGGTGCGGCGGTCCCGGCCGGGAGCACGAGGCGTTCGACGAACGCCTCACCTGGGAACGGCACATGGCCGCCCACGGCTGGACCTGCCTCGGCTGGCCCGAAGAGTACGGCGGACGCGGTGCGAGCATCGAGGAACAGGTCGCCTTCCACGAGGAGTACGCCCTCGCCGACGCCCCCGCGCGCGTCAACCACATCGGCGAACAACTCCTCGGGCCCACCCTCATCGCCCACGGCACCGCCGAGCAGAAGGCCCGCTTCCTGCCTCCGATCCGCTCCGTGACGGAACTGTGGTGCCAGGGCTACAGCGAACCAGGCGCCGGCTCCGACCTCGCGGGCGTCCGCACCCGAGCCGCCCTCGACGGCGACACCTGGGTGCTGAACGGCCGGAAGACCTGGACGTCGCTGGCCCACGTCTCCCAGTGGTGCTTCGTCCTCGCCCGCACCGGACCCGGGTCCCGGGGCCACGCCGGACTCTCCTACCTCCTGGTCCCCATGGACCAGCCTGGCGTCGAGGTCCGGCCGATCACGCAGCTCACCGGGACCAGCGAGTTCAACGAGGTCCTCTTCGACGGAGCGCGCACCCACTCCTCGCACGTCGTCGGCGCGCCCGGCGACGGCTGGCGGATGGCGATGGCCACCCTCGGCTTCGAGCGGGGTGTCTCCACCCTGGGACACCAGGTCGGCTTCCGCAGGGAACTGGAAGCCCTGATCACCCTCGCCCGGCGCAACGGCGCCCTCGGCGACCCGCTGATCCGCGACCGGCTGGTGCGGGCGTGGAGCGGACTTGAGGCCCTGCGCGCGGGCGCCCTGCGCGGCACGGACCCCTCCGCGGCCAAGCTCTCCTGGTCCCACTGGCACCGCGACCTCGGCGAGCTGGCCATGGTCGTGTGCGGCGCCGCCGCCACCGTGACCGGCGCCCCCCGCGCGCTCGACCGCTGGCAGCGCCTCTTCCTGTTCTCCCGCGCCGACACCGTCTACGCCGGGTCCAGCGAGATCCAGCGGAACATCATCGCCGAGCGGGTGCTCGGCCTCCCCAAGGAGCCGCGCCCGTGACACCCCCCTCCGCCCCCGGCTACGAGCCCGGACACGCGCTCCTCGACGGCCGCACCGCCGTCGTCACCGCCGCCGCCGGAGCCGGCATCGGCGGCGCCACCGTCCGCCGCTTCCTGGAAGAGGGCGCGCGGGTCCTCCTCAGCGACGCCCACCCCCGCCGCCTCGAGGAGAGCGAAGCCGCCCTCTCCGCCGAGTTCGGCACCGGGGCCGTCGCCGCCCAGCCCTGCGACGTCACCGACGAGCGGCAGGTCCGGGCGCTCCTCGACACCGCCGAACGCCTCCACGGCGGGCTCGACGTCCTTGTGAACAACGCCGGCCTCGGCGGCACCGCCACCCTCGCCGAGATGACCGACCCGCAGTGGACCCGGGTCCTCGACGTCACCCTGAACGGCACCTTCCGCTGCACCCGCGCCGCGCTGCGCCGTTTCCGGGACTCCGGCCGGCCCGGCGTCATCGTCAACAACGCCTCCGTCGTCGGCTGGCGGGCCCAGGCGGGCCAGGCGCACTACGCCGCCGCCAAGGCCGGCGTCATGGCGCTCACCCGCTGCGCCGCGATCGAGGCGGCCCCGTACGGCGTTCGCGTCAACGCGGTCTCGCCCTCGCTCGCGATGCACCCCCACCTGGCCAAGGTCACCACACCGGAACTCCTCGACGAACTGACCGCGCGCGAGGCGTTCGGCCGGTACGCCGAACCCTGGGAGGTCGCCAACGTGATCGTCTTCCTGGCCAGCGGCTACTCCTCCTACATGACCGGAGAGGTCGTCGCCGTCAGCAGCCAGCACGCCTGAGGACCGTCCCATGCCCGCTTCCGCGCCCCGGACCGCGGCGACCGCGGGAGTGGGGACCACAATGGACACGTGCCGACCACGAAGAAGAAGACCCAGGTGACCGCCACGCCCGAGCGGCGCCGTGAACTCCTCGACACGGCCGCCGAGGTGTTCGCCGCCCAGGGGTACAACGCCACCACCGTCCGCGAGATCGCGGACGCCGCCGGCATGCTCGCCGGCAGCCTCTACTACCACTTCGATTCCAAGGAATCGATGCTCGACGAGATCCTCTCCACCTTCCTGGCCGAGCTGTGGGAGGGGTACGACACCGTCCTCGCCGCCGGGCTCGGCCCCCGGGAGACCATCGAGGCCCTCGTCACCGAGTCCTTCCGGGAGATCGACCGGCACCGCGCCGCCGTCGCCATCTACCAGAAGGAGTCCCGGCACCTGACCGACCACCCCCGCTTCCACTATCTCGTCGACTCGCAGCGGAAGTTCGAGAAGGCGTGGCTCGGCACTCTGGAGCGCGGGGTCGCGGTCCGGGTCTTCCGCGCCGACCTCGACGTCCGCCTCACCTACCGGTTCGTGCGCGACACCGTCTGGGTCGCCGCGTCCTGGTACCGGCCGGGCGGGCAGCACAGCCCGGACGAGATCGCCCGCCAGTACCTGTCGATGGTCCTGGACGGTATCGCCGTACGCACCTGACCCAGCAGGAGGAGTCGCCATGGCCGAGGCATACATCGTCGAAGCGGTACGCACCCCGGTGGGGCGCCGCCGGGGCGGCCTCGCCGCCGTCCATCCGGCCGACCTCGGCGCCCATGTGCTCAAGGCCCTCGTCGCACGCGCCGGCATCGACCCCGCCGCGGTCGAGGACGTCGTCTTCGGCTGTCTCGACGCCGTCGGACCGCAGGCCGGTGACATCGCCCGCACGGCCTGGCTCGCCGCCGGTCTGCCCGAGGAGGTCCCCGGCGTCACCGTCGACCGTCAGTGCGGCTCGTCCCAGCAGGCCGTCCACTTCGCGGCGCAGGGCGTCCTGTCGGGCACCCAGGACCTCGTGGTCGCGGGCGGCACCCAGAACATGTCGATGATCCCGATCGCCTTCGCCTCCCGACGGGCGGCCGAGCCCCTCGGCCTGACCGAGGGCCCCTACGCGGGCTCCCTCGGCTGGCGCGCCCGGTACGGCGACGCCCCCGTCGACCAGTTCCACGGTGCCGAACTGATCGCCGCGAAATGGCGCATCACCCGCCGCGACCAGGAGGAGTACGCCCTGCGCTCGCACCGGCGCGCGCTGCGGGCGGGGGACGAGGGCCGGTTCGCCCGCGAGATCGTGCCCTACGGCCAGGTCACCGCGGACGAGGGGCCGCGCCGCGACACCGGCCCGGAGAAGATGGCCGCCCTGACACCGGTCGTCGAGGGAGGCACGATCACCGCGGCGTGTTCCTCCCAGGTCTCCGACGGCGCCGCGGCCCTCCTGCTGGCGAGCGAGCGGGCCGTGCGGGACCACGGACTGCGCCCGCGTGCCCGCGTCCATCACCTCTCGGCCCGCGGTGAGGACCCCGTGCGGATGCTCTCCGCCCCGATCCCGGCGACCGCGTACGCCCTGCAGCGGACCGGCCTGTCCCTCGACGACATCGACCTCGTGGAGATCAACGAGGCATTCGCCCCGGTCGTGCTGGCCTGGCTCCAGGAGACGGGCGCCGACCCGGACCGCGTCAACGTCAACGGCGGCGCGATCGCCCTCGGTCATCCGCTGGGCGCGACCGGCGCGCGGCTGATGACGACGCTGCTGCACGAACTGGAGCGTACCGGGGGGCGGTTCGGCCTCCAAACGATGTGCGAGGGCGGTGGCCAGGCCAACGTGACCATCATCGAACGACTGTCCTGAGTGTGATGCTCGTCGCTGTCCCGCCCCTCCGGGCGGGACGGCGTGCTAGTGTTTTCGCGTTGCTAGTTTTGGTACCCATGAACTTTATGTGCGCCTGACGGGAATGTTCCTTCAGGCGCAATTTTGTTTTCCGGCATTCTCCGGATGGGGCCCCTACCTGTTCAGGAGATTGACATGGCTACTGGAACCGTGAAGTGGTTCAACTCGGAAAAGGGCTTCGGCTTCATCGAGCAGGACGGCGGCGGCGCCGACGTCTTCGCCCACTACTCGAACATCGCGACCTCCGGCTTCCGTGAGCTGCAGGAAGGCCAGAAGGTCACCTTCGACGTCACGCAGGGCCAGAAGGGCCCGCAGGCGGAGAACATCCTCCCCGCCTGATCGCCGTAACGCGTTTCTCGCAGCCGGGACCCGCACCGCGCAGGTGCGGGTCCCGGCTCGCGCTGTGCTCAGGCCAGGAAGGCATTTCCCCATGACTCGCTCCGAACAGCGGCCCCGCCGGGCCGCGGACTCCACTTCCGGAACCCCGTCCGGAAATGCCTCGGGCCGCCCCGCGCGCGGCTCCGGCTCGCGTCGCGGCTCGGGATCCGGCGGCGCCGGATCCGCGCGGGGCCGCGGCAAGGGCTCCGGCCGCACCCCGTCCTCGCCTCCGCCGCCGCGTGAGTTCACGCTGCCCGAGACGCTGACCCCCGCGCTGCCCTCCGTCGAGTCCTTCGACGCCCTCGACATGCCCCCGGCGCTCGCCAAGACGCTCGCCGCCCAGGGCGTGACCGAGCCGTTCCCGATCCAGGGCGCCACCCTGCCGAACTCGCTCGCCGGCCGGGACATCCTCGGCCGCGGCCGCACCGGCTCCGGCAAGACCCTCGCCTTCGGCCTCGCCCTGCTCGCCCGCACCGCGGGCCGCCGCGCCGAGCCCAGGGCGCCGCTCGCCATGGTCCTGGTGCCCACCCGCGAGCTCGCCCAACAGGTGACCGACGCCCTGACGCCGTACGCCACCTCCGTGAACCTGCGGCTCACCACCGTCGTCGGCGGCCTCTCGATCACCAAGCAGGCGAACGCCCTGCGCCGTGGCGCCGAGGTGCTCATCGCCACGCCGGGCCGCCTCAAGGACCTCATCGAGCGCGGCGACTGCCGGCTCGACCAGGTCGCGATCACGGTCCTCGACGAGGCCGACCAGATGGCCGACATGGGCTTCATGCCGCAGGTCACCGCGCTGCTCAAGCAGGTCGAAGCGGACGGTCAGCGGCTGCTGTTCTCGGCCACCCTCGACCAGAACATCGACCGCCTGGTGAAGATGTTCCTCACCGACCCGGTCGTGCACTCCGTCGACCCCTCCGCCGGCGCGGTCACCACGATGGAGCACCACCTGCTCCACATCGCCGACGAGACCGACAAGAAGGCCGTCACCTTGAGGATCGCGGCCCGAGACGGCCGGACGATCCTCTTCCTGGACACCAAGCGGGCCGTGGACCGGCTGGTCAAGCGGCTCCTCGCGAGCGGCGTCCGGGCCTCCGGCCTGCACGGCGGGCGTTCCCAGCCGCAGCGCAACCGCACTCTGGACCAGTTCAAGAACGGCCAGGTCACCGTGCTGGTGGCGACCAACGTGGCGGCCCGTGGAATCCACGTCGACGATCTCGACCTCGTCGTGAACGTCGACCCGCCGATCGACCACAAGGACTACCTGCACCGCGGCGGCCGGACGGCCCGTGCCGGCGAGTCCGGCTCCGTCGTCACCCTCGTCCTGCCCGAGCAGAAGCGTGACATGAGCCGCCTGATGGCGAACGCGGGCATCTCCCCCCGCACGGCCCAGATCAGGTCCAGTGACGAGGAACTCAGCCGGCTCACCGGCGCGCGCGAGCCGTCGGGGATACCGGTCGTCATCGAGGTCCCGCAGCCGGCCCAGCCCGCCCCCTCGGGCAACGGCGGCCGACGCTCGCGCCGCGGTGGCGGCGGTGGCGGCGGCCGGACACGCTCCGCGTCCGCGGGCCGTACGGCCACGGCCGGCACCGCGGGTGGCGCCGCCGGCCGCACCGCTGCCGCCGGCTCGGCGACGCGCGGCGGCGCCGGTTCCGCGGCCCGTACGGGCGGGGGAGCCGCCGCATCGCGAGGCCGCGCCCGCAGCGCCGGCGGCGCCGGCCGGGGCCGCCGGGGCTCCGCCCAGTAGGACACGCCTCCGCGGGAACCACCGGGACCCGCCCGTACCGCCGTACGAGAAGCGGACCTCGGGCCGTGCCGCGTCGAGGTACTCCCTTCTGGCCTCCGGGACCGGGACGATCCGCTCCGGGTTCCGCGTCCCCGCCCGTCCCGCCCGGCGCGTTCGCGGGCCGCCCGGAGGTCGGCGGGCGCTTGGCGGACAGGCGTTCCGGCGCCCAGGACCGTCAGCGGTGCGCGTCCGGGCAGTGGCATGGCCCGACCTCTCCGACCGGACTTCCGTGCGGGGGTGCGAGGGGGCACCCTCGGGGCAGGGAGCGGAGCACGTGCGCGGCCTCGGACACGATCCGGCGGACGAGCTCCTCGCAGCTCGGGAGGTCCTCGATCACGCCGGCGACCTGCCCGGAGGCCATGACACCGAGGTCGGTGCGTCCCTCGACCATGGAGGCCCGCAGCAGCATCGGGGTGTTCGCGGCGAGCAGGACCTGGCTCCAGGACAGGTCCTTGCCGCGGCGCAGGGCGAGCCCGTCGCGGAGCATCCTCGACCACGACAGGCCCGACAGCCGCCGGAAGCCGGCCACCCGGCGCACGGTGCCCGCCAGCGCCCGTGCCCGGCCCGCCCGTTCGAGAGCGGTGACCAGCTCGGTACGGAGCATCCGGTGGGGCAGCCCGTCCACGGCGGTGGTGACCGTGACGTCCTTGACCGTCGCCGCCAGATACCTGGCCTTCACGGCGTCGGGCACGGTCGAGTCGGAGGTGAGGAGGAAGCGCGTGCCCATGGCGACGCCGGCCGCTCCGTAGGCGAGCGCGGCGACCAGACCGCGGCCGTCGTGGAAGCCGCCCGCCGCCACGACCGGGATGCCGACGGCGTCCACCACCTGCGGCAGCAGCACGGTCGTCGCGATCTCGCCGGTGTGCCCGCCGCCCTCGCCGCCCTGCACGATCACCGCGTCGGCACCCCAGGCGGCGACCTTCTCGGCATGCCGCCTGGCCCCGACCGAGGGGATGACGACCACGCCCGCGTCCTTGAGTTCCGCGATCAGCTCGCGGGAGGGGGCCAGGGCGAAGGAGGCGACCCGCACACCCTCGTCGATGAGGATCCGCACCCGCTCACGGGCGTCGCCCGCGTCGGCCCGCAGGTTCACCCCGAAGGGCCGGTCCGTACGGGACGCGACCTCGCGGACCGCCGCGCGGAGCCGTTCCGGGGACATCGTCGCCGAGGCGAGGATGCCGAGCGCACCGGCCTCGGCGGCGGCGGAGACCAGCCGGGGACCGGAGACCCAGCCCATGCCGGTCTGCACGATCGGGTACCGGACGCCGGTCAGTTCGGTGAGCGCGGTGTCGAAGACGGCGGTCACCGGGCCGGCACCTCGCGGTCGCGCAGCCCGCGCGGGTCGATGACCTCACGGATCAGCCGCAGTTCCCCGGCGGTCGGCTCACGCGTGTACGGGACGTCGCGGTCGACGTCCAGGGCGAAGCCGGTGGCCTCGCGGACCTGCTCCGCGGTCACGCCGGGATGGAGGGAGGCGAGCCGCATCGAACGGTCCGGCGTCTCGAAGTCGAAGACGCCGAGGTCGGAGACGACCCGGGGGATCCGGTGGAACCGGGTGACCCCGGCTTCGGCCGCCCGGTCGTATCCGACCCCGCTGACCATGTCGACGCGCTCGACGAAGACCCGTGGCGAGTGCTTCGGTATCCAGTAGCTGACCGGATTGTTCAGGGTGTTGACGGGCGCTCCGCGGACGCCGAGCAGTTGGCGGGTGGGCCGCGACCAGTCGCCGACACAGGAGATGTTCTGGTTGCCGTGCCGGTCGATCTGGGCGGCGCCCATCATCACGTGCCGTCTGCCGCCGGTGACCAGGGCGAGGTGGCGCCGGTACGGCAGCCAGCCCTCCACTCTCCCGTCGTCGTCGACGAGCATCGCCTCACCGTCGGTGAGCAGGAGTTCGGGGGCGAAGGTGCGCCGGGCGAGCCGGGCGCCGAAGGAGGAGACCGGGGCCATCGCCGCGGCCAGGATCTCGCCGTCGCCGCGCCACGCCTCGGCGCAGGCGACGACGCAGTACTCGGCCCGGGTGGGCGGCGGTGGGGGGACGTGGCCGCTCAACTCCGCTCCTCCTGCCAGGCGCGTACGGCCTGTCGGTAGTCGTCCTCGCTCGTGCCGGACAGGAACCGCCGCGCGAACGCGGGCCAGGGGGTGCCGGCGTACAGCTTCTGGAAGGGCTCGTCGCGTCCGTAGTCGGGTGCGCAGGAGGTGAAGTGGGCGCCGTTCGGTGCCTCGACGACGCCGGTGACACGATGGCGTCCCACCAGCAGGCTCTGCGGTGCCACGTCCCCGAACCCGTCGACGAGCCGCTCGCAGGACACGTACGCGGTGTCGGCGGCCTCGCAGAACAGGTCGTCGAAGTAGGGGTCGGGGCCGAGGTACTGCGCGTTGCCCGACCGGTCGGCCCGGTTGAGGTGGACCAGTGCGGCGTCCATCCGCAGGGCGGGCACGGCCACGAACTCCTCGCCGTCCGCGTAGGGGGAGCGGACCGTACGCAGCCCGGGGTTCACCCGCATCACGTCCGAGCCGAGACCGGCCCGGACGGGCAGGAACGGCAGTCGGTCGGCCGCGGCCCGCAGGCCCTGCATGAGCATGGCTTCGTCCAGTTCCGTCAACGCCAGTCGGCCGCGTTCGCGGGCGGCGCGGAAACGCGGTTCGAGGGCGATCGAGTCGAGGGTGACGAAGGCGGCGACGAGCCGGCGGATGCGGCCCGCCGCCGCGAGCAGTCCCACGTCGGGTCCGCCGTAGGAGACCACGGTGAGGTCGGTGACCTCGGACCGCAGCAGGGCCCGGACCAGAGCCATCGGCTTGCGGCGGGAACCCCAGCCGCCGATCCCGATCGTCATGCCGCTGCGCAGGCGGCCCGCCACCTCGTCGGGCGTCATCGTCTTGTCGCTCGCGCGTGCGGTCACGAGGAGCCTTCCTTCCCGCCGAATCCGGCACGGACGCGGTCGGCGACCCCGCTCAGGTTGGCCTCGAAGGTGAAGCCCTGCTCGAAGCGGTAGCTGCGCCGGACGTCCACCGGGTCGATGCCGTTGAGGGCGGCCTTCGCGAGCCGGATCAGGGAGCCGTCCTTCGCCGCGATCTCGCGGGCCAGACCGAGGGCCTCGTCGTGCAGCGCGCCGCGGGGGACCACCTTCCAGACCGAGCCGTGGGCGTGGAGTTCGGCGGCGGTGACGGTCCGCGAGGTGTAGTACAGCGCCCGCGTCAGATGCTGGGGGACGAGGCGGGCGAGGTGGGTGGCCGCGCCGAGCGCGCCGCGGTCCAGTTCCGGGAGCCCGAAGACGGCGTCCTCGGCGGCGACGATCGCGTCCGCGTTGCCGACCAGTCCGATCCCGCCGCCCAGGCAGAAGCCGGCGACGGCCGCGACCACCGGGACCTCGCACGTGTACACCGCGGAGAATGCCTCCGCGCAGCCGTGGTTGGCGCCGATCAGGGCGCGGTGTCCGGTGCCGTGTTCGCGCTGCATCTCCTTGATGTCGACGCCGGCGTTGAAGCCGCGGCCCTCGGCGGCCAGCACCACGCAGCGGATCTCCGGGTCTCGGCCGGCCGTGCCGACCGCTTCGGCGAGGTCGTACCAGCCCCGCACGGGAAGGGCGTTGACGGGCGGGAAGTCGACGGTGACGAGTGCGACGCCCTCGTCCGGGCGTGCGGTGGAGACACCCATGGGCGGATCAGCTACCTTTCCACCAAACGTTTGTTAGGTGACTGTTCGATGAGGAAAGGTAGCAGCCGATGGAGCTGGACGGGAGGGTCGCCGTCGTCACCGGCGGTACGCGGGGCGTGGGCGCGGGTATCGCCCGGGCCTTTCTGCGGGCGGGCGCCCGCGTGGTCGTCTGCGCCCGACGGCCGCCGGACGCGCCCGTGCGGGAAGCGGGCCGGGCGGCCGTGTTCCTCCCTGTCGACCTGCGCGACCCCACGGCCGTCGAGACCTTCTTCGCGGAGGTCGCGCACCGGTACGGGAGGCTGGACACCCTGGTCAACAACGCGGGCGGATCGCCCTACCGGCTGCTCGGCGAGGGCGGTGCGGAACGCCACGCGAGGGTCCTCGCCCTCAACCTGACCGTTCCGCTGACGGTCTCCCTCGCCGCCCACGGACCGCTGAGGGCGGCGCGCGGCTCGGTCGTCATGATCGGCAGTGTCAGCGGCACCCGGGCCTCGCCGGGCACGGCCGCCTACGGCGCGGCCAAGGCCGGACTGGAGAACCTGGCCCGTTCCATGGCGGTGGAGTGGGCGCCGGACGTCCGGGTGAACACCCTCGTCCTCGGCATGGTCCGCACCGAGGGGTCCGCGCTCCACTACGGCGACGCGCAGGGGGTCGCCGCCGTCGGCCGGACGGTCCCGCTGGGCCGCCTCGCCGAACCCGAGGAGGCCGGCGAAGCGGCGGTGTTCCTCGCCTCCGGCCGGGCCGGCTACGTCTCGGGGGCCTCGCTCCTCGTGCACGGGGGCGGGGAACGCCCCGCCTTCCTCGATGCCGCGACCGCCGGCCGGGAGAACCGGGACGAGCACGACCACAGGGGCGCCGGGACGAATGGGCCGATGGGGCGAGCCGGGACGAGTGGGTCGAGAGGGGCAGCGGGATGAGTGGGTCGATGGGGCGAGCCGGGACGAGTGGATCGAGAGGGGCAGCGGGATGAGCGCGAAGGGACTGTGCGAAGGCCGGGTCGTGATCGTGACGGGCGCCGGACGGGGGCTGGGCCGGGCCCACGCGCTCGCGTTCGCCGCGGAGGGAGCCCGCGTCGTGGTCAACGACCTCGGCGTGGACCTCGACGGCGCCGCCTCGGCCGCGTCGCCCGCACGGCGGGTCGTGGCGGAGATCAGGGCAGCGGGCGGCGAGGCCGTCGCCCACGGCGGCGACATCGCCACGGCCGAGGGCGCGGCCTCGCTGGTCGCCACCGCGCTCGACACCTACGGGCGGCTGGACACCTTGGTCAACAACGCGGGCTTCCTCCGGGACCGGATGCTCGTCAACCTCGGCGAGGACGACTGGGACGCCGTCATGCGGGTCCACGTGAAGGGCCACTTCCTGCCCCTGCGGCACGCCGTCGCGCACTGGCGCGCGGAGGCCAAGGCGGGGCGCGAGGTGGCGGCGCGGGTCGTCAACACCACCTCGGGAGCGGGCCTGCTGGGCAGCGTGGGGCAGGGGAACTACGCGGCGGCGAAGGCCGGGATCGTCGGCCTGACGCTCGTCGCGGCGGCGGAGACGGGGCGGTACGGCGTCCAGGTCAACGCCGTCGCCCCGGCCGCCAGGACGCGGATGACCGAGCGGACCTTCGCCGGCCTGCGGGGACGCCCGGAGGACGTCTCGCCGCTGGTGGTGTGGCTCGGCTCGGCGGCCTCGGAGGGTGTGACCGGGCGGGTCTTCGAGGCCCAGGGCGGACGCATCACCGTGATGGAGGGCTGGCGGCCCGGCCCGACGGCGGACAGGGGCGCCGGCCGCTGGACCCCGGCCGAGGCGGGGGAGACGGCACGGGGACTGCTGGCCGACGCGGAGGAACCACGACCGGTGTACGGCGCCTGACCGACGGCCGGGCGGCGGACACGGAGCGGGACGCTTCCCTTCCCCCGGCCCCGCACCGCTCCGTCCGGGCTCAGCGGATGCGCGGACCCGTCCATTCCAGGCGCGTCCTGACCCGTTCGTTCCCGATGTGCTCCAGCGCGGCCAGCGCCGTGTCGCGGGCCGAACCCCCGGGGTCTCCGTCCGCCAGGATTCCGGCCAGCACCTCCACGGCACGCTGGTCCTGACGCATCGCCAGACCGCGGGCAGCCTCGGCGACGGTGTCCGGATCGGTGTCGTCCAAGCGCTCGGCGAGGGCGGCACGGAGCGGGGGAGTGTCCTCGGGCAGCTCCGCGAGGGCCAGCGTGGCCCAGTCCCGCACTCCCGGGTCGGGGTCCCGGCTCAGCCCCACCAGCACCTCGACGGCCCCCGGACACCCGGCCGGCACCAGCCCGGTCAGCGCGCACCCGAGGGCACGCCGCACCTCGGCGTCGGGGTGCGCGGCGAACGCCAGCAGTTCGGGCAGCGCCGCCGCGTCCCCCGCCGTCCCCAGGGCCGCGACCACGGCGAGGGCGGGCTCCCGGGCCGCCCCCGCGGCCTCCCCGGAGTCCTCGGCGGCGGGCCGGAGCCCGGCGGCCAGCCGGCGCAGGACCGGCAGACCCGCGGCCCTGAAACCGCCCAGTGCGGCCAGGACGTCCGCGCCGAGCGCCTGCCGCCGGGTGTCGCCGCTCCCGCACCAGGCCGACGCCGCGCGGAAGGTCTCCCCGTCGGCGCGCCGGGCGAGCGCCGCGACCGCCTCCGTCCAGTCGTCCTGGGTCCGGTCCCCGCACCGCAGGGCCCGCGTCGCGAGCTCCTCGTGGGGCACGGAAAGTCCGAGCGCGCCCTCCAGGAGCGTGGCGATCGCCGCGTGACCGGTCTGCCGCTCGTCGCCGCTGCCCGGGGCACCGTTCTCGCGCAGCAGTTCGACGACCACGGTGACGCCGCCGTCCTCCGGGACCCGACGGACCACGGACTCGTACGTCGCACCGCCCGCGTATCCGTCGAGCAGTCCGCGCCGCAGCTCGGCCGCGATGTCCACCCCGATCCAGCGGCGGGCCTCGGCCAGCGCGTCGCCGAGCGGCCCGGCGCCGTGCTCCAGGAGTGTCCGCACGCTCGGGGTCGAGCCGCGCCGGGCCGCGGCGACGAGCGGGGTGAGCCCGTCGGGCCCGGGGCGGTTCGGATCGGCCCCGTGCGCGAGCAGGACCCGCACCGTCTCGGTGTGACCCAGCCGTACCGCCCAGGCCGTCGCCGTGAAGCCGTACGACTCCTCCTCGTCCGGCCGCGCGCCCGCCGCGAGCAGGGCCCGGACCACCTCGGCGTGTCCGCCGCAGGCCGCGCCGCACAGCGGCAGGTCACCCGCCCCCTCGCCGCTGCCCCGTCCCGGGTCGGCGCCCGCGGCGAGCAGCAGTCTCACGATCCCGGGTTCGTTCGCGACGGCGGCCCGGTACAACACCGTCTCCCCGTCGGCGTCCGCCTCGGGCGATTCCCCGGCGCGCAGGGCGCGCACGACCGTGTCCTCGTCCCCGCCCGTGACGCCCTCGAACAACGTGCTCATGCGCCGACCTTCGCCTCCGCGCGGGCTTCGGCGCAAACCGGGTTCCGCGGGCCGGACGGAGCACCGCGCACCCGGCGCCACCCGCCGGCCCGCCGAGCGCGGCGACCCGTCTCAGCTCCCGCACTCCAGTACCGAGCCGCACACCCCGCAACGCGCCGTCAGATGCCGCCCGGCCGGCACCCGCAGGAGCTGATGGCACACCGGGCACGGGAAGGAGACCCGCAGCGAGGCGCCCGTGCCCTCGAAGGCGTACGGCGCCCCGGCCGCGGCGCGCCCCTGGCGGCGGGCCTTGGTGTACCGGTGGCGCGCCGCCCAGCCGGCGCCTGTCAGCGGCGGCCGCCGTCCGTCGCGGGCGGCCTCGGCCCGGCCGCGTTCCCACGCGTCGTACGCCTGCGGGCTGGTGAACCACGGCGAGGGGTCCTCACCGAAGACCTCGGCCCGCTTCGCCAGGACGTACCCGAACTCCTCGGGGGTGAGGTAGCCGAGTTTCTGGCTGGAGACGGAGTCCTCCCGGTAGGCGTCGAGCAGGAGCCAGCCCGCCCCCAGATAGGCGGTCACCACATCCGTGAGGATCTCGTTGTCCCCGGTGTGCGGGAAGCCGAGGTCGAGGCGGTGGAGCAGAACATGGGTGATCTCGTGGGCCAGCGCCGCCCCGACGTCCCTGCGATGCCGCCGGAAGCGGTCGTTCAGTTCGATGAAGTACTCGGGGCCCGCGGCCAGCTCGACGCTCGCCGCGTGCCTCATCGGCCGGAAACTCACGATCATCCGGGCCTGCGGCAGCCGCAGGTGACGGACGAGCGCCCCGGCCACCCGCTGTGCGCCGAGGTGGAGTTCGTCCTCGTCGGCGAACGCCACGTCCGCGGCCGGGACGCTCGCGTCGTACCGCCGGACCCCGTCCGCGGACAGTCTCCGGTACAGCGCGGTGATCGAGGCCCGGACCGTGTCGAGGTGCGGGAACCCGTGGACGACCGCGTTTCCCTCGTTCTCGTTCGGCACGCCGGTACCCCCTTCGCCCCACTGTACGGCCCTGGCCCGGCTTCGCGCCCTGGCCGAAATCCCGGCCTTGTGACCCCGTCGGGCCCTGCCGATAATCCGGACCGAGCCTTGACGGATACATGCCATCAAGGTCCAACCCCCCACGAAAGGCAACCACGTGAAGAAGAACAGGCTCCTTCGCGCGTTGCGGCGGATCGCCGCGACCGGCGCCGTCGTCCTCGCCGCCGTCAGCCTCCAGCCCTCCACCGCCTCCGCCGCGCCCGCGCCTGTCGTCGGCGGCACCCGGGCGGCCCAGGGCGAGTTCCCCTGGATGGTCAGGCTCTCCATGGGCTGCGGCGGCTCGATGCTGACGCCGCAGATCGTGCTCACGGCCGCCCACTGCGTGAACGGCTCCGGAAACAACACCGGCATCACCGCCACCGCCGGGGTCGTGGACCTCCGGAGCGGCAGCGCGATCAACGTCCGGTCGACCAAGGTCCTGCGAGCCCCCGGCTACAACGGCACCGGCAAGGACTGGGCCCTGATCAAGCTCGCCTCGCCGATCACCTCGGTCCCCACGCTGAGGATCGCCGACACGACCGCCTACAACAGCGGCACTTTCACCGTCGCCGGCTGGGGCGCCGCCCGCGAGGGCGGCGCGCAGCAGCGTTACCTGCGCAAGGCGACCGTCCCGTTCGTCTCGGACGCCGCCTGCCAGGCGGCGTACGGATCCAGCCTCGTCCCCGCCGAGGAGATCTGCGCCGGGTACAACCAGGGCGGGGTCGACACCTGCCAGGGCGACTCGGGCGGACCGATGTTCCGCCGGGACGACGCCGGCGCGTGGATCCAGGTCGGCATCGTGAGCTGGGGCGAGGGCTGCGCGAGGCCCGGCTACCCCGGCGTCTACACCGAGGTGTCGACGTTCGCCTCCGCCATCACCGCGGCCGCGGCGACGCTCTGACCTCCTGACCCGGCAGCCCGTGTACGGGGGCGGCGCCCCCGCCCCCGTACACGGTCCGCCTCCCCACGCCGCCTGCCTGCCTCGGGCCCGTCTCCCGGCCGCCCACCCGCCTCCCGCGGCTGTGACCCGACGGGTCGGCACCCCGCCCGGCCGCTTCCGCGCCCCACGGGCACCCGCTGCCCCCGGCGGCCGGGGCAACCGCGTTCCGGATCCCGAACACCCTCCGGCGGTCGCCGGGCGCTCCGTCTAAGCTCGCTGCTCATGAGCGACATCGACGAGTCCGTACAAGCGGAACTGACCCGGCTGCGCGAGAGCATCGACAACATCGACGCGGCGGTCGTCCACATGCTCGCCGAACGCTTCAAATGCACCCAGCAGGTCGGCGTCCTCAAAGCCCGGCACCAGCTCCCGCCCGCCGACCCGGCACGCGAGTCCCGCCAGATCGCCCGGCTGCGGGAACTCGCCGAGAGCGCGAAACTGGACCCGGCGTTCGCGGAGAAGCTGCTGAACTTCATCATCGCGGAGGTCATCCGGCACCACGAGACGATCGCGGACGGAGCACACTGATGACCCGCGTCACGGTCTTCACCCTCGGAGGGACGATCTCCGCACGGGACGGGGACGCGGCGCGCCTGACCGGCCACGAGGTGCTCGCCGGACTCGGCACCCCCGGAAGCGACCTGGAGATCCGCGACTTCCGCCGGATGCCCAGCGCGTCCCTGTCCTTCGAGGACCTGACCGGCCTCGCCGACGAGGTGCGCGCCACCACGGCGGCCGGCTCCGGCGTCGTCGTCGTGCAGGGCACCGACACCCTGGAGGAGACCGCCTTCCTCCTCGACCTGCTCTGCCCGGCCGGCGAGCCGGTCGTCGTCACCGGCGCCATGCGGCGACCCGACCAGCCCGGCGCCGACGGCCCGGCCAACCTCGCCGCGGCGCTCGCCGTCGCCGCCGACCCCGCCTGCCGCGACCTCGGAGTCCTCGTCGTCCTCGCCGACGAGATCCACGCCGCCCGCCACGTCCGCAAGACCCACACGACCTCCGTCGCCACCTTCGCCTCACCCGGCGCCGGACCTCTCGGCGCGGTCGTCGAGGGCCGGCCGAGAATCATGTTCCGCCCGGCCGCCCCCTCCACGATCCGCCCCCTGCGGCTCGACCCGGACGTCCGCGTCGCCCTGATCACCCTCTCCCTCGGTGACCGCGGCGAACTCCTGGACGGCATCGACACCCGCTTCGACGGCCTGGTCGTGGCCGCCTTCGGCGCCGGTCACGTCCCGGCCCGGCTGGCGGACCGGCTGGAGGAGATCACCCAGCGCATCCCGGTCGTCCTCGCCTCCCGCACCGGCGCCGGCCCCACCCTCTCGCACACCTACCGCGGCCCCGGCTCCGAGGACGACCTCCTGCACCGCGGCCTCGTCCCCGCCGGTCTCCTCGACCCCGCCAAAGCCCGTCTCCTCCTCCACACCCTGCTCTCCAGCGGGGCCGCGGGCGAGGCCGGCTACGACCGCCCCCGCATCACGGCCGCCTTCACCCACCTCACGGGCAGCGGGCTCGCCTGAGAACCCCCTCTGAGCCGTGGGCGGAACACCGTTCCCCCACCCGGCCCCATCAGGCAGCATGGAGCCCATGTCCGTACTGACGCGCGACGAAGCGCAGACCCGTGCCCAGCTCCTCGACGTCCACCACTACCGGGTCGACCTCGACCTGACCACCGGGGACGAGACCTTCCGGTCGAGGAGCGCCATCCGGTTCACCGCCCGCACCGCCGGGGACACCTTCGTCGAGCTGAAGCCCGAGACCCTCCACACCGCCACCCTCGACGGCGAACCCCTCGACCCCGGCGCCCTCGACGACAACCGGCTCCCCCTCAGCCTCACCGAGGGCGAGCACACGCTGGAGATCAGCACCACCATGCGCTACTCGCGCACCGGCGAGGGCATGCACCGGTTCACCGACCCCGTCGACGGCGAGACGTACGTCTACACCCAGCTCTTCATGGAAGACGTCCAGCGGGTCTTCGCCGCCTTCGACCAGCCCGACCTCAAGGCCGTCTTCGAAGTCGGCGTCGACGCCCCCGAAGGCTGGACCGTCCTCGCCAACGGCATCACCGAACGGCAACCCGACGGCCGCTGGACGGCCGCCCCCACCCCGCTGCTCTCCACCTACTTCGTCTGCGTCGCCGCCGGCCCCTGGCACTCCGTGCGCACCGAACACGCCGGACTCCCCTTCGGCATCCACTGCCGCCGCTCGCTCGCCCCCCACCTCGACGCCGACGCCGACGAGATCCTCGACATCACCAAGGCATGCTTCGACCGCTTCCACGAGAAGTTCGAGGAGCCCTACCCCTTCGACTCCTACGACCAGGCATTCGTACCCGAGTTCAACGCCGGCGCGATGGAGAACCCCGGCCTCGTCACCTTCCGCGACGAGTTCGTCTACCGCTCCGCCGTCACCGTCACCGAACGCCAGACCCGCGCCATGGTCATCGCCCACGAAATGGCCCACATGTGGTTCGGCGACCTCGTCACCCTGCGCTGGTGGGACGACATCTGGCTCAACGAGTCCTTCGCCGAGTACATGGGCTACCAGACCGTCAACGAAGCCTGCTCCGACCGCTTCCCCGACACCTGGATCGACTTCGGCGTCGTACGCAAGGCATGGGGCTACGACGCCGACCAGCGCCCCTCCACCCACCCCGTCGCACCCGACCCCGAGGCCGTCCCCGACACCGCCTCGGCCCTCCTCAACTTCGACGGCATCTCCTACGCCAAGGGCGCCTCCGCCCTCCGCCAGCTCGTGGCCTGGATGGGCGAGAAGGACTTCCTCGCCGGCATCAACACCCACTTCGCACGGCACAAGTTCGGCAACGCCACCCTCGCCGACTTCATCGACAACCTCGCCTCCGCCACCGACCGCGACGTCCACGGTTGGGCCGAGCAGTGGCTGCGGACCACCGGCGTCGACACCCTCACCCCCGAACTCGGCGGCGACACCACCCGCACCACCCTCACCGTGCGCCGCGACGGCAGCCGCCCCCACCGCATCGCCATCGGCGTCTACGACCGCGACCTCCTCGACACCAAGCGCCTCGTCCTGCGCGCACGCGTCGAAGCCGACATCCCGCACACCACCCCCCTCGAACTCCCCGGCCCGCGCCCCGCCCTCGTCGTCCTCAACGACGGCGACCTCACCTACGCCAAGGTGCGCCTGGACCCGAACTCCCTCCAGACCGCCCGGCGCTGCCTCTCCGGCATCCCCGACGCCCTCACCCGCGCCGTCGTCTGGAACACCCTGCGCGACATGGTCCGCGACGGCGAACTCGCCCCCGAGGCATACCTGGAGACGGCCCACACCCACCTCCCCGAAGAGACCGACCTCGCCCTCGTCCAGGGCGTCCTCGCCTTCGCACGCCTCCAGATCGCCGACCACCTCCTCGCACCCGACCAGCGGCCCGCCGCCCTGGCCCTGATCACCTCCCTCGCCCGCGACCTCATCCGCCGCACCGAGGACGGAGACGCACCCGGACTGCGCCTGACCGCCGTCCGCGCGTTCATCGGCAGCGCCACCCAGCCCGACACCATCGCCGCCTGGCTCGCCGAGGACACCGTCCCCGGAGGCCCGGAGACCGACCCCGAACTCCGCTGGCGCATCCTCGCCCGGCTCGCCGTCCTCGGCGCCCTCGACGAGGCCGCCATCGACACCGAACTGGCCCGCGACCCCAGCGCCACCGGCCAGGAAGGCGCCGCCCGCTGCCGCGCCGCCCTGCCCGACCCGCAGGCGAAGGCCGCGGCCTGGTCCCGCCTCTTCGACTCCGACGACCTCTCCAACTACCTCTTCACCGCCACGGCGCAGGGCTTCTGGCAGCCCGAACAGGACGAACTGCTCAAGGACTACGTCGCCCGCTTCTACCCCGCCGCCATCGCCCTCGGCGACCGACGTGGCCCGGCCATGTCCGAAGCCGCCGGCCGGCACGCCTTCCCCGCCCACATGATCGACCGGGAATCACTGGCCCTGGGCGAGACCCACCTCCGGGACGACACGATGATTCCGGCCCTCAGGCGCAAACTCGTCGACCAGCTCGACGACCTCCGCCGGGCCCTGCGCGTCCGCACCGAGGCATAGCCGCGACGGGCCGCACCGCGACCCGGCCCCGACGCCCCCCACCACGAGGGACAGGGACTTGTCCAGGCCCTGTCCCTCGTTCGGGTTACAGACCCCCGCTCACCGGACAAACCCAGAAAACCCCCGCCAGGGTGGGGCCATGTGTGCCGCGCCCACCCCGCCCGCCCCGCCTCCGGCCCTCGCCGGAGGCGAAACCGGCCCCGACGCCCTGCGCCCCCTCCTGGCCACCGTCCTCGACGCGCTGCACGACGGAGCCACGGCACGACGCGGCCCGATCCCCGCCGGCGGCCCCGACCGGGTCGCCGCCCGGATCCGCGACACCCTGGGACCGGCCCTCCCCGACACCGGAACCACCCCCGAGACCGCCCTGCGCACCCTCGTCACCGCCCTCGCCGAAGGATCCGCGGACCCCGCCGCCCCCCTCTGCGCCGCACACCTCCACACCCCGCCCCTCGCGCTCGCCGTCGCCGCCGACCTCGCCGCCTCCGCGCTGAACCCCTCCCTGGACTCCTGGGACCAGGCACCCGCCGCCTCCGCCCTCGAAGCCCTCGTCACCGCCGCCCTCGCCGCCGAGGTCTACCCCCACACCCTCCGGCCCGACGCCCTCGTCACCACCGGCGCAACCGAGTCCAACCAACTCGCCCTCCTCCTCGCCAGGGAACGCCACGGCACCGTCCAGGCCATCGTCGGAGCAGCCGCCCACCACTCCTTCCACCGCGCCGCCTGGATCCTCGGACTGCCCGCACCGGTCAGCGTCCCCACCCCCAACGGAACCCTCGACCCCGTCGCCCTCGACGAGGCACTCACCGACCTTCACGGCCCCCTCCTCGTCGCCGCCACCGCCGGCACCACCGACACCGGCCGCATCGACCCCCTGCCCCAGATCGCCGACCTCTGCGACGCCCACGGAGCCGACCTCCACGTCGACGCCGCCTACGCCGGCCCCGCCCTCTTCAGCGCCACCCACCGCCCCCTGCTCAGCGGCCTCGACCGCGCCCGATCCGTCGCCCTCGACCTGCACAAACTCGGCTGGCAACCGGCCGCCGCCGGCCTCCTCGCCGTCCGCGACACCGCCGACCTCGCGGTCCTCACCCACACCGCCGACTACCTCAACGCCGACGACGACACCGAAGCCGGTCTCCCCAGCCTCCTCGGCCGCTCCCTGCGCACCACCCGCCGCCCCGACATCCTCAAGATCGCCGTCACCCTGCGCGCCCTCGGCCGCGACGGCCTCGGCGCCCTCGTCGACACCTGCTGCGCCCTCGCCAGGGACCTCGCCGACCTCGTCGACAAGACCCCCGGCCTGGAACTGTACGAGCGGCCCACCCTGAGCACCGTCCTGTTCCGGCCCCGGGACGCCGACGACGACACCGTCGCCGCCATCCGCCGCACCCTCCTCACCGAGGGCCGGGCCGTCCTCGGCCGCGCCCACGAGGACGGCCGGCTCTGGCTCAAGGCCACCCTGCTCAACCCCCACGCCACCACCGGCGACCTGGAAGAGATCCTCACCCTCGTGGAAGGCGGCACCGACCGATGACCGGCGACACCCCCCAGCACGACCCGTCCCCCCAGGCCCAGGGAGCGTGGGGGGACCCCCACCCGCCCTGCGACCTGGTGGGCATCGGCATCGGCCCGTTCAACCTCTCCCTCGCCGCACTCGCCCACGGCATCCCCGACGGACTCTCCACCGCCTTCTTCGAACAGAACCCCGCCTTCCACTGGCACCCCGGCCTCCTCATCGAGGGCGCCACCCTCCAGGTCCCCTTCCTCGCCGACCTCGTCACCCTCGCCGACCCCGCCAGCCCCTGGTCGTTCCTCAGCTACCTCCGCTCGCGTGACCGCCTCTACCCGTTCTACTTCGCCGAGAAGTTCCACATCCAGCGCGCCGAGTACGACGCCTACTGCCGCTGGGTCAGCGGCCGGCTCCCCGGCCTCCACTTCGGCCACCAGGTCGACTCCGTCCGCTGGAACCCCGAACGCTCCCTGTTCGAAGTCGACTTCACCCAGCTCGACGGCGACGGCGAAGCCGAGGCACTCGGCCGCGTCTACACCCGGAACATCGCCCTCGGCGTCGGCACCCAGCCCCACGTCCCCGAACCCCTCCGGCCGCTCGCCGAAGCCCCCGGCGTCCCCGTCGTCCACTCCGCCGACTACCTCGACCACCGCGCACGGCTCCTCGCCGCCGAACACGTCACCGTCGTCGGCTCCGGCCAGTCCGGAGCCGAGATCTTCCTCGACCTGCTCCGCGCCCGCCCGGCCGGCGCCGAACGCATCCACTGGCTCACCCGCACCGAGGGCTTCGCACCGATGGAGTACTCCAAACTCGGCCTGGAACACTTCACCCCCGACTACACCCGCTACTTCCACGCACTGCCCGAGTCCGTCCGCAACGAACTCGTCCCCCGCCAATGGCAGCTCCACAAAGGCATCGACACCGACACCATCGCCGCCATCCACGACGAGCTCTACCGCCGGACCCTCGACGGCGGCTGGCCGGACGCCGTCCTCACCCCCGGCGTCCGCGTCCGCACCGCCGGCCGCGTCGCCACCACCAAGGTCGAGCTCCACCTCGAACACGTCCAGCAGTCCAGCCGCTCCCGCCTCACCACCGACGCCGTCGTCCTCGCCACCGGCTACCGCGAACGCCCCGTCGACCGCATGCTCGCCGACCTCGACCCGTACCTGCGCCACGACTCCGCCGGGCGCGCCCGGATCGACGAGGAGTACCGCCTCGTCCTCGACGACTCCGTCAGCGGCTCCGTCTACGTCCAGAACGCCGAGCAGCACACCCATGGCGTCGGCGCGCCCGACCTCGGACTGGCCGCCTGGCGCAGCGCGACGATCCTCAACTCGCTCACCGGCAAAGAGCCCTACCCCCTGCCCCGCCGCACCGCCTTCACCAGCTTCGGCCTCGAACGACGGGAGACGCCCCGCATTCCGGCCCAGGGCCAGGCGCTGAAGCCCCTCGCCCGGAACTGACCTCACCTCGCACGGCACGCTCCCGCCCACCGATCCGGGTCCGGGGACGCCCCGCGGCGTCCCCGGACCCGACGGCCCGCCCGGACATACCGGATGCACTTGACATGTCGGATGTGTGCCACGGCGTGCACGTGACCTGACGCGGCTCTCAGAACACCGGCACACCCTCCCGCGTCAGCCTCCAGTCCACCGACGCGAACCGATCCGGGTCGACCGTCCCGTTCGCCCGCACCCACTGGATGATCGTGTTGCGGATCTCGTCCGAGTTCGCCCACAACTGCGGCGCCCCCGCCACATGCGGGAACGCTCCGCCGCCACTCGCCCGGTAGTTGTTCACCGCCAGCACGAACCGCGCCTCCGGATCGATCGGCTCACCACCGAACGACAGGTTCACGATCCGCGAACCGGCCGGCTGAGCGATGTCGATCTCGTACGTCACCCCGTACACCACGTCGTAGTTGTAGTCCGGCGTCCCGTCCGCGTTGGTCAACAGCGCCGTGTCCACCGGCGCACCGGCCGGAGTCCTGACGTAGTACCGCGCCGAGAACTCCAGATAGTCCTTGACCTGCGCACCGGTCAGCAGCCGCGCCTCCAGGGTGTTCTCGAACACGTAGAGACCCGCCGCGTCCCTGATGGTCACCTCACCGGCCGGGATCGCCGCCGTACGGGAGAAGCAGGACGCCTGCGACAGCACCGGAAGCCCGGCGTACGCGCCACCGGCCAGCGCCTCCTTCACCGTCTCGGCCTGGACATGGCTGATCAGGTCGATGATCGGCTCGTCCTTCCACGGCGCATCGACCGTGGTCATCGCCGTCGTCGACGAACCGATGACCTGGTTCACGTAGGCGACGACCTTCCGGTGCTCGTCCGCAAGCAGACCCGTGATCTCCGGGTCCTCCGCCACCGTGTTGGAGTTCAGGACCTGCGCCGCGACCTTCTCGACCGTCCAACGGCCCTTCTCCCACACCAGGTCGAAGTCGAACAGCGTCAGCCGCTGGCCCCACTTCAGCGGCTCCGACAGCACCACCTCCGCACCGGTGTCCTCGTTCCGCACCCGGTACTCGGGGATCTCGGTATGGGCGTGCCCGACGAGAATCGCGTCGATGCCCGGCACACGCTCCGCGACGAGGCCGGCCGCGTTCTCGACGTACGGGAGCTGGTCGCCGTACGAGGAGGTTCCGCTGGAACCGGAGTGAGCCGAGACCACGACCACGTCCGCACCCATCGAGCGCAGCCTCGGCACCCACTTCGCCGCCTGCTCCTCCAGACCGGGGAAGACCATCCGGCCGGTGACGTTGGCCTTGTCCCAGATCGCGATGCCCGGGTTGGTCAGACCCAGCACCGCCACCCTCACGTCCCGCCCGTGCGGCGTGCGCAGACGGTGCATGCTGTACGGGGGAAACGCCGGCCGGAGCGTCTTCGCGTCGAGCGCGTTCGCACCGAGCAACGGGAAGTCGCACTGCTCCTCGAACTTCCGCAGCACCGGGATGCCGTAGTTGAACTCGTGGTTGCCCAGCGCCGCGGCGTCGTAGCCGATGGCGTTCATCGCCCGCGCCATGGGGTGGACCGGGCCGCCCTGTCGCGTGATCGGGTCGACCTTGGCGTAGTAGTACGACAGCTGGGTGCCCTGGATGGTGTCACCGGCGTCGATGAGCAGCGTGTTGCACCGCCCCCGCCGCCTCCGCACCTGGTCGACCAGGGTCGAGATCTTGGCCAGGCCGACGTCGTTGTGTGCCTTGTCGTCGAACTCCTTGTCCGTGAAGTAGTCCCAGTTGAAGACGTTGCCGTGCAGATCGGTGGTCCCCATCACGGTGAAGGAGTACCGCTTGGCCGGCTTCGGATGACGACCCGAAGCCTGCGCGGGAGCGGCGGCGACGCCCGCCGACAGGGCGGCGCCGGCTCCGACGACGGCGGAACTCTCCAGGAACGTGCGGCGGTTCAGCGGCATGGGTTCTCCTTGGTTCAGTGGCGCACAACGCGCGTAGATTCTGGCTCAGACGACACTCCCGCAACAGACCTCCCGGGTTAAGGAGTGGGAAAGTGTCCGGGACCCCGGCCGCAGACCGTACGAGGGAGCCCACCGTGACGACCGCATACCACCCGACGCCGGACACCCCGCACCTCACGGTCCGCGGACAGGCACACCTGGAGGTCGACCCCGACATCGCCCACATCGGGGTGACCGTGCACGCACGCGGCGCCGACCGTGCCGTCACGCTGGCCGACCTCACCCGCCGCAACGGCCAGGTGCTCGAACTCCTCAAGTCCTACGGCGACGCGGTGGAGAAACCGGAGACCGGACGCTTCTCGATCGGCCCCGAACCCCGGCGCGGCCGCGCCGAACGCCCCACCGTCTACCGGGGCCAGGTCCGCGTGACCGCCGAACTCGCCGACTTCACCACCCTCGGCGAGCTCACGGCCCGCCTGAGCGACCTGGAACAGACCAGCGTGGAGGGACCGTGGTGGGCCCTGCGGCACGACGCCCCGGCCTACGCCGAGGCACGCCGGCTCGCCGTGACGGAAGCCGTGCGACGGGCGCGCGCCTACGCCGGCGCCCTGGGCTCCTCCCTCGCCGCCCTCCTGGAACTGTCCGACACCGAATCCTCGCCGCCCTCGGCGCTGCGCCATGTGTCCGGAGGGGTGCACATGGCCTTCGCCGGCGAGGGGGCCGAGGAGCTTCCCTCCCTGGATCTCGAACCGCAGCGCCAGACGGTCACGGCCGAGGTCACGGCCCGCTTCACCATCACCCCACCGGCGCTCTGAACCACGAATCCGCGGCGGGGGTCGGCCCCCGCCGCGGCCCCGCCCGTCAGCCCGCCACCCGGGCCCGGAACCGCTCATCGGAGCACTCGCCCGCACATATTCAAGACTTGTCAACAAGCTTTCACATAAAGGTTGTTGGACAGACATGCCGGGCCCGTTCGCTACCCATCGGTAAGCCCTAGGCTCGAACCATGCGCCGAGCGAAAATCGTCTGCACCCTGGGACCCGCCACCGACTCGTACGACCAGATCAAGGCACTGGTCGATGCCGGAATGGACGTGGCCCGGTTCAACCTCAGCCACGGCACCTACGCCGAACACGAGGAGCGCTACCAGCGCGTACGCAAAGCCTCCGACGAATCCGGCCGCAGCGTCGGCGTCCTCGCCGACCTTCAAGGCCCGAAGATCCGCCTCGGCCGCTTCCGCGAAGGCCCGGTACTCCTTGAACGCGGCGACGAGTTCACCATCACCGTGGAACCCCTCGAAGGCGACCGGCGTATCTGCGGCACCACCTACGACGGACTCGCCGCCGACGTCACCACCGGCGAGCGCATCCTCATCGACGACGGCCGCGTCACCCTCGAAGTCACCGCCGTCGACGGCCCCCGCGTCCACACCCTGGTCATCGAGGGCGGCATGGTCTCCGACCACAAGGGCCTCAACCTCCCCGGAGTCGCCGTCTCCGTCCCCGCCCTGTCCGACAAGGACATCGAAGACCTCCGCTGGGCCCTCCGCATCGGCGCCGACGTCATCGCCCTCTCCTTCGTCCGCAACGGCCGCGACATCCAGGACGTCCACCGCGTCATGGACGAGGAGGGCCGCCGCCTCCCCGTCATCGCCAAGATCGAGAAGCCGCAGGCCGTCGACAACATCGACGAGATCGTCGCCGCCTTCGACGGCATCATGGTCGCCCGCGGCGACCTCGGCGTCGAAATGCCGCTGGAACAGGTCCCCATCGTCCAGAAGCGCGCCGTCAAACTCGCCAAGCGCAACGCCAAACCGGTCATCGTCGCCACCCAGATGCTCGACTCCATGATCGACAACTCCCGGCCCACCCGCGCCGAGGCATCGGACGTCGCCAACGCCGTCATCGACGGCACCGACGCCGTGATGCTCTCCGGCGAGACCAGCGTCGGCGCCTACCCGATCGAGACCGTCCGCACGATGAGCCGCATCATCGAAGCCGCCGAAGAGGACATCCTCACCAAGGGCCTGCCCCCGCTGACCGAGCGCAACAAGCCCCGCACCCAAGGCGGCGCCGTCGCCCGCGCCGCCGCCGAGATGGGCGACTTCCTCGGCGCCCGCTTCCTCGTCGCCTTCACTCAGTCCGGCGACACCGTCAAACGGCTCTCCCGCTACCGCTCACCCATCCCCCTCCTCGCCTTCACCCCCGACCCGGCCACCCGTTCCCAGCTCAACCTCACCTGGGGCGTCGAGACCTTCCTCGGCCCGCACGTCGAATCCACCGACGCCATGGTCGCCCAGGTCGACGAGGAACTCCTGCGGATCGGCCGCTGCCGAAAGGGCGACATCGTGGTCATCACCGCCGGCTCCCCACCCGGAGTCAGCGGCTCCACCAACCTCGTCCGCGTCCACCGCATCGGCGAGGACGACAGCCCGAAGGAGTGACACCCAGGCCCCGCCGCCCGACGACACCCCGGCAGGGCGAGAGAAGTGACACCATGTCACATCAACCCGGCGGGCCCGCCCCCACTCTCCCCAGCACGACGCCCGCCTGGACCTCACGGATCTCTTCGCCTTCACGGTCCCCGGCGGACCCCGCCCTGATCATGGGCGTCACCCCCCTCGCGACCAGCGGGGGCGCCACCTTCCACCCGGACGCCGTCTACCGCGTCGACATCGACACCAGCGACCCCTCTGGGGCACGGCGATCCGCGGCCCGCACCCCGCCAGGACCGACCCCGGGGCGCGAGGCGACGGGCCACGCCGGGCGCACCTGGTGCATGGCGGGCCCGCCTCTCCGGCCGGCCGCGGCACCCCGCCGCCCCGCGGTGTCAGTGCTTCAGGCCCACATGCCGGTCCATCAGCGCGACGGAGGCCCGTGATCGCCTCGCGGCAGGCATCGATCTGTCCTGGCCAGGCGTCCGCGCAGGCGATGCGCAGGTGGTGGCCGTCTCGTGGGTGGTCGCTGATGCAGCCGTCGCCGAGGTGGAGCCCCAGGAGGTAGGCGTACGCCTCGGCGTCGTCGGGTGCCCTCGGAGTGGGGTGGCACCGGACGTAGGGGGCGGCCTGGTTGCCGATGCTGGGCAGGGGTTCCGGTCGTTGTCGCCAGGAGCGCACCGCATGGCGGGAGACGCCGGTCTGCCTGCTCACGGAGTTCAGGCTGTGCCCAGCGGCGATGAGAGCCAGGGCACGCCTGCGTGTGTCGAGGTCGTACACGGAGGCGAGCATGGCCGAAGGGTCACCGAGGTTGCCCTGGCTTCGAGCGGATGTTCACCGATGTGAGTGATCTTCGATGCGGGCGTTGTAACCTTGGAATCGAAGGAAAAGTGCCCCAGGTGGGATTCGAACCCACACTGTCCGCTGTTTGAGAGCGGCCTCTCTGACCAGTTGGAGTACTGGGGCCTTGGAATCGCAAGGTCCCGAAGGTCCTGCGGATCACCACTTTACAGGAGCTAGGTAGGCTCAGGGGAGCAGTTCTGCCCCGCAACGAGGAGCCCCCGTGACCGCCCCCGAGTCGCCCCAGCCCGCCGCCGACGACGATCAGTCGCACGTCCCGCCGCTGACGACCCGTGTCGTCATCGCCGAGGACGAGGCCCTCATCCGTCTCGATCTCAAGGAGATGCTCGAAGAAGAGGGCTACTCGGTCGTCGGCGAGGCCGGCGACGGGGCCCGGGCCGTCGAGCTCGCCCGTGAGCACCGGCCCGACCTCGTCATCCTCGACGTGAAGATGCCCGTCCTGGACGGCATCTCGGCAGCGGAGAAGATCGCCGGTGAGTCGATCGCCCCGGTCCTGATGCTGACCGCGTTCTCCCAGCGGGAACTTGTCGAGCGGGCGCGGGACGCAGGTGCCATGGCGTATCTCGTGAAGCCGTTCAGCAAGAGTGATGTCGTGCCCGCGATCGAGATGGCCGTGTCGCGCTTCGCCGAGCTGAAGGCGCTGGAGCAGGAGGTCGCCGACCTCTCTCTGCGGCTGGAGACCCGCAAGCTGGTGGACCGTGCCAAGAGCGTTCTCCAGACGCAGTACGGGCTGACCGAGCCGGCCGCCTTCCGCTGGATCCAGAAGACCTCCATGGACCGCCGCATGTCGATGCAGCAGGTCGCGGAGGCGGTCATCGAGGACGCCGAGGAGAAGAAGGCCGCGAAGGGCCAGCAGTAGTCCGCGGTTGCTCCCCCCGGGGCTTCGCGCCGGGATGTGAGGAAGGCCCGCCCCCGACAGGGGGCGGGCCTTCCTCGTGTGCGGTGGTGCCGCCTACTCCTCGCCGAGGTACGTCTTGCGGACGTCGTCGTCGTGGAGCAGGTCCTGGCCGGTACCGGACAGCTTGATCGTGCCGACCTCCAGCACGTAGCCGTAGTCCGCCAGCGAGAGGGCGGCCTGGGCGTTCTGCTCGATGAGCAGGATCGTCATGCCCTCCGCCTTCAGGGTGACGATGGTCTCCATGATCTTCTGCATCATGATCGGGGAGAGGCCCATCGACGGCTCGTCGAGCATCAGCAGTTTGGGCTGGGACATCAGCGCCCGGCCCATGGCGAGCATCTGCTGCTCACCGCCGGAGAGGGTGCCCGCGGCTTGCTTGCGACGCTCGCCCAGGATCGGGAAGAGGTCGTAGGCGCGCTCGATGTCCCGCTCGATGCCGTCCTTGTCCTTGCGGAGGAAGGCGCCCAGCTGGAGGTTCTCGGCGATGCTGAGCCGCGGGAAGATGTGCCGGCCCTCGGGGGAGTGGGCCAGGCCGAGCGAGACGACCTTGTGGGCCGGGATGCCGTTGAGCACCTGGCCGTCGAAGGTGATCTTCCCGCCGGAGGGCTTGAGGAGCCCGGAGAGCGTGCGCAGGGTGGTGGTCTTGCCCGCTCCGTTGGTGCCGATGAGGCTGACGACCTGGCCGGTCTCGACGGAGAAGGAGATGCCCTTGACGGCCTCGATCTTGCCGTAGGCGACCCGGAGGTCCTCGACCTCGAGAAGTGCGGTCACTTGGAGTCTCCTTCCTTGGTGCTGTCCGCGTCGTCGGACGCGGGCTCCGGAGTGGTCTCCGGGGCGTCGGCCGGGGCCTCGGGGGCGTCGTCCGCCGGTGCCTCGTCGGTCTCCGGCGTCTCCGTCGCGGGGGCTTGGGCGGCCTCGGGGGTGGTCTCGGCCGCCGGCTCGGTGGCCGCCGCCTCCGTTTCGGCGGTCTCGGCCCCGGTGGTGTCCGCCGTGGCAGGTGTGGCTTCGAACGGCTCGCCCAGGTAGGCGGCGACGACACGTTCGTCGCCCTGGACGACCTCGGAGGTGCCTTCCACGAGCTTCTCGCCCTGGACCAGCACGGCCACCCGGTCGCACAGGTTGAAGATGAACTTCATGTCGTGCTCGATGACGAGGACGGCGATGCCCTGGTCGCGGATCGCGAAGACGAGTTCCTCGGTGGTCCGCGTCTCGTTCTGGTTCATGCCGGCGGTGGGCTCGTCGAGGAGCAGCAGTCCGGGGTCGCTGGCCAGGGCCCGGGCGATCTCCAGTTTGCGTTGCTCGCCGTAGGGCAGGTTGCGGGCGAGGTGTTCGGCCTTGGCGGAGAGGCCCACGAACTCCAGGAGTTCCATGGCCCGCTCGCGCGAGGCGGCCTCCGCCTTCTTGAAGCCCGGGCCGCGGAGCAGCGCGGACCAGAGGCCCTCCTTGGTCCGGGTGTGGCGTCCGACGAGGACGTTCTCCAGGACCGTCATGTTGGCGAAGAGGCGGATGTTCTGGAAGGTACGGGCGATGCCGGCCTTGGTGACCAGATGCGGCTTGGGGGGCAGCACGGTGCCCTTGTAGCTGACCTGTCCCTCGGTGGGGACGTACAGGCCGGTGAGGCAGTTGAAGAAGGTGGTCTTTCCGGCTCCGTTGGGGCCGATCAGACCGACGATCTCGCCCTCGCGGACGGTCAGGTCGACGTCGCGTACGGCGGTGAGTCCGCCGAAGCGCATCGTGACGCCGCTGGCGTCCAGGACGGTGGCCGGTGCGGCCTTGGTGGCCGTGGTGTCCGTGGTCGTGGTGGTCATGGCGTTCACGCCCCCGCCTTCGCGGTGCCGACGCCGGACTCGGCGGATTGCCGGGGTTCGGGTACGTCGGGCTGTTCGTCGTTCTCGTGGTATTCGAGCTTCGCCCGCTTGTTGGCGATGAGGCCCTCGGGGCGGAAGCGCATGAGCAGGATGAGGGCGATGCCGAAGCCGAGCAGCTGGTAGTCCTGGAGGAAGGACAGCTTGGCCGGGATCAGGAAGAGCAGGGCCGCGCCGAGGATCGGGCCTCGGACGGTGCCCATGCCGCCCAGGATGACGGCCGCGAGGAGGAAGGCGGAGTTCGGCGGCACGGGGCCGGCGAAGACGTAGTTCTCGGGGACGACCGTGGTGTTGACGTGGGCCTGGACGGTGCCGGCGAGGCCGGCCAGGGTGGCGCCGAGGGCGAAGGCGATCAGCTTGACGCGGAAGCCGTTGATGCCCATGGCGGTGGCGGCTGTCTCGTCCTCGCGGATGGCGACCCAGGAGCGGCCGATGCGGCTGTTGGTGGCCCGGGAGAAGATGATGATCACGAGCGCCATCACCGCCAGCATGAGCAGGTAGTAGTTGGCGTAGGCGCCGAGCTCGATGCCGAGGACGGTGTGGGGCTCGCCGAAGTTGTATCCGAAGAACTCCAGCTGCGGGATGTTCGGGATGCCGTTCGGGCCGTTGGTGATCTTCGGTCCGGAGACGCCGTCGAGGTTGCCCATGGCGATGCGGAAGATCTCTCCGAAGCCGAGGGTGACGATGGCGAGGTAGTCGCCGCGCAGGCGCAGGGTCGGGGCGCCGATGACGACGCCGAAGACGAGTGAGGCGAGGGCGCCGGTGAGCACGGCTGCCCAGAAGGGGAACTGGACGCCGAAGGCGGAGGAGGTGGCTCCGGAGACCAGTGCGGCGGTGTAGGCGCCGACTCCGAGGAAGGCGACGTAGCCGAGGTCGAGCAGGCCGGCGAGGCCGACGACGACGTTCAGGCCGAGGGCGACGGTCGCGAAGATGAGGATGTTGACCGCGATGAGGGTGTAGGTGTCGCCGCTCTGCTGGATGAACGGGAAGGCGATCGCCGCGGCCGCGGTGGCGATGAGCGTCACCTGGCGGTTGTGTGTGGTGAGGGTGGAGACGCGTTCGACGATTCCGGACTTGATCAGCGCGGTCGTGGTGAAGCCGACGAGGATCAGGTACGCGATGAAGAGCTGCGGTTCGCTGTCCTTGGTGTCGATGCCGAAGGTGATCACGTAGAGGCCGAGGGCGAAGACTCCGGTGATGATCAGGATTTCGGCCCACGAGGGGAGGCGTCGGGCGGGGGCGGCCTTGCGGGTGTCGTCCGGCAGCTTGTACGCGGCGGCGGCCGGGACGGCGGAGGCGAGGACGGCGATGCCGGCGCCGGGCTCCAGGTCCACCAGGGCGCCGAGTTCCCAGATGATGGAGAGCGTGGTGAAGAGGGTGGTGGCGAAGGTGCCGAGGGCCAGGATCCACAGGGCCTTGCGGCTGCCGGTGGGCGTGAGCCATCCGAAGCCCTTGACGCCGAGCGCGGAGAGCGCGTGGGCGGCGGTGAGGAGCGCGCCGACGAGGGTGAGGAGCTGGAGCGGAGCCGGGTAGCCGTAGAGGGTGAGGTTACCGGGGAAGGCGGTGGTCCAGGTCCAGGCCAGGAAGGCGCTGGCGGCGGTGGCGACGCTGCCGCCGGCGATCGTGTAGAGCAGGCCCTGGGGCAGGGTGCGCTGTGCCGGGGCGGGGGTCTGTGCGGTGGTGTCTGTGGTCATGTCTCTCACGCCCGATCCGCGACGCGCTCGCCGAGCAGACCCTGTGGTCTGACGAGGAGGACGACGATGAGGAGGACGAAGGCCCAGACGTTGGACCAGGCTCCGCCGCCGAGCTGCTGCATGCCGGGGATGTCCTCGATGTAGGCGATCGAGAGGGCCTCGGCGAGGCCGAGGACGACGCCGCCGACCATGGCTCCGTAGATGTTGCCGATGCCGCCCAGGACGGCGGCGGTGAAGGCCTTGAGGCCGAGGATGAAGCCCATTTCCCAGCCGATCTGGCCGCGGTCGAGACCGTAGGCGACGGCTGCGACGGCGGCGAACGCGGCACCGATGGCGAAGGCCATGACGATGATGCGGTCGGTGTTGATGCCCATGAGCTTCGCGGTGTCGCGGTCCTGTGCGGTGGCCTGCATGGCGCGGCCGCTGCGGCTCTTGGCGACGAAGACGCCGAGGGCGAGCATGCAGAGGGGGGCGAGCGCGAGGATGAAGGCGTCGGCGCGCTGGATGGTGAGGTGTTCGGTGATCTTGAAGGCGTCGCCGCTGAACTCGGGGAAGCTGACGGCCACCTTGGCGTTCGGGTAGAACTGCCAGACGAGCTGCTGGAGCGCGATCGAGAGGCCGATGGCGGTGATGAGCGGGGCGAGTCGTGGTGCGCCGCGCAGCGGCCGGTAGGCGAACCGCTCGGCGGCGGTCGCGACGGCCACGGAGGCGATCGCGCCACCGATGATCATGAGCGGTATGGCCACCATCAGGGAGGTGCCACTCGGGAGAGCGGTGTAGGTGGTGAGGGCGCCGAAGCCCCCGATCATGAAGATCTCGCCGTGGGCGAAGTTGATGAGCTGGACGATGCCGTAGACCATGGTGTACCCGATGGCGACGAGGCCATAGAGGGCACCGAGGGCAAGGCCGTTGGCCAGCTGTTGCGGCAGTTCGTTCACCGCAGGGCCTCCGATGAGCGTGTCGGATATGACTCCGCGCGAGGGCGCTGTTTGCGCCCTCGCGCGGTGTGGTTCATTTGGTCAGGACGAGGTCAGAGCGGGGTGACTACTGGTTGAACGTGTCGCTCTTGACGTCGATCCACTTGCCGCCCTCGACCTTGTAGACCGTGAGCTGCTTGTTGGTGGTGTCGCCGAACTCGTCGAAGGAGACCTTGCCGGTCACGCCGTCGAAGGAGACCTTGCCGAGCGCCTCGGTGACCTTGGCGCGGGCGTCCTCGGGAAGCTTGCCGTCGTTGGCGGCGACGACGGCCTTGACGGCCTGGACGATCGCCCAGCCGGCGTCGTAGGAGTAGCCGCCGTAGGCCGCGTACGGGTCCTTGTAGCCGCCGGCGTTGTAGTCGGCGATGAACTTCTTGGCGGTGTCGAGCTTCTCGACCGGGTAGCCGATCGAGGTGGCCAGGTCACCGTCGTTGGCCTCGCCGGAGGCGCTGATGAAGGCCGGGTCGTAGATGCCGTCGCCGCCCATGGTGGGGATCTTGGCGCCGGTCTTCTTGATCTGGTCGGAGAGCAGGCCGCCCTCGGGGTACTGGCCGCCGAAGTAGACGGAGTCGGCGCCGGAGCTCTTGACCTTGTCTGCGGTGGAGGAGAAGTCGGTCTCCTTCACGGTGACGTGGTCGGTGCCGACGACCTTGCCGCCCAGGCGGCTGAACTCGGCGGAGAAGATGGCCGCGAGGCCGGCTCCGTAGGTCTGCTTGTCGTCGACGACGAAGACCTTCTTCTTGCCGGCGTCGTTGAAGAGGTACTGGGCGGCGAACTTGCCCTGGACCACGTCGGTGGCGGCGGTGCGGAAGTAGGTCGGGAAGGGGCGCTTGAACTCGCCCTTGCCCCAGTTGTCGCCCTGGCTGAGGGAGGGGTTGGTGTTCGCCGGGGAGACCTGGGCGAGGTTGGCCGCCGCGAAGACGCCCTGCATCTGCTGGGCGACGCCGGAGTTCAGCGGGCCGACGACGCCGAGCACCTCCGGCTTGCCGACGAGCTTGGTGGCGTTGGCCTGGCCGGAGGCCGGGACGGCCTGGTCGTCGAGGGCCTCGACCTTGAACGTGACGCCCGGGACCTCGTTGTTCTTGTTGGCGGTCTTGGCCGCCAGGTCCACGGAGTTCTTGATGCCCTGGCCCAGCGCGGACAGCGAGCCCGTGAGCGGCGCGTCGACGCCGATGACGACGGTCGTGGTGCCCTTCGAGTCGTCGCTGCCGCCCTTGTCGTCGCGCGAACCGCAGGCGGAAAGGGTGAGAGCTCCCGTGGTGATCACGGTGGTGAGGATGAGCAAGGAACGACGTCGCACGATGAATCCTTTCCCTGGCGCGGCCCCCTCGAGCTGAGGCGGTGCCGTGAAGCTGTGTAGCTGGAGGTGCCGTTTTTGAGTGGCCGGGCCGTACTGGGGTGACTGGTGTTACTGGGTCGTGCAGCAGAAGCGCCCGGCGGCGCGGTGACTGGCCGTGACTCTAAGCGCAGGTGGGGGAGGTGGGGAGCGGCGAGGTCAGGATGTGACTGTCTTGTTATCGCGAGGGGGAGAGGAGGTGCGCAGGGGGTGGGCAAACCGGTACATAGGTGTCGGCAACATGGTGTTCACATCGTGAGAACGCGCAGTTCCGCTAAGGGGCTTGAGCGGATCATGCTCCTGTCGGTCCTGGTTCACCGGCTCTCCGGATACCGGACGGGCGGCCTGGTGTCAGCGGACGGACGGTGGGGCGTGCCGTGCGGCTTGATCAGCGCGTCGATGTCACGCAGCGTCATGATGGGGAGGGGAGTGAAGGCGGGTGTGCCGGAGAGCCGGGGGCGGGGTCCGGGCCGCCCGTGCCGGCGGGGGAGGCGGCCGGACTCCCGGGCGGTCTCCAGTTCTCCGAGCTTCCCGTCGCGCCGTGTGCGGCCTCGCACCGGCGGCGGCTCTCCCGGTCGATCTCGGCCAGTGCGGCGGCCCGTCCCTCCGTCCGCTCGGTGGCCCGGGCGTCCGCGAGGACCTCGTCGTGAATCCCCAACTGCTCGTTGGACAAGCCCTTCTGCTCCCAGTCCAGGCCCGCCCAGCTGCTGCCCTCGACGGCTTCCTTCGCCCAGTACGACACGAGGCTGGTGCAGACGTCGGCGGGGGTCGAGGTGTGCGGAGCCGGGTCGGCCGTCCCGCCCGTGCAGCCGGGAGTGGCGGCCAGGAGTCCGAGGATCAGCGGCGTGCGCAGGGCGCTCCTGATCGACGTGCGCGCCGAGTGCCCCATGGCGGGCACGCTAGGGGAAGCCGAAGGGCGGCGCAACAGGCCCGAGCGGTGAGGGGGTTGGAGGAGTTTCGGGGGTGGCCCCGGGCCGTGGGGTACCGGTCCGGGGAGGGTGGCGGGTGTGCCGGTGGTGACGGAGGGGCGTGCGTGGCGTTCGGGGTGGTCGCGGACCGCTCACCTGGCGCGGCGGCAGGTGTGGGCGGGTCGCTCGGTGCGCGTGGCCGGCCGGGGGTGGGGTTCCTCGCGGGCCGCATCCGGTGCGCCGGGGTCCGCGGGTGGCTCCGGGGGGTGCCGGGGCGCGACGGGGAGTCTCCCGCGTGGCCGGGGGCCGGGGCGGGTGTGGTGTCTCTGGGGTGCCGGGGGTCGCGCCGCGCCCTTCCGCGTGGCCCTGGTTCCGTGTCCGCGGGTGCGCCGTCGGCCGAGCGGGTGGGCGGGGCAAGGCGGTGTGGGGCGCGGGGTGTTGAAGCGGGGCCGGCGGGTATCCGGACGGCCGTGTGCGGAGCGCCGGGCATCCTCCCGGGAGGGTGTCGACGAGATGTGGCGGGTCGGTCGGCGGGTGCGGCTCGGTGCGGCGTGCGCAGGAGCCGGTCGTGAGGTGCGCGGGCCGCGCGGTGCGGACCCGCAGTGTCCGGAACGCGACACCCCGGGTCCGGAAGCCGGGGCGGCCGGCCGGGGGCGCGACGTCCGGAAGCCGACGCTCCGCGTCCGGGGGCCGGTGTTCGGGAACCCGGTGTGCCGGAGTCCGCGACTGTGCCCGAAACGGTGCTTCCGTCACCCTTGGGGGCGGGTGCCGGGAGGTGTGGCGCCGTGCTCCGGGATCACGCCCCCGGTGACTCCCGGTGACGGTGACGGCCCCGGTCACCTTCTCGATCCGGCCTCGGTCGGCCGCCCTGCCCTCCGCTCGTCCGGCCTCCTGGTTCGCGGCGGTCTCCGCGGTGGCCGTGCGGCGCAGCACGGCCCGGATGGGAGTGTGCCGTCGCGGTCCGGCGGGCGGAGAACGGAAAAGAAACCGGAAGAACGTGGAAACAAGCGGAAGGCAAGGGACCGGGGGAGGAGGGGCGTGGAAGCGGGGAGGCGCGGAGGGGGACGTCGGGAGACGGTGGTGCGGTCAGGCCGCGCCGCCACCCGGGACGTTGTCCGCGTCCTTGGCCGTGACCTCGCGGAGCAGGCAGGTCAGCCGGGCCGAGCAGACCCGCTTGTCCTGGTCGTCCGTGATCACGATCTCGTAGGTGGCCGTGGAACGACCGCGGTGGACCGGGGTCGCGACCCCGGTGACCAGTCCGCTGCGGACGCCGCGGTGGTGGGTGCAGTTGAGATCCACTCCCACGGCGATCTTGGAGACGCCGCCGTGCAGCATCGAGCCGATCGACCCCAGTGTCTCGGCGAGCACGGCGGACGCGCCGCCGTGCAGCAGGCCGTAGGGCTGGGTGTTGCCCTCCACCGGCATCGTGCCGACGACCCGCTCGGCGGACGCCTCGACGATCTGCACGCTCATCCGGTTGCCGAGGTGCCCGGCGGAGAAGAGCGCCTGCAGGTCGACGCCGAGGGCGGCGTACTCGGCGAGGACCTCCTGCGGGAACTTCACGTGCTGCTGCTCACCCATCGGCCCGGCTCCGTTCGTCTTCGTACGGCTTCTGATACGGCTGCCCTGCCGGCCAGCGCGCCCGCCTGAGCGAACGCTTAGACGGACTGTGATTGTTCCAGACGCACGATCACGGACTTGCTGGCGGGGGTGTTGCTGACGTCCGCGGTCGACTCCAGCGGTACCAGGACGTTGGTCTCCGGGTAGTACGCCGCCGCGCAGCCCCGCGCCGTCGGGTAGTGCACGACCCGGAATCCGGGTGCCCGTCGCTCGCTGCCGTCCGTCCACTCGCTGACCAGGTCCGTGTAGGCCCCGTCCGCCAGGCCCAGCGCCGCCGCGTCCTCCGGGTGCACCAGGACGACGCGCCGGCCGCCCCGGATGCCGCGGTAGCGGTCGTCGAGACCGTAGATCGTGGTGTTGTACTGGTCGTGCGAGCGCAGGGTCTGCAACAGCAGCCGGCCCTCGGGCACGACGGGGTACTCGACCGGCGCGGCGGTGAAGTTGGCCTTGCCGGTGGCCGTGGGGAAGCGGCGTTCGTCGCGCGGCGCGTGCGGCAGGGCGAAGCCGCCCGGGTGCGCGGCGAGCCGGGCGTTGAAGTCGGAGAAGCCGGGGACCACGCGGGCGATGCGGTCGCGGATCGTGGCGTAGTCCCGCTCGAACTCCTCCCACGGCGTGGCCGAGGCGGCGCCGAGCACCGCGCGGGCCATGCGGGCCACGATGGCCGGCTCGGACAGGAGGTGAGGGCTCGCCGGCGGCAGGTTCCCGCGCGAGGCGTGCACGAGCCCCATGGAGTCCTCGACCGTCACGAACTGACGGCCGCCGCGCTGGACGTCCTTGTCGGTGCGGCCCAGCGTGGGCAGGATCAGCGCCCGGGTGCCGGTGACCGCGTGCGAGCGGTTCAGCTTGGTCGAGACGTGCACCGTCAGCCGGGCCCGCCGCATCGCCGCCTCGGTGACCTCCGTGTCGGGCGTGGCCCCCACGAAGTTGCCGCCCATCGCGAAGAAGACCTTCGCCTCGCCGTCGCGCAGGGCCTGGATCGAGCGCACCACGTCGAAACCGTGACGGCGCGGCGACACGATCCCGAACTCCTGGTCCAGCGCGTCCAGGAAGGCGGGAGCGGGACGCTCGAAGATCCCCATCGTGCGGTCGCCCTGCACGTTGGAGTGACCGCGGACCGGGCACACACCGGCGCCGGGCCGCCCGATGTCGCCGCGCAGCAGGAGGAAGTTGACCACCTCGCGGATGGTGGGCACGGAATGCTTGTGCTGGGTGAGTCCCATCGCCCAGCAGACGATCGTCCGCCGCGAGGCGAGCACCATCTCCAGGGCCCGCTCGATCTCCCCGCGGTCCAGACCGGTCGCGGCGAGCGTCTCGTCCCAGTCCGCGGCGCGGGCGGCCGTGGCGAAGTCCTCGTATCCGTGGGTGTGCGCGCGGACGAACTCCTCGTCGACCGCCCCCTCCGTCTCCAGGATCAGCCGGTTGAGCAGACGGAACAGAGCCTGGTCGCCGCCGATGCGGATCTGCAGGAAGAGGTCGGTGAGCGCGGCTCCGCTGATCATCCCCCGCGGGGTCTGCGGGTTCTTGAACCGCTCGAGGCCCGCTTCGGGCAGCGGGTTCACCGAGATGATCCGGGCTCCGGCCGCCTTGGCCTTCTCCAGCGCCGAGAGCATCCGCGGATGGTTCGTGCCCGGGTTCTGCCCGGCCACGATGATCAGGTCGGCCTGGTGGAGGTCCTCCAGCGAGACGCTGCCCTTGCCGACGCCGATCGTCTCGTTGAGCGCGGAGCCGGACGACTCGTGGCACATGTTCGAGCAGTCCGGCAGGTTGTTCGTGCCGAACTCGCGGGCGAAGAGCTGCAGCAGGAACGCGGCCTCGTTGCTCGTGCGCCCCGACGTGTAGAAGAGCGCCTCGTCCGGGGAGGCGAGCGCCCCCAGCTCCTCGGCGATGATCGCGAAGGCACGCTCCCAGCTGACCGGCTCGTACCGGTCCGCGCCCTCCGGCAGGTACGCCGGTTCGGTGATCCGGCCCTGCTGCCCCAGCCAGTAGCCGCTGCGGTCCACCAGGTCGGACAGCGGGTGCGCGGCGAAGAACGCGGGAGTGACCCGGCGCAGGGTCGCCTCCTCGGCGACGGCCTTCGCCCCGTTCTCGCAGAACTCCGCCACGTGCCGCTCGTCGCCCTCCGGCCAGGCGCAGCCCGGGCAGTCGAAGCCGTCCTTCTGGTTGACCTTGCGGAGGGTCCGCGCGGTGCGCCGCACACCCATCTGCGCCTGCGCGATCCTGAGGGTGTGGCCGATGGCGGGCAGCCCGGCCGCGGCGTGCTGCGGCGCCCCGACCTGTGGGGCGTCCTGGACCGGGTCGCCGGCGGGCGGCTTGCTGACCATCGCGCTCTCCCTTGAGCGTCCGTGCGGTGACGTACCCCCCGATCCTGTCACGCGTGACCGACAAAGCTCCACGTAAGGTCGGTGTGGAGGGGATTGTCAGCGGTCCGTGGCAGGATCGACCCGTGGCCGAGACAGCATCGAAGAAGACCGCAGACCCCCGTCCCCGCCTGCTCCTCATGGACGGGCACTCCCTCGCGTACCGGGCTTTCTTCGCACTGCCCGCGGAGAACTTCACCACCGCGACGGGGCAGCCGACCAACGCCATCTACGGCTTCGCGTCGATGCTGGCGAACACGCTCCGCGACGAGGCGCCCACGCACTTCGCGGTCGCGTTCGACGTGTCCCGCAAGACATGGCGCTCCGAGGAGTTCCCGGAGTACAAGGCGAACCGTTCCAAGACCCCGGACGAGTTCAAGGGGCAGGTGGAGCTGATCGGCGAGCTGCTCGACGCCATGCACGTGGAGCGCTTCGCGGTCGAGGGCTTCGAGGCGGACGACGTGATCGCCACGCTCGCCACGCGGGCCGAGGCGGAGGGCTTCGAGGTTCTGATCGTCACCGGCGACCGGGACTCCTTCCAGCTGATCACCGACCACGTGACGGTGCTGTACCCGACCAAGGGCGTCTCCGAGCTGACCCGTTTCACCCCGGGGAAGGTCGAGGAGAAGTACGGCCTGACTCCCCGGCAGTACCCGGACTTCGCCGCCCTGCGAGGCGACCCGTCCGACAACCTTCCCGGAATCCCTGGCGTCGGCGAGAAGACGGCCGCCAAGTGGATCAACCAGTTCGGTTCCTTCGCCGAGCTGGTCGAGCGCGCCGAGGAGGTCAAGGGCAAGGCGGGGCAGAATCTCCGGGACCACCTGGAGGCCGTGAAGCTGAACCGGGTGCTGACCGAGATGGTCCGCGACGTGGCGCTGCCCCGCACGGTCGGCGACCTGGAACGCGCCCCATACGACCGTACGGCCGTCGCGCTCGTCCTCGACACCCTGGAGATCCGCAACCCCTCACTGCGGGAGCGGCTGCTCGCCGTGGACCCCGGAGCGGGTGAGGAGCAGGCCCCGGAGCCGGCCGCGGGCGTCGAGCTGGACGGCTCGGTCCTCCGTGCCGGCGAGCTCGCCCCCTGGCTGGCGGAGCACGCCGGGGAGCCGCTGGGGATGGCCACAGTCGACAGCTGGGCGCTCGGCACCGGCAACGTCGCCGAGATCGCCCTCGCCACCGCGGAGGGCCCCGCGGCCTGGTTCGACCCCACGAGGCTCGACGAGGCGGACGAGCGCGCCTTCGCCGAATGGATCGCCGCCCCGGACCGGCCCAAGGTGCTGCACAACGCCAAGGGCGCGATGCGGGTCTTCCCGGAACACGGCTGGAGCGTCGCCGGTGTCACCATGGACACCGCGCTCGCCGCCTACCTGGTGAAGCCGGGCCGACGCTCCTTCGCGCTCGACGCGCTGTCCGTCGAGTACCTCGGCAGGGAGCTGGCCCCGGCCGCCGCCGCCGACGGCCAGCTCGCCTTCGGCGCCGACGACACCGCCGAGGCCGAGGCCCTGATGGCGCAGGCCCGCACCGTGCTCGATCTGGGGGCGGCCTTCGAGGAGAGGCTCGGCGAGGTGGGCGCCCGTGAGCTCCTGCACGACGTCGAGCTGCCCACCTCCGCGCTCCTGGCCCGTCTGGAGCGGCACGGCATCGCCGCCGACCGGGCCCATCTGGAAGCCATGGAGCAGCAGTTCGCGGGCGCCGTGCAGCAGGCCGTGAAGGAGGCGCACGCGTCGGTCGGCCACGAGTTCAACCTCGGCTCGCCCAAGCAGCTGCAGGAGGTCTTCTTCGGCGAGCTGAACCTGCCCAAGACGAAGAAGACCAAGACCGGGTACACCACGGACGCCGACGCCCTCGCCTGGCTGGCGGGCCAGACGGAGCACGAACTGCCGGTGATCATGCTCCGGCACCGAGAGCAGGCCCGGCTGCGCTCCACGGTCGAGGGCCTGGTCAAGACCATCGCCGCGGACGGCCGCATCCACACCACCTTCAGCCAGACGGTGGCCGCGACCGGGCGTCTGTCGTCCACCGACCCGAACCTGCAGAACGTGCCGGTCCGCACGGACGAGGGCCGGGCGATCCGGCACGGCTTCGTCGTGGGCGAGGGCTTCGAGGGCCTGATGACCGCCGACTACAGCCAGATCGAACTGCGGGTGATGGCCCACCTCTCCGAGGACCAGGGCCTCATCGAGGCGTTCACCTCGGGCGAGGACCTGCACACCACGGTCGCCTCGCAGGTCTTCGGCGTCGAGCGGTCCGCCGTCGACGCGGAGATGCGCCGCAAGATCAAGGCCATGTCCTACGGCCTGGCGTACGGCCTGTCCGCCTTCGGCCTCTCCCAGCAGCTGAACATCGAGGCGGGCGAGGCGCGTGCCCTGATGGACACGTACTTCGAGCGTTTCGGCGGGGTGCGGGACTATCTGCGCCGGGTGGTCGACGAGGCCCGTGCCACGGGCTACACCGAGACGATGCTCGGGCGTCGTCGCTATCTCCCGGACCTGAACAGCGACAACCGCCAGCGCCGCGAGGCGGCGGAGCGCATGGCGCTGAACGCTCCGATCCAGGGCACGGCGGCGGACATCGTGAAGGTCGCCATGCTGAACGTCGACCGGGCGCTGACCGAGGCCGGTCTCACCTCCCGGATGCTCCTCCAGGTGCACGACGAGATCGTGCTGGAGATCGTGCCGGGGGAGCGGGAACAGGTCGAGGCCCTGGTGCGCCGTGAGATGTCCGCCGCCGTCACCCTGCGCGCGCCGCTCGACGTCTCGGTGGGCGTCGGCCCGGACTGGGAGTCGGCCGCGCACTGACCATGCCGCCCCGTCTTGCGTCGTTCCGTCCTGCGCCGCCGCGTCTTCGTGCCCGTTGCGCCCCGAGGCCCGGCCCGAGGGTCAGTGGGGGCGCCCCGAGCGGGCCGGCGGCGAGGCCCGGTCCCCGGCGGGCGGGCCGGCCTCGGGGCTGCCGGTCGGCTCCGCGGGGACGGCGGTCCTGCGCAGCCGCATCCACGCCCCGTACAGCAGGATTCCGGCGGCCAGTCCCGCGCCCGCACCGAAGCAGGCCGTCGGAATGAGGTCCAGCGGCTTGTCGATCCGGCCCCAGTACGCGTAGAAGCGCAGGCAGCGGTGCACGATGCCGGCGAGGAGGCACGTCCCGATCAGCCCGTAGGCCAGTCGGCGCCCGCGCCGGTCCAGTACCGCGACCTCCACCGGCGGGGCCGCGTCCGGGCGTGTCGCGCGCAGCGCCCGGACCGCGAACCACACCAGCAGGCCCAGGGCCAGAGCGGAACCCCCGTATTGCGCGTACAGATAGACCGGGAACCCGGCCACGAGCTCGCCGAGGAACGGAATCGCCCGTGTGCCCCAGCGGTCGGGATGGGTGAAGGAGTCCCACACGACGTGCGTGGTCGCCCCGAGTACCGCGGACAGACAGAACCACCCGGCCAGGACCGGAGCCCGTCGCCCGCGCCAGGAGCGTCCCCGTACGAGGCCGTGGACCCGCCCCCGCCATCGCGTGGGGAGCAGCGCCACCAGCGGCTCGCGCACCACCAGCCATGCCGCCACCAGCGCCGCGGTGATGAACACGTCGACCGTGACGACTCCCACCGCCGAGTGCGTGACGCTGCCGAAGAGCATCGCGCCCGGGATCGCCGTGGCGGCGAAGTAGGTCATGTCGGGCGAGAACGAACCCGCCACGAGCGCTGAGGCGATGAGCGGTCCCCGCGCGGTGCCGTCCCGTCTGATGACCGGTAGCATCGCGGCGGCATGGCTCAACGTGAACGGCATCGATGGTCCCCCTCAGGATCCGGGCCGGCCACCAGGGTCCTTGCGTCGGCGGTCGGCGGAGATGTCCAGTATGCGGGGGGTGATTTCCTCGCGAGGGTATGCGGCCGAGACGTGACGAAGGCGTGAAGCACGATCAGAACCCGGTGTCCCGGGGTCCGGAGTTGTCGTAGGGTCGCCTGGGTCTCGCGCGGGGAGCGCGGGCGCAGGCCAAGGGGAGGGGACCGTAGGCATGGCAGCGCAATTGGGCCGTCGGCTGCGCAAGGGGGCCACCAGTAGCGCTGTGGTGGCCGCGGCGGTGGCCGCGCTGGCCGCCTCGCAGGCCCCGGGAGTGACACCCCCGCCCACCGACAACACGAGCGGGGACCAGGCCCTCGGCATCGGCGATCCGTCGGTGCCCCCGGACGGCTCCGCGACCGGCGACTCCCCCTACTACACGGCCCTGCCGCCGCTGAACACGCCCAACAAGCCCGGTACCGCGCTGGACACGCCGATCGTGACCGGTCCGGCCGAGGCGGGGATACCCGCGTCCGTGCTCGCCGCCTACAAGCGCGCCGAACAGTCCATACGGTCCAGCGATCCCTCCTGTCACCTTCCCTGGCAGCTCCTCGCCGGCATCGGAAAGGTCGAGTCGGGCCAGGCGCGGGGCGGCCGGGTGAACGCCGACGGCACCACGCTCTCGCCCATCCTGGGTCCGGTGCTCAACGGCGTCGGCTTCGCCGACATCTCGGACACCGATCACGGCGCCTACGACGGGGACACGAAGCACGACCGCGCCGTCGGCCCGATGCAGTTCATCCCCTCCACGTGGGCTACCTGGGGCCAGGACGCCAACGGCGACGGCCGCAAGGACCCCAACAACATCTACGACGCCGCGCAGGCGGCCGGTCTCTACCTCTGCGCCGGCAACCGCGACCTCGCGGTCAAGGCCGACCTGGACCGGGCGATCCTCAGCTACAACCGCTCGACCGAGTACCTCAACACGGTCCTCTCCTGGTTCGAGTACTACAAGCGCGGCACCCATCAGGTCCCGGACGGGACCGGCGTGCTCCCGGCGGACCGCGGCGACGTCCCGAGCAGTGGCCAGAGTCCCTCGCCGTCCCCGGTCACCCCCAGCCCGTCGAAGCCCGTGACGCCCTCGCCCTCGCCCAGCCCGTCGAAGCCCACCACGCCCCCGCCGACCCCGCCGCCCGTGACGCAGCCCCCGGTCGCCCGCGTGGCGCGGCTCGCCGACTCCGGGACCGGCACGCTCCAGGCGACCGCCGGCGGCGTCTTCGCCGCGCGCCCCACGATCGTGGCGCTGGACGCCGCGGGCGAGCCGGTCGCCGGTCTGGCCGTGCGCTTCGAGATCGTCGGCACCACCGACTCCCACTTCGGCGGCGGAGCGAAGAGCATCACCGTCACCACCGGCCCGCAGGGCAAGGTCGTCTCCCCGGCCGTCCGGGCGGGCGAGCAGCCGGGGGCGTTCACCGTGCGGGCGTCAGTCGAGGGGCGCAAGCTGCTGCCCGTCGATTTCACCGCGACCGTCACGGTCCGGCAGGCCGACGCCCTGGCCGCCGACACCGAGGAGCTGACCGCCGTCACCTCCTCCGGCTTCGCCGACCGGATCCTGGTGAAGGCCACCCTCGACGGCGCCCCCGCCGCCTCGGTGGGTCTCACCGCCGCCGTCCTCACGGCCGGCGAGGATCCGCAGCCCGCCGCCGAGGGGCCGCACTTCAAGGACGCGAAGGGCGATCCGGTCCGGACCCTCACCGGTCTCAGGACCGACGAGAAGGGGCTGCTCACCCTCCCCGACCTCTTCGCGGACGACCAGGCGGGCACCTTCGTGCTGCGCCTGACGGCCCCGGGAGGGGGCACCGTGGACATCCTTCTGAAGGTCACCACCGCCGAGCCGGCCCCGAAGCCGACCCCGACTCCCACGCCGACCCCGACCCCGACTCCCACCCCGACGTCGTCGCCGACCTCACCTCCCGCCTCGACGCCGAGCCCGACGCCGACCTCGACAGGCTCCGCTCCTTCGCCGTCGGCCTCTCCGGCCACCTGAGCCTCCGGCTCCTCCTCTCTTCGTGCCGCCTCGCCGCCCGACCGGACGGCGAGGCGGCACACCGCGTTCCGGGTACGACGTGTTCTCATCTCGCGGTCGCGTTGCTACGGTGCCCCCGACCTGACGCTACATCAGATCGAGTACCGGGAGGCCGAACCGTGCGCGCCCTTGTCGCCGCCGCCATCGGGCTGCTCCCCGCCCTCCTGGTCGTGCTGCTCTTCGCCTGGGTGGATCTGCCGCCCGAAGGCCCCACCTCTCCCCGCCCTCTCCTCACCGCCGACCCCGGCCCCCTGAAGTAGGAGGTGCGCCCATGCGCCGCCTGGCGAGCCTCGCGCTGCTCTCCCTCGCCGTCTGCTTCGCCTCGATGGCTCCCACCCTGCGCTGGTACGTGTTTCCCCGGGCGGTGAAGATCCCGCCGAACCAATACCAGGTGACGGTCCTGGAGGCGAAGCCCGCGACCCTGCTCGACTACTCCACGCTCAAGGCCGAGAAGGTCGAGAAGATCACGATCGTCCAGACCCTCAAGGGCAACGTCGAGGAGTCGCGACGGATCGAGCGGGACGCCGGCCGGGACGTCGTCGTCTGGGACTCGCTCTCCCACGTCATCGGCCCCGACGGCAAGATGGTCTCCCAGGTTCCCGAGCGATACGTCTTCGACGCCCACACCCAGGACCCCGTCCACGCCACAGGCGAGATGGTGGACGGCGACGCCGTCCGGCGGGAGGGTATCGAGTTCAAATGGCCCTTCCTGACCGAGAAGCGGGACTACCAGTACTTCGACGCCCAGACCCGTGCCTCCGCCCCGATCCACTACAAGGGTGTCCGGGACTTCCGGGGGATGGAGGTCTACTACTTCGAGCAGGACATCCCCTGGACCGAGGTCCCCATGCCCAAGTCGATGCCCGTCGAGGGCATCACCCCCGAACTCCTCGCCAGGACCGGCCTCACCCGCTGGTACACCACCCGGCGCATGTTCTGGGTCGACCCGGTGACCGGGGCACCCGTCAACGGCGAGGAGGTCCACCGGGAGGAGCTCCGCAACGCCCGCGCCCTCATGGGCCAGGACACCGTCACCGTCTTCGCGGGCCACGTGAAGATGCGCGAGGACTCCCTCCGGAGCACCGCCGAACTGGTCAGGGCCAACCGCACCCCCATCCTCCTCCTCACCTCCTGGCTGCCGTGGACCTTCGCGGGAACCAGCCTCGCGCTGCTCGCCCTCGCCCTCTGGCTGGAGGCCCGCGGTCGACGCGCCGCCCCGGACCCGGTCACCCCCTCTCGGACCGCGCCCGGGTGTACCGGGTAGGCGGCGCGCTCCGTGGGTCCTCCGGCCACGGATGCCGGGGATACCGCCCCCGCAGTTCCGCCCGCACCGAGCGATAGCCCTCCCGCCAGAACGAGGCCAGATCCGCCGTCACCGCCGCCGGGCGCCCCGCGGGGGAGAGCAGATGGACCAAAACCGGCACACCCGCCACCCGAGGCGTCTCGGCCAGGCCGAACATCTCCTGGAGCTTCACCGCCAGCACCGGCTGCTCGCCGCCGTAGTCGACCCGTATCCGCGATCCACTCGGCACCTCGATCCGCTCGGGCGCCAGCTCGTCCAGCCGGGCCGCCTCACCCGACCCCCAGGGCAGCAGACGCTGGAGCGACCGGCCGGCGTCGATCCGGCCCAGATCGGCCCGCCGCCGCGCCCGTGACAGCTCGGGCTCCAGCCACTCCTCCGCCCGGTCGAGCAGACCGCCCTCCGTGACGTCCGGCCACGGTGCGCCCAGCACCCGGCGCAGGAAGCCCAGTCGCCGCCGCAGCTCCGCCGACTCCCGGCTCCACCGCAGCAACCCCAGCCCGTCACGCCGTAGACCGTCCAGCAGCGCCGCCCGCACCAGCCCGGGATCGGCATCGTCCCGCAGCGGACGTACCGTCAGCTCGACCGCCCCGAGACGGGAGACGGACCGGGCGACGACATCACCGTCCTCCCAGCGAACCTCCTCGTCCTCCGCGAGCAGCCGGCCGGCCGCGGCGCGCGCCACCTCCTCGTCCGCCACGGCCGCCAGCCGCACCCTCGCCGTCGCGTCACGCGCCGTACGGTCCGCCACGGCGACGGCCAGCCAGGGAGCGTCGCGCAGGACCGAGCCCGCGGAGAGCTCCGCACCCGTACCGGACACCATCAGCAACCCCCGGCCCTCCCGGGCACGCGCCACCCGCTCGGGAAACGCCAGCGCCGTCACCAAGCCCGCCACGGCGTCGTCCCCCCGCACCGGCCCCTCCGCACGCCCCGCGACGGAGGCACCGCCCCCGTCACCGGCTCCCTTCCCCGTGCCGGCGCCGACCGGCTCCCCCACCGAGCGCTCCAGCCTCCGCGCCTCCGTCTTCCAACGGGCCGCGTACCCGTCACCGCCCCGACGCGCGGCCCGCCAGGCGACCGCCAGATCGTCGCCGTACTCGCGCGGCGGCTCCTCGCTCAGCAGCGCCACCACCTCGGCCGCCCGCCGGGCGCCGACCTCCGGTGCGCCGTCCAGCAGAGCCCGCGCGAGCCGCGGCTGCACCCCGATCCGGGACATCCGCACACCCCGGTCCGACACCCGACCGTCCTCGTCCACCGCGCCGATCGCCGCCAGCACGGAGCGGGCCGCGGCCATCGCCCCGGCCGGAGGGCCGTCGAGGAGCGCGAGCCCGGCCGCGCTCGGATCACCCCAGCACGCCGCCCGCAGCGCGAAGGACGTCAGGTCGGCGATCCTGATCTCCGGCGACGGGAACCGGGAGCGGTTCCCGTCCTCCGCCTCGGACCAGCAGCGGTAGACAGCGCCCGCCGCCTCCCGCATGGAGCGCCCGGCGCGCTGCGTCGCCGCCGCGACCGACACCGGAACCGTCGCCAGGGACCCCAGCCCTCTGGCATGGTCCATCCGCGGCTCCCGCGCGAGCCCCGAGTCCACGACGACCCGGACCCCCGGGACGGTCAGGCTCGACTCCGCCACCGAGGTGGACAGCACCACCCGGCGACGGAGGCCCGGCCCGGAACCCCGCAGCACCGCGTCCTGCACGGCCGCCGGCGCCCGCCCGTGCAACGGGAACACGTCCGCGTCGACGTCGCCGAGCAACCCGGCGACCCGCGCGATCTCGCCCGTCCCCGGCAGGAAGCACAGCACGTCCCCCTCGTGCCGGTCCATCGCCCGCCGCACCGTGGCCGCCACATGACGCAGCAGCGCCGGGTCCACCCAGGTGCCGTGCGCGGGGCGCACCCCCGACGGAGGCGCGGCGAAGAAGACGCGGTACCCGTGCGCCTCCCCGGTGCTCTCCACCACGGGCGCCGGTCCGCTTCCGTCGAGGACCGTGAGCAGCTCCGCCCACGCCGGGGCGTCGCTCGTCGCGGAGGCCGCGATCAGGCACAGATCGGGGCGCAGCGTCGCCCGTACGTCGACGAGGAACGCCATCGCGGTGTCCGCGTCCAGATGACGCTCGTGGCACTCGTCGAGCAGCACCACGTCCACGTCCGGGAGCTCCGGGTCACGCTGGAGCCGTTGGAGCAGGACGCCCGTGGTGACCACCTCCACGCGGGTGGCGGGTCCCTTCCGGCGTTCCCCGCGCACGGAGAACCCGACGGTTCCGCCGGGCTCCTCGCCGAGCAGCCACGCCATGCGGCGTGCCGCCGCCCGGACCGCCATCCGGCGCGGCTCGGCCACCAGCACCCGCCGTCGCGGACCGCTCCCTATGAGTCCGGCCAGCGCCAGCGGTACCAGCGTGGTCTTGCCGGTGCCGGGAGGCGCGGACAGTACCGCCGTGCCGCGCTCCTCGAGCGCGGTCAGCAGCTCGGGTACGGCATGGCGGACGGGGAGACGGTCGAGAACGTCGTTTCGGATCACGACCTCAGTCTCGTCCCTCGGCGGAGACGGCGGCCCCCGCTGTCCACAGGCCCCAGCTGTTCATAGGACTTATGGAGTCCGTCGGGTCCGGGGGACCGCCGGCTCCGAGGGCCGCCGGGAGCCGTCCGGCGCGCCGGTCTCGTGACGGCTGGGACCGGCGGTGCGCCGGCCGGGCCGGGGCGACGAGGTGTCCGCCGGTCGCGCCCCGGCGGCGCGGTACCGCCCGACGGGTCTCAGGACCGCTCGTCCCGCTCGCAGACGAAGATCGCCGAACCTGGGATGAGGTTGCCGCGCAACGGGGACCAGCCGCCCCATTCCTGGCTGTTCCAGGCCGGCCACTCCGGTTCGACCAGGTCGAGCAGCCGGAAACCGCCGGCCACCACGTCGCGCACCCGGTCGCCGATCGTCCGGTGGTGCTCCACGTAGACGGCCCGTCCCTGCTCGTCCTGTTCCACATAGGGGGTGCGGTCGAAGTACGAGGCCGCGACCGACAGGCCCTCGGGGCCGGGCTCGTCCGGGAAGGCCCATCGGACGGGGTGGGTCACCGAGAAGACCCAGCGCCCGCTCGGCCGCAGGACCCGGCGCACCTCTCGGAACACCCGCACCGGGTCGGCGACGAAGGGAACCGCGCCGTACGCCGAGCACGCGAGGTCGAAGGAGCCGTCCCGGAACGGCAGCGCGCAGGCGTCGGCCTCGACCAGCGGGACGTCCGCCCCGATCCGCAGCGCGTGCTGGAGCTGCCGGTGGGACAGATCGAGCGCCACCGGTCGCGCGCCTCGCCCGGCCAGCCACCGGGAGCACTGCGCCGCACCGGCGCCGATCTCCAGCACGTCGCGCCCCTTCAGCAGGTCCGCCGGGCCCAGCAGCTCGGCTTCCGCCTCGTCGAGTCCCTCGGGGCCCCAGACGAAACGGTCGTCCCCGAGGAACGCTCCGTGCTCGGTCTGGTAAGCGTCGGCGTTGCGGTCCCACCAGACGCGACTGGCCCGGCTGCTCTCCGCGTCACCGGCGTCACGCCGCGTCGCCTCCGGCTCGAAGCCGCCCTCGTCTTCCGGTCCGTACTCTTGGTTCATCTCGCCCGTCGATGTAGTTTGCGCACAGCGCGGCTGCGCGGCCCCGCGGCCGGTACGGCCTGGGGCGACTCGAGTTGCGCCGGTTATGGGGTGATCTGCCCCGGGTGCGCGCTTCGCGCATTGACCCTGTCCGGCTGCCCCCGTATGCTAAAGGTTGCGCTGCGGGCCTGCGCGCCTCAGACGGAGCAGGCCGCGCTCGCACCTGTTGTATGTCCCCTCGGTTTTCGAGGCGCCCCCGTTCGCGGGATCGGCGCTTCATTGGCTGTCCGGCTTCTTGGTGCGATACGGGCTCTCGGCGTAGCAGTACCTACGACTTTCTGTCCGTAACCGGAGCCCTTTCCCACATGACGAGCAGCACCGAGACCACCGCCACCACCCCGCAGGTTGCGGTCAACGACATCGGTAACGAGGAAGCCTTCCTCGCCGCGATCGACGAGACGATCAAGTACTTCAACGACGGCGACATCGTCGACGGCGTCATCGTGAAGGTCGACCGGGACGAGGTCCTGCTCGACATCGGTTACAAGACCGAAGGTGTCATCCCGAGCCGCGAGCTCTCGATCAAGCACGACGTCGACCCGAACGAGGTCGTCAAGGTCGGTGACGAGATCGAGGCCCTGGTCCTTCAGAAGGAGGACAAGGAAGGCCGCCTGATCCTCTCGAAGAAGCGCGCCCAGTACGAGCGCGCCTGGGGCACCATCGAGAAGATCAAGGAAGAGGACGGCATCGTCACCGGTACCGTCATCGAGGTCGTCAAGGGTGGTCTCATCCTCGACATCGGCCTCCGCGGCTTCCTCCCGGCCTCCCTGGTCGAGATGCGTCGCGTCCGCGACCTCCAGCCCTACGTGGGCAAGGAGCTCGAGGCGAAGATCATCGAGCTGGACAAGAACCGCAACAACGTGGTCCTGTCCCGCCGTGCCTGGCTGGAGCAGACCCAGTCCGAGGTCCGCCAGACCTTCCTCACGACCCTCCAGAAGGGTCAGGTCCGCTCCGGCGTCGTGTCCTCGATCGTCAACTTCGGTGCCTTCGTGGACCTGGGTGGCGTCGACGGCCTGGTGCACGTCTCCGAGCTGTCCTGGAAGCACATCGACCACCCGTCCGAGGTCGTCGAGGTCGGCCAGGAGGTCACCGTCGAGGTCCTCGACGTGGACATGGACCGCGAGCGTGTCTCCCTGTCGCTGAAGGCGACGCAGGAGGACCCGTGGCAGCAGTTCGCCCGCACGCACCAGATCGGCCAGGTCGTTCCCGGCAAGGTCACCAAGCTGGTTCCGTTCGGCGCGTTCGTCCGCGTGGACGAGGGCATCGAGGGCCTGGTCCACATCTCCGAGCTGGCCGAGCGTCACGTGGAGATCCCGGAGCAGGTCGTCCAGGTCAACGACGAGATCTTCGTCAAGGTCATCGACATCGACCTCGAGCGTCGTCGCATCAGCCTCTCGCTGAAGCAGGCCAACGAGTCCTTCGGTGCCGACCCGGCCTCGGTCGAGTTCGACCCGACCCTGTACGGCATGGCCGCGTCCTACGACGACCAGGGCAACTACATCTACCCCGAGGGCTTCGACCCCGAGACCAACGACTGGCTCGAGGGCTACGAGACCCAGCGCGAGGCCTGGGAGACCCAGTACGCCGAGGCGCAGCAGCGCTTCGAGCAGCACCAGGCTCAGGTCATCAAGTCCCGCGAGGCCGACGAGGCCGCCGCTGCCGAGGGTGGCCCCGCCGCTCCGGCCGGTGCCCCGGCGGGCGTCTCCGGTGGTTCGTACTCCTCGGAGTCGGACGACAACTCCGGCGCCCTGGCGTCGGACGAGGCCCTGGCGGCCCTGCGCGAGAAGCTGGCCGGCGGCCAGAGCTGAGGCTCTGAGCGCCAGCTGAACAGCTGAGGCCACAAGGCCCGCTCCCCTCGGGGGGGCGGGCCTTGTGTCGTTTCACGGGGCGATGGGCGATGCCCGGCCGTCCACCGTGGCCGTCGGCGATGCCGGACGCGATGCTCCGCTCGCCGACGAGACGCCGGTCGTGGCGTGTCGGGGTCCGGACCGATCCGCGCACGGGCGGCCCGACTGCCGACGGGCCCGGGAATGGACGCTCCCCGGACGGCGTTCCCTCCAGTGCCGCGTCAGCCGAGGTTCGCCCCGCCGTGACGCCCGGCACGGCACTTCGCCCGACTGCAGCATCGACCGAGTAGACCCTTACAAGGCCGGTCCGGCACCTCACGAAGCGCCGCACCGGACGCCGCGTCCTTGACGGGCACACCTCACCCGGCGCGGCACCAGGAACAGAGGAGGAGCGGAAATCGTGCTTGACCCCCAGGATTTGTACGAATGGGACCGGAAGGGCCGGGCCGCGGTGGACATGGCCCTGGCACAGGAGTCGGCCGGGCTGGTCATGCTCTACCACTTCGACGGTTACATCGACGCGGGCGAGGCCGGAGAGCAGCTCGTGGAGAGGCTCCTCGGCTCGCTGCCCCACCAAGTGGTGGCCCGCTTCGACCACGACCGTCTGGTGGACTACCGCGCCCGCCGCCCTCTGCTCACCTTCCGCCGTGACCGCTGGACAGCGTACGAGACCCCGGCGATCGAGCTCCGCCTCGTCCAGGACGCCACCGGCGCACCCTTCCTGCTGCTCTCCGGGCCCGAGCCGGACGTCGAGTGGGAGCGTTTCGCCGCGGCCGTCCGCCAGATCGTCGAACGGCTCGGCGTGCGGCTCGCGGTGAACTTCCACGGCATTCCGATGGGCGTTCCGCACACCCGTCCCGTGGGTCTCACCCCGCACGGCAGCCGCACCGACCTGATGCCCGGCCACCGCAGCCCCTTCGACGAGGCGCAGGTGCCCGGAAGCGCCGAGTCGCTGGTGGAGTACCGCCTCACCCAGGCCGGTCACGACACCCTCGGCGTCGCCGCGCACGTACCGCACTACATCGCCCGCTCCGCCTACCCCGACGCGGCACTGACGGTTCTGGAGGCCGTCACCGCGGCCACCGGGCTGGTTCTGCCGACCGTGGCGCACGCCCTGCGGGCCGAGGCCCGGCGCACCCAGACGGAGATAGACCGCCAGATCGGCGAGGGCGACGAGGAGCTCGTGGCGCTCGTCCAGGGCCTTGAACACCAATACGACGCGGCGGCCGGCGCCGAGACCCGGGGCAGCCTGGTCGCGGAGCCCGTCGATCTGCCCTCGGCGGACGAGATCGGCCGGGAGTTCGAGCGCTTCCTGGCGGAGCGCGAAGGCGACGGGTAGGCCGGGCGCGGCCCCCGCGCGGGCACCGGCCGGGTGGGGGTCCTAAGCTGCCGCTCATGCTGAAGGTGGGCCTGACCGGTGGAATCGGCGCCGGCAAGAGTGAAGTGTCGCGGTTGCTCGTCTCCCTCGGGGCGGTCCTGATCGACGCCGACAAGATCGCCCGCGAGGTCGTCGAGCCAGGGACACCCGGGCTCGCGGCGGTCGTCGACGCCTTCGGGGCCGGGGTCCTCTCCGCCGACGGGACACTGGACCGGCCGAAGCTGGGCTCGATCGTCTTCGCCGACGCGGAGCGCCTGGCTGCCCTGAACGCCATCGTCCATCCGCTGGTCGGCGCCCGCTCCGCCGAACTGGAGCGCGCCGCGGGACCGGACGACGTCGTGGTCCACGACGTTCCGCTGCTCACCGAGAACGGCCTGGCCCCGCTCTATGACCTGGTCGTCGTCGTGGACGCGTCCCCCGAGACCCAGCTCGACCGGCTCGTCCGGCTGCGGGGCATGGCCGAGCCGGAGGCGCGGGCCCGGATGGCCGCCCAGGCCACCCGCGCGCAGCGGCGGGCCGTGGCGGACCTCGTCGTCGACAACGACGGCCCGCTCGCCGAGCTGGAACCCCAGGTGCGGACGGTCTGGGCGGAGCTGGCGCGGCGAGCGGCGGCCGACCGAGACCGGGACGGGACGTGACCAAGCCGCACGTGTGACGGCGGAGGCGTCGGCGCGACCGCGTCGGAGGTCGGCCGCTCACCGGTCCGCGCGCAGGACGGGTACGGCCGCTTCCACGCTCGGGCCGGCGAGGCGCGGCCGCCGGAACGGAACGGGCGCGGGGAGCGTGCGGGGGCGCGGCGTCCGGCCCTGGAAGAAGCCGGCCCGGGGCGCCGATGCCCGCGGCTGTCGGCTGGGTAGGTATCGCCGGGACGGCCGCCGGCTCCCGCCCGCCGTGGAATACGGCTGTCGTCCGCCATGTTGAACCGCCGGAGTGAGGGGAAGGATGCCACCGTGGCCGAGAACAACCCGGAGACCCACGTCATCGACTTCCGTGCCGCCGAGCAGTTGCTGGCCGCGCGGGACCCGCGCGGTGCCGTGAAACTGCTGGACTCGGTGATCGCCGCCCATCCCGAGAACACCGCGGCGCGACTGCTGCGCGCCCGCGCCTTCTTCGCCGCGGCCCAACTGCGTCCCGCGGAGCTTGAGTTCGAGCTCGTTCTGGAGCGCGAGCCGGACAACGCCTTCGCCCACTTCGCGCTCGCCCGGACCTTCCAGCGCTCCGGCCGTCCCGAACAGGCCACCCGCCACTTCCGGCTGGCGGCGGCGCTCGACCCGAAGCCGGAGTACCTGGAGGCGGCCCGCTTCGGCGGCCTGGAGGACCGGTCCCTGGACGACTGATCCGGCGAGGTCAGCGGGGCCCGTCCCGGCCGCCGTGGTCGGGCTCGTACGGAGGTACGTCCCGGCCGGGCTGCCAGTGCGGGCCCTGGCGGAGGTGACGCACCACGAGGACCAGATCCACTGCGACCACCAGGAACAACGCCCCGCAGGCCGCCGCCCACCCAGGCCGTCCGACCAGTGCGAACACCGTCGTGCCGAAGGCCGCCCAGAGCAGCCCCCACAGACCCAGCCAGAACCTCATGCGCAGCGGGCTGCGCGCGGTCGACGGTTCGCTTCCGGTACGCATCACGGTCACACCTCCGACGGTGCCTACCGGGCATGTACCCGCGACGAGGACCGGCGAACGGACGCGCTCGGCAGGAGTGGCGGCCGCAGGCCCCGGAACGGTCCGGCGGACGGGGGTCCGGGACTTGCCGGGCTCGTTGCCACCCCGCCAGGTGTGCCGCGCCCGGTGGAGACGTCCGGGCACGGCACACATGGCGGCGGGGCCGGTCGAGGCGCCGCCGGGCGGTCGTGTCCGGCCGCCGGGGCCCGGCGGCGTGCCGCGTCGTCCGTCGCCCCACCGGCCTGACCGGGAGGCTCCGCCCCGCCCCTCCGTCCCGCTCCCCGTCGCAGGCCGGGGCCCACCGGGCGCGGCCCGCACCCCCACGTCCCGAGGCGCTCAGTACACGACGCTGTAGCTGCGCCAGGGGAGGCTGCCGGGGACGATCTCGTTGGTCGTGTTGGTGGCGATGTAGATGGGGTCCGGGTCCTTGCAGTCCCGCGTCCGGTACATCTGGATGTCGTTGAGCGTCCGGTTCTCGACCTTGCGGGTCCCGGCCGGCCCGAGCCGGTGGCAGCCCTTCACCGGGGGGCTCGTCACCGTCACGACGAGGTCGCGCTCGGTCTCGTACGTCAGCGTGCCCACCGCGGTCCGGCCGAGGCCGGAACAGCCCGCGACGGCGAGGGTCAGGAGTGCGGCCCCGGCTGCGGTGCCGAGACGCCGTGGAACGGACATGGCGGGTCCTCGTCTGTCGGGCGAAGGAGGCGGAGGCCTCGTTCTCTCGCACCTTGCCGTCTTGCGCGCGCGACGGCACCCGCTGCTGGTCCGGCCGGGCGAAGCGCGGCGGCACCCGTCGCGCCGGATCCCCGCGCGATACCGCGCGCACCCCCGCTGTCAGACCCCACCCGTAAGGTCGGAGGTCCAGTCGCAATCCGTCACCCGGGAGCGGGGAGGTGAGCAGCGCCGTGACACACACCTGGCAGACCAGTGCCGCCGTCTTCCTGCCGGCCGCCCTGCCCCGGGAGGGCCGGGTCGCCTTCTGGGCGCCCGATGGCGCCGCCCTGCCCGACGGGGGCGAGCCGGCGGCACGAACCGAGCTGACCGTCGTCCGGCGGCACGGCACCGGAGTCCGCGGGCGCGCCGTACCGGTCGTGCTCCTTCCCGTCGCCGACGCCCTGCCCCATCTCGTCGCCGCCCGCTCCTACCCGGCCGCCCATCCGGCCACCGCCTGTTGGGGCGCCGCGGCCCTGCACGCCCTGCACCTGGTGGCCCGCGGGCGCCTGCTGCCCGGTCTCACCGCCGACGACCTGGACGCCTGGCGGGCCGGTCCGCTCGACGCGGAGGACATCGCCCATCTGCGTGCCGTCGCCGCCGCCATGCCGCACGAGGCCCACGCCGTGCCCGTTCCCGGCCGGGGGCCGCTCCGGCTGCCCGAACCCGAGGCACTCGTCCGGGCCTTCCTCGACGCGGTCGCCGACGCCCTGCCCCGTACGCCCGCCGCCGCCCACGCGGCCGGCGCGCCGTTCGCCGCCCGGGAAGCCCAGCACCTGCCCCGCGCACGTGCCTGGGCCGCCGAGGCCGCGGCGGGCATGGACGCCGGGGTCCGGGTCTCGCTCCGCCTCGACCTCACCGGGTACGAGCTCTTCGACCCCGCCGAGGAGGGCGGCGACGAGCGACCGGCCGCCGCCGCGCTCCTCCAGGTGCACAGCCTCGCCGACCCCACCCTCGTGATCGACACCGCGGCGCTGTGGGCGGGTGACGGCGTAGAGCACTTCGGACCGCGCGTCCAGGTCGACGCCGTCCTCGCCCTGCGCCGCGCGGCCCGTGTCTGGCCGCCGCTCGGCCGCCTCCTGGAGAGGGACGTCCCGGACACCCTCGCCCTCACCGAGGACGAACTGTACGAACTGCTCGGCCCCGCCGCGGCCCGCCTCGCGGACGCCGGAGTCGCCGTCCACTGGCCACGGGAACTCGCGCGCTCGCTCAGCGCCTCAGCCGTCGTCCGGCCGCCGCGGTCCGCACCGGGCTCCGCCACCGACGGCACGGCTTTCTTCGACGGCGGGGACCTGCTGCGCTTCGACTGGCAGCTGGCGCTCGACGGCGATCCGCTCAGCGAACGCGAGATGGACGCCCTGGCCGAGGCGCACCGGCCCGTCGTACGCCTGCGCGACCAGTGGGTGGTCGTCGATCCGGACCTCGTCCGCAAGGCCCGTAAGCGTGAACTCGGCCTGCTGGAGCCGGTCGACGCCCTCGCCGCCGCGCTCACCGGGACCGCCCAGGTCGACGGCGAGAACGTCCCCGCCGTGCCCGTCGGAGCCCTCGCGACCCTGCGCGACCGGCTCGTCGGCGGCCCGGGGGACGTCGAACCCCCGGCCGGTCTGCACACGACCCTGCGCGACTACCAGCTCCGCGGCCTCGCCTGGCTCGACCTCATGACCTCGCTCGGTCTCGGCGGCTGCCTCGCCGACGACATGGGGCTCGGCAAGACCGTCACCCTCATCGCCCTCCACCTCCGCCGTGCCCGCCGCGCGCCCACCCTCGTCGTCTGCCCCGCCTCCCTGCTCGGCAACTGGCAGCGGGAGGTGCGGAGGTTCGCGCCCGGCGTCCCCGTGCGCCGTTTCCACGGCGCCGACCGTTCCCTGGACGGACTCGACCACGGTCCCGGCGGGTTCGTCCTCACCACCTACGGCACCCTGCGCACCAGCGCCCCCCGGCTCGCCGAACAGGAGTGGGGCATGGTGGTCGCCGACGAGGCACAGCACGTCAAGAACCCCTTCTCCGCGACGGCCAAGGCCCTGCGTACCATCCCGGCACCGGCCAGGGTCGCTCTCACCGGCACGCCCGTGGAGAACAACCTCTCCGAGCTGTGGGCGCTCCTCGACTGGACCACGCCCGGCCTGCTCGGCCCGCTCAAGACCTTCCGTTCCCGCCACGCGCGCGCCGTCGAGAACAGCGAGGAGATCGAGAACGACGAGGCCGTCGAGCGCCTCGCCCGGCTCGTCCGGCCCTTCCTGCTGCGCCGCCGCAAGTCGGACCCCGGCATCGTCCCCGAACTGCCACCCAAGACCGAGTCCGACCACCCCGTCCCCCTCACCCGCGAACAGGTCTCCCTGTACGAGGCGGTGGTCCGGGAGACGATGGCGCAGATCGAGGGAGCGCGGGGCATGGCCCGGCGGGGGCTCGTCATGAAGCTGCTCACCTCGCTCAAGCAGATCTGCAACCACCCCGCCCAGTACCTCAAGGAGCACACGGCTGACGGCGGCGGCACGCCCCGGCTCGCAGGCCGCTCCGGCAAGCTCGCCCTGCTCGACGAACTTCTCGGCACGATCCTCGCCGAGGACGGAGCCGTGCTCCTCTTCACCCAGTACGTCTCCATGGCCCGGCTCCTCGCCGACCACCTCGCCGCCCGGGGTGTTCCGGCGCAACTGCTGCACGGCGGAACGCCGGTGGCGGAACGCGAACGGATGGTGGACCGCTTCCAGGACGGTGAGGTCCCCGTCTTCCTGCTGTCGCTGAAGGCCGCGGGCACCGGACTCAACCTCACCCGCGCGGGCCACGTCGTCCACTACGACCGGTGGTGGAACCCGGCGGTCGAGGAACAGGCCACCGACCGCGCCTACCGCATCGGACAGACCCAGCCGGTACAGGTCCACCGGCTGATCGCCGAGGGCACGGTGGAGGACGCCATCGCCGAGATGCTGCGGGCCAAACGTGCCCTGGCCGACGCCGTCCTCGGGTCCGGAGAGGCCGCGCTGAGCGAACTGACCGACCGGGAACTCGCGGACCTGGTCTCGCTGAGGAGGCCGTCGTGACCCCTCGCCCGTCCGCCCGGGGGCTCGGCCCGCGCCACGACGACCGCCGCCGTACGTTCCCGCCGCTCGCCCCGCGCGAGGCGCCGGACGGCCGCTTCGCCGGCACCTGGTGGGGCAACGCCTGGGTGGACGCCCTGGAGGACACCGCCCTCGACCCGGCCCGCCTGGCCCGGGGCAGGGCCTATGCCGGACGCGGCCACGTCGACGCCATCACGGTCACGCCCGGCCGTGTCGTCGCCTACGTCCACGGCAGCCGGCCCCGCCCGTACCGCACCGAGATCCGGCTGCGCTCCCTCGGAGAGGACGGCTGGGAGGACTTCCTCGACGAGGTGACCGCCCGGCCGGACCACCTCGCCGCCCTCCTCGACAAGGACGTCCCGCACGCCGTCGGCGCGGTGACGGGCCTGCTGCCCGCGCCCGGCGATCTGATCCCCGACTGCTCCTGCCCGGACGACGGGTTCCCCTGCAAGCACGCCGCAGCTCTCTGCTATCAGTCGGCCCGGATCCTCGACGAGGATCCCTTCGTCCTCTTCCTGATGCGCGGGCGCGGGGAGCAGGAACTCCTCGCCGCTCTGACCCGGCGCAACGCGGCGCGGTCGGCGGCCGAGGCGAGCGCGGCGGCCCCCGCCCTGGCGACCGTCCCCGCCCGCGCCGTCCTCACCCCGCCCGCGGACGACTCCGTGCCGCGGCCCCTGCCCCCACTGCCCGAACCCCTGCCGGTGCCCACGCGCCCTGGCCGCCCGCCCGCCTTCCCGCCCGACCCCGACGCCCCCGACCCGGTGGCCCTGGACCTCCTGGCCACCGAGGCCGCCGCTCGCGCACACGCCTTCCTGACGACTGGTCAGGATGCCGTCGCCTCGCTCTCCCCCTGGCAGGACGCCGTCCGACTGGCCGCCGCCCACCCCGGCTCCGGCCTCACCGCGTCCACCCGCGCGCTCTACCGTGACCTCGCGGACGCCCTCGACCGCACCCCCACCGACCTGGCACGGGCGGTGGCCGCCTGGCGGCAGGGCGGTCCGGCCGGTCTCGACGTCCTCGAAACCCCCTGGGACCCGCCCGCCGGCCCCTTCGACCGGGCCCGCCCCGCCCTGCTCGCCACCGACTTCCCCGCCTTCCGGCCCTGGCGCAACCGGCTCTCCACCCGCTCGCTCCAGCTCCGTCTCGGCCGTGACGGCCTCTGGTACGGCTACGAGTCCGACACCGACCGCGAGGACTGGTGGCCCCGCGGCACCCCCGACGCCGACCCCGTCGGCGCGCTCTCCGCGCTCCTGGGCGGCTGACGGGGCCCTGGGTCCCGATCGCGGGAACACCCCCGCCCGGCACATCCCGCCCGCGCCGGCCGCCACACCCTGCCCGCGCAGGACGGCGGACGCCCCCCGCCGTCCTGCGCGGCGGCACCCGCGGCCGAGTGGCGGCACCCGCCCCGGCCGGGCGCGGCGGCCCGCCTCAGCTTCCCCACGCGTGTTCGACGGTATGCCCACTCGTTGGAGTGAAACACGCCGACGGCCTGATCCCGCCGCGTCCGCCTCGCGTTATTGCGGATGCGGGCAAATACCCGTGAACACCTTCCGGAAGGCAGGAAGCCATGAGGCAGATTCGCCGAAGTGGTCTGGCCACACTGATGGTCACGGGCGGCGCACTCGCCCTCTCGGCGGGCGCCGCGCACGCCGACGCCGGCGCACAGGGTGCCGCCGTCGGTTCGCCGGGCGTGATCTCCGGCAACAGCGTCCAGCTGCCGGTGCACGTGCCGGTCAACGCGTGCGGGAACACCGTCAGCGTCGTCGGGCTGCTCAACCCGGCGTTCGGCAACAGCTGCGAGAACCGCTCAGGCGGATCCGACGGCGTAGGCCGTGCGCACAAGGACCAGCCGGGCACCCCGCGTGCCGGACAGCAGGGCGGTCACAGCGGTCATACGGGCGGGAACGCGTCCAACGGCGGCGGCGCCGCCGCCGAGGGTGTGGCGCACCACTCCCCGGGTGTGATCTCCGGCAACGGTCTCCAGCTGCCGATCGACCTCCCCGCCAACCTCAGCGGCAACTCGATCAACGTGGTCGGTGTCGGCAACCCCGTCTACGGCAACACCGCGGTCAACGGCCCCGCCACGCCCGAGACGCCCCGTGTGGTGACCCCGCCGACCGAGACCGTGGAGAACCCGCCCGCTCCGAGCACCGCCGTGGACATGCCGGCTCCTCAGCCGCACGCGCACTCCGCCGCGCTCGCCAGCACCGGCTCGGACACGGTCGGGATCGCCGCACCGGCCGGCGCCGCGCTGCTCCTCGGCGGCGCGCTGATGTACCGCCGCGCCCGTCGGACGGGCGGAGCGGCCTGAGGCCCTCCAGCCCTCATCCCGGACTCCAGGCCCGGAGCACCGTCTCGATGACGGGGGCGACCCTCGACCGGGCCTGGTGACGGGCAACCCCGCGCATGAGCAGCGTGTCGTAGTCGGTGTCCACGTGCCGGACGGAGGCCCGCACCGCGGCGGTGACCGCACCCCGGTCCAGCGCCCGGCCGGCCGCCGTGCGCCCCACCCGGCCACTGCCCTTCCGCGCTGCGTGCGCGGCGATCTCCGCCGCCCGCTCCGGCGGGCAGGACGGGAAGAGCCGCCGGATCTCGTTCTCCAACAGCGCCGTGACCTCCGCGTCGCGCTCCGCGCGGCGGGCCGCGTCCCGGGACCGGCGCCGGGCCCGTGCCTCCGCGTCCGCCAGGCAGGCCGTCTCCGCCAGCGCGAGCGCGGCCTCCTCGACCAGCAGCCCCCGGCGCTCGTACCGGGTGCGCCGCCTGTTGTGGCGTACGACCACCGCCCACAGCGCGCTGCCCTCGCGGGCCCTGCGGGTGAGAGCGGTGTCCCCACGGGGGAGGAACACCAGATGGCCGAGGTCCGCGCAGTCCAGGCAGACCGGCGCGTTGAACTCGACGATCATCCGCTCCAGCGGGCCTCGGCGGCACTCGGAACAGTGGCGGCGTCTCAGCGGCTCGACGACCACGGGTGCGACGAGTTCCACGGTGTCTCCCCTCACTCGGCGGGCGCCGGGGCGGGGACCGGGTCGCACGGACCGGGCGGGTGCCGGTCCCGTCCCCGGGCGCCTGCGGGGAGGCGGCGACGCAGAAAACCATTCGCTCCCTCACGGCGGACGGCCCTAGGGTCGGCCGTGTGGCAACGAGACTCAATCAGATCATCGCCGTGGAGAAGGGCGTCAAGTCCCGGGCGCATCAGGACCTGACGGCTGCTCATCACGGTCTCCAGAAGCCGGCGTTGCTCGCCGGCATCTCCCGCACTTACCAGCCGAAGGACGAGGAGGGCGAGCAGTTGCCGCCCGAGTCCACACGGGTGCAGGTGAAGGCCGAGGACGTGCTGCGCGACACCGCGCGGGTACTGACCCGCCTGTTCGACGTAACAGCCACCAAAGACTGGGCGAACTGCGAGGCGCGGGCCGACATCACGGTCGACGGCCGCGTCCTGGTCGGCCGGGTGCCCGTGGCCTACCTGCTCTTCCTGGAGAAGCAGTTGACGGACATCAACACCTTCGTCCGCAAGCTGCCGGTGCTGGACGCCGCCGAATCCTGGACGCAAGACCCGTCGACCGACGCGTGGAAGACGGAGGTCGTGCGTACGGTCCGTACCAGGAAGGTGCCGCGCAACCACGTCAAGGCGGAGGCCACGGAAAAGCACCCGGCACAGGTCGAGGTCTACTACGAGGATGTGCCGGTCGGCTACTGGACGACGGTCAAGTTCTCCGGGGCGCTGCCGGCCCGGCGGGTCAACGAACTGCTGGAGCGGGTGGAGAAGCTCCAGCAGGCGGTGAAGTTCGCCCGTGAGGAGGCCAATGGCGCCGAGGTCACCGACCAGCGTGTCGGAGACGCCGTCTTCGGCTACCTCTTCGGGTAGCCGGGACACACCACAGACTCCCCGCCCGCGATCGCGGACGGGGTGCGCGAGGAGCGCAAAGCTGAAGCTGAGGCTTGTCGTGACATCCGCGGTCCAGTGGGGGTTCGAGTCCCTCTCCCGGCACTTACCGCGCCGGGATGGCCCAACCAGGCAGAGGCATACCGCGGTCAATCTCAGACTATTGCTCCAGACTCAGCATGCGCCGCTCATCGCCGGATCGACCGGGCCCGGGCCCCGGTGCGTCGAAATGCCAGTTCGAATCTGGTCCGCCGAGCTCGATCGGCGGTGGTCCAACGGCAGGACGCGACGCCATGACGAATGACCCGGGTCCTCAAGCGTGCCGGCGTGTGAAGGGGAGCGGCACCGACAGGGTCCGGGGGCAGGCTACGCCCTCGGACCCGCTCCGCTTGCCGGCGGACGACCCGCCGGTGCTCCTCCGGCGGAGGAATCCCCTCAGGTGATGTCGAAGGCCCCTCCGGCGGGTTCCGGCCGAGGAACCCCCTTCGGTCGTGTCATTGCCGGTAGCCGCTCAGGAACCGCCCGATGCGCCCGACGGCCGCGTCCAGGTCGTCGGCGTGCGGCAGGGTCAGGATGCGGAAGTGGTCCGGGCGCGGCCAGTTGAATCCGGTGCCCTGCACCACCTGGATCTTCTCCCGCAGCAGCAGGTCCAGGACGAACTTCTCGTCGTCGTGGATCGGGTGCACCTTCGGGTCGAGCCTGGGGAAGGCGTACAGCGCGCCCTTGGGCTTCACGCAGGACACGCCGGGGATCTCGTTCAGCTTCTCCCACGCGCGGTCGCGCTGCTCGTACAGCCGTCCACCCGGGGCGGTCAGCTCGTGGATCGACTGCCGGCCGCCGAGCGCGGCCTGGATGGCGTACTGGGCCGGGGCGTTGGGGCACAGCCGCATCGAGGCCAGCATGGTCAGCCCCTCGAGGTAGTTTTTCGCGTGCTGCCGCGGGCCGCTGACGACCAGCCAGCCGGAGCGGAAGCCCGCCACCCGGTAGGTCTTGGAGAGTCCGGAGAAGGTGAGGACGACCAGGTCGGGGGCGAGGGCGGCGGCGGTGTGGTGCACGGCGTCGTCGTAGAGGATCTGGTCGTAGATCTCGTCGGCGAAGACCATGAGCCCGTGGCGCCGGGCGAGGTCGAGAACGCCCTCGACGATCTCGCGCGGATAGACCGCGCCGGTCGGGTTGTTGGGGTTGATGATCACGACGGCGCGGGTCCGGTCGGTGATCTTCGACGCCATGTCGTCGAGGTCCGGGTACCACTCCGCTGACTCGTCGCAGAGGTAGTGCACGGCCCTGCCGCCCGCGAGGGTGGTGGCGGCGGTCCACAGGGGGAAGTCGGGGGCGGGGATCAGGATCTCGTCGCCGTCCTCCAGGAGTGCCTGAACGGCCATCGAGACCAGTTCGGAGACACCGTTGCCGAGGAAGACGTCGTCGACGTCGACGTCCGGCAACCCCTGCGCCTGATAGCGCTGGGCCACGGCCCGCCGGGCGGAGAGGATGCCGCGGGAGTCGGTGTAGCCGTGTGCCTTCGGAAGCATCCGGATCATGTCCTGGACGATCTCCTCGGGGGCCTCGAAGCCGAAGAGCGCCGGGTTGCCGGTGTTGAGGCGCAGGACGCTGTGGCCCGCCTCCTCCAGGGCGTTGGCGTGCTCGATCACCGGACCGCGGATCTCGTAGCAGACCTCGCTCAGCTTGCTCGACTGCCGGAACTCCATGCGACGAACCTTCCCCAGAACCAGTGATACTTGGTTTTACCAAGTTGAAGCTTGGAAAGTCCAACAACTTGTCTAGACTGCGTCGCATGCCACGCCGCCGAAGCTATGACCAGTACTGCGCCGCCGCCCGCGCCCTCGACGCCGTCGGTGACCGCTGGACGCTGCTGATCGTCCGCGAACTCCTCGCCGGACCACGCCGCTACACCGATCTGCACGCCGATCTGCCGGGTGTCAGCACGGACATGCTGGCCGGACGGCTCAAGGACATGGAGGGCGCCGGACTCGTCACGCGCCGCCGCCTTGCGCCGCCCGTCCCGGCGTACGTGTACGAACTCACCGCGCGCGGCACCACGCTGCTGCCCGTGCTGCGGGCCCTCGCCGCCTGGGGGGCGCCCGCCCTGGAGGAACCCCGGCCGACCGATGCCGTCCGCGCGCACTGGTTCGCCCTGCCGCTGCTGCGCGCACTGGACGGGCTCGCCGAGGGCGTCGTCCAGGTGACGTTGCCGGAGGGCGGGTTCCACGTACGGGTCGGCGGCGACTCCGCTCCGGAGTACGCCGATGGGACGGCCGACGCCCCGGACGCGCACCTGCGGACGGACATGGCGACCTGCCGCGCCCTGGCGAGCGGCGCACTCGCACTCTCCGAGGCCGTCGCGAGCGGCCGAGCCGAACTGACCGGACCGACCGAACCGACCGAGCCGGCCGGCCTCCGGTCGGGGCACTCGGGAAGCGCATCCGTCGCCGCCGGGTGACCCGAGCCGTCGCCCGCCGTCCCCGCACCGTCGAAGCCGTACGTCCGGGCCGCACCCCGACGCGGCACCGGTCCGCGGCACCGTGACCGCGGACCGGCATGATGGGCCGGGTGCGATTCCTGCCGACCACCTGGGAGAAGCTGACCGACGCCGTCGCGGCGCATGTCGACGGGACGACCTCAGGTGACGGCGGCGAGTGGCTCAAGGTGGGCGTGGACGGCGCACCCGCCGCGCACACCGGGGAGTTCGTCCGGCGGCTGGCCGACGCGCTGCGGCTGCGCGGGCGTTCCGTGCTCGTGGTGGGTACCGGCGGCTTCCTGCGCCCGGCGTCGCTGCGCTTCGAGTACGGCAGGCGGGACCCGGACGCCTACTACGACGGCTGGTTCGACACCGGGGCGCTCTGGCGCGAGGTGCTGGGCCCTTTGGGGCCCGGCGGCACCGGGCGCGTCCTGCCCGACCTGTGGGACCCCGACACGGACCGGGCGACCCGCAGCCCGTACGTGCCGCTGCCGCCGGGGGGAGTCCTGCTCCTGCACGGTCCGTTCCTGCTCGGCCGCTGGTTCCCCTTCGACCTGACCGTGCACCTGCGGCTGTCACCCGGCGCCCTCGCCCGGCGTACCGAAGAGCCCTGGACGCTGCCCGCCTTCGCGCGGTACGAGGACGAGGTCGGCCCCGCCGACTCCGCCGACCTGGTCGTCCGCGCCGACGACCCGCGCCACCCGGCCTGGAGCGGCCTGCCCGGCGGTGCCCCGGCCTCCTGATGCCGCGTCGGGACAGGCGCGGCCCCCGGGCACACCGCCCGCCGCGGCTCCGGGTGCGCCCCGGGCGTCCCGGCTGTCCGAGTTCACGAGCCCCCGGCATGGAGTCCTGAACCGAACGGGGCATGACGGTCTCCGTCACAAGGGGACGTCGTCCGGAGCGCCTGGGGGGACTGTCGTGGGCGGCAGATCGAAGGTTTCGGTGCGTCGACGCAGACGCGTCGGCATGGTGTGGGTGGTCGTGTCCGTCCTGCTGATCGGAGTGGCGGCCGCGCTGGGCGCCGTGGCCGAACTCACCCCGGCGCAGGGCGGCATCCTGCTCACGGAGACGGTTCTGCCGCGGTACCAGGTGGCCTGGCTGATGACCGCGGCCCTCGACGGCCGCCTCGACGTCGACGACAACCAGCACCACCCGACGCCGACCCGCCGGAGAGCCCCGCGCGACCGCGCTGTCGATCCGACGGTCAAGGACGTGCTCGACCATGTTCCCCGGCCGTGGCGTCGGTGGCGGCCCCCACCGCCTCCGGCGGTGGTTCCGGCGGGGGCGACTTCGGAGGTGACGGGGTGGGCGGCGGCGAAGGTGGCGGAGGCGGCGGCTCCTGGTGAACGGGGGGCGCCGGCCGCTCTCTCGGTCGGCGCCCCCCGTACCGGCCGTACGGCCGGGCGCCCACCCGGCCTCGCCGCGGATGTGATCAAAGCTCCCGGCGCCGGGAGCTTCCGGCTCTCCCGCCGCCGCTCCCGGGTGGTCTGCCGCCCACCACGGTCACGGCCTCCGCGCCCGCCCGGCAGCCGGCCTCGGCCGCCTTCGCCGGTCCGGCCCCCGCGAGGCGCGCGGCGAGGAACGCGCCGGTGAAGGCGTCGCCCGCCCCTGTGGAGTCGACCGGGCGCACCGCCGGCGCCGTGACCCGGGCCGTCACCTCGCCACGCTCCGCCACCAGTGCCCCCTCCCCGCCCAGGGTGACGGCCACCAGGGGGAAGGCGCGGCTCAGTTCCCCCGCCGCCCCGGCCGGTCCGGACCGGCCGGTGAGCAGCCGGGCCTCGTCGGCGTTGGGGAACAGCACGTCCGCCCCCGCCACCGCGGCCAGGAACCGGTCCGCTCCCCGCTCCGAGAGGAATCCCGCCGACGCCGGATCCACGCTCACGGTGATGCCCGCCTCCCGCGCCTGCCTCAGCGCGAGCCGGGCCGTCGTCCGGCTCGGCTCGGCGAAGAAGAGGTATCCGGACAGGTGTAGATGGGCGACCCCGTTGAGCAGGGCGGACGACCAGTCGGTGGGGGAGAGGCGGAGGGCGGCGCCGCTGTCGGTCAGGAAGGTCCGCTCCGAACTCGGGTCGACCAGCGCGATCACCGTCGCGGTGGCGGCCTGCGGGTCCGTGACCAGCAGCGGCAGCACCCCGGCCCGGCGCAGCTCCCGGTCATGCCAGTCCGCCGCGTCGCTGCCGGTCCGCCCGAGCAGCCGCACGTCCGGGCACCCCGACCGGGCGGCCCAGCAGGCCGCGTTGGCCCCGGCGCCGCCCGGCAGGGTACGGATCTCGGCCGTCGTGTCCGTCGCGGGCGTGAGCGGGGTCCTGTGCCGTGCGATCACGTCGGTGACCACGTCCCCGACGACCAGCAGCGCCGTCACCCGGCGTCGCGGAAGGACGTCGCGATCCGCGCCGCGAGTCGCACGTTCCCACGTACGGCCGCGAGGTTCGCCTCCAGTGAAGCCCCGCCGGTGTGCGTGGTCAGGTACTCCAGCAGGAACGGTGTGACGGCCTGTCCGGTGATCCCCTTCTCCCGCGCCTCGGCCAGCCCCCGCGCCAGCACCCGGTCGTGCAGCTCCGGGTCCAGCTGGTCGGAGGCGGCGACCGGGTTGGCCACGACGAGCGAGGAGCACGGCGCGCCCAGGGAGTCCCGGGCCCGCATCACCCGGGCCGTCTCCTCGGGCGTGTCGACCGTCCAGTCGACCGGTTCCCCTGACGAGGCCAGGTAGAAGCCGGGGAACCACCGCGTGCCGTACCCGAGCACCGTCACGCCCAGCGTCTCCAGGCGCTGGAGCGTCGCGGGGACGTCGAGGATCGACTTGACGCCCGCGCAGACCACCGTGATCCCGACCCGGGAGAGCAGCCGCAGATCCGCCGACTCGTCCTGCGTCCGGTCCCACTCCCGGTGTACGCCGCCGAGTCCGCCGGTCGCGAAGACGCGGATGCCGGCGGTGTCCGCGAGGAAGGCCGTCGCGGAGACCGTGGTCGCCCCCGTCGCGCCCGCCGCGAAGGCGGGCGCGAGGTCGCGGTGCCCCAGCTTCCGTACGTCCGGGTCCCGCGCGACGCGGTCCAGCCGGTCCGGTTCCAGCCCCACATGGGCGGTGCCGTCGATCACGGCGATGGTGGCGGGTACGGCGCCCTCGTCCCGGACGATCGCCTCCAGTTCCCGTGCCACGGCCAGGTTGCGCGGGCGCGGCAGGCCGTGCGCGATGATCGTGGACTCGAGCGCGACGACGGGGAGGCCCTCGCGGAGAGCCTCCCGCACCTCTTCGGACACCTGTATGGCCATGTCCCATCCCTGGCGCGGCGGCGGACCGGTCAAACCTCGGCGGCGGTCATCCGCCACAGCCGGGCAGCGCGGGCAGCCGTCCGGCGTCCACCACCTGGATGACCGACCGGGAACCGTCCGCCTTGGCGTCGCCGAGGCTGTAGGCGACGGCCAGGGCGCCGTCGCCCGCCTGGGCGTAGCCGTAGGCCGGTGTGATCCGGGTGTAGGAGAGCGAGCCGAGGTCCAGGGCGTAGGAGGTCTCCGGCGTGCGCCAGGTGATCAGCCGGCCGCTGATCCGCAGCTGGTCCATCCCGTCGACCGCCGGGGACGTCGTCACCACGGCCGTCGGCCGGGCGTCCCCGGTCCGCCAGACCATGAGGCGGGGTTCGGTCTCGCCCGCCACCCATGCCCAGGTGGTGCCGTCGGAGACGACCGAGCGGAGGTCGCGGAGGGCGGCGAGCGGAGCGGGCAGGGCGGCGGACCTCAGGCCGCGGAGGGAGACGGCGGAGAGCCGGGTGGTGGGGCCGGCCGACTCGCGCCACACCAGCAGGCCGCCGGCGGCGAAGGGGGTGTCCATCACGCCGGTGTGGACGGCGCGGGGCTCGCCGCCGGCCACCGGGGCCGCGTACACCGTCGCCTCGCCGTCTCCGACGCCCTGCGCCCAGTGGACGGTTCCTCCGCTGACGACGGGCCGGGGGAGCGGCCCCGGGCGGTCGGCGTGGGTGAGGCGGCGGGCTGTTCCCGTGGTGCCGTCCCAGACGTACAGACTCCACGGGCTGTCCAGGGTCCGTCCTTCCAGGACGGCGAAGGCCGCCCACCGCCGCCCGTCGTAGTCGGCGGCGAGCAACTGGTGTGCGTCGGGGTCGTCGAAGGCGAGGAGGGTACGCGGGGAGCCGCCGCCGGCTTCGACGAGGGCCGCGCGACGCCGGCCGGAACCGGTGAGCTGGACGGCGGTCCAGCCGGGGCCCGCGTCGCTGAGCACGGCCCGTTCGCCGGGCGGGGTGCGTACCTCTCCCGCGGCGAGCGCGGAGCTCCAGGGGGCGGGCAGCCGTACTTCGCAGGCGGCGGCGAGCGTCCGCGGCCCCGGGCCGGAGGGCGAACCCGTGGCCTGGGGGGAGCGTGAGGCGCTCGTGGCCGAGGCGGCGTCCGGGGTGGGGGCGGGGCCGGGCCCCGCCGACGAGCATCCCGTGAGCAGGACGCCCGTCAGCAGCAGGGCCGGCGGGAAGACCCCGCCGGCCAGGGGGAAGGCCCTACCAGACGTAGCCACGGCCGCCCATGATGGTGGTGAGGGTGTCGGAGGAGATGTGCGCCGACCTGGGTACGGAGCCTGCCCAGGAGATCACGCTGGTACTCACCCCGCCCACCGGGTCGAGGTAGTTGACCTGCGCCGCCGCGGTGTCCGCGTTGTAGCCGTCGATCGCGACCCAGTGGAAGATCTCTATGTTGGGATGGCCGACGAGGTGCGGGCCGCCCGGCACCTCCCAGGCGTTGCCGGCGATCGCGTAGTCGTGGTCGGTGTTGTGGGTGATGTGCTGCCGGAAGTTCGTCTTGTCGGTCGCCGTCGGCGTGTAGGGCAGGGCCCTGGGCACGTATCCGGCTCCGGGCAGCCGCTTGTTGAGCGCGTCGGCCATCGGATAGCCGGTCGGGCTGGAGACGTTGATGTTGATGCCGTACCAGGCGGTGCCGTTGGTGCCGGTCTTCAGGAGTGTCGCCGCGTCCTGCTGGGAGCGGCCCGCGACGCCGTCGTGGGCGGACTGGGTGATCACGAGGGCGGCCGGCCCGCACCAGTAGGACGTCTTCTGCGGCTGGTGCAGGCCGCCCGACAGCCGATAGCCGGCGAGCGCCCGGCTGTCGGTGGCCTTGGCGTAGGAACCGGCGGCCTGTGCTTGCTTGACGGCATCCAGTCGCTGCTGGGCGGGAGTCAGGCGCTGGGGGCCGAGGGTGTCGTAGGCGGCCTTGTAGGCGGCGCCGGGGGCGATTGGCGGCAGGGAGGCCGCGCCGAAGGGTGACGTGACGGTGGCCGAGCCGGGCACCGGGTCACCCGGGGCCGCGTGTGCCGTGGGTGCGGCCACGGTGGCCGCGAACAGCGCCGCGGTGGCCAGGGCGAGGGCGCGGGGGAGGAAGGCTGAGGATGACATCGCACTCTTCCGTCGGAGGTGAGGGGAGACGTTCACGGGGTCCGTCGCGTGCACGCTTCGTGTGACGGGGCCCGGCGGATTCCCGGCGGCATGCGGCGGGCGTGCCGGGGACTCCGTCCGCGACCGGCGGGGCGCCGAGGGGCGCCGGCCGGTTCTTCCGCCGGGCCGGCGCCTTTCCTCCTCGGTCGGCGGGTTCCGCGTACGAGGGGGCCCGTGGCCGGGCGTGCCGAGATGTCCACCCGTCCCTTCTACGACGGTCCGGTGAGCGGCCACGACCGGATGTACGCCGACCGGCGGTGCGGGCGGCACCGTACGAGGGGTGCGCGCGCCGGTTGAGGGAGCCGGGACCGCCGCCACGGAATCGGTGGCCGGGAGGCCCGCTCCGTGCGCCGGTGTCCGGCGAGGGCGCGGGCCCGCCCCGGCCGCGTCGGCCCGTGGGTCCCGACGTCGCCCTTCGGATTTCGTCGTCCTCGCCCCGGAAGGGGAAGCCGCCTGGTCACAGCGCTATCGGAGGCAGGGATTCCAGCGGGTCCCGCGCGTGGGGAGACGTCCTGCCCCCGCTACAGTCACCGGCCATGACCACACACGACCGCCCTTCCTTCTCCGTCCACATCCCCGACGCGGACCTGGAACCGGAGCCCCTGGACCCCGCTCAGATCGTCTCCGGGACCCCCGAGGTGACCGGAAAGGTCCTCTGGGAGTCGTCCGACGGCAGCCAGGTGCGCGGCATCTGGCAGATCACGCCCGGCGTGATGACGGACACCGAGGCCGACGAACTCTTCGTCGTCGTGAGCGGGCGCGCCACCGTCGCGGTGGAGGGCGGCGCGACGATGGAGATCGGCCCCGGCGACGCCTGTGTGCTGCGCGAGGGCGACCGGACCACCTGGACCGTGCACGAGACTCTGCGCAAGGCGTACCACATCAGCCTCTAGGCGTTCTGTCCACGGAGGTTGGTGGCGGATTCCACGGCGTGGGGATCTTGAACGGGTGAGGGCCTTCCGGGTTCGGTGCGGATTGCGACGTCTACACCGACCGAAAGGCCCTCGTGTCCTACCGTCATGCACCTCCGACAGAGCCTGGACGCCTGCGTCTGGCCCGCTGCGCCGTCGAGGACGGCCGGCCCCCGCGGCGGGGCCCCGCGCGGCAGGCGCCGTCGGCCCCGGACGCGGAGTGGGGCCCTCCCGTGCGGCGGATTCGCGCCGGTCAGCCACGCCGGTCAGCCGCGGCGGACCGCACCCCGGACGGCCAGCGCCGCCATCGGCAGCAGCAGGCACGCACCCGCCAGGTTCAGCCAGCCGTATCCCGCCTTGGCCACGATCAGTCCCGCCAGCAGGCCGCCGAGGCCCGCCGCGGTGTTCATGGTGAAGTCCGACAGTCCCTGGACCGCCGCTCGGGCGGCCTGCGGCACCGAGTCCGTCAGGAGCGCGGACCCCGAGACGAGGCCCGCCGACCAGCCCAGGCCCAGCACGAACAGACCCGCGGCGGTCCTCCCGTGACTGGGCCCCGCCGTGCCCGCCAACAGCGCGGCCGCCGCCAGCAGGCCGACGGCCAGGCCGATGACCGAGAGCCGTCCCAGCCGGTCCGAAAGCCAGCCCATCACCGGCGAGAACGCGTACATGCCCGCGATGTGTCCACTGATGACCAGGCCGATCAGCTCGATGCCGGCGCCGTGATGGCTCAGCGCCACCGGGGTCATCGACATGATCGATACCATCGCGGTGTGGGAGGCGGCCACGGTCACCAGGGCCAGCCGGGCCCGCGGGGAGTCCCGTACCGCGCGCATCCCGGCCCGCAGGGAGTGCCCGCCCGGCTTCTCCCGCTCCGCGGGACCGGCGAGCGCGCGGGCTGTCAGCAGGGGGTCGGGGCGAAGCAGCACCGCCATCAGGGCGGCGGCCAGCAGGAACACCCCGGTCGCCCAGACGAAGGGGCCCGCCGCGACCGGGATGCCGAGGGCGGCGACGCTCCTCCCGGCCGGTGCGGCGACGTTCGGGCCGAGGACCGCGCCGATCGTCGTCGCCCACACGACCGTCGAGATGGCGCGGCCCCGCCGCTCCGGCTCGGCGAGGTCCGCGGCGGCGAAGCGCGCCGCGAGGTTGGCCGAGGAGCCCGCACCGAAGCCGACCAGCCCCAGCAGCAGCAGGGGGAAGCTGTCGGCCACCGCCCCGAGGACGACCACGGCGGCGCCCAGTGCGCCCAGCAGGTAGGCCAGCACCAGCCCGGCCCGCCGCCCGCGGGAGTTCATGAGGGCGGCCAGCGGCATGGCGAGCAGTGCCGTGCCGACCACGGTGGCCGTCGATGCCAGACCGGACAGGGCCTCCGTGCCGCTGACGTCCTTGGCGAGTACCGAGGCCAGCGCGACGCCGATCGCGATGCCGAGGCCGCCGAGGATCTGGCTGATGATCAGTACGGCCTGGACGCGGCGCCGGAGCGCGGGCAGTCCGAGGGCCGTGACGGCGGGCGCCGTCTCGGCCGGAAGCATGGCGTCAGGGGTGCCGGGGGTGTTGGTCACTTACGCAGTGTGCCAGGCGACGCACGTCGCGGGAACAACTGTTTGATCATATCCGGGCCGTCCGCGTCCGCCGGAGCAGGCCCGGCTCAGAACAGTGGCTGGGGCAGAACGCCCTCCAGCTCCAGCAGTCTCCGTTTGGTCTCCAGGCCGCTCCCGAAGCCGCCGAGCCCGCCGTCGCTCTCCACCACCCGGTGGCACGGCACGACCAGCGGCAGCGGATTGGACCCCATCGCCACCCCGACCGCCTGCGCGGCGCGCGGCTGTCCGACCCGCTTCGCCAGCTCCCCGTACGCCACGACCGTCCCGTACGGCACACCGTCCAGCAGCTCGCGCAGCACCTGGCGGTTGAATCCGGTCGCCAGCGACCAGTCCAGGGTGAGGCCGAACTCCCGCAGGCCGCCCGTGAAGTACTCCGTGACCCTGCGGATCGGCTCGGCCAGCCGGCCGGTCGAGCGGTGGACCGGCTCCGCCCCCAGCTGTCCCGCGACCCGGCTCAGCGTCCGCTCCCGTACGGCACCGTCGGCGTGGAAGGCCACGCTCACCAGGCCGCGCGCGGTCGCCGCCAGCAGCAGCGAACCGACGGCGCTGTCCACGACCGCCCACTCCAACCGTTCCGTGCGTCCCGGGGGCACGGGCCTCTCGTTCTCCACACGGCTCACCGTACGACGCGCCACCGACATCACGGGGCGGTCTCGCCCCGGTCTCGCCCCGGTCATTTCCCGGACCTCGTGGTCGTGCCGCTTCCGGCGCGCCATAATCTCGCCCCGGTAGTACTACTCAGCGGTACCGAATGTTTTCGGACGACGTCGCACCACGGGTGGAGGTCACACGCTCATGCAGGGCACGGTCGACGGATTCAGCCACGGGCTCGTCACACCCGTGGCCGCCTACCTCATGGCCTGCCTCGGCGCGGCCCTCGGGCTGCGCTGCACCACCCGGTCGCTGTGCCACCTCGACACCTTCAGGGCGGGCTGGCTGGCGCTGGGCGCGACCTCCCTCGGCACCGGCATCTGGTCCACGCACTTCATCGCCATGATGGGCTTCTCGGTCCGGCAGGTCCCCGTCGGCTACGACCGGCCCCTCACCTTCGCCAGCCTGGGCGTCGCCGTGCTGATGGCCGGTGTCGGGATCTCCATCGTCGGCTGCCGCGGCGCCACCCCGCTGCCCCTGATCACCGGCGGCACCATCACCGGTCTCGGCATCGCGACCATGCACTACCTCGGCATGGCGGGACTGCGGCTCCACGGGCGGGTCGAGTACGACAGCCTCACCGTGGCGCTCTCCGTCGCGATCGCCGTGGTGGCCGCCACCGGAGCCCTCTGGACGGCCGTTTCGGGCCGTGGATTCCTGGCCGGCCTCGGCGCGAGCATGATGCTGGGAATCGGCGTCAGTGGTATGCACTACACCGCCATGGCGGCGGTCGACGTCCACCTGGCCGACAGCGCCCTCTTCGAGGGCGACGGAGGCGCCGCCACCGCGCCGCTGCTGCAGATGCTGATCGGCCCGGCCGTGTTCCTGCTGCTGGCCGCCGTCGTCGTCCTGTTCGACCCGCTCCTCGTGATGGGCGAACCGGACCGGCGCGAGCCCGTCCCCCCGGGCTCGGGGCGACCCGGAGTGCCCGCGCCGCGCCGTGCCTCGTCCTACGGGGAGCCCGCCAACTGGTCGGCCCGTCCCGCCGGACGCGGCCCGCGCAGAGGCGGCGCCCGCGGCGCCCACCGCTCCCGGGGCTGGTGACCCGCGGGCCCGCCCGGCCGCCCCGAGCCGTTCACCGCCCGACTGTCGGCGGTGGGTCGTACCGTGGTGGCATGCGGCCCGTTTCCAAGATCGAACGTTCGGTGGCGCCCTTCGAGGTCGTCAGCCCGTACCAGCCCAGCGGCGACCAGCCGACAGCCATCGCGGACCTCGAGCGGCGCGTCCGCGCCGGCGAGAAGGACGTCGTGCTCCTCGGTGCCACCGGCACCGGCAAGTCCGCGACCACCGCGTGGATGATCGAGAAGCTCCAGCGGCCCACGCTGGTGATGGCGCCGAACAAGACGCTCGCGGCACAGCTCGCCAACGAGTTCCGCGAACTCCTGCCGAACAACGCGGTCGAGTACTTCGTCTCCTACTACGACTACTACCAGCCCGAGGCATACGTCCCCCAGTCGGACACCTACATCGAGAAGGACTCCTCGATCAACGAGGAGGTCGAGCGGCTGCGGCACTCCGCGACGAACTCGCTGCTCACCCGCCGTGACGTCGTCGTGGTCGCCTCCGTCTCGTGCATCTACGGCCTCGGGACACCCCAGGAGTACGTGGACCGGATGGTGCCGCTCAAGGTCGGCGACGAACTCGACCGGGACGGACTGCTGCGCCGCTTCGTCGACATCCAGTACACCCGCAACGACCTGGCGTTCACCCGGGGCACCTTCCGGGTCCGCGGCGACACCATCGAGATCTTCCCGGTCTACGAGGAGCTCGCCGTCCGCATCGAGATGTTCGGCGACGAGATCGAGGCGCTGTCCACCCTGCATCCGCTCACCGGCGAGGTCATCAGCGAGGACCGTGAGCTGTACGTCTTCCCCGCCAGCCACTACGTCGCCGGCCCCGAGCGCATGGAGCGGGCGGTCGACGGCATCGAGCGCGAACTCGAGAGCCGCCTCGCCGAACTCGACAGGCAGGGAAAGATGCTGGAGTCCCAGCGACTGCGGATGCGGACCACCTACGACATCGAGATGATGCGCCAGATCGGCTCCTGCTCCGGCATCGAGAACTACTCGATGCACTTCGACGGCCGTGAGCCCGGCTCCGCACCCAACACCCTCCTCGACTACTTCCCCGAGGACTTCCTGCTCGTCATCGACGAGTCGCACGTGACCGTGCCGCAGATCGGCGCCATGTACGAGGGGGACGCCTCCCGGAAGCGGACCCTCGTCGACCACGGGTTCCGGCTGCCCTCGGCCCTCGACAACCGGCCGCTGAAGTGGGAGGAGTTCCAGGAGCGCATCGGGCAGACCGTGTACCTCTCCGCCACCCCCGGGACCTACGAGCTGTCCCGCGGCGACGGCTTCGTCGAACAGATCATCCGCCCGACGGGCCTGGTCGACCCCGAGGTCGTGGTCAAGCCCACCGAGGGCCAGATCGACGATCTGGTGCACGAGATCCGGCTGCGCACCGAGAAGGACGAGCGGGTCCTCGTCACCACCCTCACCAAGAAGATGGCCGAGGACCTCACCGACTACTTCCTCGAACTCGGCATCCAGGTCCGCTATCTCCACAGCGACGTCGACACCCTGCGCCGCATCGAACTGCTGCGCGAGCTACGGGCCGGCGAGTACGACGTCCTGGTCGGCATCAACCTGCTCCGTGAGGGCCTCGACCTGCCCGAGGTGTCGCTCGTCGCCATCCTCGACGCCGACAAGCAGGGCTTCCTGCGTTCGGGCACCTCGCTGATCCAGACCATCGGCCGCGCGGCGCGCAACGTCTCCGGACAGGTCCACATGTACGCGGACACGATCACGCCCGCCATGGAGAAGGCCATCGACGAGACCAACCGTCGCCGCGAGAAGCAGATCGCCTACAACACGGCGCACGGCATCGACCCCCAGCCGCTGCGCAAGAAGATCAACGACATCGTCGCCACCATCGCGCGCGAGGAGGTCGACACCGAGGAACTGCTCGGTACCGGGTACCGCCGGGGCAAGGACACCAAGGCGCCGGTGCCCGCACTGGCCGCGCACGGCGCGAAGGGCCGGGGCAAGGGCGCCGGGGCGGGCTCCACGCTCGAACTCGGTGACCAGCCGGCCGGCGAGCTCGCCGCGATCATCGAGGAGATGACCGACCGGATGCGCGCCGCCGCTGCGGAGCTCCAGTTCGAGGTGGCGGCCCGGCTCCGGGACGAGGTCGGCGAGCTGAAGAAGGAGCTGCGCCAGATGAAGGAGGCGGGCCTGGCCTGAGAGCCCGTCGGGTGTGTTGCAGGAACGACACAAAACCGGACCTCGCCTGCTGCGCTGTCGGTGACACTGCGTAGGGTGCTGGACAACCGCACGTTCATCGGGGACTGCCGCGGTGATCGCAACGAGAGGGGACGCGCGTGACGGTCAACATGACCAAGGGTCAGGCCATCAGCCTGGAGAAGCAGGGCGGGGGCGCCCTTACCGCGGTGCGCATGGGGCTCGGCTGGCAGGCGGCGCCTCGGCGCGGGCTGTTCGGCTCGCGCACCCGGGAGATCGACCTGGACGCCTCGGCGGTGCTCTTCGCCGACAAGCAGCCGGTCGACGTGGTGTTCTTCCGGCACCTGGTCAGCGACGACGGCTCCGTGCGCCACACCGGCGACAACCTGGTCGGCGGCGCGGGACAGGGCGGCGACGACGAGTCCATCCTCGTCGACCTCCAGCGCGTCCCGGTCCACATCGACCAGATCGTCTTCACGGTGAACTCCTTCACCGGCCAGACGTTCCAGGAGGTGCAGAACGCCTTCTGCCGGATCGTCGACGAGACCAACGGCCAGGAGCTGGCCCGCTACACCCTGGACGGCGGCGGCCAGTACACCGCGCAGATCATGGCGAAGGTCCACCGCGCCGGTTCCGGATGGCAGATGACCGCGCTGGGCAACCCGGCCAACGGCCGCACCTTCCAGGACCTGATGCCGGCGATCCTGCCGCACCTGTAAGCGGCCCGCCCGCACGATCCACAGCTCCCGGAGGCCCACGGCCTCCGGGAGCTGTCCCGCATGACCGAGACGTTCACGACCCGATCCGAGCCGATCGCGGCATTTCGAGGGGACAGCGCCGATGACGGCCGAGCTGGTCCGGGGGCAGAACCACCCCCTGCCCGACACCCGACTGGAGATCCGGGTGTCGGCAGGCGATCCGGTCGTCGCCGGCACCACCCTCGGCGACGAACGGGGAAGGGTCGCCGGGGCCGAGTGCATCGCCCACCCGGGCTCGCCGTCCCTGCCCGGGATCGAGGTCTCCCGGCAGGCCGCGGCCGACCACCGCCTCGCCGTCGATCTGGAAGCGCTGCCGGAGACCGTCCACCGCGTCTGCGTCCTCCTGGCCCTGCCCGTGGGCGCCGGCGGCCCGTCCCGCTTCGGCGCGGCCGCTGCCCCCTTCGTGGCCGTCACCACCCTCGACGGCACGCGGATCGCCGAATACACCCTCACCGGTCTCGACAGCGAGTCCGCCGTCGTGGCCCTGGAGCTGTACCGGCGACAGGGCGCCTGGAAGGTCCGCGCCGTCGGCCAGGGGTACGAAGGCGGGCTCGCCGCGATGCTCCGGGACCAGGGGCTGGAGAACCCGGGCGAGCTCGCCGCCACCATCCTGGACGCCGTCGTCCGGGGCATGGCCCGCTCGGTGTCCGCCCCGCCGCCGCGCGTACCCGGTGACGAACGCGTCCGCCGCGCCGCCCCGGCCGGCGCGGCGGACCCGGCCGTACCGGCGGCTACCTCGCCCGCTCCGCCCGTGGCACCGGCCGCCGGGCCGACGCCGCACGGCGGGGGCGGTCCGATCGACTACACCCATCCGGGCCGCCGCACCACCACCCCGCCGCCCAGGCGGACACCCGAGCCCGAGCCGCCGCAGGGCCCGCCGGTTCCCGTCGCCGGGGACGCCTCCGGCTGGTCCATGGACGAGCGGCTCTACAACCAGGTCTGGGGCATGTTCGAGGACCTGGCCCGCAGCACCGCCGCGTACCGCAGCGCCCGGGACTTCGCCGAGTCCCGACTCGACCAGGAGATCGACCGTGCGCTCGCCGACCCGCGCGGGCGCGTCGGCGGCAGCGGCGACGCCGCCCGTGCCGCGGCCCGCGCCAGATGCGACGAGCTCACCACCCGCGCCCGGGAGGCACTGGACCGGGACCTCACCCAGCTCGCCGCCGAGTCCGACGTCGTCGAACCGGCCCTCCCCCCGGCCTTCGCCCGCTGGGACAGCCCGGTCTGGCAGGCATACCGCGTCCCCATGGAGATCCCGATGGCGCTGCGCCTGGGCGACCTCCACCTTCCCGAGCGCCCCGCCCTGCGCGTCCCGATGCTGCTCCGCCTCCCGCTGGAGCGTGGCTTGTGGGTGGACAGCGGCCGGAACCGTTCCGCGGCGGCCGCCCTGCTCGACGAGGCCGAGGTGCGCCGGCTCGCGCTCGACACCGCGGTCGCGCACACGGCCCGGCTGCTCGCCGTCCATCCCGCCGGCGAGTTCACCGTCCATGTCATCGACGCGGCGGGCGCCGGAGCCGCCTCCCTCGCCCCCCTGGTGGAGGCGGGCGTGACGGCCGCCCCGCCGGCCGCCGGGGCGGCCGGCGTCTCCGCCGTCCTTGCCCGGCTCACCGAGCGCGTCGACCTGGTCCAGATGGCCCTGCGGGCCGGCGCCTCCGACGCGCTGCCGCCCGGTGTCGACACCTCCGAGCAGCTGCTGATCGTCCACGACTTCCCGCACGGCTTCGACGACCGGGCCGTCACCCAGTTGCGCTACCTCGCCGACGAGGGCCCGCGGGTCGGCGTCCACCTGCTGATGGTCGCCGACCGCGAGGACGCCTCGGCGTACGGCCCGCTGCTCGATCCGCTGTGGCGCGCGCTGCTGCGGGTCACCCCGGTCGCCGACGACCATCTCGCCGATCCGTGGGTCGGTCACGCCTGGACCTATGAACCGCCGCGGGTCCCGGCCGGCAGCCGGGTGCTCGGGCAGGTCCTCGCCCAGGTGGCCGACGCTCGACGCCTCCATGGACACTGACCTGGCTATTTGGCGTTCCATTACCCTTCTCTTTACCTTCTCTTGGTTTTTCGGGTAGTCTTCTCGGCGCGGAGGGGAGTACTCCCCATTGCGCGGCGTTCCCGTCAATACGGACAGATCCCCAGAGGTCTGATCCCGGGGCGTCGGCCCGGCCGGCCGTGTACCGGCCCGGGTGGAAGAGACCTCCGGCAGCGACGACGCTGATCAGTAGCCGTACGACGCCGGAGGCGCAGTGGACGTTTCAACGACTCTGTGGGTGCTGACCGTTCTCGGTCTGTCCGCCCTCATCGCCATCGACTTCCTCATCGGGCGCAAGCCTCATGACGTGTCGGTCAAGGAAGCCGGAATCTGGACGATCGTCTGGATCGCGCTGGCCGTGCTCTTCGGGATCGGCCTGCTCGTCTTCGGCAGCAGCCAGGCGTCCGGCGAGTTCTTCGCGGGCTTCATCACCGAGAAGTCGCTGAGCGTCGACAACCTCTTCGTCTTCGTCCTGATCATGGCGAAGTTCTCGGTGCCCTCGTATCTCCAGCAGCGCGTCCTGCTCGTCGGTGTCCTGATCGCGCTGGTCCTGCGGGCTGTCTTCATCGCGGCCGGTGCGGCGATCATCGCCAGTTTCTCCTGGGTGTTCTACCTCTTCGGCGCGTTCCTGATCTTCACGGCCTGGAAGCTCATCCAGGAGGCGCGTTCGGACGACGAGGAGGACGAGTTCGAGGAGAACCGTCTGCTCAAGTCCATCGAGAAGAAGTTCGGCGTCGCCGACAAGTACCACGGTACGAAGCTCTTCATCCGGGTGAACGGCAAGCGTGTCCTCACCCCGCTGATGGTCGTCATGCTGGCCATCGGCACCACCGACATCCTCTTCGCGCTCGACTCGATCCCGGCGATCTTCGGCCTGACCCAGGACCCGTACATCGTCTTCACCGCGAACGCCTTCGCCCTGATGGGTCTGCGGCAGCTGTACTTCCTGATCGGCGGCCTGCTCAAGAAGCTGGTCCACCTCAGCTACGGACTGTCGGTGATCCTCGGCTTCATCGGTGTGAAACTGGTGCTGCACGCTCTGCACGAGTCCGGGGTGCACGTCCCGGAGATCTCCATCCCGGTCTCGCTGGCGGTCATCTGTGGTGTTCTGGTCGTCACCACGATCACCAGCCTGATCGCCTCGAAGCGGCAGGCCGAGCGAGAGGCGGCCGAGTCCGGCCGCTCGGGCAGGCCGCCGGTGGCGGCGGGGGAGGCCGAGAAGGACAGCGTCGAGGTCTGAGGCCCCGATCGACGTGCCGGGGCCGGTGCGGGAGACGGATGTCCCCCGCACCGGCCCCGGCGTCCGTGAACAGGCCGCTCCGTCGTGTCCCCTGTCGGGGCCCGGCTCCCGGGAGCACGGTCACCAGCCGCGTGCGCGCCACTCCGCGAGGTGCGGTCGCTCGTCGCCCAGGGTGGTGTCCTTGCCGTGGCCCGGGTAGACCCAGGTCTCGTCGGGGAGCACGTCGAAGAGCTTGGTCTCCACGTCGTGGATCAGGCTCGCGAAGGCGGCCGGGTCCTTCCAGGTGTTGCCCACGCCGCCGGGGAACAGGCAGTCGCCGGTGAAGACGTGCGGGTGCCCGTGCGGGTCGTCGAAGACCAGGGCGATCGAGCCGGGGGTGTGCCCGGCCAGGCGCCGGGCGGTCAGCTCGACGCGGCCGACCCGGAGGGTGTCGCCGTCCTCGACCGCGACGTCGGTGGGTACCGGGATGCCCTCGACGTCGTACGCGCCGGCGTAGGTGCGGGCGCCGGTGGCGGCGACCACCTCGGCCAGGGCCTGCCAGTGGTCGCCGTGCCGGTGGGTGGTGACGACGGACGCGATGCCGTCGTCACCGATCAGCGTCAGCAGGGTGCCGGTCTCATTGGCGGCGTCGATCAGGAGCTGTTCGCCGGTCGCCCGGCACCGCAGCAGATACGCGTTGTTGTCCATCGGCCCGACCGCGACCTTGGAGATCATCAGGTCCGTCAGCTCGTGTACGTCGGCCGGTCCGCCGACCCTCACCGCTCCGCTGTACGTCATGGCGCCAGCCTATCCCCGGCCCCCGACAGGCTGCGTTACAACGGGGGGAGTTGTGGCAGCGGGCCGCCCTCGGTCTTCAGGGCGGAGCCGTCCCTTCGGCCGGCGAGCCAGCCGAGCAGTTCAGGGGCGGGGCCGGAGACGGCGACGGGACCGCCGTCGGCACCGCCGCCGGTCGTCCACGTCGCGCCGCTGTCGGACCGCAGTCCGGTCGACGGTACGTCCTCGCGGCCGGCGAACCGCTCGGCCAGGAAGTCGATCTCCCGCAGGGTGAACTCCTCGGGCAGGTCCTCCAGCTCGTAGCCGACATCCAGGTCGACGTGGTGCAGCGCGACCTCCGCCCAGCGTCGGAAGGGCAACCGGCCCGCGCGGTCCGTGACGCCGTTGCGCAGCTCCACGATCCGGTCCCAGTCGGCGGGCTCCGCGGCCACGGCCTGGAAGCGCTCGCCGGACTCGCGCACGTCGGCGATCTGGACGTCGAGCGGGCGTACGGCGTCACGCGCGATGTCGCCGTCGCGGGTCGCGGCGTCCGCGTACATGGGAAGGCCCTCGAGGACGTTCACCAGGGCGTCCGCGTTGCGGGCGAGGTGGGCGAGGACGTGGCCGCGGGTCCACCCCGGAAGCCGTGACGCCGACGCCGTCGACGCGTTGTCCAGGGAAGCGGCTGCGTGGAGGAGCCGGTCGGTCGCTTCACGTACAGATTCCAGGTCACGCACATGGTCGATCATGGGGCCGACCCTAGCGCCGCCACTCGTTCGGGTGAAGCGGTGAGAGCGAGGCCGTAAATCGAATGTGCGTGCTATAGGCTCGGTGGAAGCATCCGGCATCCTTGGTTGTTGGGTATTCAGCACATCCAGGCATATCTGCGACCCGCACTCCTGTGCCTCCGCTCTCTCAAGAAAGGTGCGGACCGGCGTGGCCGACCGTCTCATCGTCCGTGGCGCTCGCGAGCACAACCTCAAGAACGTCTCGCTCGACCTCCCGCGTGACTCACTCATCGTCTTCACCGGGCTGTCCGGGTCGGGGAAGTCCTCGCTCGCGTTCGACACGATCTTCGCCGAGGGGCAGCGCCGGTACGTCGAGTCGCTCTCCTCCTACGCCCGGCAGTTCCTCGGTCAGATGGACAAGCCGGACGTCGACTTCATCGAGGGGCTTTCGCCGGCCGTCTCGATCGACCAGAAGTCGACCTCGCGCAACCCGCGCTCGACGGTCGGCACCATCACGGAGGTCTACGACTACCTCCGGCTGCTCTTCGCCCGCATCGGCAAGCCGCACTGCCCCGAGTGCCGGCGGCCCATCTCCCGGCAGTCGCCGCAGGCCATCGTCGACAAGGTCCTGGAACTGCCCGAGGGCAGCCGCTTCCAGGTTCTCTCGCCGCTGGTGCGCGAGCGCAAGGGCGAGTTCGTCGACCTCTTCGCCGACCTCCAGACCAAGGGCTACAGCCGGGCCCGGGTCGACGGCCGGACGATCCAGCTGAGCGAACCGCCGACCCTGAAGAAGCAGGAGAAGCACACGATCGAGGTGGTCGTGGACCGCCTCACCGTGAAGGACGGCGCCAAGCGCCGGCTCACCGACTCCGTCGAGACCGCACTCGGACTCTCCGGCGGCATGGTGGTGCTCGACTTCGTCGACCTCGCCGAGGACGACCCCGAGCGCGAGCGGATGTACTCGGAGCACCTGTACTGCCCGTACGACGACCTGTCCTTCGAGGAGCTGGAGCCGCGTTCCTTCTCCTTCAACTCGCCCTTCGGAGCCTGCCCGGACTGCACCGGCATCGGCACCCGCATGGAGGTCGATCCCGAGCTGATCGTCCCCGACGAGGACAGGTCCCTGGACGAGGGCGCCATCCACCCCTGGTCGCACGGCCACACCAAGGAGTACTTCGGGCGACTCATCGGCGGCCTCTCCCAGGCACTGGGCTTCCGCACGGACCTGCCCTACGCCGCACTCCCGCAGCGGGCCAAGAAGGCCCTGATGCACGGCCACAAGACCCAGGTCGAGGTCCGCTACCGCAACCGCTACGGCCGCGAGCGGGCCTACACCACGCCCGCCTTCGAGGGCGCGGTCTCCTTCGTGAAGCGGCGCCACAGCGAGGCCGAGAGCGACTCCAGCCGCGAGCGCTTCGAGGGCTATATGCGCGAGGTGCCCTGCCCGACCTGCGAGGGCACCCGGCTCAAGCCGATCGTCCTCGCGGTCACGGTGATGGAGCGGTCCATCGCCGAGGTCTCCGCGATGTCGATCAGCGAGTGCGCCGACTTCCTCGGCCGGCTCACGCTGAACGCCCGCGACAAGAAGATCGCCGAGCGCGTCCTGAAGGAGGTCAACGAGCGGCTGCGCTTCCTCGTCGACGTCGGCCTCGACTACCTCTCGCTCAACCGCGCGGCCGGTACGCTCTCCGGCGGCGAGGCCCAGCGCATCCGGCTCGCCACCCAGATCGGCTCCGGCCTGGTCGGCGTGCTCTACGTGCTGGACGAGCCGTCCATCGGCCTGCACCAGCGCGACAACCACCGGCTCATCGAGACCCTCGTCCGGCTGCGGGACATGGGCAACACGCTCATCGTCGTCGAGCACGACGAGGACACCATCAAGGTCGCCGACTGGGTCGTCGACATCGGTCCGGGAGCGGGCGAGCACGGCGGCAAGGTCGTCCACTCCGGGTCCCTGGCCGAGCTGCTCACCAACACCGAGTCGATGACCGGGCAGTACCTCTCGGGCCGCCGGGCCATCGGGACGCCCGAGACCCGGCGCCCGGTGGACCCCACGCGCCGGCTCACCGTGCACGGCGCCCGGGAGAACAACCTGCGGGACATCGACGTCTCCTTCCCGCTGGGCGTCCTCACCGCCGTCACCGGAGTCTCCGGATCGGGCAAGTCGACCCTGGTCAACGACATCCTCTACACCCACCTGGCGCGCGAGCTGAACGGCGCCAAGTCGGTGCCCGGGCGGCACACCCGGGTGGACGGCGACGAGCTCGTCGACAAGGTCGTCCACGTCGACCAGTCACCGATCGGCCGCACGCCGCGGTCCAACCCGGCGACCTACACCGGCGTCTTCGATCACGTCCGCCGGCTGTTCGCCGAGACGATGGAGGCCAAGGTCCGCGGCTACCTGCCGGGCCGCTTCTCCTTCAACGTCAAGGGCGGCCGCTGCGAGAACTGCTCCGGCGACGGCACGATCAAGATCGAGATGAACTTCCTGCCGGACGTCTACGTCCCGTGCGAGGTCTGTCACGGCGACCGGTACAACCGCGAGACCCTCGAGGTGCACTACAAGGGCAAGTCCATCGCCGAGGTCCTGAACATGCCCATCGAGGAGGCACTGGACTTCTTCGAGGCCGTCCCGACCATCGCCCGCCACCTGCGCACCCTGAACGAGGTGGGCCTCGGGTACGTCCGTCTCGGCCAGTCCGCGCCGACGCTCTCGGGCGGTGAGGCGCAGCGCGTGAAGCTCGCCTCCGAACTTCAGAAGCGGTCCACCGGACGCACGGTCTACGTCCTGGACGAGCCGACCACCGGTCTGCACTTCGAGGACATCTCCAAGCTGATCAAGGTCCTGTCCGGTCTCGTCGACAAGGGCAACTCCGTCATCGTCATCGAGCACAACCTCGACGTCATCAAGACCGCTGACTGGGTCGTCGACATGGGCCCGGAGGGCGGCAGCGGAGGCGGTCTCGTGATCGCCGAGGGCACGCCGGAAGAGGTCGCGTCGGTGCCGGAGAGCCACACCGGCAAGTTCCTCCGCGAGATCCTCGGGGCGGACCGGATCAGCGACGCCACGGTCCCGGCGGCACGTGACGGCTCCCGGACCGCGAAGAAGACGCCCGCGAAGAAGACGCCCGCGAAGAAGGCGACGGCGGCCGGCAAGGCGGTCGCGAAGACCGCGGCCGGTACCACCATGGCGAAGAAGACGGCGGCGAAGAAGACGACGGCGAAGAAGACGGCCACCGGGACGGCGACGCGCCGCTCCCGCGCGTCCTGACGATCCCCTCCACCGCGCGGCGGCCTTCCCGCGGAACGCCGCCGCGCCGCGGAGCCCGCCGGGTGACCCCGGGCCCGCCGGAGATCATCCGGCGGGCTCCCGGAACGGACCCAGTTCGTGCGGGTACGGCGGCTCCGCGCCCGGACGCGTACAGGTCACGGCCGCCGCCCTCGCCGCGTACCCGAGGAGATCTCGCCAGGCCCGCGCGTCCAGGGCCCCCACGGCCCGGTCCCCCAGACCGTGCAGCAGCGCCGCGTTCACCGTGTCGCCCGCGCCGATCGTGTCGGCGACCGGCACGCCGACCGCCGGTACCGACACCTCGCCGGCGGCGGTGTATGCGGTCAGGCCCGCCGCACCCCGGGTCAGCACGACCGCGCGGGGCCCCCTCCCGAGCCACTGGGCCGGCGTGCCGCCCAGCCAGGCCGCGTCCTCCTCCGAGAGCTTCAGGACGGAGACGTGCGGCAGCCAGGACACGAAGCGGGCACGGTAGGTCCCCGCGTCGGGGATCAGGGCGGCCCGAACGTTGGGGTCCAGCAGGACCGGCGTACCGCGCTCCGCCTCCCGTCGCAGCAGCGCCTCGTACGCGCTCGCGCCCGGCTCCAGGGCCAGCGAGCAGGTGCCGAAGGCCAGGGCCCGCACCCCGTCCGGGAGGGAATCCGGCAGGGCGAAGAGCCGGTCCGCGGTCCCCTCGACGTGGAAGGAGTAGCCTGCCGAGCCGTCCGGCCCCACCGAGGCGACCGCCAGTGCCGTCGGTTCCGGGCCGCGCTGCACGAGTCCGTCGTGGACCCCCGCCGCCCGTAGCCCCCCGAGGAGCGCCTCCCCGAAGGCGTCCGTGGAGACCCGCGAGCAGAAGGCCACGTCCGCGCCGAGCCGTGCCAGCGCCACGGCCGTGTTGTACGGGCCTCCGCCCGGCCGGGGCACCAGCGGGGACAAGGGGCCCGGGGAGCCGTCCGGCACCAGGTCGATCAGGGATTCACCGGCGACGACGATCACGTCCGTGAACGTAGCCCATGCCCCGCCCGTCACGACAGCCCCGGCGACGGTCCGCCGCGGACCGCCGGTATCGTCGCTTCCGTCACCCGATGCCCCGATCCCACCGTGGAGCCCACATGTCCGGCCAGTCCAGCCGCCGCACCGTACTCAAAGGCGCCGCACTCGCCGGTACCGCCGGGCTGGGCGTCGCCGCCTGTTCCACCGAGTCGAACCTGGGCCACGCCCAGGTCCCGACCCCGACGGCCCCGGTCCCCCTCGGCGCACCCGAGGAGGTGCCGGTCGGCGGCGCGCGGCTCTACCGCGAACAGCGGGTCGTGGTGAGCTGCCCCGCCGAGGGCCGCTACAAGGCGTTCAGCGCCCAGTGCACCCACGCCGGATGCCTGCTCGACGAGGTCGAGGACAACGAGGGCCATTGCCCCTGCCACGGCAGCCGCTTCGACGTCACCACCGGCGAGGCCGTCCAGGGCCCGGCGACCGTCCCGCTCCCCGAGGTCCCGGTCAGGGTCGAGGGCGGCAGGCTCGTCGCGGGACCGGAGGCGTAACCGCGAGACCGCCGGGCCCTCACACCCAGTCCCAGTCGATCCCCAGGATCCCCGGCCGTACCCCCTGCTCCACCCGGTGGACGGCGCGATGTCGGCCGCTCAGTGTCAGGTCCGCTCGTCCGCCGCGCGGCGCCCCGGCCGAGACCTGCGCGAAGCTGCGGCACCGTACCGGCAACGCCGCCTCGTCGAAGCGCACCTGCAGCACGTACTGCCCGCCGGCGAAGCGGAAGCCGCGCAGGTACTCACCGCTCGGACCGGCCGTCCCGTCCTCGAAGCCGTAGCCGAAGAGATGGGTGTCACCGGCCCGCAGCCGGGTGTCGAAGAGCAGCTCGGCGACCACCACCCCGGTGTCGGCGTGCCAGCGCACCCGGCCGGTCCGGCAGTTCTCCAGCGCGCGCACCTCGACCCGGGACGGATCGCATCCCGGGTCCCCGCGGTGGACGGCCAGGTAGCGGTCGACGCCGTCCCGGTGCGCCCGCACCACATGCTGGGACTCGCGGCCCACCAGTTCCCGGCCCGCCCCGATCCGGACCCGTTCGTGGTGCCCCACCGTGTGCAGCCCGCCGTCGACCGGCGTCTCCAGTTCCGCGAGCAGCTCCTCGACCGCGCCGGACGCCTCCACCAGCGAGCGGTACGAGCGACTCGCCGGCCGCTCCACGTCACCGCGCCCTCCGGCATCCTCGGCCAGCAGCCGGATCAGCGAGTTCACGGGCAGCTGGAGCACTTCCTCCAAGGCGCGGACGGCTTTCATCGACTCCGGCCGCTGCGGGCGCCGGGCGCCCTGCTGCCAGTAACTGAGACTGGTCACACCGACCTTGACGCCCCGGTGCGCGAGATGGTGCTGCACCCGCTGGAGCGGCAGACCGCGCACGGCGAAGGCCGTGCGCAGGGCCAGGTGGAACGGACCGGTGTGCAGCAGCTGCACCAGATCGGCCTCGGTGTGCCCCACGGGGACTCCTCAGTGAACGTTCACGACGCGAGGGGCGGGCCGTCGCGCAGCCGGTCGCGGGGCCGCAGGTGGCGTGAGGACGTGTGTTCACAGCCGGGTCACACCGTTCACAGCCCGCCGTCACCCCGCATTGAAGCGTGTTGACCGGTTTCCGACAACGCTCGATGCTCCTCAGCAGCGTCCGGACGCGCTCCTCCACCCCCCACACCCCCACCCCCCACACGCTCCACACACATCCCCACACCCCCCCCGCCCCGGGAGGAACGCGATGCGCAGGAGAAAAACGTCCCTCGCGGCACTCGCCGCTGCCGCCCTCTTCCTCGTCCCCACCACCTCGGCCTCCGCCGCCACCCCGGCCTCCGGTGCCCCGGCCCCTGTCGCCGCCCCGGCCGGGAGCGACGTGTCGGCCCTCGCGTACAAGCGCCTCGGCATCACCATGCAGGCGCAGCAGAAGAGCAACTGGTGCTGGGCCGCATCCGGCAACACCATCGCGACCTGGTTCGGCCGCGGCTACTCGCAGAACCAGTTCTGCAACGCCGCCTTCCGGCGGACCCAGGGGTACGACTGCCCCGACAACCAGGCCACGCTGGGCCATGTGCAGACCGGTCTGAGCTGGGCGGGCATCAGCCCCGGCTCGTACGTCAACGGCTGGCTGCGGTACTCCACCGTGCAGAGCGAGATCAACGCCGACCGCCCGGTCGAGACACGGATCCAGTGGTCGAGCGGTGGTGGCCACATGCACGTGGTCTACGGCTACGACGACTCCGGCAGCTGGGTGTACTGGGGGGACCCCTGGCCCTCCAGCGACCGCTACAACTGGGCCTCGCACGCCTGGTACGTGAACAACGGCTCGTTCTCCTGGACCCACTCGCTCTACCGGATCGGGGCGTGACGGCCATGACGTTCCTCCGTGCCGCGACCACCGGACTGCTGTCCGCCGCCGGTCTCGTCGCCCTCGGTGCCGTGCCGGCCGCCGCGCAGCCCGCCGGGCCGCCTCCGCCGTCGGCGGCCAGCCCCGAACAGGCCGCCTCCGCCCCGGCGACCCTGGACACGCTGTCCCGCTTCTTCGCGCGGGACGGCGCCCTCGCCCGCTCGGCGACCCGGCCGCGGATCGAGGGGGCAGCGGTGCCGGTGCGCGTGCTGTCCCCGGACTTCGTCGCGGGGAAGCCGGGGGCCCCGGTCGCCCGGGTCGAGTTCCACGCGAGCAAGGCGGTGGCCTCGGACGGCCGGACGGCCTCGCTGTGGACCGTGCGGCAGACGGACGGCGCCTGGCAGGTGGTGAACATCGCCACCGGCGACGACGAGGTCCGCTACGCGGCGCAAGGGGCGCGGGCGCTGCCCGGCGGGGTCGTGTTCCGTGAGCCGCAGATCGACGCCTGGTACGTCCAGAAGGGGGCGAAGGTGCTGCCGCTGGACGAGGACGCGGTGCGGGCCGTCGGCCGGAACGGCACCAGCCTGAACGCCTACCGACAGCGGGTCGCGGCGGCGTACGGGGACAAGCTGCCCGGCTCCGCCTACGCCCGGAAGGGCGCGGCCGGCGGCTACGGTACCGCGGCTCCCGTTTCCGCCGGCGAGGAGCCGGCCCTCCCGGCGGGCGTGACGGCGGCGGGCGTGGGGGTCGCCCTGGCGCTGTGCGTGCCGGCGGTGGCGGCCGTGCGACGCCGGCGAGGTACCGCCACCTGATCGCGGGGCCCGGCCGGTTCCCTCCGGGGCCGCCGGCCGGGCCCCGTGCCCCGCGGCTCAGAGGCCACCCGACAGGCTCTCAGAGCCCTGAGCCGCGGTTCCCCGTCCGGGTTGTCCCGGCCCGGACGGGGCCGGTCCGCCGGCCGTCCGCACCCGCCCGTACCCCGCGGACCACCCGCCCGCCGTGCACGGGCCGTGGCGCCGTCGCCCGGCCGGTTACCCGCCGCCGCACCCGTGGTCCCGGAGCGCCCGGCGCCCCGCTCGTCCCGCCGTACCAACGGGCGTGCCCGCCCTGAGCGTCGGTCCCCGCCAGTAGGGTGGGGAGCATGGCCGACCCCTCCAGCTACCGGCCCCAGCCGGGGCAGATCCCCGATTCGCCGGGGGTCTACAAGTTCCGCGACGAACACCGCCGGGTGATCTACGTCGGGAAGGCGAAGTCCCTGCGACAGCGGCTGGCCAACTACTTCCAGCCGCTCGCGAGCCTGCACCCGCGTACGGCCACCATGGTGACCACCGCCGCCTCGGTGGAGTGGACGGTCGTCTCGACGGAGGTCGAGGCGCTGCAGCTGGAGTACTCCTGGATCAAGGAGTACGACCCGCGGTTCAACGTCAAGTACCGGGACGACAAGAGCTATCCGTACCTCGCGGTCACCCTGGGCGAGGAGTTCCCGCGCGTTCAGGTGATGCGCGGCCACAAGAAGAAGGGCGTGCGCTACTTCGGGCCGTACGCGCACGCCTGGGCCATCCGCGAGACCGTCGACCTGATGCTCCGCGTCTTCCCCGTCCGTACCTGCTCCGCCGGCGTGTTCCGCAACGCGGCCTCCGCCGGCCGGCCGTGTCTCCTCGGCTACATCGGCAAGTGCGCGGCCCCCTGCGTGGGCCGCGTCACGCCCGAGGAGCACCGCGAACTGGCCGCGGAGTTCTGCGACTTCATGGCCGGTCGCACCGGTACGTACATCCGGCGTCTGGAGAAGCGGATGACGGCGGCGGCCGAGGAGACGGAGTACGAGAAGGCGGCCCGGCTGCGGGACGACATAACGGCACTACGCCGGGCGATGGAGAAGAGCGCCGTCGTTCTCGCCGACGCCACCGACGCCGACCTGATCGCGCTCGCCGAGGACGAGCTGGAGGCCGCCGTCCAGATCTTCCACGTCCGCGGCGGACGCGTGCGCGGACAGCGCGGCTGGGTCACCGACAAGGTCGAGGCCGTCACCACGGCCGGGCTCGTCGAGCACGCGCTCCAGCAGCTGTACGGGGAGGAGAGCGGCGACGCGGTGCCCAAGGAGGTCCTCGTCCCGACGCTGCCCGAGGACGCCGGAGCCCTCAGCCAGTGGCTCGCCGGCCGGCGCGGGTCCGGTGTCTCGCTGCGCGTCCCGCAGCGCGGCGACAAGAAGGACCTCATGGAGACGGTCGCGCGCAACGCCCAGCAGGCTCTGGTCCTGCACAAGACCAAGCGCGCCAGTGACCTGACCACCCGCTCACGCGCCCTGGAGGAGATCGCCGAGGCCCTGGAGCTGGACTCGGCGCCGCTGCGCATCGAGTGCTTCGACGTCTCGCACCTTCAGGGCGACGACGTGGTGGCCTCCATGGTCGTCTTCGAGGACGGACTGCCGCGCAAGAGCGAGTACCGGCGCTTCCAGATCAAGGGCTTCGAAGGCCAGGACGACGTCCGTTCGATGCACGAGGTGATCAGCCGCCGCTTCAGGCGGTACCTCGCGGAGAAGGAGCGGACGGGGGAGTGGGGCCCCGAAGGGGTCGCCGAGGACGAGAGCGCCGTCGGCGCGGACGACGGTTACGCCGGCGGAGCGCCGCGCCGGATCGACGGCGAAGGCGTGGACCCCGCCGCCACGGACGACGGCAGGCCGAAACGCTTCGCCTACCCGCCCCAGCTCGTCGTCGTCGACGGTGGCCGGCCCCAGGTCGCCGCCGCCCGGCGCGCGCTCGACGAGCTCGGTATCGACGACATCGCCGTCTGCGGTCTCGCCAAGCGCCTCGAAGAGGTCTGGCTGCCCGGAGACGACGACCCCGTGGTGCTGCCCCGCTCCAGCGAGGGCCTGTACCTCCTCCAGCGGGTACGTGACACGGCTCACGACTTCGCCATCCGCTATCAGCGCTCGAAGCGCAACAAGCGCGTCAGGACCAGCCCCCTGGACGCGGTCCGCGGGCTCGGCGACAGCCGCAAACAGGCGTTGATCAAGCATTTCGGCTCGGTGAAGCGGCTGCGGCAGGCGACAATCGAGCAGATCTGCGAGGTCCCCGGCATGGGCCGCAAGACGGCGGAGGCCGTCGCGGTGGCCCTCGCGCAGGCGGCCCCCGCCGCGCCTGCCGTGAATACGGCGACAGGAGAGATCATGGAAGACGACGGGGGCACGACCGCATGACCGCGCACGACGAGCACGCCGTGCGCGAACCGCGTGAACAGCACGACACGCACGACCGAGAAGAAGACGGAGCAGGACACGTGAGTACGAGCACGAAGGAGGCCGGCGAGACCGCCGACGCGGCCATCCCCGAGCTGGTCATCATCTCCGGCATGTCCGGCGCCGGCCGGTCCACCGCGGCGAAGTGCCTGGAGGACCTCGGCTGGTTCGTCGTCGACAACCTGCCACCCGCGCTGATCCCCACCATGGTTGAGCTCGGCGCACGCTCCCAGGGCAACGTCGCCAGGATCGCCGTCGTCGTGGACGTCCGCGGTCGGCAGTTCTTCGACGCCCTCCGGGAGTCCCTCGCCGTCCTCGACTCCCAGCAGGTCACCCGCCGGATCGTCTTCCTGGAGTCCTCCGACGAGGCCCTCGTCCGGCGCTTCGAGTCGGTCCGCAGACCTCACCCTCTCCAGGGCGACGGCCGGATCACCGACGGGATCGCCGCCGAGCGCGACCTGCTGCGCGAGCTTCGCGGGGACGCCGACCTGGTCATCGACACCTCCAGCCTCAACGTCCACGAGCTGCGTGCCAAGATGGACGCCCAGTTCGCGGGCGAAGAGGAGCCGGAGCTGCGGGCCACGGTCATGTCCTTCGGATTCAAGTACGGGCTGCCCGTCGACGCCGATCTCGTCGTCGACATGCGCTTCCTGCCCAACCCGCACTGGGTCCCCGAGCTGCGGCCCTTCACCGGCCTCAACGAGGAGGTCTCGGCCTATGTCTTCAACCAGCCGGGCGCCAAGGAGTTCCTCGACCGCTACACCGAGCTGCTCCAGCTGATCGCGGCCGGCTACCGCCGCGAGGGCAAGCGGTACGTGACGATCGCCGTCGGCTGCACGGGCGGCAAGCACCGCTCGGTCGCCACCTCCGAGAAGCTGGCCGCCCGCCTCGCCGCGGAAGGGGTCGAGACCGTCGTCGTCCACCGGGACATGGGGCGCGAGTGAAGCCCTATCGCCGACGTACGTCCACCCTTTCGGTGCGTACGCTCCGCAGACGCGGCGCCCAGCCCAAGGTCGTCGCACTCGGCGGGGGCATGGGCCTGTCGGCCTCCCTCGCCGCCCTGCGCCGCATCACCGGTGACCTGACCGCCGTGGTCACCGTCGCCGACGACGGAGGCTCCAGCGGACGGCTCCGCGAGGAACTGGGCGTGCTGCCGCCCGGCGACCTGCGCAAGGCGCTCGCCGCGCTGTGCGGCGACGACGACTGGGGCCAGACCTGGGCCCGGGTCATCCAGCACCGCTTCCAGTCCAAGGGCGACCTGCACGAGCACGCGGTCGGCAACCTGTTGATCGTCGCCCTGTGGGAGCAGATCGGCGACCACGTCCAGGCGCTGGACCTGGTCGGGAAGCTGCTCGGCGCGCACGGCCGGGTGCTGCCCATGTCCGCCGTCCCGCTGGAGCTCCAGGCGCTGGTCAGGGGCCACGATCCGACCCGCCCGGACGAGGTGGACACCGTCCGGGGCCAGGCGACGGTGGCGCTCACCCCCGGTGAGGTGCAGTCGGTGCACCTGGTCCCCAACGATCCGCCGGCCGTGCCCGAGGCCGTGGCCGCGGTCCTGGACGCGGACTGGGTCGTCCTGGGTCCCGGCTCCTGGTTCTCCTCGGTGATTCCGCACCTGCTCGTGCCCGAACTGCTGGACGCCCTGACGGAGACCAAGGCCCGTCGGGTGCTCTCGCTCAACCTCGCGCCGCAGCCGGGAGAAACCGAGGGGTTCTCTCCGCAACGTCATTTGGAGGTTTTGGGACGACACGCCCCTAAACTCGCGTTGGACGTGGTGTTGGCCGACGTGGCCGCCGTGCCCGACCGTGAATCCCTCGCCGACGCCGCCAAGCGGTTCGGCGCCGCGGTCGAGCTGGCGCCGGTCGCCCGCGCCGACGGGCTCCCGAAGCACGATCCGGAGCTGTTGGCCGCCGCGTACGACCGTATTTTTCGGATGCATGGAAGGATCGGCCCATGGCGATGACGGCAGCGGTGAAGGACGAGATCTCCCGGCTTCCCGTCACCCGGACCTGCTGCAGGAAGGCAGAGGTCTCGTCGATCCTGCGGTTCGCGGGCGGTCTGCACCTGGTGAGCGGCCGGATCGTGATCGAGGCGGAGCTGGACACCGCGATGGCGGCCCGGCGTCTGAAGCGGGACATCCTGGAGATCTTCGGGCACAGCTCGGAGCTGATCGTGATGGCCCCCGGCGGGCTGCGGCGCGGTTCCCGCTTCGTCGTCCGCGTGGTCGCCGGCGGCGACCAGCTGGCCCGCCAGACCGGCCTGGTCGACGGCCGCGGCCGGCCGATCCGCGGCCTGCCCCCGCAGGTCGTCTCCGGAGCCACCTGTGACGCCGAGGCCGCCTGGCGCGGCGCCTTCCTGGCCCACGGCTCGCTGACCGAACCGGGCCGCTCCTCCTCGCTGGAGGTGACCTGCCCCGGTCCGGAGGCCGCCCTCGCCCTCGTGGGCGCGGCACGGCGGCTGAGCATCGCGGCGAAGGCCCGCGAGGTCAGGGGGGTGGACCGGGTCGTCGTGCGGGACGGGGACGCGATCGGTGCCCTGCTGACCCGGCTGGGCGCCCACGAGTCGGTGCTGGCCTGGGAGGAGCGGCGGATGCGTCGCGAGGTCCGCGCCACCGCCAACCGGCTGGCCAACTTCGACGACGCCAACCTGCGCCGTTCGGCCCGCGCGGCGGTCGCCGCCGGCGCCAGGGTGCAGCGGGCGCTGGAGATCCTGGCGGACGAGGTGCCCGAGCACCTCGCCGCCGCGGGCCGGCTCCGCATGGAGCACAAGCAGGCGTCCCTGGAGGAGCTGGGCGCGCTCGCGGACCCGCCGCTGACCAAGGACGCGGTCGCCGGCCGGATCCGCCGCCTGCTCGCCATGGCGGACAAGCGGGCCCAGGACCTGGGTGTCCCCGGGACCGAGTCCAATCTGAGCGAGGAGCTCGACGACAGCCTGGTCGGCTGAGCGCCTGTCGGCCGAAGGCCACCCGACAGGCGCTGAGCGCATCTCGGGTGGTCTTCGGCCGAAGGGTGGGGCTCCCGCCCGTCGGGGGCTCGCCGGTCGAAGGGTGGTTCCGCTCGACTCGCCGCCGACGGTGCCTTGTTGAGGTATCGCCGACGGCTTTGCGCCGCCCGCGCCCGACACGCCGGACGCGCTCTTGACATGGTCATGGGCCCACCAGAGCCTGTCGTCTGTTCATTTTCGTGGCAGACGACAGCAAGGGGGGCTTATGAGACGCAGAGCGGGATCGATCCTCGCCGCGGCTTCACTGCTGATGGCGGGGCTGGCGGCGGCACCCGTCGCCGGAGCGGAACCGAACGGCTCGCCCCACGGCGC